>NZ_VUOK01000010.1 GCF_009806555.1 Methylobacterium sp. 2A | reverse complement strand
AGAGGCAAGCCGCCGCCTGAATCACAAAACGCCCCGACCGCGAACCTAAACCTCCTCACGCTGAAGCGATTGCCCTGGCATTCCCGCGGGACCCCCTTGCCGCGATGGGCCGATGAATGCAAACCTAGGTCTTGCGATGGCGTGCCGAGTTTGCCGTCTGCCCGGAACTTGACGGGCGGGCGTGCCATTCCGACACTGCGGGGACCCGGTTTCGGGGTGGCTCGCTTCGTCCGGTCTTACGGCCGTCGCCCGCTCCGAATCCAAGACAAGAACGGCGCGAGAGGGAGCATGGCAGCCTGGGTGAAGGGTGGCGCGACGGACGCGGGCACCGCCATCGAGGCGGCCGCATCCCTGCTCGCCAAGGCGCGCGCGCCGGTGATCGCCGGCCTGAGCGCCGATGTGGCCGCGATTCGCGCGGCCTACGATCTCGCGGGGCGCATCGGCGCCTCCGTCGACACCGCCGGTGCGGTCGGGACCTATGCCGAACTCGGCGCGCTGAGCCGGGTCGGCGCCCTGACGTCGACGCCGGCCGAGGCGGTCGGACGCGCCGACGTCGTGCTTGTGGTGGGCGCCGCCCCCTGGCAGGCGCCGCTGATGAAGCGCCTGATCGACACGAAGCCGACCCGCGGCCGTGCTGCAGGATCAGATCGCGCGCTCCTGGCCGTCGGCGCGAACGCCACCGCGTCCGTGGCATGGCCCGCCGCGGGCGGTCTGGCGGAAGCCGTGGGCGTGCTGCGTGCCTATGCCCGTGGCCATCTCGCCGGTGACGCGCTCCCCGGGCAGATCGCGGCCCGGCTGGCCGCCGCGCAATATGGCGTCCTCCTCTACGATCCCGCCGAGCTCGGCGAGGCCGGCATCGAGATGCTCCAGGGCCTCGCCATGGAGCTGAGCGAGACGACGCGCTGCTTCACCCTCGCCACCGGCGGCATCGGACAGGACCGGGCGGTCGTGCCCGTCTCGGCCTGGATGACCGGTCAGGCGCCGCGCAGCGGTTTCGGCCGCCGCGTGCCCGAGCACGATCCCTGGCGCTTCGACGCCGCCCGGCAGGTCGCCGCCGGCGAAGCCGATGCCGTCCTGTGGCTCGCCTCCGTGCCGGCGGCGCGCCCGGACTGGCTGTCCGCCGTCCCGTCCGTGGCGCTCGTCCCAGATGGTGAGGCGAAAGCCGCCGAAGTGGTGATCGCGGTCGGCCAGCCCGGCCGTGATCACGGCGGAGTTCTGTGGAACGAACCGCGCGCCGCACTGACCTACTGGCCGGCCTCGGCGCCCACGGATCTGCCGTCGGCCGCGTCGATCCTCGGCGCCCTGAAGGAGCGCCTGATCACGGGCCAAGCCGCGTCGAGGAGTGAACCCGCATGCTGAGCGTGATCCGGGGCGGGCGCGTCGTCGATCCGACCACGTCCCGCGATTCCGTGGGGGATGTCTGGATCGAGGACGGCCAGATCATCGATCCGCCGGGCCGCGAGGCCGACGCCGTCATCGACGCGGCGGGCTGCGTGGTGATGGCCGGCGGCGTCGAGGTGCATTCGCATATCGCGGGCGGCAACGTGATCACCTCGCGGCTGCTCCTGCCCGACCTCTACGTGAGCGAGGCGGCGCCCGAGGGGCATCCCTTCGCGCATGCCGGCGGGGCCGCGGCCTGGATCGGCTCGACCTATGCGCGGATGGGCTATACCACCGCGGTCGAGCCCGCGATGCCGCCGACCCACGCGCTGGCGACACAGCTCGAACTCGCCGACATTCCGCTGCTCGACCGCGGCGCGCTGACCGTGATGGGCAACGACGATCAGCTTCTGCAGATGCTGCGCGAGCGCCAGGGCGGCAACGCGGTGCGCGACCTCGTCGCCCTGTCGGTCGCCCAGTCGCGTGGCCTCGGCGTGAAGTGCATCAACGCGGGCGGCGCCTCGGCCTTCAAGGACGGGGCGCTTCGCCTGTCGCTCGACGACGAGATCCCCTGCTACGGGCTCTCGACCCGCCAGATCATGGGCTCGCTCCTCGACGCGGTCGAGGAGATCGGCGTCCCGCACCCGCTCCACGTCCACTGCAACAACCTTGGCCTGCCGGGCGCCGATGACAGCTTCATCGCGACGCTCGATGCAGCCGAGGGTCGGCGGATCCACTTCGCCCACGCCCAGTTCTACGCCTACGGCGCGGTCGATCCGGCCAATCCCGGCACCGGCGGCTTCCGCTCGGCGGCCGAGCGGATCGCGCAAGCCATCACCGACAACCCGAACGCCACCCTGGATATCGGGCAGGTGGTGTTCGGCCAGACGGTCACGGTGTCCCTCGACATTCTCCGGCAGTTCGCGGGGCGGAAGGGCGCCAATCCCAAGAAGTGGGTGCTGAACGCGGGCGACGCCGAGGGCGGCGGCGTGGTGCCGTTCCTGTACCGGCCGCGCGGCCCGACCAGTTCGCTGCAATGGGCGATCGGCCTGGAGATCATGCTGCTCTCCACCGATCCGGAGCGGACGATCCTGACCACGGACCATCCGAATGGCGGCCCGTTCACGCAGTATCCGCGCATCATCCACCTGCTGATGGACAAGTCCGAACGCGACCGCGAGATCGCGACGCTGCCCAAGATCGTGGGCGAGCGCTCGGGCCTGCCGGGGCTGGAGCGGGAATACACGCTTTCGGAGATCGCGCAGCTGACCCGCTCCGGGCCGGCCAAGCTTCTCGGGCTCGCGGACCGCGGCCACCTGCGGGCCGGCGCGCGCGCCGACGTCGCGGTCTACCGGGACGACGCCAATCGTACCGCGATGTTCACCGCCGCCAAGCTCGTCCTCAAGGACGGCGTGCCGATCGTCGAGGACGGCGAAATCGTGGACTGGCGTTCCGGACGCACGCTGTCGCTCACCGTGGAGGCCGACAAGGCCATGGCCAAGCGCGCCGACACCTACCTCACGGAACGGTTCGGCGAGGGCCTCGACAGTTTCGCGGTGCCCGATGCCGCGTTCGGCGAGGGCACGGATAATTTCGAGGCGGTGCCATGTCGGGTATAACGCACGCCCCCCTCCCTCCCCCCTCTGCGGGGGAGGGTACCCTGCGGAGCAGGAGGGGAGAGGGGCGGCGCGACGCTTTGGGTTTCGGCTCCCGGCGCGACCTTTCTGGCAGCGGCGCTCCTCCCTTGTGGGACTTCGTTCCGACCCGACCCCTGCTGACGCAGGGGCCATCCTCCCCCGCAGAGGGGGAAGGGATTTGGCCGTCGCGGAAATCCGAAAACAATGTCTGACCTCTCCCTCAACGGCATCCGGGTCATCGACACCTTCGCGGAGGCGTTCGACGTGGCCGGCACGGCCATCATCGTCACGAACGACACCGCCAAATGGGCGATGATCGCCGCCACCACGATGACGGGCTTCGCCACCTCGGTGATCGGCTGCGGCGCCGAGGCCGGGATCGACGCCGAGCTGTCGCCGGAGGAGACCCCGGATGGGCGGCCGGGCGTGCGCATCCTGCTGTTCGGCTTTGAGCCGAACGGACTCAAGGAGCAGCTGATCAAGCGGGTCGGCCAGTGCATCCTCACCTGCCCGGGCACCGCCTGCTACGCGGGCGTCGAGGGGCCGACCAAGATCAAGCTCGGCGGCGCGATCCGCTATTTCGGCGACGGCTTCGCGGTGGCCAAGCGCCTGCCCGACGCGACCGGCAAGGAGCGGCGCTACTGGCGCATCCCGGTCATGGACGGCGAGTTCCTGTGCGAGGATTCGGTCCGCGCCGTCGAGGGCGCGGTCGGCGGCGGCAATCTGCTGTTCCTCGGCCGGACCCATGCCGAGACGCTGAAGGTGGCCGAAGTCGCCGTGGAGGCCGCCAAGGCGGTTCCGGGTGCGATCCTGCCCTTCCCGGGCGGCATCGTGCGCTCCGGCTCGAAGGTCGGCGGACGGACCAAGGGCATGATGGCCTCCACCAACGATGCCTATTGCCCGACCCTCAAGGGGCGGGCCGGCTCGGCGCTGCCGCCGGAATGTGGCGTGGTGCTGGAGATCGTGATCGACGCCTTGACCTCGCAGGGCGTGTCCGACTCGATGCGCGCTGGCCTGCATGCGGCGACCGAGATTGGCGGAAAGCACGGGCTGATCGCCGTGACGGCCGGCAATTACGGCGGCAATCTCGGCCGCCACCATTACCACCTGCGCGACCTGATCGCGCGCGACGACGCCAAGATGACGACGCCGAGCCGGAGGGCTGAGCCGTGAGCACCCTCACCCTGCGGCAAGCGCCGCCCGAGCGGCTGGATTTCTTGAACGTCAATCCGCTGGCGCTGAGCCGCCTCACGCAGGGCGAAGCCGAGCGCCTGGAGGTCGGCACGACCCGGACCGGCGTGCGCCTCGGCGATTGCTTCTCCGTGTCCCTCGACGGGTCCGATATCCTCACCGTCGAGGGCGGCCACGAACGCCTGGACCGGGTCGGCGCCTCCCTGTCGGAGGGGACGATCCGGGTGACCGGCGATGTCGGCCAGCGCCTCGGCGCCGGCATGGCGGGCGGCAGCCTGACGGTCACCGGGAATGCCGGGCCCTATGCGGCCTCCGGCGCCACCGGCGGCACGATCACGATCGAGGGCGACGCTGGCGATTACGCGGGCGGTGCGGTCTACGCTGCCAAGGCCGGCCTCGACGGGGCGACATTGATCATCCGCGGCACGGCGGGCGCGCATCTCGGCGACCGGATGCGGCGCGGGACGATCCTCGCGGGGCGCGCGGGAAACCTCGCGGGCTCGCGCATGATCGCCGGCACCCTGGCGGCGCTCACGGTCGGCGACCATCCCGGCCTCGGCATGCGTCGCGGGACGCTTCTGCTGGGCGCCCACGGCCGGATGGCCGAGACCTTCGTGGAGACCGGCGCGCACGATCTCGTGTTCCTGCGCCTGCTGGCTCAGGCCCTGCGCGGCCTCAGCCCGGAGCACGCCGACCTCCTCGCCAAGCCCCTGCGGCGCTATTCGGGCGACCTCGCCACCATCGCCAAGGGCGAGATCTGGGTCGCGGCCTGACGCCGCCTGGGCAAGGGGCGTGGACGCGTCCTATGCTCCGGATCAAGCCGGCCCGCACGAGGCCGGCAGCCCGGGAACGCGCCCATGCTGCTGCTGCTGTCGATCTGCCTCGTCGCCCAGCCCTCGACCTGCCGCGAGGACCGGATCGAGATGTCCTCCGGGGCGTCGAGCCCCTTCGTCTGCCTGCGCAATTCCCAGAGCGCGCTGGCGACGTGGCAAGAATCCCATCCCGAATGGCATGTCGCGCGCTGGCGCTGCGCCGCCAAGGGCAGCCTGCCGAAGGATCTCTGAGCGGGACCGATGTCCGGACCACGCTTCCCCCACCCACCACCTCATCCTGAGGTGCCGGAGCGCAGCGGAGGCCTCGAAGGAGGGATCCAGGTATCGCACGGCCGGCTGGAGGGCTCCTTCGAGGCGGCTTCGCCGCATTTCAGGATGAGGGCGGGGGCGGGTCAACGGGCGTCAGCTTTCGAGGCAGGGGCGCGACCATGCGCTCGCTGAAGACCCGCTTCGCGCTGCTTCTGGGCGGCACCGCCATCGTGGTGATGCTCGCCGCCGTGGCCGCGCTCGCGGCGATCGGCGCGGCCGAGCGGACCGTCGACCGGACGCTCGAAGCGCAGCGGCGGCTGGAACTGCTCGCCGAGCTGTCCGGACGCCTCACGCAATTCGGTTTGGCCGCCGTCGAGACCGTGGGCAATCCCGACGGCCAGCCCGAGGCGATGGCGATCGCCCGCGACAATGCCGACCGCGCCCTGCGGACCGTCGACGAGGCCCTGGCGAAGAGCTTCCCGCCGAGCGACGATCCCGCCGACCGGATGCAGTATGCGGCCCGGACGCGCCCGATGGCGCAGCTGCGCGCGGCCCGCGCCATCCTCGACCGGCAGGTGGCGCTGATCAGCCGGCAGTCCGACTCTGAGAAGCGTCAGGACTCGATCAAGGGCGCGCTCAACGGCTTCGGCGCCATGACGGGCCAGCCGCTCTCCTTCCTGATCGAGGCCGAGCGGCGCAGCATGGCGCTCGGCTCCGAGCAGGCCCGCGCCCTGTCAGAGCGCCTGCGCCTCGCCGCCGCCGCAGCGGTGACCGCGGCCCTCGTGCTGCTGGCGATCCTCTATCGCGGCGTCACCCGGCCGACCCTGGCGCGGATCGAGGAGGTGCGCCGGGCCGCGAGCGCCATCGGCCATGGTGCCCTCGACACGCGCCTCTCCGTGGCGACGCGGGACGAGCTCGGCCTGCTGATGACCAACGTCAACCGCATGGCGGCCCGCCTCGCCCGGCGGGAATCGCGGGTCGCGGCCGATCGGGCGGCGCTGGAGGATACCGTCGCGGCCCGGACGGCGGATCTGCGCGCCGCCAATGCCCGCCTCGAATCCGTGGACCAGTCGCGGCGGCGCTTCTTCGCCGATGTCAGCCACGAGCTGCGCACCCCGCTGACCGTGATCCTGGGCGAGTGCGACCTCGCCCTGCGGGGTGCCTCCCGTGGTGCCGATCCCGGGCCGGTCTTCGCGACAATCAGGAAGCGGGCGCAGCGCCTGAAGCTGCGGGTCGAGGACCTGCTGCGGGTTGCCCGCTCGGAGACCGGCGAGATCGCCTTCGACAAGCGCCCGCTCGGGCTGGCGCTGGTGCTGTCGGAGGCGGTGGACAACATGGCCTCGGAGGCCGCCCGCCGCCGGGTCGCCCTCACCCTCGATCCGGGGACCCAGGATGTGGAGTGCGTCGCCGATCGCGAGTGGATCCGGCAGACCGTCGAGAGCCTCGTGGACAATGCCCTGCGCCATGCCGCCGGTCTCACCCGCGTGGAGGTTGCGTTGGCGGCCATCCCCGGTCCTGCGGGCCGGATCACCGTGACGGATGACGGGCCGGGCTTCAGTGCCTCCGAGGCCGAGCTGTTCGAGCGCTTCAGGCGCGGTGCCGGCGCGGGGCCCGACGAAACCGGCTTTGGCATCGGCCTCGCCCTGGCGCGCTGGATCGTCGAGCAGCATGGCGGGACAATCCACCTGGGTGCCGGATCGGAGGGGCACGGCGCCCGCGTGAGCCTGGACATTCCGGCGCTCGATCCGGCATGGAATCCCGGCACGGCCGGCGACACGGCTGGCGCCGCACAGGAGAGGGAGCCGGCCGCATGACGCGGATCCTGATCGTCGAGGACGATATCGACATCCGCGGCCTCCTGGCCCGCGGCCTGGAGGCGGAGGGGTTCGAGGTCGGCACGGCGGCCTGCGTCGATGAGGCGTTGAAGGCCGCGCACGATCCGGCACCCGGCGCCGTGCTCCTCGACATCAACCTGCCGGACGGGTCGGGCCACGATGTCTGCCGATCCCTGCGGGAGGGCGGGTTCCCCGGCGCGATCCTGTTCCTCTCCGCCCGCGACGAGATCCGCGACCGCGCCGAGGGTCTGGCGCTCGGCGCCGACGACTACATCGTGAAGCCCTTCGAGTTCGACGAGCTGGTGGCGCGCCTGCGCACCCACCTGATGCGGCGCGAGCAGGCCGAGGCGCCGCGCTCGCGGATCACGGCGGGCCGGCTGATCCTCGACCTCGACACCCGGCAGGCGAGCTGCGGCGAGGCCATCGCCCGCCTCACCCCCCGCGAGGCCGATCTGCTCGCCATGCTGATGGAGAGCATCGGCAAGCCGGTCTCCCGAGCGGACATCTTCGACCGGCTCTGGGCCAGCCAGGGCGGCCTCTCGCTCAACGTGGTGGACGTCTACATCGGCTACCTGCGCTCGAAGATGGCCGATTTCGTGCGCTATGGTGGTCCAGCCCTGACGACCGTGCGCGGTAAGGGCTTCATGCTAGAATTGCGTGGTCCGGACTTTCGGCAATGAGCGACTGTACTTAAGTCTTAATTGCCGACGTTTCTGGTTGGTTTCTGGATCTTTAGCACGCGTCTCACGAAAAATTTGGGAGGATCCGGCAATTTCGTGCTTGAAGCGTGTGCGTGAATGGTCGATACCGGTTCCGCGCCGAAAAACGAAAGCGCCATCAGTGTCTTAGGGTCTTCTTAGGATCCGCCTGACGCTCGGTGAGGATACCGCCAAGGAGAAACACCATGAAGTGGGCTGCCCCCGTCGTGTCCGAGATCTGCGTCGGCATGGAAGTGACGAGCTACGAGTCGGCTGAGATCGACACCTTCAACTGAGTTTCACGGGCCGGGGATCTCGGGAGCCGCACCATGCGCGTCGTGATCCTCGGTTCCGCGGCCGGCGGCGGCCTTCCCCAGTGGAATTGCCGCTGCCCCATCTGCACGCTGGCGCGGTCCGAGCCGGACCGGGTGCGGCCTCGGACCCAGTCGAGCATCGCGGTCTCCGCGGACGGGGCGGATTGGCTGCTGATCAACGCCTCGCCGGACATCCGGCAACAGCTTTTCGACAATCACGCGATGCATCCGCGCGAGGGCCTGCGCCACTCGCCGATCCGCGCCGTGCTCCTGACCAACGGCGACGTCGATCACGTGGCGGGTCTGCTCACCCTGCGCGAGGGCCAGCCCTACACGCTCTACGCCACGCGCGGAATCCTCGATTCGGTGAACGCCAACCGCGTCTTCGACGTGATGGCCGAAGGCGTCGTGGCCCGTCAGGCGATCGGCATGGATGAGCGGTTCGAGCCGTTGCCCGGCCTGTCGGTCACGCTGTTCCCGGTCCCCGGCAAGGTGCCGCTGTGGCTGGAAGACGAGACCATGGAGATCGGTGCCGAGACCGAGACGACGGTCGGCGCTTTGATCGAGGCCGGCGGACGGCGCCTCGCCTACATCCCCGGCTGCGCCCGCGTGACCGATGGCTTGCGGGCGCGCATCGCCGGCGTGGACGCGCTGCTGTTCGACGGCACTGTCCTGCACGACGACGACATGATCCGGGCCGGTGTCGGGACGAAGACCGGCTGGCGCATGGGGCACGTGCCGATGCGCGGGGAAAACGGTTCGATCGACGCCCTGGCGGCAACCGAGATCGGCCGGCGGATCTTCGTGCACATCAACAACACCAACCCGGTGCTGGTCGAGGGATCCCCGGAGCGGCAGGATGTCGAGGCGGCCGGCTGGACGGTGGCGCATGACGGCCTGAGCGTGTCGCTATAGGATTATAGGCCTACCATCCACCCCTCATCCTGAGGTGCCGCGGAGCGGCCTCGAAGGAGGGCTCCAGGGATCGCCCGGCCAGCTGGAGGGCTCCTTCGAGGCCTTCGCTGCGCTCCGGCACCTCAGGATGAGGGGTGGATTGGAAAACCTGGGCAGGATCTCAGACGACGTTTCAGAACATCTCGGCGGGTGAGACGGTTGGGACGACCGGTTGTCGGCACTATATCGTCTTCACGTTCAGGAACACGCCCCGTTGCCGAGGGCGGGACGACACAGGAAACGCGACCCGAGAACGGACGCCGGATACGCCATGAACGCAGTCTTCCCGACCCCCGACACCGCCGAGAGCCAGCGTCTCCTGAGCCGCGAGGAGCTGGAGGCGGCGCTCCGCGATATCGGCGCACGCCGCTACCACAACCTGCACCCGTTTCACCGCCTGCTCCATGACGGCAAGCTGTCGAAGGATCAGGTCCGGGCCTGGGCGCTGAACCGCTACTACTACCAGGCGATGATCCCGGTGAAGGATGCGGCCGTCCTTGCCCGGATGACCGACGCGTCGCTCCGGCGGATCTGGCGCCAGCGCATCGTCGACCATGACGGCGACCACGAGGGCGATGGCGGCATCGAGCGCTGGCTCAAACTCGCCGAGGGCGTCGGCTTCGACCGGGATTACGTGCTCTCGACCCGCGGCATCCTCTCGGCGACCAAGTTCTCGGTGGAGGCCTATGTCCACTTCGTTTCCGAAAAGAGCCTGCTGGAGGCGATCGCCTCGTCGCTGACCGAGATGTTCTCGCCGACGATCATCTCCGAGCGCGTCGCCGGGATGCTGAAGAACTACGACTTCATCACCAAGGACACGCTGGCCTATTTCGACAAGCGCCTCACTCAAGCGCCCCGGGATGCCGATTTCGCCCTCGACTACGTGAAGCGGCACGCGACCACGCCGGAATTGCAGCGTCAGGCGATGGCGGCGCTGACCTTCAAGTGCAACGTCCTCTGGACGCAGCTCGATGCCCTGTACTTCGCCTATGTCGCGCCCGGGATGATCCCGCCGGATGCGTGGCGTCCGGGCGAAGGCCTCGTTGCGGAGAGGGCGCCGGTCCAGGCGGCGGGCGGCAGCCGCAAGATGGTGGCCGAGGATCGTCCGCGGCTCCCCCGGGGCGTGCGGCTGCGCCATGACGAGACCCGCGGCAAATACGTCCTGCTGGCCCCCGAACGCACCTTCGACCTCGACGACAACGCTGTGGCGGTCCTCAAGCTGGTCGACGGCACCCGCAGCGTGGCGGCGATCGCCGACGAGCTGGGCAAGACCTACGCGGCCGATCCCCGGGCCATCGAGTCCGACATCCTGGTGATGCTCGAGGGCTTGGCTGAGAAACGAGTCCTTGAGCGATGAACGCCATCACGCCGAACCGGCCCGAGGCGCCGGCACCGGTGGGACTGCTCGCTGAGCTGACCCATCGCTGCCCGCTGCGCTGCCCCTATTGCTCGAACCCGCTGGAGCTCGACCGCCGCTCCGGCGAGCTCGACACGGCGACGTGGCAGCGGGTCCTCACGGAGGCTGCGGGTCTCGGCGTGCTCCATGTCCACCTGTCCGGCGGCGAGCCGACGGCGCGCAACGACATCGTCGAGATCACCAAGACCTGTGCGGATCTCGGCCTGTATTCGAACCTGATTACGTCGGGAGTCGGTGGTGCGCTGGCCAAGCTGCAGGCGCTCTACGATGTCGGGCTCGACCACGTGCAGCTGTCGGTCCAGGGCGTCGATGCGCAGAACGCCGAGAAGATCGGCGGTCTCAAGAATGCGCAGCCCCAGAAATTCGAATTTGCCGCCAAGGTGGTGGAACTGGGGCTGCCGCTGACCCTCAACTCCGTCATCCATCGCGGCAATATCCACGAGGTGCCGGGCTTCATCGATCTCGCGGTCACGATGGGTGCCAAGCGGCTCGAAGTCGCGCACACGCAGTATTACGGCTGGGCCTACGTCAACCGCGCCGCCCTGATGCCCGACAAGGCGCAGGTGGACGCGTCGATCCGGATCGTCGAGGCGGCGCGCGAGCGGCTGAAGGGTCAGCTCGTGATCGACCTCGTGGTGCCGGATTACTACGCGAAGTACCCGAAGGCCTGCGCGGGCGGCTGGGGCCGCAAGCTCATGAACGTCACGCCCCAGGGCAAGGTCCTGCCGTGCCACGCCGCCGAGACGATCCCGGGCCTGGAATTCTGGACCGTCAACGATCATTCCCTGGGCGAGATCTGGCGCGACTCCCCCGCCTTCACCGCCTATCGCGGCACGGACTGGATGAAGGAGCCCTGCCGCTCCTGCGACCGGCGGGAGAAGGATTGGGGCGGCTGCCGCTGCCAGGCGCTGGCGCTGGCCGGCGACGCTGCGGCGACAGATCCGGCCTGCTCGCTCTCCCCACTCCACGCCAAGGTGCGGGCGCTCGCCGTCGAGGAGGCGGCCGAGAACCCGCCCGATTACGTCTATCGGACGATCGGCAGCAACGTCCGGTCGCCGTTCAAGGAGGACGTCCACTCGTGAGACTTGTTGCCACGACCGCCCTCGTGCTGGCGCTGGCCGCGTTGCCCGCCTTCGCCGAGGATGCACCGAAACCCGCCACCGTGACCCAGGCCAACGCCGCGGCTGCGCCGAGCGCGGCCGATCTGCTGTTCGACCAGCCGCAGATGAAGAACACGACGCCGGGATCGACGATCACGTACGATTACCTGCGCCGCTCCGGCATTGCGGGCGGGCCGTTCGGGGCGCCGTTGCAGGACACGCTGACCCTGAAGGTCGAGCCGGGCAAGAACCCGGATGCAAGGGACATCAGCGTCACGATGTTCTCGGGGCTGAATCGCGTGCCGGCCGGCCCGTTCGAGGATATGGCGGGTAACCCCGTCGTGTCCCTGTTCCTGGAGAACCACCTCCGGGGGCTGGCCAAGGTGCTGGAAGCGAACCCGCGCTACCTGAAGCTCGCGATCCGGAAGGGCCTGCGTGAGAAGGCGGTGGTCACGCCGACGAAGGTCACTGTCGGCGGCAAGGAGGTCGACGGCTGGCAGGTGGTCACGAAACCCTTCGCCGGCGACGCGATGGCGCAGCGCATGCGCGGCATGGACGACATGACCTATACCTTCGTCACGGCCCCGTCGGTCCCCGGCGAGATCGTCTCGATCGAGGCGTCCTCGAAGAACCAGGACGGCGGCGAGTTGCTGGAGGAGAAGCTGAACTATGACCAGAAAGCTGGCTAAAAGCGGCGCGCTGGCCGTCCTCGCCCTGACCCTGTCGGGGCTGGCCGGCTGGGCGGCCGAGGAGAACGATTACCCGACCGATGCGCGGGTCGATTACGTGTTCGGCTGCATGGCGGCCAACGGCCAGACCCGCGACAGCCTGCAGAAATGCTCCTGCTCGCTCGACCAGCTCGCCGCGATCCTGCCCTACGACAAGTACGTCCAGGCGAGCACGATCCTGTCCATGCGGCAGGGCATCGGCAACCGCGCCAACGAGTTCAAGTCGACCAAGATCTTCGACGACAAGGTCGCCGAACTCCGCCGCGCCCAGGCCGAGGCCGAGATCCGCTGCTACCACGGGTGAGCGGATGGGGCCGGCGTTGCGCCGGCCCCGCGATTCGCGCAAACCGGGCCCCGAACCGCGCATGTGAACGGGACCCGCACCGTGACCCCCTCCCCCGGCCTGTCCGACCTGCTTCCCGATCTCGGCGGGCACACGCTGGTGATGGGCATCCTCAACGTCACCCCCGATTCCTTCTCCGATGGCGGCCTGTTCGCCGGCGAGGAAGCGGCCATCGCCCAGGCCGAGCGGCTGGTGGCGGAGGGCGCCGCGATCCTCGACATTGGCGGTGAATCGACCCGGCCCGGCCACGTCCCGGTGCCGGCCGAGGCGGAGCAGGCCCGCGTCCTGCCGGTGATCCGCGCCGTCGCGCCGCGGATTGCGGTGCCGATCTCCATCGACACCTACAAGGCCTCCACGGCCCGTGTCGCTCTGGAGGCGGGGGCGCGGATCGTCAACGACGTCTGGGGCCTGCAGCGCGAACCCGATATCGCCACGGTTGCGGCCGCCCACGGGGCGCCGGTGATCATCATGCACAACCGCGAGACGATCGACGCGGGTGTCGACATCATCGCCGACATGCTGGCCTTCTTCGAGCGCTCGCTCGGCATCGCGCATCGCGCCGGGATCGACGATTCCAACATCGTGCTCGATCCCGGGATCGGCTTCGGCAAGACCTGGGCGCAGCATCTCGAAGCCCTGCGGCGGCTGCCGGAGATCCGCGCGCTGGGCTTCCCGGTGCTGGTCGGCGTCTCCCGCAAATCGCTCCTCGGGCGGCTGCACGACCGCGAGACCCGTCCGGCTGATCGCCTCACCGGGTCGCTCGCGGCCCACGCCGTCGCGGCGACGCTCGGCGCGGACATCGTGCGGGTGCATGACGTGGCGGCCCATGTCGAGGCGATGCGCGTCGTCGATGCGGTGATGCGGCCGGAGGTGCAGTGAGCATGGCGGGCGATCTTATCCGCGTGACGCGGATCGCCGTGTTCGGCCGGCATGGCCTGTTGCCCGAGGAGGCGGTGCTCGGCCAGCGCTTCTACATCTCCCTCGAAGCCCGCCTGGATCTCGGCGAGGCGGGCCGCTCCGACGACGTCACCGGCACGGTGAGCTACGCGGATCTCACGCAGATCGTCGTCGAGATCGCCACGGAGCGGCGGTTCAACCTGATCGAGGCGCTTGCGGAGACAATCGCGGCGACGATCCTCGAACGGCACAGGCGCGTGGAGGCGATCGCCGTGCGGGTCGACAAGCCCAGTGCCCCGGTCCCGGCGATCCTGGACGGCGTCAGCATCGAAATCGTCCGCCACCGCGGAGCGCAGGCATGAAGGCCTATCTCGGCATCGGCAGCAATATCGGCGACATGGCCGCGATGCTCGATCGAGCCGTGGCGGGGCTCGCCGCGACGCCGGGCATCCGGGTCCTGGCGCGCTCGGCCGATTACCGCACGCCGCCCTGGGGCAAGACCGATCAGCCCTGGTTCCTCAACGGCGCGGTGGCGGTGGATACGGATCTGGATCCGCACGGCCTGCTGGATGCCTGCCTCAAGGTCGAGCAGGATCTCGGCCGCGTGCGCGAGGAGCGCTGGGGGCCGCGGGTCATCGACATCGACGTGCTGGCCTATGAGGGCGCCGCCGTGGACGATGCCCGCCTCGTCCTGCCGCACCGCTACGTGCGGGAACGGGCCTTCGTGCTGGTGCCGCTGGCCGAGATCGCGCCGGATCTCGTCATCGGCGGCGAGCGCGTGGTCGATGCCTTGGAGAAGCTTGATCGGACGGGTATCGAGCGGGCCTGAACCCGCTCACCGCTCGCCGGGCTGGGCCAGCTTGTTCTCTTCCTCGTCGAGGAGCGGCACGTCGTAGTCGCGCAGGACCTTGTCGATATCGGCCTTGCGCTTGCGCAGCACGGTGTTGAGGGTGCGCTTCCAGTCATTCTCGCCGATCCGGACGCCCATGGCGATCCGGTAGGCCATCGGCGGCCGCTCCGGCTCCTTGAGCAGCGGTACCACGGTCATCGCGGTGCCGGATTGCTTGGCGAGCCAGCCCGCCGCCGGGCCCCAGAGCACGGCCGCGTCGATCTCCTTGGCGGCGAGCGCCGCGACGATCTCGGCCGCCACGGTCTGGTACTTGCGGGCCGGATCGAGCTGATAGGGCGCGTAGGCCTTCATGGTCGAGACCAGGCCGAGCTCGCCCATCCGGTTGACGGGCGGCGTGCCGGCGATCACGCCGATGCTTCTGCCCTTCAGGCGTGGGTCGTCGAGGGCGGTGATGCCGTCGAACTCGCCGGCCCGGGTGATCAGCGTGTAAGCCGAGCGGTAGTAGGGATTGGTGGTCTGGACGAGGTCGCTGCCGAAGGCCTGGCCCATGATCAGGTCGCAGAGGCCGGTTCCGAGCGTGTTGCGCACGAAACCGGGTCCCTGCGTCAGCCAGTAATAGCGGACCTTGATCTTCAACTCGTCGGCGATGATCGCCGCGATCTTGTTCTCGAATCCGTCCTCCTTGCGTTCGGAGAACGGCATGTTGCCCGGGTCCCCGCAGACGCGCAGCACGTCCGTCGTCACCATGTCCGGCAGGTGCTGGGCGAGTGCCCCCTGCGCCGTCGTCAAGGACAGGGCGCAGAGGGCGACGATCCGGGCAAGGGGCGCCATCAGAAGCCCATGCACTCCTTCTCGGCCTTCTTGGCCGCGTCGGGCTTGTCCTCGTGCTCGGAGGGACGGATACGCCCGATCGCCCCGGCGGCGCGCGCCTTCAGATAGACGTACAGGTCGTCCGAGTAGCACATGACGTTCTTATTGTCGCCGAAGGCCGGCATGACCTTCTGCTCGGCGGCGTTCACGTCCTGCTTGCCGCCGACCAGGATGCCGATGAACTCCTCGTAGGAGAGATGCTTCAGCGAATCCTTCAGCGCCGGGGCGTAGGTCGAGCCCATGCCGTCCGGGCCGTGGCAGACATGGCACTCGGCGTGATAGCGGCGGTATCCCGAATAGCTATACCAGTCGAGCATCTTGCCGTCCTGGGTCACGTGGAAGGTCGGGTGACCCTCGGCATCCATATACTTGCCGTCCTCCACCTTCACGGCGGCATCCGCGGCGAGCAATTTGGGGTCCTGCTCGGCGGTCTTGTCGTTCGCGTTCAACGAGTTGGCGAACTTGGGGTCGGCAGCGGGCTTGGCATCCTCAGCATGTACGGCAACCGTGGAAACGGTCGCTAGGGCGAGGGCGGCGATAACGGGCCGCGTTACGATCTTGCTGAGGTTGAGCAACGCATCTGTCTCCCTGTTCCGAGGCCTTTCGTCTTCCACCGAGCGACAGCCTCTTGCGAGAAAGTCTAATCATAAGAGTGCCGGCGCGGAAGCCCGCGCCGGCACGGTTGTCATCGTGGACCCTGCGGCCGATTAGTTCGGCAGGGCGAAGACGGTCAGCTGGCCGCCGAGGTTGGTGTACTGCGACAGAGCCGCGTAGCCACCCACCGCGCCGAGGCCGGCATTCGGGTCGGTCAGGCCGGCCGCGAGGCCGATACCCGCCCAGCCGCCGACGCCCGAGAGGACGCCCACGTACTGCTTGCCCTTGTGCTGGTAGGTCATCACGTTGCCGATGATGCCCGACGGGGTCTTGAACTTGAACAGCTCCTTGCCGGTCTTGTCGTCGACCGCCTTCAGGTAGCCCTCAAGCGTTCCGTAGAACACCACGTCGCCAGCGGTGGCCAGAGCACCGGACCACACCGAGAACTGCTCGGGGTCGGACCACTTGATCTTGCCGTTGACGCCATCCCACGCGATGAAGTTGCCCATGCCGCCGTGCGAATTCGGGGCCGGGTACATCGAGAGGGTCGCACCGACATAGGGCTGGCCCGGGGTGTAGGTCACCCGGAACGGCTCGTAGTCCATGCAGACGTGGTTGGTGGGCACGTAGAACAGGTTGGTCTTCGGCGAGAAGGCCGCAGGCTGCTGATCCTTCGACCCGAGGGCCGCCGGGCAGATGCCCTTGGAGTTGGTGTCCTCGCCGTTCTGCTCGGTCGAGTACTTCGACACGACCAGCGGACGGCCGTAGGTCTTGGAGCCCTTGTCCATATCGACCTTGGACGCCCAGTTGACGGCCGGGTCGTACTTCTCGGCGACCAGCAGGGCGCCGGTCTCGCGGTTCAGCGTGTAGCCGAAGCCGTTGCGGTCGAAGTGGGTCAGGAGCGGCTGCTCCTTGCCGTCGATCTTCTGATCCGTGAGGATCATCTCGTTGATGCCGTCATAGTCCCACTCGTCGTGGGGGGTCATCTGGTAGACCCACTTGGCCACGCCCGTGTCGGGGTTACGCGCCCAGATGGTCATCGACCAGCGGTTGTCGCCCGGACGCTGCTTCGGGTTCCAGGTCGAGGGGTTGCCCGAGCCGTAATACATCAGGTCGAGCTTGGGATCGTAGGAGAACCAGCCCCAGGTGCAGCCGCCGCCGGTCTTCCACTGATCGCCTTCCCAGGTCTTCAGCGAGGAATCCTTGCCGACCGGCTTGCCGAGGTAGGTGGTCTTCTCCGGATCGACCAGCATCTGGTCGTCCGGGCCCTCGGAATAGCCGCGCCACACCTTCTTGCCGGTCTTCAGGTCGTAGGCGGTGACGTGGCACTGCACGCCGAACTCGCCGCCCGAGATGCCGACGATGACCTTGTCCTTGACCGGCAGAACCGTCGCGGTGTTGGTCTCGCCCTTCTTCGGGTCGCCGTTCACGACCGACCAGTTGACCTTGCCGGTCTTGGCGTCGAGCGACACGAGGGTGGTGTCGGCCTGGTGCAGGAGGATGGCGCCGTCGGCATAGGCCAGGCCACGGTTGACCGTGTCACAGCACATGACCGGGATCACGGACGGATCCTGCTTCGGCTCGTACTTCCAGAGGATCTTCGCCTCGTGGTCGAGGTCGAGGGCGTACACGATGTTCGGGAACGGCGTGTGCACGTACATGACGTTGCCGACGACGAGCGGCGAGCCCTCGTGGCCACGCAGGACGCCGGTCGAGAAGGTCCAGGCGACCTGGAGATTCTTGACGTTCGACGCGTTGATCTGGTCGAGCTTCGAATAGCGGGTGTTGGCGTAATCAACCGTCTGGAGCACTTGCTCCGCCGGGTTGGCGATGCCCTTCATCACGCTTTCATTGGCCAGCGCCGGCGCGGCAATCGCCGCGACACCCGCGCCGAGCGCAAGGAGATGCACTGCTCTCATGGGTTCCTCCGACAAGTCTTTGAGAATACGCGCGGCACACTGAGAGAAGGGTGCCGCTCGGACCCCGACCTGACTGTTTGCGACAGGGATGGACGCCTCGGTAGCGGGCTTCGTCGACTGAGGGAGATCTTTCAGATCCCCTGGGCCAGGAGCCGCCATCCCTGATGCGGCTCCCTCGAAACCGAGGCTTGCCCGGACCTTAAGAGATTTTTGAGCGCCGTCAACTCGCTGTTTCGCGGTTCTCTACACAGGGTGAAAGCTTCTTCTGAAGTTACAAACGCCGGCCAAACGTCACGGGGCCGCCAAAAGAAATGTTGCGCCGCACAATCGCCGGGCGGTTCCTTGCGAAAGAGATCACGGCCACGCGAGCGCGACCCATGCAGATCTTGCACTGGGTGCAGCGTTACTGCCGGTCCGCATGCAGCGATCGCGCGGATAGTGGCGGCATAGCCAACGATCGCTCCCACATGGCGATCGTGGTGAACTGCGTTGCGATATCGCTCTGCAGCAAAGCTGCGATGTATTGAGGCAGGTAAGACTTATACGCGTCATCGCAGCAGGCTCGAAAATGCGGGATCCTTTGGCATCCGGGCCAATCGGGCGCGACAAATTGCCGAATCGTCCCGGCTGTCGGGCGCCGATCGGCGGTCAATGACACGTGCGGTGAGCCTTTGCGCTCGGCGATCCCGATCGCCCTGGTTGCGGATGTCAGAGGATGCCGATCGGGCCTGTGCTCTCGAATTCCGCCGCGTCACCAATCAGGTCCGTGACGGAGATGCTGAGTCGACGACCATTGGCGAGCCGTAGCTGTGCGTCCGGCTCGAGCCAGATGGGCCGCAAATTGGAGTGGCTGCCGTGCAGCGAGCCGTACGCGACGACCCCGCCTCCCCGTCGCTCGACGACGACGCGATAGCGAACCCGAACCGAACCGCATCCCTCCGCCGTAACGAGACCGCGGCCGGTCAGCGTCTTCAGGACTTCGTTCGGCTCGAACATACGCGGGACGCACGGGCGGGAAGGAACGGCAATCGGATTGCCACTTAATCCCACCCGCCGGGCCGAGTCACGCCAGCGTGCTCGCGTTACCCTGCAATCGTCAGCAGTCGCTCAATCGGCAGGTCCGCAACCCGCCATCGGAAGAGGCGCGTCGAGATTCCGCACGACGATGCGGCCGTGTTCGACGGACAGCGCCAGCCGGCCCTGCTTGAGGGCCAGCGCCTTCTCGCCGAACAGCATCCGCCGCCAGCCTTCGAGGGCTGGCACTTCGGCCGCATCATCGTCGGCGATGGCTTCGAGATCATCGACGGTCGCGATGATCTTCGGCGCGACGCCCTCGGATTCGCAGACCGCCTTCAGCAGCACCTTCAGCAGTTCCACGATGGCCCCGTTGCCGCCGCTGCGGCGGAGACGTTCCGGCATGCGGATGTCGGCCGTATCGCGCGACAGGCCCCGCTCCACGGCCGCGAGGATGTCGGCGCCCGTGCGGGAGCGTTCGAAGCCCGCCGGGATCGTGCGCAGGCGGCCCAGCGCCTCGACGCTGCGGGGCGCGGCCGAGGCGATGTCGATGACCGCCTCGTCCTTGAGGACGCGCCCGCGCGGGACGTTGCGGGTCTGCGCCTCGCTCTCGCGCCACGCCGCGACCTCCATCAACACGGCAATCTCCCGCGGCTTGCGCATGCGTCCGGCGAGGCGCCGCCACGCCTGGGCCGGTTCGGCCCGGTAGGTCTCGGGCGACGTCAGCACCGCCATCTCCTCGTCGAGCCACGCGCCGCGGTCGGTGCGCAGCAATTCGGCGACGAGGACTTCGTAGACCTTCACCAGATGCGTGACGTCCGACAGCGCGTAGGTGAGCTGCGCGTCCGACAAAGGCCGCCGCGACCAGTCGGTAAACCGGGAGGATTTGTCGATCTTGGCCTTGGCGACGTCGTTGACGAGCTGCTCGTACGAGACGGAGTCACCGTAGCCGCACACCATGGCGGCCACCTGCGTGTCGAAGAACGGGTGCGGCAGGATCCCGCCCAGCATCCAGACGATCTCGAGATCCTGGCGGGCGGAGTGGAAGACCTTCACCGTGCGTGTATCCGCCATCAGCTCGATGAACGGCTTCAGGTCGATCCCGGGCGCCAGGGGATCGACCAGCACGGCGGTACCGTCCGGAGCTGCCATCTGGATCAGGCAGAGCTTGGGGTAGTAGGTCGTCTCGCGCATGAACTCCGTGTCGACGGTCACGAAGGGTTGCGCGGCCAGACGCGTACAGATGTCCCGCAGCGCGTCGGTTGAAGAAATCAGGTCCATGGACCGGCTATACGCAACCGGCGCGGCGCTGGGGAGGGAAACCGGCGCCGCGCCCCCGGTTTTTCCCGCATTCCCCGTCGCGAACCCCTTACGAAAAGGCCTCGACCGGCCGCGCGGTGGCCCTGCGGCGCGCCCGCGCCTGCCGTTTGATCCGAAGGGCAGCGGCCCGGCGTTGCGCTTCGGCGCGCCCGAGCAGCCGGTCGAGGATGCCGGTCTCGATCCGCTCGCCGGTGGCCCCGTCGACGAGACGGCGGATCCGGTCGACGCGGAAGCCGCGATAGCCGCCGCGGCGCGCATCGATGCCGCCGAGAAGCGTCCGGCCCGGTCCGAGCTTGAGTTCGCGCGCCTCGAGGGACCGGTTGCTCCAGGCACCGGTCGCATCCTCGTAGACGAGGTCGAAACGGCCGTCGAGCGGTAGCGTCCGCCACGCACGCGGCGGCGGGTCGCGGGGCGTCGCCGGCTCGACCGCCTTCGGGAAAAAAGCGTTGTCGTTCATGGACATCATATGGGGATTGCCGGCCCTATCCGGTAGTCCGGCCGCGCCCGCGGAGGCGGTTCGCGACGGGACCCGGCGCGGGCCGCGCCTGACGCTGCGCTTGACTTGGGGGGCCTCGCGTGAATGGTGCCGGCCTTCCCACAGAAGAAGCCCGTCATGCATCGTTACCGTTCCCACACCTGCGGGGCGCTCCGCCCGTCCGATGTCGGGCAGTCCGTCCGCCTCTCAGGCTGGTGCCACCGCATCCGCGACCATGGCGGCGTGCTCTTCATCGACCTGCGCGATCATTACGGGCTGACCCAGTGCGTGGTCGATTCCGATTCCCCCGCCTTCAAGGCGGCCGAGGGCGTCCGCTCGGAATGGGTCGTGCGGATCGACGGCCGCGTGCGCACGCGGCCCGCCGGCACCGAGAATCCCGAGCTGCCGACCGGCGCAGTCGAGGTCTACATCGACGACCTTGAGGTGCTGGGGCCCGCGGGCGAGCTGCCGCTGCCGGTCTTCGGCGACCTGGAATATCCGGAGGAGACGCGGCTGCGCTACCGCTTCCTCGACCTGCGCCGGGAGAAGCTCCACGCCAACATCATGAAGCGCGGCGCGATCATCGACTCGCTTCGCCGGCGGATGCGCGCGGGCGGGTTCTTCGAGTTTCAGACGCCGATCCTGACGGCCTCCTCGCCCGAGGGTGCGCGCGACTACCTCGTGCCCTCGCGCGTCCATCCCGGCAAGTTCTACGCGCTGCCGCAGGCGCCGCAGCAGTTCAAGCAGCTGACGATGATCGCGGGCTTCGACCGCTACTTCCAGATCGCCCCCTGCTTCCGCGACGAGGATGCCCGGGCCGACCGCTCGCCGGGCGAGTTCTACCAGCTCGATATCGAGATGAGCTTCGTCACCCAGGAGGATGTGTTCCAGGCGGTGGAGCCGGTGCTGCGCGGCGTCTTCGAGGAATTCGCCGAGGGCAAGCGCGTCACCAAGGAATTCCCGCGGATCACCTACGCGGATTCGATGCTGAAATACGGCGTCGACAAGCCGGATCTGCGCAACCCGTTGATCATCGCCGACGTGACCGACCTGTTCGCCCGCGAGGACGTGGCCTTCAAGGCGTTCAAGGGCGTGATCGCCTCCGGCGGCGTGGTCCGGGCGATCCCGGCGACCGGGGCGGCGAGCCAGCCGCGCTCGTTCTTCGACAAGCTCAACGACTGGGCCCGGTCCGAGGGCGCGCCGGGCCTCGGCTACGTCGTGTTCGAGGAGGAGAACGGCCAGCTCTCCGGCAAGGGGCCGATCGCCAAGTTCATTCCGGCCGAGGTGCAGGCGCTGATCGCCGAGCGGGCCGGGGCCAAGGCGGGCGATGCGGTGTTCTTCTCCGCCGGCGTCGAGGGCAAGGCGGCCGGGCTCGCCGGGAAGGCGCGCATCCGCATCGGCGACGAGCTGGGCCTGTGCGACAAGGACCAGTACGCCTTCTGCTGGATCACCGACTTCCCGATGTACGAGTGGAGCGAGGAGGAGAAGCGCATCGACTTCTCCCACAACCCGTTCTCGATGCCGAACATCGACCGCGAGGAGTTCCTGGCGCTCGATCTCGGAGCACTGGCCTCCGAGGATGAGAACGGCCCGAACACCAGGCGCATCCTCAACATCAAGGCGTTCCAGTACGACATCGTCTGCAACGGCGTGGAGCTGTCCTCCGGGGCGATCCGGAATCACCGTCCGGACGTGATGGAGAAGGCGTTTGCCATCGCGGGCTACGGCCACGAGGTGCTGGAGCAGAAGTTCGGCGGCATGCTCAACGCGCTCCGCATGGGCGCCCCGCCGCACGGCGGCATCGCGCCGGGGGTGGACCGCATCGTCATGCTCCTGTGCAACGAGCCGAACATCCGCGAGGTGGTGCTGTTCCCGATGAACCAGCGCGCCGAGGACCTGATGATGGGTGCGCCCTCCGAGGCGACGCCCAAGCAGCTGCGCGAGCTGCACATCCGGCTGAACCTGCCCGAGAAGAAGGCTTGAGCCCGGCCGCGCAGTGCCGCGCCTCGTCGCGATCGTCGTCGCGCATGACAGCGCGGCGGCGCTGCCCGCCTGCCTCGCGGCGCTCGCCGGCCAGCACGTGCCGGCGATCGTGGTCGATAACGCCAGCCGGGATGCCTCCGTGGCCGTCGCGGAGGAGGCCGGCGCGCGGGTGATCCGCAACGCCCGCAACGAGGGCTATGGCCGCGCCAACAACCGGGGCGTCCGGGCCGCGGAGACCGCGGAGCACGTGCTGATCGTCAACCCGGACGTGATCCTGCGGCCGGGTGCGGTTGACGCTTTGCTGACGGCGGCGCGGACCTGGCCGGATGCGGGCCTCCTGGCGCCGCGGCTGGTCGAGCCCGACGGGCGCTTCTTCTTCCAGGCGCGCTCGCTGCTTGCGCCCTATCTGACCAATCCCGGCGGCCGGCTCGCGCTGCCGCAGGGGGATGCCTGCGCGCCGTTCCTCTCCGGGGCCTGCCTGATGATGCCGCGCCGCCTGTTCCTGGACCTCGGCGGCTTCGACGAGCGGATCTTCCTGTTCTACGAGGACGACGACCTGTGCCGGCGCATCGCCGAGGCCGGGCGGGCGCTGATCCATGTCCACGCCGCCGAGGCGCTGCACGGCCGCGGCCGCTCCTCGGCGCCGGAGCGGGGCCGCGTGTTCCGCACCCGCTGGCATCAGGCGTGGTCGCGGGCCTATGTGAGCCGCAAATACGGCCTGCCCGATCCGAGCCTCGCGACCCTGCTGACCAACCTGCCGAAGGCGCTGCTCTCGGCCCTGGTGCTGCGCCGGAGCGGGCTGGAGCGCTATGGCGGCTCGACAGCCGGCGCCCTCGCCTTCCTGCGCGGCCGGACCGCGCTCGCCCGCGAGGGCCTGCCCGGATGAGTGCGCCGACCATCTCCGCCGCCCTCGGCGGGCGCAACGGCTTCACCGGGCTGCGGCTGGCCCTGGCCCTCGCCGTGGTGGTGTCGCACGCCTTCAGCGTCGCGACCGGAGCCGCCGGCGACGAGCCCCTGGCCCGGCTCACCGGCTACACGCTGGGCGAGCACGCAGTGAACGGCTTCTTCGCCGTCTCGGGCTTCCTCGTGACCATGAGCTGCGAGCGGCGCGGGATGCGCGACTACGTGCTGGCCCGCAGCTTACGGATCCTGCCCGGGCTGGCGGCCGCGACCCTCGTCGTGTCGCTCGGCCTCGGCGCCGTGCTGACCCGCCTGCCCGTCTTCGAGTACTGGCGCGATCCGCACCTGTGGTCGTTCATCCGCGGGACGCTGACGACCTTCAAGAGCAACGCCGCCCTCCCCGGCGTGTTCGAGTCCAACCCGTACCGGGCGCCCCTCGGCACGGTCTGGACGCTGAAATACGAAGTGCTGTGCTATCTCGGCGTCCTCGCCGCCGCCCTATGCGGTCTGCTGCGGCGGCGCTGGTCGGCCCTGGCGATCGTCGCCGGGCTCGCGCTGGCGCTGGCCATCGTGGGGGGGCTTCGGGGTTCCAACCTGCCCAAGGGCACCGAGACCGCCCTGCGCCTGCCCCTGATCTTCGCGGCCGGCGCCTGCCTCTATTTGTGGCGCGAGCGTTTGCGGATCTCCGGTGCCGCCCTGGCCTGCCTCGCCTTCGGGGCCTTCGTGCTCGCCCGGACGCCGGCCTATCCGGCCCTGCTGTTCCTGGCGGAGGCCTACGGCGTGGTCTGGCTCGCCCTCGAGCCCCTGGCGCGCGGATTGTTCGATCCGCCCGCCGATCTGTCCTACGGGGTCTATCTCTACGGCTGGCCGATCCAGCAGAGTCTGCACGCCCTGTGGCCGCAGATGTCTGGGCCCGCGCTGCTGGCGCCCGCCCTCGCCGTGACGCTGCCGGTGGCGGCCCTGTCCTGGTACGGGATCGAGCGGCCGGCCCTGGCGCTCAAGGCCAAGGCGCTGGGGCGGCGCCGCCTCGGTACGATCGAGCCGGCGGGGCCGTGAACGTCGGCATGCACAGCGATCGAAACGCGGGCGACCACGGCCTTCGTTCGCGCACTGACCTTTTCCCGGGCGCATGCAGCGCCAGCGGAATGCGACCTGGGATCCAGCGCAAAACGTCGCGAAGCGTCGATCTGGATTAACCTGTGCCGCTGACGCGGCGCTTTTCGTGCTAGGTCCCGGATCAGGTTCCGCTGTCGCTCCACCTGTCCGGGAAAGGGCGCGGGTCAGGAGCCGGAGGCGCCCGATCCCGCACGGTCGAGAAAGGACTGGATGCCCTGCAATGGCTGTTCAAACCATTGTCACCCCGTCGGGCGAGCGGCTGATCGTCCTATCCGAATCCGCCTACACGGCGCTTCTGGAAGCCGCCGAGGACGGGGCCGACCGGGCTGCTGTCGCCGCCTTCCGGCGTCGTTTCGATGCCGGGGACGAAGAATTCGTCCCCGGCGCCGTGGTGGACCGCCTGCTTGCTGGTGAGAACCGTATCCGCGTCTGGCGCGAGCACCGGGGCCTTGAGGCAGAAGCCCTTGCGCAACGGGCGGACATCACGCTGTCCGAGATATCTCAGATCGAGGCCGGCACCCGAGAGGGCACAGTTGGCACGTATCGCAAGATCGCCGAGGCTCTCGGTGTCGATCTCGACGACTTGGTGGCTTGAGCCCGTTAGAGAAATACTGCGATGGCCCCGGCGCCTCCGGCCGCCTTTGATCTGGCGGTCCGGCTTCTGGAGTCTCACGGCTTCACGGTCGTCGCGCGCAACGAGCGCGGCGACAGCCTCTATCTCAGGCCGGCCGACTGCCCGTGGCACCTGCGCCTGTCGAACCATGCCCGCACCGCCAAGCAGCGCGCCCGGCGCACCGACATCCTGGCGAGCCTCGTCATCGACGAGCCGCGCTCTGCGGAGCAGATCAAGGCGCTGGTGGCGGACGCCGTCCGCAACTTCCGCGCCTCGCTCGCCCGGAAGGCCGATCAGGCCTCGGAGGCAGGCTCGCGCAGGTAGGGCTCCACCGGGCCCTTCAGCTTCACCGTCATCGGGTTGCCGGCGCGGTCGAGGGTCTTGCCGGCCGAGAGGCGCACCCAGCCCTCGCTGACGCAATATTCCTCGACGTTGGTCTTCTCGACGCCCTTGAAGCGGATGCCGACGCCGCGCTCCAGCAGGGCCGCGTCGTAATACGGGCTGTTCGGGTTGACCGAGAGGCGGTCGGGCAGCGCGGGGTCGGACATGGTCGGGCTCCGGAGTGAGCGTGAGCGGCAAAAGTGGGCAGCGGATTACGCAATCCCCTGGCCGCCCGCAACGGCGTCCATGGCCGCGATGAGGCCAGCCGCGTCGCCGCCCTGCAGCAGCGGCACGAGCCGCGTCACGTCGGCGTGCGGCAGGTCCCACCACGCCGCCGCCAGCAGGGCCTCAACGGTCGCGGCGTCGAACCGGTGCCGCACCACCCGCGCCGGATTGCCCGCCACCACCGCGTAGGCGGGCACATCGCGGGTCACCACGGCGCGGGCCGCCACCACGGCCCCGTGGCCGATCGTGACGCCCGAGAGGATCATGCAGCCCGAGCCCAGCCAGACATCGTGCCCGATCGTCACGTCGCCCCGGGATGCATGGAAGTCCTCCGGCGCCCGCGCGTCCGGGAACAGCCCGCGCATCGCGGCGAACGGATAGGTGGACACCCAGTCCAGCCGGTGATCGCCGCCGAGCAGGATCTCGACTTTGTCGGCGATGGAACAATAGCGGCCGATCGTCAGCCGCCGCCCGCTCTCGGGGAACCGGACCTTTGGACGCCCGTACGAGTAGGCGCCTATGGAGAAGCCGTAGGCCCTCGCCAGCTTGGCGAGATGGAGCCGGGTCTCGTTGTTCGGGTTGCGCCCCCTGCGCAGCCGGTGCAACAGACCGGTCATGACGCGAGCCCGCGCGCTGTGCGGTCGCGTCGTCCTCGGTGAAAAAGGTGAGCGGGAGCGTGGGCGATGGCCGATAACATGTCCGAGGACCTCAAGGCCGGGGCGCTCGTCTACCACCGCCTGCCCAAGCCCGGAAAGCTCGAGATCCAGGCGACCAAGCCGCTCGGCAACCAGCGCGACCTCGCCCTGGCCTACACGCCCGGCGTCGGCGCCGCCTGCATGGCGATCCACGACGACCCGCAGGAGGCCGCCAACCTCACGGTCCGCCAGAACCTCGTGGCGGTGCTCACCAACGGCACGGCCGTGCTCGGCCTCGGCGATATCGGCCCGCTGGCCTCCAAGCCCGTGATGGAGGGCAAGGCCGTCCTGTTCAAGAAATTCGCCGGCATCGACGTGTTCGACATCGAGGTCGACCAGAAGGACGTGTCGAAGCTCGTGGACGTGGTCTGCGCCCTTGAGCCGACCTTCGGCGGCATCAACCTGGAGGACATCAAGGCGCCGGAATGCTTCGAGGTGGAGGAGCAGTGCCGGGCCCGGATGAACATCCCGGTCTTCCACGACGACCAGCACGGCACCGCGATCATCGTGGCGGCGGCCGTCCTCAACGGGTTGGAGCTCGCCGGCAAGAACCTCTCCGACGTCCGGATCGTCACCTCCGGGGCGGGCGCGGCGGCGCTTGCCTGCCTCAACCTGCTCGTGTCGCTCGGCGCGACCCGCGAGAACATCACGGTCACCGACATCAAGGGCGTGGTCTACAAGGGCCGCCCGGAGCTGATGGACCGCTGGAAGGACGTCTACGCCCAGGAGACCGACAAGCGCACGCTCGCCGAGGTGATCCCGGGGGCGGACGTATTCATCGGCCTTTCGGCCGGCGGCGTGCTGAAGCCGGAACTGCTCAAGGAGATGGCCGAGAAGCCGCTGATCATGGCGCTGGCCAACCCCTATCCGGAGATCATGCCGGATCTGGCCGAGAAGGAGCGGCCGGACGCGATGATCTGCACCGGCCGGTCGGATTTCCCGAACCAGGTCAACAACGTCCTGTGCTTCCCCTACATCTTCCGCGGCGCGCTGGATGTCGGCGCGCACAAGATCAACGAGGAGATGAAGAAGGCCGCCGTCAAGGCGATCGCCGGCCTCGCCCACGAGACGACTTCCGACGTGGTGGCGCGGGCCTACGATGGCGAGGCACGGCCGTTCGGGCCGAAATCGCTGATCCCGAGCCCGTTCGATCCGCGCCTGATCCTGCGCATCGCCCCGGCGGTCGCCAAGGCCGCGATGGATTCGGGCGTGGCCGGCCGGCCGCTTCAGGATCTCGACGCCTATGTCGAGAGCCTCGACCGGTTCGTGCACCGGTCCGGCCTAATCATGAAGCCGCTCTTCTCCAAGGCGAAGGCCGATCCCAAGCGGGTGATCTACGCCGAGGGCGAGGACGAGCGCGTGCTGCGCGCCGTGCAGGCGATCGTCGAGGACAAGGTCGCCTATCCGATCCTGGTCGGGCGCCCGCGGGTGGTGGAGACCCGCCTCAAGCGCTTCGGCCTGTCGATCGAGCACGGCCGGGACTTCGAGCTGATCGATCCCGAGGACGATCCGCGCTACCGCGCCTATGTCCAGACCTACCTGGACGTGGCGGGCCGGCGCGGCATCACCCCGGACGCGGCCCGGACGCTGGTGCGTACCAACAACACCGTGATCGGCGCCATCGCGGTCCGCCGGGGCGAGGCCGATGCGCTGATCTGCGGCCTCGAAGGGCGGTTCGAGACGCGGCTGCGCATCATCCGCGACGTGATCGGCTTGGCGCCGGGCGTCGAGCAATGCGCCGCCGTGAGCCTCGTGGTGACGCATAACGGCGCCTACTTCCTGGCCGATACCCATGTCCGGCCGAACCCCACCGCGGAGGAGATCGCCGACGTGGCGCAGGCCTGCGCCGGGCATGTCAGCCGCTTCGGGATGACCCCGAAGATCGCGCTGCTCAGCCACTCGGATTTCGGCCAGTCGGATTCGGCCTCCGCCATGAAGATGCGGGACGCCCTCGCGCTCCTGCAGAGGCGCGATCCGGAGCTGATGGTCGATGGCGAGATGCAGGCGGATTCGGCTCTCTCCGAGATGGTGCGCGACCGGGTGCTGCCGGGCTCGCGCCTCAAGGGGGCGGCGAACGTCCTGATCTTCCCGAACCTCGATGCGGCCAACATCGCGTTCCAGTTCGCGAAGGTGATGGCGGACGCCCTGCCGGTCGGCCCCCTGCTGATCGGACCGGCCAAGCCCGCCCACATCCTGACGCCGTCGGTGACCGCGCGCGGCATCGTCAACGTCACGGCCGCCGCGGTGGTCGAGGCGCAGGCCGACGCGCCGCCGCCGAAGGCCGAGGAGGCCGGGGCCGGGATGATTTCCGAGTGAGGAGACCTGCGGCGGCCGCACGCGTGGCCGTCGAATTGCTTGGCCGCGTCCGGGAAAACGCAACCACCGGATGCGGACATCATGTGCCAGGGCGACGACCCGAATTGCCACGCCTTCGCCGAACACCGGCGCCGGTTCAAACGCGATCTTGAGCCGGAGCGGCGCGCCTTCCTGAAGAGCGGCTTCGCCGCCACGGGCGCCGCGGCGGCAGCCTTCGCGGCCGGCGGCCCCTCGCTGGTGAGCCCGGCCCTGGCCCAGGCTTCGAGCGCCGGGTTTGCCGCGACCGGGCATTACCACCTGCCCGCCAACGCCGACACGGTGCATTGGGGCTTCTTCAGCCGCAGCCTCAAACCGCAGGTCGAGATCGGCTCGGGTGACTTCGTCACCATCGAGACGCTGACCCATCAGGCGAGCGACGATGCCGAGCGGATGATCCAGGGCGATCCGGGCGCGGAGAGCGTCTACCTGTGGACCAAGGACAAGATGGGCGTCTCGCCCCGCGGTGCCGGACCGATGGACGCCAAGATCGGCCCCGGCGGCGGCCTCGGCGTCCACATCTGCACCGGGCCTGTCGCGATCCGCAACGCCGAGCCCGGCGACGTGCTGGAGGTCCGCATCCTCGACGTGGCGCCCCGCCCCAGCGCCAACCCGAAATACAAGGGGCTCGCCTTCGGCAGCAACGCGGCGGCCTGGTGGGGCTTCCACTACAAGGACCTGATCACCGGCGACAAACCCCGGGAGGTGGTGACGATCTACGAGGTCGATGCCACCGGCGCGCGCGACTGGGCGCGGGCGGTCTACAGCTTCCGCTGGCCGGGCGTGACCGATCCGTTCGGGGTCGAACACCCGACCATCGACTATCCCGGCCTGCCGGTGGATCACGCCAAGACGCAGAAGACCTTCGACGTGTTGAAGGGCATCCGCGTGCCGATCCGTCCGCATTTCGGCACGATCGGCGTGGCCCCCGCCGAGGCCGACCGGGTCAACACGATCCCGCCGAGCTATACCGGCGGCAACATCGACAATTGGCGGATCGGCAAGGGCGCGACGCTCTACTTCCCGGTCGCGGTGCCGGGGGCGCTGTTCTCCGTGGGCGATCCCCATGCCAGCCAGGGCGATTCCGAATTGTGCGGGACCGCGATCGAGTGCTCGCTGACCGGCACGTTCCAGTTCGTCCTGCACAAGAAGGCCGATCTGCCCGGCTCGCCGCTGGAAGCCCTCGACTTCCCGATGATCGAGACGAAGGACGACTGGGTCCTGTCCGGCTTCAGCTACCCGAATTACCTGCGGGATCTCGGCCCGGACGCCCAGGCGGCGATCTTCGAGAAATCGTCGATCGACCTCGCCATGCGCGACGCCTTCCGCAAGATGCGCCAGTTCCTGATGCACGCGAAGGGGCTGACCGAGGACGAGGCGATCTCGCTGATGTCGGTGGCGGTGGATTTCGGGATCACGCAGGTCGTGGACGGCAACTGGGGCGTCCACGCCGTGGTCAGGAAGGCGATCTTCCCGGATCGGACCGCCTGAAACGCGTCGCGGCCTCAGCCGATCTCGACCCGACCGTCGAGGCCGACGACGCGGCCGAGGCCGCGGACGCGGTTCAGAAGACGGTCGCCGCTCAGGGCCTCCCAATCGCGCGGCAGCCGCAGGGTCACCCGCCCGTCCTCGACGGTGAGCGGCGCCCGGCCCAGCACCCCGTCCATCCCGGCCGAGATCGGGAACGCGATCCGCAGCAGCCCCCCGAGGAGCCTGGCCCGGTCGAACAGGCGGGAGCCCGCCACGCCGCGCAGGATCGGATTGGCCTTCTCCGGCGCAAGCCCGGAGTGCCGCAGCGACACCGCCAGGGCGAGATAGGCCCGGCCCGGGTGATCGACGCCCACGAACGCGGCGTTCTGGATCGCCCCGATGCTCTGCTCATCGCGGTAATCGGGATGGGCGCGCCAGCCGACATCCGAAAGCAGGCAGCCCGCATGGCGCAGGCGGCGTTCGTCGGCGGTCTCGTGGCCGTCCAGCGTCGCCACGAACCGGTCGGTCCAGGCGATCAGCTCCTCGCCGTGCCGGGGCGCCCGCGCGCGCAGGGTGTTGAGCTCCGCCGCCGAGGCGAGCAGTGGGTCGATCAGCCGGGCGTCCCGGTCGAGCTGCTCGAACAGCAGGCCCTCCCGGACGCCGGAGGCCGAGATCGCCACCTCCCGCGGGCGGCCGACCCGGATGATCTCCTCCAGCACCACCGCGCCATAGGCGAGGAGCGGACGCCGCGCCTCGGAGATCGCCTCGACGTCCTGCAGCAGCGAGACGTCGGTCTGCTCCACGAGCTGCAGGAAGGTCAGCTCGTCGTTCGGCTCGACCGTGTAGCCGTGCATCACGTGGACCGGGTAGCCGCGGGCCGCCATGTGCAGCCGCGCCAGCGCCCGCCACGTGCCGCCGACCGCGTAGAAGGTCCGGCCGCGCAGGGTTTCGAGCTGCGGCACGGCCTTGCGCATGTGCTCGCGCACGATCTTGGCGGCCTTCTTCACCGAGCCGCCGGAGAGATCCTGAAGGGCGAGGCCGCCGAGCGGCATGGTCACGCCCTGGCCGACCACGGTGCCGCGGACATCGACGAGTTCCAGCGAACCGCCGCCCATGTCGCCCACCACCCCGTCCGGCGCGTGAAAGCCGGAGATGACGCCCATCGCCGAGAGTTCCGCTTCGCGCCGGCCGGAGAGGAGCTGGATCTCCTGCCCGCAGGCCGCCTCCGCGGCGCGGAGGAAGTCGGGGCCGTTCTCCGCGTCGCGGGCCGCCGCGGTGGCCAGCACGAAGACACGGCCGACCCGCATCGTCTCGCACAGCACCCGGAACCGGGCCAGCGCGGCGAGCGCCCGGGCCACCGCCTCCTCGTTCAGCCGGCCGGTGGTGAGGACGTTGCGGCCGAGGCCGCACAGGACCTTCTCGTTGTAGAGCGGCGTCGGCGCCCGGGTCAGGCCGTCATAGGCGACCAGCCGGACCGAATTCGAACCGATATCGATGATGGCGACCGGGGATTGCGCGGCATGCACGGGCTGCTCCGCTTTGTGCGCGAGGAAGAGGTTGGCGCGAGAACTGCCCAAACGTCGAGGTCCTTGATTGCGCGTGGCCGGCTCGACGGACGCGCTGCCGGTGTGATCCGGGGCCGTGGCCGGTCGCACGGCGACCGAGATCGGCTCCAGATCCAGGATGTCGCTGCCCGGCTGCCGGGCTGGAAGCCAGGGCGGCGACGAGGAAACCACATGGCGTTGTGTAGGCGGACGGGTGCTTCCTTTGCGCAGTTCTTTGAGCGTGCGCAAGTTCCTGACGCAGAACCGCAACGCGTCCGTCCGAAACCTGTCGAGCCTCCGGCGCATCCGACGGAGATCTAGGCGCGCTGCGCCCGGCGGCTCAGCGCACGGGGACTCGACTTCTTCGACGCCTTGCCGCGGCCCGAGAGGCTCGGGTTCGTCATGAAATATTTATGTGCGTTGAACGGTTCCTCGCCGTCGGCCGGCTGGATCCGCTCGCACCCGCCGGAGGCGAGCAGCCGCCAGCTCTGGCGGTTGTCGAGGAGGTTCGCCAGCATGATCTGGTCGAGCACCTGCTGATGCACGGTCGGGTTGGTGATCGGCAGCAGCGCCTCGACGCGCCGGTCGAGGTTCCGGCTCATCAGGTCGGCCGACGAGATGTAGACCGTGGCCTTGGGATGGGGCAGCCCGACGCCGTTGCCGAAGGCGTAGATGCGCCCGTGCTCCAGGAAGCGCCCGACGATCGACTTCACCCGGATCGTCTCCGACAGGCCGGGGATGCCCGGCCGCAGGCAGCAGATGCCGCGCACCACGCAGTCGATCTGAACGCCCGCCTCCGAGGCGTCGTAGAGCGCATCGATGATCTGGGCATCCACCAGGGAATTGCACTTGATCCAGATCGCCGCCGGACGGCCGGCTTTCGCGTGCGTCACTTCGGCCTCGATATGTTCGAGGAGCCGGTTCTTCAGGGTCAGCGGCGAGACCGCCATCCGCTCCAATTCGGCGGGCTCGGCGTAGCCGGTGATGAAATTGAAGATCCGCGACACGTCCCGGGCGATCGCCGGATCCGCCGTGAAGAACGACAGGTCCGTGTAGATGCGCGCGGTGATCGGGTGGTAGTTGCCGGTGCCGACATGGCAGTAGGTGACGAGCCTGTCGCCCTCGCGCCGGACCACCAGCGACAGCTTGGCGTGGGTCTTCAGCTCCACGAAGCCGAACACCACCTGCGCGCCCGCCTTCTCCAGGTTGCGCGCCCAGCGGATATTCGCCTCCTCGTCGAAGCGGGCCTTCAGCTCCACCAGCGCGGTGACCGACTTGCCGAGCTCGGCCGCCTCCGCCAAAGCCGCCACGATCGGCGAGTTGGACGAGGTGCGGTAGAGCGTCTGCTTGATCGCCACCACGTTCGGGTCGCGGGCCGCCTGGGCCAGGAACTGCACCACCGAGTCGAAGGATTCGTAGGGGTGGTGGACGATGAAGTCCTTCTGGCGGATCGCCGCGAACACGTCGCCGCCGCTCTCGCGGATGCGCTCCGGGAAGCGCGGGTTGTAGGGCTTGAACTTCAGGTCCGGCCGGTCGATCCCGACCACCTGGGACAGCTCGTTCAGCGCCAGCATGCCCTCGACCAGGAATACCGCGTCCGGCGCGATCTCCAGCTCGTCCGCTACGAATCCGCGCAGATCCTCGGCCATCCCGGCCTCGACTTCCAGGCGGATGACCACGCCGCGGCGGCGCTGCTTCAGCGCGGTCTCGAAGTGGAGGACGAGATCCTCCGCCTCCTCCTCGATCTCGAGGTCGGAATCGCGCACCACCCGGAACGCGCCGCTGCTCTTCACGAGGTAGCCCGGGAACAGGCGGCCGGTGAACATCCCGATCACCTGCTCGATGGTGATCAGGTGCGCCGCAGTCTCGCTGTCGCTCACCGGCAGGCGCACGAACCGGTCGATGACGCCCGGCAGGCGGATGAGGGCGCGCAGCGTCCGCCCGTCCTTCGGCCGCACCAGCGTCAGCGCGATCGTGGTGCCGAGATTCGGGATGAACGGGAACGGGTGGGCCGGATCGATGGCGAGCGGCGTCAGAACCGGGAAGACGTGGGTGAGGAAGTAATCCTCCAGCCACGTCGCCTGCTCGGCGGTGAGGGCGGCGGGCTCGACGATGTCGATATCGGATTCGTGCAGCTCCGCGCGCAGCTCGCGCCAGCGCGCCTGCTGATCCGCCGCCAGCCGCGACACCTCCGCGCCGATCCGCACAAGCTGCTCGGAAGGGGACAATCCGTCTTGGGACGGGACCGTGAGGCCGGCGCGCACCTGATCGATCAGGCCCGCGACGCGGACCATGAAGAACTCGTCGAGATTGTTCGCCGAGATCGACAGGAAGCGCAGGCGCTCCAGCAGCGGATGGTTGGGGTTCGACGCCTCTTCCAGCACGCGCCGGTTGAACTGCAGCCAGGACAATTCGCGGTTCACGAACCGCTCCGGCGAGTGCCGCAGCCCGCGCCCGGCTTCGAGCACGGTCTCGCGGGCGGCGTCCGCCCGGGGTTCCTCGCGCTCGGCGAGGGCCGGCCATTCATCGGTCGTGTCCGGCACTTCGCCGGCCGGGGGCGGGGCGGCCTGATTGGCGGTCTGCGGTGCCGCAGGGGCTGCCGGACGGGCGAGAGCTGCGACGGGTGCGGGTGGCGCAGTCTGGGCAGCGGCGGCACCCTGCGCGGCGCTCGCCGGCGCGCGCCGGGCGACCGGGGGGCGGCGGGGGGTCGGATTGACCGCTGAACGCCGCCGGGGCTCCGCGGCCTCGTCGGCGGCTTCGCGTTCCACGGGCTTCTGCGTCGAATCCATTCCGGGTCCCTGCTCCTCGTCGCTGCGTCGCGCGTTCTACAATGTACACCGCGGGGTATCACGACAGTCTCGTGACGCCACGCGATTCCGCTCTCAGCCGTCCGGCTCGGCCTCGTCGTCGAAGCCCATGCGACGCAGGACGGCGAGGGCCAGCGGCCGGCTGATCCGCCTCTGCCGGCCGAGCGCATCCCGGTCGAGCTCGGCCACGACGTCGCGGGCACGACCGAGGGACCGATCGATTCGCAGGGCCAGCGAATCGATGACCCCGAGATCGACCACCAATTGGCGGTCGACGAACAGTTTCACCAGCACGGCCCGCAGGAGGGCATCGTCCGGCTCCGCGATGGCGATCCGGGGTGCGAGGCGCAGGCGCGAGCGCAGGTCGGGTGTCGCGAGGCCGAGGGCGTCGATGCCTGAGCCGCTCGTCAGCAGGAGTGGGCAGCCCAGCTCGCGCGCCCGGTTGAGCAGATGGAACAGGGCCGCCTCGTCCCGGCTCCCGGCCCGGTCGATATCCTCGATGACGAGCGCCCCGTTCGACACGAGGTGCTGGACCGCGTCCGCGTTGATGTCGGCGGCCGGAACCGTCCAGGCATGGGCGCGCTCGGCCCAGATCGCCGCGAGGTGGCTCTTGCCGCTGCCGGGCGGACCGGTGAGCACCAGCACGCTGTCGGGCCAGTCCGGCCACGCCTCGATCAGCGCGTAGGCGGCCTCGTTGGCCGGACCCACGAGGAAGTCCTCGCGGCCGTAGCGGGGATCGAGCGGCAGATCGAAGGCGAGCTGCCGGGGTGGTGAATTCTCGGGCATGCCGTCTCAGGATCATCCCGCATCGGCGCAGGTCAAGGGCCGATCCGCTGTCGGCGCGATCCGCCACCGACTCGCGCAACGCGCGGTTAGCCGCTAGAGCGGGCCGAGCAATCAGCGAGGTGGCGCGGGCATGACGGCCAGGGACGGCAAGGAGCCGACGACGGGGCTGACCTACGCGGCGGCGGGTGTCGATATCGACGCCGGCAACGCCATGGTCGAGACGATCAAGCCGCTGGTGCGGTCCACGCGGCGCCCCGGGGCCGACGCCGAGATCGGCGGCTTCGGCGGCCTGTTCGACCTGAAGGCCGCGGGGTTCCGCGACCCGATCCTGGTGGCGGCCAATGACGGCGTCGGCACCAAGGTCAAGATCGCGATCGAGACCGGGCTTCACGCCACGATCGGCATCGACCTCGTGGCGATGTGCGTGAACGACATCATCGTGCAGGGTGCAGAGCCGCTGTTCTTCCTCGACTACTACGCCACCGGCAAGCTGGTGCCGGGCGTCGGCGCCGATATCGTGCGCGGCATCGCGGAGGGCTGCCGGCAGGCCGGCTGCGCGCTGATCGGCGGCGAGACCGCCGAGATGCCGGGCCTCTACGACGGGTCGGATTACGATCTCGCCGGGTTCTCGGTCGGCGCCGCCGAGCGGGGCCGCCTGCTGCCGCGTCCGGGCATCCGCCCGGGCGACGTGGTGCTCGGCCTGCCCTCCTCCGGCGTGCATTCGAACGGCTTCTCGCTGGTCCGCCGGATCGTCGCGAAGACCGGCCTCGGCTGGGACGCGCCGGCCCCCTTCGCGCCGGAGACGAGCCTCGGCGAGGCGCTGCTGACGCCGACCCGGATCTACGTGAAGCCCCTGCTGGCGGCGCTCGGCGCCACGGACGGCATCCGGGCGCTCGCCCACATCACCGGCGGCGGCTTCCCCGACAATCTGCCCCGGGTCCTGCCGGACGATGTCGGCATCAGCATCGACCTCGACGCCGTGACCCCGCCGCCCGTGTTCGGCTGGCTCGCCCGCGAGGGCGGCGTCGCGGAGCCCGAGATGCTGCGCACCTTCAATTGCGGGATCGGCATGGTGGTGATCGCCGCCGCAGATGCTGTCGACGACGTCGACGACGCCCTGACGCGGGCCGGCGAGACGCCGGTGCGCCTCGGCCGCATCACGAAGCGGGGGCCTGAGCCCGTGACCTTCAGCGGGCGCCTCGCGCTCTGATGGCCGGCACGGGCAAGATGCGGGTCGCGATCCTGATCTCCGGGCGCGGCTCGAACATGGTGGCGATTCTCGACGCGGCCCGTGATCCGGCCTACCCGGCCGAGATCGTGCTGGTCCTGTCGAACCGGCCCGATGCGGCGGGCCTAGCCCGGGCTGCCGAGGCCGGCATCCCGACGCGGATCGTCGATCACACGGCCTATGCGGACCGCGCCGGTTTCGACGCCGCGCTCGATTCCGAGCTCCGGGCCGCTTCCGTCGAACTGGTGTGCCTCGCGGGCTTCATGCGGATCCTCACGCCGGGCTTCGTGGCCGGCTGGGCGGGGCGGATGATCAACATCCATCCCTCGCTGCTGCCCCTGTTCAAGGGCACGCACACGCACCGGCAGGCGCTCGATGCGGGCGTGCGCCTGCACGGCTGTACCGTCCATTTCGTGGTGCCGGAACTCGATGCCGGCCCGATCGTCGCGCAGGCGGCGATCCCGGTCCGCCAGGACGATGATCCCGACAGCCTCGCGGACCGCGTGATCGTGCAGGAGCGGCGCCTCTACCCGGCCGTCCTCGCCCTCGTTGCGAGCGGGCGCGCCCGCCTGGAGGGCGAGCGGGTCGTCATCGCCGAGCAGGCCCCCGAGGGCGTCCTGTTCAGCCTGTAAGGGGATCCCGAAGGGACGGGTCCCTTCGGTGGGGTCCGGGGCAGCGCCCCGGCGATCCTCAGACCGGGCGCTGCAGCTTGCAGCTGTCCAGCGCCGAGAGCGCCTTGGCGCGGGCCGAATCGTTGAAGTAGCCGGTGGTCCGATAGGCCTCGATCTCGGACTCGTCGAGGCTGCGCAGGGTCTGGCGGGCGTAGCAGCCGCAGGGGCGCTCCAGGGACGCCTCGGAGGCGCTGGTCATGCGGGCCTGAACGATTGTGCAGGCGTGGCGCACGCGGCCTTCGAGGTTCGCCTTGGTGGCGGTCTTGAGGGCCGGATCCGGCTCGTATTGCTGGAACGGAGCCGGGGATCCGCCCGCGAGGGCGGCGGTCGCCCCGAGGGCGACGAGACCGGTCGCGATCAGCAGGGGCAGGCGGCGCATCGTCATGGTGGTGAGGGTCCAGGCTGAGTTGGCTAAGCGCGGCCGTTGGACGCTTCCAGGCTCCCATCCGTCAATGGCGGACCGGACACACAGGGCGGCATTCACCCACCCCGAAGCGCAAGGTGGAGCGATGGCGGCCCGGTGTGCCCGGCCCGCCACCGCTGCCTGGATCAGCCGACGATGTCGGAATCCTGGAAGAACTGCGCGATCTCGATCTTGGCGTTCTCGGCGCTGTCCGAGCCGTGGACTGTGTTCTCGCCGACCGACTCCGCGAACTTCTTGCGGATCGTTCCCTCGGCGGCCTGGGCCGGGTTGGTCGCGCCCATGACCTCGCGGTACTTGGCCACGGCGTTCTCGCCCTCCAGGACCTGCACCACCACCGGGCCGGAGGTCATGAAGCTGACGAGCTCGCCGAAGAACGGGCGCTCCTTGTGCACCTCGTAGAACTTCTCGGCCTGCGCTTGGCTCATGCGGATGCGGCGCTGGCCGACGATGCGCAGGCCGGCCTCCTCGATCACCGCGTTGACGGCGCCGGTGAGGTTCCGCCGCGTGGCGTCGGGCTTGAGGATCGAGAAGGTGCGCTCGGTGGCCATGGTGCGTCCGGTCCGTCTGTGGAAAAGGCGTGCGGCGCGCCGAGATGCCGGGCGCGCCTCGTGAGCGAAAATCTCGCTTCGGCGCCGGGCTTATAGCGGTGGCTCTACGGGGTCTCAAGCGGCCCAGGCCGATCCGTTGCGGCAAGCGTGGCCGTGGCTCTGCCGCAACACTGCCGAAAAATCGCCCGATTGCAGCGGCGTACTCGCGCTCCATCGACTTCGTCCATCCCCCGGGCGTCCGCGACGCCCCCTTTCCGGAGACGAACCATGCGCATCGCCTTCAGCGCCGCCCTGCTTCTCGCCGGCCTCTCGGCCGCAGCCGCCGACACCGCCAAGGACCCCTCCGGCAAGGATCCCTCCGGCACCTGGCTGACCGGGGATGGCCGCGCCAAGATCCGGATCGACCGGTGCGGCCCGGGCCAGAAGCTGGTCTGCGGCAAGGTCGTGTGGCTCAAGGTGCCGACCACCGAGACCGGCGCCCCCCGCACGGATCTGAAGAACCCGGACCCGAAGAAGCGCAACCGCCCGGTCATGGGCCTTCAGCTGATCGACGGGTTGAAGCCCGATGAGGAGAAGTACACGGGCGAGATCTACAATATCGAGGAAGGTAAGATCTATACGGTCAGCCTCGAGCGGGAGAGCGAGGCCGAACTCAGCGTCTCCGGCTGCATGCTCAAGGTTCTGTGCGGTTCCCAGACCTGGACGCGGGTGCCGGACGTCAACCAGCAGGCCGCCAACAAGAACTGACCGCAGGAACCGACAGCTCGTCAGATCGCCGCGAGACCGCGCTGGACGGCAGGCCGCGCCAGCACGGTCTCCAGCCAGCGTTTCACGTTCGGCAGGGTTTCGATCTCGACACCCTGCTTGGAGTTGAGCTTGGCCCAGGCGAAGGTCGCGATGTCGGCGATCGAGTAGTCGTCGGCGAGGTAGGCACGCCCTTCCAGGCGGCGCTCCAGAACGCCGTAAAGGCGCTTCGCCTCGGCGGTGAACCGCTCGATCGCGTAAGGCACCTTCTCGGACGCGTAGATCTTGAAATGGTGGGTCTGGGTGAGCATCGGCCCGAAGCCGGCCACCTGCCAGAACAGCCACTGGTCCACGAGGACGCGGGCCCGCTCGTCCGTCGGATAGAACTGGCCGGTCTTGCGTCCGAGATATTGCAGGATGGCGCCCGACTCGAAGATCGAGATCGGTCGCCCGCCCGGCCCGTCGGGATCGACGATCGCGGGGATCTTGTTGTTGGGCGAGATCGCCAGAAAATCGGGCGCGAATTGCTCGTTCTTGGCGATGTCGACCGGGACGATCCTGTAGGGGAGCCCGCACTCCTCCAACATGATCGGGATCTTCCAGCCGTTCGGCGTGCTCCAGGTATGGACGTCGATCGGCCGCCCGGACACCGCTGCCATGCTCTGCCTGCTCCTCGACCGAACCGCCGCGGCGCGGCGCCCCTCCGCCGGGTTCGGACACTCCCGGCAGTGAAGACGATTTCCCCGCCGCGCTCAAGGGCTGAACGGCAAAGGCGCGACGTCGAGAGCCGCGGGCGGCTCATGATTGCGAAACCTGTTGCACTCGCTGTTGGCCGTGTCCGGCTCACCCTTGCCCAGCCCATGCGGGAGCGGCCAGATTGGCGCCCGGGGCGTCGTCGTGGCGCCCGGGGGACCGAGACGATGATCCGCCGATTCGTGACGATCGCGAGCCTGGCCGTGCCGCTGCTCGCGGCGCCGCCCGTGCTGGCGAAGGAGGTGCCCGCCAAGCCTCCTGCCGCCGCCGAGGCGCCGGCCGCTGCGCCGAATGCCCCGGCCGCGAAGGAGCTGACTCCCGGTCAGACCGCCGCGCGCACCCGTCAGAAGACCTGCGGCGCCGAATGGCGCGCGCTCACCGATGCGCAGAAGGCCGCGCAGGGTCCCAAATGGCCCCAATACTGGAGCAAGTGCAACAAGCGCCTGAAGGGCGGCGACAAGGCCTGAGTCGCCCGCGAACCGCAACGCTTTTCGTTCGTTCCTACCGCCGGAGCTTTGGATCGCCGGGGGTACGCGACATGACGGTTGGATGGCTGCCCCGGCGGATGCCGACAGCGTGTCGGGCCGACGGGGAGGCTGGTTCGGTGTGCGCGGGCGCGTCGACACGTCATCTCGGGGCCGTGACCGGCCGGGCCCGGAATGGCTGAGGCCGTGTCCGCGAGCCGGGCGCCGGCCTCGATCGCCGATCGCCTGCTCGCGTTCCTCGACGCCTGGGTGCCGAAGCCTGCAGCCTGGGCTTACGCATTGCGCATCTGGACCGCCATGATGCTGGCGCTGGCAGCGGCCTTCTGGCTTCAGCTCGACAGCGCCTCCTCGGCCGCCACCTGCGTGGCGATCCTCGCCCAGCCGAAGCGCGGGCAGGCCCTCTCGAAGGCGGTCTATCGCCTGCTCGGGACGCTGATCGGTGCCGTGGTGTCGATCGTCGTGGTGGCGCTGTTCGGGCAGGACCGGGTCCTGCTGCTCGTGAGCTTTGCGGTCTGGCTCGGCCTGTGCGTGTTCGTGGCGCAGTACCTTCAGGATACCCGCGCCTATGGGGCGATGCTGTCGGGCTACACGGTCGCGATCATCGCCCTCGGACAGATCGATCAACCCCAGGGTGCCTTCGATGCCGCGGTTTCCCGCGTCGCCGTGATCGTCCTCGGCATCGTGGCGATCACCTTCATCAACGACGCCCTCGCCTCCCCGAGCACCTGGCGGTCGCTGCTGCCGCAACTCCGTAAGGCCTGGGACGAGACGCGCGCCTACGCCCGCGAATCGCTGGCGCAGGGTGATCTCGGTGCCGCGCGCACCGCCGCTTTGATCCGGACGATCGCCCCGATGCGGGCCGATGCCAGCGCCATCGCGGGCGAACTCGACGACGGCCCGTTCCGTGCGGCGGGCGCGCGCAGCTGCATCGCGGCCCTCTACGTCATGGCCGCCTCGATCCGGACCGTGGCGGCGGCTGCCGCGCATCTGCGGAACCCGAGTCCCGCGGTCGTCGAGGCGATGGCGATCTGCCGCCGGGTTGCCGACGCGCCCGATCCCGACAGCCTCGATCGGGACGACGAGCGCCTGCGCGACCTCGTCGACGCGGCGATCCGCGACGGTCGGAGGCCCCTCGACGAGGTGGTGGCGCTCCAGCGCGCCCTGGATTTCGTCTGTGCGGCGACCTTCGCGCAGGATGGCATCAAGGCGGTGGCAGACGGGCACGAGCCCCTGCGCGACGCCGGCCTGCCGACCCACCGGGATTTTCCCGTGGCCCTTCGCGGCGCTCTCCGGGTCGCCCTCGGATTTGCCGCGGCCGCCGCGGCCTTCGTGGCGCTGGGCCTGCCGCAGGCCTCGTTCGCGCTCGTGCAGGTCGCGGCGACCGCCGCCCTGTCGTCGACGACGCCGGATCCGAAGAAATTCGCCACCGGCGTCGTGATCGGGATGATCCTCGCCGCCACCTTCGCCGGCATCGCGCGGTTCGCCTTCCTCAACGGCGTTCAAGGCTTCGCGCTTCTGGCCCTGGTGATGGCGCCGGTGATCTTTTTCGGCTGCTTCCTGTCGCTGAACCCGAAGACCTTCGGCATCGGCTTCATCGTCATCGTGTTCTTTCCGGTCCTGCTCGGCCCGTCCAACCCGCAGAGCTACGACGCGCAGACCTTCCTGCTGAACGCCTTCCTGGTCGTGGTCGCCGCCATCATCCTGTCGATCGTCGTCCGTCTGATCATCCCGGTGACACCGGCGCAGCAGCGCGTCTTCGCCCTCGATTCCGCCCGGCGCGCGCTCGCGGACGCCCTCGTCGGCGAGGGGGGCGACGCCACGACGCGCACGAGTTTGAACGCGGACCGGCTCTTTCAGTTCGCGGGCTTCAGTTCCGGGAGCGGCGCGGTGCGGCGGGCGAGCCTATCGCATGCCTTCGCGCTCGCACGGCTGGAGGCCGCCGCGGCCCGGGGCCATGCCGAACTGCGCCGGCTATGGCCGGTCCCCGCCCTGCGCGACGCGATCCTGCGGGCCCGGGCCGGACTGGCGGCAGCCGACGACCGCGCGCTCGAATCATCGGCCGGCGATCTGATCCGCGCGGCATCGCGGCAGGATCGGAGCGTGCGGCTCACGACGGCGCGGGCCGCGAGCGATCTCCTCACCGCGGCGCGAACCATCGCTCGTCACCGGAAGTTCCTCCGTCGTCTCGACATCGCGGCGGTTTGACCCCTCTAACGGACAGGTTCTCGAAGCGCGGCCATGTACGAGGACATTCACATCGGAGGCGTGCTGATCTCGTCGTTCGTCGCCTACGCCCTGGCGGCCTTCGTCATCCTCCTGATGCTGCGCTGGCTCTTCGCCCGCATCCGCTTCAGCCGCTATGTTGCCAACGCCCCGCTTGCCGAGGCCGGTATCTACGTCTGTGTTCTTGCCCTCCTCATCGCGTTGATCTGATGCCCGAAACGACCGCCGATGAGGACGACCCCAAGCCCGCGACCCGCGCGGACGCGCGGGATCACGACGATCTCCTGCCGGTGGTCCCGCGTCGGGGCCGGGCCGCCAAGATCTTCCGCCTGATCGCCACGGGGGTGATCCTGCTCTTCGCCTTCGCGGCGGCCGCCTATGTCTGGGAATTCTACGTGGAGGCGCCCTGGACGCGCGACGGCACGGTGCGCGTCCAGGTCGCCAATATTGCCCCGCAGGTCGCCGGTCAGATCGTGGAGGTGCGCGTTCACGACAACCAGAACGTGCGAAAGGGCGACGTGCTCTACGTGATCGATCCGGTCGATTTCGAGGTCGCCGTCACCCAGGCGGATGCCGAGGTTAAGAACCGGCAGGCCGATCTGCAGGTGAAGAACGCCCAGTCGGCCCGGCGTCAGGAACTCACCACGGTCTCCACTTCGGTGGAGGAGAAGCAGCAATATGCCGGCACGGCCAAGATCGCCGCGGCGGCGCTCGAAAGCGCGCAGGCGCAGCTTCGACAGGCCAAGATCAACCTCGAACGCACGCAGGTGAAATCCACCGTCAACGGCCGTGTCACCAACCTGCTGATGCGGGTCGGCGATTACGCCCGGACCGGAACCGCGAACATCAGCGTGGTCGACACCGATTCGTACTGGATCGACGGCTACTTCGAGGAGACGAAGATGCCCAACATCCATGTCGGCGACCGGGCCGACGTGAAGCTGATGGGCTTCGATCCGCATCTCACCGGGACGGTGGACAGCATCACCCTCGGCATCTCGACGCCGAATGCCGCTTCCAGCACGCAGGGTCTGCCGGACGTCAATCCCGTCTATACCTGGGTGCGTCTGGCGCAGCGCGTCCCCGTCCGGATCCGTATCGATCACGTTCCGCCGGAGATCCCGCTGATCGCCGGGATGACCGCAACCGTGGTGGTCAATGGCGGCCGCGCGCCGGCGCCGGCGTGGTTCATGGATCTGCGCCAGCGCGTCGCCGCCCTGATGCAGGCGCCCACCGTCGAGGCGGATCGGCGCTGAGGGGTTCCGGATGTGACTTCGGGCTGGTTCGCCGTGTTGTCCCCGCAGAAACATGTAGGCAAGAGATGGCCATGGTCCGGCTCGCAGTCACCGCGGCCCTTCTGCTGGCCGCATCCGTGCCGGCCCTCGCGGCGCCACCGAAGGCTGCGGTGTTCGACTTCCAATACTCGAACCTGTCGCCCGTCCCGACCGACTCCGCGGACATCGCGCGGCTGCAGCGGGTGAGCGACGAATTCCGCGCCCTGCTCACGGAGAAGGGTCTGTTCACCGTCGTTTCCACCGCACCGGTGCGCGCGGAAGTGTCCAAGGGTCCCAGACTCCGGCAGTGCAACGGCTGCGCGGAGACCTTTGCCCGCAAGCTCGGAGCGGACGTCGCGATCACCGGCGAGGTCCAGAAGGTCTCGAACCTGATCCTCAACCTGAACGTCTACGTGAAGCCGCTCGCCGGCCAAGCCGCCGAGAAGGCCTACAGCGTGGACCTGCGCGGCGACACGGATGAATCGTTCGATCGGGGCATCCGCTTTCTGGTCAGGAACAATATGGAAGCCGACAACCCGTTGGGGCACCATTGAAGATCCCGCGGCGGCGCGGGATCGATCCAAGTGTCTGATCGGCCTTGCGCTGCAACGCGTCGGAGCGGCGGACGCCGTGAAAAAGGTTTCTGCCGGCAAATTTGCAGTTGACCGATCGCGATGACGGGCGCAGTCTCCCCCTGTGCTTCGCGAAAGCAGGCACGGATCGGCCGGAAACCTTGAGGAGATCAGGTTTCGCAACGGTTGCGATGGTCTGAAGCTGGAGGAGACAGGGATGACTCCACCGCAGCGGAACGCCGCCTAGACGGTTCCGGGACCGGTTCGGCCCGTAGCTCAGCGGCACCACACGGACAGCCAGACGGAGGCGGCTCCAGGGGCGCAGAAGCGGCCGATACGGCACGCCTTCGAATGCGCGAAAGGCCCCAACTTGAGCCGTTCCGCCGCGGTTTCCTTGCAGAGGATTTGACGGCCCCTACCTGCCCGGCAGCGCCGCGGCGGGATTTCGTCGTGGCGGAGGCGATGGAGGTTCGGTCGACGCGCCGACCATCCAATCCACGCCTCATCCTGAGGTGCCCGCGTCAGCGGGCCTCGAAGGAGGCCTCCAGGGATCGCGCGACTTCCAGAGGCCTCCTTCGGGGCCTCTGCTGCGCTCCGGCACCTCAGGATGAGGGCACGGGTTGGAAGGCCGTCCGCGGTCGGCCGTTCACGCGATCCCGAGCTTCGCCTTCAGCAGGGCATTCACCGCCGCCGGGTTCGCCTTGCCGCCGGTGGCCTTCATGGTCTGGCCGACGAACCAGCCGAGCAGCGTCGGCTTCTCCTTGGCCTGCGCGACCTTATCGGGATTGGCGGCGATGATCTCGTCCACCGCCTTCTCGATGGCGCCGGTATCGGTCACCTGCTTCATGCCGCGGCTCTCGACCAGGGCGCGCGGATCGCCACCCTCGGTCCAGACGATCTCGAACAGGTCCTTGGCGATCTTGCCCGAGATCACGCCCTCGCCGATCAGGTCGATGATCGCCCCGAGCTGCGCCGCCGAGACCGGACTCGCCTCGATCGACAGGCCCTCCTTGTTGAGGCGGCCGAACAGCTCGTTGATCACCCAGTTGGCGGCGGCCTTGCCGTCCCGGCCTTTGGCGACCGCCTCGTAGTAATCGGCGGAGGCCCGCTCGGCGACCAGCACGCCGGCATCGTAGGGCGACAGGCCGTAATCGGCCACGAACCGGGCCTTCTTGGCGTCCGGCAGCTCGGGCAGCCCCTGCGCGAGGGCATCGACATAGGCCTGATCGAATTCGAGCGGCAGCAGGTCCGGATCGGGGAAGTAGCGGTAATCGTGCGCCTCCTCCTTGGAGCGCATCGAGCGGGTCTCGCCCTTGGTCGGGTCGAACAGGCGGGTCTCCTGATCGATCGTGCCGCCATCCTCCAGAATTGCGATCTGGCGCCGCGCTTCGGTCTCGATCGCCTGGCCGATGAAGCGGATCGAGTTCACGTTCTTGATCTCGCAGCGCGTGCCCAGCGGCTCGCCGGGGCGGCGCACGGAGACGTTCACGTCGGCGCGCAGGCTGCCCTTCTCCATGTCGCCGTCGCATGTGCCGAGATAGCGCAGGATCGTGCGCAGCTTGGTCACGTAGGCCTTCGCCTCCTCCGACGAGCGCAGGTCCGGCCGGGAGACGATCTCCATCAGCGCCACGCCCGAGCGGTTGAGATCCACGAAGCTGCGGGTCGGATCCTGGTCGTGCAGAGACTTGCCGGCATCCTGCTCCAGGTGCAGGCGCTCGATGCCGACGGTGATCGACGAGCCGTCGGCCATGTCGACCAGCACCTCGCCCTCGCCGACGATCGGGTCCTTGTACTGCGAGATCTGATAGCCCTGCGGCAGATCCGGGTAGAAGTAGTTCTTCCGGTCGAACACCGAGCGCAGGTTGATCTTCGCCTTGAGGCCGAGCCCCGTGCGCACCGCCTGGGCGACGCATTCGGCGTTGATCACCGGCAGCATGCCGGGCATCGCGGCGTCGACCAGCGAGACGTGGTCGTTCGGCTCGGCGCCGAACTCGGTGGAGGCGCCGGAGAAGAGTTTCGCCCGGCTGGAGACCTGGGCGTGGATCTCCATGCCGACGATCACCTCCCAATCGTGGAGGCCGCCCTTGATCAGCTTCTTGGGGTCGACGGGTGCGTTCATGGTCGTCCGGGCCGGAGGCGTCTTAACGGTGTGATCCCACCCTCAAACCTCATCCTGAGGTGCTGCGCAGCAGCCTCGAAGGAGGGCTCCAGAGGGCGTTGCGATCCCTGGAGGGCTCCTTCGAGGCCTCCGCTGCGCTCCGGCACCTCAGGATGAGGGTATGGGTGGGAGCCAATGTCCTGGGTTCACTTACGGGCCGCAGCGCGAAAAGATCAAGCGCGGCGTCGGATCGCCTTCTGCGCGCCGTAGCCGACGATCGCCCACAGCAACGCCGCGACGGCCCGGACCGGGAAGAAGGTCGGCCCGTCATGGGTGATCGGCGCCGGCCAGGGGATGCCGGCCGCGCTCACCGCGTAGGAGAACAGCACCGAGAAGCCCAGGGCCGCGATCGCCGCGATGAACACCTTGCCGAACTGGCTGGCGGTCCAGCCGAGATAGAGCGCCACAACGATCAGCGCCGGGTCGAACCCGGCCCAGATCCAGACCGTCCAGGGATAATACGGGACGGTCATGCCCACCACGGCTCGGGCAGCTTGGTGCGCCCGGCCGAATCCTCGATCACCTGGGCGACGGCGAACAGCGTCTCCTCGTCGAAGGGTCGGCCGATCAACTGGAGGCCGAGCGGCAGCCCCTGCCCGTCGAGACCCGCCGGCACCGCGATGCCCGGCAGCCCCGCCATGTTCACCGTCACGGTGAACACGTCGTTGAGGTACATCTCCACGGGATCGGCCGAAGCCTTCTCGCCGATGCCGAAGGCGGCCGACGGCGTCGCGGGCGTGAGGATCGCGTCGACCCCGTCCGCGTAAGCCTGCTCGAAGTCGCGCTTGATCAGGGTGCGGATCTTCTGCGCGCGGACATAGTAGGCGTCGTAGTAGCCCGCCGAGAGCACGTAGGTGCCGATCATGATCCGGCGCTTCACCTCGCGGCCGAAGCCGGCGGCGCGGGTGTTCTCGTACATCCCGGCGATGTCCTTGCCGGGCACGCGCAGGCCGTAGCGCACGCCGTCGTAGCGGGCGAGATTCGAGGAGGCCTCGGCCGGCGCGACGATGTAGTAGGCCGGCAGCGCGTAGGAGGTGTGCGGCAGCGAGATCTCCTTGATGGTCGCGCCGGCGGCTTTGAGCCACGCCGCACCCTCGTCCCAGAGCTTCTGGATCTCGGCCGGCATGCCGTCGACCCGGTACTCCTTCGGGATGCCGATGGTCAGGCCCTTCACGCCGCGGGTGACCGCCGCCTCGAAATCGGGGACGGCGAGATCGGCGCAGGTCGTGTCACGGGCATCCGCGCCGGCCATCGAGCCCAGCAGGATCGCGCAGTCGCGCACCGTGCGGGCGATCGGGCCGGCCTGATCGAGCGACGAGGCGAAGGCCACCGTGCCCCAGCGCGAGCAGCGCCCGTAGGTCGGCTTGATCCCGACCGTACCGGTGAAGGCCGCGGGCTGGCGGATCGAGCCGCCGGTATCGGTCGCGGTGGCGCCGAGGCAGAGCCGGGCCGCGACCGCGGCCGCCGAGCCGCCCGAGGAGCCGCCGGGCACGATCTGCGCGTCCGAACCCTTTCGCCGCCAGGGCGAGACCACGTTGCCGAAGGCGCTGGTCTCGTTGGACGAGCCCATGGCGAACTCGTCGAGATTCAGCTTGCCGAGCATCACGGCGCCGTCGCGCCACAGATTGGCCGACACCGCCGATTCGTAGTGCGGCTCGAAGGTCTCGAGGATCTTGGAGCCTGCCGTCGTGGTCACGCCCTCGGTGCAGAACAGGTCCTTGATGCCGAGCGGAATGCCCTCCAGCGGCCGGGCCTCGCCGGAGGCGAGCTTCCGGTCGGAGTCTTCGGCCATCGCCAGGGCGCGGTCCGGCGTCTCCCGGATGAACGCATTCAGGACGCGGGCCTTCTCCATGGCGTCGAGATGCGCCTGCGTCAGCTCGCGGGCCGAGAGCCGCTTCGCCTTGAGGGCGTCGCGCGCCTCGGCCAGGGTGAGTTCGTTCGGATTCACGCTGTTCACGTCCCCGCGCGCCGCAGCGCGCCCACCAGAAATCCGGTCCGCAAGGTTCGAGCCGAAACCGGCCTACTCGACCACCTTCGGGACCAGGAAATAATTGTCCTCGGTCTCGGGCGCGTTTGCCACGACATCGGCAGCGCGGCCGCCCTCGGTGACCACGTCTTCGCGCTTCTTCATCGCCATCGGCGTCACGGAGGTCATGGGCTCGACGCCGGAGACGTCGACCGCCCCGAGCTGCTCCACGAAGGCCAGGATCGCGTTCAGCTCGCCCTGCAGCGGCCCGACCTCGTCGTCGGTGACCGCGATCCGCGCCAGATGCGCGATGCGCCGAACCGTCTTCTCGTCGACCGACATGCCGTCCCGTTCGCCCCTGTCCGGGAGCGGCCTCCCGGGATCGGCCGGGCTATAGCACCGGGTTCCGACGCGCCGCAACGCGGGGTGATCCGCTCGCGGCGTCGGCCCAGTGCGGATCAGGTCACCACGTGACGCGGCGTCACCGACATCTCGATCGTGATACCGGGCTGGCGCACCGGTTGCACCCTGGCCTGGACGAACCCCAGAACCAGGATTTCGAAGGCCAGCAGCAACATAAGCCGATGCCGGCGCGGCATCCGCGGCGCGGAGCGGACCGGTGTGGAACGGATGAGCGCGCCGGTTGTCGACAAGGCAGGAACCCGAGCGGTGGTTTAACGAAGCTTTAACCTAACCTAGACGGGAACGGCTTCGCGTCCATCCGGTGCGATCTACGGAGTCCGGCAAGCCTGTGGATGAGAGAGCGGGATCGATGTGGGATCGGATCTTCACCAGCCTGTCCCCGGGCTTCACGCCGGGCGAGTCGGAGCTCGGTCGCGCGGCCGCGGAGCTTGGCTTCGCGCTGCCCGCCTCCTACCGCAGCTTCTGCCGGACCTGCGGCGTCGGCCTGGCGGGGGAGCAGGTCAGGATCGCGGTTCCGGGTCCCTACGAAGCGAGCGATCTGTTCACGCAGGCGGGGATCATCGCCCACAGCGTCGGTTCGGCCATCGGGATGCTGGAGGACGGGGACGAGCCGCATCGTTTCGATGTCGAGGGCGGCGATCCGGCCGTGGTCGAGCGCGCCTGCTTCTTCGGCCGGAGCGAGGATGGCGGTTTCCTGTTCTGGGACGTGACGGGCAGCGGCCCGGAATACGAGATCTGGCTGCTCGCTCCGGATCTGACGACGATTCGGTTCGGCGGTGAGAGCCTCGACGATTTTTTCACGCGGGTCACCGGTCCGTCCGCCGCCCTGGTGCTCGGGCCGGGGTTTGACCCCCTTCCACCGCGGTTCGAGGGCGTCTCGGAGGCTACCTTGGCGCGCGGCGCGCAGGCGGAACCATGAATCACGACGCAATCCGCGCTTTCGCAGCCGCCTCGCGCGGCGGGGCACGGCTGATCGGTATCGATCTCGGCACCAAGACGATCGGCCTCGCCTTGTCGGATCTGGGCCGGCAGATCGCGACGCCGCTGGAGACGATCCGCCGGGTGAAGTTCACGCCGGACGCGCAGCGACTCGCCGCCCTGTGCCGCCGGCACGCGGTCGGCGGCCTCGTGGTCGGCCTGCCGCTCAACATGGACGGCAGCGAGGGGCCGCGGGTGCAATCGACCCGGGCCTTCATGCGCAACCTCGCGCCGATCCTGCCCCTGCCCCACGTCTTCTTCGACGAGCGCCTGTCGACCGCGGTGGTGACCCGGGCGCTGATCGAGGCCGACGCGTCCCGGGCCCGGCGCGGCGAACTCGTGGACAAGCTCGCCGCCGCCTACATCCTCCAGGGCTGCCTCGACGTGATGCGCCACCTCGCCGACGCTGAAGCCGGCTTGGAGGCCGACTCGGCGGCTGACTCGGACCCGTTCAGCGGCTGAGCAGCGAGACCGCGCCGCTGCCATGGCGCTCGATCCGCCCGTCGAGTTCCAGTTCCAGCAGGACGGTCTGCACCACCCGGATCCCGAGGCCGGCGGTGCGGGCCAGCTCGTCCGTGCCGACGGGGCTTGGCCCGAGCAATCCGACAATGCGGGCGCGATCGTCGACCGGCTCCGGCAGGTCCTCCGAGCTTCCCGAGGCGGCGGGCTCCGCCGTTTGGAAGAGGTCGGGAGCCGCAAGCGTGTCCGGGTTCGCCGCGTCGAGGTCGATCTCGTCCCAGAAGTCCGGCTGCTCGCGGAGATCCGGCCGTCCCCGCGCCGGGGCGGCATCCGCGTCCGGGCCGCGCTCGATGATCGGGCCGAGCACATCGAGGATATGGGAGACCTCGGAGACGAGCGCCGCGCCCTGGCGGATCAGGTCGTTGGTGCCCTCGGCGCGCGGATCCAGCGGCGAGCCGGGCACGGCGAAGACCTCGCGGTTCTGCTCCAGGGCGTAGCGCGCGGTGATGAGCGAGCCGGAGCGGCGCGCCGCCTCGATGACCACGGTGCCGTAGGACAGGCCTGAAATGATGCGGTTGCGCCGCGGGAAATCCCGCCCCCGCGGCACCCAGCCCATCGGCATTTCGGCCAGCACCGCCCCGCCCTCCCCCAGGATCGCGTCGACCAGGGCGCCGTGGTTGGTCGGGTAGATCCGGTCCTGTCCGCCGGCCATCACCGCTACGGTGCCGGTTGGAAGGCTGGCCTTGTGGGCCCGTGCGTCGATGCCCCGGGCCAAGCCCGACACCACGATCAGCCCCGCCTCGCCGAGGCCGCGGGCCAGCCGCTCCGTGAAGGCGAGCCCGGCCGTGGAGGCGTTGCGCGAGCCGACCAGGGCGACCGCCGGACGGTTCAGGATCGCGGCGCCGCGCAGGGCCAGGAGCGGCGGCGCCGCGTCGGTCTGCTGGAGGAGGCGCGGATACCCCGCCTCGCCGGTGGCGATCAGCCGGCCGCCGAGGCGCGCCAGGGCCGCGACCTCGTCTTCCGCCTGTGCCCGGCTCGGGGGCTCCAGCCGTTTGCCCTGACGGCGGCCGAGATCGGGCATCGCGTCGAGGGCGGCGGCGGCGCCGCCGAACCGGTTGATCAGCGTGCGGAAGGTGCGCGGTCCGACGCCCTCGGTGCGGATCAGGCGCAGCCAATCGAGACGCTGGGCATCGGTGAGCTGCATGCGATCCCCCCAAGGACCGCGCATCTCATGCCTGCGCTCAGCCCTTCTGGCCGATGCGCCCCTCGGTGCCGGACGCCAGCCGGCGGATGTTGGGCGCGTGCTTCCACCATAGCAGCACGCCCATCAGCAGGAACAGCAGAGCTTGCGCCGGTGCGCCGAGGGTCCAGAGCGCCACGGGCGTCGCCGCCGAGGCGACGAGCGCCGCCAGCGACGAGTACCTGAGCGCGAAGGCGAGGCCGAGCCAGATCAGCGCGAAGATCCCCAGCGCCGGCGGCGAGAAGGCGAGGAGCACACCGATGAAGGTAGCGACACCCTTGCCGCCCTTGAAGCCGAGCCAGACCGGAAAACAATGGCCCAGGAAGGCGCCGAGGCCGGCGGCGAGCGCCGGCCCCTCCCCCAGGTTCCGGGCGATCAGGACCGCCGCGGTCCCCTTCAGGGCATCGCCCAGCAGGGTCGCGGCGGCGAGTCCTTTCCGGCCAGTGCGCAGCACGTTGGTAGCGCCGATATTTCCGGAGCCGATCGCCCGCACGTCGCCGAGCCCGGCGAACCGGGTCAGGATGAGGCCGAACGGAATCGAGCCCAGGGCGTAGCCGAGGATGAGGCCGCCGAGGGCGGCCCAGGTCGCGAGATCCGCGGGCATCAGGCCGCCGCCGCCAGGTCGTCCATCGCATGGACGATCTCACCGCCGACCAGGGTCAGCACGGCGGCACCCTGAAGGCGCGCCTCGTCGAAGGGCGAATTCTTCGACCGCGACTTCAGCCGCCGCTTGTCGAGCACGTAGGGCAGATCGGGATCGATCAGCACGAGATCGGCCGGCGCGCCGACCGCGAGGCGGCCGGCTTCGCGCCCGAGGATCCGGGCCGGGTTCACCGTCAGCGCGGCGATGAGCTTCGGCAGTTCGAGATCCCCGGTATGGACGAGCCGCAGGGCCGCGCCCAGCAGGGTCTCGATCCCGAGGGCGCCGTCCGCCGCCTCCGCGAAGGGCAGGCGCTTGGTCTCCACGTCCTGCGGATTGTGGTCGGAGACGACCACGTCGATCACGCCCTCGCCGAGCGCCCAGACCACCGCGTGCCGGTCGGCTTCATCGCGCAGGGGCGGCGAGAGCCGGCAGAAGGTGCGGTAATGGCCGATATCGTTCTCGTTGAGGACGAGGTTGTTGACCGAAACCCCGCAGGTCACCGGCAAGCCATCCTGCTTGGCCCGGCGGACGATCTCGATCGAATCGGCGCAGGAGATCATGGCGGCGTGGTAGCGGGCGCCAGTCAGCCGCACGAGGCGGATGTCGCGCTCCAGCATCACGGTCTCGGCCTCGCGGGGGATGCCCATCAGGCCGAGGCGGGACGCGAGCTCGCCCTCGTTCATCACGCCCTCGGCGACGAGATCGGCATCCTCGACATGCTGCATCACCAGGGCATCGAAGTCCCGGGCATAGGTCAGTGCGCGCCGCATCACCTGGGCGTTGCCGACCGCGTGCAGCCCGTCCGTGAACGCCACCGCCCCGGCTTCCTGGAGCAGGCCGAACTCGGTCATCTCCCGGCCGGCGAGCCCCTTGGTGATCGCGGCGGCCGGCAGGACATTGACGCTCGCCGTGTCGCGCGCCCGGCGGAGTACGAAATCCACGATGGCCGGCCCGTCGATCACCGGGTTGGTGTCGGGCATGCAGACCAGCGTGGTCACGCCGCCCGCGGCGGCGGCGGCGCTCGCCGAGGCCAGGGTCTCCCGGTGCTCGGCCCCGGGCTCGCCCACAAAGGCGCGCATGTCGATGAGGCCGGGCGTCAGGACGCGGCCGAGGCAGTCGATGCGCTTCGCGCCGTCCGGCGTGCCGGGGGCGGCGCCGCTGGCGAGATCGGCGATCCGGCCGTCCCGGACCAGGACTGCGCCGGCGGTCTCGCGGCCGGTCGCCGGATCAAGGAGGTTGGCGTTCGCCAGAAGGTAGCTGCTCACAGGGGCGCCCTCGCGGAAGTGGCCGGGCCGTCGAGGCGCATGGCGAGGCCGGCCGCCGCCATATGGGCCTTGGCTTCGGCCACGCTCGCCTGCCCGAAATGGAAGATGGAGGCCGCCAGCACGGCGCTCGCCCCGCCCTGCGCCACGCCGGCCACGAGGTCGTCGAGCCCGCCGACGCCGCCGGAGGCGATCACCGGAACGGAGACGGCATCGCTGATCGCCCGCGTCAGGGCGAGGTCGTAGCCGGAGCGGGTCCCGTCCTTGTCCATGGAGGTGACCAGCAACTCGCCGGCGCCCTTCTCGGCCACAAGGCGCGCGAACGCCACGGCGTCGATGCCGGTCGGATCGCGACCGCCATGTGTAAAAATCTCCCAGGCGGCGGGCGCCCCGGGCGGCGAGACGCGCTTGGCGTCGATCGCCACCACGATGCATTGGGCGCCGAATTTTTCCGCAGCGCGGGCGACGAGATCCGGGTCCTTCACGGCCGCGGTGTTGATTGCGACCTTGTCGGCCCCGGCGAGCAGGAGCGCGCGGACATCCTCCACGGTACGGACCCCGCCGCCCACGGTGAGCGGCATGAAGCAGGCCTCGGCGGTTCGGCTGACGATGTCGAGCAGGGTGCCCCGGGCCTCGCGGCTCGCGGTGATGTCAAGGAAGCAGAGTTCGTCGGCGCCGGCCGCGTCGTAGACCTTGGCGGCCTCGACGGGGTCGCCGGCATCGCGCAGACCCTCGAAGCGGACGCCCTTCACGACGCGCCCGTCCTTCACGTCGAGGCAGGGGATGATGCGGGTCTTGAGCACGGCGTCTCGACAGGTTGATCAGGTTTCAGGATCGATCGCGAAGTGGCGATCCATGACGTCCTGATAGGTGTAGGGGCAAGCCTCAGGAAAGCGGCTGACTGCGAGCCTCGTCTCCTTGGCGGCGTCGAGGCGCGCGACACGATAGGCCTTGCTAATGGCTTCGGCGAGACGGCTCTTCAATCCCGGGCTCTCGCTCAGCTCTTCGGCGATGTGGATGCGATGGGTTGCGATCGAGATCATCCAACTCCGTGTGCGCTTGCCGGGCTGGTAGTCAAACTTGAGCATGTGCAGCAGCACAACGCGCAAGGCGCTCACCAGACTGGCGAACTGGCTCCTGCCCAAGCTCTCGATTTCCTCAGCCAGATTCTCGTAATCCAAAGCGGAAAAATCGCCGGAGCGCAGACGCGCGCCCTGCTCCTGGGTCCAGGTGTAGAAATCGTCCGCGTAGGCTGTCCCGGCCGCGGCGGGTCGGGTCTTCACCGCCGTCATCGAGACCTCCCGAGTCAGCGCCGCCACCGGGAGTGATCTATCACGAAGCCGGGCCGCGCGCCGCAGCGATTGCCGCGAGCGCCGCCTCCGGATCGATGCGGCCGTCGTAGAGCGCCCGGCCCGTGATGGCGCCTGCGATCAGCGCGCAATCCGGCTGGAGGAGGCGATGCACGTCGTCGATCGAGGCGAGGCCGCCCGAGGCGATCACCGGAATGCGCACGGCCTGCGCCAGCGCCAGAGTCATCTCGACGTTGAGACCTTTCAGGATCCCGTCCCGGGCGATGTCGGTGTAGATGATCGCCGCGACGCCCGCATCCTCGAAGCGGCGGCCGAGTTCCTCCGCCGTCATGCTGGAGGTCTGTGCCCAGCCCTCGACCGCGACGCGCCCGTCCTTCGCGTCGATGCCGACCGCGATCTTGCCCGGATGCTGGCGTGCGGCCTCGCGGACGAAGCCGGGATCGCGCACCGCGGCGGTCCCGATGATCACCCGCGAGACGCCCTTGGCCAGCCAGCCCTCCAGGGTCTTCATCTCGCGGATGCCGCCGCCGAGCTGCACCGGGATGGTCACGCGTCCCAGGATCGCGTCCACCGCCGCGGCGTTGCGCGGGGCGCCCGCGAAGGCCCCGTCGAGATCGACCACGTGCAGCCAGGGAAAGCCCTGCGCCTCGAAGATCGCGGCCTGGGCGGCCGGATCGTCGCCGAACACCTTGGCCTGGGCCATGTCGCCCTGGATGAGGCGGACGCAGCGTCCCTCCTTGAGGTCGATCGCCGGGTACAGGATCACGGGAGTTTCAGTCCTTCTTACCGAGGCAGGGACGCCCTCAGGGGCGCCATTTCAAAAAATTCGCGATGAGCGCGAGGCCCAGCCGCTGGCTCTTCTCCGGGTGGAACTGCGTGCCGGCGATGTTGTCGCGCGCGACGAGGGCGGTGATCGGTCCGCCATAATCCGCGCGGGCCACCACATCGCCGGGACTTTCGGGCGACAGCGCATAGCTGTGTACGAAATAGGCGTGCAGGCCGTCCTCGCCGGTGGGAATGCCGGCGAGCAGCGCGTGGTCGCGCGCCGGACGCAGGGTGTTCCAGCCCATATGGGGGACCTTAAGGGTCGGGTCCGACGGTTTGATCAGGCCGACATCGCCGGGGATCCAGCCGAGGCCCGGCGTCGTGGTGTATTCCAGCCCGCGGGTCGCCAGGAGCTGCATCCCGACGCAGATCCCGAGGAAGGGGCGTCCGTCCCGGTGGGCGACCTGCGTCATCGCCTCGACCATGCCGGGCACGGCGTCGAGCCCGCTTCGGCAATCCGCATAGGCGCCGACGCCGGGCAGGACGATGCGGTCGGCCCTGGCCACCACCTCCGGATCGGCGGTCAGGCTGATGCGCGCGTCGCACCCACCTTCGCGGGCGGCGCGCTCGAAGGCCTTGGCGGCGGAGTGGAGGTTGCCCGATCCGTAATCGATGATCGCGACCGACTCGGTACTCATGCGCGTGTCGTCCGGTCCATCACCGGGCACCCTCGTGAGCGGGGAACAGGCCGATCACCGCCTCGCTGCGCCGGCTCGGTCCATTCGGGAAAGGCGCACGGGGCGGTGCCGGGTTCGCGTCCAGCCACCGGCCGAGCGCGCGGGCCTCGGCCTCCTCGGAGCTGCTGGCGATCACGGCATCGCGCGCCGGCCAGCCCCGCCGGGCCAGCGTCCAGCGGCGCAGGCTCGATGCCTCCAGCCCGATCAGCCATCCGGCCAGCAGAGTGGCGATCAGGCCGGCGCCGGTCGGCAGCCCCAGGAGAAGTCCCCCGCCGGCGAGCGCGATCAGGCCGACCAGCACGATCAGCGCCGCGACCCAGAGCCGGTGATAGAGGAACCACAGCACCGTGAACGCGAAGGCCGACCACGAAAAGCCATCCGGCACCAGCACGGCCCGCTCGAGGCCGGTTGCCTCGCCGGGACGGGCATCGGGCGGCAGGTGGAGCGTGTAGCTGCGCATCCGCATCGCGGAACTCCGACAAGTGCGCTCTCCAGACCGCCACGGGGCGGCGGGGGAGCGCGACGACACGATGCTCTACAGGGAGCCCTTCGTGGAGGGAACGCGCCCCTCCTCCCGGGGATCGATCGCCACCGCCTTCCGCAAGGCCCGAGCCAGACCCTTGAAGCAGCTCTCCGCGATATGGTGGGCGTTGTCGCCGTAGAGGGTTTCGACGTGCAGGGTGAGGCCGGCATTCATCGCGAAGGCCTGGAACCACTCGCGCACCAGCTCGGTGTCGAATTGTCCGATCTTCTCCACCCGGAACGCCGTGCGGAACACCAGGAACGGACGGCCCGAGATATCGACGCAGACCCGGGTCAGCGCCTCGTCCATCGGCAGGTGGATGTCGGCGTAGCGCGTCACCCCGCGCTTGTCGCCGAGCGCCTTCGCGAAGGCCTGACCGAGCGCGATGCCGCAATCCTCGGCGGAATGGTGCTGATCGATGTGCAGGTCGCCCACGACCTTCACGTCGAGGTCGAACAGGGCGTGCCGCGCCAGCAGGTCGAGCATGTGGTCGAGGAAGCCGATCCCGGTCGCGATGGTCGATCGGCCGGTCCCGTCGAGGGCGACGGTGACCGCGATGTCGGTCTCCGCGGTCTTCCGGGTGATGGTGGCGCTGCGCATCTTGTTTCGGACTTTGCGTCGAGGGCGGCCGCTGCCGCCTGCGCCTTCTAGAAGGACTTATCGGGAAATGGAAAGGGTGGTCGCCTATCCGTTCAGCACCCGACCCGCAACGGCGTCGAGCTTGGCGAGCAGAGCGGGATCCCGGACGGCCGGCGCCGTCATGATTGCCCCGTCGAGCGCCCGGTGCGAGCCCGCCGGACAGGGTTCGCGCTCGGCCGGGAAGTCGCGCGCCAACCGTGCCACCAGCCGCGCCGCCTTGTCGGCATTGGCCCGCGCCACCGCCACCACGGCCGCCACGTCCACGGCGTCGTGGCCGGGGTGCCAGCAATCGTAGTCGGTCACCATGGCGATGGTCGCGTAGGTGATCTCGGCCTCGCGGGCGAGCTTGGCCTCGGGCATGTTGGTCATGCCGATCACGTCGAAGCCTTGCGCCTTGTAGGCCCGGGATTCGGCGAGCGAGGAGAATTGCGGCCCGTCCATGCAGACATAGGTGCCGCCGCGATGGACCGCGATCTGTTCCGCCTTGGCGGCGGCCGCGATGTGCGCCTGGAGACCGGGTCCGACCGGATGGGCCAGCGAGACATGGGCGACACAGCCGTCGCCGAAGAACGAGGAGGCGCGCCCATGGGTGCGGTCGACGAACTGGTCGACCAGCACGAACAGGCCCGGCGGCAGCTCCTCGCGGAACGAGCCGCAGGCCGAGAGCGAGACGAGGTCGGTGACGCCGGCGCGCTTCATGGCGTCGATATTGGCGCGGTAGTTGATGCCGGCAGGCGAAAAGCGGTGGCCGCGCCCGTGGCGGGCCAGGAACACGATCTTGGTGTCACCGATCCGCCCGATCCGCAGGGCGTCCGAGGGCTCGCCCCAGGGGGACGCGATCCGCTCCTCGCGGACATCCTCGAGCCCCGGCAGGTCGTAGACCCCGGAGCCACCCATCACACCGAGGACCGCTGCGGTCATGCCGGATTCCCTCAACGCGCGACACCTTGGCAGCGCGGCCTATCCCACCCGCCACCTCATCCTGAGGTGGCGGAGCAAAGCGGAGGCCTCGGAGGAGACCTCCCGTAGCCGCGGTGATCCCTGGAGCCCGCCTTCGAGGCCCGCTGACGCGGTCACCTCAGGATGAGGTGGCGGAGGGGACGAAGGGTATCGAAAGGAGGACCGACGCGGCGGGCGAGCGGTAGCACGGAGCGCCGATCAAAAAAAAGACGGACCTCGCGAGGGAGGCCCGCCAACGTCGTCGATCCGGGTGATGGCCTCAAAAGGCCTTGTGCAGCTCCGGCTGGAGGCCGTGGACCTCGCCACCGACATCGGCCCAGATCTTCTTCTTCACGTAATAGAGCAGCCCCGACAGGATGATCAGGAACAGGATCACCCGGAAGCCCAGGGCCTTGCGGTCCATCATGTGCGGCTCGGCCGCCCACATCAGGAAGGCCGCGACGTCCTTGCCGTACTGGTCGACGGTCTCGGGCACCACCGGCTGCCCCTTGTCGTCCTTCGGGTAGGTGACCTGCCCGTCGGTGATCGGCGGCGGCATCGCGATGATGTGGCCGGGATAGTACTTGTTGTAGTGGCCGCCATCCGGCACCGTGAAGTCCTTCGGCGGATCCTCGTAGCCGTTGATCAGCGCGTGGATGTAATCGGGGCCCTGCTCCGAATAGCCGATGAAGGGCAGCCAATCGGTCAGGAAGTAGAGCGAGCCGCGCGAGAAGGTCCGGGCCTTGGCGATCACCGAGAAATCCGGCGGCGCCTTGCCGCCATTCGCCGCTGCGGCGGCCTGATCGTTCGGGAAGGGCGGCGGGAACGTGTCGGCCGGGCGACCCGGGCGGTCGAACATGTCGCCCGCATCGTTCGGCCCGTCCTTGACCTGATAGGTCGCGGCCAGCGCCTTGACCTGGGCGGCGGTGAAGTCCGGGCCGCCCTCCTGCGCGAGGTTGCGGAAGGCGACCAGCTTCATGGAATGGCAGGCCGAGCAGACTTCCTTGTAGACCTGGAAGCCCCGCTGCAGCTGCGCGGTGTCGAAGCGGCCGAACGTGCCGGCGAAGCTCCAGTTCACGCGGGCCGGGATCGGTCCGCCATGCCCTTCCTGGGCGGAGACCGGCGCGGCGCCGAGCAGCAGGGCCGCAAGGGCGGCGGTCGAGAGGACGCGGGTCATCATCATGGTCCTGTCGTCAGCCCGTCAGCCCTTGGTGGTCGGTGCGGCGGCGGCGCCCGCCGGCATGCCGGATCCGCTCACCTGCTGGCCCGGCCCGGTCACGCTCTCGAGGATCGAGCCCGGCAGCTTCTTCGGCGTCTCGAACAGGCCGCAGAGCGGCATGACGATCAGGAAGTGGGCGAAATAGTAGGCGGTGCAGATCTGCGCGGCCAGCACGTAACCGCCTTCCGGAGGCTGCGAGCCCAGCCAGCCGAGCAGCAGGGTCGCGCCGATGAACACCCAGAAGAACTGGCGGTAGATCGGCCGGTAGTTGCACGAGCGGACCCGCGACGTGTCGAGCCAGGGGGCGAAGGCCAGGATGATCACCGCCGAGAACATCAGGATGACGCCGCCGAGCTTGCTCGGGACCGCGCGCAGGATCGCGTAGAACGGCAGGAAGTACCATTCGGGCACGATATGGGCGGGCGTCACCGCCGGGTTCGCCTGGATGTAGTTGTCGGCATGGCCGAGATAGTTCGGCTGGTAGAACAGGAACCACGAGAACAGGATCATGAACACGCAGGTGGCGAACACGTCCTTGACCGTCGCGTAGGGCGTGAACGGCACCGCGTCCTTGCCCGACTTGATCGGGATGCCGACCGGGTTGTTCTGACCCGTGACGTGGAGCGCCCAGACGTGCAGCACGACGACGCCCGCGATCATCCACGGCAGCAGGTAGTGCAGCGAGAAGAAGCGGTTCACCGTCGGGTTGCCGACCGAGTAGCCGCCCCAGAGCAGGGTCTGGATCGTGTCGCCCACCACCGGGATCGCCGCCAGGATGTTGGTGATGACGGTGGCGCCCCAGAAGCTCATCTGACCCCAGGGCAGCGTGTAGCCGAGGAAGGCGGTGGCCATCATCAGCAGGTAGATCACGACGCCCAGGATGTAGAGCACCTCGCGCGGGGCCTTGTAGGACCCATAATAGAGGTTGCGGAACATGTGCAGGTACACGGCGACGAAGAACATCGACGCGCCGTTGGCGTGCGCGTAGCGCAGCAGCCAGCCATAGTTCACGTCGCGCATGATCTTCTCGACGGAGGTGAAGGCACCCGTCGCCGAGGGCTCGTAATGCATCGCCAGCCAGACGCCGGTGACGATCTGGATGCCGAGGAACGCGATCAGGATCGCCCCGAAGGTCCAGAAGTAGTTGAGGTTGCGCGGCACCGGGAAGGCGACGAACGAGGAATGCACCAGCCCGACGATGGGCAGGCGCGCCTCGAACCATTTCGCCACGCGGCTCTTGGGGACGTAGGTGCTGGCCGTTCCGCTCATGCTTCCGTCCTCCTCAGGCCGCTTCCTTGCCGCCCTCGCCGATCCGGATCTTGGCGTCCGTCTCGAAGGCGTAGGGCGGGATCGGCAGGTTGATCGGCGCCGGTCCGTGGCGCACGCGGCCCACCGCGTCGAATTGCGAGCCGTGGCACGGGCAGGCCCAGCCCTCGAAATTGCCCTGGTGACCGATCGGCACGCAGCCGAGATGCGTGCAGTTGCCGTAGACCACGAGCCACTGGTCATGACCGTTCTTGACGCGGGTCGTGAAGGCGGCCGGGTCGATCATCGCCGAGAGCGGGACCGCCTTCATGTCGGCCACTTCCTTGGCGGTCAGCTTGCGCACGAAGATCAGCTTGCCGCGCCAGAAGACGTTGACGATCTGACCATCCTGGATCGGCGTCAGATCAACCTCGATCGGCGCGCCGGCCGCGATCGTGTCGGCGTCGGGCGCCATGGAGGAGATCAGCGGCCAGACGGCGGCGCCGGCACCGACGGCGAGCGCGGCGCCGGTGGCCAGGAACAGGAAGTCGCGGCGGCTGCCGTCTTGCCCGTGGCTGTCCTGCCCGTGGGCCACGGGAGCGGCGGCTGATGTGTTCGCCAAGATCTTGACTCCGTGCGTCGGCGTTAGAGCCGCAGGCGCCCTGCCCTGGTCTCCCGGCTGAGGCCAGGATCAAAGCATTATCGTTCTAATGCGGGCAATGAGACCGTCTGCCGCCCCTGAGTCAAGCGGCCGTTTGCACCGCAACGATACGGTTCGGACATCTTTGTCCAGATATTTTGCCGACTGCCGTGCGGGCTGCCGCGTCAGGCCACCGCACTGTCGTACCGGGACGTTCCATCGGCCAGGAAGCCGCCCGACTGGCGCGACCACAGGCCGGCATAGACGCCGCCGCGTGCGACCAACTCCCCGTGCGTCCCCTCCTCGACGATCCGCCCGTGGTCGATCACAACGAGCCGGTCGAGCGCTGCGATGGTCGACAGCCGATGGGCGATCGCCAGCACGGTCTTGCCGGCCATCAGCGTGTCGAGGGACTCCTGGATCGCGGCCTCGACCTGGCTGTCGAGGGCCGAGGTCGCCTCGTCCAGGATGAGAATCGGCGCATCCTTGAGAATCACCCGGGCGATGGCGATCCGCTGGCGCTGTCCGCCCGAGAGCTTCACGCCGCGCTCGCCCACCTGGGCATCGTAGCCGCGCCGCCCCTTGTGGTCGACGAGATCGGCGATGAAGCCGTCCGCATGGGCCAGCCGCGCGGCCTGCGCGATCTCCTCGTCGGAGGCCCCCGGGCGGCCATAGGCGATGTTGTCGCGGATGGAGCGGTGCAGCAGCGACGTGTCCTGGCTGACCATCGCGATGGCCTCGCGCAGGGATTGCTGCGTCACCGTCGCGATGTCCTGCCCATCGACGAGGATGTGCCCGCTCTCCACGTCGTAGAGGCGCAGGAGCAGGCTCGCGAGGGTCGACTTGCCCGCGCCGCTGACGCCGACGAGCCCGACCTTCTCGCCGGGACGGATGGTCAGAGAAAAGTCCTCGATCACCGTAGCGTCGCCGCGGCCGTAGTGGAAGCCAACCGCCTCGAACCGGATCTCGCCGCCGGTGACGACGAGGTTCCGCGCGTTCGGGGCGTCGATGAGCGCGTGGGGCCGCGCCATCGTCTGCATGCTTTCCTGAACCACGCCGACATTCTCGAAGACGCCGCGCACGGTCTGCATCACCCAGCCCGACATGGCGATCAGCCGGAGCACCAGGGCGAGCCCCGCCGAAGCCTCGCCGGTGGTCATGCCGCCCCCGCGCCACAGGACGAGGCAGGCCGCGCCCGTGGCGATCAGCAGGGTGCTGTTGAGGATACCCAGCAGGCTGGTGGTGAGCGTCACCAGCCGGAACTGGTGCAGGTACGCCTCGGTGTGGACCTCCACGGCGTCGCGCACGGCGGCCCGCTCCTCCCGATCCCGGGCGAAGAGTTTGACCGTCAGGATGTTGGTGTAGCTGTCGACGATGCGGCCGATCAGCGTCGAGCGCGTATCGGCGGTCCTGTGCGAGCGGGCTCGCGCCCGGGGCACGAACCACGTGGTGAGCCACGCGTAGGCGCCGATCCAGAGCAGAACCGGCACAGCCAGCCAGGGGGAGATCGAGCTGAACAGCCCGACCGCGGTGACCGCGTAGATCGCCACGTAGAGCAGCGTGTCGATGAACACGACGGCGAGTTCGCGCACGGCCGGCCCCACCTGCACGACGCGGTTCGCGAGGCGCCCCGAGAAGTCGCCCTGGAAATACGAGAGCGCGTGTCCGAGGGTGTAGAGATGCGCCCGCCAACGGATCTGGCTGGTCGATTGCGGCACGATGAGCTGATTGGACAGTACCTCGTGCGCCCAGATCGAGACCGGCCGGACCACCGCGATCAGCAAGACCGCGAGGCTGATGCCGAGGGCGTGATCCGACAGCACCGTGGCTCGATCGGCGGTGCCGAGCAGGTCGATGAACCAGCGCATGACGAGGTAGAGCGAGGCCTCGACCGTGCCGGCGATCACCGCGATGACGAATAGGACCGCCAGGGCGACGCGAATCGGGCGCAGGTAGAACCACGCGAAGCCGAGCACAGAGCGCGGCGGCATCTGCGATTCATCGAAGGGCGCGAACGGATCGACGCGGCGCTCGAGCCAATCGAGAAACATGCGGCCTGGGGCGTGACGCTACGGGAGCCCCTCATGTAAGCGCGCGGCGCCCCGCGCCAACCGCGCGCGGAGGTCGCGCCGTGTCGTTCAGCGGTTCAGCGCGAGGGCGGCGCCCGACTTGGTCAGGGCACCCTCCAGGCCGCCGCCGCCCTGGCGCAGGCGCGCCGCCACGGTACCGCCCGGCTGGTAGAGATAGACCTCGCCGTCGCGGAAATCCCAGGCCGAGACCTTGGCCAGATCCTTGTTCGGGCAGGCGGAGGCCGACGCCTTGTAGAGGTCCAGCGCCGGCGCGCTCGAGAGCGTGACCTTGCAATTCGCGCCGGTCGCGTCCCGGGCATCCCAGCTTCCGACCACGGCGGCGCGTCCGGTGGCGACCACCGGCGGCGGTGGCGCCGGCGGGGTCACGGGTTCGGCGATCACCGTCGGAGCGGCGGGGGACAGGGAGGCCTGCGGTCCGGGGGGCGGCGGGGCATCGGGGCTTGCCGCCACGCCGGGTGGAGGCGCGAGCGGCGCGGCTGTCACCGTTCCGGAGGGGATGGCCGGCACCGTATCGAGGGACGCCTGCGGCGCCCGGGTCCGGGGCGCGTCGAGCCGGCTGGACGCGCAGGCCCCGAGGCTGGCGCCCAGGCAGAGAACGGCGAACGTCGACAGGCTCGGGCGCAGCATCGGTCCACTTGGGTCAGGCTTGAACAGGCACGCTTTCACGCGTCGTTCCTGACTCGTTGGCAAATGCGCTGACGGCAAGGCGGCGGCGCCGACAGACGGTGAGTCCGTCGAAGAACGCGCGCCTTTTCGAGACAGTGTGGCCTTGAGGCCGCAAGTCTATGCAATCAGAGCGCGCGTTCGACCATCATCTTCTTGATCTCGGCGATCGCCTTCGCGGGATTGAGGCTCTTCGGGCAGGTGTTGGCGCAGTTCATGATCGTGTGGCAGCGATAGAGCCGGAACGGATCGTGCAGATTGTCGAGCCGGCCGCCGGTGTTCTCGTCCCGCGAGTCGATCAGCCACCGATAGGCCTGGAGCAAAGCCGCCGGGCCGAGGAACTTGTCGCCGTTCCACCAGTAGCTCGGGCAGGACGTGCTGCAGCACGCGCAGAGGATGCACTCGTAGAGCCCATCGAGGCGCGAGCGGTCCTCCGGGGTCTGGCGCCACTCCTTCTCGGGGGCCGGAGTCTCGGTCTGCAGCCACGGCTCGATCGCCGCGTGCTGGGCGTAGAAGTTGGTGAGATCCGGCACGAGGTCCTTCAGGACCGGCATATGGGGCAGCGGGTAAATGCGGATCGCCCCGTCCTTGTCCTTGCGGGTCATCACCGGCAGGGCGTTGTCGGGGTTCTTGCACTCGTCGATGCCCATCGTGCAGGCGAGCGCATTCTGGCCCTCGATGTTCATGGCGCAGGAGCCGCAGATGCCCTCGCGGCAGGAGCGGCGGAAGACCAGGGTCGAATCGACCTTGTTCTTGATCCACAGCAGCGCGTCGAGGACCATCGGGCCGCAATCCTCGCGATCGACCTGATAGGTGTCGATCCGCGGATTGGCCCCGTCATCCGGGTTCCAGCGGTAGATCTTGAAGGTCTGCAGGCTCTTGGCGCCCGGAGGAGCGGGCCAGGACTTGCCCTGCGTGATCTGGGAGTTCTTCGGGAGGTTGAACTGGGCCATTGCGTCGATGTCCGGCAGTATCGATCAGGAAATGGGATTGGGATCGAGGATCCGCACGCGCACGCGCTCGTCTTCGATCGTGATGATTGCGCCGATCTCCAGGGGGCCGCCGTGCTCGCTCAGCACGCGCGTCACCAGGGCCAGATGGCGCTCAAGCTCGACGCGTCCGCACCGGAGTTGGATCACGCTCGGGGCGATCAGCGCGTTCCGTGTCAGGGCTGCACCGAAATCGAGATCGCGCGTGAGCACGATCGCGCCGTTTGCGCGTGCCCACTCCATGATGGCTTCATCGGTCGCATCCTGAGGCCCGATCGTGCTCCAGTGCGCCGCCGTGAAGCCCCGGCGTTCCAGCGCATCGATCCAAGCAATCGACAGGTTCATGTCGACCACGAGTTTCATGCGGCGACCAGGGCGATTTCCCTGAAGCCGGCGAGCGAGGCACCGAAGCGCAGGGCTTCGAGAATGTCTTCCCGCTTCAGGTAGGGATAGTCCGACAGCAGCTCGTCGATGGTCGTCCCACCGCCCAGCTCACCCAGGATCATTCCGACCGTAACCCGTGTGCCGCGGATACAAGGTTTGCCGCCCATCACCGCGGTATCGACCGATATCCGGGGAAATCCCTGGTAGGTATGCGGCACGACAGACCTCCGTTCACCTCAGTACGACCGGCTTTCGGTGCCCGATTTGGCGCTGCTCGGATTAATACACCCGTGCCTTCGGCTCGATGTACTGGATTTCGTTCGACATCGTGTAGGTGTGAACCGGACGATAATCGATGTTCACTTGGTGCTGGCCCTCGTCGAGCCAGGACAGGGTGTGCTTCATCCAGTCCTTGTCGTTGCGGTCCGGGAAATCCTCGCGGGCGTGCGCGCCGCGGGATTCCGTGCGGTTGGCGGCGGATTCCATCGTCACCACCGCCTGACCGATCAGGTTGTCGAACTCCAGGGTCTCCAGCAGGTCCGTGTTCCAGACGAGCGAGCGGTCGGTGATTTTCACGTCCGCGGCGGCGTTCCAGACCTTGTGGATCAGACCCTTGCCCTCCTCCAGAACCTCGCCGGTGCGGAACACGGCGCAGTTGTTCTGCATCGTCTTCTGCATCTCGGCGCGCAGCTCTGCGGTCGGCGTCGAGCCGTTGGCGTAGCGGAACCGGTCGAGGCGCTCGAGGGCCTTGTCGGTGGCGCCCTTCGGCAACTCCATCGCACGGCCGTTCGGCTCGACGATCTCGGCGCAGCGCTTGCCGGCGGCGCGGCCGAACACCACGAGGTCGATCAGCGAGTTCGAGCCGAGGCGATTGGCGCCGTGCACCGAGACGCAGGCCGCCTCGCCGATCGCCATCAGACCGGGCACGACCGTGTCGGGGTTGCCGTCGCGGAGCGTCAGCACCTCGCCGTGATAGTTCGTGGGGATGCCGCCCATGTTGTAGTGCACGGTCGGGATGACCGGGATCGGCTCCTTGGTCACGTCGACGCCCGCGAAGATCTTTGCGGATTCCGAGATGCCGGGCAGGCGCTCGTGCAGAATCTTCGGATCGAGGTGATCGAGGTGCAGGTAGATGTGATCCTTGTTCTTGCCGACGCCGCGGCCGTCGCGGATCTCCATGGTCATGGAGCGTGAGACCACGTCGCGCGAGGCGAGATCCTTCGCGGAGGGGGCGTAGCGCTCCATGAAGCGCTCGCCCTCGGAATTGGTCAGGTAGCCGCCCTCGCCACGCGAGCCCTCGGTGATCAGGCAGCCCGCGCCGTAGATGCCGGTCGGGTGGAACTGCACGAATTCCATGTCCTGCAGCGGCAGGCCGGCGCGCAGCACCATGGCGTTGCCGTCACCGGTGCAGGTATGGGCTGAGGTCGCCGAGAAATAAGCGCGCCCGTAGCCGCCGGTCGCCAGGATCGTCATCTGGGCGCGGAACCGGTGGATCTCGCCGGTCGCCTGATCGAGCGCGATGACGCCGCGGCAGCGGCCCTCGTCGTCCATGATCAGGTCGAGGGCGAAATACTCGATGAAGAAGTCGGTCTGGTTCTTCACCGCCTGCCCGTAGAGGGTGTGCAGCATGGCGTGGCCGGTGCGGTCGGCCGCCGCGCAGGTGCGCTGGGCGGTGCCCTTGCCGTAATCGGTGGTCATGCCGCCGAACGGGCGCTGATAGATCTTGCCCTCCTCGGTCCGCGAGAACGGCACGCCCCAGTGCTCAAGCTCGTAGACGGCGGCCGGGGCGTTGCGCACGAGGTACTCGATCGCGTCCTGATCGCCGAGCCAGTCCGACCCCTTCACGGTGTCGTACATGTGCCAGCGCCAGTCGTCCGGGCCCATATTGCCGAGCGAGGCCGAGATGCCGCCCTGCGCCGCCACGGTGTGCGAGCGGGTCGGAAATACCTTGGTGATGCAGGCGGTGCGCAGGCCGGCCTCCGAGCAGCCGACGGTGGCGCGCAGGCCCGCGCCGCCCGCGCCGACGATCACGACGTCGAAGGCGTGATCGTGGATGGTGTAGGCAGGTCCGCTGCCGTTGGTGCCGTTGGCGGCCATGGTCGGCTCCTCGAATCTGGTGTTGGCGGGGTTCAGGCCGGCTGACCGAAGCCGATGCGCAGGACCGCGTAGAGGCAGGCCACGGCCACGAGGACCGCGTAGACGTTGTTGGCGAACACCGCGGCGATCTTGGTCGCCTGCGCGTGGACGTAGTCCTCGATGATCACCTGCATGCCGAGCCGCATGTGGAGGGTCACCGACAGCAATGCCAGGATGAGGATGATCGAGACGAAGGGTCTCGCGACGATATGCGCGGCGTCCGCATAGGTACGGCCGGCCATGCTGGCGATGATGACCACGAAAGCCAGCATCAGCACCGTGTTGGTGACCGCTGTGATTCGCTGCAGCCACCAATGGCCGACGCCGTGATGGGCGACGCCGAGACCGCGCACGCGCGCCCGCGGGGTGCGGATGGAGACGCGGGTGTCCTGGCGGATCTGTTCCTGTGCCATCGCGGCCTCCTCAGCGGACCAGAAGGGCGACAGCCCAGATGACGAGGGTGAGCGCCACGGACCCGATCAGGGTGAGGCGGGACATGGCGAGGCGCTTCTCCCGATCGAAGCCGATCCCGAAATCCCACGCGAAGTGGCGCAGACCGCCGAGCATGTGGTGCATCAGGATCCAGGTGTAGACGAACAGGATCAGGCGCCCGATCACGGAGCCGAAAAATCCGGCCACGTAAGAATAAGCGACCGGTCCGGAAGCCAGGGCGAGCAGCCAGATCGCGACGAGGGCAGTCCCGCCGTACAGAGCCGTGCCGGTGATGCGGTGGAATACCGACATCGCCATGGTCCATGTCCAGCGATAGATCTGGAGATGCGGCGAAAGCGGCTGTGCCACTGTCGGGCGAGCGGTGGGTGCCATCGGGTTGAAGCCTCGCAGCTGCGAACTGGACCGTCTCTAATCTGGTAGCGCTAGTGCCTGCGCGGGCAAGCCGCAATCCGTCATGGTGCGACGCAATGTGCCCGGGCAGGCTACACAAGTCGAAATCTGTCACTTAAAGAGGCCGAGCACCCTCCACCACGCGTAGTCGAGGGGCGCGGCCACAACGAGCCCGGTCAGACCGAAGCTCAGAGTCAGGCGCGTTGCGTCCCGGAGGCGCACACCGCCGAGCTCGCTGGCGAACACGATCGGGGGCGCTTGGTACGGGAAGAACACCGTCGAGTAACCGATCACCTGGAGCGAGACGACCGCCAGCGGTGACAGTCCGCTGGCCCGCGTCATCTCGGCCGCCAGCGCCGTGTAGAGGGCCGGCGCACCGTTGGCCGTGACGAGCAGCGTCAGCACCGTGCCGATGCCGGTGAGCACGGCGAAGTCCTGAGCCGGCGCATCGGGCGACAGGGGCGCCAGGGTGAGCAGCAGGTGCCCGAGGCGCTCGCCCAGCCCCGTTTCGTTGATGAGGGCCACGAGGCCGAGCAGGGCCGCGATGTAGAAGCAGGTTCTCAGATTCACCTGCTGGAAGGCCTCGGCCGGCAGCACCCCGATGCGCGGCAGCAGGCAGGTCACCGCGGCCGCCAGGCCGATCCAGGCCGGCGCGAGCCCATGCAGGCTGTCGGTCATCCAGAGCGCGAGGGTGCAGGCGAGGATCGTCGCGAGGCGTCGCTCGGCCGCCGAGATCGGCGGCAGCGGCTCCAAGGCGGGCGTGCCTCCGGCCAGCCGATCCGGGAAGAGCCGCACCACCAGGGCCGTCAGGATGACGCCCTTGACGAAGGCCAGAACCGGCGCATGCAGGAGAAAGTACGACAGATAGGAGAGGTGGAGCCCGAGCAGACGTTCGGCGGACCCGGCCATCACGAGATTCGGCACGTTGGCGGGCAGGATCGCCGCGGACAGGACCGGTGTCGCGACGCCCACCGCCAGGACGGCGCCGGTCCGCCCGGGACGGCCGGGGCCGAGCCCGAACGCATCGCAGAGCGCCAGCGTCACCGGGATCATCAGGGCGATCCGCCCGAGATTGGACGGCATCACGAAGGCGATGAGGAAGCTCAAAGTCACGAGCCCGGCGATGAGCTGCGCGTAGGAGCCCGACAGGCGCAGCGCGAGGGCGCGGGCCATGCGGGCGCCGAGCCCCGTGCGGGTCATGCCCTGCCCGACCACCATCCCGGACAGGACCAGCCAGAAGGCCGAAGCCGAGAATCCGGAGAAGACTGTGCCGGCGCTGCCCAGGCCAAGGAGCATCGCCAGGCCGAAGAATGCGAGCGCCGTCACCACCTCGGGAAGCAGGGCGGTGGCCCATAGGCCCATGCATAGGACGAGCAGGGCTGCGGTTGCCGGGACCGTCGCAACGCTGCTCACGCGATCCTCCTGCCGCCAACCCAGCCCAGGCTGCATCCTGGCTCTTCTGGAACGGTTCGCAATTCGGGACTGTTTGACGGAGCCTTCGCGGCTGACGAAGGACCCCCGTCTCTGCGGGACGCCGGCCGGCGGCCTGCCACAAGCGGAAGCCCGACCGTGGGGCGGTCGGGCTTCGAGATGCGATCGTCGTGGTTGGAGGCTGGAGCGGCTCAGTAGCCGTAGCCGTCATAGCCGCAAGAGGCCGGATCGTAGGCACCGTAGCCGTAATCGTAGCTGCAGCTGTCATAGCCGAACCCGCCGAGGCCGTACCCGACGCCGAGCCCGAGGCCGACACCGGCGAGGCCATAGCCAAGGCCACGCCCGTAGCCATGGCCATACCGGCGACCCGCGAAGCCGCGGCCGGCGAGGCCGCGGTTTCCGATGACACCACGCGTTCCAAGAGTTCCGACCCGGCCGGCATTGCCGAACCCGCCGGTCCGAAGGCTTCCGACGCCGGCACCAGTCACCCCGGTCCCGCCGAGGCCCGCGCCGCGGAAGCCGCCACCCAGCCCGCCCACGCGGGCGCCACCGACGCCGGCGCCGCCGAGACCGCCGCCGTGGAAGCCCCCGCCATGAAAGCCGCCGCCGAAGCCGCCGCCGTGAAACCCGCCGCCGCCGAAGCCGCGCGCATCCGCGCCAGCCGGGTTAAGAGCCACCGCTGCCAGCAGAGCGGTCGATGCCAGTGTGAGACGCGTCATTGGACAATCCAGCAAGTCGATAAGTCGCTGTTCGTCCAACACCGCGGAACTCAGGCGTATCCAAGCTTGAGTATTCACCCACGCGTGTCTTTCGGTCGCTGGCATGGATGCGGGGCACAGTTCCGCGAAAGCTCGGCGGTGAGCCGCCGCATGCCCTGATCAACGGAAGGGCGGCTCATCGAAGCTGCGCAGCTTGCGCGAGTGCAACCCGTGCCGGTCGGCGCGCAGGACGTCGAGGGCCGCCAGACCGACCTGCAGGTGCTCCGAGACGGCCCGGTCGTAGAAGGCGTTGGCGGCGCCCGGCAGCTTGATCTCGCCGTGGAGCGGCTTGTCCGACACGCAGAGCAGCGCGCCGTAAGGCACGCGCAGGCGGAAACCCTGGGCCGCGACGGTGCCGCTCTCCATGTCGACCGCGACGGCGCGGGACTGGTTGATTCGCCGCCGCTCCTGGCTGAACCGCAATTCCCAATTGCGGTCGTCGTAGGTGACCACCGTGCCGGTGCGCAGGCGGCGCTTCAGAGCCTCGGCCTGCTCGCCGGTCACGGCGGCGGCCGCGTTCTGCAGCGCGACCTGCACCTCGGCCAGCGCCGGCACCGGTACGTCCGGCGGGACCAGCTCGTCGAGGATGCGGTCGCGGCGCAGATAGGCGTGGGCCAGGACGTAATCGCCGATCGTCTGCGACTGCCGCAGGCCGCCGCAATGGCCGACCATCAGCCAGCAATCGGGGCGCAGCACCGCGAGGTGATCGGTGATCGTCTTCGCGTTCGAGGGGCCGACGCCGATATTGACCAGGGTCGTGCCCTGATGGGTGCCGTCGGCGCCCCGGGCGACGAGGTGGTAGGCCGGCATCTGATGCTTGTGCCAGGGCGAGGCGGCGATGACCGTTGCCGGGTCGGCCTGCGCGGCCTCGGCCCGGGACACGGACACGCCCCCCGGCAGGACCAAGCGCTCGAACCCCTCCGCGCCGGAGGCCAGCCGCTCAAGCCCGTGGCGGACGAACTGATCGACGTAGCGGTGATAGTTGGTCAGCAGGATCCAGGGCTGGACCTCGCGCCAGTCGCAGCCCGTGTAGTGGACGAGCCGCCGCAACGAATAATCGACCCGCACCGCGTCGAACAGCGCCAGCGGCAGCGGCTCGCCCGCCACTTGGTCGAAGGTGCCGTCCGCGATCTCGTCGCCGACGAGCGAGAGGAGCGGCACCGGGAAGTAGGTGGCGAGGTCCGCGCCGTCGACGGCGCGCCCGCGGGCGTCGAGCCCCGCCTCCAGCACGTAGGGATAGGGGATCTCCTGCGCGCTGAGGCCCACCTCGATGGAGATCCCGTAATCGGCAATCAACGGCTCCAACTGACGGGTCAGGTAGTGCCGGAAGACGGCGGGGTGCGTGATCGTGGTCGCGTAGGTGCCGGCCGCCTGGAGCTTCGCGGTGGCGCGCCGCACCCGGGGCAGCGGACCGTCCGGGCGGTAGCTGATCCGCAATTCGGGGTAGCGGAAGGCGAGGCGCTCGGTGGCGTCCGGGGGCGGACCGCCGGCGAGGTAGCGCTCCAGGGCCTGCCGCAGCGCGCCGACCGCACCATCATAGAGCTCGACCAGACGGTCGATTGCGGTCCCGGCATCCGCCACCGCCTGCATCGGCCGCAATTCCCGCTCGATCATGTCGCCTCCGGTCCAGGCGCCGGCTCTACACCTCCGGCCACGTCGGCGCGAGATCCGGGCTTGCGGGCGGCGGGGGCTTGGCCGAGAAGCCCCGGAGGCAGAGCGAGGTCGTATGAGCGCGGACGAGTTCGGGATCCGTCCCGGCGAGGAGATGGCGAGCCTGCCCGCAACGTTCGATGCGGGTCTCCATTTCATCGGCCGGCTGCGCACCCCCTGGCAGGCGCGCTCCGAATGCCCGAAGAACGGGCTTCAGACCGACGCACTCTGTACCGTGGAGGTGGACGCGCCCTACGTCCCGGGCCTGCGCACCATCACGGGCTGCACGCACCTGATCCTGCTCTACTGGATGGATCGGGCGACCCGGGGCCTCGTGGTCCAGCAGCCGCGCCACGCCGACGGGCCACGCGGCACCTTCTCGCTGCGCTCGCCGGCGCGGCCCAATCCGATCGCCCTCTCGGTGGTGGACCTGCTCGGGCGAGAGGGCGCCGTGCTGCGGGTGCGCGGCCTCGACTGCATCGACGGCACGCCGCTCCTCGACATCAAGCCCTACTACGCCTCGACGGATTCCCGGCCGGGTGCGCGGGTCGATCGGGCCGGCGCCGAGCCGTGAGGCGTCTCGCGCTCCTGATCGTCGGCGGGATCGGGTTGCTCGCCCTCGGCGGCTACGCGGGCTGGCGCCTGCACAGGCCGGCCGCCGATGCGCGCGCCTACGCGGTCATGCGCCTCATCGCGATCCAGGTGAGTCTCGACGAGGCCCCGGCGCAATACGTCTTCTACGGCGGGGACTCGCAGGTCGAGTTGCACCCCGGCGGACAGGAGGTCTGCGGATCGCCGCTGGTCAATGGCGGCGTGAGCGGCTCGACGGCGGCGGCCTACGCGGACCACCTCGCGCAGCTGAGCTTCAAGACGCATCCCCGCATCGCTGCGCTGACGATCGGGACCAACGACATCCTCATCAAGAACAAGCCGCGCTCCGCCGAGCCGGCCGCACGGTTCGAGGCTGCCGCGGAGATCATCGTGCGGCGCCTGCAGGGCCTCGCGCCGCGGGTGGTGGTCACCGCCCTCCCCCCGGTCGGGCGCGAGCTCGGGAGGCTGGTCGATGCCGCTGCGGTTGCAGATTACTCGGGGCGCCTGCACGCTCTTTGCGGGCGGCTCGGCTGCACCTTCACCGACCCGTTCGCGGCCTTGCGCGACGGCGACACCGGCTACGCCAAGCCGGGCGCCATGCGGGACGGCCTCCATCTCGCGGCCTACAGGCCGGCGCTGAAGGCGCTCGAACCAGCGCTTTGCGGGCCGTGATCGGCGGCAGCGCGGCGTGATGGTCGAACACGGTCCCGTTCAAGTCTCAGCTTGGCTGTTGCCCATGTTCATGTGGGGCGCGCCGAGCCGGCTTGGCTGAGGTCGCCGTCGAAGGGTCTTGTGAGGAGCGAGAGGCTTGCTCGAAGCGTGTCTGGCGGGGTTCTCGCTCGGCCTGAGCCTGATCCTCGCAATCGGGGCTCAGAACGCCTTCGTCCTCCGTCAGGGTCTGCGCGGCGAGCATGTTGCGGCCGTCTGCGCCACCTGCGCCGTCTCCGATGCGGTCCTGATCGGTCTCGGAGTGACGGGATTCCGCAGCGTTATCGCCGCCGCCCCATGGCTGAGACCCGCGATGGTCTGGGCCGGGGCCGCGTTTCTCATCTGGTACGGCCTGCGAAGCCTGCGCGCAGCTTTCGCTTCGGAGGAGGCCGCGCTCGTTCCATCCGCGACCGCGACCGTCGGGCTTCGGCAGACCCTGACCGTCTGTTTGGCGCTGACGTGGCTCAATCCGCATGTCTATCTGGACACGGTCCTCCTGATCGGGTCGGTGTCGACCCGGTTCTCGGGCCACGAGGCCGCGTTCACCGTGGGGGCCTCGACGGCCTCGGTGGCGTTCTTCTTCGCCTTGGGGTTCGGCGCCGCGATCCTGAGGCCGCTGTTCGAGAAGCCAGCGGCGTGGCGGGTGCTGGACGGCGCGATCGCGCTGACCATGTGGGCCATCGCCGCAAACCTGTTGCTCAACGAGGTGTAGAAGCGGGAACGCCAGACCTCACTCCCACTCGATCGTGCCCGGCGGCTTCGAGGTGATGTCGTAGGTCACCCGGTTGATGCCCTTCATCGCGTTGATGATCCGGGTCGCGACCCGGCCGAGGAAGGTCATATCGAACGGGTAGAAGTCGGCGGTCGCTCATCGCGCTCACGGTCTTCACCGGCAGGATGACGACCAAGGCCTGCCGGATCTCGTCCAGCTCGCGCCCGAACGGCCCGTGCTGAAGGCGCTTGAACCGGCTCTGCGCGGGCCCTAACGCTATGCTGACCGGCGAAACCAATCCGCGTGGGAGGTTGCCACAAGCATGGCTCAGCAACGTCCTGTCCGGAGTCACCGCGCACGCGGGCTGGTGCGCTTTGCAGTTGTAGGCCGCGATACGGACCGCGGTCTGTTACAGTCGCTCGCGACGCTCCTGGCCGAGGATACGCCGCAAGCCTCGGAGTTGCGTGCGACAGTCAGCCGTTCCGTCGCCGGCGAGCCAAGTCCAAGGGGGGGCATCCTGGCCGCATTGCGGCGTTCCCCCCTGGTCGGAGCCGACCTAGACCTGACGCGCGGGCGGGACGAACGGCCTGTGCCCGACCTCTGATGCGCTTCCTGCTCGACACGAACATCATCAGCCACGTCATCAAGCCGAAGCCTTCTGCGTCTCTCCTGACATGGATGGCCGCGCAATCCGACACGGACCTGTATATCGCCGCCCTGACAATAGCGGAGATCCGGCGCGGGGTTCTGGAGAAGCCCGACGGACAGCGCCGTCGCCTGCTCGAGACGTGGTTCGCCGGCCCGGAAGGACCGCAGGCGCTCTTCGCGGGCCGGGTGCTGCCCTTCGATGAAGCTGCGGCGCTCATCTGGGCGCGTATGATGGCTGACGGCAAGGCGCGTGGTCGCCCGCGAAACGCGCTGGATACGATCATCGCTGCGGTCGCCGAAGCGCATGGCTGCGTGGTCGTCACCGATAACGAGCGCGATTTCGTTGGCGTCCCGATCCTCAACCCGCTCCGTCAGCCGACCTGAGCGGGGCAACCTCACTCCCACTCGATCGTGCCCGGCGGCTTCGAGGTGATGTCGTAGGTCACCCGGTTGATGCCCTTCACCTCGTTGATGATCCGGGTCGCGACCCGGCCGAGGAACGCCATGTCGAACGGGTAGAAATCCGCCGTCATGCCGTCCACCGAGGTGACGGCGCGCAGGGCGCAGACGTGGTCGTAGGTGCGCCCGTCACCCATCACGCCGACCGTCTTCACCGGCAGGATCACCGCGAAAGCCTGCCAGATCGTGTCGTAGAGCCCGGCCTGCCGGATCTCGTCGAGGTAGATCGCATCGGCCTTGCGCAGGGCCTCCAGCTTTTCGGCGGTGATCGTGCCGGGGCAGCGGATCGCGAGCCCCGGGCCGGGGAACGGATGGCGGCCGACGAAGCCCTCGGGCAGGCCGAGCTCCTTGCCGAGGACCCGGACCTCGTCCTTGAACAGCTCGCGCAGGGGCTCCACGAGCTTCATGTTCATGCGCTCGGGCAAGCCGCCGACATTGTGGTGGCTCTTGATCGTCACGGACGGGCCGCCCGTGAACGACACGCTCTCGATCACGTCGGGGTAGAGCGTACCCTGCGCCAGGAATTTCGCGCCGCCGATCTTCTTCGACTCGGCCTCGAACACGTCGATGAACAGGCGGCCGATCGTTTTTCTTTTGACTTCCGGGTCAGAGACGCCCTCCAGCGCCGCCAAAAACATCCCCGATGCTTCCACGTGGACCAGCGGGATGTTGTAGTGGTCGCGGAACAAAGCCACGACCTGCTCGGCCTCGCCGAGGCGCAGGAGGCCGTGATCCACGAACACGCAGGTGAGCTGGTCGCCGATCGCCTCGTGGATCAGCACCGCCGCCACGGCCGAATCGACGCCGCCCGACAGGCCGCAGATCACCTTCTCGGAGCCGACCTGCTCCCGGATCTTGGCGATCGCCTCCTCGCGGTAGGCGCCCATGGTCCAGTCGCCCGAGCAGCCCGCGATGTCGCGCACGAAGTTGCGGATCAGCAGGGCGCCATGGGGCGTGTGCGCCACCTCCGGGTGGAACTGCACCGCGTAGTAGTTGCGCGCCGCGTCGGCCACCGCCGCGAAGGGCGCGTTCTTGGAGATCGCCACGGTGGTGAAGCCGTCCGGCAGCTTGGTGACCCGATCGCCGTGGCTCATCCAGACCGGGTATTTTTCGCCCTTGTGCCAGACGCCCTTGAACAGCGGGCAATCGGCCAGGACCTCGACCTCGGCCCGGCCGAACTCCGCGTGGTGCCCGCCCTCGACGGCGCCGCCAAGCTGGGCCGCCATGGTCTGCTGGCCGTAGCAGATGCCGAAGACCGGCACGCCCGATTCGAACACCAGCTGCGGCGCCCGGGGTGAGGCCTCGACGGTCACCGATTCAGGGCCGCCGGAGAGGATCACGCCCTTCGGCTTCTGCTCGCGGAACGCGGCCTCGGCCTTCGTGAAGGGCACGATCTCGCAATAGACGCCCTCCTCCCGCACCCGGCGGGCGATGAGCTGCGTCACCTGAGAGCCGAAATCGACGATCAGGATCTTGTCGTGGTCGGTGTTCATCGCGGGCGATTATCCGAAGCCCGGGGCGCGCGCAACGCGCAACCCGGCCGTGGGCTGGGGATCGCCGCGCAAGGCGCGCGCCAGACGCGCTCGCTCAGTCGAAGTTGCGGACCTTGGCCGAGCCGCCGAGGCTGATTGCGGGCTTCGCGGCCGCGCCGGCGAGGCTCACCTTCTTCTGGCCGGGCGGGGTCTTGGCCCGCAGCGGCGGGGCGGCCTCCGGCGCCGGCCGCGACGGCTTCAGATGCGCCTGCCCGTGGATCACGGAGCCGATCTCGCCCGCGACCTTGATGAGGTCGTCGCGCTCGCAGGAGCGGGCGACCTTCAGGCCGAGCTTGTGCATGTGGCTCTTGCCGTAGAGGTAGGTGGCGAGCTGAGCGCGCTTCAGCGGCGGGATCTGCTCCAGGATCAGCGGCAGGTCGAACTCGTCGGCGCGGTAGACGGAGCCCAGGACTTCGAGGCTCACCGGGCAATCGACTTCGGGCTCTGCGCCGCTGGTCGGATGCGCTTGCGTCATGGATGCCTCTCGGAGGTCGATGGATCGGGGTCGTCGGATGCAACGGCGCCGGGGTCGGTTTCAACCCCTATTCGGACCGTGAGGTTCGCCACCGCATCCGGCGTGCGCATGGGTGGCGCGGCCGGCGCGGTTTCGACCGTCGGCTTCCAGGCGCCGAGGCATCCGGTGCAGACGGATTCGATCACCGCGCGGGCATGTGCCTGACGGCGCGCCCACAGCGCCTCCCGGGCGGCACGCGCGGCCTCGGCATCGGAGATCGGGCGGATGCGCAGGAACAGCGGCTCCTGCGCGGTCGCGGGCGACGGCGCCAGCACCAACGAGCCCAGCACGGCCAGGATGCGGCGGTCGAGCCCGCGCGATCGTGTCCATACCGGCAGCGCAAGACCGGTCATGCGCCCCTCCCCGCCGAACCGAATTCGATCCCTCGCGCGGTAGGGTAAACCAATGTTTAACGCTGCGGCGCGACCGGCGGGGCGGCGCTGGTCGTCGAGCAGCCGGAACTTCGTCCGGCGGCGTCGGTAGAACCAGGGGCGGACCGAACGAAGGGATGCCCCATGCCTCAGATGTTCGACTGGATCTTCTTCGCCATCATGCTCCCGTTCCCGGCCTTTCTGGTCTGGGACTGGATGAAGCACCGGTAGGTCGCGAAACCCGGCCGCTACGCGGACGGCGCCGCCCGGCTCAACGGTGCCGGAGACTCGGCCCGATCGACGCCCTCCGCCTCTCGCGCGGTCCGGCGCCTGTCCTGCGCGCGGCCGAGCCAGAGGCTGTTCAGGAGCCACGCGGCCGAGAGCGGGATCGCGGCCCCCGCGATGCCGGTGCTGCCCAGGCCCAGCCCCTCAATGCCCGTGAAGGACCACGCGCCGACCTGATCGCCCAGGCGATACACCACCGTGTCGATGAAGCTCTTGGCCTTGTAGCGGTCCTCCCGCGGGACGACCGTGAACAGCACCTCGCGGATCGGCCGGGCGATGGCGAAATTGCCCGCCCGGCGCAGGACCTGGAACGCGACGATCACGCCGATCGTCGGCCAGACCGCCAGCGCCGCGAAGCCCAGGATGCTGAAGGCGGGGAGAATCGCCAGCGTCAGCGCGACGCCGAGCCGGTTCACGATCCGGCCGGTGAGGAAGAGCTGGACGCCGAGCGTCAGCACATTCACCGCGAGGTCGACGCTGGCGAAGAAGGCGGTCTGTGCCCCGCGATCCGGAAAGCTGCGCTTCGCGATCCCGGCCTGCTCGAAATACAGGAAGGTCGAGGTCACCGAGAACAGCAGCAGGAACAGCGAGATGTTGAGCAGGTAGGGGGACGCGAAGGTCCGGGTCACGCCCGCCAGCACGCTGCCGCCGATCGTCCGGTCCTGATCGCCTGTCGGGGTCTCGCCGCTGCCCGGCACCTCGTGAAGGCGGCTCGACAGGGCCGCCAAGCCGCGCATGCAGAACACCGCGACCTCGAGGAGGACCACGGCGCAGAGCATCAGGCCCCAGGTCGGGACGTTCCTGGCCAGGATCGCCGTGGTGGCCGAGCCCGCGATGGCACCCAGCGTCGCGCCGGCCGCGATGAAGCCGAATAGGCGCCGGCCCTGCGCATTCGAGAACACATCGACGATGGTCGCCCAGAAGATCGAGACGACGAACAGGTTGAAGATCGACAGCCAGACGAAGAAGACCCGCCCGATCCAGATATTCCAGCCCGGCGGCGCGAGGGACAGGACCAGCGCGAAGGCGAGGATATTGGCCGCGAAGAACCGGTAGGTGATCGGCACGAACCGCGCCCGCGGCATCCGCTTCACCAGGTAGGCGAAGGGCAGGTTCAGGCAGAGCATGCCCACCAGGGTCGCGGTGAACAGCCAGGGCAGGTTCTCGATGCCGCCGGCCACGCCCATCTGATCGCGGATCGGGCGCAGCACGTAATAGGCGGCCAGGATCGAGAAGATGTAGGCCCAGGCCCAGGCGAGCGCCCGGCCTTCGCCGGGCTGGATATCGATCAGGCGCGCGAGAGGGCCGCGGGCCGGGACGGGATCAGGCATGGGCGCCCCCTGCGGGGGGCATCGCTCCGTTCCGCCGTCGGCTCACTTGGAGAGCCCGAGCTTCTCCCGCAGCTCCGGAGCGGTGACGTCGTGGCCGAAGCCCGGCGAGCCCATGGCGAATTTGTCGGCGTCCTTGAGCGACCCGACCACGACCGGATCGAAGCCGGCATCGCGGACAAGGCCCTCGGCGACCTTCAGGGCCTCCGGATCGTCACCGGCGATCGGGATCGCCATGCGGCCGCCGGAGCGATCCTTGCCGCCATCCGCGCCCTCCTTGGCGAAGACCTTGTAGTTCGCCGCGTTGAACGCCCGCACCAGCTTGGCGCCCGGAAAATACTTGGCCGAGGTCGCGCCGATGCCGCTGGCTTGGACCTCGTCGTAGAGCGCCCCGTCCCGCTTCTGCGTGGCGTTGCCGGCATCGAGCACGACCTTGCCCTTGAGGGCGGGACCGATCTCCTTCGCGAGGTCGGGATAGGCCTTGTAGGGCACGGCGATGAACACGGCATCGCCGAACGTGATCGCCTCCTCCGGGGTGCCCGCCTTCGCCTTGGGGCCGAGTCCCGACACCATGGAGGCCAGGGCCTCCGGGTGGCGCGAGGCGAACATCACCTCGTGGCCGTCCTTGACCCAGAGGCCCCCGATGGTGCCGCCGATATTGCCGGCCCCGATCACGCCGATCCGGATTTTTTTTGCGGCCCCATCCTGCGCAAGGGCCGGAACCGCAGCCGCCAGGGAGAGGCCGGCCGCGAGGGCGAGCGCCGCACGGCGCGTGAAACGATCAGACCGCATCGATGAAGGCCTCCATCTGCTTGCGCTGCGCCGCATCCGGGAGTTTCCCGCGGGCGGCGCCGAGATTGTCCTCGACATAGGCGGCCTTCGCCATGCCGGGGATCGGGCAGGTCACGGCCGGGTTGCCCAGCACGTATTTCAGAAAGAATTGCGGCCAGCTCGTGCAGCCGAGATCCTGGGCCACGGGCGGCATCGCCTTGCCCTGCACCGCCTTGAACAGGCGGTCGCGGCCGAAGGGAACGTTGGTCATCACCGCCATGCCCCGGTCGGCGGCCAGCGGGATCACGCGCCCGGCGGCAGCGCGGTTGTCGATGGCGTAGTTCACCTGGATGAAGTCCAGGGTCTCGCGCTTCATCACGGCTTCGAGGGCATCGAGCTGGTTGTCGCGCCAGACCGTGACGCCGACGTAGCGGATCCGCTTGGCGCCCTTCAGCTCGCGCAGAACCGCGAGATTCCCGGTCACGTCGATCAGGTTGTGAACCGCCACGAGGTCGAGCGTATCGACCCGCATCCGCTTCAGCGACCGCTCGAACTCCGCGCGGGTCGCGTCGCGGCCGGTCGTGTCGACCTTGCTGGCCAGGAAGACTTTTGGTCGCAACCCGGTCTCCGCCAGGATGGCGCCGAGCACGTCCTCGGCGCTGCCGTAGCTCGGGGCAGTGTCGATCACCGTTCCGCCGAGGGATACGAAGGTCTGCACCGCATCCTTCAGGGGCGCGATCTTGTCGGGTGTCGGCTCCACCTCGTAGCGGCGCGAGGTGCCGATCCCGATCGCCGGCAGCATCTCGCCGCTGGACGGGATCGGCCGTCGGATCAGGGGCTCGGCCGCGAAGGCGCTGCGTCCGACGAGCGGCGCCAAGGCGGCACCGGCGATGACGGCGCGGCGGGATACGGGCATGACCGATCTCCGAAGGACGCAGACGACCAGCCCGACATAGGGCGCTGCCAAGTGAATGTGTATTCGTTATTCTCACGGCTGCGCGAGCGCGGTGCCCGCCTGAGCGCTTCCCGCGGAAGTGGATACCGGCTCGACGCGAGAGCGCGCCAGAACGGAGGCTCACAGCCATGTCCGGGCGCGCGATCGGACACGGCTGTGAGGCGATGCCGCTAATCCTCCTCGGGCGGATCCTCGAACTCCGCGCCCTCCGTATCGGGGGCGATCCGGAACCGGTACTCGTCGATGGCCAGGAAGGCGCGGTGGGCGAGCTGCGGATCGATCCCGTCGCGCACGACGAGCGTCTGGAACTCAATGAACAACCGGGCGATGCGCGCCTCTTCGGACAAGGTTGCCAGCGCGGACGAACTTGCGCCCGCGCGCATCATGTAGCGTTTCGCCGCTCCCGTTTCATCGGTGGCGGGCAGGACGACGACCTGCCCGGCGGTCTCGGGTTTGAGGTCAGCCCAGCGGACGGGCGTCCAGGCGATGATGGCCTCGGTCTGCTTCATCGGGAACTCCGGCAGGGGACGTCTCCGCCTACCGGTGCCGGCGACGCGCGTCGAGACAGCGGTTTCGGGCGCTCAGCGCGCGCGCATGACCTGACCGCGGATCTCGCCCTTCGGATTGGCTGCCGTGTGCAGATTGAAGTAGAGGCGGCCGGCTTCGAGGTCGGCGGCCTTGGCGTCGTCCAGGGTCGCCTCACCCGTGAACGGGCTGGCCGTGGCGGTGACCGGCACGAGGACGCCGGCATTTTCTCCCGGTTTGGCCGGGCCATGGAAATGGGCAGCGGTCACCGGACCTGTGAGATTGGTGTAGCTTCCTGTCCAGCTGAGGCGCTTGGTCGCCGGATCGAACGTCGCGGTGACCTCTCCGCTGCCCTTCGACTGCGTGGCGGGCACCTCGCTCGCTGCATCGAGGGTCGCGCGATAGGTGGCGTCGTTTCCGGCCGCGAGGGCAGCCGGCGCCGCCAGGGCGAGCAGGACAGCGAGGGATCGGCAGGCGTAACGTGTCATCGAACGCTCCAGGTCGGCCGGAATCTGAGCGAGCCTGGGTGGCACCTTAGCGCGGACCGTCGCTGGGAACAGGCCCGCCGGCCCGTCGGACGCGACGATGGTTCTGTTTGGTCTCGCGCGCCATATCGGCGTCGCAGCATGCGCATGATTTGCCCGCGCGAGACCGTTGACACGATGCGCCGCCCCTCCCTATACCGCCCTCGCTGACCGCCCGCAGGGCGGCATCGGTGCGTGGCGGGGTAGCTCAGCTGGTTAGAGCAGAGGAATCATAATCCTTGTGTCGGGGGTTCAAATCCCTCCCTCGCTACCAAAAATACTCTCAAAATCGCAGGAATTTACGTTCTAGGCCCTGGACCCATCGTCCGGGGCTTTCTCGTTCTCGGGCGGATCTCGGGCGGACTTTTTTGCACGCTTGCCGGGCGATCCGCCCGATTCCGAGCGTTCGGGCGGACCATCGGGCAGCCTCGCACCGCCCCTGTGTCCCGTTCCAGGGCACGGCCCAGCCGAACACCTCCAAAAACCTCGCGGTTTGAGGGGTTTCGTGGTGTGATGGCGTCGGCGGTCGGTGAGGTGCTGCGATGCGCGGTCAGCCCGGTTTTTCGACGTCGATGAGCGTCAGAAGGATCTCTCGGCCAAGGGCGACGCGCGGGAGCGGTTGAGCCGCATCGTCGATTTCGAGCTGTTCCGGGACGACCTCGCCCGTTCCGTGTCTCGTTCAGACGGATCGAAGGGCGGTCGCCCACCGTTCGACCTCGTCTTCATGTTCAAGGTGCTGATCCTCCAGGCCAGCCACTCGCTGTCGGACGAGCGCACGGAGTTCCTGATCACGGACAGGCTCTCCTTCATGCGCTTCCTTTTCATGCGCTTCTTTGGGCTCGGGCTGTCCGACCCGGTGCCCGACGCCAACACGATCTTGACCTTCCGCGAGGCGCTCACCCGGGCAGAAATTGCGGGAAAGCCGGCCATCGCAGTGCTGTTCTCGGTCTACGAGGCGGCCCCGCGGCACGCCGGTTTCCTGGCGATGGGTGGGCAGATCGTCGACGCGACCGTGATGGCCGCGCCCAAGCAGCGCAACACCGAGGCCGAGAAGGCGGATCTGAAGGCCAGCCGTGTGCCCGACGCCTGGAAGGCCAAGCCGGCCAAGCTCGCTCAGAAGGACCGCGACGCGCGCTGGACGATCAAATGGTCGAAGGCCACGCCGGCCGAGGACGGGGCGAAGCGCGTGGACATTGCCGTGCCGGCCTTCGGCTACAAGAACCACGTCGGCATCGACTGCCGTCATGGGCTGATCCGGGCCTGGACCGCCACCGACGCGGCTCGCCACGACGGGGCGCAGTTGCCCAACCTGGTGTCGAAAGCCAACACCGCCGGCGACGTCTGGGCTGACACCGCCTACCGCTTGAAGGCTAACGAGGCACACTTGGCGGGCAACGGCTTCCGCTCCCGCATCCATCGCAAGAAGCCGCCGGGCAAGCCGATGGCCAGGAACGTCGCCCGGGCCAACGGCGAGAAGTCGAAGGTCCGCGCGGCCGTCGAGCATGTCTTTGCCCGGCAGAAGGGGCCGATGAGGCTCGTGGTGCGGCCCATCGGCTTGGCGAGAGCTCGGACGAAGATCGGCTTGGCCAACCTGTTCTACAACATGACCCGTGCGGTGTGGCTCATCGGCTACCACGCGAGGACTGCCTGAGGGTCGGGATCGAGGGCTTATCGCCCCGCCTGGGACCAGCGTGAGGACAGCATCAGATCGCCAAAGCGCTCAGCGTCCCGCTGAACCCTCCCAGGGACCGCCGTCATCACGGTAATTGGAGGTCCCCAGCCGGTTGCCGGCGACGATCTGCGGTCACTCAGTCCAAGTGAGGCCGAGGCCGAAGGCGCGCCCGTCCAGATGCGCCTCCACCCACCGGGCGTCCGGATGCCGGTCGTAGACGTCGGCCGCGAACGTGGCCGCCTCCGCCGACTCGAACAGGTAGTATGCCACGGGGAGGTGCTCGGCCTGGCCCCGCTCCAAGATACGCTGGAGGTGCGCGACACCCCTGACGACAAGATAGCCGATCCCGCCGCGCTTCTTGCGGTACACGCCGATGACGACGGGGGCGCCGAAGAGATCGTTCATGTACGCGGCTGGGTCGCCGCCGGACCTCCTTAGCTCAGCGACGCGGCCCACGTGTTCGGCCCCCGTCGAGAACATGTCCGTCAGTTGCTGTTGGGTGAAGGGCATATCTGTCAGCCTCTTTAGACCGGCGGCGCCGGCGAGGCCTGCTGATATAAACACATCCCCTTTCACGAAGCTTAGCGAGAAAATGGATTTATTTGCGATAAATTGTAGTGATCTTGTCAGTTCATAGTATTTGGTCAAATTTGAGCGATGCTTCTAAATATTCGTTCATTTTCGCGGGCGCACAGGGGGCACACAGACCGGTGGCGTGATCCCTTTTTAAGGCAACCTCCGGATTTGACTTAAACAGGCTTCACCCCGCCGGTGACCTCAGCCACGATGGAGTCCAGCGTCGAGAGCCTGGACGGCACGACGATCCGGGCCTCCGGATCCCCGGCGAGCGACAGGCCAAGCTGGCCGCCCCCGGGGGCGTAGATTACCACCGGGTCGAGCTCAGATACCCATGCCCCCAGCATCCGGATGACCTCCGCCGCGAGGGCGGCGACCAGGCGCGCCTTGACGACCTCGAAGTCCGCGGGCCGGGTGACCGGTGGCGTCGGGCGGTCCCAGTCGGGATGGATAACTACGGCCTGGGGCAGCGTGATCCGCACGGGCGTCTCGGGGTAGATCCGCATCGCCATACCTCTGCCTGGAACCGTGCCCTTCGGCATCTTGCTGAACTTGGCTCACTCCACAATCCGCATCATCCCCTCCCCTCAGCTTTAGGCCGACCAGACGGCGGGCAGGGCGGCCCCCGTCCGGATTCGAGCGCCCCGGACCGCCAGGCGCTCCAGCGCGAGTTCGGTGTGCCCGCCCCGCGGGGTCGGGGATCTCGCCTCGCCGTCTACGTGCTCTGGCACGTGCCGTGGCACGTGCCGGGCTTGCTTCTCCGAGGGGGCGGGCCGAGAATCCGTGGCATGCCCGACGACGAGTATCCACCCGAGTCTATCCGCGTCCTCGCCGGCTTGGAGCCCCCGGTCCAGGACCCGAATGACCCCCGAGTGCGCTGGTGCCGGGAGTTCCTGGAGGACCCCCGCGAGCCCCTCCTTCCGGTCACCTCGCCCCGGGTTCGGGCTGCCCTGGAGAGCATCATGCGCGACATCGGGTTCTCGGAGGACATGATCCGGGGGCGGTTCCCCACCGCCCCCGGCGAGCGTGTCGCCCGGCCGATCGGGCCCGACTACAGCCTCGACGACATCCCCGACGACCCGCGCGCGCCAGGCGGCGTGAACGGGGGATCCCGGAAACCTGCGGGCAAGCCGATCGAGTAGGTCGGCGGAGGGTGCGGGGCGGCTCATGGGCAGGCCTCCCCCGCGGGAGTGGTCGCCCCGCTCGAATCCGAGCGGTCCAGCGCCGAGAGGATCCCCGTCGCGAGGACGCCCATCAGAAGGACGGCCGAACCGGCCGAGCACACGAAGAGGGTGAGCTCGCCCATCAGGCCGGGTCCCTCTGAAGGAGCCCGTGGCTCTCCAAGACGACCGTGACCGCCCCGGCGATCTGGCGGTCGTTCAGGCCGTCCAGCCGGGCGCGGTCGAGGACCTGGCGAACGAGGCGGATGGGCGACGTCTGCCCGTTGAACTGCCCGAAGAGCACCCGCTCGACGTCGGGGCGCGCGTCGGCGGGCAGCTCGGCGAGCCCGTCGCTGACCAAGTCGTGAAGGGTCACGACCGGCCGCATCAGGTCGGTGACGCTGGCCTCGACGAACGCCTCGACCGCCTTCTCGTCGCCGCAGCGCGCATCGCGGACCGCCTCGCGGAATGCCGTCTGCGCGGCCTCCGGCATGCGGTAGAAGTCCCAAGCCGACCTGTGCTCCCAATACTTGTGCGCCATCACCCGCTCCCGCCATCGGCATCGCCAGGATAGCACTCTGAGCGATTCGGAACGGGACGGCGCGGTCGCCCATCGCCCAGGGAAAACCTAACCTTCTCTGGGACTTCCGATTGCGCACCGGGGCCGCCCCAGGCATGGTGGAGCCTCACCGGAAGGACGACCCCCGTGACCCTCGCTCGCTGCTTAAAACGGATAGCCCGCACCGCCTGAGCCCTGCTCGGCGCCCGTCTGCGCGTGCCCTCCGTTTCCAGCGAGCCTCCCCATGACATCCGACGACTTCCAGCGCCTTGCCCGGCGTGCTGCCCGGCAGGCTGCCTACAAGGAAAGTGAAGAGCATTTCCGGCGCGACATCGTCTACGCGTCGAACGGATTCCCCACGCTGGGGCAACTGTTCGCCGGAGCGATGCCGGCGGGCGGGACAGTGACGGAGGATGCCCGACGCTGGACGTCAGACCTCCTGAACTCGGCCATCGGCAAGCAGCTGTCAGATGCGCTCAAGGACGCCCTGGAGCTGCTCGGGAGCGAGCCGTGCCCCCGTTATGCCGAGGAAGTCGAGGCCCTCGCGCTGCAGGAAGGAAAGTTCAATCCGAACATCGCGCTGGAGGACCTGTGCGGCGAGATCGCCGACCGTGCAACGCTCTACGGCGCCATGCTGGCTAACCCTCAAGCGGCCGCCCGGGCCGTCGCGCTGCTGAGCGACACACTGCACAGCTACGCACACGTGGCGCAAAGCGATCCCGTCGCCGTGCGCGAGATCGCCGTCACGATGCTTCAGTGCGTGGCGCTCTGCCAGCGCGACCTCGTCCCGCCGATCGACCTTGAGCTAATCCCGTCCTGGCAGCTGACGCGATCGACCGCCCGCCGCGTCCTGGAGATGATCGCCAGCGTGGCCGCCCCGCCGGAGGAGCTGCTCCGTGCGGCCGATCCCCCTGACGATAAGTATGCGGATGCTCGTGTCATCCCGGACGACAGCCCTGTCCCGGGGTTCGTGGACGCGCGGCATCCCACGCGTGTCGTGCTGCCCACAGCTCTCGAATCGAAGAAGCCGGCCGGCGCCGCGCGGGCACTTGTCGGCCAGGCCCTTCCGCTGCATCGCATGCCAGACATCACCGTACTGGGCGAGCACCTCGTGGCGCGGCGGCCATGGCTCGCGACGCAGATCGCCCGCATTCTCGGTACGCTCGCTGGGCGGGACACCGTAGCCGTCCCGAACCTGCTCCTCGTCGGAGCGCCCGGAACGGGAAAGACCGAGCTTGCGCGGGACATCGCCGAAGGCCTGGGCGTGCCAACGGTCGTCTACGGATGCGCCGGGATCGCGGACTCCTCGATCTCGGGAACGTCGAAGCAGTGGTCTACGGCTCGGCTCAGCCTGTTCACGCAGCTCCTCGTCGATAACCAGTCCGGCGATGGCATCGTCATCCTCGACGAACTGGACAAGAGTGGAGCGACGGGTGGACACAATGGATCCCTCAGGGAGGCGATCGTCGCCGTGGGCGAACTATCGGCCCGCCGCCGCTTCTTCGATCTTGGGGTCGATGGGGTCGTCGACATCAGCGGTGTGTCGCTCGTTGCCACTGCCAACGACGTTGCAAGCCTTCGGGGCCCCCTGCTCGACCGTTTCGCGGTCGTCGAGATCCCCGGCCCCCGGCGGCAGGACCTCCCGATCGTCGCCAGAGGCATTATCGAAAAGATGAGGTCCGAGATGGGGGACGGCAGGTGGCTCGGCGACCTAGACGCAGCTGAGCTCGACAGCCTCTCGTCCTGGCGCGGCGGCTCGATCCGTCCCCTCCGCCGCGCCGTCGAGCATCTCGTCGCGCTTCGTTCAGACCGTCGCTTCGCGCACTGAGGAGGCCGCCATGGACATGCGTGCCCGCCGGGCCGCGCGCGAGCTGCGCAGCTACCTCGAACTCCTATACGGCAGCCAACCCGCGCTGCGCATCGTGCAGCACCCCACACCGGAGGGCCAGACCTTCATTCGTCTGTCCTGCACGGGACTGGAGCCGCCCATGCCGGGGGACACCGGGGACGACGGCCAGACGTACTCGGATGTGCCGCCTCATGCCTTCACGCGGCGGCACATGGACGTCGTTACGCAGATCGCTGAACGATACGTGGCCATCCGTTCAGACAGGTACCTCCCGGGGGGCGGCCTGGTCCCTGAGGACCATGGCGACATGTGCGACCGCATGTGGGCGGAGTACGGAGAGCTATTTCCATCCGGCACAGTAGAAGTTGGCGTACCATGGCAAGAGCTTGCCTGCGCCGGCGCATCTACCATGCGGTTTCACGGTGTCCTGAACGGCATCGTGACAACGCAGCTCAAGAGTAAGTTCGCCAGCCTACGCTGGTACATGAGCGGCAAGAACAACGTCGATACCGAAATGCTGGAGTTGATCCGTTCAGCTCTGGAGACGCTGTCCGTCGTCGTCTGCGAGCATTGCGGTGCGCCGGGCATTCACCGCCCGGGGGGATGGCACATCATCCTCTGCGACTCCTGCCACGAGGTACGCGAACAGGAGCGCAAGGCGGCCAAGGCCAAGAACAAGAAGGGTGGCTGATGTCTACTGGAACCTCACCCGCCGCTGTTGGTCGGTCCGCGACGGCGGCCGAGTCGTCGACCACGTCGCGGAAATTGCGCTCGTCGGCGTGAGGTTCCGGGCGAGCGAGGCCAGCCGCCTTCGCTGCCTCGGGACCGCGGTCCGAGACGTCCACGCCTGGGCCCGCGGGATCCCGCTCGCAGGCGTGCCGCGGCCGGCCGGGGCCATCCCTTTCACGTATCGTCTCGGCCAACCGGGATTCCGCATCCCGGACGACAGCATCCTCACCGCCGCGGCCGCCGCCTGGTTCGATCAGGACGGCCGGGCGTGGTGCCTCGCCCCCCGTTCGGAAGAACCTGTCATGCGTGCCGTCGCCCTCGCCATTGCCCTGGCCGCCCTCGCCGTCCCGGCGGCCGCCGACACGACATGGCTCCTGCCGCCGCCCGGGCTGTACTGCCCGAGCGCCGGAGAGAACGTCTTCGCGATCGTCGTTGGTGATGATCGGGGGCTGGGGATCGACGGGCTCGACTGCAAGGCTGTCCGGTTGCGACACGGGCGGGTGACGGCGGCCACGTGCTTCGCGAACGGCGGCTCGGAAGTGAGCCTGGACACCGACCTGCTCATCCTACCGAGCGGCGCGATGCTCCACGACTCGGTCCTCTTCCGGCGGCGTCAGGGGCCGCCCCCCTGCCCGACGAGGTGACCGCTAGTCCCTCTCACGAACCGATCCGATGATGGCGCCGAGGAGATCGTCATGCGCCCCCTGTCCCTTCGTGACCTCGTCCGGCGGCGGGCGGATGCCAGCCGCGACATCGACTTGCTGAGCTCGGGGTGGATTCCGGACGCGCGAACGCTCGCCGAGGCACCGTGCCTGTCCGACTACGTAGAGACCACGTACCCGGGCACGGACCTGCCGTGCCTCCACGGCTATGTCAGCGGGCATCCCCTGCTGCCCCCGGGTCCGGTCACGACCAGCCCGATCCTCGCCAGGGGGCCGGGATGGATCCGAACGGAGTCGCGGTGGTACGTCATCGGGGATCCACTCCGGATCCCCCCAGAGCCCGCGGCTCCGGACGCCCAGCCCAAGCCTGCCCCGGAGCATCATGACCTGCCCAACGGCGGGGTCACCACGCCCGACGGGTTCGTGGGCTTCTAGCCCTTGGCGGCCTCGCGGAGGCTGGCGGCATCGAGGGCAAAGGAAGCGAAGTACGCTTCGGTATCATTTTGCCGCATCGGTCGGCGGGGGCGGCGCGGGGCCGCCCCGGCGCAGATTTTCTAATGGGTCAGACGCCCGGGATGAGGGGCTGGCGGGTCGCCTGCGCGCCCCGGCAGAAGTGCTCGGCAAGCCCGGCTATTCCCGCAGACGTGAGGTGCGGATGGAACGCCGTGACGATACGGCCGTCCTCGCGCCGGACTTCCTTGGGGCACTGCCGGATCCATCCAGCCTTGGCGCCCGCCATCGTGGAGCGGAGCCGTTCACGCTTCCCGACGCCGATGCCACCGAGCTTCGAGAGGGTCTGGCGGACCCGGCGGACGTTCACGCCGCGGCGAATGAGCTCGGCCAGCGCCGAGGTGTCGTCCATGCCCTCGTCGACGATGACCCCGACGGCACGCTCGGCGAAGCGCCGGACGGCGTGGTCAGTGGCCCGGGCGCGGATCCCCCGGGGATTGCCGCGCTGGGGCTGGCTGACGAATGTGGGGGAGGCTGGGACGGACGTAGGGGCTGGCGGCACGGGGATCGCTCCTGTGCCCCGAGCGTCCCCCGACCGCGGTATTCGGATAGCCCGGGTTCCCCATGTCGTGGGGCTGTCGGTCCCGGCCGGGCAGCCTCAGCGGAGGTAGGTGCCCTTCTTCATCATGTGCGCCAGGTTGTCGTTGAGCTGCTGGCTCATGATCTCGGGCACGCGCGAGGCGGCATCGGAGCAGGCCTCGTCCCACGGCTTCTGCAAGATGGGCTTATACAGGGCCTTGTCGACAGCAAGGAACAGCACCCTGGGGTGGTCGACGTCCTTGAGCTTCCGGCCGATCCGGCGCAGGTCCCCGCCCCGGGTCTGGATGACCTGGTCCAGCGCCGAGTGCCCCCGATGGAGGACGTCCTGCTCGGTCACGGGCACCCGGGGCGGCCGGGCGATGTAGCCCTCATGGGCCTGCCCGTGGATCTTGATGGCCCCGTAGTAGACGCCCCACCGCCCCTGCGTGCCCGAGCGCTTCGGCGAACGGTCGGCCGAGACCTCGCGCGCCAACCGGGACAGGAATGCCCGGGGCACCCCGCCATCCTTCGTGGGGCGGACGCCCTGCGTCTTCGTGATGTTGTCCCACCACGGGATGAGGATCCGGTTCCGCGCGAGCCCGACGTCGCCGGGAAGGCGGATGTTCGGCTCCATGCCGAAGAGATACTTCAAATAGACCGACTGCTTGGCCTTCACGAAGAAGTGGGCGTAGACGTCCTCCGGGCTGCGCTCGCCCCTTTCCAGAGCGTTCAGCTCCGCCTTGCTCAGTCGCTTGTAGGCGACCGCGGATTCGGTCCACGGCGACCTGCGCTTCATGGTCGAGTGGAAGCGGTAGCGGATGTTGAGGACGGCCTGCCGGGCAACCTCGTCCACTGCCCAGCCCGCGGCACGCCTGTACTTGGCCATGCCCCGGTTCGGGTCGGTCATGCCGACCGTTCGGACGAACTCATCCCTCCAGCGGTCGATCGCCTCGCCGAGGTCGAGCGCGAGGTCGACGCCATCGAAGCCGTCGAGGTTGAAGCCGGAGGAGGATTGCTTGCGGCGTGCCATGCCGGGGAGGCTGCCACGGGGCCCGTGTCCCGGTCAGCGCCACGCAGGGGCCCGAAATAGATGAAGGCCTCCCCGGCGATCCGGAGATGCCTTCGAGATGTGCTGCATCTCGCCCGAACCCCAGGCGTCCCGACAATACCGCGTCGCCTAGGCTGCCACAAGCGCCAGGGAGCGGCGAGGCGTAGTCCAGCCCCCGGAGGCATCCGCGTAAGCCTCGGCCTCGCGAGAAAGGTCCAGCTGGGGCAGCGGGGCGGCCCTGGAAGGGGGCGCGAGGCGGCACTGACCCCGAGCGCCATCTCGCCGGGCAGACCGTCTGGCGGGCCCGACGATGGGCCTGGAGAGGTCCTGGAGAGCCGCCTGGGCAAGCACCGCATCGGCGGGGTCGACGCAGCCGGGATCCCCGACGAGGTCCCATGCCGCATCCCTGTGCCACTCCCACGTCCCGCTGGCCGTGGTCACGGTGGCGAACCAGTCCGACCAGCGCTGGACCACGACCTCTCCGGGAGCCGGCAGGGGCGCCAGTGAGGCGGGGCGGGCCTCACGCGAGGCAGAGCCCACAATATAGCGTGACGCGAACCCGACAGGCTCGACAGCCTCATCGATCCCGGTGGCGTTAGCCAGGACCTCGGACTGCGTCTCGGCCACGATGGAGGACCGCTCCAGAGCCTCGGCATCCCGGGCGGCCCTCAAGGTCTCGGCATCGATCGCGCCGTCGAGCCCGTAATCGGCGGAGGCGAGGCGCATGGCGAAGAGGACCGCCTCCTTGCCCAGGTCGTGGCAGGCGCAGATCTCGGCGAGGCTCATGCCGGCCGCTCGCTGCCCCATCGCGTACATGCCGATCGCGAGCCGTTGATCGGCCGAATCCGAGGCGCTCTCGATCCCGAGGCGACGTCGGCGTGCCGCTTGCCGCTCAGCCGGCGTCATGGCCTTGCCGCCGCCGGGGAACAGGGCGCGCAGACCGAAACGCTCCGCCTGCTCCACCTGGATGTCAAGAAGGTCGACGATCGTCGCGGCCTTGTGGTTGTACAGGATGGACTGCTCGACACCCTCGAACTCGTCGGTCTCGCCAGCCTCGTGGCGGCGCTGGCGCCGGTCGAGCGTCCCGAGGGCGCTGAGCGCCTCCTTCTCGGTCAGGCCCGCGAGAGGCGCGAGCTCGGCGGCCCAATCCTCACGCCGTCCGCCCCGGACGTGCGCGGTGGCGTTCGCGGTCAGGAACAGCCACAGCTCGCGCCTGCCCTGGGGCGGGCCGCCCATGCCGTCCCGCCACGCGTACAGGTCGCGCAGGATCCCGACCCACCGACCGGCCGGACCGGCATGGCGACGGGGACGCGCAGGAGCCGGATTGTCGTTGGCGGCCGCGGCGGTTTGGGCCTCGGCACGGGCCCTTCGGCGCTCCTCGATCTCGCGCCGGGACACGGGCAGGATGGCGTCGGCCAGGGCGTGGAACGAGTAGCGCGTCGCGTCCGCAAATGCGGCGGGCGCGATGAGCCGGGCCATAGTCCTGCTCTTCACGTTCATGCTCCCGACGAGCCGCACGACGCGGGCGCTGTCGCGGCAGACGCGGTCGAGACCGGCGTCGCGGAACAGGCGCCACATGGGCAGGCGCTTGGCCTCGATCGCATCGAGCTCGGGGTCGGCGTGCCTGCGCCGAACCTTGGGCATGCCGTTCGTGGCGAGGTCCGGCCCATGCAGGGCATCGTAGACTGCGCGCACACGCGCCCACGCGGCAGCCTTCACGCCGTCGCATGCCCACGTCCCCTGCAGGCCGCATCCCGAGGCGACCCAGATCGAGGGCAGCGGGATCCCGGCGGCGACCATCGCCTCGATCAGGAGGTCGCGCACGGCCTCGGGCGCCCATCCATAGAAGGGTTGGCTCTCGTTCTTCTGGTAGTCCCAGTCGAGAACGAGCGAGCCGACCGCCTTGAGGCACTCACCCGTGCGCCGGCGACCCCAGAAGCGGTTGAGGCTGCTGTACCGGTCCTCGGCGCCATGCTGCCTCAGGACGGCATCGGCCGGGTCGAGCGTCTCGCCCTCGAAGCGCTCGCCGTCGTCGTCGGCAACCTTCGTCCCGACCCAGGCGCGCCCGATCGACCCCTTGGGGTGCAGCCATGCGACATGGGCTGCCCGCAGGTGGGCTCGGGTGGCCTGGCAGGGTGTGGTGGAGGTCTGCGCGTCGGGCGTCATCATCTGGGGTCGGATCGAGTTGACGATGGGGCAGCACACCCATCGACGAAGCTACGGTACGCGCGTCGCTGGCCAACTCCAAACCGGGCATCCTGCGGCCGACTACCGAGCCTGCCCGCTCCTAAGAGGCGCACCGTGGCGGGGGGCCGCCCATCCCACGCATGGGCCATCGCGCGCGCGAATCGGACGCCTCGCATGACGGGCGCGCCGTGGCTTGGATCGGGACACGCCTCGCCCGGCACGGTCGCCCCCGTTGTCAGGGGAGACAGGGTCGAGGGCATGCGCGCGTGGAGTAGACGGCCGCCGTCGGCGGAGGGTGCCCCTGCCTCCGCGAGGGTAGCCTGCCCCCGGGGCACCCCCTCCCCCCGGGGGGGGCAGTCGGGTCACAACGTTTCCTGCCGATATGTAAGGAAGATGTCCCGTCAGGTTGTTGCCGAGTTCAAAAACGAACTGGTCTTCACCGCTCACTATTCCTCGGAATAGGATGGTTTCGGACCACTTGGCCGACGGCTACACCGTCAAGTGGGTCAGATCGACGTACGGGCGGAAAATGCTTGCGCGTAGTGATCGTCCGCGGTGACGATCTTGGAATGTCGTCGGCTCGCCCTGGTACACAATCGCTGCGTCGGCCAAATTCGGAGCGTCGATGACTGAGTTCGTCAGCGATCGGATGCGTATGCTTGCAAGGATCCGCCTCTGGTCTCCGAAATTAACGTCCATTTAAGCCCTAGCCTTGGCCTACCAAGAGCTACCACGGCCGATGCCGGTCTGGCAGCTTCGGACGTCGCTCGGTCCCCAGTGGGCTGCGTCGCCACCAAGATCCACCGGCGCCGCCGCCAGCGGGTCGCTGCTGTGCTCGGTCGCGGATCACGATCCCGGTCTGGTCCAGCCTGGCGTGCTCCACGAGATGACCCGAGGCTTCGTTGGCAGAGGCTCGGGGCGAGGAGGCACGGGGTTCGGCTTGCGGGGGCTCAGTGGCGCGATACCCATCAGCGTCTCCACCTTCTCCAAGGTGAACGACACCTCCGTAAAGCCAAGGCGCTCGACGGCCTTTTGTGCCTCAAGGAGGAGCTTCGGGGCATCCGGGTCGCCGGCTAGGTGCGCCTCCCGAGCCAGGAAGACGCGAGCATGGGCGCTCGGCATGGGCATGTGTGCTTTTCGGAAACCTTCCGCGGCCTCCAGGTAGAGCTGACGGCCCTTGGCCAGGTCCCCGGACCGGAAAGCCACCATTCCGTTGTTCGCCCCGGTCAGGTGCCTGAAGGCAGGGGACGCTTTTTTGGCGTCGATCTGGCGCAGGAGCTTGCTGGCCTCGGCCAGACGGTTCTGGGACGCCATGACGAAGGCACGGACGTTCAGCAGGATTGGCGAATCCGAGTTGCGTTGAAGGCCTCGGGCCGACAGCTCCTCCGCCTTCGGGAAATCCTCCGTGAAAGCGGCCGTGCTCGCGCCGAACTCGTAGGGCCGGAGCGAGAAGGGATCGACACGGGACCAAGCCTCGCAGGCGCACGGGACGTCGTCGAAGCGGGCCCTTCGATAGAGATGGAAGGCCTGGGCCTCGTGAGCCTCCGACACCGTGTCCAGTCGCTCGTGCGGGACGAGATCGACGCCGAGGTGCCGGGTCGCCCACTCACCCTGCGCCAGCGAGCTGCCGGTCGGGTCGACCATGCTCGTGCGGAACATGCGCCTGGATCGCTTCACTCCACCGCCGAGGAGGTCGGCCGTACCGATCGCGCCCGCGAGCTCGGTGATCTGGTGGGGGAACATTCCCCCGTCATCGACGAAGCGGACGCCTTGCTTGAAGAAGGTCGGATCCCGGTCGGCAAGCTCGGCCAAGGCGATCTCCGCGGCGAGCAGCCACGGGTCCCCCCGGGTCGCGGCACTCCTTCGCACGATGTCGTGCGCGCGCTCTGGGTCCCCCATGTGCAGGAACAGCCGCGACGCCGAACGCAGCACGTGCCGGTTGTCGGGTGAGAGCTGAAGGGCGACACGCATCGATCGCTCCGCCCGCTTGTCCCGCCCGGCAACCGTCTGGTGAAGTGCCAGCTCGACCCATGCCAGCGCGTCGTGCGGGTGCAGCCTCGTCAGGTCCCGCCACGCGGTGGCGTCGGTCGGCCGCGCATGCACCAGCTTGTCGGGCACCTCCTCGCCGTTGCGGCGGAGGAGTTCCGCCGCCTGGGCCCTGACGAGCGGCGCGGCGGTGCTGGCGGGGGCAATCAGCCGGCGCGCTGCGTTGAGGGCCTCTCCCTCCCGGCATTCGACGATCGCTATCTCGACGAGCTCGGATGCGGAGACGATGCTGGGAAACATTCGCCAACGTTCGAGACGTTGCACCATTTCGGGCGAGAGGTGGGGCGCCGGCTTCGGGGTCCCCCTTAGCCCGAGCTCGCGCGCGCGCAAGGTGAGCGCAAGGCTCCTCCACCGTGGGACGAGACGACGTTGCGTCGCGAGGGATTCCGGCGTCATGCGGCCCTCCCGGTACGCATGAGGATGCTGAGCCGCTTCGCAGCCAAGTCCATCCTCGAAACGTACCGTTCGAGCGAGAACTGGGTGGACTGGCCGAGGTGGTCGGGATGCCCCCGGCGCTGGAGGTCCGGGTCGCAGAACTCGCGCACCAGGCCGAGCACGTCGGCGCGGACGCGCTCGTCGATGAGCGGGCTCACATCCGCCAGGACTGCGGAAAAGGCGTTCCGCACGTATGGCAGGACCTGCTCGTAGGTCCCGCCCCAGGCGCGGGGATGATGCTGCGGATCCAGCTTCGAAAGGAGGAGGGGCGTGATGTTGACCCCGGAGAACAGGAAGGCGGCGAGGTTTCCCAGCATGTAGAGATCGCAACCGATCCGGCGGTTGGTGAACTCGGGGTGCACGAAGCCGAACAGCTGCTCGGGCGGGGCATACCCGCGGTCGCCGGCGATCTTGAAGTCGTCGTGGGCGGCCGGCTGGCCCTTCCGCGAGGACCGCCCGAAATCGGCGACCTTGAAGGAGGGGCCCGGATAGGCGAGCACGTTCGACGGCTTGCCGTCCTGATGGGCGATCATCTCCTTGTGGACCTGCCAGAGGCCGAGCGTGATGTCCTTGAGCGCATGCATGCACCACAGGGCGTCGCACGCGGTGCTGGTGTCCATCTGCACCCGGACGTCGCCCTCGGCCATCTCGAAGATGAGGTAGAAGACGCGTCCCTCCATGGGGCCCATGCCGGGCACCTGGACGTCGCCGTGGTCGAGGGCGATCACGACCTTCGAAAGCCTGCGCCCGCGGCAATGATCGAGGATGGCGCGCTCGTGGTTGTAGCAGGCGATGAGCTTCTGGATCTCGTTCGCCATGTCGACGTCCGGCTGAAGGGCCGGCGAGAAGTCGAACGCCTTCAGGAATCCGACGGCGGCGCCCTTCTCCGCGATGTAGCTCTGCGAGAACATCCCGCCGGTCGCGGCGGGACCGCGCTGGAGGTGCCTCGTCACCTTCCACCCGTTCTTCAGTTCGAGGCCGAGGAGCTTGTCGGCTGCCGACATGTCAGTGTCCCTTCGAGTGGCGGGTTGAAGGCCCGGGGCCCGTCATCCTGGTGACGAGATCCCGGCCGGCGGGTGTCAGCGTGAGCGCTCTCTTGCGCGGATCGGTCAGGGAGACGCCCTGGTCGATCAGCGGCTCCTTGGGGCCGGCGCCGGATGCAGACTGGTAGCGCCCAAGCAGCACGGCGACGAAGCGGCTGGCCGATTGCTGCGGAACGCCCATCCGCTCCGCCAGGTCGTTCACCGACAGGTTCGGCTCCGCCGCGATCGTCAGTAGCGCCAGGAGCTGCGGCAGCGACAGCTCGTCACCCGCGGCGGCGATGGCATCGCGCAGGTCCCTCAGTCGCTGCGTATCGTCGGCTTCAAACGGCGTGCCCACACCAACCTCTTGTTCTTACCCATTTTTGGGTGCATATCACCAAAACGAGTACGAACACAAGCGCGATGTCCATGATCCCGTGGCGTCGGGCGTCACGCAGAGGCGGTCACCCTATGAAGATCTTTGTCAGCTCACTCATCTCCGGCCTGGAGCCGATCCGCGACGCGGCCCGCTCCGCGATCGGCGATCTCGGCCACGGGGTCATTATGGCAGAGGATTTCGGCGCACGTCCGGCATCGCCGCAGGTCGCCTGCCTCGAAGGAATCCGCCACGCCGGCCTCGTCGTGCTGATCCTCGGCAAGTCCTACGGGGCGAAGCAGGAGTCCGGCCTCTCGGCCACGCATGAGGAATACAGGGAGGCGCGCCAGACCAGACCCGTGATCGCCTTTGTCCAAGAAGGCGTCGATCGGGACGATGACGAGGCCGCCTTCGTGGCAGAGGTTCAGGGTTGGAGCGGCGGTTTGTTCCGCGGCGGGTTCAGCGGGCCCGACGACCTGCGGGGCAAAATCGTCCGGGCCGTGCACCAGTACGAGATGTCCAAAGCCGCCGGGCCGGTCGACGAAGGAGCAATGCTCGATCGCGCGATTGGCATGTTGCCTAAGGATAGCCGAAGCCACTCGACCGGCCAGAAACGCCTGTCCATCTCGGTCGTCATGGGCCCGGAGCAGTCGATCCTGCGGCCGAGCCAGATCGAGGATCGCGACCTGGCGGAGCAGCTGCTGCAGTGGAGCCTCTTCGGCAGGACCCAGATCCTCGACCGAGGCAAGGGCATCGGGGATGTCGTCGAGGGCGGTGCGCTCGTGATCCGTCAGGAGCGCGATGCCGCCGTGACGATGATGCCGCAGGGGCACATGCTGTTGACGCTGCCGCTCCCGCGCTCGGACGATATGATGGGGGCGGTCATCGAGGAGGATGTCACCGACCTGGTGACGCGGATCCTCCGTTACGCGGTGGCGGTCCTGGACCGGATCGATCCGACCCAGCGTCTCACGCACGTCGTCCTGGCGGCCTCGATCGCCGACGCCCAGTACATGATCTGGCGCACCCGCAGCGAGGCGAACGCGAACAGAGGCTCCGTCAGCCACGGTTTCGGCCACAAGGAGCCGGGTCCGGTGACCCTGTCGCCGGCCCTGCGTACCCGGGCCGCCATCAAGCATGACGAGCGCGACCTAGTTGAGGATCTCGTGACGTTGCTCCGCCGGGAATACCGGACGAACACCAACTGACGTCGGCGTGTGGGGCCGCAGGGTCCCTTCCCTGGGCCCGCAGTGACATCCGGTGCGCGCTATGAGCGGAGCCGCCGGAGGCTACGGGGCCGTCGATCGGATCCCGGATCGCGGGATCCCATCCGATTGCCGTGCGAGGGTTCGGTAGACGGTGGGCCGCGAGACGGAGAACAGCTCGGCGAGGTCGGCGATCGCGTATTCTCCCGTGTCGTTCATCCGGCGCAGCTCTCGCTGCTGCTTCTCGGTGAGCTTGGGCTTCTTGCCCCTGAGTTTTCCCCGGGATCTGGCGATCGCCATCCCCTCGCGGGTGGGCAGGCGGATCAGGTCGCTCTCGAACTCGGCGAAGGTGGCCAGGATGTTGAAGAACATCTTCCCCAACGGATCGGCCGGATCGTAGACGCTCGCCCCCAAGGCCAGCTTGATCCCTCGCCCGGCGAGCGCGTCGGCGATGGCACGGGCGTCCGGAACCGAGCGGGCCAGCCGGTCGAGCTTGGGGACCACGAGGGTGTCGCCTGTCCGGGTGGCGGCCAGCGCCTGCGCCAGGCCCGGGCGATCCCTGTTCGTGCCGGTCAGCCCGTGGTCGGTGTAGACCCGTTCCGGTGCGACCCCGAGCCCTTCGAGGGCGGCGCGCTGGGCCGCCAGATCCTGCCGGTCGGTCGAGCATCGGGCATAGCCGATCAGAATCGTCATGGCGAGAAGTGTACGATTGGCCCCCCGCCACTGAAAGGATCAGCGTACGGGTCTTGTGAGACGGTCACCCGCTCGGGAGGCCCGTATCACCGGCGGCGGATCCCAGGCGTCTGTTGGACGATCCCGTTACGGACAGGCGTTCTGACCGGTAGTGGCCGTAAGCGGAATGGCTGCTTCAGAGGAGGTTTTCTGGGAAAGCAGACGGCCTCCTGAAACCCCGTCGCAGTCGTTCACGACCGACGCGGTAGCCCTTGAAAGCGGAGGTGACAGGGCTCTTGAGGCCACATGCTCGTGGTCGTTTGCGGAATTCCTGGCACAGGCAAGACGACCCCGGGGATGGCCCTCACGGTCTGGCGTCTCGCCGCCTCTGGAGGACAAGAGAGCGGCGCTCTTCAATCGCTGTGGCAGGTTTGAATGGTTAGGGTTCTCTGGGCGGGTGTCCGTTGGCCGATGCAGGCATAGGTCATCCATGGCCGGCGGGCGCGAGGCCAGCTACGTCGGCGTTCCGCCCGGACGCTAGGTGCCGATCATGTTCGACATGACGAAAGTGGTCGCTAACGCCCTGGGCGAACACCTCGCGCTCACGTACCAGCGCACCTTCGGCAGCCGAGAGCCGCGGTACGCCGAGATCATCGAGGCCTCCGCGCGGCTCATGATCGAGCGCATCGTCGGCAGCGACGCCCTCTACCACGACGGCGACCACACGACCCTCGTCACCCTCGTCGCCCAGGACATCCTGCGCGGCCGCTTCCTCCAGCGGGGCGTCACGCCCGAGGACTGGCTGCACATGATCGTGGCCGCCCTCTACCATGACATCGGATACGTGCGCGGCGTCTGCTCGGGCGACCGGGCGGACGCCTTCGTCATCGACGCCCAGGGCACGACCGTGAGCCTGCCGCGCGGCGCCTCGGACGCGGCGCTGGCGCCCCACCACATCGAGCGCTCGAAGCTGGTGGTGAAGGAACGCTTCGGCACGCACGACCTCGTCGATGCGGGACGGGTGATACGCGCCATCGAGCTGACCCGCTTCCCGGTCCCGCAGGACGACGAGCACCGAGAGACCGGCACGGAGGCAGGCCTGATGCGGGCCGCCGACCTGATCGGGCAGTTGGGCGACCCGCTCTACCCGCGCAAGCTGAACGCGCTCTTCCACGAGTTCGCCGAGGTCGGGCTCGACCGCCAACTGGGTTACGACAGCCCGGCCGACCTGGCTGAGCGCTACCCGGTCTTTTTCTGGGCGAAGGTCGAGCCGGTAATCGGCGATGCGACCCGCTTCCTGGACCTGACGGTCGAGGGGCGTGGATGGATGGCCAACCTCTACGCCCACGTGTTCGCGATGGAGCACGACCGCCGTCGAATGGGTCCGCATCCCGGCTGAAAGCAAGGAGGCCTGCCGTAGACTGCAATGCGCGCTTGTCTGGCAGCGGTCAGACCACACTCCGTCGCGGCGCGAACGTGTAACAAATACCGGGTAACGCTATGCGGCGCCCACTACCCCGACGGTCCATCTCCCTCAGGTTTCGTGCCGTGGACTAGCACGTCGAGCCGGTACTCGTCCGTCCTGTTCTGCCCGAAGACGCGCAGGAAGGCCCGTGTCTCTTCGATGAAGCGATCCGCCGCCTCGTCGCCAGTCAGCGGATAGTGGGTCTCCCCGGTCCAGTGAACCAGCACCACGTCCCCGCCCGGCCGGAGGCAGCCATGGACGCGCTTGGCCAAGCGCGCCACGTCGCCTGCGTCGAGGTAGTACACGACCTCCGAAAGCAGGATCAGGTCGAACGCGCCCTCCGGCCATTGGCCGGGCACCTGCGTGAGCTCGAATCGTACGTGCGACAGGTCCCTGCACCGTTCGCGGGCCCGCGCCAGAGCGCGTTCGGCCAGGTCAAGGCTGACGAGGGCATCGCAGCGTCGGGCGAGGGCCTCGGTCAGCACGCCGATGGAGCAGCCGACCTCCAGGGCAGAGGAGTAACGGTCCCGCGGCAGGGCATCGAGGGTCGCCGCGTACTTGGCTCGCTCGTAGTCGCTGGTCTCGAACTGCCAAGGATCCGGATCTGCGGCGTAGCGTTCGTCGAAGTAGCTCGACGGCAGGGAATGGGCGTGCCGGCTCATCGCGTTGACCTCAATTCGAACAGGTCGCCGGCGATGCCCCCGGCCCCGAGGATCTCGGCCGCCGCGGTGGCGAGCGCCCGGTCCGGTGCGGGCTGGCGCAGGTAGGTGGCGAGGTCGCGGGACAGCCGCTCCAGGGGATGCTCGCGCATGAAGCCCTGAAGGCCGACCGACCGCTGGGCGAGCTGCAGCACGTCGAGGCCGGCCTTCTCCACCGCCAGTCTCGCGAGGTTGACGAAGGCGACGATGCGGTCAGGCGCGAATTCGTCCTCGGCGACAAGACAGGCGGCACGCTCGACCCATCCCCGTGCGCCCTCCAGTGCGATGGCGCCTTCGCCGAGGCGGGCGAGCTGGTGCGGGTCGCCGCCGCGGCCGGTCGCGGCGAGATGCCCACGCCACGCGTCGAACACCGCCTCGATGCCGCCGAGCTGCACCGCCGCGAACCGCCACGCGCCGCCCGAGAAGACCGGCTGGCGATGGTAGTCGTCCCAACCGCCCAGGATCTCCTCCTCGGTGACGACTATATCCTCGAAGTCCACGGTGCCGGTCGCGGAGGCGCGCATGCCGTGCGCGCGCCAGCCAGTGAGGTCGGCGCGGCTGCCGGGCTCCAGCGGCACGACCAGCATCAAAGGCGAGGCGCCCGGCTCGTGCTTGACCGTCACCAGGGCGCGGGTGACGAAGCCGGCGCCCGACGCGAAGGTCTTCACGCCGCGGAGCCGGCGATCGTCCCCGAGCTTCAGGCAGTCGCCGGGCGGGTCGGTGTTCCAGACCCCGAACAGATGTCCGTCCCGCACATCCGCGAACAGGCGCGCGCGCTGCGTGGGCGTACCATACCGGGCGACGAGCTGGAGCGCGTTGACGTGCCCCTCGTAGATTCGGCCGAGCGCGAGGCTGCCGTACCCCACGAGCCGCAGCACCGTCGCGAACTCGGCCATGTCCGGTTCCTCGCCTAGGCCGAGGCCACCTTCATCGGAGGGAATGGGCGCGGTGAGCAGGCCGAGGCGAGCGAGGTCGGCGACGTCCTCAGCCGGGAAGCCGTCGTCGCGGTCCTGCCCGTCCGCGCGTGCCGCGGCCGCCGTCGCCACCTGCCTAGCGGCCGCGACCGCGTCGTAGGCCAGGTTAATCGGGATCCTCAGGTCCATCCGCCTTCCTCCCGTCAGGCCGCCGCGGCGGCGATCTCCTCGACCGTGCGTCCGGTCACGACCGAACGCGGTCGCTCCACCAGAATGTCCGGGTCGTCAGGTCCGCGGGCGGCCGCGTCGCGCGACTTGACCAGCAGCCAGGAAACATGCCGCTCGCGGGGCCGAGGTTTCATCCGCGTGAGACGCCAGCGGCCGGTCAACTTCTCGCCGTGCAGCGCGAAGGCGAGGGATCCGGACGCGAGTGCCGTCTCGGGATCGCCGTCCGGTGCCCAGGTGCCTTGGTCCCACAGCAGCACGACGCCGGCACCATAGTTGCCCGGCGCGATCACCCCCTCGTAATCGGCGTAGTCCAGGCCATGGTCCTCGACCTGGACGGCCAGGCGGCGCTCGCCCGCGACGAGGCTCGGGCCGCGCGTGACCGCCCAGCTCTTCAGGACGCCGCCGAGCTCCAGCCGGAAGTCGTAGTGCAGCCGGCGGGCGGCGTGCTTCTGCACGCGGTAGATCAAGGCACCGCCCTCAGGCATCGCCGGTCCGCTCGAAGGACGTCACGCCCAGGTCGCCCGCGGCGGTCCTTGCCCCCGTTGATCGGACCGAATGGCCGAGGCGTCGAGCGCCGCGCAGCAGGCAGGAGACCGCGTTCGCGAGGCGCGTGTGCCTCGCGAGTTCCCGCGGGCGAAGCGGGCGATAACCGAGCCGAGGGCTCGCGGCCTCGACCGCGGCGAGGATGGCGCCGAGCGTGGGCAAGCCGGCGATGATCCGCGCATCTTCGGCGCGGATGCCGAGCCACGGCGCCCAGAACGGGGTGCGGGCCAGCCGCCCGGTCGCTTGGAGCCGCCGGAGCCGTCGACGCCAGGCATACCGGAACACGGCCCGGGGCAGCGGCTCCAGGCGCGGGTCGCAGGGGCTCTCCGGCACCTCGCAGCGGAGCTTCATCGTGTCCGCCGCGCCGCCGGGCGCCCGGCCGTCGAGGCGGCCCGAGGTGACGACGAGGATGTCCGGGTCGTGACGCACCCGCGCGTCGCTCGACAGGAGCGAAGACACGAAGGCCTTGTCCTCGCCGACCGCCAGCGGCGGCATGCCCCCGACCTGTCGGTAGGTTTCGAGCCGGACCGCGAGCGTCGCCCCGGAGGTGGTCCAGTGCCGCGGCCAGGGATCGTGCGGCAGCGGGTCGATGAGGGCCTCGATCTCGATCAGCCGCGTCTCGTAGCCGCCTTCGAGGCGACCTCGCGCGTGCAGGGCGGCGGGCAGGCGCGCCGCGTCGGCCTCGTCGAGGGCGATCCGGCCGGCCACCGCATCGACCCCAGCCGCGACCGCGGCGAGGTTGCGGGCGACCCAGTCAGTCGGCACCCGGCTGTCCGCGTCCGTGGTGAGGATCAGGCCGTCGAAGGGCTCGCCCTCGTCCAACCAGTCGGCCGCTGCCTCCATCGCCTCACGCCGGGCCCATCCGGCGTTCGCTTCCGCATACTCGCGCTCGATCATACGGACGGGAATGCGCAGCGAAGGCAGCAGGCCTGCGACCACGTGTGCCGTCTCGTCGGTGCAGTTGTTGAGGAACAGCACCACGCCCAGCGCGCTTGCCCCGATGCCTCGCTGGGCGGCCAGCGCCTCCAGGCACGCGGCGATCCGCTCGGCCTCGTTCCGGACCGGGATGGCGACCACGCACCTGAGCGCGGGCGTCGGGTCCTGGCTCCCGAAAGCGTTCCCAGTCTCCATGTCACGACGGTCTCCGGCGGCCGCGTCAGGCTTGCTGGCGACCCGCAAAGCTAACCTGGGACAGGCGACTCCTTTCCTGGGGTTCAGTGCGACCAATACGACCGCGGTCCAGGGCAGCAGATGCAACCAGTCACGAGCCTTCTCGCCCTCAACTTCGCCCTGGCCGGTGCGCGCGAAGGCTTCGGGCCCTTCCTGGGCGTTTACCTGCAGCAGCGCGGCTTCGACCCGGCCGCGACCGGCTTCGCCATGGGCCTTGCCGGGCTCGCCGGCCTATTGGCGACGACGCCGGTCGGCGCGCTGATCGACCGTACGACGTACAAGCGTGCCGCCCTGGCCATGGCGGTGCTGGGCATCGCCGCGGGGGCGGTCGCCCTGGTCGCGACGGACAGCCTCTGGCTCATCGGTCTGTCGCAGTTGGTCATCGGTGTCGCCGACACCAGCATCGCGCCCTTGGTCGCGGCCGTGACGCTTGGCATCGTCGGGCAACAAGCCTACGGTCATCAGGTCTCCCGCAACGAGGCGTTCAACCACGCCGGCAACGCCGCCAACGCCGCCCTCTCCGGCGTGCTCGGCTACGCGCTCGGGCTCGGCTACGTGTCCATCGCCATCGTGGTCATGGCGGTCGCCTCGTGCGGCGTCCTGCTCGGCATCGACAAGGGCTGCATCGACCACGGCACGGCGCGCGGCGGCGAACAGGACGAGCGCTCGACGCTGCGCGTCCTGTTCGGGACTAAGCCGCTCCTGCTCCTGGCGGCCGCCGTGTTCGCCTACCAGACCGCGAACGGCGCCATGCTGCCGTTCCTCGCGCAGGCGCGCACAGCCTCGGGCGCCGACCCGAGCCTGACCACCGGCGTGATGACCGTCGTGTCCCAGGCCACGATGGTCGGCGCGGCGCTGCTGGCCGCGCGGGCTGCGCAGGGGCGTGGGCACGCCGGCGTGCTCTCCCTCGCCCTCGGGCTGGTCGTGGTCCGCGGCCTGCTAGCCGCGTTCGCGACATCCTGGTGGCTGGTCATCCCAGTCCAGGTCCTCGAAGGCCTGGCGATGGGGCTGGGCGGCGTCGCCATCCCGGCGCTCGTGGCCGAGATCATGGACGGCACCGGCCACGCCAATGCCGGGCTCGGCGGCGTCATGACCGCCTACGGCGCGGGCGCGACGGTAAGCCCGTTGCTGGCCGGCGTCGTCGCCCAATACCTCGGCTTCGCGGCATCGTTCGTCGTCCTGGCCGCCGTCGCCGCCGCCGGCTTGGCGGTGTGGATGGTCGGTCGCCGCGCGCTGGGCATGCACGGTCCGGCAGGTCAGACTGGCCGGGCGTCCGCCGAGCCGGCGTGACGGCTGGGATCTGGCGGCATGGATGCGCGGACCGGAGCGACGAGGTCGTGGGCGCGCGTTATGACGGGCTCCTTCCCGGCCTTCGTGCTGCTGCAGGGCTCGCTCTACGCTGCCTACGGCACCGAGTCCCCGTTCCTGCCGAGCTTCCTCGGCGAGCGCGGCCTGACCTCCGGTGAGATCGGCGTCGCGCTCGCGGCGGGTACGCTGATGCGCCTCGCCGCGGGCCCAGTGGCCGGGTACCTCGCCGACCGCTACGACGCCATGCGGGCCGTGCTCGGCGTCGCGGCCGCCGCCTCAGGGCTGATCGCCTTCGCCTACCTCGTCGGGTACGGCTTCTGGCCGCTGTTGGGAGTGAGCGTGCTGCACGCCAGCGCCATCGCCGCCCTGGCGCCGCTCGCCGACGCGCTCGCGCTCGGCGCCGCGGAGCGGGAGGGCACCTTCTCGTACGGCTGGGTCCGGGGCGCGGGCTCGGCGGCCTTCGTGCTCGGGACCCTGGTCTCGGGCCTGCTCGTCGCCCGGGCCGGCTTGGCGAGCATCATCGTGTCAAGCGGCCTCCTGTTCCTCGTCATGGCCGTCGCGACGGCTCGCGTCCCACCCGCCCCGGCGCGGGTCGGGCTGCCGAGCCTCGGCCTCGGCGGCCTCGGCGAGCTCTTGGCCCTCAAGCCGTTCCGGCGGATGCTCGTGGTGGCGGCGCTCGTGATCGGCAGCCACGCCCTGAACGACGGCTTCGCGGTGATCCGCTGGCGCGAGGCCGGGATCGGCCCGAGCGCGATCAGCCTGCTCTGGTCCGAGGCGGTCACGTCCGAGGTCCTCGTCTTCGTGCTTGCCGGCCCCTGGCTGCTGGCGCGCCTTGGGACGGCCCGGGTCGCGATGCTGGCCGCCGGCCTCGGCGTGGTGCGCTGGGCGGCCATGGCCTCGACGGCCGCGGTGCCGGTGCTCGCGGCCATCCAGCCGCTGCACGGGTTCACCTTCGCGCTTCTGCACCTCGCCGCCATGCAACTTATCGCCAGGGTCGTGCCGGAGCGCCTCTCGGCCAGCGCGCAGACGCTCTACGGCACGTTGGGCCTGGGCGTAGCCTCGGCGGTCCTAACCGCGGCGGGCGGCCTCCTCTACGGCGCGTTCGGCGCCGGAGCGTTCTGGGGCATGGCCGCGCTGTGCGCGCTGGCGCTGCCGCTCGCGGCGGGATTGGATGGCGCGATCCCTGGGCACCCGGAGGCCTGACGAACGCGATCCGGGCGCTAGCTGTCCGGGTGCGCATCCCTGCGCGGCCGGAGACCCGTGCCATGTTCATGAAGATCGACAAGCTCCTGACGGAGTTGCCGGAGCCCAAGAAGCCCGAGCCGAACGCCGCCGCCGCCCTGCAGGAGCTGCTCGGCGGCAAGTACGGCGAGATGTCGACGCTCGGAAACTACATGTTCCAGAGCTTCAACTTTCGCAACAAGGAGAAGCTGCGCCCCTTCTACAGCCTGGTGTCGAGCATCTTCGCCGAGGAGATCGGTCACGTCGAGCTCGTCTCGACCGGCATCGCGATGCTGAACAACGGTCCGGGCAACCCCAAGAAGGACGTCGACATCTCCAAGGCGCCGTTCGCCGAGATGCAGGACATCCGGCTCGCCGGCAGCTTCCTATCGAACGGCGGCGGCGCCATGCCGATGAACTCGAACGCCGCGTCCTGGAACATGGACATGGTCACGACCACCGGGAACCTGATCATCGACCTATTGCACAACTTCCACCTGGAATGCGGCGCGCGCATCCACAAGCTGCGGGTCTACGAAACCATGACCGAACCGACCGGTCGCGAGGTCTGCGGCTACCTGCTGGTGCGCGGCTCGCTGCACGCCCACGCCTACGCCCTGGCGCTGAAGAAGCTCACCGGCGTGGCCATCGAGCAGATGCTGCCGACCCCCAACATCGACCTTTCGCGCATCCCCGAGTGTCAGAAGTACCTCGATGAGGGCAAGCACCGGCGCCTCTACACCTTCAGTGAGTCGGACTACAAGGAAGCGGCCGGCGTCTGGTCGAACGACGAGGTGGCGCTACCCGGCGACCCGCCCGGCAACCTCGAAGTCGTTGACGGCGCGCCCGAGGGCGGCAAGATCCCGGAGCTCGACGGCAACTACGGGGCGTTCGCGCCGGACTACGCGCCGGAGGAGATCTTCGAGATCGCCAGCAAGCTCTACAAGAAGGGCCGCTGAGGTCATCCCGCTCGGTGCCGGCGTGAACCTGGTCGGCACCCGGCCGAAGTTTTCCCCGTGACACAAACGCCGCGAGGGCACCTTAGGGCGCCATCCACGGTTGTGCCTCCGTTGAGGTTCCCGGAGGCACAGCCGTCCTGGACGCAGGTTCGCCGTGCCAACACGGCGTCCAGGGGGGTCGGGTGTCGCGTCGAGATGAAAACGGACCGGACCAAGTCGACCTGCGGCTTCTCAAGGCTGCGGTCGAGGCGGCCGGCGAGGCCATCCTCATCACCTCTGCCGACCTCGACGAGCCTGGCCCGAGCATCCTCTATGCCAATCCCGCCTTCACCCGCCTCAGCGGATACGCCACGCACGAGGTTACCGGACGCAGTCCGCGCTTCCTGCAGGGGTCGGGGACCGACCGCGCCACGCTCGACCGGACGCGCGCCGCGCTGTCGGCCGGAGAAGCCTTCCAGGGCGAAACGCTCAATTACCGCAAGGATGGATCAGCATACTGGGTCGAGTGGCTGATCACGCCGGTCAAGAACGCCGACGGCCACATCACCCACTGGGTCTCGGCCCAGCGCGACGTCACCGAGCGCCGCGCCTACGAGGACCGGCAGGCGCTGATGGTGCGTGAGCTCCACCATCGGGTGAAGAACACGCTGGCCACGGTCCAGGCCGTCCTGAACGCGACCGTGCGCTCGTCACTCACGATGCCGGAGTTCACCCGCGCCTTCACCGGTCGGATTGTCTCGCTCGCAAGGACGCACGCGCTGATCACCGAGGACCAGGGGCAGGTTGCATCGTTCGAAGGGCTGCTCCGGGCCGAGCTCGACCCCTACAACGAGAACGGCCGCATAATGCTGCGTGGACCGCGGGTGCGGCTCCCCTCCGAACTAGCCGTGCCGGTCAGCATGGCCTTGCACGAGCTAACCACGAACGCGCTTCGCCACGGGGCGCTGGCGCACCCGGACGGCCGGGTCTCGGTGACGTGGACCGTCGAGGAAGGCGAGACGCGGCCGTGTCTGTCCTGGACCTGGGACGAGCACGACGGTCCTCCTCCCACGCTGCCAACCCGCGAGGGATTCGGCTCGCGCCTCCTCAACAAGATCTTGGTCGCGCAGACGGCGGCTCAGGTCGATGTGGCTTTCGATGCCGATGGCTTGCGGGTCAACGTCCGCGTCCCGCTCGAACACGTCTAGCGGTCCTGCGCGAACTCGACTGTGATGGGCGTTCGACGAAAAACGATTTGTTCTCCATCGCTGCTAATCCATGCTAATTTTCGACCACGACGGGTTTTCGTCGGTGGAGCGACTCCGATGTTTACCGCGTCCGAGCACCCGCTGTCGCCACTGCTGAAAAAGCTCGGAAGCCTCACCCGCCTCTCCGACCGAGACGAGCAAGCCATCCTGCACCTGCCGGCGTCGCCGCGGGTGTTCGCGGCAGGCCAGGACCTTGTGGGCGAGGGTGACCGACCCACCCGATGCTGGCTGATCGTCGAGGGCTGGGTGCAGCGCTACAAGGTACTTGACGAAGGCAAGCGCCAGATCTCCGCGTTCCACGTGGCCGGCGACATGCCGGACCTTCAGGGCCTGCACCTCTCGGTCATGGACCACAACTTGGGCGCGCTCACCAGGGTCACGGCCCTCTCCGTGCCGCACGAGGCGCTGCGCGAGCTCCTGCTGCGCATCCCCGAACTCAACGCCCCGTTCTGGCGCGACACCCTGGTGGACGCCGCCATCTTCCGCGAGTGGGTGGCCAACGTCGGGCGCCGACCGGCCTATCAGCGGCTCGCGCACCTGTTCTGCGAGCTGTACTTGAAACAGGTCGCGGTCGGCTTGGCCCGGGACGGCCGCTGCCCGATGCCGGTCACGCAAGTCGACCTCGCCGATGCGACCGGCCTGACCAGCGTCCACGTGAACCGCACGTTGCGCGAGCTTAGGCGCGATGGGTTGATCGAGCTCAGGGGCAAGCGGCTGGAGATCCCGGACTGGCCGCGGCTCGTGGCGGCGGCCAGCTTCAATCCCGCCTACCTGCATCTCGCCAGCCGCCCGACGGCCTGAATCACGGACGCAATCCAAGTTGTTGTGTCGTCTGGTGAGGCGGGGCAGCATTGGGCATCGCTCACCGGATGACCGGGCGTGGGCGGCTGAGAGACGCGCCGTGCTCCCGCCTGGATGAGCGCGGAGCGTTCGGTGCCTCGATACTATTTCGATACCTGCGACGGCGATGACGCGATTTCGGACGACGAAGGCATCGACTTGCCGGACGCGGAGTCCGCACGCCGCGCCGCGATAGGCGTCCTCCCCGACATGGCGCGCGACAAGCTCCCGGACGGTGACCGGCGCATCTTCGCGGTCAGCGTGCGCGACGCGGACGGATCGGTCGTCTACTCCGCCACGCTCGCCCTGACCGGCGAATGGCAGGTCCAGAGCGCGGGTTCGTAGGCCGGATCGGCCGGAACGCCGGATGGGCGCAACCATCCACCGCACGGATGCGAGCTTGGCGGACGCTCACGCCTCGACGACGCGGAGCGCTCGTCCGTTCGCCTGCTCACGAAGCCTGGCCGGCGCGCATCGCGTCCGGTTCCGCCCGTTCGCCTTGGCCTCGTACAGCGCCGCGTCGGCCCGGCCGTAGAGGTCGTGCACTTGGTGGATGCCCGAGGCCAAGCCGATGCTGACCGTCACGGTACCCGGCTCGATGCCGGCCGAGCCGACCGCCAGCCCGGACACCTGGGCGTGCACCTCATCGGCGACCCGCAGGGCGCCGGCCTCGTCGGTGCCGGGTAGGATCAGCGCGAACTCCTCGCCGCCGACCCGGCAGGCGAGATCACCGGGTCGGTGCACGCTCGCGGACAGGCAGGCGGCGAGACCCTTGAGCACCTCGTCGCCGACCGCGTGGCCGTAGCGGTCGTTGAAACGCTTGAAGTGGTCGGCATCGACGACGAGCAGCGACAACGGATTGCCGGTGCGACGTGCGTCCGCGCCGGCATCTGCCAGGGCAGCCTCGAACCGGCGCCGGTTCGCCAACCCGGTCAGGGGATCGGTCCGAGAGAGCCGGGCCATCTCGGCATGCATCTCCGCGCGTCGCCGGAGCTCCCGCCCGAACAACAGCGACAGGGCGACAGTCAGGCCGCATAGGACCAGCACGACCGTGGCGATGACGAGCGCCTTCGCCCGCCATTCCGCCTCGATCTCGCGCGTCGACCGGGCGACGTTGAGGACGAGCGGCAGGTCGCCGACCTCGGTGAAGGCGTAGTGCCGCTCGATGCCGTCGCGGACCGACGTGCCGACGAACGTGCCGCCGCGCTCCCGCACGAACCGCTCGAAGTTCGGGGTGCCGGCGAGGTTCGTGCCGATGTCCGCGTCGGCGTAGGGATGGCGCACGATGCGCGTGCCGTCGCGCAGGTAGAGATTGATCGCGCCGTCGCGCCCGAGGCCGATTTGGTCGAAGAGGCGTGCGAAGTAGGACAGCTTCAGGCTGCCCAGAACCACCCCGCCGAACGAGCCGTCCGGCTTGTCGATGCGGCGGCTCAGCACGACAATGGGCGCGCCGAGCAGGCGCGAAACGACCGGCTTGCTGATGAGGAGCCCGAGATGGGCATGGGCTTTGTGAGCCTGGAAGTAGTCGCGGTCGGCGTTGTTGACCTTCCGGGCCGGCAGCGAGGAGGCGTCGAGGATGCTATCGCCGTTCTCGTCGAGAACCAGCATGACGCCGAGGTCCTTGGCGCTGGCGGCGCGGTCGAACAGGATCATCTGGCGCGCCCGCGGGCTCGCCGCCGCGGTCTCAGGGGCGCGCAGGTTATCGACCACCGCTTGCAGGGACAGGTCGATGATCTCGACGTTGCGGGCGATGTCGCGCTCGATCACCTGGAGCAGGTTCTGGGATGTCTGCTCGGCATTCCGCCAAGCGTCACGGCGCAGATCGAGCAGCATCAGGCCGGACACGACCAGCATGCCAGCGGGCGCAAGCACGCCGAGCACCCCCAACACAACCCAGGTGCGGCCAGACCGGAGGACATGCGACAGGCTGCGCAGCAGGATCATCAGCCCGCTCCCTCCATTAGTTCTATCCTTGAGGGACTTCTACCGCTTTCAAACCTTAGGAATGGCTCCCGGACGCGTCGTCACTGGGCATTGAACATGGTCGTGGCTAACGCCCGGTTGAGAGCATGGCCTAAGATCCGATGGGCTGGGCGTAGGCGCACCCGAGGCGAGGCCGATGTCACCCGGGAACCCTGTCGGTCTCCGGGTGAGGTCTCAAGAGTCCCGCTTCGGTCGAAGGGCGACGATGTTTCCCGTCTCGACAGAGTGATTGGCCCCAATCACCTCGGCGACCTTGAGGGCGAGCTGCTCGCGCTTGAACGGCTTGCCGATCAGGTGAACGCCATCGTCGAGCCGGCCGTGATGGACGATGGAATTCTCGGTGTAGCCGGACATGAAGAGCACCCTCACCTCCGGCCGGACCGCCTGGACGCGTTCCGACAATTCACGGCCCCTGACCTTCCCGGGCAGCACCACGTCGGTCAGCAGCAGGTCGACGGCCGCGGCGTTCGCCCCGAAGACGCGCAGGGCCTCCTCGCCGTCGGCAGCGTCCAGCACGCGGTAGCCGAGGTCGGCGAGGATCGCACAGGCGATCTCGCGCACCGCCGCCTCGTCCTCGACCACCAGGATGGTGGCCGAGCCGCGAGGAAGCTCGACCGGCGCCGCAGTCCGTCCACCGACCGCGGCGAGCTGGCCGATTGCCCGGGGCAGGTAGATCTTCACCGTCGTGCCATGACCAGGCTCCGAGTAGATCTTCACATGGCCGCCGGACTGCTTGACGAAGCCGAACACCATCGCGAGGCCGAGCCCGGTGCCCTTGCCGTCGGGCTTGGTCGTGAAGAACGGCTCGAATACCCGGGCGGCGACCTCCGGCGTCATGCCGTGGCCGGTGTCGGACACCGCCACCATGGCGTAGTCGCCCGGAACCACCTCGGCGTGGTGGCGGGCGTATTCGCGGTCCAGAACCTTGTTGCCGAGCTCGATGGTGAGGCGTCCGCCGCCCGGCATGGCGTCGCGTGCGTTCAGCGCAAGGTTGAGCACCGCGCTCTCAAGCTGCGCCGGATCGGCCATGGCCGGCCACAGCCCGGCGCTCTCGACGTAACGCACCTCGATGTGCTCGCCGAGCGTCCGCCGGAGCAGCGGCACGAGGTCCGGCATCGTCGCGGCGAGATCGATGGCGGCCGGTGCCAGGGGCTGCTTGCGCGCGAAGGCGAGAAGCTGGCCCGTGAGCGTCGCGCCGCGCTGGGCGGCCCATGCGGCGCGCTCGATGCGGGTCTGCAGCTTGGCGTCGCCGTCGAGCTTCGCCCGGACGAACTCCAGGTTCCCGAGGATGACCTGCAGGAGGTTGTTGAAGTCGTGCGCGATGCCGCCGGTGAGTTGCCCGATGGCCTGCATCTTCTGCGCCTCGCGCAGCACCCCCTCGGCCTGGGCGCGTTTGGTCATGTCGGAGATGGTCAGGACGAACCCACCATCCGGCATCGGCGTGCGGCGCAGCTCCAGGTGATGGCCGTCGGCGCGGGAGCGCTCGTACACGACCGCCTCGCGCGGGCCGGTGCCGCCATGGCTGACCTGGTCCCAGGTCTCCAGCACCGGCCGCCCTGTCTCCGCCGTGTGCTCGGCGAGGGCGGCGTACGACGTGCCCGGCCGGATCATGGCCCTGCGCAGGTCGAGCAGCACCTGGAAGCATTCGTTCCAGTTCGTCAGTGCCCGGTCCGGACCGAACACCGCGACGCCCTGGCTGAGGCTGTCCAGTGTCGTGCTCAAGCGCAATGCCAGGGTGCGCTGCTCGGCCTCGGTCCGGTAGGACCGCGACCAGGCCTGGTTGAGGAGGCGGGCCGCCCAGAGCAGCGCCAGGACGGCGAGGAGCGAGCCACCCAGGGTCGTCCAGCGCACCCAGGCGGCGCGGGCGTCGTTCTCGCCCAGGCGTCGGGCGAGCAGCGCCTCCTCATCGGCCAGCATGGCCGCGAGCGAGGTCTCGGCCTCCTTCATGTAACCGCGGCCGACGTCCGTGTTGACTAGGCGCCCGGCGGCCTCGACGCCGACGTCGCGGCGCAGCTGCACCGTTTGCGCGAGCTCCTCCAGCTTGTGCTGGATCACCGGGGCAAGGGCGCGCAGGCGCTCCTGCTGGGCGGGGTTGTCGGCGGTGAGCTTCTGGAGCTCGCCCTGGAGCACCCCGAGGCGGTCACGGGCGGAGTCGTAAGGGGCGAGGTAGTCGTCCTTGCCGGTGATGACGTAGCCGCGCTGCCCGGTCTCGGCATCACGCAACGCGATTGCGAGATCCTTCATCGTTCCCAGAACGCGGTAGCTGTGCTGAGACCATTCCCGGGCCTCGCGCGAGGCGTTGAGGCGCTCCCAGGTCACAATCCCGACCAGGGCGAGGATGGCGAGCAGCACCCCGAAGACGAGGAGGTTCGCGCGCGCGACGATGCGCTTCGACATGGATCTGGGTCCGCCGCCCGCGCCGTAGCCCGGGGTGGGCCGCGCCGCCGCGGAGCTTGCTCGAACGCCAAGGACTTGGAGTCGCGTGCGCGCTTGCAGGTACTGTCTAGCACGATGGCCGACGATTGCGTGCGTTTTGCGGAAGCGTCGCCGTTGCGACCGGACTAGATCCTCGTCTCCCCCGTTCCCGCCGGGATGACGTTTCGCAACTATGGGACCAGGGAGTCCAGGGGCCTCAGGCGCTCTCGCCACCTAGCACGAGCCGCAACGACCGGGCGAGCTCGTCGCGGCGGTAGGGCTTGTTCAGCACCGGTAATACGCCGCGCCCGATCACCTGCCCCTCGTCGAGGTTCGCCACGTAGCCCGAAGTGAGCAGGACCTTGATGCCGGGCCGCAGGCTCTGCGCCTCGACGGCCAGTTGCGAGCCGTTCATGCCCCCCGGCATCACCACGTCGGAGAACAGGATGTCGATGCGCTCAACGCCCCGGAGATGCTCCAGGGCCTCGGCGGCGTTGCGGGCGACGATGACCCGGTAGCGCAGCTCCTCCAGGCTTTCCACAGCCATGCCGAGCACCTGCTCGTCGTCCTCAACAAGCAAAACCGTCTCGCCCTCGCCGGCGCGGCGCAGGGGGATCGAACTCGCCGCACCGACAGCGGCCTCCTCGTCAGCCGGGTCGGTCGAGCGCGGGAAGTACAGGCTGACCGTCGTGCCCTGGCCGACCTCCGACTCGATCTGCGCGAACCCCCCAGCGCTGCGGGTGAAGCCGTAGACCTGGCTCAAGCCGAGCCCGGTCCCCCTGCCGACCTCCTTCGTGGTGAAGAACGGCTCGAACACCCGCTGGAGCTTATCCGGCGGGATTCCGGTGCCGGTATCCGACACAGAGATGACGACGTAGGCCCCGGGCGCCACCCCCCTATCGGCGACTGCGGCGGTCCCGAGGTGGACGTTGCGGCTCGTCACGGCGATGCGCGCATGGCGATCCTGGCCTTCCATCGCGTCCCGTGCGTTCACGACGAGGTTCAGCACCGCTGCCTCGAACTGCGCCGGGTCGATCCGGATCGGGTCGAGCGCAGGGTCGAGATCGAAGGTGAGCTCCACCGTCCCCGTCGCCGCCCGCTCGGCCAAGGGCCGGAAGTCCAGGAGCAGGCGGTTCGGGTTGAGCGTCTGCGGCCGCAGCATCTGCCGGCGGGAGAAGGCGAGGAGCTGCTGGGTCAGTTGCTCGCCGCGCCGGGCCGCGCCCATCGCCGCCTCGGCCAGGCGCTTGACGCGGTCGAGCTGCTCGGGCCGGCGCAGGATCATGTCGAGGCCGCCGACGATGACGGTGAGCAGGTTGTTGAAGTCGTGCGCCACGCCGCCGGTCAACTGTCCGATGGCTTCCATCTTCTGGGCTTGGCGCAGAGCCTCCTCGGTGATGCGCTGGTCGGTGCGGTCCATCAGGATGCCGGCGATGCGCAGCGCCGCACCGGCTTCGTCGCGCTTGACCTGCCCGCGCATGGCAACCCAGCGGACGGTCCCATCCGCGCGCCGGACGCGGCATTCCAGGTCGAGCCTGCCCGTCTCGGCGACCGCGGCGAAGGCCGCCTCGACGGCATCGCGGTCCTCGTCGACGACGTGGGCGAGGAAGCTGTCCCGGTCCCAGCCGGGTGCGCCCGCTTCGTAGCCGAAGATGGCGTCGAAGCGGGGCGAGCGGCGGGACGTGCCCGTGACGTAGTCCACGTCCCAGGACGCCATGCCGGCGGCATCGAGGGCGAAGGCCAGCGTCTCTCGCGCGGTTTCCACTTCCTGCGTCCGCTCGACGACGCGCCGCTCCAAGTCCTCATTGGCGTCCCGGAGCTGCTCCTGCGCGCGCTCGCGCTCCAGCAGGTGCTCGCGAGCCTGGTACTGGCGACGCCGGGCCCTCAGGGCCGAGGCCGCCGCGCTGGCCAGCGTCTCGGCGTTCACCGGGCGCTCCAGCAGGATCACGTTGCCGAGCCTTCCGAGCAGGTTCGCCGCGCGCTCGGGCCGGCGACCCACCTGGCGGGTGGCGAGGACGATGAAGGGGAAGTCCGACCAGGGCGGCTGCGCGTCGAGCCAGGCGAACAGGTCGTCCGGCCGTCCGTCGGCGAGCGCCTCCTCCGTGACCAGCGCGGCACCCGCGCCGGCCTGGAGGCAGGCGAGCCAACCCACCATGTCCGGGCAGGCCTCGGCGCGCGTGCCCGCCCGGTCCAGCACCTGCCCCACGACCTGGGCGTCGCGCCCGCGGGGCGACAGGATCAGGACGCGTTCCTCGTCCGCGACGGGGACGCTCACGCCTTGCCGCCTTCGGACGCGCCTGACAGCATCGCGACCCGCCCGTGATAGGCCGGCAAGCCCGTGAGCACGCCCTCGAAGTCGTCGAGCGCCTCGCCGACCTGCAACCCACCCTGGGACAGTTTCAGCTCGCGGATGGTGCGCTCGTGCGCGTTCACCCGGCTCTTCACCACTGATAGGGCGGTGCGGACCTGGCCCTTCGCCTCGAAGAACCGGAACAGCAGGATGCAGTCGCTGAGATAGCTCAGGTCGACGTCGCTGCGCACGTCGCCGACGATGCCGTGCTGGCCCAGTACCAGGAGCGTGGTGACGCCTTGCTGGTTCAGGTAACTCAGGAGCTCGTGCATCTGCAGGATGAGGTACTCCTCGCCCGGCATGGCATGCAGGTAGGCGTTCAGGCTGTCGACTCCCACGAAGGTCGAGCCACGCTCCTCCACCGCAGCCCGGACCTTCGAGGCGAACTCCCCTGGAGAGAGCTCGGCGGGATCGACCTGCGTGACGGTCAGCCGCCCGGCCGCGATGTGCGGGGCCAGATCCATACCGAGCGTCGCGGCCCGGACCAGCATGGTCGCGAGCCCCTCGTCGAACAGGTAGTAGGTCGCCGTCTCGCCGCGCTCCAGGGCCGCCAGCATGCAACGGATCGCGGTCGTCGTCTTGCCGACGCCGGAGGGTCCGAGCAGCAGCGTGTTGGTGCCCGGCACGAGCCCTCCGCCCAGCAGCAGGTCGAGCTCGGCCGAACCGGTCGACGTGCCCCGGGGATCGAAGCTGGCGTGGTGCTCGGCCGCGATCAGGCGCGGGAACGCCTGGATGCCGCCGGTCTCCAGCACGAAGTCGTGGTAACCGCCGCGGAACTTGATGCCGCGCATCTTGACGATGCGGAGCCGCCGCCGCTCGGCGCCGTACTCGCGCGGTGCCTGGTCCAGCGACACCACCCCGTGAGCGATGCTGTGGAGTTGCACGTCCCCCGTCTCGGAGGTCTTGTCGTCGAGCATCAGCACGGTGCAGGCGCGCTTGGCGAAGAAGCGCTTGAGGGCCAGGATCTGGCGCCTGTACCGCAGCGGGTTCTGGGCCAGCAGGCGGAGTTCCGAGAGGCTGTCGAACACGACCCGGTCGGGCTTCGTCCGGTCGACCAGCGCGATGACCTCCTTCACCGTCTCCCCCAGTTCGATATCGGAGGGGTGCAGGATCGACTGCTCGCTGTCGGGGTCCAGGCCCATCTCGTCGACCAGCTCGAACACCTCGATGCCGTCGAGCGTCCAACCATGGGTCGCCGCGGAGGCGCGGAGCTCGTCCGCGGTCTCCGACAGGGTGATGTAAAGGGTGCGTTCGCCCCGGGCAACGCCCTCACGCAGGAACTGCAGCGCGAGCGTCGTCTTGCCCGTCCCCGGCGTGCCCTCCAGCAGGTAGAGCCGGCTCGGCGTCAGACCGCCGCCGAGGACGTCGTCGAGGCCCGGCACGCCGGTCGAGATCCTGATCTCTCCACCAGGCGGCGGGCTGGTCGATGTGTCGCTCATCATGTCGGTCGGGCTCCGTGGCGACGGGCGGATCCCGGCGGGCTGACACCGTAGCGCTCGGCCAAGCCCTTGTCAGCGCTCGCTGCGCCGCATGGTGGGGATCCCCTGGAACGTAACGCGTGGCGGGTTGCGTCACCCGTTACGCGGCCCGCGCGAAGTCGTCCTTCGGAACGGGGCAGACACTCCGGGCATTGGGAACCATCCCGGAGGAGGCGACGATGACCGAGAAGAAGGGCCGCGGCAGCGACACGGCCAAGAAGGCGAACGCGAAGGCGAGCCACGAGGGCAAGTCGAACCCGCGCACATCCTCGTCGGCCCAGGCCGAGCTCGGCAAGAAGGGCGGCAAGTCGAAGTAGGCCACCTCGCCAGAGGGCCCATCCGCCGCAGGCCGCCCTAGGAACGGCGGTACCCATCCCACGTTGGCCGGCGAACCCGACACCAACGAGGAGCTACGACGGCATGGCCAACATGGACATCGGTACGATCTACGCAGGCGCGCTTCGCAATACGCGCGCCCTGGAGAAGCAGGGCCTGGAGCAGATGGAGCGCCAGCTTTCCGGCCTGGAACGCTACCCCGACTACGCCGCCGTCCTGCGCCGCCATGTCGAGACCACGAAGGGGCAGATCGACCGCCTCGACAAGGCGCTGGCAGCCGTCGGCGAGAGCGCCTCGACCCTCAAGGAGACGGTGACCAGCGTTGCCGGCTCCATCGGTGCCGCGGTGCACGCCACCGCCCAGGACGAGACCCTGAAGAACCTCTACGCGGGCTACGCCTACCAGTATGACCAGGTCGCGGCCTACCGCTCGCTCGCCGTCATCGCCGAACGCGCCGGCAAGTCCGACCAGGCTTCAGCATTCCGGGCATCCGCCGAGGAGGAGGTCAAGGCGGCGGAGGAGATCGCCGCCCTGATCGAGCGGGTGACCCAGACCTACCTCGACCTGACACTCGGCGGCTCCAAGGCCGATAGCTGACCTCGACCCTAAGGCGGCCCCGAGCGGGGTCGCCCAACACCCGAGCGGAGGCGAAAAATGGCCGGGACGGACGACCACGAGACGACCTACAAGGCGTTCAAGGAGGTCGTGAACATGACGGCTGCGGCCCTGGAGAAGCACCTCAAGAGCAAGGACAGCCAGTCGGTCGGGCAGAGGAAGGACGGCGGCGAGGCGACGGGCCATGTGGAGGGGCGGCGCATCGTCGAGATGCTTCACAAGAACAAGTCCGAGTTGTCGGAAGACGATTACGGGCACATGCGCAAGGTCGTCGGCTACGTGCACCGCCACCTCAAGCAGGGCGGCCCGAAGGACAAGGACGCGGTGAAGGACTCGCCCTGGCGGCTGTCGCTGATGAACTGGGGCCACGACCCGCTGAAGGAAGCCTGAGGCATGGACGACCCGACGCCGGTGGCCGTCACCGTCGAGGCCTGCGGCGAGAGCCACGGTCAGTATCGTTGGCACCTGACCGACGCGGACGGCGTGTCCATCCGCGTCTCCCCGGAAGCTTATGCTTCCGCCGAGGATGCCTCCGACGCCGGGCGAACGGCCCTGGAAGCGTTCGGGTCGGTTGCCCAGGCTTGAACGACAGGAACGAAGTTGCGACGGCGCGCCGCAGCAAAGCTTCAGGGCCTTGCGTGTGGATCCATATACCGGTCGCGCGCCATTAAATCGATCTACACCGACATGGCCCAACATGGGGATTCGAACGTCCCCGGGGCCGCCTCATGCTCACCGTCGTCGGATGCCTTGTCGAGGCCCATGATTTCCGCCTCGTCGCGCTCGCGGCGGCCATCTGCGCGCTCTCGGCCCTGACAACGGTTTGCCTAATCAGCCACGCGAGCCGGGCGAGGGCTTGGGCGCAGGCCGGCTGGCTCGCCGTGGCGGCAACCGCCGGCGGCTCCGGCATCTGGGCGACCCATTTCATCGCCATGCTGGCCTTCGCACCGGGCGTGCCGAGCGGCTACGACGTCGCGCTCACCGGCATTTCCCTCGTCATCGCCGTCGCGCTGGCTGGGTCCGGGCTCTCGCTCGCGGTGCTGGTGGGAGGGCGCACGGCCGCCTGGGCCGGGGGCGCCATCCTCGGCTTCGGCATCGCCGCGATGCACTACACCGGCATGGCCGCCTACGACGTCGCCGGGCACAAGACCTGGGACCCGGCCACCGTCGCCGTCTCGCTCGCGCTCGGCGGCATCCTGGGCGGCGCGGCGCTGGTGGCACAGGTAGGGGCCCGCGGCCTCGTCCGGCAATTGCCGGCGGCCCTGCTGCTGCTGCTGGCCATCTGCAGCCATCACTTCACCGCCATGGGCGCCGTCACCATAACGCCCGACCCGACGCTCGCCGTTTCCGAGGCGGCGGTCCCGAACGCATGGCTTGCCGTCGCGGTCGCGCTCGCGAGCTTCGCCATCCTGCTCCTGGCGGCCGCCGCCCTGACCCTCGACGTGCGCGACCGAGGTCACGCGCAAGTGGAGGCCGACCGCCTGCGCAGCCTCGCCAACGCAGCGGTCGAAGGGCTCGTCGTCTGCACCGGCGACACCATCGTCAGCGCGAACCGGGCCTTCGCTAAGCTCGTCGGCCTGCCGCAGGCCGCGCTCGCGGGCACGGCGCTGTCGGCGCACCTGCCCGGCGACACCGCCCGCCTCGCCCTGGCGAGCCATCCGGAGCGGCCGGTCGAGGCCGAGCTCCGGCTGGCCGACGGTGCCCTGGTGCCGGTCGAGATCATCATGCAATCGGTCGAGTATGGCGGGCGCCCGCACTTCGCCGTCGCCGTGCGCGACCTGCGGGCCCGCCGCCAGGCCGAGAGCCAGATCCAGTTCCTTGCCCACCACGACGCGCTCACGGGGCTGGCCAACCGCGCCAGCTTCGCCAAGCGCATCGACCAGGAGCTGCGCGCCGCGGACGCGAGCGGGCGCAAGCTCGCGGTGCTGTGCCTCGACCTCGACCGCTTCAAGGAGGTCAACGACTTGTTCGGCCACGCCGCCGGCGACGCCATGCTGGAGAGCGTCGCCCGCATCGTCTCAGCCGAGCTCGACGACACGCAGATGATGGCCCGCCTCGGCGGCGACGAGTTCGCCGTCCTGATGCCGTGCGCGGGGCCATCCGAGGCCGGCCGCCTCGCCGAGCGCATCCTGGAGGCGCTTCGCGCCGGCAGGACGGACGGTGGCGGGCCACAGATCGCGACCAGCATCGGCATCGCCCTCTATCCGGACGATGCACAGGAGCGGGCCGCTCTCCTGAGCTACGCCGACACCGCTCTCTACCGCGCCAAGTCGGAAGGGCGTGGCACCTACCGCTTCTTCGAGGCGAAGATGGGCGTCGAGGTGCGCGAGCGCCGCCTGCTGGAGCATGACCTGCGCCACGCCGTGGCTCGCGGGGAGATGCAGCTCGTCTACCAGCCCCAGACCGACGTCGGCACGGGCGAGGTCATCGGCTTCGAGGCGCTGCTGCGCTGGAAGCACCCCGAGCGCGGCTATGTCTCGCCAGCGGTGTTCATCCCCATCGCCGAGGAGAGCGACGCCATCCTGCAGATCGGCGAGTGGGTTCTGCGCGAGGCCTGCCGCGAGGCCGCGACCTGGCCGCAACCGCTCGCCGTCGCGGTCAACGTCTCGGCGGTGCAGATCCACAGCCCCCACCTCGTCGGCCTGGTACACGAGGTGTTGCTCAAGACCGGGCTTGCGCCATACCGGCTTGAGGTCGAAGTGACCGAGACGGCGCTGATCAGCGACCCGAACCGGGCGCTGCTGACCCTTCGGCAGTTGAAGGCGCTGGGCCTCCGCATCGCCATGGACGATTTCGGCACGGGCTACTCGTCCCTTTCGAACCTGCGCTCGTTCCCGTTCGACAAGATCAAGATCGACGGCTCGTTCGTGCGCTCGGTCGACAGCAACGAGCAGACGGCGGCCATCGTGCGCTCGGTCCTTGGCCTGGGCCGCGGCCTCGGGCTTCCGGTCCTAGCCGAGGGCGTCGAGACGGAGGCGGAGCTCGGCTTCCTTGTGGCCGAGCGATGCCACGAGGCACAGGGCTACCTGATGGGACGGCCGTCGCCCATCGGCGAGTTCGCCCAATACACGCATGGCACGATTCCGCTCATCGCCGACGCCCGAAAACGCGCCTGAGCATACCGGCGAGGGGCAAGCGTCAACCTCGCTCGCGTAAGGAGAGGGATCTCAGGGTCGGTTCGGGCAGCAGGCGGGCCTGGGGAAGCGGAAACACGACATCCCCCACGATCCCCCACGCGCGCCCCGCACCTGAGGAACGCCGCGTCGGACCCGGCCAGGGCCATGCCCTGCGGCAGCGCCGCGTCGGCGTCGGCCGGCATGACCCTGTCGCAGGCGGCGCCCGGCGCGAGCCGGCTCAGGATGTCGAGGTAGATCTCACCGGAGGAGCGGCCGACGCTCCCGGGCACGAGGGATCGAATCCTCGAACGGGATGGGTTCACGGGCGCAAGGTTCCCTCGGTGTCCGCATGGCAGGCCGATCCATCACCGCAGGTCGTCGGTCCCCACGGCAGAGCGGGCGGCCGCGATGACGCCCAACGTCTCGCGCCAGGCGCCGGACCTCCTGGCCTCGACCTCGAAGGACTGGGACCTCCGGAACGGCGCGACCTGCAAGTCCAATATGGCCGACGACGGTCGGAAGGCCGTCATTTCGTCCAACTGCCGTATGTAGGGGCGGCCCACCTCAATCCTCTCCAGGCGACCCCGTTCACCCGGTTCGTCTCGATGCCCTCCGCCATGGGACGTGCCAACATCAACCTCGGTCGCGCCCGGATGTTTTGCCCCGGGCGAGCGGCGTCATGCTCGGGATGGCTACGGCTTCAGGACTGGCCTTCCGCCACGCCGAGCCCTCCCGTCACCACGCCCCGGACGCATTCAGTACGCAAGCGGACCGCCGGTCATCCTGGCCCTGCGGGACGAAGGAGCGCATCCCCGGCCGCCACCTGCCGTTGCAACCGGGTCTCTGGTCGGCGGTTCTGCAAACGTGTGCCTGGACGCGGCTTCGCGCGAGGTTTTTCGAGCCGGTTCACGACGGCTGATCCTGGAGGGGCGGGGTGGCCGTGCGAGACGGGTTGAAGCTGGGTACGGTCGACCTCAGGCTGCTGCAGGCGGCCGTCGAGGCGACCGGGGAAGCCATCTTGATCACCTCGGGCGACCTCGACGAGCCAGGCCCGCGCATCGAGTACGCCAACCCGGCCTTCACCCGCATGACCGGCTATGCGGCCGACGAGGTCGTGGGGCGCTCACCCCGCTTCCTACAGGGTCCCGGCACCGACCGGTCCGTCCTGGACGGACTGCGCGCCTCGCTTGAGGCCGGCGAGACGGCCCAGGGCGAGGCGCTTAACTACCGCAAGGACGGATCGGCCTACATGGTCGAGTGGCTGATCACGCCGGTGTGCGACGCCGGCGGTCAAGTCACGAACTGGGTCTCGGCGCAGCGCGACGTCACCGGGCGGCGCGCCGGCGAGGACCGCCAGGCGCTGCTGGTGCGCGAGCTCCACCACCGGGTGAAGAACACGCTGGCGACGGTGCAGGCGGTGCTGAACGCGACGATGCGCTCCTCGCTCTCGGCCACCGAGTTCACCCGCGCCCTGTCGGGCCGGATCTCCTCCCTGGCCCGGACGCACGCGCTGATCACCGAGAATCTCGACTAGGCCGCCTCGTTCGAGGGGTTGCTGAGGGCCGAACTCGACCCCTACGACGAGCGCGGGCGCCTGACCCTGGACGGGCCGAGGGTCGTCCTGCCGTCCGAACTCGCCGTGCCCGTGGGCATGGCCCTGCACGAGTTGACCACCAACGCCCTGCGGCACGGGTCGCTCGCGGACCCGAACGGCAGGCTTCAGGTGACCTGGCGCATCGAGGACCGGGGCTCCGGCCGAGGCTTGCGCTGGGACTGGGCCGAGCACGACGGCCCACCGGCCATGCATCCCACCCGCGAGGGCTTCGGCCACCGCCTCCTCAACAAGATCCTGGCCGCGCAGACGGGCGCCGAGGTCGACGTCGCCTTTGCCCCGGACGGGTTGCAGGTCTCCGTCCGCATGCCGTTGCCCGCACTGGCGGAAGGAGGATCAGGGACGGATGACCAAGGCACCTAGGACACCCGCTCGGGCAATGGCGCCTCAAACGTGAACACGACGCCGCCCGGTCGGTACTCGATCCTGGCCCGGCCTCCGAGTTCCATCGCGAGCGCCCGCTCGATCATGCGCGAACCGAAGCCGTTCCGCGCCGGCTTCGCGACGGGTGGGCCTCCGAGCTCCTCCCAACGCAGCCACAGGTGGGCCAGATGCCGCCCTTCGTCGAGGCCCCAATCCAGGACCACGCGGCCCGCGTCGTTCGATAGCGCACCGTACTTCACGGCGTTCGTCGCCAACTCGTGCAGCGCCAGCACGAAAGCGAGGCTGGCGCGCGGCGACAGCCACACCTGCGGGCCGGCGACGGTGAAGCGCCTGGCCGACCCGCTCCGGAACGGCTGCAGGGCGCGCTCGACGATTTCGCCGAGGGTCGCCCCTTCCCAGCTCTCGCGGGTCAGCGCGTCATGGGCCGCCGCCAGGGATGCCAGGCGCGCGTCGAGCGTCTTGCGCGCCTCGTCCAGGCTTGCCGCGTTACGCAGCGTCTGGTGGGCGATGGATTGCATCGTCGCCATCGAGTTCTTGACCCGGTGGGTGAGCTCGCCCGCCAGCAACTGGCGCTGCTCCTCGACGCGCCTGCGCTCCGTGACGTCGATGGACACTCCGGCCATGCTCACCGGGCTGCCGTTCGCGTCGTAGAACGTCTGCCCGCGGACGTGCACCCAGCGCTCCTCGCCCGACGGCGTGCGCACCCGATACTCGATGTCGTAATCCCCGTGCCCGGCGATGGACTCCCGCACCGCCTCCTCCATCCGCTCCCGGTCGTCGGGTACGACGGCGGCCAGCAGGTCATCGTAGCCGAACGGATCGGCGACGTTCCGGCCGAAGTTCTCCTTGCAGATGTCGGAGGCCTCAAGCCGCCGGTCGGCGAGGTCGAGGGTCCAAGAGCCGATCCGCCCGGCCTTGAGGGCGAACCGCATCCGCTCCTCGGTGCGGGCGAGCTCGACCTTGCGGCGCGCCACCTCCCGCCCGCGGACCGCAAGGTCGTCCTGGAGACGCACCAGCTTGTCCCGCTCCAGCGTGACGTCAAATTGCGAGGCGAAGAAGTGGGTCAGCACGCCGGCTCGGTCGAACACCGGCGAGACCAGCAGCCGGTTCCAGAAGACCTCGCCGGACTTCTTGTGGTTGAGCAGTTCGAGCTCGATGGGCTCGCGCCGCTCGATAGCGTCCCGTATGCGGGCGACGTCGTACCGGTTGGTCTCCGGACCTTGGAGGAACCGGCAGTTCCGGCCGAGGATCTCCTCGTTCGCGTAGCCGGTGAGTTTCGTGAAGGCGGCGTTGGCGAACACGATGGGGTTGTCGGGCCGGTTCGGGTCCGTGACGATCATCGGCATCCGCGTCGCGCGTACCGCAGCGGCGAACGGATCGGAGCTAGCGTCCGAGCGCGTCAGTTCGGCCGTGATGCAGTCGTGTTCCCGGAAGTCGGTCAAGACATCGTCGCCTGACGTGGCGCCACCTCGGGCCCGCCGTTCGGCGTGACCGTAGCACAGGCGAGCCCTGGGGCGGAGAGCCCCGACGTGATCGCGCACGTCATGCACAAGGCTGGCTTCGCCCGGCCGCAAACGGGCGCTTGCTGGCCTTCCGACCCTGCGCGCCCCGGCACCGGCCTCGGGGACGGCCGGGCCAGGGAGGCGGACCTGCCCTTCGGCTCGCCATGGACGGTCCCCGTCCGTCAGGCGCCGGAAACCTGGACGGCCACGGTTGGTTGTAAGTCATGCCCGGGTTGGGGCCGGCTTGGCACCCAGGACGCGCCTGGCGCCGAGGTTCGGGAGCGGTGGACGTGCGAGATCGGAACGCGACGCAACGGGTTCCGACGGATGCCGGTCTCCTGCTCGCCGCGGTCGAGGCCAGCGGGGAAGCCGTCCTCATCACCTCCGCCGAGCTCGAAGAACCCGGTCCGCGCATCGAGTACGTGAACCCGGCCTTCACCCGCATGACCGGCTACAAGGCGGAAGAGGTCCTGGGCTAGAACCCCCGCCTCCTCCAAGGCTCGGGGACGGGCCGCGCCGTCCTCGACCGGATGCGCGCGGCGCTTGCGGCCGGCGAGCCGTTCCAGGGCGAGGCCGTAAACTACCGCAAGGACGGCTCGACCTACACGGTCGAATGGCTGATGACGCCCGTGCGCGACCCCGACGGGCGGATCGCCCACTGGGTCTCGGCGCAGCGCGACGTCACCGAACGGCACGCGGCGGAGGAAAACCAGGGCCTGCTCGTCCGCGAACTCCATCACCGCGTCAGGAACACCCTCGCGACCGTCCAGGCGGTGCTCAACGCGAGCCTGCGCTCGTCGATGGGGCTGGCGGACTTCCGGCAGGTGTTCGCCGGCCGCATCGCCTCATTGGCCAAGACCCACACCCTGATCACCGACGCGCGGACGCAGACCGTGTCGTTCGAGGGACTGCTCCGGACGGAGCTTGAGGCTTACCTGGAGCCGGGCCGCTCGCGCGTGTCGCTGCAGGGCCCCCCGGTTCCGCTCGCGTCCGAACTGGCGGTCCCGGTCGGGATGGCGCTGCACGAGTTGACCATCAACGCCATCCGGCACGGCGCGCTTGCCGACCCGGACGGTCGCCTGGAGGTGACCTGGACGATCGACGAGAGCCCCGCCGGACCGGTCCTGCGCTGGACCTGGGACGAGCATGACGGGCCGCCCGTGGCGCTGCCGAGCCGGGAGGGGTTCGGCATGGAATTGCTCGACGGGTTGCTGACGTACCGTCTCAAGGCGAAGGTCGACGTCGCCTTCGACCCGGACGGCCTCAGGGTGAGCGCCGCCGTCCCGCTGCCGCGCGTGCGGTGAGGGAAGCGCGGCGGCCGTCGGAACGTCGCCAGGCGCAAGTGGCGGACTTCGGCATCCTGGCCCACCCCACACCGGTCTCCCCTCGCCTCAGCCGCTCCCTCCCTATCGACCATGAGGACGCTCCCATGCCTGCGTCCGGGCACCACGGGCGACGGTGTCGCGGAGAACAACACGCGAGGGCCACCTGTGCTAGGTGTGTGGCATGCCCGCCCGACGCGACCGCCCCACTGCCTTGACCGCCCCCGTCGCCGCCCGCAACGGCAGCCCATCGGCCAAGCGGATGCACACCCGCACGGGCGAGCCGACGCGCACGGCCGTGCGAACGTTCCGCCTTCGTGCGGAGGCACCCGGGCAGCCCGGCTCGACGGTTCGGCCGTCACGACGCCGGGACCGAGCCTGAACCGATGACCACGAGGGCTTCGCTGTTCGCGGCAGGCGGCTCCATGGGCGCGCTGATGGGCGGCCACGACTGGGCGACCACCTCGCTCGGGCCGCCGCGGCACTGGCCGCAATCGCTCGTGACCCTGATGCGTGTCATGCTCAACTCGCGCCAGCCGATGTTCATCGCCTGGGGGTCCGACCGCACGCTGGTCTACAACGACTCCTACGCGCCCATGCTGGGCGCACGGCATCCCGCGGCCCTGGGCCGCCCGTTCTTCGAGACCTGGCCGGAGGTCCGCGACGAAGTCGGCGCGCTGATGGACCGCGTGTTCGCGGGCGAGCCCGTGCACATGGACGACCTGCAACTCACGCTGCACCGGAACGGTTACCCGGAGGAGGCCCACTTCTCCTTCTCCTACACGCCGGTGCCTGGGGACGATGGCCGGACCGTCGGCCTGTTCTGCGCCTGCACGGAGACGACCCGGCAGGTCCTGACCGAGCGCGAGGCCGCGTCCGAGCGGCAGCGGCAGCAGGCGTTGCTCCAGCAGATGCCCGGGTTCGTCGCCGTCCTGGGCGGCCGGAAGCATGTCTTCGAGTACGTCAACGACGCCTACATCGCCGTCGCAGGCCAGCGGGACTACATCGGTCGACCAGTCCAGGATGTGTTCCCGGAGTTGCGCGACCAAGGCTTCTTCGAGCTGCTCGACCGGGTCTATGCGACCGGCGAGGCCTTCGCGGCTCGGACCGTCCCGATCCGCTTCGTCGAGGATGACGACCGGTACCTCGACTTCCTATACCAGCCCATCCGCGATGAAGCGGGGACGGTCACCGGCATCTTCGTGGGCGGTTACGAGGTCACCGAGGAGGTGCGCTCGCGGGCCGCACTCGCCGAGAGCGAAAGCCGTTACCGCACCCTGTTCGAGACCATCGACGTCGGGTTCTGCATCATCGCGATGAAGTTCGACGAGACGAACCGGGCCGTCGACTATCGCATCACCGAGGCCAATCCGGCCTTCGAGCGGCAGACCGGCGCGAACGTGACCGGGCGCTGGGTCAGCGAGTTCGCACCGAACCTTGAGCCCCAATGGCTGGAGACATACGGACGCGTCGCGCTGACCGGCCAGCCCGCGCACCTTGAGAGCTGGGCCGAGGTGTTCGGGCGTTGGTTCGACGTGCGCGCGCTGCGCGTGGGCGACCCCGCGGCCCACCGGGTCGCCGTCTTCTTCACCGACATCTCCGAACGCAAGCGCATGGAGGAGGCGCTGCGCGTCCTGAACGCCAGGCTTGAGCAACAGGTCTCCGAGCGCACGGCTGAGCGCGACCTCCTCGCCACCATCGTCGAGCGCACCGACGTGATGGTGATGGCGGCGGACCTCGACTACACCATCCTGGCCATCAACAAGGCCAACGCGGACGAGTTCGAGCGCATCTACGGCGTCCGGCCCAGGGTCGGCGACAACATGCTCGACCTGCTCGCCGACCAGCCAGAGCACCAGGCCCAGGTCCGTGCCGGTTGGGGCCGTGGCCTGGCCGGGGAGGAGGTCACGATCATCGAGGATTACGGCGATCCCGACCGTGTCCGTCCGTACTACGAGATCAGCTTCCGGACCCTGCGCAACGAACGGGGCGAGCGCATCGGCTGCTACCAGTTCGTGACGGACGTCACAGAGAGGTTGCGCGACCAGGCCGAGCTCGCGCAGGCGCAGGAGGCGCTGCGCCAGTCCCAGAAGCTGGAGGCGGTCGGGCAGTTGACCGGGGGCGTGGCGCACGACTTCAACAACCTGCTGACCATCATCCGTTCCTCGGTGGACTTCCTTCGAAGGCCCGACCTACCGGAGGAACGCAAGGGCCGCTACCTCGACGCGGTCTCCGAAACCGTCGAACGGGCCGCCAAGCTGACCGGCCAGCTCCTGGCCTTCGCGCGGCGGCAGGCGCTCAAGCCCGAGGTGTTCGACGTGGGCCAGCGGGTGCGCGGCATCGCCGACATGCTCGATACGGTCACCGGCGCCAGGGTTCGCGTCCTCACCGAGGTGCCGGACGAGCCCTGCTTCATCAGGGCCGACCTGAGCCAGTTCGAGACCGCGTTGGTGAACATGGCCGTCAATGCCAGGGACGCCATGGACGGTGAGGGTACGCTGACCCTGCGCCTCGTGCGCGGCGCGGCCCTGCCCGCCATCCGCGGTCACGCCGGCTCGGACCAAGCGTTCGCGGCCGTATCGCTGACCGATACGGGCCTGGGAATCCCACCGGAGCGGCTCGGTCAGATCTTCGAGCCGTTCTTCACGACCAAGGAGGTCGGCAAGGGCACTGGCCTCGGTCTGTCCCAGGTGTTCGGCTTCGCCAAGCAGTCCGGCGGCGACGTCGACGTGCGCAGCACGGTCGGAGAAGGCGCGACGTTCACGCTCTACCTTCCGGAGGTCACGCCGGAGGAGCGGCCGGCGAATGCCTCGCGCCCGGACGACGGAATGGCTCCCCTCGGCGCTGGGCAGTGCGTCCTGGTGGTGGAGGACAACGTCGGGGTCGGCCAGTTCGCCACCCAGATCCTGGAGGACCTTGGCTACAGCACGACCTGGGCGGCCAACGCCGAGGAGGCGCTGGATCGGCTCGGGCGGACCGGCAACGGGTTCGACCTGGTGTTCTCGGACGTGGTCATGCCCGGCATGGGCGGCATGGCCCTTGCCAAGGAGCTGCAGCGTCGGCTGCCCGGCCTGCCGGTGGTGCTGGCCTCGGGCTACAGCCACGTGCTCGCCCAGGAGGGCACGCACGGGTTCGAGCTATTGCACAAGCCGTACTCGGCCGAGCAGTTGGGCCGCATCCTGCACCAGGTCCTCGGGCTCCGGTCCGGGCATCGAACGCGCGTGACCGAGCAACGAACGTCCTGACGCCGCGTTCTGCGCTCATCCCCCGACGGCGGCATCATGGGACCGCGGATCGGTGGAGGGCGGGAAACGGTTGGAACGGTGGCCGGCGAGACGGTGCAGTTCAGCGCGACGCAGCGGGAGGCCGGCGACGGCGCGCCCGGGGCGACGGCGGCCTTCCCGTACGACCGGATGACCATGGAGCGGTTCCGCGCCGCGTTCCTTTCTCAGGATCCACACTGGGACTCCAGAGCCCACGGGACGCCGCGTCGCGTCGTAACCTGCCCTTATGCAAATGGGCCGCCGCAGCAGTGACGGTGAATGTCCGTTATTGGGGAGCGGGCGAGGCCGCCTGAATGACTGGGGTGGGCGCCAAGCCGAATGTCCGGTTCTGCGCGCGATCGAGATCCGGCAGGACTCAGTCTGGCCGAAAGCGGAATGGTTGCTTCCAAGTGGGGGCGCTTAAAAAGCGGACGGCCTTCTCTCGACCCAGCTAAACCGAAAGGTACCGGTCTGCTTCGGTGATGATGGGCGCCTTCCGCGCGGGTGGTGCACTTCATTGGAACGAGAGTTCCTGGCCCGAACCGGTGACCTTGCCGGTATGTACCGTTATGGCCAGACGGACTAGACACGCTATATTAGGAGTCTCTAAATAATCTCGAATGTCTGATTCAGGAGCACCGCGAATGGACGCCGTCACGCCGAACGACCTGATGCGGCTCCAGGACAAGGCCAGCGACGCGGCGCGCCTGCTTCGGCTCCTCGCCAACGAGAAGCGCCTGCTCATTCTTTGCCTGCTTGTCGCCCGCGGCGAGATGGACGTGACGAGCCTCGCCGAGGCGGTCGAGCTCAGTCAGTCGGCGCTCTCGCAGCATCTCGCCAAGCTGCGCGAAGACGGGCTGGTCGCGTACCGCCGCGAGAGCCAGACGCTCCACTACCGGCTCGAGGACCCCCGCGCCGCCCGGGTGCTGGCGACGCTCAAGGACATCTTCTGCCCGGAACTCGGCTGACCGCATCAGGCGCGAAGGATCTCCACCTCAAGCCCCGGGCGATCCGGCCGGTTGCGCAGCCGCAGGCTCAGACCGCTCCTGCGGGACGCCATCTCGGCGATGGCGAGCCCAAGCCCGCTCCCGGTGGCGCTCTTGTGGCGGCCGCGGAAGAAGCGCGTCGTGACGTGCGGCAGTTCCTCGGCGGGGATCCCCGGCCCCTCGTCGCGCACGAGCATGCCCTCCCCATCGGGACGGGCCAGCCATTCCACCGTGCCAGCGTCCATGTGGTGCACGGCGTTCTCGTGCAGGTTGCGGACCGCCAGGCGCAGGCTCTCGGCATCGGCCCGCAGGGTGTAGCCGCGCAGCCCTGGGTCGATCAGGGTTCGGACCCCCGCGGGCATCCGCATGCCATCCACGGTCTCGGCGACCAGCGCCCCTACGTCGACCTCCGCCAGGGTCGGCGACTCCCCGGCGGCGTCGAGCCGGGCCGCGTCGAGCAGTTGCCGGACGAGGCGGGTGGTACGGTCCACGGCCGCCAGGATCTGGCGCAGCGCCGCCTTGGCAACGTCCGGGTCGGTGGTGGCCATGGCGACCTGGGCCTGGGTCTTCAGCCCGGCCAATGGCGTGCGCAGCTCGTGCGCCGCGAAGGCCGTCACCTCTCGTTCGTGCCGGCGCGCAGCCTCGACCTTGAGGAACAGCCCGTTGAGGGCGTCGGCCAACGGCCGGACCTCGGCGGGGGTCCGCCCGGCGTCGATGGCGCTCATGTCGTCGGCGTCACGGCCCGCGAGGTCCCGGGCCATCAAGCGCAAGGGGCGCAGGCCCCGCCCGAGGCTCGCCCAGATCAGCATGCCGAGGAACGGGACGACGAGGAGCGCAGGGGTGACGAGGCCCATGATGAGATCGGTCACGAGGCGCTCACGCAGGCCCAGGCGGTCTCCGACCATGACCCGCACGCCCTTCTCGGCGTCCTCGACCGTGAAGACCCGCCACGTCTCGCCGTCGACCTCGCGCTCGGAGAAGCCGGCCGGCGCGTCGGTCAGGCGCCGCTCCGGGGCTCCGCTCGACCGCGCCACCATGCGCCCGTCGAGCGACCAGATCTGGCAGGACAGCTGCCGCTCGTAGGCCGTCGGCCCCGGGAAGGTGGATGGTGTTCCGTCGGAAGTCGTGCCGCCGACCGCGCCCACCAGGGAGCCGACCATACGCGCGGCCTCCTGCAGTCGGGTGTCGAGGACCTGCTCCACCTCGCGCTTGGAGCCGAGGTAGATCCAGGCGACCGCACTGAGCCAGATCAGCCCGGTCGCGAGGAGCAGGATCGCGAAGAGCCTGACGCGCAGGGATGTCATGCCGACGCCCTCATCCGGTAGCCGAGGCCGCGCACCGTCTCGATGGCATGCTTGCCGATCTTGGCGCGCAGGTTGTGCACGTGGACCTCGACGGCATTGCTCTCGACCTCCTCCTGCCAGCCGTAGAGGCGTTCCTCCAACTCGGCCTTGGAGCGGAGCACGTCCGGGCGTTCCATCAGCGCCGCCAGCACCATGACCTCGCGCCGGGACAGGCCGACCGGCACGCCGTCGACCGTCACGGCGAGGCTGCCGGGATCGAGCCGGATGCCCCCGTGCTCCAGGACGGCGGCGGCCCGCCCCGAGGCCCGGCGGACGACGGCGCGGATGCGGGCCGAGAGTTCGTCGAGGTCGAAGGGCTTGCCGAGATAGTCGTCGGCGCCGCCGTCGAGCCCGGCGATCCGGTCGGCCACCGCGTCGCGAGCGGTGAGCAGGACGACGGGCGTGCGGTCCTTCCGGCCGCGCAGGCCGCGCAGCACGTCGAGGCCGGAGCCATCGGGCAGCATCAGGTCGAGCACGATGGCAGAGAACGCGCTCGTGGCCAGCGCCGCCTCGGCGTCAACGCAGGTCCCGACGCAATCGACCGTCGCCCCGCCGAGGCCGAGCCCCGCCCTGAGCCCGTCCGAGAGGATGGGATCGTCCTCGACGACGAGGATGCGCATGCGTGTCTCCCCTGACCGTCCCGCATCCTCCGGGCCCGGCTTAAGCCTGGCTTAAGCTGCGTTTCCGACCTGCGGCGGGCCGATCCGGACCCCGCCCATGCCGAACGTATTAGCCCACCTCTTCCTCGCCGCCCTTGTCTGGGCGGGCGCATCGCCCTGGTTGCCGGTATGGTCGCAGGACCTCGCCGGGCGGCAGTCGCCCTTCACTCTCGTCGCGACACGGGACGCGCACCTCTCGCTCCACCTCCGCTGGACCATCGCGCCCGGCACCTATCTCTATCGCGACAGGATCCGCGCCGAGGCCGGTGCCGGCGCGGAGCTTCCCGTCACCACGCCGACCGCCGAGACAAAGGACGACCTGAACTTCGGGCCGACGGAGGTCTACCACGACTCCGTGGAGGCCATCGTGCCCGGCGCGGCGCTGGCCAGCCTGCGGGAGATCCGGGTCATCTACCAGGGCTGCGCCGAGCGGGGCATCTGCTACCCGCCGGTCACGAAGCGGCTGGACCTGGCCTCCCTGGCGAACGCCGGCGCATCACCGGCCGGCGGAGCCGCCCCCGCCGCCGAGCCGGCAGACGCGACGGTCGCCGCCGCCTCCCGCCAGGACGTCTTCCCCGCCGGGCCGGCCGCCCTCCTCGTCGGCAACCTCGTCGGCGTCCTGGCGGGCATGTTCGGGCTCGGCCTCCTGCTGGCGTTCACCCCCTGCGTGCTGCCGATGGTGCCGATTCTGTCGGGCATGATCGTCCGCTCGGGCCAGGGCCTCACGCCGGGGCGGGGCCTGGCGCTGTCCGGAAGCTACGTCCTCGCCATGGCGGCGGCCTATGCCAGCTTCGGCGTCGCGGCGGCGTGGCTCGGCCGCAACCTGCAGGTCGCCCTCCAGACCCCTCTCGCCCTCGGCCTGATGGCCACCGCCTTCGTCGCGCTGGCACTGTCGATGTTCGGCCTGTTCGACCTGCAGGCGCCGCGCTGGTGGCGGGACCGCTTCGGCGCCCCGGCGGCGGAAGGTGGGTCGGTCGCCGGGGCCGCGTTCCTCGGCTTCAGCTCGGCCCTCGTCGTCGGTCCCTGCGTGACGCCACCCCTTGCTGCCGCCCTGCTCTACGTCGCCCAAACGGGGGATGTCCTGCGCGGGGCGCTGGCCCTCTTCGCCCTCGGCCTCGGGATGGGTGCGCCGCTGGTGCTCGTCGGCGCGTTCGGCGCCGGCATCCTGCCCCGGTCCGGCCCCTGGCTGGTGCGGGCGAAGCAAGCATTCGGCCTCGTGTTCCTGGCTCTTGCGGCCTCGCTCGTGACACGCTTGCTGCCGGACGTGTTGTCCCTCCTGATTTGGGCGGCGCTCGCCATCGGCACCGGCATGGCGCTCGCGGTGCTGACCACGAACGGTCGCCCGTCACCCGCCGGTCGCGCGGCGGGCTTGGTCGCCGTCGCCTATGGCGGCCTCCTCCTCCTCGGGGCTGCCACGGGCGCGGACGACCCGCTGCGGCCGCTTGCCGGCCTCGCCCCGTCGCATCCGGGCCACATCGCCGAGGCGCGGACGGTCTCCACGCTCACCGCCTTCGAGGCGGCCCTCCTGGCGGCCCGAGCTGAGGGCAAGCCGGTGCTTGTCGAGTTCGCCGCCGACTGGTGCACCGTCTGCAAGACGAACGAGCGGACGGTCCTGGCGGACGCCGGCATCCGGGAGAGGCTCAAGGCCGTCTCGGTCATCCGGGCCGACGTCACCCGTGACGACGACGCCACCCGCGCCCTGATGCGTCGCTTCGAGGTGGTCGGTCCGCCGACCCTCATCCTGATGCGTCCCGACGGCGGCGAGGTCCGGGAGGCCCGCACCGAGGGCGAACTCACGGTCGAGGACCTGAAGCGCCGCCTCGCCCTCGTCGGAGCCTGAACTGCCTCTTCCGAGCCACCCATACCCACGGAGACCGTCATGCACCGCCGGACCCTGCTCGCCCTAATCCCCGCCATCGCCCTCGCGCCCGCCCTGCTATCGCCGCACACGGAAGAGGCCTTCGCCCAGGGCATCGACCAGAACGCCATCCTCAATGACCCGGAGGCGCCGGTCTCGGGCAACCCGAAGGGCGACCTGACCATCGTCGCCTTCCTCGATTACAACTGCCCCTTCTGCAAGAAGGCTGAGCCCGACCTTCTCCGGCTGGTGAAGTCGGACGGGCGCATCCGCCTCGTCCACAAGGATTGGCCGATTCTCGGCGACGCCTCCGTCTACGGCGCCCAGCTCGCCCTCGCGGCGCGGTACCAGGGCCGCTACGACGACGTGCATCGCGCGCTGATGGGCATCCCCGGCCGTAAGATCCCGAAGGAGCGGATGCTGGAGGCGGTCTCCGCCTCGGGCGTCGACATGGCCCGCCTGGAGGCGGATCGGACGTCCCACCAGGGCGAGATCGCCGCCCTGCTCCAGCGCAACCTCGACCAGGCGGACGCCCTCGGCCTGCAGGGGACGCCGGTCTTCCTGATCGGCCCGCTCAAGGTCGCGGCCGCCCTCGACTACGACGGCTTCAAGCAGGCGGTGGCCCAGGCACGCGCCAAGGGCCGCTCGTGATGCGGCGGGTGATGCGCCTAACGGCGCTCCTCGCGCTCGCCGCGGGGGTCGGAGCCTGCTCGGCCTCGATGGGCGCCCCCGGCCCGGTCGCCGGGGCGGGGGCGCGCCTTCCGGCCGATGCCGTTCGTCGCTACGCGGCCATCACCGACGAGCCGTTCCCGGTCGATGCGGTCGAGCCACGCGACCTGAAGGCCCGCAACGTCCGCCAGGTTGTCGACTATCCGACCAAGCAGCCACCGGGCACGCTCGTGGTCGACCCCTACCGGCGCTTCCTCTACCTCGTCATGGAGGGCGGCAAGGCCATGCGCTACGGGGTCGGCGTGGGCAAGGCCGGCTTCGAGTTCACCGGGGAGGCGACTGTCGCCCGCAAGGCGTCCTGGCCGCGCTGGACGCCGACCCCCGACATGCTCAGGCGTGACCCGGAGCGGAACGGGCGCTGGGCCGGCGGGATGCCAGGTGGCGCACGCAATCCCCTCGGGGCCCGCGCGCTCTACCTGTTCAAGGACGGCAAGGATACGCTCTACCGCATCCACGGCACCACCGAGCCCTGGAGCATCGGCGAGGCGGTGTCCTCGGGGTGCATCCGCATGCTCAACCAGGACGTCATCGACCTGCACCGCCGCGTACCTACGGGCACGAAGGTCGTCGTGCTTGGGTCGCACGGCACCGCCCAGGCCGCGCGGCCGGCCGCGCCGGAGACGACCGGCAGCCTCGACCGTGCGCGCCTCGACGACCTATCCCGCGGCGCCTCGGAGGCGCCCGAACCCCTGACGGACGACGGAGTGGCGGATGACGACGGTCTTTAGGAGCCTGGCGCTGGCGGTCGTCCTCGCGACGATGGGCATCGGAACGGTTCGTGCCGGCTCGGAGGCGCCGGCCGGCTACTACGCCGACCAGAAGGTGGTCTACCACAATGGCGGAAGCGGTCCGGACGAAGCAGCCTACTTCAAGCGCCTGCTCGCCAACCTGCGCAACCACGTCGAGGCCGTGGGCAAGGCGCATGTCGAGATCCGCGTGGTGAGCCTCGGTTACGGCGTCGGCCTCTTCCAGTCGGCCGCGAACGACAAAGAACTCGCCGGCCGCATCGACGCCCTCAAGGGGATGGGTGTGCGGTTCCTGGTCTGCGCCAACACCCTGCGCGAGCGGAAGATAGACCGCACCACCCTGTACGGCGTCGGCGAGGACGACCTCGTGCCGAGCGGCGTCGCCGAACTGGCGCGCCTGCAGGCCATGGGGTTCGCATACATCCACCCCTGAGGCCTTACACCGCTTCGGCAATCGACCGCGAAGACCTGATCGTGTGCCGCCGCACCTGACTCTAGGGCGCTTGTCCGCCGGACCATCTTTCCGCTTGTCATTACATTAGAAGATGCTAATTGAGTGTCATCTAATGTTTTGCGTGGGGCAGTAGTCCCCGCGGCCGGACCGGGCGCTTCCCGGACCGCACTTTGGGACAGATTGAGATGGAAGGCTTCACCCCCGTCAGCGCAATTCTCGGCGGAGCGATGATCGGCGGGTCCGCCTCGCTGCTGCTCATCCTCAACGGACGCATCGCCGGCATCAGCGGCATCCTCGGCGGCATCCTGGCCCCGCCCTCGGGTGAGACCGCTTGGCGGGCGGCCTTCGTGGCAGGCCTCGTCCTCGCACCACTCGCCTATGCCGGCCTGGGGGGCAGCCTTCCGCCGGTGACGGTCGAGGCGTCATTCCCGCTGCTGATCCTCGCGGGCCTGCTGGTCGGGTTCGGCGCGCGCCTCGGCTCAGGCTGCACCAGCGGCCACGGAGTCTGCGGCATCGGCCGCGGCTCGCCCCGCTCGCTGGCCGCGACCGGCATCTTCATGACCGTCGCCGTCCTGACCGTCCTCGTCATGCGCCATCTCGTCGGAGCCTGAGCCATGGCCAAGACCGCCTCCGCCTTCGCCGTCGGCCTCCTGTTCGGCCTCGGCCTCCTCGTCTCGGGCATGGCCGACCCGGCCAAGGTCCTCGCCTTCCTCGACGTGACCGGACGCTGGGACCCGAGCCTCGCCCTCGTCATGGCGGGCGCCGTCGCAATCTCGGCCGCCGGCTACCGCTTGGCGAGGCGGCGCGGACGGCCTTTGCTCGCGCCCAGGCTCGACGTCCCGACCCGGCGCGACCTCGACGGACGCCTGTTCGCCGGGGCCGCGATCTTCGGCCTCGGATGGGGCTTGGCCGGCCTCTGCCCCGGGCCCGCCCTCACCATCCTGACGGTGGCCCCGGCCGAGGCCGTGACCTTCGTGGCGGCGATGGTCGCCGGCATGCTGCTGTTCCGCCTGGTGCCGGCGGCGCGCCTGAAGCCGACCGCCGCGCTGGGAGCCGACGCATGATGCCCGGCCCCCTCACATCCGGCCTCGCCGCCGGCTCGGGCGGGGTCGTGGGCGTGATCCTCGGCCTCGTCGGCGGGGGCGGCTCGATCCTCGCGGTCCCACTGCTGACCTACGTGGTCGGCGTGTCCTCGCCCCACGTCGCCATCGGGACCAGCGCCCTGGCGGTCTCGGTCAGCGCGGCGGGCAACCTGGTCCCGCAATGGCGAGCCGGGAACGTGAAGTGGCGTTGCGCGGCGGCGTTCTCGCTCGCCGGGGTCCTTGGCGCGCTCGTCGGCTCGGCGGCCGCCAAGGCGGTCGACGGGAAGAGCCTGCTCGCCCTGTTCGGGGTCGTCATGCTCGTGGTCGGGGGCCTGATGCTGCGCAAGCGACGCGGCGAGGGCGACCCGGACGTGCGCCTGACCAAGGCCAGCGCGCCGGTGCTCCTGCCTTGGCTCCTCGGCATCGGCCTCGCGGTCGGCCTGTTCTCCGGCTTCTTCGGCATCGGCGGGGGATTCCTGATCGTGCCGGGCCTGATGCTGGCGACGGCGATGCCGCTGCCCATGGCCATCGGCACCTCGCTGGTCGCGGTCAGCGCCTTCGGGGCGGCGACCGCAGCGAGCTACGCCGCCTCCGGCCTGATCGACTGGCCGCTCGCCGGGCTGTTCATCCTGGGGGGCGTGCTCGGGGGCCTCGTCGGATCGAGGCTCGGCCAGCGCCTCGCCGGGCGCAAGCGCGCCCTGACCGTCACCTTCGCCGGCCTCGTCATCCTGGTCGGCCTGTACGTCGTCGCCCGCGGGGCCCTGCCGCTCCTCGGCCTGAGCGCCTGATCCCGGACAGGAGGAGATCCATGTCGAACCAGACCGCCGGAGCCCTGCGCGGGCATCCCATCGTGACCGGCTTCCACGACGAGCCGACCGGGAGCATCCAGTACGTCGTCGCGGACCCCGCGACGAAGCGCTGCGCGATCATCGACCCGGTCCTCGACTTCGACCCGAAGTCCGGCGCGACCGCGACCCGCTCCGCCGATGCCCTGCTCGCCCATATCGAGCGGGAGGGCTACGAGTTGGAGTGGATCCTCGACACGCACCCGCACGCCGACCACTTCTCGGCGGCAGGTTACCTCCACGACCGGACGGGCGTCCCGACCGCCATCGGCGAGAAGGTCATCGACGTGCAGCGGCTCTGGAAGGGGCTGTACAACCTGCCGGACACGTTCCGGACGGACGGTTCGCAGTGGTCCCGGCTCTTCGCCGACGGCGAGCGCTTCCGGATCGGCGACCTCGAAGTCGAGGTGATGTTCACGCCGGGCCACACCCTGGCCTCCATCGCCTATCGGATCGGCGACGCCGCCTTCATCCACGACACCCTGTTCATGCCCGACAGCGGCTCGGCGCGGGCCGACTTCCCCGGCGGCAACGCGCACGCGCTGTGGCGCAGCATCCGGCGCATCATGGCCCTGCCGGACGACACGCGGCTGTTCACCGGGCACGACTACCGCCCGGGCGGCCGGGCGGCGGCCTGGGAGAGCACGGTCGCCCGGCAGCGGAGCGAGAACCCGCACCTCGTCGAGACACCGACCGAGGAGGCGTTCGTGGCGATGCGCGAGGCCCGGGACCGCGAACTGCCGATGCCGAAGCTCATCCTGCACTCCCTGCAGGTGAACATCCGCGGCGGGCGCCTGCCCGAGCCCGAGGCGAACGGCCGCCGCTACCTGAAGATCCCGCTCGACTCCCTCGACGGTGCGGCGTGGGGCGATTGACGGAGGTGACCATGACCACGATCAGCGCGAAGGACCTGGTGGCGCAGGCCAACCGGGAGGTGGAGACCCTGTCGGCCGCGGAGGCGCTGGCGCGCCTGGGCCAGCCGGGCTCGGTGCTCGTCGACGTGCGCGAGGGCGAGGAGTTGGCCAAGACCGGCAGGATCGCCGGCGCCGTCCACGTGCCCCGCGGCTTCCTGGAGTTCCAGGCCGACCCCGCGAGCCCGACCCACCGGGCCGAGCTCGGCGAAGGCAAGTGCCTGGTGCTCTACTGCGGCTCCGGCAACCGTTCGGCCCTGGCAGCCAAGACCCTGAACGACATGGGCCTCGGACCGGTCGCCCATGTCGCGGGCGGCTTCCCCGCGATGGCGAAGGCCGGCGGCACCGTCGAGCCAGCCTGATCGGGACTGGCAAGCCGACAGGCCGCAGGTCACTTGCGACCGGCGGCCTCCAAGTTTGGGCGGTCGACGATCTCGACCGCGCCGCGCCGGACCTCGATCAGGCCGGCCTCGGCCCATTGCCCCAGGATGCGGCTCACGACCTCGCGCACGCTGCCGATGTCATCCGCGAGCTTCTGATGGGTTACCGAGGCCACCCCACGCGGGTCCGCCTCGGCCAGAAGCCGTTGCGCGAGGCGCTGCTTGAGCGGGGCAAACGCGACCTCGTCGATCAGCGTGAATAGGCCGGACATCAACCGCGTATAGTCATCCATGACGAAGCTGCGGAACGCGGCGCTCTCGCCCATCAGGTGTTGGAACGTGCTCACCGGCAGAGCCGCCAGTTCGGTCCGCTCCTCGGCGATGCTTTGCGCCGGAAAGTTGCCGCCGGAGAGGAGGCACTGTGTGGTCAGGGCGCAGGTGCCGCCCGGCCCGACTTTGTAGATCAGCACCTCGCGCCCGCCTTCAGACATCCGGAAGATGCGCGTACGGCCCTCCAGACACATCAGGTAGTTGGCGCACTCGCCATCGAGTTCGTAGGCGATGGCGCCCGCGTCCAGTACCGGAAAATGCACAGTTCCCCGGGCGATCTGGAGGTGCGCTGGGCTGAGCGCCTGCAGGAGCGGAAACCGGTCGATCCATCGCTCGACCTTCTGGGCATCCGTCATGGCGGCGTAGTCCCCCCGGCCATGACGACGGGCTGATCGTCCGGCTCGCGTTGCGTTTTTCTCCCGCCGCGCCGGACTTGTGTGACCTGGGTCACCGACCGGGTGCAGCGGCCCGGCATAGCATCGCATCACAAAGAACACGATAAGGGCATCCGCCATGCGCGGCGCCCACCGGGAGTGAACCGATGCACCGCCTCGCCCTGAGCTTCATGCTCGCCGTACTCGCCGCCGGCCCCGCCGCGGCCGAACAGGACCTCCTGCTCGGGGCCGACATGTCCTCGCCCGCCATGATCAAGGCCGAGATGAGCCGCGCCGACGTCGAGGCGCTGATCAAGGCCGCGGACGGCAAGCCGGTCGACCTGCACGACAAGTCCCTGTCTGGCCTCGACCTCTCCGGGCTGTACCTCCGGGGCGCAAACCTGCGGACCGCCCGCCTGAACAAGGTCAATTTGCGCGGCGCCGACCTCAGCGGCGCGAACCTCGAACAGGCATGGCTGCTGAAGGCCGACCTGTCCGGCGCCAAGCTCGTGGACACGAAAATGTTCGGCATCACCGCCCGCGACGCCAACCTCAGCGGCGCGGACCTCAGCCGGTCCATGCCCATTGGCGACTTCAAGGGCGCCAACATGAGCGGCGCCACGCTGGTCGACCTCAGGGGGGGCGCCGACATCAAGAACCAGTCCATGGGCCTGATGCGGGCCGTGTTCGTGTCGGTGAACCTCTCCGGCGCCAACCTGAAGGGTGCCAACCTCGGCCGGTCGCGGCTCGAATACGCCAACTTGAAGGATGCCAACCTCACCGACGTGGTGTTGATGGGCTCGGACCTGTCCGGGGCCAACCTGACCGGCGCGACGGTCACAGGAGCAGACTTTAAGAACGTCGACGTCAGCGGTGCCCGGCTGATCGACCTCAAGGGTCAGTCCGAGGCCAAGGACTGGGCCGAGCGCGTGAACGTAGACCGCGCCGTCACCCAGGCAACCAATTGAGCCGCCCGTAAGCCTCGACCCATCACAAGGACCCAGACAGCCCATGACCACCCGTCGCTTCCTGCTCGGCGCCCTGGCCGCCGCTCCCCTGCTGTTCGGTACCGCTGCGAATGCCGCCGAGGCCGTCTTCACCCCTGAAGCCTTTGAGGCGGCCCAGAAGGCGGGCAAGCCGATCCTCGTCCATGTCACCGCGCCCTGGTGCACCGTCTGCGCGTCGCAGAAGCCGATCCTCGCTAAGCTGGAAGCCCAACCCCGGTTCAAGGACCTGCAGGTGTTCGACGTCGATTTCGACAGCCGCAAAGACGTGCTGAAGCGGTTCGGTGTGACGACGCAGAGCACCCTGATCACCTTCAAGGGTGAGAAGGAGACGGGGCGCTCGGTCGGCGACACCCAGCCGGAGTGGATCGAGGGCGCTGTCGAGAAGGCTTTGTAGGTCGGCCATGGCCACGACGTTCGGCCTCGCGTTCCTCGCCGGCATCCTCTCGGTGATGTCGCCCTGCGTGTTGCCCTTGCTGCCGCTGGTCCTGGGCGCGGCGGCATCGGAACACAGGCTCGGCCCCGCTGCCCTGGCCGCCGGCCTCGCGGTGTCCTTCGTGGCCATCGGGCTGTTCGTAGCGACCGTAGGGTTCGCCCTCGGCCTCGACGCCGATGTCTTCCGCACCGTGGCGGCCATCATGCTGGTCCTGATCGGGCTCGTCCTGATGGTTCCGGCCGCCCAGACCCGGCTTGCTGTGGCCGCCGGCCCGGTGAGCAACTGGACCGAGAGCCGGTTCGGTGGCTTCTCGACCACCGGGCTTCTGGGACAGTTCGGCGTCGGGCTGCTGCTCGGCGCGGTCTGGAGCCCCTGCGTCGGGCCGACCCTCGGGGCCGCGTCCCTCCTCGCCTCGCAGGGGCGAGACCTGGGTTCGGTGGCAACGACGATGCTTCTGTTCGGCCTCGGCGCCGCCCTGCCACTCCTGCTCCTCGGCACGCTGTCCCGCGAGGTGCTGATACGCTGGCGCGACCGGATGATGGGGCTCGGCAAAGGGCTGAAGGTCGCCCTGGGCGCCATCCTCGTGGCCACCGGCCTGATGATCGCCACGGGCTACGACAAGGCCGCGGAGACCGTCCTGGTCAACGCTTCGCCGGCTTGGCTCACCAACCTGACGACCCGCCTGTGACCTCGATAGCGTCTGCCTCCAAAGCCCGCCCCATGCGACCCTACCGTCTTCGAACCTGCCTGCTCTACGCTGCCATCCTTCTCGGGATTGCAGGTCCGGCGCAGGCTTGGGAATTGGTCGGCACGAAGCAGCTTGAGCTACGCACTCGCGACGGTACGTCCATTCCAATCGGCACCGTGACGTTCACCCCAGGGCCGGACGCCACGCGGTTCGTCGTCACCCTCGACCGGACGAAGTTCAAGGACTTCTTCCTGTCGATGCGCGAGTTCAAATGCGTCGAGGGGCCCGAGGTCCAGTGCCACGTTCCCTATCCCTACGCGAACCCGGGAACGGTCCGGCCGGGCGATTATGCGTGGCTGGAGCACGCCCTGCTCTTCCTCTACAAGGCGCCGGCCGACTACGGAGCCAAGTTGAGCAACGGCCTCTACTACGCTCTTCAGAAAACGGAGGACGGGCTGGTTGGAAGGCCGATGGCGGTGGATCTCAACGACATCGCGGCCCCGCCTCAGGATCCCTCCGTGCCCCCGTTCGATCAGGCTGCCCGTGCGGACATTGTTCCAGGCGCCCGCTGGATCGAGGCGCTCGTCATCCGCTGAGACGAGTTCGTCGCCCCACCGGACCCAGTTAAACGCGCAGGTAGCTCCATCCTGCTTCCTGAAGGGTCACGAGACGGACCGCCCCCGCCGGAACGATGCCGACGTGGGGCAGCAATTCCAGCGAATGCCCCTCGGCCTTCTCCATGGCCTTGACGGTGTTGCCGCAGGCCGAGAGGACGATCCCCGGCACGCTCTCGCTGATGGAATGGATCCTCGCCGTGACGGGCGATGTGTCGGCCCGCAGCATGTGCAGGCCTGGGCCATAGGCGACGATCTCGACTTCCAGTTCCTCGGCCTGCTCGCTGTATTCGCGCGCGAGGTTGACCGCATTGTTGAGGGCGAGATCGAACACGCCGCCCTCGCGGGAACTGACCTGCATCGCGACCCGGTGGGTCTTCGGGCCGGTTGCCGGAGCCGCCGTGGCCCTGCTCGCTCCGAGCCCAGCCAGCAGTGCGGCCAATCCGGACACGCCCCTGCGCGACAGCATCATCTCGTCCCCTCCGTTGTCGAACGATCCTGATCCGAGACGCGCGCTCCTCTTGGAGCCGTCTCGTCAGGTCTGCAAGAATCGATAGCTGTCGCCGGCACGCTCGACATGTCCGACGCCCGAGCCCGGGAGATGAAAGCCAACGAGCGTCATCCGCTCGTTCGCCAACCGGTCCAGCAGGGTCAGGCGGGTGCAGGAAGCGAGGTCGCGGTCGAGATCGCTTCCGAACGCCCAGGCGGGACGCCGGAACGACAGAACTGCATGGCTCAGGGCATCTCCGCCGATCAGTACCTGATCCCGTCCCGCTTCGACGAGTACGGAGGCGTGGCCGGGTGTATGCCCCGGCGTCGCGACGTAAGTGAGGCCGGGGGCGATGCTCTCGCCGGGCCTGCGGCGCTCCACCTTCGCCTCAAGGCGGCGCAGGGTCCGTCGCGAGCCCACGGAGAGACCCTTCAGCCAGTCGGGCACCAGGGTCTCGACGTCGTCGCGGGTCCAAAAATCCCATTCCGCCGCCGGCACCACGTAGCGGGCATTGGGAAACCGTTCGCTGTCGTCGAAATCGTCGATCGCGCCCCAGAGATGATCGGGATGGGCGTGCGTGAACACGACCTGGGTGATCGCCTCGCGCGAAATGTTCCGGCTCTCCAATGTCTCTCCGAGCTTGCCCGCCGTCGGCTGGAAGGAGTTGCCCGAGCCGGCATCGATCAGGATGATCTCAGAGCCGATCCGCACGAGGCTCGCGTTCGTCGGGATCGGCGCGGCCTCCGCGCGCTGGCCCTCGGCCCTGAAGACGGCCTGCATCTCGTCGCGCGGCGTATCGGGCAGCATGAAGGCGAGGGAGGAGGACAGCGTGCCGTCGCTCGCCGTCTCCACGGAGGCGCCGCCGACCGTCAACGCCGCCGCCGGGTTGGCGGACGCGCGGCCGGTCGGCCACGCGCCCGCGAGACCCGCCGCGAGCCCCGCCATGAAGAGACGCCTGTCGCAGCGCGATCCGGGGACGGCGGCGCCAGTCGTCATTGGACTGGCGGCGCCTTCTTCGCGGAGTCGGGGGCCTTGTCGGGCGTCACGTCGAGGATGCGCGCATGGCTCGTAATCGTCGCCTCTTTGGGCAGGCAGTTCGTCATGCAGGGCTTGGCCGTCCAGAACTCCTTCTCCGCCGTCTGGCGGTCGTCCATGAAGAAGTTCTTCTCGTTCGGCAGGCGGATGCTGGCGAGGTTCTTCTCGTTCACCTCGAAATCCTGATCCTTCAGGATGTCGTTGAGATAGAGGAGATAGGCCGTGACCGAGTAGGTCTCATCCGGCGTCAGGGTCTGGGCCGCGCCGAACGGCATCGCCCGGTGCACGAAGTCGAAGACCGTCGAGACATAGGGCCAGTAGGACCCGATGGTCTTGACCGGGTTTTCCGACTTCAAGGTCCCGGATCCGCCCGCGAGTTCCGGCCACCGGCCCGCGCCTTCGCCGAACTCGCCGTGGCAGCTGGCGCAGCGCTCCTGGAAGATGGTCTCGCCCAGCGCCGCCGTGCCCTTGCCGACCGGAAGCCCCTGGCCGTCCGGCCGCACGTCGATGTCCCAGCCCTTGATTTCCTCGGGCGTTGCCGCGCGGCCGATGTTTAGGCGCTCGGCCGCCACCGGCGTCGCGGCCAGGAGGGCGGCTGCGAGCGCGGCCGGAATGAGGTTACGCGACCTCGACATTCTCGATCTCCCCGCTGGGCAGCACGTGCCAGGTCTGAATGCCGTTGTTGTGGTAGATCGAGTTCAGGCCGCGATGCTGGCGCAAAGCCGCCTTGGTCGGCTGCACATAGCCGGTCTCGTCCCTGGCGCGGGACTGGAGCAGCAGCGGCTCACCGTTCCAGTCGAACTCGTAATAAAAGCGCGTCAGCGCCTTATCGAGGACCGGACCGTCGAGGCGGGCGGCGCGCCAGTTGCGGCCGCCATCGAGGGAGACGTCCACGCCCTTGATCGCCCCGCGTCCCGACCAAGCGAGGCCCGAGAGCACGGTGAAGCCCTTGCCGTGGATCGGCGCCTGCGGGCTTGGATTGGTGATCACGGACTTCGCGTCCATGGCCCAGGTGAAGCGCCGCGCCTGTCCGTCCGGCATGAGGGCCGTGTACTTCGAGGTCTCCTCGCGGGTGTGCCAGGGCTCGTCGCCGACCTTGATCCGGCGCAGCCACTTCACCCACATATTGCCCTGCCAGCCGGGCAGGACGAGGCGCAGCGGGTAGCCGTGCTCGGGATAGAGCGCCTCGCCGTTCATGGCGTAGGCGACGATGGCGTCGTCGAGCGCCTTCTCGATCGGCACCGAGCGGGTCATCGCCGCGGCGTCCGCCCCCTCCGGCAGCAGCCACTTGGCGTTCGTCTTGAGACCCGCCTCTTCGAGGAGGCGCTTGAGCGGCACGCCCGTGTACATGACGCAGTGGATCATGCCGTGGGTGAACTGGCAGCCGTTGAGCTGCGCGCCCTTCCACTCCATGCCGGAATTGGCCGCGCATTCGAGGAAGGCGATCCGGTTGACGCGGGGGAAGCGCTTGATGTCCTCCAGCGTCAGCATCAGCGGCTTCTCAACGAGGCCGTGGATCATCAACCGGTGCTCGGCCGGGTCGATCTCGGCGATGCCGCCATGGTGGCGCTCGAAGCCGAGACCGTTGGGGGTGATGATCCCCTCAAGCTGGTGCAGCGGCGTGAAGCTCACCGAGCTCTGGCGAGAGGCGGTCAGCCATTCAACGTCGCGGCGGATCACGTCCGCCTCGAACTTCGAGGGGCGGCCATAGGGCCGGCTCACGACACCGTCACCGAGGGATTGCGACCATTCCGGCACGTTCGGCGGCAGGTTCTTGGCCTCCGGCGCGGCGGCGGCCGCACGGCCCGCGAAAGCGCCGGTTCCCACCCCGGCGCCGACCGCTCCGCCCAAGGCGAGGCCGGTGCGCAGGAAGGATCGGCGGGAGGTCGGCCCGGACGGATCGGGGCGCGGCTTCGGTTCAGACATCGGTCTCTCCGAACTGTTTCAAGTATGGCAATGTGTGAATATCTTGAAGACGACTAGGCGCCACGGACGGTGACCTGCGCGGGCGTCGGGTTCACCGTCTTCTTGGCCTTGATGTGCGAGGCGACGACGTCCCAGATCGGCGGACCCTCGGTCCCCTCGTTGACGCTCGCCCAGCCCGCCACGGTGTAGCTGCTGCCGGCCTCGATGGGTTTGCCGGTGCGCAGCAGGGTCAGGTCGGAGATGCGGCTTCCGGCCGGGCGGGCGACATCGATGGCGTAGGACACGCCCCCCACCCGCACCATGTCGCCCCCCTGCTGGTAGTAGGGATCGGCGTTGAACAGGTTGTCGGCCACGTCCTCCAGCACCTCCTTCAGCCGGGCGCCGGTCATGGGCATCCGGTAGGCCGCCGGGTAGGTGATGGCGGTGGCGTTGTAGACGTCCTCGTGGGTGATCGCTTGCCCGGGCAGGAGGGTCGTGCCCCAGCGGAAGCCGGGCGAGAGGGCGATGTCGGCCTCGCGCTCGGACAGGAGCGCGTCGCAGATCAGGTCGTCGAGGGTGCCGTTGAAGTTGCCGCGCCGGTAGAGCAGGGCCTCGGTCCGCCCAAGTTCCTGGCTCAGCATCGCCTCGTGGGGCGCGCGGATCGCCTGGATCTTGGCCGCCATCGCCTTCTGCGGGGCGATGACATCGGAGAAGATCGGGATGAGCTTCGAGCGGTAGCCCTTCACGGCGCCGTCCCGCACGTCGAGGTCGACGCGGGTGAGGAACTTGCCGTGGCTGCCCGAGGCGATGAGCAGGGTGTTGCCGACCTTTACCGCCTGCGGCAGCGCATCGTGCGTGTGACCGGTCAGGACGACGTCGATTCCCTTCACCCGCGAGGCGAGCTTGCGGTCGACGTCGAACCCGTTGTGAGAGAGCAGCACGACGAGGTCGGCGCCCTCTTTCCGGGCGTTGTCGACGCTCGCCTGCACATCCTCCTCGCGGATGCCGAAGGACCAGTTCGGGATCATCCAGCGCGGGTTGGCGATGGGCGTGTAGGGGAAGGCCTGCCCGATCACCGCGACCTTCGCGCCGCCGCGCTCGAACATCTTCGTGGACTCGAAGGCTGGCTCGTTCCACTCCGCGTCGCGGACGTTCTGGCCGAGGAACGGGCAGCCGAGCCCGTCCACGATCTCCTTCACCCGCTCGGTGCCGAGGGTGAACTCCCAGTGGCCGGTCATGGCGTCGGGCTTCAGCAGCGCCATGCAGTCGACCATGTCCTGGCCCTTGCTCACCATCGAGGTGTAGCTGTTCTGCCAAGTGTCGCCGCCGTCGAGGAACAGCACCTTGTCGCCGCGCTCGGCGCGGATCGCGTCGAGCACCGTGGCGATCCGGTCGAGGCCGCCCATCCGGCCGTAGCTGCGGGCGAGCGCGACGTAGTCCTCCGGCGTCAGCGCATAGGCCAGCGGCGAGCCGCCGGGGATGCCGTAGAGGTCGAGGTAGGCGCGTCCGGTGACGTGGGGGACCTGACCGCGCGCCTCGCCCACCCCGAGATTGGTCGAGGGCTCGCGGAACAGCACGGGCCGCAACTGCGCGTGGATGTCGGTCAGGTGGACCAGGGTGACGTTGCCCATCGGCTCGAAGGCCAGGAGGTCGTACTGGGTCAGGCGCTGCTGGGCGAAGGCGCGGATCCAGCCCGTCGGCACCAGGGCCGCGGTGGCGGCGGCGATCTGCAGGAAGTCGCGGCGTGAGGTCATGGGACGATCCGACCCTCAGTTGCGCACGGCGGGCGTCTCGACCGGAAGGCCGAGGCCGCGCCACGCGACGTAGGTCTCCAGGGCGAGGAACTCGTCGGAGAGCGGCTTGAACGGCGTGGCCCGGACGTCCTGCATGCAGCCCTCCATGCGCTCGTGCAGCGGCACCAGCCGCTGGTCACGTAGGCGGTAGACGGGGAAGCCGTTGCTCTGCCCCTGGCTGAGGAAATCGGCCCGGAGATACTTGCCGTGGTTCTTTTCGTGGCAGCTCGCGCAGGCGAGATCGAGCTGGCCGTTCCGCTGGTAGTACAGCGATTTGCCGCGCTCGAACCAGGGCGTCATCGGCCCGTCCACCTTCACGGCGACCGGCATCCCCCGGGACTGGTTGCGGATGTAGGTGGTCATGGCCGTGAGTTCGGGCGAGCCGAAGACGAAAGGCTCGGCCTTCAGGGCGCCGCTGCGGCAGATGTTGATCCGCTGCTCCAGATTGATTGGCTTCCCGAGCTTCTCGTTCCACTTCGGATAGGCAGCCGCGACGCCCTTCATCGAGGTCGAGGCCTCGTTGTGGCAGCTCGCGCAGGACTTGCCGGCCGTGCCATCGACCTTCGACCAGAGTTCCTCGCCCTGCTCGACGGCGAGGAAGCCCGGATTGTTGAAGTCGTCGGCCTGCATCTCCTGCGTTTCCTTGGAACGGAAATACAGGCCCGAGACGACTTCCTCGAACGGAGAATTCGGGTTCTGGGGCTTCATGCCGTGCGCCTGCCACGCCGGGCGCTCGGACGGCTCCTTCGCGGCGGGCGCCGACGGCATGTCCTGCGCGTGCGGCGCGACGGCCAACGCGACGAGCGCGAGCGCTGTAAAGGCGAGAGTTGGGCGGACCATGGTGAGGGCTCCGGCGCGGCGGGGGGAGGCGCTCCGGGGCGAACGGCCCCGGGCGCGCGTCAGGCGACCTTGATCTGCTCGGTGGCCTGGATCTTCGACCCGTCGTCATCGACCCAGGTAAAAGTCAGCGCTCCGGATTCTTCGGGCTTGATCTTGAACTGGAAGTAGGGATTGGCGGAGACTGCGCTCTCGATATCGGCGCTGAAGATCGTCTTGCCGTTCAGGTCACAGGTGAACTTGTTCAGGATCTTGCGCGGGATCGTCTTCCCGTCCTTGTCCTTGCGCTGGCCGGACTCCATCGTGTGGGAGACGAGCGTCTTCACCTCGATGATGCCGCCCTTGGCGACCTCCTTCTTGTCCAGTTTGATCCGCGGCTTCACGTCGGCCATGTGGTCCTCCCGTCCTCGTTCGATGCTGTCGCGTATGGGTTAGCCGCCGCAGCCGCCGATGGTGACCTTCACCTGGCGGACGTCGCTGAACACCGAGCCGTCGTTCATGCGGGCGACCGCGATGACGTTCTGGGTCTCTGCGAGACGGATCCGGGTGTTCGCCTCCGCGACGCTCGACGGCGTGAAGTGGAAGCTGATGACGCCGGGGTTCGGATTGCCCTCGGCGACGATCATCACCTCCTCGACGTAGCTTTCCGCCGTCATCGGCCCGTCGACGCTCACCGTCATCGGCACCGTGTTGCCGTTCTCGGCGATCTCGGGGAGTTCGAGCTTGACCCTGCCCTTCACCGGCTCCTTGCCGCGGGTGAAGGCCTTGATGGCCTCATCGGTCGCGGGCTTCGCCGCCAGGGCCGGGCCGGCGCGGAAAGCGAAGGCGGTGGCCACCATGGCGCCGGTGCCGAAGGCCAGGGCTTGGCGGCGGCTCATTGCGGGGATCTTGGCAGAGGTCATGGCAAGCGGCTCCTTCAGCCCGCGAGATCACTTCAAGGTCGTGAGGTAGGCGACGACGTCCTCGACCTGCTGCGCGGTCAGGATCGGCTTGCCCTGGAATTCGGCGCGCACGCGGTTGAGGCCGTCGATCCGGTAGAAGGCCGGCATCACGGTCGCCTCGGTGAAGACGTGCTTCGGGTTGACGACGATCATCCGCAGGTGGGCCGCGTCCCACCGGCCCGCGACGCCATCGAGGGAGGGCCCGACCTCGCCGTGGAAAGATTCGCCCTTGAGCGACGAGACCTGATGGCAGCCGAGGCAATTGCCCTGGCGCCGGTTCACGACGACCTTCGCGCCGGCCGCCGCATCCCCCGGCTTGTCGGTGAGCGGCTCGGGGATTGAGTCGCTGCCATCGATGGCGACGATCTTGAACGGGGCGAGCCCGGTGGAAGCCGTCTCGGCTCCGGCGGCGGTCGCGAGGACGCAAAGTCCCGCGAGCGCAAAGGCTGTGATCGGCCTGCGCATCTGGCGTTTCCTCGGTGCGCCGTCTTTGCGGCGAGTGCGGTCGTCTCGAACCGCTCGCTCTGCCGGCGGGCAAACCCATCGACATATGCGAATTATTGCAAGTTTGACGTGGATCGCTCTCAAGTCAAGCTGGAATTGCGAGGCCGCTGACTATCGCGGCGGGACTGTCAGCCCCGCTGCGCCGCCTCCGGCGAGCGGAGGTAATCCTGCAGGGTCGTCCGCTCGTCGGCACGCTCGGCCACGAAGGCGAAAGTCCGGCGGAACTCCTCCGGCGGCACGTAGCCCCGCACTCGCAGGACCTCGCGCTGCTGGGGCGTCTTGCCCGCGAGTGCCGTCTCCTCCACCGGAAAGAACTGAATGGTCGGCGTGGACCGGATGCCGTACTTCTCCGCGAAAGCCTTCTCGGGAAGGATCTGACCGTCGAAATCGGTGACCTCCCGCGAACCGATGAAATTCAGTTGCAGGATCTCGAAACGCTCGCGGATGAAGGCGCTCGTCGCCGGATCTGCGAAGTTCACGAGGTGGATCTGTTTGCAGAAGGGACAGCCCTTCAGCTCCCACAGGATGGCGAGGCGCTTGCCGTGCTCCCGCGCGGACTTCAGATCGTCGGGGAGATCGAGGAAGCTTTCGAGGAACCAGGGCTCCCGGTAGAGGCCGTCATCGCCCTGGATCGCTTGGGCCATGGCCCTGGAGGGCAGGCCGAGCGCGAGGGCACCCGCCAGGAACCGGCGCCGGGTCGACATGGCGTCCCCTCCAAATATTCTAGTTTCTGCATGTGTAGAGCGATTGTCCTGCCCCTGGCAATCTAGTCCTCCTGACATCCGGCTGCCATTGAAGCCGCGCGGACGACGGCGGCTCCGCGCCGAGGGCGATCACGATCCCGGCGGCTGCGCCGATGCCCCTCGAACACATTCGTCTTTTGCTATATAAGGATCAGTGGTCCTGGGCTTGGGAAGACCGATGCGGGGAACGAGGCGAGCCGTCATGGCGGGGGCGTGGGGGTTCGCCCTATGGCCCGGCATCGTTGAGGCCGCCGAGCTGATCAAGTTCGAGCGGCGCGGCTGCCCGTGGTGCAAGGCCTGGGACAAGGAGATCGGGCCGATCTACCCGAAGACGGATATCGGGAAGCGGGCGCCGTTGCGCCGTGTCGATCTCGACGCAGGCCTCCCTCCCGGACTCACGCTCAAGCGCCCGATCCGCTACACACCGACATTCGTCCTCGTCGAAGACGGGTCCGAGCTCGACCGGATCGAGGGCTATCCGGGTGAGGATTTCTTCTGGGGACGGGCCGAGCGGTTGCTCGAACGGCTCCCCGGATCCCCGTAACGGGCTTCGGGCGGCGAGGAAAAGGGTGGGATGATGCCGTTGCAACAGGCGCAACCGGTGACGAGCGTCGAGGCCCCGGGCAGCCTCGACCTGGATCTGTTGCTGGCCAATGCCCGCGATGCCAGCGAACTGCTCAAAGCCCTCGGGCACGAGGCGCGCCTCGTCATCCTCTGTCTGCTGGTCGAGGGCGAGCGCTCGGTCTCGGAACTGGAGCAATTGCTGAATCTGCGGCAACCGGCCGTGTCCCAGCAACTGGCTCGGTTACGGGCCGACGATCTCGTCGAGGCCCGCCGTGACGGCAAGAACATCTATTATGCGCTGGCCCGGCCCGAGGTTCGCGAGATCATCGCCGCCCTGCACCGCGCATTCTGCAACGGACGGACACCGTAACCGGCGAAACCCTCAAGTGTGCCGGTCCACGAGGTAGTAGAGCCCCGCGCGAGCCCCGACGAGGATCGCGCCGAGGGCGAGAATCGAGCCGACCGACAGCGTCGAAAGCCCGCTCAATCCCTGGCCGATGGTGCAGCCCAGCGCCGTGACGCCGCCGGTGCCCATCAGGAAGGCGCCGAGCAGGTGGCGCTTCACCTCGCGGGCATCATCGGGCGCCTCCCAGTGAAATTCACCCGCAGCGCGCGCCGCCGCGAAGGACCCGAGCACGACGCCGAGGACCGAGGCCACGCCGAAATCGATCCGCGTGCCGCTCGCGAGCATGGCATAGAGGAGGGTATCGCCGACCGGCCGTGCGAAGCTGAAGGAGCCGACCGCCCGGGTTTCGAACTCGTCGAAACCCGCGCTCCCGTTCGTCCACCACCCGGCGACGATGACGAGCCCGATGGCGATGGCGCCGATGAGGAGCCGCTGAGTCCGACGGAAGTCTTTGCCCGTCAGCGCCACGAGGCAGAAGCCGATGCCTGCAATGACGCTGAAGGCCACGCGGCCGGTCTGATCCAGCTTCAACAAGGCCCCGAGCCGCTGGCTACCGAGATCGAGGCTGAGCGGTGCGGTGAGCGTCACGCGCAGAAAGGCTGTCACGCCGCTGATCGCCATGTAGGCCGAGAGGCCGAGCACGAGGAGGACGAGGAGGGCGCGCAGATCTCCCCCGCCGAGCCGCAGCAACGCGCCGAAGCTGCAGGTGCCGACGAGCGCCATGCCGAAGCCGAACATCGTTCCGCCGAGGATCATCGCGCCCCATTCGAAGCGCGGCCCCGCATAGATCGACCGGGCGAGGTCGAGACCGAATTCGGATTCCAAAAGCTGCGTGCCCACCACGGCGATGCCGGTGGCCAGCAACCATGCCCGGGCGCGGCGCGTGTCGCGCGCATAGACGGCATCTTCGATGGCGCCCAACGTGCAGAACCGCCCCCGGCGCGCGACCATCCCGAGCACGGCACCCAGCACGAGGCCGAGGGCCGCCCGGAGGAGATGCGCAGGCAGGAGGTCCATCATCGGCTCAGGTACGCCCAATACCGATGAGCCCTGTCAAACGCCCAATTCCGCTCCGCCTTTCAGTTTGACCGGAATGGTCAGGTAACGAACGCCGTTCGCCTCGGCCGGGGGGAACTTGCCGGCGCGGATATTGACCTGGATCGACGGCAGCAGAAGGCGCGGCGCAGCCAGCGTCGCGTCCCGGGCGGTGCGCATGGCGGTGAACTCCTCCTCGCTCACGCCCTCCTTCACATGAACGTTGCGCTCGCGCTGCTCGCCGACCGTGGTCTCCCAGGCGTACACGTCGCGGCCCGGCGCCTTGTAGTCGTGGCAGAGGTGAAGCACCGTCGCCGGAGGCAGGGCCAGCAACTTGCGGATCGAGCGATAGAGGGTGCGCACGTCGCCGCCGGGGAAGTCGGCCCGCGCGGTACCGAAATCGGGCATGAACAGCGTATCGCCGACGAAGACGTGGCCGCCGATGCGGTAGCAGATGTCAGCCGGCGTATGGCCTGGCGTGTACAGCACCTCGACGGCGAGATTGCCGATGGCAAACGTCTCGCCGTCCACGAAGAGGTGGTCGAAATCGCTGCCGTCGGTCTTTAGGTCGGTGGCGTTGAAGACCGGGCGGAAGATCTTCTGGACCTCCTTGATGTGCTCGCCGATGCCGATCTTCGTGCCGGTCTTGGCCTTCACGTAGGGCGAGCCGGAGAGGTGGTCGGCGTGCGCGTGGGTTTCCAGCGTCCAGACCACCGTGTAGCCCGCCTCGTCGGCGGCCGTCAGCATCGCCTCAACGGAGCGAGTGTCGACGCTGCCGCCGTTGTGATCGTAGTCGAGCACCGGATCGATGAAGGCCGCCTGCTTCGTCTCGGGATCGGCCACGATGTAGCTCACCGTGTTGGTGGGCTCGTCGAAGAAGGCTTGGATGACGGGTTCGGGGCCACGGGCTTCGGTCATTGCTTGTCTCCTGTCGGTCGTCCTTGGACGGGTGGGGTCACGCGCCGGGAAGCCGGCGTCGGCAGGTGTTGATCCCTAGGATCGTGTAGGCTGGGCAGAACCCGACGAGGGCGGTCAACGCCATCACGGCGCCGATGCCGACGGCGGCAAGGGCCCAGACTCCGGCGAGCATCGTGTAGCCCAGGCCTGCGATCAGAAGGCCGACGACGAGGCGCAGGATGCGATCGATGCTACCGACATTGGGGGTCATGGCGGTTTTCCTGAAAGGTGCCGTCCGGTGGTCATCGAAGCGGGTGCGGCACCGGGCGCCCGCCTCGGCGACGGTCAAGGCGTCGCGGCGAAAGCGCCGGCGTTGCGGTAGAGCATGTAGCCGGCGACACCGAAGATGACGGTGGCGAATACCGTGTCGAGCGCGCCCTTGTAGCCAGAGAGCCGGTTGGCCAGCCGCATACCCAAGAAACCGCCGACGAGGCCGCCGGCGATGAATTCCCCGGCGACGGCCCAATCGACCATTCCGGACAGGGCGTAATTCGTTGCTGTGGCGAGGCCGAAGGCACCAACGGCGAGCAGCGAGGTGCCGACCGCAGTGATCAGCGGCATGCCGGTGGCGAAGACGAGGCCCGGCACGATCAGGAACCCGCCGCCGATCCCGAAGAAGCCCGACAGGACCCCGACCGCGAAGGCGACGGCCACGACCTTCCAACTCGGTACCGGACCGCATCCGACAGGCTCCGAGGTTCCACTCTGAACCTTGCGACCCCGCAGCATGTGGATGCCCACGACGACCATCAGCATCGCGAAGAGGAAGAGCAGGCGCTGGCCGTCGACCGCCTTGCCGAACGTCGAGCCGACGAGGGCGCCAAGGATGCCGACTCCGGCGAACACGACGGCGCAGCGCCAACGCACGTTGCCGGACCTGGCGTGCCCGACGAGGGTCAGGAACGCGTTGGCCGCGACCGCCAGAGCGCCGGTTCCAATGGCGAGGTGCGGCTGGGCCATGCCGACCACGTACAGCAGAAGCGGCGTCGCCAGGATCGAGCCGCCGCCGCCGATGAGTCCGAGCGTGAAGCCGACCCCTGAGCCGGACAAGATGGCGGGAAGCGCATTCATCGGCGGTGACCTCCGCGTCCAGGGGCCTTGTCGACGACCGGTCGAGCCGGTCGGCGGCCGGCAAGCCCCGATCCCGACTGTCATTCATTTAATAAAAAAACAAAATGAAAGGATCGTCGCTTTCGTCACTGGTGGACCTTCTTGCGGTGGAGGTCAACGTATGATTTATAGAAATCGCAACTCATAATATAAATCTATCAGATGAGGATCTAGCCATGGACGTCAAACGCCTCTCCCCGGACCTGTCGGTGACGGGTCAGCTCGCTCCCTCCGATCTCGCGGCGGCGGCCGAGTCGGGCTTCCGGGCGGTGATCTGCAACCGCCCCGATGGCGAGGGCGGCGACCAGCCGGGCTTCTCGGAGTTGGAGGCCGCCGCGCGTGCGGCCGGCCTGGAGGCGCGGTACCTACCCGTCACGTCGGGCAAGGTGACGGATGGGGATGTGATGGCCTTCCGCGGCGAGCTCGCGGCCCTGCCGAAGCCGGTGCTCGCCTTCTGCCGCACCGGAACCCGCTCCGCGACGCTGTGGGCGCTCGGCGAGGCGGCAGCTGCGCGGCCGCTTCCGGACATCCTGGCTGCCACCAAGGCGGCCGGATACGAACTGAGCGGCGTCGTCCGGCGCATCGCGGCAGGCGGCCGGGTTCCTACTGAGCACGCCGACCAGTTCCACAGTGTGGTCGTCGTCGGCGGCGGGGCCGGCGGCATCGCCGTCGCGGCGAGCCTGAAGGCGCGCAAACCCGACCTCGACATCGCCGTCATCGATCCGGCGGACGTGCACTATTACCAGCCGGGCTGGACGATGGTCGGCGGCGGAGTGTTCGAGCCCGCCGCCACGGCCAGGACCATGGCTTCCCTGATCCCGAACGGCGTGCGCTGGATCAAGGCGGCGGTTGCGGCCTTCGAGCCCGAGCGCAAGGCGGTAATCTTGGAAGGGTGCCGGGTGGTGCGCTACGACCGCCTCGTGGTCGCGCCCGGCCTCAAGCTGAACTGGGCCGGCATCGAGGGGCTCGCCGAAACCCTCGGGCGGAACGGGGTCACCTCGAACTACCGCTACGACCTCGCCCCCTACACCTGGGACCTCGTGCGGAACCTGCGGGCGGGCCGCGCCGTCTTCACGCAGCCGCCGATGCCGATCAAGTGCGCCGGCGCCCCGCAGAAGGCGATGTACCTTTCCGCCGACCACTGGCTGCGGCAGGGGCGGCTCGGGGACATCGCGGTCGAGCTCTACAATGCCGGTCCAGTCCTGTTCGGCGTGAAGGAATACGTCCCGGCCCTGATGAATTACGTGAAGCGCTACGACGCGAACCTGAATTTCAATCACACCCTGACCCGGATCGACGGTCCGGCTCGGCGCGCGTGGTTCTCGCGCAAGACGGAGGAGGGCGGCAGCGAGACGGTTGAGACCGGCTTCGACATGATCCACGTCGTCCCGCCGCAGCAGGCGCCCGACTTCGTCCGCGTCTCGCCCCTGGCCGATGCCGCCGGCTGGGTCGATGTGGACCCCGGGAGCCTGCGACACCGTCGCTTCCCCGAGGTCTACGCGCTCGGCGACGCCTGCAACGCGCCCAACGCCAAGACCGCCGCCGCCGCGCGCAAGCAGGCGCCCGTGGTGGCCCACAACCTCCTCGTCGAGATGGGCCACCTGCGCGGGGCCGAGGTCGCCTACGACGGCTACGGCTCGTGTCCGCTCACGGTCGAGCGAGGTAAGATCCTGCTCGCGGAGTTCGGCTACGGCGGCAAGCTCATGCCGAGCTTCCCCGCATGGCTGATCGACGGGACGAAGCCGAGCCACCTCGCATGGCTCCTGAAGGAGCGGATGCTGCCTCCAATCTACTGGAAGGCCATGCTCAAGGGACGCGAATGGATGGCTAAGCCGGAGAAGGCAGCCGCCTGAAGCTAAGCGGCGCCGGCTTTGTCCCGGCGCCGCTCGCTGTGCGTCGACGATGCGGGCTCAATCGCATGCCCTCAGCCGACAGCTAGGGTTCCGGACCGTGAGGCACGTGTTCGGAGCGGCGCGCCAGCGCCAGCGAGCGGCGCTAGGAACGGAGCGACAGCGTCCGTCAAGGTTCTCCGACCTGACCGAACATCGCCGCTTGGCCGAGCGCCCGCGCTCGCGCATCCGGGCTGCGCGCAGGCAAGCTTCTCCGCGGTCGACCCGCGATCAGGATGTCGTCGAACGCGTCGAGGAGGGCCTGCATGCGGGCGTCGCTCAGGCTGTAGAACACCACCTTGTGCTCGCGCCGCGTGGCCACGACCTCAGCGTTGCGCAGCTCCCCGAGCTGCTGCGACAGCGTTGGTTGGCGGATGCCGAGCTGCTGCTCGATCTCAGAGACGGATCGCTCTCCCTCCGCCAGGAGATACAGGATGCGCAGCCGGTTCGGGTTGGCGGCGACCTTGAGCAGGTCGGCGATCAGGATCGCCGTCGCCTCGTCCGTGCCGGAGGCCATCACAGGCTTCCCAAGCGGTAGTACCAGTCCTGCCCCGCAGCGCCTGGCTGGGCGATCTCGTCGCTCGTCAGAGGCGGGTTCACAAGCACCTGGTCGCCGGGTTGCCATCCCTCCGGCGTCGAGACGTCCGATGCGTCGCAGGCTTGGAGCGCCTGCACCAGCCGAAGGATCTCGGCGATGCTGCGGCCCACCGTCAGCGGGTAGGCGACCAGCGCCCGCACGATGCCTTCAGGATCGATGACGAACGTGGTCCGGACGGTGGCGCTCGACGTCGAGCCAGCCGGCAGCATGCCGTAGGCCCGGGCGATGCCCATGGCGGGATCTTCGACGATAGGGAATGGCACCCGCACGCCGAAACGCTGCTCGATGCTGTGCTTCCAGGCCAAGTGGGAGGAAAGGCTGTCGACGGACAGGGCGAGCAGGTCGCAGTCGGTGTCCCGAAAGGCCTCGTAGGCCTGGGCGAACGCGACGAACTCGCTGGTGCAGACGGGGGTGAAGTCGGCCGGGTGGGAGAAGAACACCAGCCAGCGTCCGCGATACGAGGCGAGCGTCCGCGGGCCCATCGTCGTCCGCGCGCGAAAGTTCGGCGCGACGTCGCCGATGATCGGCGGGCAGGCGGGCGGCGGCACGGGCGGATCGGTGTCGGTTTCGATACTCATGGAACAACTCTCGACGTTTCAACAGTGTGGTCAGCACCGTGGACCTCGCTACGATGCCGGTCAATATGCAAATTCATATCGAGTAGGTCTTCGCATCATAAACTTGTATTGACACGCCCGAGCTGTGGCATATGAAGGCGGGGCGACATTCCGGCGGCATGCTTGGTTCGGTACGGTCCATGGCGGGCCTCCCGGATGTCCCCATTCCCGCCAAAGGCAGCGCCCACGGATGCTGGCCAACCATCTCCCGAGCGCGCTCGACCTCGCCCGCAGTCAGTTCGCCTTCACGGTCGTCTGGCACTTCCTGTTCCCGGCTTTCACCATCGGGCTGGCGAGCTATCTCGCGGTGCTGGAAGCCTTCTGGCTCGCCACCGACAAGCCAGTCTATCTCGACACCTACCGCTACTGGCTGAAGGTCTTCGCCGTAGCCTTCGCCATGGGCGTCGTGTCGGGGCTGGTGATGAGCTACCAGTTCGGCACCAACTGGTCGGTCTTCTCGGACAAGACCGCTCCCGTGCTCGGGCCGCTGCTCGGCTATGAGGTGCTGACCGCCTTCTTCCTGGAGGCGGGCTTCCTCGGGGTGATGCTGTTCGGGATGGAGCGGGTGGGCCCCCGCCTGCACTTCCTGGCGACCTGCCTCGTCGCGGGCGGCACGCTGCTCTCGGCCTTCTGGATATTGTCCGCCAATTCCTGGATGCAGACGCCCGCGGGCTACTCGCTCGATGCCGACGGCCGGTTCGTGCCGGAGAGCTGGACGGCGGTGATCTTCAACCCGTCCTTCCCCTACCGCTTCGCCCACACCGTGACGGCGGCCTATCTGACGACGGCGATGATCGTCGGCGCGGTCGGCGCGTGGCACCTGCTGCGCGACCGGACCAATCCCCGCGCCCGGCTGATGTTCTCCATGGCGATGTGGATGGCGGCGATCGTCGCCCCGGTGCAACTGGTGCTCGGCGACCTGCACGGCGGGAACAGCTACCACCACCAGCCCGCCAAGGTCGCGGCGATGGAGGGCCACTTCGACAGCGTGACCCGCGCGCCCTCGATTCTGTTCGGCTGGCCGGACGCGCAGGCCGCCGAGACCAAATACGAGATCGGCATCCCGGGCCTCGCCAGCCTCTATCTCGCGCATGATCTGAACGCGAAGGTCACGGGCCTGAAGGACCTGCCGCGCGACACGTGGCCGACCAACCTGCCGCTGGTGTTCTGGGCCTTCCGGGTGATGGTCGGGCTCGGCATGCTGATGATCGGCCTCGGCCTGTGGTCGCTGTTTCTGCGGTACAAGGGCCGCCTGTTCGAGACGCCCTGGCTGCACCGCTTCGCCGTGGCGATGGGCCCCTCGGGGCTGATCGCGGTGACGGCGGGCTGGGTGGTGACGGAAACCGGCCGCCAGCCCTTCACGGTCTACGGCCTGCTGCGCACCGCCGACAGCGTCTCACCCATCGCCGCCCCCGCCGTGGCGGCCTCCCTCGCGGCCTTCGCGCTGGTCTACTTCGCGGTGTTCGGGGCGGGCATCTGGTACCTGTTCCACCTGTTCAACCAGACCCCGCGACCGCACGAATCCGGCCCGCCCGTCGGCCAGCCGGTCCGCACGGCGGGCATTACTCCGGCGCCGGCACTCGCCGGTGACGCGCACCTGCAACCGGCCGAGTGAGGGGAGGCTGTCATGGACCTCGATCTAACCCTCATCTGGGCGATCCTCATCGCCACCGCCGTGTTTCTCTACGTGGCGATGGACGGGTTCGATCTCGGGCTCGGCATCCTGTTCCCGGCGGTGCGCGGCAAGGCCGAGCGGGACGTGATGGTGAACTCGGTCGCCCCCGTCTGGGACGGCAACGAGACTTGGCTCGTGCTGGGCGGCGGCGGGTTGTTTGCGGTGTTTCCGCTGGCCTACGCCACGATCCTGCCCGCCCTGTACATGCCACTGATCCTGATGCTGCTGGCGCTGGTGTTCCGGGGCGTCGCCTTCGAGATGCGCTTCCGCATGGCGACGCCGCGCGGGCAGCTGTGGTGGGACCGTGCCTTCTCCTGGGGCAGCTTCGTCGCCGCCTTCTGCCAGGGGATCGCGCTCGGCGCCTTCGTCCAGGGCATCAGGATCGAGGGCCGGGCCTATGCGGGCGGCTGGTGGGACTGGCTGACGCCGTTCTCTGTGCTGACCGGCTTCGCGCTCGTCGTAGGCTACGGCCTGCTCGGGGCCTGCTGGCTGATTTGGAAGACCAGCGGCGAATTGCAGATCCGGGCGTATAACCTCGCCAAGCCCTTGGCGGTGGCGACGCTGGTCCTCATCGCCGTGGTCTCGGCGACGACGCTGGCGATCAGCGCGCCCTTTCGCGCCCGCTGGCTCGGCCTGCCCGGCCTGTTCGTCGGCGCGCCGGTGCCGATCCTGGTCGGGCTCCTGGCGTGGCGCTTCGCCCAGGCCCTAGGGCGGCGGGAGGAGGTCACGCCCTTCCTCTGCGCGCTCGGTTTCTTCCTGCTGTCCTATGTCGGGCTCGGCATCAGCATGTGGCCGTACATCGTGCCGCCGAGCGTCACGATCTGGCAGGCGGCGACGCATCCGAAATCGCAGGGCTTCCTGCTCTACGGCGCGGCGGTGCTGGTGCCCCTGGTCCTGGCCTACACAGCCTACGTGTACTGGCTGTTCCGCGGCAAGGTCACGGCGGAAGCGGGGTACCACTGATGCGCAGGTTCGGCTGGTTCGTGCTGATCTGGGCGATGAGCGTGGCGAGCCTCACGGCTGTCGCCCTGCCGCTGCGGTGGCTACTCAAGGGGGTGTGAAGGGTGTCGGTCTGCCCATTGCAACCGTGATCCTGCACGCCACCCCTTCAGGATGCTTCGGTCCTTGGTAAGTCCCCTTGCGAGGTCGGGCCGAGACCTACCTTTGCCATAGCGAAGCCGGAGCCACTGCCGGTTCGGCGGCTGTCGCGCTCCCGGAAAAGGTCGAGCGGACGTTGGCGCGTTCGACCAGAGGAATGTTCGTGCCGACGTTCTCGACAGTGCATCCTCCAGCCCGGGATGCCAGCGCGCCGCCGCGATGACGGATATTTGTGCTGAGTGCCTTTCCATTGTTCGGCGGGGGGCAGCCCCCCTTAAGCCTGGCTTAAGCAGGACGGCAAGGATGGCGGAATGCATGCACCGTCGGTCAAAGTTTCTCACCTTGCCTTTTCTGCGCTCGTCGCTGTGCTTCCGATGAGTCGCAGGTTGGCTCTGGCGGCGAGCAGGAGTGTCCGCATCGCGTTCGGCGGACTGTTGATGTGTGCTTCTGTCTGCCCAGCACGAGCCATGGACGGTGGTGAAATCGCCCGTAACGGAACACAGGCCGGCGTGCCGGCCTGTGCCTCGTGCCACGGGGATTCCGGGGGCGGAAATGCCGAGGGCGGCTTTCCCCGTCTTTCAGGCCTCGCGGAGGACTACCTCGCACACGAGCTCGACAGCTTCGCCGACGGCAGCCGGGACCATGAGATCATGGGTCCGATTGCCCAAGGCCTAGCACCGGAGGAGCGGCGGGCGTTGGCCGTCTTTTATGCCGGGCTCCGCGCCCCGCCGCCCGACGGGACACCCCAGCCGGACGACACGGCATACGACCGCGGCCGAATGCTGGCGCAGACTGGTGAGTGGACGAAGGCATTGCCCGCTTGCGCACAATGCCACGGCCCAGCTGGGCAGGGCGTCGGCGCCGCCTTCCCGCCGCTGGCCGGCCAGCCGGCCGCCTATCTCGCGGCGCAGCTCTCCGCCTGGAAAGCCGGGACACGCCACAACGATCCCCTCGGGCTGATGAAGGGGATCGCCGACCGGCTGAGCGATGACGACGCCACCGCCGTCGCTGCCTACTACGCCGCTCTTCCTGTCACGGCGATTGGAGGCGGCCGATGAACCTTATGACGCGCTTCACCGGACGGTCCGCAGCCCGCCTCGCGCTGGCAACGGCGATGGGGGGCCTCGCGGTCCTGACGCCCCTCGGTTCCGTAGGGGCCGAGACAACCGCGCCGCCCTTCGTGCCTCAGCCCGATTCCGCCATCTCCGACGACGACTTCGGCCAAGTCATTCGCCTGGGCGAGCGCATCTTTCGCGATACGGGCGCCGAGGCGCGGGCCTTCGTCGGCAACGATCTGCGCTGCACGAACTGTCACCTCGACCGGGGCCGCCTCGGCCATTCCGCTCCCCTCTGGGCGGCCTATCTCGTCTACCCGGCCTACCGGGCGAAGAACCGTCACGTGAATACCTTCGCGGAGCGGCTTCAGGGATGCTTCCGCTACAGCATGAACGGCAAGGCGCCCCCGCTGGGCGATCCCGTCCTGGTCGCGCTGGAGACCTATGCCGCCTTCCTCGCCCACGGGGCTCCCGTAGGCATGAAGCTTCCCGGGCAGGGGTACCCGAAGCTCGCCAAGCCCAAAGGCCTCGATCTGGCCCATGGGCGAGAAGTCTACGCCGCGAAATGCGCCCTCTGTCACGGTGGCGACGGTGCCGGGCAGGCGAGCCCGGACGGGACGATCGTGTTCCCGCCACTGTGGGGAGCCCGCTCCTACAATTGGGGCGCGGGGATGAGTTCGGTCGTCAACGCGGCAGGCTTCATCAAGGCCAATATGCCGCTGAGCCAGGGCAACAGCCTCACCGATGCCGAAGCCTGGGACGTCGCCGCCTATATCGACAGTCGCGAGCGACCGCAGGACCCACGCTTCACCGGCGATCTCGCGGCGACCCGCAAGGCCCATCACGACAGCCCTTACGATTTCTACGGTCAGGCCGTGGACGGCGTGACGCTCGGTGAGGGGGCACCTCCTGCCGGGACCGTGCCGCACTGAACAGCAACTGGCCCCCTGGGAGCACGATCATGACCCTCGAACGCCGCAGCCTGCTTGCCCTGGGCGCCGGCCTCGCCGCAGGCTTGGCGGACGCGCGCCCGGCCGGGGCGACCACCGCCGCCGACCTACCCGAGGGCAGCCGAAATCTGCGGGACCTCACAGACCGTCTGGCGAGGGCCCCGCGCCGGCGGGATTTTAAGATCGTGCCGATGATCCTCGACCGACCAGATTTCTGGGACCACGAGGCCCTGTCAGAGGTGATCGCCTACAAGGGAGGCCCCCGCCAGGTCTGGGACAACACCGACATCGGCGGGCCGTGGCTGAACCTCATGCGCAACGCCCTGAACAATCAGGTCTGGTCATTCAAGCATCCCGATTTTCTGGCCGCCTCGGCGACCCACGGATCGGCGAATGTCGCCCTCTACGACCAGGCGATGTGGGACAAGTACCAACTCACCAAGCTCGCGGGCGAGGCGTTCAAGACCAACACGCTGATCGTGCGGAAGAAAGCGGCTCAGGCGGGGGCCGCGAACTACCAGGACCCGGCGGGGATGTTCTCGCCGGAGAACAACACGATCCCGGCGCTGATGGCCCGGGGCGTCGTATTCCTCTCGTGTCACAACGCAATCTGGGAACAGGCGGGGACGCTCATCCGGCGCGATCTGAACCCGGACAAGCTCTCGCACGATGCGCTGGCGGAGCTGACGAACCATCTCATTCCGGGCGTCGTCCTGACCCCCGGCGCCGTCGGCACGCTGCCCGAGTTGCAGCAGGCCGGCTTTCATTACGCGAAGTGAGGCCGACAGTGCAGGGTCTGAGTGTCGGATGTCTCGTCGGAATCCTTGTCCTCAGCGCGGTGACGGCGGTCGAGGCCGCCGGCCGGACGAAACGATCGGCGGAGGCGGCCTATCTGGAGGAGGCCTTCGCCCACGATCTCTGCACCCGCGACGACCGCGCCTTGCGCAAGCTCAACCGCGCCCTGTCCCGCAGCCCGAAGGCCTCGCCGGTCCGCCGATGAGGCGAAGCGGCCCGGCGTCACGACGATAGTCCGCAGTCCTCACGGCCGGTATTGGCCAAAACCATAACGGGAGAAGACCGCTCGCGCGTCGTCGCCCATGAGGAAATCCAGCCAGAGCTTCGCCTCGGCCGGATGCGCGGCGTCCTTCACGACCGCTCCGGCATAGATGCCGGTGGCGTTCTGCTCGTCCGGGATGTCGATGCGCTCGGTCGGTAATCCAACCTGCTCTTCGAACAAGGTTTCCGAACGCCACGTGACCCCGGCCTGTGCGCGTCCCTGCATTAGCCAGACCGGCGTCTGGCGATGATGCATCCGCGTCAGAAGCGTCGTCCCGTCGGCGACCTTTGTCTCGTAGACGGCCTTCACCAAATCATCGTCCCCCGCCTTGGCCAGGGAGGCCTTGATCTGGCGAGCGACACCTTCGAATTCGGGATTGGGCATGGCGAGGGTCAGCCCCGGCCGCGCAAGATCGGCCAAGCCCTTGATGCCCGCCGGGTTGCCCTTGGGCACCATGATCGCAAGCTGATTTGTCGCGTAGATCGTCGGGGGGCCGAGAAGATCGCCCGCCTCAATGAGCCGATTTACCGCCATGAGGCCCGAGAAGTACGCATCGGGCTTGGCCGTCCAAGTCATGTTGCCGACGGTAATGCGCCCGCCGGCCTTCATTTGGCGGACGAGCAGACCCGGCGGAATCGTCTCGTAGTAGATCCGGCCCTTGAGCTCAGGGTGCTTCGCCTCGAAGGCCGCCACCAGCGGCGCCATCGCGAAGAAGTAATTGCCGCCCACGTAGAGCACGAGGCGCGCGTTGGTCAGGTCGCCATGGAAGTCGGCGAGGTTGTCGGCCTCCTTAACCGTGAATTCCAACCCCTTGTCGACTGCAGGGTTGTTGGCCCCAGCTTGCCATGGGGGAAGCCGGCCTACGTGGGAATCGATCGCGTGGCTCGGGGAGGCTTGAACTACAAGTAAACAGCAACCCAAAGCAAGGCTGAGAAACCTGATTTGAGGCATCGAAATCGCCTTCCTTTTACGCCGGACGGAGACGTCGCCGTTGGACCCTGTAGCTTAAGTCAAGCTTAAGGATAAGTTGTGGAGCTCAAACCAGCTCTGATCCGGCTTGCCAAGCTTGGAGCTTGCACCGGGCCACAATGGCGTCCCCTGATACGAAGACGTCAAATCCCCTGGCGACGTGGCTGCGGGTGAGATCCGCGGAATGATGAGGCTATCATCCAGGACAGTGAAAGCGGCATTGTGAATGGTAGCTGGGTATCCCGTAGAGCTACAAACGAAATTGCTGGATGGTCCGCTTTGAAGAAGGTGCCGGAGCGTTCTGAACGGCCGTGTTGGGCGCTAGGCGGAATGGCCGCTTTTGGCAGCCGGCTTGCGATAGGAATCCGCGGCAACCAGTTGATGGCCAGCTACGACGCCCCCGGGGCCAGGCCGACGCCGCCCGAGCCAAGGACGGCCTTGCCGCGCAGGTCGCGGCGGCCCACGCCGGCCCCCTCCAGGCATTCCTCGACCGGCTCATGCCGGCTGTCCCCTCAGCCAAGCCGTGCCGCCTCACCCGAGCGACCGGCTTCCCCGAGGGCATGCGGGACAGCCACGCGCGCACGCAGCTTCGGGCCGGTGACATCGCCGGTTGGGGGTGGGACCGCCTCTGCGCCGCCGCGGCCTCGCTGGACCACGAAGTCGTCGTGACCCTCCGGCCGCGAGTTCGCGCCGAAGCGTAGTCCGACGTGCGCCCACCGTCGGGCGCTGTGCGCCCCCTGTGCGCCCTTCAAAATTAACAAATGTTCAGGTTTGGCGGACATTTCACGTTTCGGGGGCATCCTGGCGTGACATGTCTTGGACGTATGCATCGCCCCGGGGCATCCTCCAGCATCGAGGAGCCACCCCATGCGCATGAAGATCTCCACCCTGTCCGAGGCCCAGCGCGTCGCACACGAGCGAGACCTCGGCCGGCGCCGGAAGGCCGGTGAGCGGGAGCGCTTGCGCGACATGGGGCGGCCCGACGCGGCGACGCTGGACAGGGCCCTCGGGGACGCCGTCCGGTCGATCCTATCCCGGGGCGGGGACGCCTTGACGCGCCCGGTCACTCCAGCGGCGCTGCTTAGGCTCACGCAGGAGCATCTCCTCTTACGGTCCGTGCGGGCGGAGGAGGCTGGCCGGGAGCCGGTCCGCTACCGCTCCGAGGCCGTCCTCGCAGCGATCCAGGACCGCCTGCTGACCCCGCCACGGGGCGCACCAGGACCTGCAAAGGCCGCCTAGGATCCCTCGAAATCCGCGTTACCAAGATCGCGACAGCCGATTCCGTGGAATGGAGTAACGGTAGGACAGCCCCTCGGCCCCAAAACCGCTCGCTGGACACGTCCCGGTTAACCGGAGGCCAGGGATACCGCTCGAAAGGCGGGCCGGCCCTCTGGACGAGGGAGTCCGCCCAGGCCCATCTTGAGGGTACACACCGCCGCCAAGGAGGCCCCCATGAACGCGATCGCCGCCGAGGTCATGATGGACTGCGGGGGGAGGCTCGCCTCGATCGGCAGCGCGATCCACCTCGGCGTGCAGCTCGCTGCGGCTGAGCGGAGGGCCCGGCGGGACGAGGCAGTCGATTCGGTGACCCGGCTGGCCTACAGGCTGCAGGACGCCCGCGCCGACCAGCGCGAGGCCGAGGTCCGCGCGGTGGCTGCCGAGGCCCGCATCGAGGTCGTGGAGCGGGCCCTCGCCCGGGCCGTTGCAGAAGCGGCCGCGCTGCGTGAGGCTCTGAGCGTGGAGCGGGAGTTCTCGGCCGGCCTGCGCGACATCATCGGCGCCTGAGGACGCCCGCTGAGATGCGAGGGGCCGCCGGGATCGCCGGCGGCCCTTTCCGTTCTTGTCGCAGACCTCAGCCGAAGGCGGGACGCGCCCCCCCACGGCGGCGGTCATAGGCCTCGTCGTCGTCCTCGGTCGGCAGAACCGCCGGGCGGGGGCCGCGCGTCGCCATGGCCGCCACCTCCGCCCGGTCGTTGGCCGCGGCCCTGCGGATCTGGGCCAGCATCGCCCGCATGTCGTCCCGGGCCGGGGCAGCCACGGGCGCGGCTGGAGCCGGCGGAATCCCGGGGATCGGGGTGCGGCCCTGGACGTGGGCGGCGACGACCCACGTGGTCAACTCACCGAGGTGACGCAGCTGGTTCGGCGAGAGGCCACCCAGCCACTGGACCAAGTGCGGCGGCAGGTCGGCATCGTGGAGCGGGATCATCCGGACGTCGCCGGCTGCCCGGGCCCCGGCGGAGGCCTGTACGGCGTTGCCGAGCATGGCGGCGGCATGGAGCTCGGCTCGGGCGGCGGGAGGCACCTGGGTCAACGTCTGCGCCGCCATGCTGTCGTCCCGGCCGACGGCAGCGTCCGCGACGTCCCGGGGTCCGACGGGCCGGCGGGGCAGTAGCGCGCCGAGCGTCGCACCGAAGGCGCCGGCTGCGTAGTCCAGCACCTGCGCCGGACCGGACAGCCCCCGGCCGGCGACGTGGGCGACGTGGCTGGCGCCGTCCCTCACGCCTCGGCCGACCATGCGGACGTCGGCCGCGATCGCGGCACCGGCCTCTTTCACGCCGCCGAAGATGGCGCGCAGCGCGGCCATGATCATCGCGGCGATGGCCCGGGCGATCCGGGCGAACCTGTCAGAAACGGACATCTCAACCTCCATCACGGCCTGTGCCGCGAACGGAGCCTCCCCCCGCGGCATGAAAGTTACCAGGACAAGTCACGCCTCAGCGCCGCGGACCGCCGTACCCGCGCGCGTTAACCTCCGTCATGATGGCCTCGACGTGCTGCTCCCATGCCCGGCCCGGGCCACCCTTGCCGGACCGGCCTTCCCGACCGTCGGATCCCTCCGTGAGCGAGGAGAGCCGGAGCGGTACGACGTATCCGAGGTCGTGGCATTGGCCAGCTGTGCCGGCGAGGACGTGGTCCTGGATTTGCCAGTCGGCCGTCCGGATGATGCGGCGCAGCTGGCTGTCGTCCATCTTCGCGAGCCACGCCCGGACCTCGGGCGGCAGCGGGGGCGGCGGCCCGAGTGCCAGCTCGTACTGGTCTCGCTGGATCGTGCGCACGTGCCGGCGAATTAGGTAGCCCAACGGGGCGGCCGTCGACCTGAGCGGCTGCCGTGGGGGCGCAGCCGGTGGGGGCGGCTCAGGCACGGCTGCCGGCGCCATCAGGCCGTACCAGCGAAGGATAGCGACGAAGATCTTTCGCAGCGTGGTCATTGTCACTCTCCGAAAAGGCAGGCGCGCAGCGCCGGGGGGAGCTGCCTCCGGTGCGCGTAGACGAGCGCCCGGGCATGCGCGGCCTCGACGACGTCGAGCGAATCAGTGCTGGCGAGGCGGTGCCCCTCTGCCAACGCCACGGCGCTCCAGCCCACCCCATTCCGCTCCCGGGCCTGGTCCCCATCCAGCCCTGACAGGTGCCGGCACGCCACGAGCAGGTCGGCCCGGACGTCAGGATCCCTGACGGCGGCGACGTCCTCCGGCGCGGCAGGCTGGGCGAGCCGGCGATCCACCGCCGCGACGACGTCCCGGGCCTCGGCGAGGAGCGCGTGAGCGAGGCGAACCTGCCCGGGCGTGAGCCGCCGGGCCCCGGCCAGCCCCCAAGCCAGGGGACCCTTCGATCTGAATGCCCACGCGTGCCTGGCGAGCTCGTCTGCGAGGGCGTCTTGAACGGCGGAGAGGGCGTCCTCCTCCACGCCGCGGTTCGCCTGCGCGACGCGGGCGTGGTGGGCTAGGTCCTGCCGAACGTCCTGCTCCCACCTGGAGATCCTCTTTGCGAGGTCGGGCACCCCCGCGGCGGATGCGAGGTCCCACACGACGACGCGGTCCTCGATGCGCAGGCCGGCCTTGGCGGTGGCGTTGGGGAACCGGCGCAGGAGGTGATCGGACAGCTCGGTGCGCCCAGCGATCCAGCGCCCGTGGCCCGCCCGGCGCCACGAGAGGTCAAGCAACTCGGGCGTTTCCGCAAGAGTTGACGCGGTCTTCGCGCCAAGGATCGGGCAATCTATCCTTTGAAGCATCGGCGTCCCCGATCTTTTGCAAATGATACCGAGCGGCAGTTCGCTTCTCGAACCGAAAAAAACTGCGCGTACCCTCATTTTCGCTCTTGCGCGCAAATTCGCAAGTGGCTTAATAAGAGGAATATCAATAAATTTATCAGGGATGACTTGAATGAATGCCGCACCCTTCTCAGGTGCAGGGAGCCTCGTGCCCGTCGTGAGCTACGAGCACATCGTCGCCTTGCTGCGCGCTGGCGTGGCCGAGGCCGGGAGCCAGCGCGCGTTTGCGCAGGCCTGCGGGATCCACGAGGGAGACCTGGGCCAATGGCTCAAGCTCCGCCGGCTCCCGAGCGAGCGCGCGATGCATTTCGTCGGCGTCGAGCGGCACCTCGTCCTCGTCGGGGATCCGATGCGGACGCTCTGGACGCCTGCCTCCCCCGCCCGCCCGGTCCCCGCTCCGGAGGCCGCGCCTTGCAGCTGACCGCTCGCCAGATCCGCGCCCGCATCGCTGCGGCCGCTCAGGAAGCCGGGACCTCCAAAGCCTTGGCCACCGCCGCCGGCATGAGCGAGAGCCGCGTCTCGAAGAGCCTGCGGTCCGGGGCCCACGTCCCGGATTCGCTCCTCGCCGCCGCGGGCATGTGGCGGGACGACCAGGGCGACGTCCGCCTTGTCGGCGACCCCGGCCCGGCGCGGGTGCAGATCCTCGTCGTGCAGGCGACCGGCGTTGCCGGCGTGACGGCCGCGATCGCCCTCGCGTCGGCCGCCCTCGGCCGAGAGGAGCCGCCTAGCTGACCGGCTCCCCCGCCGACGCGCCCGGCGACAAGGGCGCCCCACCCCGCTACCCGCCCCGAAACTGATGGTGCTGCATCATGTTCAAGACGCTCCCCCTCCACATCCTCATGCACGGCCACGACACCTCGGCGCCCGAGGGCGTCGTCAACGTGCGCCTCGCCGGCCGCGAGGATGGCATCGACCAGCTCGCCGCCTCGATCCACGCCCTTGGCCTGCTCCTGCCGCTCACGGTCGTCCCCGGCGCCGGCCAGGCCCACTACGTCGTCGACGGCAACCGCCGTCTCGCGGCCCTCCGGACGCTCGCCTGCGACGGCCGAATCCGCACGGACGCGCCGGTGGCCGTCATCGAGTGCGACGCCGAGACTGCCCGCGAGCGCGGGCTCAGCGCGAACATCACCCAGTCCCGCATGCACCAGGCCGACGAGTACCGGGCATTCCACGCCCTCCAGCAGGAGGGAATGGATGAAGCGACCATCTCGGCCCGCTTCGGCATCGACGCCGTCCGTGTCCGGAGGATGTTGGCCCTGGGCAAGCTCGCCGACGAAGTGCTGGATGCCTGGCGTGCCGGCGACTTCGGCCGGGACCCTGTCGACACCGTGAGGGCTTTCACGCTCGCGTCGTCGCTCGACGAGCAGCGCGCAGTCCTGGAGAGGCTGCGCGGCGCCGGCCGGCTCTACGCTCACTGCGTGCGGACAGAGCTCGGCGTGGGGGACCATGACCTGAGCCGCAACCTCGGCTTCGTCGGCCGGGACGCCTACGTCGCGGCGGGCGGCGGGATCGTCGAAGACCTGTTCGGCGAGAACCACCGGGTCCAAGATCCTGCGCTGCTGAAGCGGCTGGTCGACGAGAAGATCGCGGCCGAGGTCACGTGGCTCGTCGCCGACGGGTGGTCTTGGGCGGCCAGTGACGAGCACCTGCCGGACAACTGCCGCTGGTCCTGGCAGGTCATCCGCGCCGAGCCTCGCGCGGCCACCGACGCAGAGACCGCCCGCCTTGAGGAGCTCCAGGCGATCATCGACGCCGACGGCGACCCCGTCGGCGTCGCCGCGGCCGAGCAGGAGGCCGAGGACATCGAGACGGACATGAAGCAGGACGGCTACACGCCGGAGCAGAAGGCTCGCTCAGGCGTGATCCTCCGGATCGGCCGGGACGGCAAGATCGACATGACCTTTGGCGTCGTCCGCCCGGCAACGGCTGCCGTCGCGAAGGCTTTCGCCAAGATCGAGGGCGGGGACGCCGCCAAGGCTCTGCAGCAGGCGCAGGCCGAGCAGCCCGAATCCGTGGCGATCTCGGCGGCTCTGACGCTCCGGCTGTCGCAGCAGCGCACGCTCGCGATGCGCGACGCGATGCTGGCCTCGCCGCAGGTCGCCCTCGCCGCGCTGCTCGCCACGGCGATCTCCCAGGACTCCTACAGCTCTCCGGTCCGCATCACCCTCAACGGCTACAACGAGGCGCCCGGCGGCCAAGCCTCCGACGCTGAGAAGTATGAGGCGGCCTTCCAGAGGCTGGCGGACCTGCCGCTCGATGCGCTGCTGACGGTCGCCGCCGGCGTGGCCGGGAAGGCGCTCGACCTGCAGATCCACTCGGTCGGCGCCGTCCCGTCCAGCGCCAAGGGGGCCAAGGCCCTGGAGGCCCGCCTCGACGCCACGCGGATGGCGGAGGCGACTCGGGAGCGCTGGGACGCGGCCAACTTCTTCAAGTCGGCGCCCAAGGCCGTGGCGCTGCGCGCCGTCGCGGAGGCCCTGGGGCAGCCCGAGGCGGACCGGATCGCCGGATCGACGAAGCTCGAGATTGCCGCGGTCGCGCTGGCCCGGGTCGTCCCGACCGGCTGGCTGCCGCCCGAGATCCGGCCCGTCGGCTACGCGGTGGCCCCGGCGGCCGAGGCGGCCCCCGCGCCGAAGCCGGCTCGCAAGAAGGCCGCCTGACCCCCGCCGGAGCGGCCGCCCGGTCGCCCCGGATCCCCCGTCACAGGAGATCGCCCCCATGATCGAGCCCGCCTCCGACACCGCCATCCCCGCCCTGATGCAGGGCCTCATCAACATCGACGATCCCCAGGCCCTGGTGAACGCCCATGCTGCCGCCGTCGCCGCCGGGCAGGGTCCCCTCGCCGAGCAGGTCGCCCGATTCGCCGCCCACCTCGGGCAGGAACTCCGGGCGACGACCGCCAGGGTCGACCACGACGTCCGGCACACACACGAGAGCTCACACGAGGAGCTTTGGGCCGAGAGCGACGCGGCCGTGGACAAGCTCCGGATCCTGGAGGGAGTGCCCGCCCTCAAGGCCGCCATCGACATGCTGCCCGAGGATGACGTGGCGGAGATCTGGGGGATGTACGGGCCCTACGACGACGGGGAGGACGAGTGATGCCCCGCTACGTCGAGGACCTTGATCGCAATCGAGACGACGACGACGGACAGGTGCGCGAGTTCCTCTGCCCCTGGTGCAACGAGGCCCTCGATCTAGGCGAGGGCGTCTTCCTGGAACGGCACCCCGAGCGGTTGTTCGTCTGCATCGACTGCGCCTGCAGCAGCTGAGCACCGCCGGAGGCCCACGCCTCCGGCCCCTCCACCGGCCGCCTCAATCCGGGGCGACCCGTCGAGGGGCCTACCCACCGCCCGACCTCGCGGGCAGATCTCGGAGCACGCCGACATGGCCATTCAGATCACGCATGACGGTATCAACCTCATCGTCCAGACCCCGCACGCGAACCTCAACTTTAACCGCCGGATCAAGGACATGGGCGGCCGGTGGGAAGCCAGCGCATGGCGGGTCGACGCTCGCAACGAGGCCATCGTCCGAGCCGCCCTGAAGAGGTCTTACGGGTGGGATGGCACGGGGAGCCGGACACCGTGTCCATGCAGTGCGACATCGACAAGGACAGCTGGCGGTCGCCGGTCGAGGTAGCGGGCCGCCTCATCGCCCGCGCCTTCGATCGCGACTCCGGAGCCAAGCTGGGCGACGGCATCGTGCTCCTGTCCGGGAACGTCACGTCCGGAGGATCCCGGGCGAACTGGAAGACGATCGTCAGCGCAACCGTCGTGATCCACGACACCCCCCGGAAGGTCTACGAGAAGGCGCTCGTCATGGGCTACACCGGCGTCACCGACGTCCGGCTGTTCGTGCCCGACGTCGAGGAGCTGGCCGAGGGCGTGGACTGACCCATTCACCTACACGCAACCTCGACGACGTAGGATGGCCCATGACCACCAGGATCATCATCGACGAGTTCGACCGCCAGCTCCGTAAGGCGCGCATCCATGGCGTGCCCGAGCGTCGCGATCTGCGCCGGCGCCGGGCCCGGCTGATGGTGCAGGTCTCTGCGTCCACAATGCCCGAAATCCCTCGCCTAGCCGAGGACGTGCAGCGGGCCGTGGCGGGGCCGCACTACACCCTGGGCGAGATCTTCCAGCTCGCGCTCATCCGCCTGCCCGCCCGAGTCTGACGGGCCGCCCCGGGCCCTAGCGGAGCTCTTGCGCCTGGGGCGTCAGGGAGTGGAGCGCGTCGATGTCCGGGGCGGCCCGGACCTCTCGGCAGGCGTAGATGTCGTCGGCGAGCTGCTCGAATCCGTTCTTCTCGGAGCCGCCCCACACAGCCGATGCGGTGTGCCGCGTGAGCGCGACGACGGAGAAGCACCTGTTGATTGCCCCGTGCATCTTGTCGTCGGACAGCCGGATCTCGATGTCGTCCGGCCAGGCAAAGAAATTGAGGACGAAGGCCGAGACCTCCGTCTCCTCGGGCAGCCGGGCCTCCCAGGCATCGCAGGTGGACGCCAGGACGACCAGCGTTTTCTTGTCAAACGGGGGGAGCTTGACGTGCTTCCAGAGCGGCCGGTCGTAAAATTTCTCCCCAGCCGGGATCCGGCGGGCGACGAACTTCATCGGCGGCCGTCCGTCGGGATCGGCCTCGTGGAACCGGTGGCTGATGGGTCGGGCGGTGCGGGTGCGCCAGGGCATGCCCCATCGTGGCAGCCTGACCTTACCGCCTCATCTACGCCGCTTCGGCAAGGGCGGCGGCCGCCTTTGCCCCCGCCTTCCGGGCGGCCGTCTCCGCCAGGGCCTCCCGGATTTCGCTGAGCTGGACGGGGGCCCAGGCCCAGCAATCGACCCCGACGTCCAGGCTCGCCGACGTACCGGGCAGGCTGCCGTGCGAGTGCCCGTAGAGGTGCAGGTCGCCTCGGTGCATGCCGTACCACACGCGCTGCGCGTAGTGCCCCAGGACCATTGAGACGCCGTCGACCGTGACGAGAGCCCGCTCCTGCTGGCTTGCCCAAGACAGTGCCTTCTCCCGCGCGTTGTCGTGGTTGCCCCACACCAGGTGCTTCTTGCCGGCGAGGCGCGAGAAGATGTCCCGGCACCTCTCGGCTGACGCGCCGTAGGCGAAGTCGCCGAGATGCCAGACTTGGTCGCCCGGGCGGACGCGGCCGTTCCAGCGCGCCACGAGGACCTCGTCGTGCTCCTCGATCGACTTGAAGGGGCGGGGCCGGGCCATCCTCGATCCGAGGATACCGACGTGGCCGAAATAGGTATCGGACGTGAACCAGACCGTCATGGCGGCCTCCGGGCATAGGGGAACGCGTGCCGGCCGGGGCGTCCCGGCGGCGGTGGCTGGCCTCAGGCCAAGGGGCGTTTGCCTATGCGGAGGAGCGTGTTCATGGCGGCAAACTCGGGCATCTGGACCGGCCGGGCAAGGGGGGGGCGACCGGCAGGATAGGGGTTATCCCTGGGCTACGCGGCGGTGGCGAGCTCCTCGGGTATGTCCTCCTCCCCCGCCTCGGGCTTGCTCCGCTTGCCCTTGCCGGCGAGCTCGCGCTCCCGGCGCCGACGGGCTAACTCGGCGCCGAGCTCGATGGCCGGGGGGAGCGCCGAGGCGGCGGCCGCGGCCTGCTCATCCGCCCACGCGCACCAACGCGCCATGAGGGGCTGCTTGATGTCGAGACGATCGTCATCGGTGTAATGGCGCTCCAGGACGTCGTCGCTCCTGTAGCCCTCATTGTGGTCAAGGATCATCTTGACCGTGTCGCGCGGGATCCTGAGCGTCGCCTGACAGACCGTCGACAGCCCGCGGCGGAGGTCGTGCGGTGAGGCGGCGATGCCCATGTCGAGGATCCTGTGATTGATCGCCGCATCGGAAAGGTGGCCACCGAAAGCGGCGCCGATCCGGGCCGCCCGGACCTGCGGGAATAGGAAAGCGCTCCCGGCGGCCGTGGCCCGAGCCATCTGCTGCTGCACGAGATCCCACAGGGCCGGGGGCAGCGGCAGGGCGTGCCTATGCTTGTCCCCGCGCTTGGCCGCGGTCTTCCGGTGCGCAGGTCCCATCGACCAAACGCCCCAGCCGGGCACTTCCTCCCACGGGACGAAATCCTTGACCAGGGCCTCGACGACGGGACGCCGCCGCTGCCCGGTCAGGACGAGAAGCTGAAGGGCCGAGGCGACCGTCGGATTGAGGACGCCGGTCCGGGCCACCGCCAGGATGCGCCCGATCTCGCCGGGCTTGGCCGTATACCCGCCCGGGACCTTACCGTTCGCCCGCAGCTTGTCGCCCGGCGTCCGCTCGGGCGCCCGCAGGGTGGGGATACCGGCCTCGACGCCGGAGCGCTTTCGGTGCTCATGCCGCGCCAGGTAGCTCCACATTGGTCTCAGGACGGACGCCAAGTGCTCGGCGTGTCGCTCTCGGCCGCTGGCATGCACCGCGTGGACGACCGTCGCGAGGTCCTCGATCGTGATGCGCCGGACCCGCCGTCCGGCAAAGGTCGCGAGCTCGGGCGAGTGGAGCAGCTTCCGGTAGTCCGTGTACGTGGCCGACCGCCTGGTGCGCGCGACCTCCGCCAGGAACGCCGCAAGGGCCTCCTCCCAGGTCCACTCGCCGGCTCGCTGGATCTGGTCCTCCCAAGCCTCGACGAGGGCGGGGTCCCGAGGCGCCGGGTTCGGCTCCTTCGGGGGGAGCTTGTGCATCTGCCGGAGCCGGCCCTCCAGCCAGCGGTCGTCCGGGACCCCGAGCCGGTCGACGAGCCGGCGCCTGGCCTCCGTGGCGATCGCGCGCGCATCGGCGAGCCGGAGCATGTCGGTCGAGCCGAGAGTCAGCCTGTGCGTCCGATGTCCGGATTCGAACTTGAATGCGTACTTCACCCCACGGGGCCCGACGCGCATCAGCAGCCCGGGGCAGCCGGCGTCGATCAGGTCGTACGCCCGGCCCTTGGGGACGGCGTCGGCGATCCCCTGCTTGACCAGGGCCTCGGTGAGTTTGACGGGCATGCGAGCGGCTCGGGCGGATCTCGGGCGGACGTTCTCGGGCGGATCGCCGCCCGGGCTCATCCCCTCCGCTACCAAGCTTCCCTTGCCAGATCCTTGATCGAATACGATAAATACCTGGGCTTCGTCGTTTTCCCGTGCATGTCGATGCGCCCGGATGGAGCCCAAAACCGCCCGTCACGAGGAATCATAATCCTTGTGTCGGGGGTTCAAATCCCTCCCTCGCTACCAAAATCCGGTGTGCTCTTATCGGGACCGGCTATGCAGGTTTCGAGACCCTGGACCCCGCGTCCGGGGCTTTTTGCGTTTCAGACAAGGATCTCGGTCGAGTCGGCCGAAGAGCCGCATCTCGGAAACGTCGTGCGCGTTCGCCCGTGACGACGAGGGCGGGATCAACGGTTTCGCTTCGACGTACCTGTCCTGAACTTTCGTCCGGGAGGCCGATCAAGCGTCTCCGAGTTCGGCGGCGAGCCGGTCGCGGGCGCGGCTGACCCGGCTCTTCACTGTCCCGGGCGGGCAGCCGATCCGCGCAGCGGCGACCTCGTAGGTCAGATCCTCGATGGCGATGAGGAGCAGCGCCTCCCGCTGGGCCGGGTCGAGCCGGTCGAGCGCTTGCTGGACATCCTGAACGTCGAGGCGGTGCTCCTGATCCGCCAGACAGGATAGACTTGCCGCGTGCCTGCCCTCCGGGTCGGGAATCTCTCTGGGGTACTTCAATCGGCCGTTGAGGTGGCCGTTGCGCAGGATCGTGAAGAGCCACGCTCTCAGGCCGGTGCCGGGCCTGTAACTGCTACGATGTTCCCAGGCCTTGAGCAGGGTGAACTGGACCAGGTCTTCGCTCTCCGTTGCGTTGCGGGTCAACGACAGCGCGTATCGGCGAAGATGTGGCGCCGCTTCGATGAGGTCGGCCGAAAAACAGCGCTCCAGACGCGTCTCAGCCGCGTCCAGCGCCTCGGACAGACGCCGCACCGCGACAGCCAAAGGGGAGCCCTCGTCCAGATCTGCAGCTTCTGGGTAGAAAAATCGAAGTTCTCTCCCGAGCTCGGTACTCGCGAACGAAATCATGACGGCGTCGGGGACGGGCGAACGGCATTGTTCGGCGACATGCTGCACGGCGGAAGGCTCACCATCGTTCGGACTTGCAGCGCGCAGGACCGTTTATCGCGTCCTCTCGCTGGGTAGCATCAATCTTTGGTCGCTGAAGCCCGCGTCAATGATACGCGCATACCAGGATCTGAACATAAATTTTGGAACCGCCTTTTGCGCAACCGGTTCTTGCTCGCTGCCAAAGAGGTTGCGGCACGCAAAGGCAGGGGCGAGCCGTGACGGCGGACGTGGACAGGCAGGAACTTCGGCAGATCATCGCCGGCCCGAGCCGAGGGCTGATCGAGGAGCGCGCCAATCTGCGCAGCTCGGATGCGAACCGGCCGGACGCCCATGTCGGTGATCTGCCGGCGCGCGTGCGGCAGATCCTGAACTCGGTCTGCTCCGACCTCGACGACGGGGCCTTCGCCCGAAACCGCGATCCGTCGCGCAAAACCGTGCGCGATCACGCTGCCACACTCGACCGCAAGATCGGAGTCCCCATGCGGGGCGAGGCAGTCATCTGGGGCGGGGACCGGTTTTTCCTTGCGCCGCTCCGGAACAAAATGATCGATTTACCAGTATGTTTTGCTCATTGAAGATAGGTGAGGACTAGTCATTTTATCGTCGGTGTGGCGGTTTCTCGAAAATGCACGGATCAGCCATGGCCGAAGACAGAAATTCATCTTCCGCCGAGCACCGCAAAGGCTCGGTGAAAGAAGCCCTCGGCAAGCTCACCGGCGATGCCCGGGTCGAGGCTGAGGGCCGGCGGCAGAAGCGGGACGCCAAGGCCCCGAATCTCGGCCCTTCCCAACCCGCAAGGCCGAAGCGCGGCTGACGCCCCCACCCGGAACGGTCCGACGGGGTGTTCCACAACACGCGAACAGACAGGAGAGCGACATGGTCGACACGGATCGGATCACGGGTGCAGCCAAGGAATTCGGCGGCAAGGTTCAGGGGGCCGTCGGTGATCTCACCGGCTCGAAACAGAACGCGGCCGAGGGCCGTGCCCGCGAGGCGGCCGGCACGGCCGAGAATTTCTATGGCCAGGCCAAGGACACCGTCCGCGACGCCGCCGAGCATGTCGCCGACACCGCGCGCGACATCGGCGGCCGGATCCGCGAAGCCGTGGGCGGTCTCGTCGACCCCGACGACGTTGAGGACCGCGCGCGCCGTGCGCAGGGCGCCGCCGAGGATCACCTTGTCCGTGCCCGGCGGTCCGTGCGCGGCGCGGCGGACGACGCCTCCGACTACGCCGAGGAGGCCTATGAGCGCGGTGCCCACGCCCTGCGTCACGGCGCCCGCGGTGTGAGCGGCCAAGTCGCCGCGTACCCGCTCGCCTCCCTGCTCATCGCCGGCGCCGTCGGCTTCGGTCTGGGCCTGCTCGTCAACGCGACCCGCGACTGAGCCGGTAGCAGGCCGCAACTTCGAACGACCAACGACCCGGAGTATGAGAGTGACCCTCCAGACGACTGTTCCCCCGCTCGCCACGACAGCCGCACAGGCTGACACGCGGGCCTTGCTGCTCAACGAGGTATCCTGGGGCGCGATCTTCGCCGGTGCGGCGACGGCGCTGGTCACGCAGGTGATCGTCAACCTCGTCGGCGTGGGGGTGGGGCTGGCCTCGGTCGGCACCACGGCCGCCGACAACCCCTCGGCCTCGACCGTCTCGCTCGGCGCGGGCCTCTGGTTCGTCGCCTCGGGCCTCGTCGCCTCGCTGGCCGGCGGCCTGATCGCCGGCCGCCTCTCGGGCAAGCCCCTGCCGGGCGCGGCCGCGCTCCACGGGCTGGTCTCCTGGGCGGTCACCACGCTCGTGGTGCTCTACCTGCTGACCTCGGCGGCCAGCGGGCTGGTCGGCGGCACGCTCAGCACGGTCTCGGGCGTGCTGGGCGGCGCGAGCAACCTCGTCGGCGGCACGGTCCAGACGGCCGCCCAGGCCGCCGCGCCGTCGCTGTCGAAGATCTCCAACCCGCTCGAGGGCATCGAGCAGAGGGTGCGCGAGCAATCCGCCGGCCAGGATCCGCAGGCGGCCCGGGACGCGGCGGTGGCGGCGGTGCGCGCGGTGCTGACCGGCGACCCGGCGCAGAAGGAGCAGGCCAGGAGCCGGGCCGCGGACGCGCTGGCCAAGGCGCAGGGGATCACGCCCGACCAGGCGCGGGCGCAGATCGACGACTACCAGAAGCAGTACGAGCAGGCGGTGTCCACCGCCAAGCAGAAGGCGGAGGCCGCCGCCGCGACGGCGAAGTCGGCGGCGATGCAGGGCGCCTTCTACGCGGCGATCGCGCTGATCCTGGGGGCGCTGGCGGCGTTCCTGGGCGGGCGGCTGGGCGCGCCGAAGCCGGCCACG
>NZ_VUOK01000029.1 GCF_009806555.1 Methylobacterium sp. 2A | reverse complement strand
ACCAGCCTACCCGCCACGCCCGCTTCGTCACCTCACACCCTCGACAACCCGTCAAAATTGGCCAAAGTCGAGCTAAGGCGCCCATGCTGCCCGAGGACGTGCGCATCCTGGCGCTGATGCTGCCCGAGGCGGTGGCGGGCGCCCATAGCGGCAACCCGGATTTCCGCGTCGGCGGCCGGGTGTTCGCGACCCTGTGGGTCGAGGAGGCGCGGGTGGTGCTGCGGCTCGCGCCCGCCGATCAGGCCGCCCTGTGCGAGGCCGAGCCGGATCTGTTCACGCCGCTCGACGGGGCCTGGGGCCGCCGGGGCTGGACCAATCTCGATCTCGACCTGTGCGCGGAGGACGTGCTCCGCACCGCGCTTCTGGCGGCATGGCGCATGACGGCGCCGCCGGACTTGAGCGCCGCCTACGACTGAACACCCAATTCGTGGTTTCAAAAGGTCTGCGACCAGCCCTTCTAAGGTGTTTGCGGAAGCAACGAGACAGGGGCCAAGCGCACTCTCCTCCCCCTTGTGGGGAGGAGTTGGAGGTGGGGNCCAGCCCTTTTAAGGTGTTTGCGGAAGCAACGAGACAGGGGCCAAGCGCACTCTCCTCCCCCTTGTGGGGAGGAGTTGGAGGTGGGGGTGGTGCAGACGGCACCGCTGCGCCTCATCCTGCACCACCCCCACCCCTGGCCCCTCCCCACAAGGAGGAGGGGAAAAGGCGGTGCTCTTTCAGGATGTTAGAGCCACGACTTGCGATTTTCGCAGCTAGCGCCCAAACACCTTAAAAGGGCTGGGGCTGGGGCTGAGCCCTTTGGGAACCCGGGACTCAGGCCGCCGCGCGGGTGACGGCGTCGACCACCTCGTCGACCACCGCGTTGACGAGGCCGCGGTCATCGCCCTCGGCCATCACGCGGATCACCGGCTCGGTGCCGGAGGGGCGGATCACGAGGCGGCCGGCATTGCCCAGCCGCTCGCGGGCGTGCTCGATGGCGCTCACCACGCTGTCCTGGCGGAGCGGCTCGCCGGCCCTGTAGCGCACGTTCTTGAGGATCTGCGGCAGCGGGTCGAAGCAGTGGCAGACCTCGCTCACCGGCCGGTTCTGGCGCTGCACCACACTGAGGAGCTGGAGCGCCGCCACGAGCCCGTCGCCCGTGGTGGTGTAGTCCGACATGATGATGTGGCCGGATTGCTCGCCGCCGAGGTTGTAGCCGTGCTCGCGCATATGCTCGAGGACGTAGCGGTCGCCCACCGCGGTGCGGGCCAGCGTCAGCCCGAGGCCGCCGAGATAGCGCTCCAGGCCGAGATTCGACATGATCGTGGCGACCAGCCCCGGCTGGGTGAGGCGCTCGTCCTCCTGCCAGGAGCGGGCGACCACCGCCATGAGTTGGTCGCCATCGACCACCTGGCCCTTCTCGTCGACGATCAGCACCCGGTCGGCGTCGCCGTCGAGCGCGATGCCGATATCGGCCCGGCGCTCGCGCACCTTGGCGACCAGCGCCGCCGGCGCGGTCGAGCCGACGTCGCGGTTGATGTTGAAGCCGTCGGGCTCCGTGCCGATGGCGATCACCTCGGCGCCGAGTTCCCACAGGGTCTCGGGGGCGACCCGGTAGGCGGCGCCGTTGGCGCAATCGACCACGACCCGCAGGCCTTCCAGCGTCACCTGCCGCGGCAGGGTGCGCTTGGCGAACTCGATGTAGCGGGCATGCACGCTCTCGATCCGCTTGGCCCGGCCGAGATCGTTGGAGCCGGACAGGCGCTTGTGCATGTCGGCGTCGATCAGCGCCTCGATCTCGTGCTCGATCGTGTCGTTGAGCTTGAACCCGTCGGGCCCGAACAGCTTGATGCCGTTATCCTCGAACGGGTTGTGCGAGGCCGAGATCATCACGCCGAGATCGGCCCGCATGGAGCGGGTCAGCATGGCGACGGCCGGCGTCGGCACGGGGCCGAGCTGCAGCACGTCCATGCCCACCGAGGTGAAGCCCGAGATCAGGGCGGTCTCGATCATGTAGCCGGACAGGCGGGTATCCTTGCCGATCACCACCCGGTGGCGGTGATCGCCGCGCTGGAACACGAGGCCCGCCGCCTGACCGACCTTGAGGGCGAGTTCGGGGGTGATCACGCCGTTGGCGCGGCCGCGGATCCCGTCGGTTCCGAAATACTTGCGCACGAGGTCGTCTCCGGGGGCCGGTCCCACCGGCCGGACAAGGCTTAGCAGACAATCGTTTACGCCGGATGCCGCGCTCCGGCGGAGTCCGATGGGTGCTCCCCGACAAAGGCGGTCGAAATGGGGCCGAGCCCCCGATGGACGCTACAGGATCTGCGGGAGCGACGCGCCGACCAGGGCGAGGCCCGAGAGGGTGAGCAGGCTCAGCACCAGGGTGCGGAACGCCGCCTCGCTGATGCCGAGATAGATCCGCGCGCCGAGCAGGGTCGGGATCAGCATGGCCGGCAGCACCAGGGCCAGCATCGGCAGCATGGCCCGGGTGACGAGGCCGGAGACCACGTAGGTGACCATCGTCACGCTGAGCATGGCGAGGTTGAAGTTCTGGATCACCGACCGCTGCACGTCGCGCTCGTAGCGGCGCAGGGTGCACCAGAGGGTGGGCAGCACCCCCGTGAAGCCGCCGAGCCCGCCCATCATGCCGCCGCCGAGGCCGACCACCGCGTCGGCGAACCGGCCGCCCACGGTGATCCGCGGCAGGTTCCTGGCGAACAGCATCGCCGGGCACCAGAGCACCAGCAGGAGACCGAGGATCGCCTTGAACCAGTCGGCGTCGAGCCGCGGCAGCAGGAGGATGCCGAGGGGGATGCCGGCGAGGCCGCCGAGCACGAAGGGCGCGAGCCGCTTAAGATCGAAGCCGCGCCGCACGGAGAGCACGGCGACGATCTGGCCCGTGAAGGCGCCCGCGATGGCGAGGAACGCGGCGAGTTTCGGATCGAGCACCCAGGCCCAGAACGACAGGGAGACGAGCCCGAAGGCGAAGCCCGAGAGACCCTGGACGAAGCCGGCGACCACCGCACCGAGGGCGACGACGAGATAGGTCGAGACCGGCATGGGGGTTGGCTGCGCCTCGTGGAAGGGCCTGTGTTTCCAATTCGGAACGATCGGCCGAGTCTCCGGCCAAGCTGGGGAGGTCGATTTGCCGACAGCGGATCAGCTTTGTCACGCACGAAAAAGGGCGCCTCGCGGCGCCCTCCTCGTCCATCCATCCCGGATCACGCCTGCGGCTGCGGCTCCAGCCCGCCGTCGCTCTCCTTCGGCCGGCCGCGGCCCGCCGAGGGGACCGAGGAGCCCCGGGCCGGGGTCGGCGGCACATCGCCGCCGTCGCGGATCGGGGGCTGGCCCTTGAGCAGGTTGCGAATCTCCTCGCCCGAGAGGGTCTCGTATTCGAGGAGCCCCTGCGCCAGGGCCTCAAGGTCATCCTTGTGCTCGGCGAGGATGCGGCGCGCCTCCTCCAGGCCGGTCTCCACGAGGCGGCGCACCTCGGCGTCGATCTTCTGGGCGGTCGATTCCGAGACCGATTGCTGCCGGCCCATCGACATGCCGAGGAAGACCTCGTCGTTGTTGTCGCCATACGCGACGGTGCCGAGCTCGGGCGAGAAGCCCCAGCGGGTCACCATCATCTTGGCCAGCCGCGTCGCCTGCTCGATGTCCGACTGGGCGCCCGAGGTCACCTTGTCGGGTCCGAAGATCATCTCCTCGGCAATCCGGCCGCCCATCATGATGGCGAGCCGCGAGGTCATCTGCTCGAAGCTCATGGAGAGCTTGTCGCGCTCCGGCAGCTGCATGACCATGCCGAGCGCCCGGCCCCGGGGGATGATGGTCGCCTTGTGCACCGGGTCGGTCGCCGGGACGTTCAGCGCCACGATCGCGTGGCCGCCCTCGTGATAGGCGGTGAGCCGCTTCTCGTCCTCGGTCATCACCAGGGTGCGCCGCTCGGCGCCCATCATGACCTTGTCCTTGGCATCCTCGAACTCATGCATCGTCACGATGCGCTTGCCGCGACGGGCGGCCAGCAGCGCGGACTCGTTGACGAGGTTCATCAGGTCGGCGCCCGAGAAGCCCGGGGTGCCGCGCGCGATCGTCTTCAGGTCGACGTCGGGGGCCAGCGGCACCTTGCGGACGTGGACGCGCAGGATGCGCTCGCGGCCGGTCACGTCCGGGTTCGGCACCATGATCTGGCGGTCGAACCGGCCGGGCCGCAGCAGGGCCGGGTCGAGCACGTCGGGGCGGTTGGTCGCCGCGATGATGATGACGCCCTCGTTGGCCTCGAACCCGTCCATCTCCACGAGGAGCTGGTTCAGGGTCTGCTCGCGCTCGTCGTTGCCGCCGCCGAGGCCGGCGCCGCGATGGCGGCCGACCGCGTCGATCTCGTCGATGAAGATGATGCAGGGCGCGTTCTTCTTGGCCTGCTCGAACATGTCGCGCACGCGGCTGGCGCCGACGCCCACGAACATCTCCACGAAGTCGGAGCCCGAGATCGTGAAGAACGGCACGTTGGCCTCGCCCGCGACCGCCCGGGCGATCAGGGTCTTACCGGTGCCGGGCGGGCCGACGAGCAGCACGCCGCGCGGGATCCGGCCGCCGAGCCGCTGGAATTTTTGCGGGTCACGCAGGAATTCGACGATCTCCTGCAGGTCCTCCTTGGCTTCCTCCACGCCGGCGACGTCGTCGAACGACACGCGGCCATGGGCCTCGTTCAGGAGCTTCGCCTTCGACTTGCCGAAACCCATGGCGCGGCCGGCGCCGGACTGCATCTGGCGCGACAGGAAGATCCAGGCGCCGATGAAGACGAGGATCGGCAGCCAGCTCACGAGCAGCTGGATGAACCAGGGGGTGTTGTCGGACGGCGGACGGGCGGTGATCTGCACGCCCTTGCCCTGGAGCTTGGAGACCAGGCTCGGGTCGTTGGGCGCGTAGCTCGTGAAGTTGCCGCCGCCGACATAGGTGCCGGACACGTCCTGCCCGGAGATCACCACCGACTGGATCTTGCCGGCATCGGCGTCGTTCAGGAGCTGGCTGTAGGCGATCTCGCTGCCGCCGCCCCGGTGCCCCGGGTTCTGGAACAGGGTGACGAGGGCCAGCACAAGCAGGAAGATGACGACCCACAAGGCAAAGTTGCGAAAATTCGGGTTCATCGATCAATCCTTGGCGCGTGCGACCCCCGGGACGGACGTATCGCCCGGCTCGGCCGGTCCATCCGTGCACACGACGCCAATGTAAGCGGGGGGCCCTCCCTTGCCAAGTAATGGCGACGCCCCTGCGGCGAGGGCAGCACGCTTCGCCGGCGACCGGCGCGGCGGCGCGGGGGTGAGGCTCACCCGACCGGCGGGATCGACGGCGATCAGGAACCCCGCTAGGCTGCGCCGGATCGCCGCCCGGCCTCGCAGGGCCGGCAGCAGCGATCCGAGGACCAGGGCTTCGAGTCGTTCGAGCCGGCGGGGCGCCGCCCCCGCCCGGCTCAGGGCGCGGTCGAGGCAGCGCAGGGCGACCGCCTCCGGCAGGGCCGCCAGCATGGCGCCGTCGAGGCGCAGGGCCGGGCCCTCCGCCGGCAGGCAGGCGGCTTCGAGGGCCTGCTCGGCGGCGAGGCGCAAAGCCGCCTCGTCGCGGGCGGCGCGCTCCGCGAGGCGGGCGAGGCGCGCGCGGGTCAGACCCTCCCGCTCCAGGATCGGCCAGGCTTCGCGCAGGCGGCCGCGGGCGAAGCGCGGGTCGGCGTTGCTGGGATCGCGCAGGTAAGGGATGTCGCGGGCCTCGCACCACGCGACCAGCGCGGCCTTGGGCAGGGCGAGGAAGGGCCTCCCCAGAACGAGTCCCGGCGCGAGCGCCCGTTCGGCCTGCATGCCGGCGAGGCCCGCGGGACCGCTGCCGGCGGCCAGCCGCATCAGCACGGTTTCGGCTTGGTCGTCCAGGGTATGGCCGGTGAGAAGACGGTCCGCGCCGATCGCCGCGGCATGGGCGGCGAGCAGCCGGTAGCGGGCGGCCCGCGCCGCTGCCTGCAGGCCGGCCCCCGGCTTCGCCCCGGTCCAGGACAGGATCGCGTGCGGCAGGCCGAGCGCCCGGGCGGCGGCGGCGACGCCCTCGGCCTCCCTGCGGGCCTCCGGGCGCAGGCCGTGATCGACGGTGGCGACCCGCACGCGCGATCCCAATGCCGCCGCGGCGTGCATCAGCGCGGTCGAATCGGGTCCTCCCGACACGGCCAGCAACACGCTGCCCCCGAGCCAGGGTTCGAGCGCCTGAAGAACGAGGTCGTCGATAGTGCCGGTCATGGATTCAAAAGGTCCGGGACCTTTTGCGGGTGCAGGGCAGAGCCCTGCCGGGTTGGGGCGAAGCCCGATCTCAGGGCTATGCCTCGATATCCCGCCAAAGGGCTTCAGCCCTTTGGAAACCCCGATCCGGATCAGGCGCCGCAGCGGGCGCGCTTCTGCTCGCGCGCGACGCCCTGGCGGATGCCCGCGCTGGCATTCGGGAATTTCCGGTCCAATTCGGCCAGGGTCGCACAGGCCTGCTCGCGGGCGCCGAGCGCGGCGAGGGTGACGCCGAGCTTCAGCATGGCGTCGGGCGCCTGTGAGGAGCGGGCGTAGTCGGTGGAGACCTTCAGGAACTGCTCGGCCGCCTCGCGGTTGCGGCCGCGGGCGAGGTAGCTCTCGCCGAGCCAGTAGGTGGCGCCGGCGACGCGGCTGTCGCGGGGATGCGACTGGATGAACTGGCGCAGGCCCATCTCGGCCTGCTCGTACTGCTTGCCGCGGTACAGCTCGACCGCAGCCTCGTAATCCGCAGCCGGATCGCCCGTCCGCGTGGCGGCGACGCTCTCGGAGGGACGCGCCGGGATCGCCCCCGTGCGGGCCGGCGGGCGCAGGTCCACCGGCTGGTCATAGCCGGGGGCCGCCGCCTCGGAATCCTCGTCCTCGCCCTCGATGGCTCCTTGGGGCAGGCGCTGCGGCCGCGGCGCGGCCTCGGCCGACTCGACGGCCTCGCCGGGCGGCAGGGGGGCGGAGGGCTGGGTGCTGCCGAGCTGCATCGGCGCGCCCGGCGCCCCGGGGGCCTGCGACGGGTCGAAGGCGTCGCCGCGCTTGCCCGGCCGCCCGGAGCCCGGATTGACGCCGTTGACGGCACCGCCCCCCGATCCGGAGGGCGGTGCGGCCGCAGGTGCGGGCTTGCCGCCGCCCCGGCCTTCGCCCCCCTTGCCCTCGCTCAGGCGGAATTCGACGTCCTCCTGGAACTTGCGCAGCTGCTCCTTGAGCTGGCGGTTCTCGTACTGGAGGGTCTCGATCTGCCCCGCCATCGTGCGGGACTGGTTCTCGATGCGCCCGAGGCGCACGACCAGCTCGGAGGCGTCCTGCGCGGCGGCCGGATGGCCGAGGAGCGCGGCGCCCAGGGCTGTGGCGAGGGCGAGACGGGTGCGAAGGCGGGCGGGCATGGGGTCGGCGGGCATGGGGCGGCTGCGGTCCGATGGCGGCGCGTGGCCCTAACAGATGCGCCCGTCCGCGGCAAAACTGGGGCGGGATCGGTGCGGGCCCCGGACCCACGGGAGCGGAGACCATTCCCTGTCAGGCTACGAGCCCGGCCCCGCTTCGGCGACGCGGCGGATCGAGCCGAGATCCACTTTTTCGCGGTCACTCAAGACCTTTTCGTATCCCATATTCAAAATTTTAAATCAAGCACGCTCTCTCCGGCCGGGAAGATCTCCACCCCCGGGCCAGCAAGCTTCGCATCATCTTGGCGACATAGGAGATCATCTTCCCGACCATCATCGTGAAGCCCGTTATCGTGAAGCATCGATCCCGATTCCACTGTGCGCAGCGCACGGAGTGCGGCGGCCCTCCTGCGCGGCCCGTGTGCCAGGCCGCCCCCGGCGCGGCGCCGGCGACCATGCGGCGCGAACAGTACCTCCTCGACGGTCTCACGAAGGCCAGCAAGGTCATCGAGATCGGGCCGGGCCACAATCCGCTCGTGCCGCGCAGCGCCGGCTGGAACAGCTTCAGCCTCGATCACGCCACCCGGGCGGATCTGATCGCGAAATATGCGGGCGATCCCTGGGTCGATCCCGCGAAGATCGAGGAGGTCGATTTCGTCTGGCACGGCGGATCGCTGATCGACGCCGTCCCGGCGGAGCACCACGGCACGTTCGACGCCTTCATCGCGAGCCACGTCATCGAGCATACGACCGACGTGATCCGGTTCCTCCAGGCGGCGCAGAGCCTGCTCCGGCCCGAAGGCGTCGTGATCCTGGCGGTGCCCGACAAGCGCAAGTGCTTCGACTTCTACCGGAATCCCTCGACGACGGCCGACGCGATCGTGGCCTACGAGGACAAGCGCGACCGGCACGACGCGCGCACCCACATCGATTACGGCCTACGGGTCGCGACCAAGGGCAGCTACCCGGGCTGGTTCACGGACGACACCCGGCCTGCCGAACTCCTTTATGGCCTCGACATCGCGTGGCAGATGCTCAGCTATCGCGACGTCCCCGATTACGTGGACGCGCACAATTGGGTGTTCGTACCGGCAAGCTTCGCGCTGATGATGCTCGAACTCGGCCAGCTCAGGTTCCTCGATCTGCAGGTCGAGAGCCTGGTCCCGATGCCGGCCACCGAGTTCCTCGTCCGGCTCCGGCCCGGACGGGAACCGGCCGATCCGGACGCGCTCCAGGCGCGGCGGCGCACGCTCATGGAGCGGATCCTGATCGAACTCGCCGAGCAGACGCAGCAGATCGCGGGCAGCCCGCTTCATGGGCCGTCCGCGCATCCATTCCTGCCCGCACGCGGCGCCTGGTGGCACCGATGGCTCTCGGCCGCGGCGTCGCGGGCCGCCGCGCTGGGCGTTCTCCCGCGCGGGACCCGCCCGGCCCGGTGAGCGGTACCGCGTCCGGACCGCCCGTGGGCGATCTCCCTACGCCCCGGCGCCGCGGTCCAGCACGATCACGGCCCGGCGGTTCTGCGACCAGCAGGAGATGTCGTTGCACACCGCCACCGGCCGCTCCTTGCCGTACGACACGGTGCGCATCCGGTTCGCCGCGATGCCGCGGGTGGCGAGGTAGTCGTTCACCGCCTGGGCGCGGCGGGCACCCAGGGAGAAGTTGTACTCGCGGGTGCCGCGCTCGTCGGCATGGCCCTCGATGATGAAGGTATAGCGCGGGTAGCGCTGCAGCCACGCGGCCTGCTTGTCGAGGGTCGCGGTCGCGGTCGGCGTCAGGTCGGTGGAATCCGACTCGAAGAAGACCCGGTCGCCGATATTGACGACGAAGTCCTGCGCGCTGCCCGGGGTCGCGGCGCCGGCCCCGAACGCGGAGGCGTCGGCGAGGTCCTTGTCGTTGCTGCAGGCGCCCAGCCCCAGGCCGGCGACGAGGGCGAGGCCGAGGGCGGCGGCACGGAAACGCTGCATCATGATCTGAAAAGCTCCTCGCGCGGAGCCGAAGGCCGGCTGCGGGTCTTCGAGGCGGGTCCGCGTACTCCTTGAACGCCGTCTGTAGGCGCGGATGGTTAAGCGACGGTTCCGCCGGGCTGCGCGGGTGGGTGGTGACGACCCGTCGCGTCCGGCGGCGTGCGCTGACGCACCCCGGGACGCGCCGCGAATGCGGCAGCCGCGGGGCGGATGGGCCGGACAGGTGATTTCGCGCAGACAGGTTGCGGCGCTGCAACAGGATCGTGCGGCTTCCGCGCCGTCCAGTAACAGACACAGGGGGCCGATTAAGAGATCCTCAACCCTGTCGCTCCCTTAATCGGCGGGCCGAACACCGGACAGCCCGCCATGCGCCCCGCCCAGAGCGTCCTCATCGTCGAGGACAGCTATCTGCTCCTCGAAATCATCGCGAGCCTGTGCGAGACGCAGGGCATCCGGGTGATCGAGGCCTCCACCGGCGAGGCGGCGCTGACGCTCCTGCGCGCGCGCGGCGCGGCCATCGACTGGCTGTTCACCGACATCCACCTGCCCGGGCTGATCGACGGCTGGACGGTGGCCCACGCCTTCCGGGCGCTCCATCCCGACCGGCCGGTGGTCTACACCTCGACCGACACGATGGGCCGCAGCGGCGTGCCCGGCAGCCTGTTTCTGCGCAAGCCGTTCCAGGTGCAGGAGGTCGACCGGCTGGTGCGGATGATGGTCGAAGGACTGGGTGAAGCGCATCTCGGCGCACAGCTCTGCGCCGCCGGCTGAGCCGGTTCAGCCGGCCCGGAACAGAGCCACGATCTCCAGCGCCGCGAGCCAGGATTCCACCCGCGGACAGGTGAGGTCGCCGGCCGGCAGGGCGTCGTAGATCGAAAAGCTCGCCGCGATGAAGCCCGGCAGGTCGTAGAGCACCGGGAAATCCTCGCCGAGAGCCTTGGACTTCGACGCCTTGGCCTTGAACAGGTACGATCCGGTCAGCCCGAACTGCTCGGCGACGGCCGGGTAGATCGGCCAGATCACGTCCTGGGTCAGCTCGTCGCCGAGATAATCCTCGATCTCCACCGGCTCCGGGGTGATCCCGCTCTCCACGAGCAGGCGCCGGGCGATGTCGCCGACGACGTGCGCCTTCGGATGGTTCATCAGGTGCATGAAGGCGCCGCGGCGCGCCCAGCGGGTCAGCTCGCGCTCCAGGCCGAAGCCCAGGGCCTCGGCCGCGCCGACGAGTTCGCGCACCGCCGGATCCCAATGATCGAGATAGCCGAGGCGCCGGAACACATCCTCGCGGAACAGGCCGGCGGTGTGGTCAGGCGCGAGCCCGAGCCGGTGGGCGGCCAGCACGATCGCCGAATGGTACTGCCCCATCGGCGAGGGCGCGAGCTTCAGTGCGGCGAGGTCCGAGGCCTGTCCGGCATAGACCATGTCGGGATGGAAGGCCGAGAACACGATCGACGGGAAGAGCCTGAGCCGGGGATCGGCGGCGCGCAGGGTTGCGGCGTCGCCCCCCGGGATCAGCCCGGCCGGGAAGGTCTGCGAGAAGACGTGGTCGTGGGCGAGCAACGTGCGGACGAGGCCGTCGATATGGCCGTGGTCGCGCTTCAGCGAGCCCATGGGCAGGTAGCGCACGGGGCTCCTCGGGGCGAGCAGGCGCATCGCCCGGGCGACGCCGCGGGCCTGGCAATTGCCCAGGACCGCGATGCTCGGTCCGTCGCGGCCGGTAGCGGCGCGGGCGCGGTTCCGCCATGGTGTCGCCCAGGTGGGGGGCCAACTGGGCGTCGAGAGCGTGAACGCGCTGCGGGCGCGCCGGGGCAGGTCGTTCAGGGCCACGTCGCGTGCCGTGTCAGCGGACGGTTCAGCGGTCCCGAGGGCCGTCGCCGTCGTGAGGAAGAGGGTTCGAAGATGGCGTTGAATCCGTATACGGGTCTACCGGCCGAGCGATTCTGGCGCAAGGTCGTGACCAACGTGCCGCCCTTCGCGGTCAATCCGCACCCGAAGGACACGTTCGTGATCGCGCCGACCGACAAGGTCGCCACCGGCGGCTCCTGCTTCGCGCAACGCGTGGCCGAGGCGGTGCGCGGCGCCGGATTCAACTATTACCTGACCGAGCCGCCGCCCCCCGGCATGAGCGCCGAGGAGGCCAATGCCCGCCAGTTCGGCACCTTCTCGGCGCGATACGGCAATCTCTACTACACGCGCCAGTTCGTGCAGCTGTTCGACCGGGCCTACGGAACATTCGAGCCGGAGCTGAAGGCGTGGCTGCGCGACGACGGCCGCTACGTCGACCCGTTCCGCCCCACGGTCGAGCCGGCGGGTTTTGCGAGCGAGGCCGAGGTGGTGGCCGCCCGCGACGCGCATCTCGCCGAGGTGCGCCGCCTGTTCGAGACGCTCGACGTGTTCGTGCTGACGCTCGGCCTCACCGAGGGCTGGCGCTGGCGGGCCGACGGCGCGGCGCTGCCGCTGGCCCCCGGCGTCGCGGGCGGCACCTTCGACCCCGCGCTCTACGAATGCGTGAATGCCGGTGCGGCCGAGGTTCTCGGCGACCTGAACGGCTTCCTCGACCGGCTCTGGAGCGTGAACCCGAAGGCGCGGGTGATCTTCACGGTCTCGCCGGTGCCGATGATCGCCACCTACATGGACCGGCACGTGATGGAGTCGAACAGCTACTCCAAGTCGGTGCTGCGGGTGGCGGCCGGCGAGGTGGTGGGCCGCGGCGACCCGCGGGCGGTCTATTTCCCCGCCTACGACATCGTCACGAGCAACGTGAATGCCGGGCGCTACTACAACGAGGACCAGCGCACCATCAACGACGCGGGCGTGCGCCACGTCATGCGCCTGTTCCTGGCGACCTTCGCCCGCGACCGGGTCTCCCCGGCGCCGACCCACGCCCCCGTGGACCTCGCGGCCGAGTTCGAGGGCAATGCCGGCGTGATCTGCGACGAGGAGGAGATCGAGCGCAGCGTGGCGTGAAGCGCGATTGGCAGGCGGGCGGGATCTACAGGGTCCCGATCCGCGTGCTGGTCAGAGGCAGCTCGAACATCGATCCCGGTCGGGCTCGCCCGGCGAAGGCTTCGATGCCGCTCCAGAGGGCCAGGATGCGCTCCGCCTGCTTGACGAGGGGCGCCTTGTAGAGCCCTGCCGAGAGGAAGAACCCGATCAGGCGCGAGGCGCGGAAGGCGTTGAATTCCGCATTGTTCCTGCGAATGCGGCGATCACCTGAGATCACCACCCAGCTGCCCTCGCGGCTCAGTTCGGAGATCCACTGCAGGTCGGTCACGCCGGGCCCGTAGCGATCCCGGATGTGAAGGATGTCGTGGTCGCCCGCGAAGAGAGCCGCCAGGGCCCGGGCCAGGGCAGGCGGAAGATTCTCGTCGACGATAACCTTCACGCGGCCTGGAGCGAGGCTTCGAACCGCATGGCGTCCCGGACCACGGCCACGGGGATCTCATAGAGGCGTGCGACACGCTCGACGGTCCCCTCAGCCCTGACGGCATCGGCGAGGGCCACGGTGGGCACGCCAGTACCGGCGGCGATCGGCTGGCCGAAGGCGCGACGCGGATCGATGACGATCGTGTCCCGCCCCTGGAACGGACGCCAGCGGGTTACGACGTCGCCCTCGATGTCGAGATCGCGGAAGGTCTGCTCGATCACGGCGCGGATGACATACTGGCCGCGCGTCAGGTCGATCACCTCGCTCTCGCCATCCGCCTTGAGGCTTTCCAGGAAGATCGTGCGGCCATCCGTCTTGAACCGGCGCGTCGAGAACGGGCGCGGATCCTGCACGGCTTCGCGGGCTGTCTCGAGACAGCGCCGGATCACGCGCAGGTCGACCTGTTCGCGCACGAAGGCCTGGACGAAACGCAGCTCGATCAGGTCGCGGAATCCGAGTTCCAGATGCTGGTCGTTCGCCGGCAATTCCGGCGTCCAGAGCGGCGGCATTCGACGCTGGTGGCCGTCGGCGGTGAAGGCGTAGCCACCGAGCCAGCGGTTGATCGTGCGGGCCGGCATGCGCAGGAGCCGCGCGGCCTCGGGGGCGGTGTAGAAACCGATCCCCAGTGCGGGCGCCTCGATGGCGGTGTTGGGCGTACGCGATGTCACGCGCGGAGCGTACCCGGAGACCGAATCGTTCGCTACTTTCTTGGCGGATGCTCCGATCCCGAGTTTGCCTCCGGCTGACCCTTTCGGGCAAGCTCGGCGACCCGGGCGCCCCGCCCTCCGGAGACGAATCCCTTGAGCCTGCCCCCGCCCCGCCGCGCCGACCACGCCATCGATCCGGTCTTCGTGAAGCGGCACTCGCCCCGCGCCTTCACGGGCGAGGCCGTGCCCGAATCCGAGCTGATGCGGATGATCGAGGCGGCGCGCTGGTCGCCCTCGGCGTACAATTCGCAGCCCTGGCGCTTCCTCTATGCGCTGCGGGGCGACGCCCATTGGGACACCTTCTTCGGCCTGCTCGTACCCGGCAATCAGAAATGGGTCTCGGGCACCGGCGCGATCGTGTTCCTGGTCTCGAACGGGCTCATGAAGGTGGGCGACGAGCTGAAGCCCTCCTACAGCCATTCCTTCGACGCCGGCACCGCCTCCCTGGCGTTCCAGCTCCAGGCGGTCCACCAGGGCTGGCATGCCCACGGTATGGTGGGCTTCGACCATGTCCGCGCGCCCGAGGTGCTGCGCCTGCCCGAGAACCACCGGATCGAGGCCGCCTTCGCGGTCGGCCGCAAGACGCCCGAGGCCGATCTCACCGAGGAGCAGCGGCCGCGCGAGACCCCGAACGGCCGCCGTCCGATCACCGACTTCACCATCGCGGGCCCGTTCCCGGCCGCCGCGGACTGAGGCGAACCGGAACCGGAACCGGCGGCTTCGCCTGCGGATTGTGTCCGCATCGCAAAACCGTCGCGGGCCCGGGTCCATCCCATCCGCCCTGCACCATTCAGGAGCTGGCTCATGGGTTCGTCCGATAGCGGCGCCACGGCCGCCGCGTTCCTCGACGACGGACGGTTCGACCATGCCTCGGGCCTGCAGAGCGTCGCGGATCGGCACGGGGTCAGCCTCGACGCGGTGCGCCACCTCGTACGGGCGCTGGAGTGCGGCCACGGCACCATGGCGCAGTTCGACCATCCCGACCTCGGCGGGATGGGCCAGTGGTTCTCGGGCGGCATGGTGATGATCGGCCGGATGTTCGACAATGCGCTGAAGGCGCGGGTCGACGCCCTCTGCACCGAACTCGCCGCCACGCTGCCGGTGAGCGGCTTCTCGGAGACGGCCCCCGCGGAGCGGCGCGGCGGCGGCGAATGGTGGCCGGCGGATCTCGGATCGCCGGCGAGCACCGGCTCGCAGAACGGGATGCGCTACGCCTATTTCCCGGAGAGCCGGCGGCTCGCGGTCGAGTCGGGGTCGGGCGTGGCGCTCTACGACACGGCCGAGCACCGCATCACCGGGGTCTCGCAATCGAACGGCAGCCTGGGCTTCACCGGGCCGGCGGGAGCCGTCGATCTCGCGCGGCTGCGCCGTATCGAGGCGGAGGCCGCCGCCCCGCGGCAGGCCGATCCGGCACAGGCTCCGACACCGACGCCCGCGCCGGAGAATGCGCCGCCCGTCGACGTGCTCGCGACCATCGAACGGCTGGCCGATCTGCACGCCCGGGGCGTGCTCACCGACCGGGAATTTTCCGACAAGAAGGCGGAGCTGCTGGCGCGGCTTTAGGGCGTGCCCCGAGTGCAGGCTCTGCCCTGGCCGCTCGGGCTGCGCTTGGTGCCGGCAGACGATCGCGACCTTCTGAGATCGGAGCCGTCTCAGACGACCAAGGCCCGGTGCAGGAACGCGATCAGCCGGCGGTAGTGAGCGTTCTCATCCTCTCCCTCGGGCATGTGCCCCTGATCCGCGAGAAGATGGACTTCGGGATCGAGCCCATGCCGGTGCAGCCGGTCCCGGAGACGCATCGTCATTGCGGCCGACCATATCTCGTCCCGCAAACCATGGCTCAGGTACAAGGGACCGCGGTAGCGCTCGATCTCGATTGGCGTGGTGGGGAGCAACCCGACCGACGTGCCGCGCCACGTCCAGGCCCTTCGGGCCGGATCCCAGGCTTGCCAGCCCGGATCGCCCGCATCACGCCATTCCGCGCCCACGAAGGCGCCGCAGATGACATCCGGGGCGGCGTGAACCGCCACGGCGTCGGGCAGACCGGACATGTCGTCCCGCGCCATCAGTGACGTGACCAGCAGGGCGTGCTCGGCGCCACGGGAGACACCGTAGAGGCCGACTTGTCCGGCGATCGGCAGGGCCCGCAGGACGCCGAGCGCCTCGACCGTGCGATCCAGAGGCACCTCGACGATCGCGCCGGCATTCCAGAGGTTCCCGCCCCGTGAATAGCCGAGCGGAAAGGCCAAGAAACCGTGGGCGGCCAGGATCGCGGCGGTGAGGTAGCTGTAGCCGGACCAAGCGCCTTCGGAACCGTGCAGCACCATCACGGTGGGGAACGGACCATCGCCCGGCGGCCCGTAGGTCATGCCCCAGCCGGGGAGCGGACGGTTAACGATGCGCAGCGACATACCAAGAGTTTGGCATGAAGCGATCCCGACAGAAGCCCTCGATCGGATCCCGGCCGATCAGGCGATGCCGGCGCGCAGCAGATCGTGGACGTGGACGATCCCCACCGGTCGCCCGTCCGTGACCGCGAAGACCGCGGTGATCAGCCGCCGGTTCATCAGCTCCAGGGCGGCCTGGGCGAGCTTGTGCGGCTCCACGGTGACGGGATCGCGGGTCATCACCGCCGAGACCGGCGTGTCGAGGAGCGCCGGGCCCATGTGGCGGCGCAGGTCGCCGTCCGTGACGATGCCGACGAGCCGCCCGGCCCCGTCGGTGACGCCGACGCAGCCGTAGCGCCGGGCCGCGATCTCGATCAGCACCTCGGACATCAGCGCGGTCTCGTGCACGAGCGGCATGTCCTGCGGCCCGTGCATCACCTGCTGCACGGTCTTGAGCCGGGCCGCCAGCGTCCCGCCGGGATGGAGCGTGTGGAACCGCGCCGAGGTGAAGCCGCGCCGCTCGACCAGCGCCACCGCCAGGGCATCGCCCAAGGCCAGCTGGATCAGGCTGGAGGAGGTCGGCGCGAGGTCGTGCGGGCAGGATTCCCGCACACGGGGCAGTTCCAGCAGCACGTCGGCGGCGCGGCCGAGCGTGCTCTCGCCGTTGCGGGTGATGGCGACGAGGGGAATCGAGAACCGCCGGCTGAAGCCCACGAGATCGGAGAGTTCCGCCGTCTCGCCGGACCACGACAGGGCGACGATCACGTCGTCCCGGGCGATCATGCCGAGATCGCCGTGGCTGGCCTCGGTCGGGTGGACGAAGAACGCATGGGTGCCGGTGGAGGCGAGCGTCGCGGCGATCTTGCGCCCGACATGGCCGCTCTTGCCGATGCCGCTGACGATCACCCGGCCCTTGCTCTGCAGGATCGTCTGCACCGCCTCCTCGAAGGCTGCGCCGAGCCGCCCCTGGAACGCCGCGCTCGCCTCCTGAAGGGCCGCGATGCCGAGCTGAAGGCTGCGGATCCCGAGATCCCGGGTGGTGGCCAGATGCGGCGCCGGCGCGTCGTAGAGGTCGTTGCGGCGATCGTCGCGCAGGGCGCTGGAGGCGGGAGCGTTCATCGGTTCCGTTCTGAACCCGGCGCCGGGCCGGCGATGCGAAGCGTCTGCGGCGACGCTAGGCAGCCGTCGTGGTTGAAATGTGACGCACGGACGACACAGGGCCGCAGATCGTTCGGCCGCACGCCGGTTGAAGCGGCGTCCGCACGGGTCCATGCTGGCGCCAAACCACCCCAGAACGAGGGCACGCGCCCCATGTCGATCCGCTTCCCCGAACCCGATCCCGCCATCCTCGCCCGGCGCGAGGCGATCCTGGCCGGCCTCGCGCCCCTGGTGGCGCCGGAGGCGCTGGTGGTGAGCGAGGACGAGCGCCGGGCCTTCGAGACCGACGGGCTCACCGCCTACCGGCAGATGCCGCTCGCCGTGGTGCTGCCCTCCACCACCGCGGAGGTCGCGGCCGTGATGGCCTATTGCCATGCGAACGGCGTGCGGGTCGTGCCCCGCGGCGCCGGCACCTCGCTCGCGGGCGGCGCCATCGCACAGCCCGACGCGATCATCCTGGGCGTCGGCAAGATGACCAAGGTCCTCGACATGGACTTCGCCAACCGCACCGCCCGGGTGCAGAGCGGCATCACCAACCTCGCGATCTCGGGGGCGGTCAGCCACGAGGGCTTCTTCTACGCCCCCGACCCGTCGAGCCAGCTCGCCTGCACGATCGCGGGCAACATCGCGATGAATTCCGGCGGCGCGCATTGCCTGAAATACGGCGTGACCACCAACAACCTGCTCGGCGTCACCTTGGTGCTCAACGACGGCACCGTGGTCGAGATCGGCGGCCAGCACCTCGACAGCGGCGGCTACGACCTGCTCGGCCTCGTCTGCGGCTCGGAGGGACAGCTCGGCATCGTCACCGAGGCGACCGTGCGGATCCTGCGCGCCGCCGAAGGGGCGCGGCCGGTGCTGGTCGGCTTCTCGAAGGTCGAGGATGCGGGCGCTTGCGTCGCCGCGATCATCGCGGCCGGCATCATCCCGGTGGCGATCGAGTACATGGACCGCGAGGCGATCCTGATCACCGAGGATTTCGCCCAGGCCGGCTATCCCCGCGACGCCGAGGCGATGCTGATCATCGAGGTCGAGGGCTCGGATGCCGAGTGCGACGCGATGCTGGCGCGGATCGAGACGATCGCCCAGGATTTCCGCCCGACCAGCGTGCGGGTCTCCCGCTCGGAGGCGGAATCGGCCGCGATCTGGAAGGGCCGCAAGTCGGCCTTCGGCGCGACGGGCCGGATCTCCGACTACATCTGCATGGACGGCACGATCCCCACCGGCCAGCTCGGCCCGGTGCTGGAGCGGATCGGCGCGATCTGCGCCGGGAAGGGCCTGCGCGTCGCCAACGTGTTCCACGCCGGCGACGGCAACCTGCACCCGCTGATCCTGTTCGACATCAACCGGCCCGGCGAATTGCAGAAGGCCGAGGAAGCGGGCGACGAGATCCTGAAGCTCTGCGTCGAGGTCGGCGGTTGCCTCACCGGCGAGCACGGGGTCGGCATCGAGAAGCGCGAGCTGATGCGCTTCCAGTACGATCCGGTCGATCTCGAGCAGCAGATGCGGGTCAAGGCGGTGTTCGATCCGGACTGGATGCTGAACCCCGCCAAGGTCTTCCCGCTCGAGGGCCGGCTCGCGGCCTGAGCCGGGTTTTCAAAGGGCTCCGCCCTTCGGCGGGGTTCGGGGGCGGAGCCCCCGAGACTCGGGCTTCGCCCGACACCAGGACTCCGCCCTGGACCCGCGAAAGGTCTCGCCCCAGCCCTTTTAAGGTGTTTGCGGCAGCAACGAGACAGGGGCCAAGCGCACTCTCCTCCCCCTTGTGGGGAGGAGTTGGAGGTGGGGGTGGTGCAGACGGCACCGCTGCGCCTCATCCTGCACCACCCCCACCCCTGGCCCCTCCCCACAAGGGGGAGGGGAAAAGGCGGTGCTCTTTCAGGATGTTAGAGCCACGACTTGCGAGTTTCGCAGCTAGCCCAAACACCTTAAAAGGGCTGGGTCTCGCCCTTTCGAAACCATGCCTTGCGGCGCGATGCGGAACACCGCGCGTCCGTCAAGCAGGCCCTGTACGGCCGCGTCAGGCGGCCTCGACCTTGCGGCTGCCGCCACGCCCGCGGCCTCCGGCGGCCGCACCCCGGCGCCGCCCCTGCGAGGCGGCCGTATCGTCCGCGGCTTCGTTGTCCTGATCGGCCTGCTGGCCGCGGCCGGGCTGACCGAGGCCAAGGCTCTTGGCCAGGGCCGAGCGCTGCGCCGAGTAATTGGCCGACGTGGTCGGGTAATCGGCCGGCAGCCCGAAGCGCTCGCGGTAGCTCTGCGGGTCCAGGCCGTGCTTGGTGAGGTGGCGCTTCAGGGTCTTGTACGACTTGCCGTCGATGAAGCTGATCAGCCCGTCGGGCCGGATCGACCTGCGGATCTGGGCCGGGGTCGGCCGTTCGACAGTGTCGGCGACCGGGGCGGCCGGACCGGATGCGATCGAATTCAGCGCGCTGTGAATGCTCGCGATCAGGCTGGGCAATTCGGCCGAGGGCAGCGAGTTGTTCGAAACGTACGCCGCCACGACGTCCACGGTCCGTTCGATGTAATCCAGTTGGGATGTCGGCGTAGCGTCAGACATTCTCTCTTTCCTTGCTGTGAAAACCTGGTTCGGTTCCCTCTTTTCGCGAGTTAAGACACCCTCCGGAAAAAGCAAGGTCATCCCGATAGGGTTCGGTGTCTGACCAAAAGTCTAAGTATGCATCACCCGTCCATCCCTACAGGGTACAGTTGCATTGGCGACATTTGAACGGCATTTCCCGGCCGCTTTATCGAGGCCCGGCAGGCGAATGCTGCGCGGATCGTGAAAGCAAGTTTTCATTGACGGGAGAGACCTTTACCCTCGGAAACCGCCTCTGTCTCAGACGATCCTGCGCTGGGATTTACCGGTCTGCCCAAAACATCCGCAGGTGTCGCGCAAGATTTCGTGAGGAATCCGCGCGGCTGCGACATCGGGCGCCGCCGGGCACCGACCGATTCGCCCGTCGATAACCTCAGGTTACCGTCAGGCGCGGGTCAGGCGAAGGTCTTGCGCGGGTCGAACGCGTCGCGGACGGCCTCGCCGGCGAAGACGAGCAGGCTCAGCATCACGGCGATCACCAGGAAGCCCGTAAGCCCGAGCCACGGTGCCGTGAGGTTGTCCTTGCCCTGGGCGAGGAGCTCGCCCAGCGAGGGCGAACCCGGCGGCAGGCCGAAGCCGAGGAAGTCGAGCGAGGTCAGTGTCGTGATCGAACCGTTCAAGATGAACGGCAGGAAGGTCAGCGTCGCCACCATGGCGTTCGGCAGGAGATGAACCGCCATGATCCGGATATTCGACAGGCCCAGCGCCCGGGCGGCGCGGACATATTCGAAGTTCCGGGCGCGCAGGAACTCGGCCCGCACGACGCTCACCAGCGCCACCCAGGAGAACAGCAGCATGATGCCGAGCAGCACGAAGAAGCCCGGGGCGATGAAGGCCGAGATGATGATGATCAGGTAGAGGGTCGGGATCCCGCCCCAGACCTCGATGAAACGCTGGAAGGCGAGATCGACCCAGCCGCCGAAATAGCCCTGCACGGCGCCCGCCACCACGCCGATGGCAGAGGACACCGCCGCCAGGATCAGGCCGAACAGCACCGAGATGCGGAAGCCGTAGATCACCCGGGCCAGCACGTCGCGGGTGGTGTTGTCGGTGCCGAGCCAGTGCCAGGGGATGTCGGCGCAGGTCGAGCCGCCGAGTTTTTCCGCGACCGGCTTGCACTGGGCGTCCGTCAGCATCCAGGTCGGCGGCGAGGGCGAGGGCGTCGGCAGATCCTCGTTGATCGTGTCGTAGGAGAACCGGATCGGCGGCCAGAGCGCCCAGCCGTTCTCGGCGATCTCCTTGCGGATCTCGGGCGAGCGGTAATCGGTCTGCGCGAGGAAGCCGCCGAATTTCTCCTCCGGATAGTCGACCAGCACCGGCACCAGCCACTCGCCCTTGTAGGAGAGGAGGATCGGACGGTCGTTGGCGATGAACTCGGCGAACAGGCTGGCGACGAACAGGACCGTGAAGACCAGGAACGACACGTAACCGAGGCGGTTGCGGCGGAAATTGTCCAGCCGCCGCCGGTTGATCGGCGACAGGCCGCGCCGGCTCGCCGGAGCGGGCGGCGGGGGCGTGCCCTCGTCCGGCCGCAGGACGATCGGCTGGGCGCCGGGCATCGGGGCGGGCACGGCTGTGCCCTCGCCGGGGCGGGCGACTTCGTTCATGGTTGGAGGCTCCCGAACGTTGCCGAGCGCGCGTTCCCTCCCCCCTCTGCGGAGGAGGGTGGCCCGGCCGTCAGGCCGGGTCGGGAGAGGGGAGCGACGTTTTCGGAAGGGTCGCGACCGGCTTCATGGCCTGAACCGTCGCGCAGCCCCTCTCCCCCCCTGCTGCGCAGGGTACCCGCCCCCGCACAGGGGGGAGGGAGGAGGCCCAAATGCGCCCGTCCGCAAGTACTCAGCCGTCGAGCCGGGTCGCGGTGCCCTCGATCTCGGTCGGGCGCAGGCCGCCGCTGCGTTCCATCCAGCGGCGCAGCAGGCGGACGTTGCGACGGTTGGCCTTGAAGGCGGCGTCGAACAGGTCGCCCGCCACCGGCACTGCGCCGATCAGCCCGTCGAAGGCCACGTTGAGCCCCATCCGGGCGAGCAGCCAGCGCGGCGCCCCGAGGCGCCGGGCCTCGTAGACGATGAAGGACGAGATCACCATGCCGGCCACGTCGCCGATCACCGGAACGAGGCCGATCAGCGCGTCGAACCCGACCCGCCGGTTGATGCCCGGGATGATGAAGGCCGTGTCCATCAGGTGGGCCAGCGTTTCCAGCCGGGCGAGGCTCGCCTCGCGGCCGAGATCCGCCGACAGGAAGGCCGGCCGGCCGCCGGAGACGGTTTCGGCCCGGGCGAAGCGCCCGGCCGGGTGGGCCTGGGTGAAATCCATGGTTGCGGTCCGTGGGGATGCCATCGCTGTCAACGATGTGGCCCCGCCAACGGATCCCCGCAAGGAACGGGCTCGCGCGCCTCATGGGTGCCTCGGGCCGAGCCCGCTCATCCGGTCGAGGGCGGCGTCCAGGGTGGCGTCGTCCTTGGCGAAGCACAGGCGCACGAGCGTCCGCACGGAGGCGTCCGGGTAGAAGGCGCTCACCGGGATCGCCGCCACGCCGTGGCGGGTGACGAGCGCCTCGCAGAACGCCACGTCATCGCCCAGGCCCGGATCTCTCAGAGCCAAGTCCGCGATATCGATGTTGAGGAACCACGTCGCTCGGCTCGGCAGCACGTCGAAGCCCAGTGCCCGCAGGCCGCCGGCGAGCCGGTCCCGGGACCGTGCGTAGCCGGCCCGCATGGCGTTGAACCAGCCCGGGGGCTTGGCGAGGCCGTAGGCCACCGCCTCCTGAAGGTTCGGCGGCGTCGTGAAGGTGAGGAACTGGTGCGCCTTGGCGAGCCCCTGCATCAGCCGGGCATCGGCCATCACGAAGCCGACCTTCCAGCCGGTGAGCGAGAAGATCTTGCCCGCCGAGCCGATCTTCACCGTCCGCGCGCGCATCCCGGGCAGCGCCATGAGCGGGACGTGGCGTGCGCCGTCGAAGACCACGTGCTCCCAGACCTCGTCGCAGAGCGCGGTCACGTCGAAGCGGCAGCAGAAGCGGGCGAGCAGCGCGAGGTCGTCCGGCCCGGACAGGGTGGCGCCGGGGTTGAGCGGGTTGTTCAGCACCACGACCTTGGTGCGGTCGCTGAAGGCCTCCGCCAGGGCGGCCTCGTTCAGGCGGAAGGCCGGCGGCGTCAGGGTCACGACCCGCGGCACGCCCCCGGCGCGCCGGACCAGCGGCAGGTAGGCGTCGTAGAGGGGTGCGAACAGCACGACCTCGTCGCCGGGCTCGATCAGGGCCAGCAGCGCGCCGGCCAGGGCCTCCGTGGCGCCGGAGGTCACCATCACCTCCGTCTCGGGATCGAGGGCGAGCCCCTGATGCGCCGCGTAATGCGCCGCCACCGCCTCACGCAGGGCCGGCACGCCCATCATCGGCGGATACTGGTTCCAGCCCTCCACCAGGGCGCGGGCGCCGTGCCGGCGGATGTCGGCCGGCCCCGGATCGTCGGGAAAACCCTGGCCGAGATTGATCGCGCCGTGGGTCCGGGCGAGCCGCGACATGGTCTCGAACACCGTCGTGGGCAGCGTCGCGAAGACCGGATTCATGAGCGGCGGAACAGGGGATCGGGCCAGGACGGGCTCAGCATGGCCGGCCTGTAGCATGGGTGCGACGGGATGAGGAATGTGCGCCGTCGCACAGACGTATCGCGTCGCCGAAAACGGACGGCTGACGAATGTTGACTTTCATCACTCGTATCGTAGGTTTCCCTCACGGCCGGAACGGCGCTCCTGTCGACGGGGCTTCGCCCCCTCGCCCCCTCTGCAGGGTGCCGCTCCGGTCCTCTCGAAGGACCATCGACTTGCGGGTCGGTGGTCCTTTCGACGTTTCGGGGCTAGGTTTTCGGCCAGAACGGCTCGGCCTGATCGCACCGGCGGGCCGATGGCCGGGTCGTCCCGCCTCCGGTGTCAGCGGCTGTTCCAGAATCGACGATGCGAACGGCCACCCGCTGCCTGATCCTCGCTCTTGTATGCGCCGCAGGCGGCCTCCTCCTCCGCCGCACCCTGCCGGTGATTCCCGTCGATGCCGGTTTCCGGACGGTGCTGCGCGCCTATGCGGCGCCGGAACCCGGGGCAAGGCCCGGATCCGACAGGGGACCGGGCGGGGCGGACCACCAGCAACACGACTGAAACCTCGCCGCCCTAGTGACGGCGCATTGGGCAGGCACCGATCCAGGCTGCCCGGGCGGCGAAGATGTCGCCGCGGTCATGAGCCGTACAGGCCCCAGATACCGTTATGGGCTTAGGCTCGACGCCGGGAGTCGTTTCCGCCCCGGTCCGACATGAGACGGCAATGGTCTCAGACCAAGTCTCGGCGACCGGCGTCGCGGGGGCAGGCACAGGGGTTTGGACACGCGGGAACGGGGCCGTCCATCGGAGCGGCGGTCTCGGCTCCAGCCAGACATGAGTCAGTCATGAACGAGAGTTCACCGATCCGGACCGACACGGCCCGCGCCTACCAGCCCGGCGAGGCGCCCGTGCGCGATGTCCGGCGGCGGTTCCGGCCGATCCGCTGGCTCGTGATCCTGGTGCTGCTGGCCGGCGCCGGGGCGATCGGCCATCGCTGGTACGAGGCGCGAACCGACAAGGGGGCCGCGCCCGCGACCGGGCAGCATGCCGGCGGCCGCGGTGGCCGGCACGGCGGGGCCGACATGCCGCAGGCGGTCGGCATCGCGTCGGTCACGACCGGCGACATGCCGGTGGTGCTCCAGGGCCTCGGCACCGTGACGCCCCTCGCCACCGTGACGGTGAAGTCGCAGATCAGCGGCTACCTCATGCAGGTCCAGTTCCGGGAAGGCCAGATGGTCAAGGCGGGCGACGAACTCGCCCGAATCGATTCGCGGCCCTACGAGGCCCTGCTTGCCCAGTACCAGGGCCAGCTCGCCCGCGATCAGGCGCTCTTGCAGAACTCGAAGCTCGACCTCCAGCGCTACCAGACGTTGAACCGGCAGGATTCGATCTCCAGGCAGAATGTCGACACGCAGGCCGCCCTGGTGAAGCAGAACGAGGGCACGGTCGCGGCCGACCAGGCGCTGGTCGACCAGCAGAAGCTCAACATCGCCTATACGCACATCACGTCGCCGGTGGACGGGCGGGTCGGCCTGCGGCAGGTCGATCAGGGCAACTACATCTCGGCCGCCTCGACGGCGATCGTGGTGGTGACCCAGCTCCATCCGATCTCGGTGGTGTTCACCCTGCCGGAGGACGACGTCGCGCGGGTGATGCGGCAGGTGCGGGCGGGCGCGAAGCTCATCGTGCGGGCCTACGACCGCGGCGACGCCCACGAGATCGCCACCGGCCGGCTCGACACGGTCGACAACCAGATCGACACGACCACCGGTACGGTGAAACTGCGCGCCCTGTTCGACAACGCCGACGAGGAGCTGTTTCCGAACCAGTTCGTCAACGCCAAGCTGACGGTCGACACGGTGCGGAATGCCACGCTGGTGCCGAACGCGGCCCTGCTCCAGGGCACGCCCGGCACCTACGTCTACCTGATGGACGGGGACAGCAAGGTCACGGTCCGGCCGATCAAGACCGGCGAGACCGACGGGACCCACACGGTGGTGGTCTCCGGCCTGAACCTGGGCGACCGCGTCGTCACGGACGGCACCGACCGGCTGAAGGACGGCGCGCCGGTGCGCATCACCGAGGGCGCGCAGGCCGATGCGGGCAAGGCCGCGGAGGCGAAGCCGGACGGCAAGGGGGAGGTGAAGGCCGACGGGGCGGCGGACTCGCAAGGGACAACGGAGGGCGGCCGTCGGCACCGGCGCCGTCAGGCGCAGTGAGGCGGTTGGCAGCGCGCGTGTGCGGCTTCCTCCCCTCTCCCCGCGCGCGGGGAGAGGGCTCCGGCGACCTCGTCGTCGCCGGAGCGAGGCGGCAGCCGAAGGTGAGGGGGCTTGGCCGTAGAAGCCTCATCCTGCGGCACCCCCTCACCGCCGTTTCGGCTTCGCCTCCGCTTCCCGCAGGCACGACAAGGTGCCTGCGGGCCTCTCCCCGCCCGCGGAGACAGGGGAAAAAGGCGGCGCGCCGATGAACCCGTCCCGCCTCTTCATCCTCCGCCCGGTGGCCACGACGCTCTTGATGCTGGCGATCCTGATCGTCGGCGGCGTGTCGTACCTGAACCTGCCGGTCTCGGCGCTGCCGGCGGTCGATTACCCGACGATCCAGATCCAGACCTTCTATCCCGGCGCCAGCCCCGAGGTGATGACCTCCTCGGTGACGGCGCCGCTCGAGCGGCAGTTCGGCCAGCTCGCCAACCTCAACCAGATGACCTCGCAATCCTCGGCGGGCGCCTCGGTCATCACCCTGCAGTTCAGCCTGGACCTGTCCCTCGACATCGCCGAGCAGCAGGTCCAGGCGGCGATCAACGCCGCCGGCAACCTGCTGCCCTCCGACCTGCCGGCGCCGCCGATCTACGCCAAGGTCAACCCGGCCGACGCCCCGGTCCTGACGCTGGCGCTGACCTCCAAGACGCTGCCGCTGACGCAGGTGCGCGACCTCGCAGAATCGCGCCTCGCCCAAAGAATCAGCCAGGTGGCGGGCGTCGGCCTCGTGAGCATCTCGGGCGGCCAGCGGCCCTCCGTGCGGGTGCGGTTCAACGCGCGGGCGCTCGCCGCCTACGGGCTCAACATCGACGACCTGCGCACCACCATCACCAACCTCAACGTCAACACGCCGAAGGGCACGATCGACGGGCCGAAGCAGTCCTACGCGATCAACGCCAACGACCAGATCCGCGACCCGAAGGCCTACGATTCGGCGATCATCGCCTACCGCAACGGCGCCCCGGTCATGCTCTCCGAGGTCGCCGACGTGGTCGAGGGGCCGGAGAACACCAAGCTCGGCGCCTGGGCCGACGCGACCCCGGCGGTGATCCTCAACATCCAGCGCCAGCCCGGCGCCAACGTCATCGCCACCGTCGACAAGATCAAGGCGCTGCTGCCGCAGCTCCAGGCGAGCCTGCCGGCCGCCGTGGCGGTGGCGCCGCTCACCGACCGGACCACCACGATCCGCGCCTCCGTGGAGGACGTGCAGTTCGAACTCGGCCTCGCCATCGCCCTCGTCGTGCTGGTGATCTTCCTGTTCCTGCGCAGCCTGTCGGCGACCCTGATCCCGAGCCTGTCGGTGCCGCTGTCGCTGGTCGGCGCCCTGTCGGTGATGGATCTCTACGGCTTCTCCCTCGACAACCTGTCGCTGATGGCGCTCACCATCGCCACCGGCTTCGTGGTGGACGACGCCATCGTGGTGATCGAGAACATCGCCCGGCACGTCGAGGCCGGCGATTCGCCCCTGGAGGCGGCGCTGAAGGGCTCACGCGAGATCGGCTTCACCATCATCTCGCTCACCGTCTCGCTGATCGCCGTGCTGATCCCGCTGCTGTTCATGGGCGACGTGGTCGGGCGGCTGTTCCACGAATTCGCCATCACGCTGGCGGCCACGATCGTGATCTCGGCGGTGGTCTCGCTGACCCTGGTGCCGATGCTGTGCGCCCGGCTCCTGAAGCACGTGCCCGAGGCCGAGCCCCGCCACCGCCGGGAGGGCGCGATTTCCCGCCTCGGCCGCCGCGCCATCGACGGCACGATCGAAGCCTACGGCCGGGCCCTGCGGGTGGTGCTGAACCACCAGGGCCTGACGCTGCTGGTGGCGTTGGGCACGCTCGCGCTCACCGCCTACCTGTTCGTGGTGATCCCGAAGGGCTTCTTCCCCGTGCAGGACACGGGCGTGATCCAGGGCATCACGCAGGCCGATCAGTCGGTCTCCTACGCCGCCATGGCCGAGCGCCAGCAGCGGATGGCCGAGATCGTCCTCAAGGACCCGGACGTGGCGAGCCTGTCGTCGTTCATCGGGGTCGATGGCCAGAACGTCACGCTCAATTCCGGCCGGATGCTGATCAACCTGAAGCCCCGGGAGGCGCGCACGGCCTCGGCCAGCGCGATCATCCGGCGGATCTCGGCGGCGGCCGCGAACGAGCCCGGCCTGCGGCTCTACATGCAGCCGGTCCAGGACCTGACCATCGACACCGCGGTCTCGGCGACCCAGTACCAGGTGATCCTGGAGAGCCCGAACATCGACGATTTCGAGACCTGGGTGCCGCGCTTCACCGAGGCGCTGGCGCAATCGCCGGTGGTCACGGACGTGGCGAGCGACCACCAGGGCCAGGGGCTCGCCGCCTACGTGACGATCGACCGGCCGACCGCCGGCCGCTACGGCATCACCCCGGCCACCATCGACAACGCTCTCTACGACGCCTTCGGGCAGCGGATCATCTCGACGATCTTCACGCAGTCCAACCAGTACCGGGTGATCCTGGAGGCGGACCCGAAGCTGCACACGACGCTCCGCAGCCTCGATTCGATCTACCTGCCCTCCTCGACGGCGGCCAACGGGCAGGTGCCGCTCTCGGCCGTGGCGCGGATCAGCGAGCGGCGGGCGCCTTTGCTGATCTCGCATCTCGGCCAGTTCCCGGCCACCACCGTGTCGTTCAACCTCGCGCCCGGCGCGGCGCTGGGGCAGGCAGTGGAGGCGATCGATCAGGCCAAGGCCGCGATCGGGCTGCCGCCCTCGTTCCGGGTGGTGCCGCAGGGCTCGGTCTTCGCCTTCCAGTCGGCGCTCGGCAACGAGCTGTTCCTCGTTCTGGCGGCGATCGTGACCGTCTACATCGTGCTGGGCGTCCTCTACGAAAGCTTCATCCACCCGATCACGATCCTCTCGACCCTGCCCTCGGCGGGGATCGGGGCGCTGCTCGGCCTGATGCTGTTCGGCCTGTCGCTCGACATCATCGCGGTGATCGGCATCGTGCTCTTGATCGGCATCGTGAAGAAGAACGCGATCATGATGATCGACTTCGCGCTCCAGGCGGAGCGCGAGGACGGGCTGGAGCCCCGGGAGGCGATCTTCCAGGCCTGCCTGCTGCGCTTCCGGCCGATCCTGATGACGACGCTCGCGGCTTTGTTCGCGGCGGTGCCGCTGATCCTCGGCACCGGCGTGGGCTCGGAGCTGCGCCAGCCGCTCGGCATCTGCATCGCGGGCGGTCTGATCGTCAGTCAGGTGCTGACGCTGTTCACGACGCCGGTGATTTATCTGGCGTTCGACCGGCTGGAGCGGCGGATTGCCGGGCGGCGCCCGGAGATTGAAGGCGGCGAGGTGTTGCCGTGATGAAGCGGGACGATGCCGCCTCACCCCCTCCCCCCTCTGTGGGGGAGGGTGGCCCCTGCGTCAGCAGGGGTCGGGAGAGGGGCAGCGCGACGGTTCAGGAGCTGAGGCCCGTCGCGACCTTTCCGGATGCGTCGCTCCCCCCTTGCGGGACTTCGTCCCGACCCGACCCCCTTCGGGGGCCACCCTCCCCCGCAGAGGGGGGAGGGAGGGCGCGTGGCGGCTCCGACCCGGGGCCACCTCGGAACGACCGGCGTCATGGCAAGCCCGATGCGCGCCTGCGCAGCTTCGCCCGGGAGCAGCGGCAATCCTATACGCGGGCCGAGGATGCTTTCTGGCAGCAGGTGCGCGGCGGCCGCTTCCATGGTCTTAAGTTCCGGCGGCAGGTGCCGATCCCACCATACATCGCGGATTTCCTCTGTGCCTCCGCACGTCTGATCGTCGAGCTGGACGGGGAGCCGCACGAGACCGAGGCGCGGCGGCAGCGCGACGCTTGGCTGACGAGCCAGGGCTTCACGGTCCTGCGCTTCCCGAACGAGCTTGTGCTGAGCAATCTGGACTTGGTGCTCGATAGACTTGCTGAAGCCGTCGCGACAAAGACAAGTCAAAGCTCCCCCCTCCCCCCTCTGCGGGGGAGGGAGATGCGCGGGGCCGATCGTTCCTCTTCCGATCAGGTTGCGCCAACCCACGGGGGCCCCCACCCGTGAACATCTCCGAGCCGTTCATCCGGCGGCCGGTGGCGACCACGCTGCTCACCATCGGCGTGCTGCTCGCCGGCCTGTTCGCCTTCCTGAAGCTGCCGGTGGCGCCGCTGCCGCAGATCGACTTCCCCGTGATCCTCGTCCAGGCCCAGATGGCCGGGGCCTCGCCCGACACCATGGCCACCACGGTGGCGGCCCCTCTGGAGCGCAGGCTCGGCGCCATCGCGGACGTCAACGAGATGACGTCCACCAACACGCTGGGCTCGACCCGGATCGTGCTGCTGTTCGGCCTCAACCGCGACATCGACGGGGCCGCCCGCGACGTCCAGGCCGCCATCAACGCGGCGCGTGCCGACCTGCCGACGGCGCTCCGCCAGAACCCGACCTACCGGAAGTTCAACCCCGCCGACACGCCGATCATCATCCTCGGCATGACCTCGGAGACCCTGACCCGCGGCCAGGTCTACGATTCCGCCGCCACCGTGGTGCAGCAGAAGCTCTCGCAGCTGCCGGGCGTCGGCAATGTCGATATCGGCGGCTCGTCCCTGCCGGCCGTGCGGGTCGAGCTCGATCCCACGGCCCTGTTCAATTACGGCATCGGCCTCGAAGGCATCCGCGCCGCGCTCGCCTCGGCCAACGCCAATTCGCCCAAGGGCGAGATCGACGCCGGCAATCGCCGCTACCAGCTCTACGCCAACGACCAGGGCCGCAAGGCCGCCGATTACCGCGACATCATCGTGGCCTACCGCAACGGCGCCGCGGTGAAGCTCACCGATGTCGGGCAGGTGCTCGACGGGGTCGAGGACAAGCGCAACCTCGGCATCGTCAACGGCAAGGCCGGCGTGCTGCTGTTCGTCTACAAGCAGCCCGGCGCCAACGTGGTCGAGACCATCCGGGCCGTGAAGGAGGCCCTGCCGCAGATCACCGCGGCGCTCCCCGGCGGCATCGACATCAAGCTCACCGGCGACCGCAGCGCCACGATCCGCGCCTCGCTCTCGGCCACCGAGGAGACGCTGCTGGTGGCGGTCGGGCTCGTGATCCTGGTGGTCTTCGCCTTCCTGCGCTCCTGGCGGGCCACCCTGGTCCCGGCGGTGGCCGTGCCGATCTCGATCATCGGCACCTTCTCGGCGATGTACCTGCTCGGCTACTCGCTCAACATCCTGTCGCTCACCGCGCTGATCATCGGCACCGGCTTCGTGGTCGACGACGCCATCGTGGTGCTGGAGAACGTCCAGCGGCACATCGAGGCGGGCAAGCCCCGGCTCCAGGCGGCGCTGATCGGCGCCCGGGAGGTCGGGTTCACGGTGATCTCGATGAGCCTGTCGCTCATCGCGGTGTTCCTGCCGATCCTGCTGATGGGCGGCCTCGTCGGCCGCATCTTCCAGGAATTTTCCGTCACCCTGTCGCTGTCGATCCTGATCTCGCTGGTGCTGTCGCTCACCACCACGCCGATGATGTGCGCCCGGCTGCTGCGCGCCGAGGGGCACGGTCCGGACGGGGCACCGGCATCGGGGCGGCGGCCGAACCTTCTGATCCGGATGCTGGAGGGCGGCTTCTCCCGGCTGCTCGGCGCCTATGCGCGGACGCTGGAGGTGGCGCTCGCCCATCCGCGCCTCGTGCTGCTGACCCTGCTCGCCACGGTGGGTCTCAACGTCTACCTCTACATCATCGTCCCGAAGGGTTTTTTCCCCGAGCAGGATACCGGCCAGATGATGGGCGGCATCCAGGCCGACCAGCGCATCTCGTTCCAGTCCATGGAGCAGAAGCTCAAGCAGGCGACGTCGATCGTCGGCGCCGATCCGGCGGTGGAGAGCGTCGTCGGCTTCACGGGCGGGCGCGGCACCAACTCGGCCAACGTGTTCGTCGGGCTGAAACCGCTGAACGAGCGAGCGCCGATCTCGGAGGTGATGACGCGGCTGCGGCCGAAGCTCGCCCAGGTGGCGGGCGCCCGGCTCTATGTGTTCCCCCGCCAGGATCTGCAGATGGGCGGCCGCCAGAGCTTTGCCCAGTACCAGTACACCCTCCAGGGCGACACCCCCGAGGAGCTGTTCGCCGCTGCCCCGAAGCTGGTGGCGGCCCTGCAGAAGGACCCGACCTTCGCGGACGTGACCTCCGACCAGCAGGAGGGTGGCCTGGAGAGCCGCGTGGTGATCGACCGCAACACCGCCTTCCGCTACGGCATCACCCCGAACAAGATCGACAACACCCTCTACGACGCCTTCGGGCAGCGGCAGGTCTCGACGATCTACAACCCGCTGAACCAGTACCACGTCGTGATGGAGATCGCGCCGCGCTACCTGGAGACCCCGGAGACGCTGAAGCAGATCTACGTCTCGACCTCGGGCGGCAACGCGGCCGGCTCCGCCACCACCAACGCGGTGGCCGGCACCGTGGCGACAGCGAGCGGCGTCAACACCAACGCGGCGACCGGAACCAGCAGCCCGGGCAGCGCGGCGTCCGCCTCCGGCGCCGCCGGCTCGGGGGCGGTGGGGAGTGCGACCGGGAGCACGGGCGCCGCCGCGGCGGCCGCCTCCGCGAGCACCGCCGACACCGCCTCGAACGCCGCCGCCATCGCGTCGGATTCCGCCCGCAACGCCTCCGCCAACGCCATCGCGGCCTCGAAGGGCGGCGCCTCGTCGAGCGCCCCGGTCTCGGCCGCCAAGGAGACCATGGTCCCGCTCTCGGCCTTCGCGCGGATCGAACCCGGCAATGCCCCCACGCAGGTCAGCCATCAGGGCCTGTTCGTGGCGACCACGATCTCGTTCAACCTCGCCCCGGGCAAGAGCCTGTCGGACGCGACCGACGCGATCGACCGGGCGATGGCCAACCTGCACCTGCCGGCCACGATCCACGGCGAATATGCCGGCGCCGCCAAGAACTACGTGGCCTCGGCCTCGCGCCAGCCGCTCCTGATCCTGGCCGCGATCCTGGCGGTCTACGCGGTGCTCGGGATCCTGTACGAGAGCTTCGTGCATCCGCTCACGATCCTCTCCACCCTCCCCTCGGCCGGCGTCGGCGCGGTGCTGGCGCTGCTGGTGACGGGGACCGACTTCACCATCATCGCGCTGATCGCGGTGTTCCTGCTGATCGGCATCGTGAAGAAGAACGCGATCATGATGATCGACGTGGCGATCGACTCCGAGCGGACCCGGGGCGCGAATCCCGTGGATGCGATCCGGGAGGCCTGTCTCCTGCGCTTCCGGCCGATCATGATGACGACGCTGGCGGCGATGCTCGGCGCCGTGCCCCTGATCCTGGCCAACGGCGAGGGCGCGGAACTGCGCCGGCCGCTCGGCATCGCCATCGTGGGCGGGTTGATCGTGAGCCAGATCCTGACCCTCTACACCACCCCCGTCGTGTATCTCACCCTTGACCGACTCAGGCACAGGGTGCTCGACCGCCGCAGGCGCGCCGGACGGGGCGGAGAAGCGGCCCTGCCGGCCGGAGAATGATGGTTAAGGTTTCACGTGAAACATCGGCGGCCGCGGCCGTCCGCGTGGGTTGGTCCAACCCACACCCTCATCCTGAGGTGCGGCGAAGCCGCCTCGAAGGAGACTTCCAGGGATCGCGCGGCCGGCTGGAAGGCTCCTTCGAGGCCTGCGCTACGCTCCGGCACCTCAGGATGAGGTTCAGGGTGGGAGGTGCGCTCTTCACCTTCGCCGCCCTCCTCCTCACCGCTCCCCTTCTCGCAGGCTGCGTGGTCGGACCGGATTATTCCCGGCCCTCGGTGGAGACGCCTTTCGGCTACAAGCAGGGCGGCATCCGGGAAGACAGCCCGGCCTATGTCGCCGCGCGCAAGAAGGGGTTTCGCGAGGCGCGGCCGAGCGATGCCGTCGAGCGCGGCGACTGGTGGCGGGTCTTCCGGGATCCGACTCTCGACCGGCTGATCCGCCTCGTCGATGTCGACAACCAGTCGCTCCGGCAGGCGGTGGCGAATTACCGGCAGGCGCGGGCGCTGGTCGCCTCCGCGCAGGCCGCCCTGTACCCGACGGTGATCGGCGCGCCGAGCATCACGCGCGCGGGCAGCGGCGGCGGCAGCACCGGGACCGTGCGCACCAGCGCGGCCTTGGTCGGCGAGGCGAGCTGGCAGCTCGACCTGTTCGGGGGCACCCGCCGCACCATCGAGAGCGAGGCGGCGCTGGCCCAATCCGACGCCGCCACGATCGCGCTGACCCGCCTGACCATCCAGGCGGAGGTCGCGGCCGACTACCTGACCGTCCGCTACGCCGATTCCCTCCAGAAGGTGCTCGACGAGAATGTCGAGAACTTCAGGAAGACCGCGCAGATCACCGAGAACCAATATGCCGCCGGCGTGGCGGCCCGGTCCGACGTGATCACCGCGCAGACCCAGGTCCAGACCATCGAGGCCCAGGCCATCGCGGTGCGGCTGACCCGGGTTCAGTACGTGAACGCCATCGCCACCCTGATCGGGCGCCCGCCCTCCGAGGTGTCGATCCCGGTGGCCGGCATCGGCCCGAATCCCCCAAAGGTGCCGGTGGGCATCCCCGGCGACCTGCTGGAACGGCGTCCGGACGTCGCGCAGGCCGAGCGCCTCGTCCAGGCGCAGAGCGAGCGCATCGGCGTGGCGGTGGCGGCCTTCTTCCCCACCGTGACGATCTCGGCCCAGGGCGGCGTCTCGGGGCTCACCCGCAACGGCCTGTTCTCGGCCGCCAACCAGTTCTGGTCGGTGGCGGCCTCGGGGAGCGAGGTGCTGTTCGACGGCGGTGCCCGCACGGCGGCCCTGCGCTCGGCCGAGGCCGCCTACGACGCCCAGGTGGCCAATTACCGGCAGGTGGTGCTCGCCGCCTACGCGGAGGTCGAGAACCAGATGGCGGCCCTGCGCATCCTCGGCCAGCAGCAGGCCGCGCAGGACAAGGCGGTCGAGCTGTCGCGCAAGGCGGTGGAGATCACGCTGAACGAGTACCGGGCCGGCACGCAGAACTTCACCACCGTGGTGACCGCGCAGGGCCTGCTCGTGACCAACGAGATCAACGCCCTTCAGGTCCGGCTCAGCCGCTTCACCGCGGCCGTGACGCTGATCCGGGCGCTCGGCGGCGGCTGGGACGTGCGCTCCCTGCCGAGCGATTCCGAGCTGAAGGGACCGAGCCTGCCGATCGACCGGGGCGGTCAGGCGGTCCGCCCGGACGAGTAGGGCCAGCGGACGGTATTGGGTTTCAAAAGGGACAGTCCCTTTTGCGGGTGCAGGGCAGAGCCCTGCGGCACGGCTCGTTCACCCCTTCCTGGGGGCGGACGAGCCGTGCGTCGGGGTTTCACCCCGACACCCCACCAAAGGGCACGCCCTTTGGGATCCCAAGCCTCGGGGCCGGAACGGACCCTCCCCAGGACGGGTTGTCCCGCCGGTTTGCTGCACTGCAGATGGACGGGAGCCGGGGATGGCCGAGCAGACGACAGCCCTCAAGAACGACGCCGCCTGCGGCACCAAGCCGGCGCCGCCCTGCACGCTGGTGATCTTCGGCGCGGGCGGCGACCTGACCAAGCGCCTGCTGATGCCCTCGCTCTACAACCTCGCGGGCGCGGGGCTTCTCTCGGACGGGTTCTCGATCCTCGGCGTCGATCACAGCGACGGCACCGATGAATCCCTGCGTGACAACCTCACCAAGACCCTGGAGGCGTTCAGCAAGGACCCGACCTCGGAGTTCCACGCCGACCATATCGATCCCAAGAGCTGGGGCTTCATCCGGGAGCGCCTGCACTACCTGAAGGGCGATTTCGAGAAACCCGAGACTTTCGAGGCCGTGAAGCAGAGGGTCACCGGCAACGCGGTGTTCTACTGCGCGGTGGCGGCGCGCTTCTTCGGGACGATCGTGGACGGGCTGGGCCAAGCCGGCCTGCTCCGCCAAGAGGGCGACACCTTCCGCCGCGTGGTCATCGAGAAGCCGTTCGGCTCCGACCTCGCCTCGGCCCGGGAGCTCAACGCCCGCATCCTGAAGCAGGGTGACGAGAGCCAGTTCTACCGGATCGACCACTTCCTGGGTAAGGAGACCGTGCAGTCGATCATGGCGTTCCGCTTCGCCAACGGTCTGCTGGAGCCGGTCTGGCGGCGGGAATACATCGACAGCATCCAGATCACCGCGGCCGAGACGGTCGGCGTCGAGGAGCGCGGCGGGTTCTACGAGCCCACCGGTGCGCTGCGCGACATGGTGCCCAACCACATGTTCCAGCTCCTCTGCATGGTGGGCATGGAGCCGCCGAACTCCTTCGACGCGGAGGCCGTGCGCACCGAGAAGGCCAAGCTCGCCGAGGCGGTGCGGCCGATCCCGCCGGAGGATGCGGTGCGCGGTCAGTACACCGCCGGCACCTCGGAGGGGCGCGACGTGCCCGCCTACCGGGACGAGCCGCATGTCGCGAAGGATTCGGTCACCGAGACCTACATCGCGTTGAAGCTCCACATCGAGAACTGGCGCTGGGCGGGCGTGCCCTTCTACATCCGCACCGGCAAGCGCATGACCGGGCGGCGCACCGAGATCGCGGTTTTGTTCAAGCCGGCCCCGTTCAAGATGTTCGAGGACACGCCGACCGCCGATCTGGGGCCGACCGTGATGCGGATCCTGATCGACCCGGATCACGGGGTGAGCACCGAGTTCAACGTGAAGGTGCCGGGGCCGCAGATGACAATCGGTCGGGTGCGCTCCGGCTTCCGCTACAAGGATTTCTTCGCCGATACGCCGAATGTCGGCTACGAAACGCTGCTGTACGATTGCATGACCGGCGACGCGACCCTGTTCCAGCGGGCCGACAATATCGAGGCCGGCTGGGCGGCGGTGGACCCGCTGCTGAAGGGCTGGCCGCAGGCGGATGTGAAATTCTATCCCGCGGGGAGCACCGGCCCCAAGGAGGCCGACGCGCTTCTAGCCCGCGACGGCCGGCACTGGCTGGGGCTGGACGGGGAGACGGATTGAGAACAGAGGAACCGGACCGGATCTGACGACAGGCATTCGGATCCGGCCGTTTTCCCGCCGGCTACGATGTGTTAGCCTTCAACGATCTTGGATGGTCCGTCGAGCTTAGGGACGACGACTTTGGGCGAGGCGACGTTTACCTTTCAGGTCGATGAAGCCCTGAAGAACGCGTTTTCTCAGGCCGCACAGGATCGGGATCGCAACAGCGCTCAGCTCTTGCGTGACTTCATGCACGCGTATGTCCAACAGCAACGGGACGAAACCGAGCATGAGGCTTGGTTTCGCCGGCAGGTTCAGATCGGGCTCGATTCCGCCCAAAGCGGCCGTGTCATCTCCGCCGAGGATGTCGAAGCGCGGTTCGCTGCCAAGCGGGCAGCCACACAGCGGCGACTCGACGCCGCAAAATGAAGGCGTTGGTCTGGACGCTCGAAGCGCTTCAGGACCGCGACGCAATCTACGATGATATCGAAGCCGACAATCCGGCGGCTGCCATCGCGTTGGATAGGCGGTTTACCGAGAAGGCCGCCCGCTTGGTCGATCATCCCGCACTCGGTCGGCGGGGTCGGGTCGCGGGCACCCGCGAGATGATCGTCCACCGCAGGTACATCATCGTCTACAAGGTCGATGATAGCGTCGTGCGAATTCTTCGCGTCCTGCACGCCGCTCTGCAAGGGCCGCCTTGGTCGAGGTGACAAGCCCTCATAAAACGCCTGCGGCACCGGCTAGACCCGTACCCGATCGCGTTGCAATTGAGCACCGCTCTAGGCCCAGCCCTTTTAAGGTGTTTGGGCTAGCTGCGAAAATCGCAAGTCGTGGCTCTAACATCCTGAAAGAGCACCGCCTTTTCCCCTCCCCCTTGTGGGGAGGGGCCAGGGGTGGGGGTGTGCAGGATGAGGCGCAGCGGTGCCGTCTGCACCACCCCCACCTCCAACTCCTCCCCACAAGGGGGAGGAGAGTGCGCTTGGCCCCTGTCTCGTTGCTTCCGCAAACACCTTAAAAGGGCTGGCTCTAGGCCTTTGTATCAACGCGCTCTCCTGCGCCGAACCGGCGTCCACTTCGGCGGAGAGCGCTCTATGTCATCGAAGGACTTCCGGTGACCAGGCGTGTTGCGGGTTCCGATGCCGAACCCGCCCTCACCGCCGCTTGAACGGCAGCATCGCCGCCACCGCCAGCGCGTCGACCCGGTTGTTGAGCGGGTCGCTGGCATGGCCCTTCACCCAGTGCCACGCCACCTCGTGGCGCTCCCGGGCGGCGTCGATGCGGCGCCAGAGATCCTCGTTCTTCACCGGCTTCTTGTCGGCGGTGCGCCAGCCCCGCGCCTTCCAATTGTGAATCCAGCCGGTGACGCCCTGGCGCAGGTACTGCGAGTCCGTGAACAGGTCGACCCGGCAGGGACGCTTCAGCGCCTCAAGCGCCTCGATCGCCGCCAGGATCTCCATGCGGTTGTTGGTGGTGTGGGCCTCCCCGCCGGACAGCTCCTTCTGGGTGTCGCCGAAGATCAGGATCGCGCCCCAGCCGCCCGGGCCGGGATTCCCCGAGCAGGCCCCGTCCGTGTAGATCTTCACGCGCTTCGGCTCGGCCGCGGATTCGGTATCCGGCCCGGTCATCTCGGTGCTCATCCGGTTCTCAGCCCTGCCGCCCGTAGTCCCGCGCGTCCCGCGCCTGCCGGTGGAAGGTGAGCCGGCGGTCGAATTCCCGCGGATCCTTCGGCTTCACCAAAGCACCCGGCGGCACGTTCAGCCAATCGACCAGCCGGGTCAGCATGAAGCGGAGCGCCGCGCCCCGGCATAGGATCGGCAGGGCCGCGACCTCAGCGGGCTCCAGCGGACGCACGGCCTCGTAGCCGGCAAACAGAGCCGTCGCCCTGTCGCGGTGGAAGGTGCCATCGGGCTCAAAACACCACGCGTTGAGGCAGATCGCGAGGTCGTACGCGAAGGCGTCCGTGCAGGCGAAGTAGAAGTCGATCAGGCCCGACAGGGCATCGCCGATGAAGAACACGTTGTCGGTGAACAGATCCGCGTGGATCACGCCCCCCGGCAGGTCTGTCGGCCAGTGCGCCTCGAGGAACGCGAGGTCGGCCCGGGTGCGCGCGGCGAGGCCGGGCTCGACGGAATCGGCCTGGGCCTCGGCCTGCGCGAAGAGCGGCCGCCAGGACGAGACCGAAAGATTGTTCTCCCGCACCATCGGGAAGTCGCGGCCGGCGGCGTGGAGGGTGGCGAGCGCCCGCCCCAGCTCCCGGCAATGCCCGACGCCCGGCGCCTTGACCGAGACCCCCTCCAGAAAACTCACGATCGCGGCGGGCCGGCCGCAGAGCTGCCCGAGGGCCTGACCGGTCCGGTCCCGCACCGGCTGCGGGCAGGCGAGGCCCCGGGCCGAGAGATGCTCCATCAATCCGATGAAGAACGGCAGGTCGGCTTCCCGCACCCGCTTCTCGTAGAGCGTCAGGATGTAGGAGCCATCGGTGGTGTGCAGGAAGAAATTCGAGTTCTCGACGCCCTCGGCGATGCCCTTGAAGGAGAGCAGGCTGCCGATCGCGTAGGCCGACAGGAAGTCGGCGAGCGCCGCGTCGGATACCTCGGTGTAGACGGCCACGTGTTCGCGCTCTGAATTTTGGAACTTCGATACGACGAGGGGCGCCGAAGCGCCCCCGCATAAAGCCTGCCGCGCCTGTGTCGAGGCTGCCTACTCGGCGGCTTCGCTCCGCAGCTCCCGCGGCAGCGGGAACACCATGTCCTCGATCACCGTCGAGACCGTGTCGACCATCACGTCGTAGCGGGCCGCGAAGGCGTCGATGATCTCCTCCACCAGCACCTCGGGCGCCGAGGCGCCGGCCGTGAGGCCGAGCTTGCGGATGCCCTCGAAGGCCGGCCAGTCGATCTCCTCGGCGCGCAGCACGAGGCGGGTGATCGGGCAGCCGACCCGCTCGGCGACCTCGCGCAGGCGCTGCGAGTTCGAGGAGTTCGAGGAGCCGACCACGATCAGCGCATCGACCAGCGGCGCCACCTGCTTCACCGCCTCCTGGCGGTTGGTGGTGGCGTAGCAGATGTCGTCCTTGTGGGGTCCGGTGATGGCCGGAAACTTCTGCTTGAGCGCCTCGACGATGTGGCGCGTGTCGTCCACCGACAGGGTCGTCTGGGTCACCCAGGCGAGGTTGTCGGGATTCTCGGGGTTCAGGGCGGCGATCTGGTCGAGATCCTCCACCAGGGTGATCGAACCCTTGGGCAATTGGCCCATCGTGCCCACCACCTCCGGGTGGCCCGAATGGCCGACCAGCAGCACGTGGCGGCCGCGCTTGTGGTGGATCTCGGCCTCGCGGTGGACCTTGGTCACCAGCGGGCAGGTGGCGTCGATCGTGGTGAGCCCGCGCGAATCGGCGTTGGCCGGCACCGTCTTCGCGACACCGTGGGCGGAAAAGATCACCGGGGCGCCGCCATCCGGCACCTCGTCGAGCTCGCGCACGAACACGGCGCCCTTCCGCTTCAGGCTCTCGACCACGTACTTGTTGTGCACGATCTCGTGACGGACGTAGACGGGCGGCCCGTAGATCGCGAGAGCTCGCTCCACCACGTCGATGGCCCGCACCACCCCGGCGCAGAAGCCGCGTGGGGCGCAGAGCAGGATCTCCAGCGGCGGCTTGCCGGTATTGCCCGGGGCGGGCGCGGGGGGCGCTGTTTCGGCGGTCATGCGGGGGATGTGGCGAGGGCGGGGCTATCCTGTCAACAGGCCAAGTGGCGGAACCGGGCCGTGCGACGGAGGCGGAGCCTACCTGTAGCACGATTGCCGCGCGGTTTGGACCCGCGCCGTTCAGAGCCGCCGAAGACTGGTCACCGCACCGTAGCTGTGGGCCTGGATCCGCTCCACCGCACCGGCCAGGGGCTCCACCGCCACCGCCATGTGGTGGCCGTTGGCGTGGATCAGCGTCTCGGCATCGAGCATCAGCCCCATATGGCCGCGCCAGAACACGAAGTCGCCCCGGCGCAGGCCTGCGACATCGAGGGGCAGAGCCCGCCCGAGGGCGCGCTCCTGCATGTCGGCATCGCGCGGGCAGGGCAGGCCCGCCGCATCGAGGCAGAGCTGCGCGAGGCCGGAACAGTCGAGCCCGAGCGTGGTCCGTCCGCCCCAGAGGTAGGGGATCCCCACGAGGCGTGCGGCGGTGGCCACGTAATCCGGTTCGCGCTCCGCCACGGGGGCACAGTGGCGGGTGAACACGTAGCCGTCGGGCGTCTCCAGGTAGGCGCCCGATTCCCCGGTCGCCACCAGACGTGCCCCGAGGCTCAGATGGGCGCGAACCGGCCGCTTCAGGTCGGGTTCCGGATACAGGAAGGTCCGCAGCGCCGTGACCCGGTGGGTCGGCTCCGGCCCTTCCGGTCCGAGGCTGTCGGCAGGCAGGTAGCCGACATAGCCGTCGCGGGCGAGTTGCACGAAGGCGAAGCCGTCCGCCTCGGCGTAGAGGGTGACGGCATCGCCGAGCAGCGCCTCCGTGTCGAGCCCGCCCCCCGGGGAGGGTTCGCGCCGCAGGGGGGCCGAGGGCGCCGTGACCCGGCGGGGGCTGCCGGCCACGAAGCGTGCGGCCTCGACCCGGCCGCGCAGGCGCTCGTCGGCGATGTCGGCGCGGGCGGGAGTCAGCCGCGGATCGAGGATATCGGTCATGGGGCGACCCTATCACAGCCGCCTTCACGATGGGTTGCGGGTCTGCGGCCAGCGCAGGAAACCGTTGTCCTGCCACGAATGCGCTTCTATGTCGCATCCGCCCGCCGACAGGAAACGATTCGGGGCGGATGGGTTCGCGTCCTTGACGGCAGCGCCGGCCACCAGCGCGCTGCGGTGGAAACGCCCTGTTAGGCATGCACCCGCCACGTCGGTCAAACGTTTTTGATGCACTGCACAACCGGGCCGGAAGGCGCTATGTCTGGCCTATGAAGACTGCGAGTCGCCCCGTGAAGAAGACGCAGAAGAGCTTCGCCGACCTGCCGCCGATCCGGGTGCGCCGCGAGCCGCCGACGGTCAGCGAGGCGGTCGCGGCCGCCCAGGACCTCGCCGACGATGTCGAGCAGCAGGCCGAGATCGCGGCCGGCCTGATGGGTCTGCCGGTCGATGAGGTCCGCCCCCATGTGCTGGCCGCCAAGAAGGCGAAGCCGGAGCGCGTGCCGGAGCGGATCCTGACCCAGGCGAGCCCGAGCCGGGCGCCGCGCACCGTCGTGGTCGAGCGGCGCACCCGCCCGACCGTGGTGATCGAGCGCCGCAGCCGGCCCCTGTCCCCGACGCGCTGACGGGGTTCCGCCGCCCCTGCCCGGGCGGCGGTTCTCACCACGGCAGCGTCTGGCCGCGATAGTCCAGATAATGGGCGCCCGGCCGGCCGAGCTGGGCCTCGATCACGTCGGCGAGGCCCGTGACGCTGGTGGCGACGTCGATATCGGCCTCTTGCCCGCCCATGTCGGTGCGCACCCAGCCCGGATGCAGGATCAGCACCGAGACGTTGTCGGCCCGGTGCCGGATCTCGAAGCTGCGCGCCAGGGTGTTCAGCGCCGCCTTGCTGGCCCGGTAGGTCTCCCAACCGCCCGACTCGTTCAGGCTGACGCTGCCCAGGATCGAACTCATCAGCGCGAGGCTGCCGCCGGGCGCGAGGCGATCGAGGAAGGCCTCGGCGAAGCGGATCGGGCTGATCGCGTTGGTGAGAAAGACCTGCGCGGCGACCTCCCGCGGCACCGCATGCGCGGGATCGTGCGCCTGCGTGGCGACGCCGGCCACCACGAAGATCAGGTCGAAGCGCTGCTCCCGCAGACGGTCGTGCAGGGCGGCGACGCCCGCATCGTCGTCGATGTCGGCGGTCTCGATACGCAGGGATTTCGCGTCGAGCCGGGCGAGATCGGGGGACGGGCTGCGCTGGGTCGCGGTGACGTGCCAGCCCCGCGCCAGGAACGTCTCGACGAGGCCGAGCCCCAGGCCCCGGGAGGCCCCGACGACCAGCGCGTTCTTTTGGGATTGGGTCATGATCGGTCTCCGGATATCGGGCGGATGAGGGCCGAGCCGGTCCGGAGCTTTCGCGCGGGACCGGGCTTCGGGCGAAACCCTATAACCCGCGCGGGACGTAAGCAGACACGGTCAGGCCGCCCGCACGGTGGCGAGGAAGCGCCCGACCGCCGCGCGGAGATGTTCGGACTGGCGCGCCAGTTCGGAGGCGGCGGACAGGACCTGGCTCGCCGCCGCCCCCGTCTCCTCCGAGGCCTGCGCGACGCCGGCGATGGTGCCGGTCACCTCGGTGGTGCCGGTCGAGGCCTGGGCGACGTTGCGCACGATCTCCTGCGTCGCCGCGCCCTGCTGCTCCACCGCGGTCGCGATCGTGGTCGCCACGCTGTTGATCTCGCGGATCCGGTCCGTGATGCCGCCGATGGCCGAGACGGCCTGATCGGTCACACCCTGGATCTCGCCGATCTGGCCGGCGATCTCCTCGGTCGCCTTGGCGGTCTGGCCGGCCAAGTCCTTCACCTCGGCCGCCACCACCGCGAAGCCGCGCCCCGCTTCACCGGCGCGCGCCGCCTCGATGGTCGCGTTCAGGGCGAGCAGGTTGGTCTGGCTCGCGATGTTCGCGATGAGCCCAACCATGTCGCCGATCCGCGCCGAGGTTTGACGCAGCGCCTGAACCAGGGTGGCGGTCTGGTCCGCTTCGCCCACGGCTGCCTGGGCCAGCGTCGCCGAGCCCCGGACCTGCCGGCCGATCTCCTGCACCGACGTGCCCAACTCCTCCGCGGCGTAGGCGACCATGTTCACGTTCGCGGCGGCCTGTGCGGACGCGGCCGCCACGACGGTCGATCGGCTCGCGGTCTCGGTGGCCGTGGAGGTCATCTGTTCGGCCGTCGTCTGCAACTCGGTGGCGGACGACGACACCATGCCGATGACGCCGCCCACCGCCGCCTCGAAGCCGTCGGCCATCTGGCGCATGGCCGCCTTGCGCTGCTCCTCGGCGGTGCGTCGCGCCTCTACGGCCTCGGCTTCGAGTTGAAGGGCGCGGATCGAACTCGCGCGCGATGCCTCCAGGGCGAGGGCGATCGCGCCGATCTCGTTGGCCCGCCCGGTATAGGGAATCTCGGCCTGACGGTCGCCGGCGGCGAGGTCCTTCATGCGCTGGATCAGGCGGTCGATCGGATGCGTGACGCGCAAGATCAGATATCCGAGTGAATAGATGCCGACGATGAGCGCGAGGCCGCAGAGGAGCGTCGTGACCCAGATCGAACGCGCATAGGTCTGACCGGCGCTCGCCGTGGACTGCTCGCCGCCCGCGACGTTCAAGGCGGTGTCACGATCGAGACAATCCAGTGCCTTCTCGAAGGCGGTGCGCGAGGTCTGGAACAACGCGTTGAGGGCGGGCTGATCCTTCGCTTGCGCCGCCCCGATCAGCTTCGTGCGGTACCCCTGGTAGTCGCTCCAGTGTTGCTTGAACGCGGTCCAGAGAGCTCTCTCCTCCGGGCTGGAGATCAAGGGGACGTAACCCGCCGCGACCGCTTCGACCTCACCGAGACGGTGATCCGAGAGTGTGACCAGAGTGTCGACGGGCTCGACCGCGGTGACCAGGCGCGCATCGACAAGACGCAATCGCGTCACTTTGTATTTGATCTCACCCAGTTTGAGCACGCTCGGTAACCAGTTGGTCGATAGCTCGAGCGCGTTGTCGTTGACCGATCGCAGTTGATGAACGCCGAGCACCCCTTGTGCCGAGATGGCGACCACAAGCGCACAAACCAGCGTGATGAGGATGTGCTTGACCGTGAATGCCATGGTGCTGCCTCGGACGGGAGTCGATTGTCTCCGGGGAGGTGCTGATAGGCAATTCGCGTACTAGCTATATGACAGATTTTTGCCAAGAGAAAGTCTTTCTGCCTTATGTTTTGTCGTGTTTCGACATTGATGCTATAGTTTTTCTTGGAAAATCTATCGCGGTTCTGCGTCCGCAGTCAGATATGCATCACACCGGTTCAATCACGACATCGTTGAAAGCGGCCGAAAAGCGCCGGCGCGCGTTCCGAAATCCTCGCCGCAGGGTCCGCCTCCGGATCGACGCGGACGGGTACGGACTGACGTCCCCATAGCGGGAGCAGCCATCCCCAAGGCCAAGCAGACCGGACCTCGAAACGATCAATCCGCCGTCTGCACCGACCACGTGGCGTGGCGGATGCCCGGGAGCCGCGCCAGTTCGTTGGTCACGGCGTCGAGTTCTTCCGCCTTCACGGCGCTGGCCGTCAGCGTCGCCACCACGTCGACCGCGGTCTCGCCGCGCTCCTCCACCGCGACGCTGCTGACCGGGTACTTGGCTGCCTCCAGGCGCTCCACCAGCAGATCCTGCGCCGGGCCGGCCTCGCCGGGCACGGTGGTCACCTGGACCTCGTAGGTCGCCTCGGTGGACGATTCGCGGATCGGCGCGCGGTTGATGGCGTTCACGAGCGGCCGCAGCGCCGTGTTGCAGGCCAGCACCGTCACCATCACGAACACCGCCTCAAGCGGCAGGTCGGCGCCGCAGAACGCCCCCACGGCGGCCGAGCACCACAGGGTGGCGGCCGTGTTGAGGCCGCGGACGTTCATCCCCTCCTTCATGATCACGCCGGCCCCGAGGAAGCCGATGCCGGAGATCACGTACGCCACCGTGCGGACCCCGCCGTCCGGGCCGGTCAGCCGCATGCCGAGATCGACGAAGGCCGAGGCGCCCACAGCCACCAGCACCGCCGTGCGCAGGCCCGCGGTGCGCTGCCGGTACTGGCGCTCGGCCCCGATGATCGTGCCCAGCACGAAGGCCACGAGCAGGCCGATGCCGGATTTCAGTTCTTCGGGGAGGGCGGCGTAGCTGGTCATCGGCGGTTCTTGCGAGCGAGGCGGTGACGAAACCGTGACATCGTAGCCCGGCCCAGGCCCGAAAACGCGGATGGAACCGGGATTGACGGCCGCACCGGGCAGCGGGCACACCGGCAGGAGCCTGAGGATCCCTTAAGAATTCGGGACCCGGCCGAGGAGACGCGCAGGATGCAGCACAGGCCCCGAGCGGCGGACCCGGCCCGCGCAGGATGTGGCCGCGCAAGATGTCTCGGCGCATGAGCGGCGCCCTCGCCGAACGCCGGCCCGAGACCGTCCCGGATGCAGGCCTGCACGGCCGCGTCATGGCGCTGCGCGAAGGCCTGGAGCGCGGCCTGATCGGCAGCGCCGGTCTCGTCGAGCGCCTGCTGATCGGGCTCCTGACCGGCGGCCACCTGCTGATCGAGGGCGCGCCGGGGCTCGCCAAGACCCGCGCGGTCAAGCGCCTCGCCGACGGGCTCGACGGCTCCTTCGCGCGCATCCAGTGCACGCCGGACCTGATGCCGGCGGATCTCACCGGCACCACCGTGTGGCGGCAGGACAGCGGCACGTTCGAGTTCCTGCCCGGCCCCCTGTTCCACGCCCTCGTTCTGGTGGACGAGGTCAACCGCGCGCCGCCCAAGGTGCAGTCGGCTCTGCTCGAATCCATGGCCGAGGGGCAGGTGACGGTCTCGGGGGCGACCCACCGGCTCTCCGACCCGTTCATGGTGGTGGCGACCCAGAACCCGATCGAGCATGCCGGGACCTTCCCGCTGCCGGAGGCGCAGCTCGACCGCTTCCTCCTGCACGTCGTGGTCGAGATGCCCGACGCCGAGACCGAGCGGGCGATCCTCGACCTCGTGGAGGGCGAGATCACGCATCACATCGAGGCCATGCCGGTGCGCCTGTCGCTCGCCGACGTGCGCGCGGCCCGGGAGGCGGCGCTTTCCACCTACGTGTCGCCGGCGCTCAAGGACTATCTGGTCCGGCTGGTGGCGGCGACCCGCACCGACGCGGCGGCGCCGGACCTGCGCGCCATGATCGAGCACCCCGCCTCGCCGCGCGGCACCCTGGCGCTGATGATGGCCGGCAAGGCCCGGGCCTGGCTGCGGGGCCGGGACCACGTCATCCCGGAGGACGTCACCGAACTCGCCCGGGACGCCCTGTCGCACCGGATCGGCCTGACCTGGCGGGCCGCCGCAGAGGGCAGGACCGCGCGGGGGCTCGTCGGCGAGCTGGTGCAGCGGGTGCGGGCGCTCTGACAATGTTCGGGTTCGCGCGCCGCCGATCCCCTCCCCCCTCCGCGGGGGAGGGTGGCCCCCGAAGGGGGTCGGGTCGGGACGTAGTCCCGCAAGGGGGGAGCGACGGTGCGGATTTAAGCATCGGCCTTCATGACGGTCGCGCCTCTTTCGGAACCGGCGCTCCCCTCTCCCGACCCCCGCTGACGCAGGGGCCACCCTCCCCCGCAGAGGGGGGAGGGAGTTTCGGCGGCATTCATCTCTCGGGCGAGGCCCTGATAGGCCTGCGCCACCTCGCCCGGCGGGGCTCCGCGCCCGCCACCCGGACGCTGGCGGGCCTGCCCGGCGGCATCGTCACCCGCCGCCGCGGGCGCGGCTCCGAACCGGAGGATGTCCGCCTCTGGTCGGAGGGCGACGACCGCCGCTTCATCGACCGCAACGCCACCGCCCGGACCGGGCAGCTGCACGTGCGCACCCACCACGACGAGCGCGACCGCGCCGTGGTGCTGCTCGCCGATTTCCGCCCCTCCATGCTGTTCGGCACCCGCCGGGCGCTGCGCTCGGTGGCGGCCGCCGAGGCCCTGGCACTGCTCGGCTGGCGGGTCGCGGCCGATGGCGGCCGGGTCGGCCTCGCGGTGGCGTCGGCCGGCGTCCCGACCGTGCTGCGGCCGGCGGGCGGCGAGCGCGCCATGATCGCGGTGACCGGAGCGCTGGCCCAGGCCCATGCGGACGCCCTGGAGACGGTGTCGGCGGCCCGCGCCGAGCCGGAGCCGCCGCTGGAGGCGACGCTCGGCCTCGCCCGCAGCCTGCTGCCGGCCGGGGGCCACCTCGTCGTGGCCAGCGCCCTGGACGATCCCGGCCCGGGCTTCGACGAGCTCCTGACCCTGCTCGCCGAACGCATCGCCATCCGGCTGATCCTGGTGAGCGACGCCTTCGAGCGCATCCGCCCGCCGGGCTACTATCCCTTCGCGTTGGCGGACGGCCACCGCGGGACCGCGCTGCCGACGGCGACGCCCGTGGGACAGGCCGAGGCCCGGCTCGCCGACTACGCCCACCGCGGCATCGCGGGCGTGCGCCTCGATGTCGAGACCGGGCCGGAGGCCTACGCGCCGCTGATGGAGCGCCTCGATGCGGTGCTGTGACAGCCTGTTCGGCCCCGATCCTGGGTTTCCAAGGGGCAAGCCCCTTGGCGGGTGCTCAGGGCGGAGCCCTGAGATACTGGGCTCTGAGATGTTCACCAGGGCTCCGCCCCGGACCCGCGAAAGGTCTCGACCTTTCGAAACCAGGACTGAGGCCGGGTCTCCGCGATGAACCCCGTCGAGACACCGCTCGGGCTCGACCAGCTCCGCGGCCTCCACCTGCCGGGCGGCGCCGCGGGGGCCGTGCAGGGCGAGATCGTCGCGGCAGCCCTGCTGGGCTTCCTCGCCGCCCTGCTGGTGGGGCTCGTCCGCTACGGGCGCAGCCGGGCGCGGGCCACCCTACGCCGGGCGGCGCTCGCCGAACTCGCCCGAAGCCGCGGGCTCGATCCGGAGGCGCGGCTCCTGGCCCAGGCCCGTCTGCTGCGCCGCCTCGGCCGGACGCTCGGCGGCGAGGCGGAGAGCCGGGCCGTTGGGGCGGATTGGGCCGCGCGCCTCGATGGGCTGTTCAGGACCGACTTCTTCACGCGGGGCGCCGGACGGGTGCTCGCCGACGGCCTGTACCGCCGGCAGGCGCCGGATCTCGACGCCCTGGATTCCGAGCTCGGCCGCCTGATCGGGCGGCTGCGGGCATGAGCGGCGTTCTGCCCGCCTGGCTCAGCGCCCTCCTGTCGGCCTTCGACCTCGCGGCGCCCTGGGCATTATGGGCGCTGCCGCTGCCGCTGCTGGCCGCCCGCCTGATCCCGGCCGAGCCCGAGGGCGGCAGCGGGGCGCTGCGCGTGCCCGGAACGCTGGTGGGCGCGGGGCGCTCCGGCGCCGATCTCGCCGCCCGCGGCCGGCGCCGGGCCGCACTGACCTGGATCCTCTGGATCGCCCTGGTGGCGGCGCTCTCGGGTCCGCGCCTCGTCATGCCGGCGACGGCGCTGCCGGCCTCCGGCCGCGAGATCATGATCGCCATGGATCTCTCGGGCTCCATGGAGCGGCGCGACTTCGCCCTCGACGGCGCGACCGTGACCCGGCTCACCGCGGTCAAGCGCGTCGGCACCGATTTCATCCGGCGCCGCGCCGGGGACCGGATCGGCCTCGTGATCTTCGCCGACCAGGCCTACGTGGCCGCCGCCCCGAGCTTCGACACCGCCGCGGTCGCCCGGGCGCTCGATGAGGCGACGATCGGCATCAGCGGCCGGTCCACCGGCATCGGCGACGGGCTCGGCCTCGCCCTGCGCCGGCTGGACCCGCGCGATACCGGAGCCGACGCCGCCTCCGAACCCGCCGGCGGCAAGGCCGCGAAGGCCGTGATCCTGCTCTCGGACGGCGCCAACAATGCCGGCCAGACCGCCCCCAAGGACGTGGCGGAGCTGGCCAAGGAGCTGGGCATCAAGGTCTACACGATCGCGCTCGGCCCGCGGGACATGGCGGATGCCGACGGCGAGCAGGACGTGGTCGACACCGAGACCCTGCGTGACATGGCGCGGCTAAGCGGCGGCGAGGCGTTCCGGGTGCGCACCACCGACGACCTCATCAAGGTCGCCGACGCGATCGACCGGCTGGAGGGCGGCCGCGCCCTCGCCCCGCCCCTGCCGCTGCGCCGGGATCTCTGGCCCTGGCCGGCCGCCCTGGCGCTGCTCAGCGCCGCCGCGTTGCTGGCCAGCCGGAGGGGGGCGTGATGGTTCGAGACCACGCCCATCCAACCAACCCCCTCATCCTGAGGTGCGCGCGCAGCGAGCCTCGAAGGAGGGCTCCAGAGGTCGCGCGGCTGGCTGGAGGGCTCCTTCGAGGCCTCCGCTACGCTCCGGCACCTCAGGATGAGGGGGTTTGGGTGGGGGGATCCGCCCGATGAGCGCCCTCGACGCCGTCACCCTCCTGCGCCCGTGGTGGTTCCTGGCGATCCCGGTCGTCGTCCTGCTGGCGCTGCGCGCCGCGTCGCGCTCGGCGCCGCTCGGCGATTGGGTCCGGGCGGTGGATCCGGCGCTGATGGCGCATCTCGCCCGCACCGGTGCCGTGCTCGGCGGACGCCGGCAGGCGAACCGCGCCGCCGCCCTCGCGGCCGGGCTGATCGCCCTGGCGCTGACCGGCCCCGCCGTGGAGCGGGCGGACGGGCGCACCTTCCGCAACCTCGACGAGACGGTGATCGTTGTCGATCTCTCGCGCTCGGTCGCGGAGGGCGGCAACCTCCAGGGCGTCCGGCAGGCCGCCGCCGCGGTGGCCGAGGCCGCCGGAACCCGGGCCGTCGCCCTGGTGGTCTACGCGGGCGACGCCTACCTCGCCGCCTCCCCCACCACCGACCGCGACAGCCTCGGCACCACCCTGTTCGCGCTGGACGCCGACACGGTGCCGGACCGTGGCTCCCATCCCGAGCGCGGGCTGGCGCTCGCCCGCCGCACGCTCGCGGAGGCCAACGTGGTGTCGGCCGACGTGGTGCTGATCAGCGACGGCGACGGCATCGGCGAGGCCGCCACCCGCGAGGCGCGCGCCATCGCCGCGCAGGGCTGGCGGCTCCAGGCCCTGTTCGTCCCCGCCGACAAGCCGCTGCCGCCCAACGCCCCGAAGCCAGACCGGGCCGCCCTCGACGCCCTGGCCCGGGCCGGCGGCGGCACGGTCGCCGACATCGCGACCCCCGGCCCGGTGCTCGACGCGGTCGGCGCCGGGCTGAGTCAGCACCTCGCGGCCGGCGGCTACGGCGTGCTGGCCTACGCGGATCTCGGGCGCTGGCTGCTGCTGATCGCGGCGCTTCCGGCCCTGGTCCTGTTCCGCAGGAGCGCATGATGAGGAGCGCGTGATGCGGCTCACCCTCCCCGACACGGGCTTCGCCGCCCCGCTCCGGGCCGGCCTGCCGCCGCGCTGGCGGCGCCTCGCCCGCATCGCCGGCCTGGGGCTCGCCGGCTTCGGCCTGCTGGCGCTGCTTGCCGTCTCGCAGCCCCGCACCGGGTTCGGGCGCCTGCTGATGGGGCTCGGCCTGCCGGGACTCGCCGCCGACGTTTTCGCCGACCCGGCCTGGCGCGCCGCCGCCCTCTACGAGGCCGGCCGTTACGACGCGGCGGTCGCGCTGTTCCGCGCCGGCGGCCGCCGGGCGAGCTACAACCTCGGCAACGCGCTGGCGAAGGCCGGCGACCTCGACGGGGCGCTCGCCGCCTATGACGAGGCCCTGCGCTTCAACCCCCGCGACGCCGACGCCCAGGCCAACCGCTCGCTCATCGCCCGGATGCGCGCCGAGGTGATCGACCGCGGCCCCGGCGGCGGCATCGCCAACGGCACCGCCCAGTACGGCGCCCGCTACAACAACACCGGCAACGAGGACCAGAACAACGACATCAACGCCGCCTCCAGCGGCGAGGGGCTCGCCGGCAACAAGGAGTCGAACGCCAGCGCGTCGCTGCCGGGCAACAGCAAGGTCGCCCGCCGCGGCAGAGCCGAGCAGCAATCGATCGACACCGGCAAGGGTCAGGCCCGGGGCTCGGCCGGCGACGCGGCGGGCCGCGGCCGGACCGGGGGCGGCTCCGCCATGGTGGCCGAGGCGCCCGAGCGCGAGGTCCGCCGGGTGACCAAGAGTTTTGAGGCCCACGAGATCCGCCCGGACCGGCTCTGGCTCCAGACCCTGCCGGACGATCCCGGCCGCTATCTCAAGCTGCGCCTGCGCGCCGAGCAGACCCGCCGGGTCGAGGCCGGCACCGCGATTCCCGCCGGGAGCAACCCGTGGTGATGCTTTTTGGGGTTTTGGGTCGGCGTACTCGTGCCGAGATGCGCCAATCCCCTCCCCCTTGCGGGGAGGGGTCAGGGGTGGGGGTGGTGCAGACGGCACCGCCACGCTCGATCCTGTACCACCCCCACCTCCGGCTCCTCCCCGCAAGGGGGAGGAGAGAGCCCAACGGCCAACGACATGCGAACATCGGAGTCCTCGCGCATTGGAGGGGGACGCGCGTCTGGCATCTCGCCCTGCTCCTCGCCCTCGCCCCCCTCCCCGCCCAAGCCGAGATCGAACCCGGCGACCTCACCCTCACGGTCACCGCGGAGCTGAACGGCAACAGCGCGCCCTTCGCCCGCGAGATGGTGCTGTTGAGGATCCACGGGGTCTACAAGCAGCCGATCCTGCTGGAGGAGGTGGTGCAGCCGTCCCTCGCCAATTTCTCCTGGACGCAGCTCGGTCGCGACCATTGGAGCAAGGCCAAGCTGCCGGATGGCCAGAGCGCCATCGCGTTCGACCGCACCGTGGCGATCTTCCCGCACCATGCGGGCCAGTTCACCATCGAGCCCTTCGTCCATAAGCTCACCGTCAACGATGTCGGCGAGCGCCGGGTGGTCGAGGTGCGCTCGCAACCGATTCCGTTCCCGGTGGCGCAATGGACCGCCCCGACCGGTGGCCCGGACGCCAAGGAGCCCTGGTGGCTGCCCGCCCGGGACGTGGCGATCACCGATTCGTGGAGCCCGGATCCGGAGACCATCAAGGTCGGCGAGACCGCCCGCCGGATCGTCACCCTGGAGGCCCAGGGCATGGTCGCCGAGGGCCTGCCGCCCCGGCCGGTGATGCGCACCCGCGGCATCATCACCTTCGCGGGGCCTGTGACCCGCGAGACCCTGCTGACCCCCTCGGGCCCCGTGGCGCGGGCCACCTACCAGTGGGACGTGAAGCCCGGCGTGCCGGAGATCATCCCCCTCGACGCCATCGCGATCCCCTGGTTCGACACCAACACCCGCACGATGCGCGAGACCGAGATCCCGGCCCGGCAGATCGGCGGCGGCCTGCCCGACCGCGAGGGCGACCGGGCGCCCCCCGCGATCCCCTCGCCGCTGGCGGTGGCCGCCGCGGCGCTCGCCGCCTTCGGGCTGGGCCTCGCGCTGATCGGCTTCGGCCTCGGCCGGCCGACCCTGCGCCTGTCCCGGCCGACCCGGCGTCGCCTGCGGGCAGCGGCCCGCGCCCACGACCCGATCGGGTTCCGCGCGGCCCTCGACACGGCGATGCGCGAGGTGCCGGAGCTGGCCCGGATCCGGCGGGCGCGACCCGATCTCGCCTCTGCCTTCGCGGCTCTCGACCGGTCGGTGTTCGGCGCCTCCGGTGCGGCCGGCCCCGATCTGCCGGCGCTCGCCCGCGCCCTGTCACGCGCCCAACCGGTGCCCGCGGCGCCCGGTCCGGACCGGCTGGCGCCCCTCGACGGACCCGCCCGCTGAGCCGGGCCGCGCGGTCGTAAAGGGTTCATCGATCGTCGCCTTGTGAAGGGCGATCCGGGAACGGCCCGCACGATCAGGATTTGGGTCGCCGGTTCCGATCGTCATGGAGACCCTTCCGACATGCCCACGTTTCTGATCCGACCGGTCTTCGCCGCGGCGCTCAGTGCCGCCCTGATCCTGCCCGCCGCGCTCCCGATCGCGGCCTCCGCCCGGTCCTCCGGCACCGAGCGTACGCTGAAGATGGTCGACACCGACAAGGACGGCACCATCGACCTCGCCGAGGCTCAGGCGGCCGCCGGAAAAGTCTTCGACGGCGCGGAAAAGGACAAGGACGGCACCGTCGACGCCAAGGAGCTGAAGGGCCGGGTCAGCAAGAAGGACCTGAAGGCGGCCGACCCCGATTCCGACGGCACCCTCGATCGCAAGGAATACCTCGCTCTGGTCGAGCAGCGCTTCAAGGCAGCCGATCCCGACAACGACGGCAAGCTCGACGCCAAGGAACTCAAGACCCCCGCCGGCCGGAGCCTGCTGCAGCTCCTCAAGTGATCGAGACCTGACCGAGGGCCATTGCACAGTTCCTGAGCAAGGACTATTCCTGTGCAATGGCTTAAGATCTGGGCAGGCATCAATATTTTGCACGATCTTGCGTCATCTGACCAACCTCCATAGGTTCTCAGTATCCGGTCGGACAAGAACCGGATGAACCACCAGGGAGGTGCGCGATGGGACGCGCGAACGACGTCAAGGACCGGTTCCGCGCGCGGCTGCAGGAAGCCGATGCCAGGAGCAACGATTTCCGCAAGAAGCTGCTGGAAGAGGGCACCCGGGCGCTGCAGCCGGTCGTGGGCGTCCTGAACCTGATGGCCGAGGTGCTCAACGAAGAGGACAACGTCCACGGCAGCATCACGGGCCTTGAGGCCCGGATCGATCAGGACAACTTCATCAGCCTGTGCGCGCAGCTGCGCGGGATTGAGGCCGAGCAGAAGATCAAGATCAAATACGGGCCGGAACTCGGCGGCAGCAACTTCATCTCGGTCTCGGGCCTGAACCAGCGCTACAACGAGCGCCTCGTGCCGGGCGCCGCGCGCTGCGCCAGCGGCCGGACGGTGGGCAGCGACATCCAGCTCGACGAGCACCGGGGCGACGAGCTGGCCGAGGTGGTCCGCGAGGTGGTGGAGGATTTCTACGCCGCCCAGATCGAGCAGCGCAGCCACTTCACCTTCGCGCGTTGACGGGGCCGGACAACCGGATTCCCCTGTCGGCGATCCTGCGCTAAGCCTGTCCCCGATGGGGATGGAGCTCCCCGACAACCGCCCGGCGGTCGCCACGCCGGGCTGATGGCTCCTACCGCACGGGCGCGCCGCGCGCCGTCCGCGGTGGGGCCGTGCGCCGAAGCCGCGACGCGCGACGCCGCCCGACCGAACAGGAAGGGCAGGCATGATCAACACCCTCATCGTCATCCTCGGGGCCGGGCTCGGCGGCGGGGTCCGGCACGGCGTCAACGTCGCGGTGTCGCGGCTGCTGCCAGGCCTCGGCTTTCCGCTGGCCACGCTGATCATCAACGTGCTGGGCTCGTTCCTGATGGGCGTGCTGGCGGAAGGCTTCGCGTTGCGCGGCGCGGCGGGTCACCCGGCCCGGCTGTTCCTGACCACCGGGATGCTCGGCGGCTTCACCACCTTCTCGACCTTCTCGCTCGACGCGATCAGCCTGTACGAGCGGGGCGAGACCGGCATGGCCGCCCTCTACGTGCTGGCCTCGGTGGCGGCTGGGCTAATCGGGTTGGTGGCGGGTCTCGCCCTGGTCCGAACAGTCCTGAGTGGGAGCTGAAAAGTCCTGGTTTCAAAAGGTCTTCGACCTTTTGCGGGTGCAGGGTGGAACCCTGCAAAGACCCAGGGGCGCCGCCCCTGGACCCCGCCAAAGGGCTCAGCCCTTTGGGATCCCCGGACTCAATCCGCGATGAACTTCAGGCGGTGGTCGCGGTGGAGATCGACGATCGCGGCCGCCGTCTCCTCGATGGAGCGGCGGGTGACGTCGATCGTCGGCCAGCGGTTCTTGGTGAACAGCCGGCGGGAGGCCGTGATCTCGTCCGCCACCGCCGAGCGGTCGACGTAGAGCGAGGACTCGTCAGCGTTCAGGCTGGAGAGCCGGTTCTGCCGGATCTGCACGATCCGCTCCGGCGAGGCGAACAGGCCGACCACCAGAGGCTTGCGCGCGCGCTCGATCGCGGGCGGCAGCGGCATGCCGGGCACCAGCGGCAGGTTCGTGGTCTTGAGGCCGCGATTGGCGAGGTAGATCGAGGTCGGCGTCTTCGAGGTCCGGCTGACCCCGAGCAGGATCACGTCGGCCTCCTCCAGATCCTCCGGCAGGTTGCCGTCGTCATGGGCCAGCGTGAAGTTCATCGCGTCGATGCGCTTGAAATACTCGGCGTTCAGCATGTGCTGGGCGCCGGGACGGGCCGTGGTCTCGGCGCCGAGATAGGCACGCAGGAGGTCGTGGACCGGCCGCAGCACCGACAGGCAGGGCGAGCCGGTCTCCCGGGCGACCTCCTCCAGGCGCTCGCCGAGGTCGCCGCCCACCAGGGTGTAGAGCACGAGGCCCGGCGCCGCCCGGATCTCCGAGATCACCCGGTCGAGCTGCGCGGCCGAGCGCACCAGCGGATAGACGTGCTCGATCGCCGAGACGCCCTCGTACTGGGCGGCCGCCGCCCGGCCGACATTGATCAGCGTCTCGCCGGTGGAGTCGGAGACGAGGTGGAGGTGGAAGTAGCTGCGGCCCATCCGGACGCCTTTCGCGAAGCCCAGCTTGTCCACCGCCGGCCGCCAGGGGAGTCGATGAGTGTGGATAGGATGCCCGACCGAACCGGTCCAGGGTCGGGGGACGTCCGGTTATCGACTCCGCCGTTCACAGGCCGTTGATCCGCACAGGCGGAATCCGGGCCCGTGGGAGAATCCGGGACGCAATCGGGGCGCGTACAGGACTCGGCGTTGCCAAGCCGCTGTCGGACCATCCGCTTCTCGCAAGTTGGAGCAAATCCTTTAAAGCCTCGTTAACGGCGCGGCGCCGGGGACGGCCTGTGGACCCGTTTGTGCCCCCGACTCTCAGGCCCCTAGAAGAAAAAACAGAGTCCTAGAATCTCTCTTTTCTTTTCGAAGGGGCCTGTGTGGGGATCGGCGTGCCGCGACTCGACAGGAGGCGCGCCGACGGGCATGCGGGATGGGCTAAGCGGGGTGGAGCACAGATGACGGGGACGTCGACAGGGGAGCGCAAGGTGCTGCGTGTCCTCGAGGGAGAAGCCATCGGGCCGCCCCCCGCCTGGATGATGCGCCAGGCCGGGCGCTACCTGCCGGAATATCGGGCGACCCGGGCGGAGGCCGGTTCGTTCCTCGATCTCTGCTACAGCCCGGATTTCGCCGTCGAGGTCACCCTTCAGCCGATCCGGCGCTTCGGCTTCGACGCCGCGATTTTGTTTTCGGATATCCTGGTCGTCCCCCACGCGCTCGGCCAGGACGTGCGCTTCGTCGAGGGCGAAGGACCACGCCTCGACCCGCTCGACGGGCGCGAGGCCTTTTCGGCCCTGCGCGAGGCCGGCGATCCGGCCGTGATGGACCACCTCGCCCCGGTCTTCGAGACGGTGAGGCGTCTGCGGGCCGAACTGCCCGGCGAGACCACGCTGCTCGGCTTCTGCGGCGCCCCCTGGACGGTGGCGAGCTACATGATCGGTGGCCGCGGCACCCCGGACCTCGCCCCGGCGCGGGCGCTGGCCGAGGGCGACACGGCCTTGGTCGATGCCCTGATCGACCGCCTCGTCACGGTGCAGACCGACTACCTCGTGCGCCAGCTCGAGGCCGGCGCCGATGCCGTGCAGATCTTCGAGTCCCATGCCGGCACCCTGCCGCGGGCGGTGCCGGCCTCCGGCGGGGTCGTCGAGCCCGTGGGCGACGTGGCCGAGAGCGCCCTGCCGGACGCGCCCGCCGCCGACGCCCTCACCCGCTGGTCCCTGCAACCCATCGCCCGGATGGTGGCGGGCGTGCGCGAAAAGGTGCCGGGGGCGAAGATCATCGTGTTCGCCCGCGGCTCGGGGCTCGACGGCCATGCCCGGGTGGTGCCCGAGACCGGCGCCGACGCCGTCGGGGTCGATTGGGGCGTGGACCTGAAGGCCCTGCGCGGCCGGGTCCCGGCCTCGACGGTGACGCAGGGCAACCTGCATCCCGACACGCTGATCGAGGGCGGGCCGGCCCTCGACGCGGCGGTGGATGCGGTGCTGGCGGCGAGTGCCGGCCTGCCGCACATCTTCAACCTGGGCCACGGCATCACGCCGCAGACGCCGGTCGCCCATGTCGAGCGCATGCTCGCGCGGCTGCGCGGGTAAGCGCGTGCTCTACGACTGGATCAAGGCCCTCCACGTCATCAGCCTGATCGCCTGGATGGCGGGGATGCTCTACCTGCCGCGGCTGTTCGTCTACCATGCCGGCCTGCCGGCGGGCTCGGAGGTGCAGAGCGCGACCTTCAAGGTGATGGAGCGCCGCCTGCTCAAGGCGATCATGACGCCGGCGCTGATCGCCACCTGGGTGTTCGGGCTGAGCCTCGCCTGGATGAGCGGCTACTATGCGGCCCCATGGCTGCAGGCGAAGTTCGTGCTGGTGCTGGCGATGTCGGGCATCCACGGCTGGCTCGCCGGGATGGTCAAGGACTTCGCCGCCGACCGGAACACCCGCGCGCCCCGGTTCTACCGGATCCTCAACGAGGTGCCGACGCTCCTGATGATCGGCATCGTCATCCTGGCGGTGGTCAAGCCGGGCCTCTGATCCGGGGATCCTGTGATCCCGGGCGCGATGCGCCACGCCGGCGCGGCCGCGGGAGCTTTTCGCGGGCCGGCTCGTTCTGAGGCCATGTCGAAGCGACGTTCCACCGCCCTGACCCTGGCCCTCCTGGCGTTCGGCCCGTCCGCCCATGCGGCGAGCTTCCCCTGCGACAAGGCCGAGGCGCCCGACGAGAAGGCGATCTGCGCGCATCTTCCCCTCAACGACCGGGACGTCGAGATGGCGACCCGGTTCGAGATCCTGAAGGCGGTGCTGCCGATGGGCGGGCAGACGAAGCTGCGCGACGACCAGGAGGCATGGCTCAAGGAGCGCCGGACCTGCGGCGGCGATACCGCCTGCCTGACCGGGATCTATGACGCCCGGCTCAAGGTGCTGCGCGCGGTGCTGTCGGAGTTCGCCAAGCAGGGGCCGCAATAGGAGACGGCCACGTGTCACCCGGTGCGACCGGGCCGGGTCGAGCCCTCACAGCCCGAGAAATATCTCGGCGGGAAATCCAAAGCGTGCATTAAGGGCTCGGGCCTGACGAATGTTGATCTGACGCTTGCCGCTCAGGATCTCCGAGACGACCGATTGGGTGCCCACCTCCGGTAGATCACCCTGATTGAGGCCGCGCTCATCCATGATGGAGCGCAGGGCTGCGGCACCGGTGACCTCCGGCATGGGCCGATGCGCCTCGTCGTAGGCCTCGATCAGATCGCCCATACGGGATGCGAGAACCGCCAGGGGATGCTCCTCGTCCTCACCGACGAGACTCAGGATCTGATCCATGACCTGGACCAGCCGGTCATACTCACCGCTGTTCGACGGGGCGGTGAGCAGGGGAGCAATGTGCGGCCAATGCTCGACGGCTTTCTCCACGAGGGTGGTCATCGCTCTACACCTTCCATTTGCCCTTATCGTAGGTGGCGTGATCCATGATCGACTGGATGTAGACCTTCTTGAATTTATATTGGACAACGGCAACGAGGCGCAGCTTGTTGCCGCCAATATCGAAGACATGCAGGCGGCCGACCTTATCAGTTGCTGGAAACAGCGCCTTCATCTGGGCGAAGTCACACGGTTCCGCGCTTTTCATCAGCCGGTACCACGCATCAAGTACGTCTGCGGCGCGCGGCCATGTCCGCTTGGCCTCCCAGATCCGGGCTTGGGTGATGACGTGCATGAGGTCGCCGCCGCATCGCGGTTTGCGATGCTAGCGGATCGACAATGGCGCGGGAAGCAGGTCCCGCGCTGCCGGCCCGATGGGTCACAACCGCGCCAGCAACCGCTCCGCCAGGGGGTTCTCGGCCGCGAAGGCGTAATCCACCCGCCGCACCGTCACGGCTCGTGCCCCGGCCTCGACCAGCGCGCCGGCCAGCTCGAACACCGCGCCCTCCGGGCAGCGCAGCACGATCTCGCCCTCGGGCCCGCGCGGGGCGCCGTAGGGCAGTTCCGCCTCGTGCAGGCCCGCCAGGGTGGCGAGGTCGATCGTGCCGCTCTCCGGCAGGGCGGCGCGTACCTCCCGGGTGGTGCGGGCACGCTCCTCGGCGGCGATCCGGCCGAGCACCGTGCGCAGGGCCGCCCGCTGGCCCTCACCCCAGGGCGCCTTCAGAGAGGCGACGAGGTTCGCCTCCGAGCGGAGGATGATGCCGTCATCCAAGATCTTCAGGGCATTGGCGGAGAGCGTCGCCCCCGTGGTGGTGATGTCGACCACGATCTCGGCCGAGCCCGCGGCCGGCGCCCCCTCGGTGGCGCCCAGGCTCTCGACGATCCGGTAATCGGCCACGCCCTTCTCGGCGAAGAACCGGCGGGTCAGGTTCACGTATTTGGTCGCCACCCGCAGGCGGCGCCCGTGGCGGGCGCGCATCCCGGCCGCGACCTCGTCGAGGTCCGACATGTCGCGCACGTCGATCCAGGCCTGGGGCACCGCCACCACCACGGTCGCGTTGCCGAAGCCGAGCGGGGTGAGCAGCTCCACCTGGCCGCGCACGTCCGGCAGGGTCTCGCGGATCAGGTCCTCGCCGGTCACGCCGAGATGGGCGGCGCCGGAGGCGAGCTGCGCGGCGATCTCGGAGGCCGAGAGGTAGCGCACCTCGACATCCGGCACGCCCAGCAGCTTGCCGCGATAGTCGCGGGCACCCGCGCCCTGCGCGAGCTTCAGCCCGGCCCGGCCGAAGAACGCGTTGGCGTTCTCCTGAAGCCGCCCCTTGGAGGGGACGGCGAGGATCAGCGGTCCTGAGTCCGAAAGAATCATCGGCCGGCTCCCGCCACGCGCTCGATCCAGAAGGTGCAGCCGACGGCCGGCAGCGGCACGGGGCTGCCGAGATGGCCGAGCAGCCCGTCGTAGCGGCCACCGCCGACCAGGATCGGGCCGTCACGCTCGGACACCTCGAAGATGAAGCCGGTGTAGTAGTCGAGGTTGCGGGCAAAGCCCCCCTGGAAGCGGAACCGCTCGATCGGCAGGCCGCGGGCCGCGATGAAGCCGGTGCGCTCCTCGAACAGGTCGAGGGCCGCCGCGAGGGCGTCGTGGCGGATGTTCGCCTCTGCGACCAGCGCCCGCAGGTCGCGCGCCGCCGCGTCCGGATCACCGGCGATGGCGCGGTAGCGGTCGAGCACGGCGCGGTTCTCGGCATTGAGCCCGGCCCCGCCATGGGCCTGGGCGGCCGCCTTGGCGAGGAAGCGCTCGGCGATCTCGCCGGCGCTGCGCCCCCCAACCGCCGAGATTCCGGCGATGGCCAGCACGTCCTCCACGAAGGCGCGCACCCCGCGCGGGTCCTGGCCCTGGATCGCCGCCAGCAGGCCGGCATGCGGATCCTCGGGCCGCGCGCCGGCGCCGTTGGTCACGGCGTCGAGGGAGCGCCCCGCGGCGAGTGCCCGGAGCGTCCGGCGCTTGGCGGCCGGCGGCACCGCGAGCCCGTCGAGGAGCGCCACGGTCAGCCCCATATCGCCGAGCCGGACCGCCGGATCGGTGCGGCCGAACAGCGCGAGACCTTCGAGGGCGAGGCCCAGCACCTCGGCATCCGCGGCCGGCGTGTCGGTGCGCCCGATCGACTCGATCCCGGCCTGGAAGAACTCGTCGGGCTCGTCGGCGGCCAGCCGGAAGACCGGGCCGCAATAGCTGTAATCGGCCGCCTGCCCGTCGGCTTGCGACCGGTGGAGGCGGCAGACGGGAATCGTGAATTCCGGCCGCAGGCACAATTCGGCCCCGCCCGCATCCTGGGTCACGAAGATCCGGCGGCGGATATCCTCGCCCGACAATTCCAGGAACGGCTCCAGCGGTTGCAGCACCGGCGGCGTCACCGGCCGATAGCCCGCCGCATTCAGATGGGCGGAGAGCCGCGCGCGCGCCGCATCCCCCGCCCCCGTCTCGCCTGCCTCCGGTCGTGTCATCGTGTCCACCTCGCGGGCGCTCTGTAGCAACCGCGGCCGGGCTTGGCGACACGCCCCGGTCGACAAGCCCGGCGCGCGGGATTGCGCAGGGACGGTCCCGTTTCACGAAACGGTAACATCGCGTTGACATGACTTTGAGAAGTACTCCGACATATCCCGGTCATTCCGTGCATCTTCCGCTCCGCCTCCGGACCCAATTCCTCGTTCTCGCCGGGTTGACCGGCGTCATCGTGATCGGAGTCGGCGGCCAGGCCGCCCTGCGGATCCGGCAGAGTGCGGCCGTCACGGAGCGGATCGGCGACCGGTTGCTGCCGGCGGTCGATCTGCTCGGCGATCTGCGCGCCACCATGACCCGCGTGCGCCTCGGCGCCACCCGGGTCATCGACGAGACGGAGCCCTCCGCCCATGCGCGCGCGCAGGAGCGCAACGCGGCCCGCATCGGCGCGATGCAGGACCTGATCCGGGCCTTCGCGGCGCTGCCGGCCGAGCCCGGGGCCGCGGCGGATTTCACGGCCTTCACCGAACGCTGGCAGGCCTATCTGAGCGCGCAGACGGCCGCCTTCGCCCAGGTGGTCGCGGGTGACGCTGCCGGCGGGCGGACCGCCTTCAACGGCCCCGCCAACAAACTCTACGACGAGGCCTGGACGCGGCTCGACACGCTGAAGACCGCCTACAGCCGCAGGGCGCAGGAGGCGGCCGGGCAGGTGCGCGACACCAGCGCGGCGACGCTCACCATGATCCTGCTCGGGACCGGCTTCGGCGCGGTCCTGGCGCTCGCGCTGATGCGGTGGCTGGCCGGCGACATCGCCGTCCGTGCCCTGCGGGTCGCCGCCGCCATGTCGGAACTGGCCGCCGGCAACACCGACGTGACGGTCCCCCACACGGATCGGCACGACGAGATCGCCGAGATCGCCCGCGCGGCTTTGGGCTTCCGGGCGAGCCTGGAACGCAACCGGGCCCTGGAGGCCGAGACCGCCCTGGCCCGGGCCGACGCGGAGACGCAGCGCCGGGCGGCGATGCAGGCCCTGGCGCAAACCTTCGAGGGCAGCGTCGGCGGGGTGATCGAGGCCGTGACGGCGGCGGCCGCGCAACTCCAGACCACGGCCCGGAGCATGAGCTCCACCGCGGTCCAGGCCTCGGACCGCTCGGGGGGCGTCGCCCGGGCGGCCGAGGAAGCCGCCGACAATGTCGGCACCGTGGCCGCCGCCGCCGAGCAGCTCGGCACCTCGGTCCTGGAGATCGGCCGGCAGGTCCAGGCCTCGACCGGTCTGGCGCAGGCGGCGGTCGCGGAATCCGGGGAGACCGCTTCCCTGGTCCAGGATCTCAGCGCGGCGGTCGCCCGGATCGGCGATGTGGTCGGGCTGATCTCGAACATCGCCGCGCAGACGAACCTGCTGGCGCTCAACGCCACGATCGAGGCGGCGCGCGCGGGCGAATCCGGCCGCGGCTTCGCGGTGGTGGCCGCCGAGGTGAAGGCGCTCGCCGAGCAGACCGCGAAGGCCACCGAGGAGATCTCCGGGCAGATCGCCCGGGTCCAGGAATCCACCGGGCAGGCCGCCGGGGCGATCACCGGGATCGCGGGGCGCATCCGCGAGATCAGCACGGTCGCCGCCTCGATCGCGGCCGCCGTCGAGGAGCAGGGCGCCGCCACGCAGGAGATCGTCCGCAACGTTTCCGCGGCCGCCGCGCGGACCAGCGCGGTCACCGACAACGTCGTGGGCCTCGCCGGTGCCGCCGACGAGACGGGCGCGGCCGCCGCCCAGGTGCTGAACTCGGCCAACGCCCTGTCGCAGGAATCGGAACGGCTCGGCGCCGCGGTCGGGCAGTTCCTGGCGGGCCTGCGCGCGGCCTGAGGCGGCGCTCGGCGGGGTGATCGCTCAAGCATTCGAGACGCAGATCTGTCTGTCCGAAGCGTCTTTCGATCGGTCGATGCGATAAAATCATCGTCGAACCGGTCGATGAGATCTGAGACCGGAGCCGATACTGTCCGTCCTGCCGCAATCAAGGCTTCGAAAGCGCATGGATTGCGCGCGCCAGGGAGCCTGATCCATTGTCGGGCGATCGGATCATCCGGCGAAGGTGTGGAGCGGATCCCACGATGTCTCGGCGCGTCTTTCGGATCCTCGGCCGGCGTCAGTCGGGACTGGCCGTCGTGCTGACGACCATCCTCCTGGCACAGGCGCCCGCCCGGGCCGAGCCCAAGCTCGAACGCGTCGTGCTGGTCTCCCGCCACGGCGTCCCTGCGCCGACCGCTTCGCCGGCCGCGCTGGAGGCCAGGACCGGCCGCCCATGGCCGGCCTTCCCGGTCGAGCCGGGCGAGCTGATGCCGCACGGCGCCGAGGCCCTGTCGCGGATGGGGGCCTATCTGCGGAGCCTCTACGCCAAGGCGGAGCTGCTGCCCGAGACCGGCTGCCCGGCGGTGAACGCCGTGCAGGTCTGGGCGGACGGCGCCGCGAACCGCACCCGCAAGAGTGGTCAGATCCTGGCCGACGCGATCGTCCCGGGTTGCGGCCTCGTGGCGCGCCACGGGCCCGCCGGCGCCGTCGACCCGGTCTTCGACAGCGGGCGCATCTGCCCCCTGGACCCGGCCGAGGCCCTGGCGGCGGTCCAGGGCAGGACGGCGGGCGGATTTGCGGTGACCGACAAGGCCTCCGACAAGGCCATCGCGGCGCTGAAGCGGATCCTGGGTCCGGCCGCCTGCAAGGCGGTCCCGGCGGCCTGTCTCGATGGCCCGAGCACCCTCGTCGCCACGCCCACCGGGCCGAAGATCGAGGGTCCGCTGGCGCTGGCCGCCACCGTGTCGGAGAACCTGCTCCTGGAATACGCGGAGGGCCTGCCGCCCGATCAGGTCGCCTGGGGCCAGGGCACGCCCGAGACCCTGGCGGCGCTGCTCCCCGCCCACCGGCGCGCGGCCGACCTCCTGCGCCGGACGCCCGAGATCGCCACGTTCCGCGCGGCGACGCTGCTGCGGATGCTCAGCGATCTGCTGCAGGGCGAGGCGCCCCGGGGCCTCGGCGTGCCCCCGCTCGGGGCGAGCGCACGCCTCGTCGTGCTGGCCAGCCACGACACCACCCTGTCGAACCTGTCGGGCGCCCTCGGCCTCGGCTGGTCGCTCCCGGGCCAGCCGGATCCGACGGCCCCGGGCGCCACCCTGGCCTTCGAGGTCTGGCGCCATGCGGAGACCGGGGCGCGGACGATCCGGATCCGGATCTTCGCCCAGACCCTCGACCAGCTGCGCTCGGCCCGCGCGCTCGGGCCTCTCGACCCGCCGGTCTCGCTGCCGCTGACGATCGGGATCTGTCCGGCGCGGGACGGCGGCTGCGACCTGGAGACCTTCACCACCAAGGTCCGCGCCGCCATACCGCCGGTCTGTCTGCGGTAAAGCCGCGTCCCGGTTTCGAAAGGTCGAGACCTTTCGCGGGTCCAGGGCAGAGCCTTGGGTTCTTCTTCAGGGGCTCTGCCCCCGAACCCCTGCCCAAGGGCTCGCCCTTGGGAAACCCGGACTTTCAGAGCGGGCGGGCGCTGCCGAGCCGTGCCCCACGGGGCCGCCGGGCCGGTTTGTGCCGGGTCAGCGCGCTGAGCGCGGGAGCGGCGGCGATTCCGGCGCTGAGGACGGGGGCGCTGCCGGTGCCGGGCGTCGCAACCGCCACGGCGCTGGGCAGCCGGTCGGGGACCGGGCGGGCCGCCGAAGCCGGCGCCGCGCAGACGAGGAGCAGGGCGGCCGACAGGATCAGGGACTTGGTGGTCGTCTCGGCACGCATCCCCGGACTCTCCCTGCCGACAGGGTCGCGGCATCGACCGGGAACAACGCCGCCGGAGGCTTCGCGTTTCACCCCGCGGTCGATGGGAAGTGCCGAGCCAGCACGGCCCGAACCTGCGCCACCAGATCGGCTTCGGGACACGAGAACTGCGCCGGCCGCGCCGCCTTCCATTCGGCGTTGCTGGCGATGGATTCCGCCGCCCGGGCGCCCTCGATCAGGTCCTTGATCTGAACCTCCCCGGCCAGCCGCTCGTTCGAGCCCTGGATGATCGCCACCGGGGCGCGGCGGCGGTCGGCATACTTCATCTGCGCCTTCATGCCCGCGGACCCGAGATAGAGCTCGGCCCGGATGCCGTCGGCGCGCAGCAGCGCCACCAGCCGCTGGTAATCCGCCATGTTCTCGCGATCGAGGACCAGCACCACCACCGGCCCAGGCGCTTCGGAGCCGGCGAGCAGCGGGCTGTTCACGAGCTGCAGCGCCGAGAACAGGCGCGAGACGCCGATCGAGAAGCCCGCCGCCGGCACCGGCTCGGCCCGGAAGCGCCCGACCAGCCCGTCGTAGCGCCCGCCGCCCGCCACCGAGCCGAAGCGCACGGTCTGGCCGTCCTCGTTGGTGACCGGGAAGGTCAGCTCGGCCTCGTAGACCGGCCCGGTATAGTATTCGAGCCCGCGCACCACGCTCGGATCGGCCTGGATCACGTCATGGCCGTAGCCGGCGGCGGCGCACAGGCGCATGATCGCGTGCAGCTCGGCGATGCCTTCCCGGCCGGTCTCGGATTGGCCCACCGCGTCGTGCCAGCCGGCAAAAAACTTTTCCCAGAACGCCACCTTGTCGGCGCTGTCCGCGGCATCGGCCTGGAACGACACGTAGGCCAGGATCCGCCCGATCGCCGCCTCGTCGAGGCCCGCGCCCTTGGTGAAGTCGCCGCTCTCGTCCTTGCGGCCGGCACCCAGCAGCTGGCGCACCCCGTCGACGCCGAGCCGATCGAGCTTGTCGATGGCGCGCAGCACGGTGAGGCGCTGGCCGGCCCGGTCGTCACCCGCCAGCCCTGCGGCCTCCATCACGCCGTCGAGCACCTTGCGGTTGTTGACCTTGACCACGTACTGGCCGCCGAGCCCGAGCCGGTTCAGCGTGTCGGCCATCAGCATGCAGATCTCGGCATCGGCCGCGACGCTGCCGGCGCCCACGATGTCGGCGTCGAACTGCATGAACTGGCGGAAACGGCCCGGCCCCGGCTTCTCGTTGCGGAACACGTAGCCCGCCCGGTAGCTGCGATAGGGCTTCGGCAGCGCGTCGAAATGTTCGGCCACGAACCGGGCGAGCGGCGCCGTGAGGTCGTAGCGCAGCGAGAGCCACGCCTCGTCGTCGTCCTGGAACGAGAACACGCCCGCGTTCGGCCGGTCGAGGTCGGGCAGGAATTTTCCCAGCGCCTCGGTATACTCGACGAAGGGGGTCTCCAGGGCCTCGAAGCCGTAGAGCTCGAAACTCCGCCGGATCGTCTCCAGCATCCGGTGCTGCGCGGCGATCTCACCGGCGCGCCGGTCGACGAAGCCGCGCGGCAGGCGGGGCTTCAGGGTTTCGGGCTTGGCAGTTTCGGGCTTGGACATGTGAAGGCGTTCGCTTCTCGCGGGCTAGAGCCCGGATCCGGCATCGGATTGAGTCGCCCCCGGCGGCCGGGGATCCTGGCCCGGGCTCTAGAGCATGCCGGGCGAAAGGGGAATTCGGTTTGCGGAACCGTCAATGGGCCGGGACGCGCTCGTCTCCCCGCGAGGGCTACGCCGTCCGCCTATCGGGTCCGAACCCGCGCGTTTCCCTCCCCCGCAGAGGGGGGAGGGAGAGATGCGGGACCGCTTGTGACCTGTTTTCAAACGGAGTTGAGCTGATCCGGCAGCCAACACGAAAGCTGGGTCCGATTGCTCGGATCACCCTCAATACGGCGCCGTCAGCTTCAGCCAGAGCAGCACCGCGAGGCTCACCACGGCGATCGGCATCTGGAGCGGGCGCAGGCGGGCATGGGCGAGCGGCACCTCGCCGGAACGGGCCTGGATCGGGTCGAGGATCCCGATGAGGGCGTAGCCGAGGATCAGCAGCGCCAGGGCCGGCACCGCCTTCCCCATCACGGCGGCCAACAGGCTGAACAGCCCGAGCGCGTAGAGCACCAGCATCGTGACCATCTGCGACAGCCGTGGGCCGCCCTCGGTCCGGAAGCTGACGCCCCGGTGGACGCCGGCCAGGAACAGCAGGATCGAGGCTGCGTAGAGCAGGGTGAACAGGGCCACGAGGTAGTCGAGCGGCTGGCCGTTCAGCCACCACGCCGCCGCGGCGCCGGCCGCGATCGGCACCATCGGTCCGAAGCCGAACACGACGTCGAGCCAGGGGATCCGGCGCGGCTCGTGCGTGGTGAGGGTGCGTCCGGCGGCGTCGTCGCGCATGGCGGTCTGGCAGGCTCTCAGGTCGAGGACAGGGACAGGCTGGACGTCTGTTGCGCCGCAGCGCCGGGACGGTGAACGATCCCGCGCGGACCGGGTTCCGGGACCGGCCGCCGCGTCGCCGGTCTAACCCCGGCCCGTCCCATCCGCGAGGGTCTTCGCGAAGCTCTTGAGTGCGGCGGGGAAACGCGTTATCTGTGACGGGCCCTCACCACAAGGTCTGCGCCGCAGCGCGCCCGTGAGCCTGAGGGTCCTGCCAGTACGGTTTCGCCAATCTGATCCTCGGGCCCCTCGCCGCAGCGCGGCCCGCCCTTCGGCGCCCGTCCCCCGGGTGCTTGGCACAGAACCGGCCCTCCCACCTTCTCCGTCGGTTGCAAGACACCCATGACGCCACACCCCGACGCCCTCGCCGAGATCGAGACCGCGGAGCCGGCCGATCTGCCCGCCGATCGGCCCACCATGCCGGCCGCCCTCGAAGGCGTCCGCGAGGTCAAGCTCCAGGACCTCAAGTCGAAGACGCCCACCGACCTGACCGCCTTCGCCGAGGAGGTCGAGGTCGAGAACGCCTCGACCATGCGCAAGCAGGAGCTGATGTTCGCCATCCTGAAGCAGCTCGCTGCCAAGGAGGTCGAGATCATCGGCTCGGGCACCGTCGAGGTGCTGCAGGACGGCTTCGGCTTCCTGCGCTCCTCCGACTCGAACTACCTGCCCGGCCCGGACGACATCTACATCTCGCCGACCCAGATCCGCCGGTTCGGCCTGCGCACCGGCGACACCGTCGAGGGCCCGATCCGCGGCCCCAAGGACGGCGAGCGCTACTTCGCCCTTCTCAAGGTCAACACGATCAACTTCGAGAACCCGGAGAAGATCAAGCACAAGGTCCACTTCGACAACCTGACGCCGCTCTTCCCGACGAAGCGGTTCAAGCTCGAACTGGACAACCCGACCAAGAAGGATTTCTCGCCGCGGATCATCGACATCGTGGCGCCGATCGGCAAGGGCCAGCGCGCCCTGATCGTGGCGCCGCCGCGCACGGGTAAGACCGTGCTGATGCAGAACATCGCCCAGTCGATCACCCTCAACCACCCCGAGTGCTACCTGATCGTGCTGCTCATCGACGAGCGGCCCGAGGAGGTCACCGACATGCAGCGCTCGGTGAAGGGCGAGGTCATCGCCTCGACCTTCGACGAGCCGGCCACCCGCCACGTGCAGGTCGCCGAGATGGTGATCGAGAAGGCCAAGCGCCTCGTGGAGCACGGGCGCGACGTGGTGATCCTCCTGGATTCCATCACCCGCCTCGGCCGCGCCTACAACACGGTGGTGCCGTCCTCCGGCAAGGTGCTGACCGGCGGTGTCGACGCCAACGCCCTGCAGCGGCCCAAGCGCTTCTTCGGCGCCGCCCGCAACATCGAGGAGGGCGGCTCGCTCTCGATCATCGCCACCGCGCTGATCGACACCGGCTCGCGCATGGACGAGGTGATCTTCGAGGAGTTCAAGGGCACCGGCAATTCCGAGATCATCCTGGACCGCAAGGTCTCCGACAAGCGCATCTTCCCGGCGATCGACATCACCCGCTCGGGCACCCGCAAGGAGGAGCTGCTGGTCCCGCCGGATGCGCTCAAGAAGACCTACGTGCTGCGCCGCATCCTCAACCCGATGGGCGTCACCGACGCGATCGAGTTCCTGCTCGACAAGCTGCGCCAGACCAAGAGCAACAGCGACTTCTTCGACTCGATGAACACCTGAGGCGCCGGTTCAACGGGCGTCCCAACCCTCCACCTCATCCTGAGGTGCGGCGCAGCCGCCTCGAAGGAGGGCTCCAGGGATCGCGTGGCCGGCTGGAAGGCTCCTTCGAGGCCTCCGCTGCGCTCCGGCACCTCAGGATGAGGGGGGCGATTGGAGCGCCGGTGCACCTCTGCCTCTGTCCCGCTGCGGCACGAAAACCAGCGGCCGCACGATACGGCCGTTGACCTTCCCCTAACCGGACCCTGCCAAGAGTCCTCTCCGGGCGCCAGGTTGCGTAACGGCCCCGCGACAGCCCCGCCGGCCGGTCCATTCCGACGGCGGGGCTCGTCGCAGCGCCTCGGCTGGCGCAATCGCCGTCTTGCGCCCGTCATCGGATCCGTGACACTGGCGCGATGCCCCGCTCGCCCTGGACCGGCCCGCACCCGCTCCTCCTCGCCTCGACCAGCCCGACCCGGCGCCTCCTGCTGGAGGGCGCGGCGCTGCCGGTCGAGACCATGGCCCCCGAGGTCGACGAGCGCGCCCTGGAGGCTCGGAGCGCCGGCCTGTCTCCGCCCGATCTCGCCCTGCACCTCGCCCGCGCCAAGGCCGAATCGGTGGCGGCCCGGTGCCCCGGACGCCTCGTCCTCGGCGCCGATCAGGTGCTCGCTTGCGACGGCACGGTGTTCCACAAGCCGGCCGATGCCGCGGCCGCCCGGGCGCAGCTCGCCCGCCTGTCCGGCCGCACCCACGCGCTGCATTCCGCCGTAGCGCTGGCTGGGACTGTCCAAGATACCTTCGTGGAGACCGCCCGGCTGACCCTGCGCCCCCTCGATGACCGGGCGATCGCGGCCTATGTGGACTGCGCCGGCGAGGATCGCGTGCGGGCGAGCGTCGGCGGCTACCAGCTCGAAGGGCCCGGGATCCACCTGTTCGAATCGGTCGCGGGCGATCACAGCACGGTGCTGGGCCTGCCGCTGCTGCCGCTCCTCGCACGGCTGCGCGCCGCCGGGCTTCTGGCGTTCTGAAGGGGAGTTACCGTCTTGGCCGGACACGACCATTCGCACGGCGGCCACGGGGGGCATTCCCATGGTGGTCACGGCGGCCATGCCCACGGCGGATCTGGCGGCCACGTCCATGTGCCCAAGAATTTCGGGCCGGCCTTCGCGACCGGCATCGCGCTCAACACCGTCTTCGTGGTGATCGAGGCGATCTACGGCTATCTCGGCAACTCCATGTCGCTTGTGGCTGATGCCGGGCACAACCTGTCGGACGTGCTGGGCCTCGTGGCCGCCTGGGTCGCGGCGATCCTCGTACGCCGCCGCGCCACCGCGCGCTTCACCTACGGCTATCGCGGCTCCTCGATCCTGGCCGCCCTGTTCAACGCGGTGTTCCTGCTGATCGCCATGGGGGCGGTGATCTGGGAGGCGCTGGTCCGCTTGGTCCACCCCGAGCCCGTGGCCGGCATCACCGTGATGGTGGTGGCCGCCATCGGGATCCTGGTGAACGGCGTCACCGCGTGGCTGTTCGCCAGCGGCGCCAAGGGCGACATCAACATCCGCGGCGCCTTCCTGCACATGGCGGCCGATGCCGCGGTCTCGGCCGGGGTGGTGATCGCCGGCCTCGTGATCCAGCTCACCGGGCTGGCCTGGCTCGACCCGGCGGTCAGCCTCGTCGTCGCCGGCCTCGTGGTCTGGGCGACCTGGGGGCTCCTGCGCGACAGCGTGGCGATGTCGCTCGATGCCGTGCCGCCGGAGATCTCCCCCGAGGCGGTGACCGGCTTCCTGCGCGAGCGGCCCGGCGTCGCCGACCTTCACGACCTGCACATCTGGCCGATGAGCACCACCAGCGTCGCCCTGACGGTCCATCTCGTGATGCAGGAGGGCCATCAGGCCCATCGCGTGCCCGGAAACGGCTTCCTGTCCGAGACCGCCGAGGGCCTGCGCGCGCGCTTCGGCATCGGCCACGCCACGATGCAGATCGAGGAGGCCGGCGGCCCGGCCTGCCGGCTGGCGCAGGATTGCGCGGCGTGACCACCGGAACCCCCCGCGCCTTCGTGGTCGGCCACCCGATCGCCCATTCGCGCTCGCCGCTGATCCACGGCCACTGGCTCGCCGAGCACGGCATTGCCGGCTCCTACGAGCGCCTGGACGTGGCCCCGGAGGCCTTTTCGAATTTCGTCCGGGCCCTGCCCGCATCGGGCTACCGGGGCGGCAACGTCACGATCCCCCACAAGGAGGCGGCCTGCCGGCTCGCCGACACCCTGACGCCGCGGGCGGAAAAGATCGGCGCGGTGAACACCCTGGTGGTCGGTCCCGATGGGCGGATCCATGGCGACAACACCGACGCGCCGGGCTTCTGCGCCCATCTCGATCACAGCCTGGGGGCGGACTGGCCGGCGCGGGGGACCGGCACCGCCGTGGTGCTGGGTGCTGGCGGCGCGGCCCGGGCGATCGTGGTCGGGCTGGCCGAGCGGGGGATGCGGCGCATCCGCGTCGCCAATCGCACCCTGGCCCGGGCCGAGGCGGTGGCGGCGCTCGCCCCCGGTATTGCCGACGCCCTCGCCTGGGACGACCTGCCGGCGGCGCTGAAAGAAGCCGGGCTCCTCGTCAACACCACCTCGCTCGGCATGAAGGGCCAGCCGCCCCTCGCCCTCGATCTCGCGCCCCTGCCGCGGGAAGCCGCGGTGGCCGACATCGTCTACGCGCCGCTCGAAACCGATCTTTTGGCAGCGGCGCGCCGCCGGGAACTGGCCGCCGTGGACGGGCTCGGCATGCTGCTGCACCAGGCGGTGCCGGGTTTCGAGGCCTGGTTCGGGCCGCGCCCGGCCGTCACCCCCGCTCTGCGCGACCGGATCGTGGCGGATCTCGCCCCGGCTCTGGCCCCATGAGGCCGAAGGCCGGGTCCGGACCGATCGTGCTCGGGCTCACCGGCTCGATCGGCATGGGCAAATCGGCCACCGCGGCGCTGTTCGCCCAGCGGGGCGTCCCGGTCCACGACGCGGATGCCGCCGTCCACGCGCTCTATGGGCCCGGCGGCGCGGCCGCGGCGGCGATCGGGGCGGCTTTTCCCGGCGTGCTCGACGCGGACGGCGGCGTCGACCGGACACGCCTGCGCGCGGCGGTTCTGGACGCCCCCGACCGGATGGCCGCCCTGGAGGCGATCGTGCATCCCCTGGTCCGGGCGGCCAGCACGGATTTCCTGGCCCGGCACCGGACAGCGCCGCTCGTCGTCCTCGACATTCCCCTCCTCTACGAGACCGGCGGCGAGGGCCGCTGCGACGCGGTCGCGGTGGTGAGCGCGCCGCCCGAGATCCAGCGCGCCCGGGTGCTGGCCCGCCCCGGCATGAATGAGGCCGCCTTCACGGCGATCCTGGCCAAGCAGATGCCGGACGCCGAGAAGCGGGCGCGGGCGGATTTCATCATCGACACGAGCCGGGGCTTCCCCGCGGCAGAGGCCGAGGTGGCGCGGATCGTCACCCGGCTGACCCAGGACGGAGAATCGGGTTAAGGCGAAGGCCGAACAGCGCCTCGATTCTCGGGTCGGTGCGCTTCGCGGCGAGTGATGCCATGGCGGACCGGCTTCGGGACAAGGTGACGCTCGTGACCGGCGCAGGCCGCGGCATCGGTGAAGCCATCGCGCGGGCCTTCGCGGCCGAGGGCGCGTTCGTCTGGGTCACCGACCGGGACACGCCGGCCGGTTGCGCGGTCGCCGAGACGATCGGCTGCGACCGGGCACGGTTCGCACCGCTCGACGTACGCGACGAGGCGGCCTGGGAGGGCGTGATGGCGGATCTCATGGCCCGGCACGGCCGTCTCGACGCGCTCGTCAACAATGCGGGCGTCACCGGGTTCGAGGACAGGCCGGTCGCGCACGATCCCGAGACCGCCACCCTGGCCGATTGGCGGGCGGTCCACGCGACGAATCTCGACGGCGTCTTCCTCGGTTGCAGGGCTGCGATCCGGGCGATGCGGCGGACGGGGAGCGGCGCCATCATCAACATCTCGTCGCGTTCTGGCCTCGTCGGCATTCCGATGGCGGCGGCCTACGCCTCCTCCAAGGCGGCGATCCGCAACCACACCAAGACGGTGGCGCTGTACTGCGCCGCTCAGGGGCTGAACGTGCGCTGCAATTCGGTTCATCCCGCCGCGGTGCTGACGCCGATGTGGGAGCCGATGCTGGGGAATGGCCCCGACCGCACAGACCGCATGGCCGCCCTGGTTGCCGATACGCCGTTGCGGCGCTTCGGGACCCCGGAGGAAGTCGCGGCGGTCTGCGTCCTGCTCGCGTCCGACGAGGCCGCCTACATGACCGGTGCTGAGATCAGCATCGACGGCGGGTTGCTCGCCGGCACCGCAGCTACCCCCGGAGGCTAGAGCCGACACGTCCCGCGCCGTGAGATATTCAAGGCGGAGTGCGTGTCATCTTGGAGGCACATGCGCGATGAGAGGCCGCCCATGATGCGAACAGGGTGGATGATCCGGTCGCCACAGGCTTTCGTCCGCCGCTTCGGGTCGAGGCCTGGGTGGCGCGCCGGGCGAGGGGCCTGCTTCATCCTGGCTCTGCTCGCCATTGCGCCGGCCCGCGCGCAATACACCGCATCCTGCCCGCCCCCCAAGAAATTCGCCGCTGGCGCCTGCGTCACGGCCTGTCCGGCCGGCTACGAGGACCAGGGACGTGTCTGTGTCTATCGCAACATGTCCCGGTGAGTGCCGGATGTCGATGAAGGGCCGGGCTCTCGATTATCCTCTTGCTGAACCGCCCACACGCCGTGTCGCGGGTGCAGCGCGCTCAGGATGCGGCGGTCACATCCCGCTCTTCGGGTGAACCGAGTATCTCCTCGACCAGACGCGGCTTTCTCTCGAGCATCGCGAGAAGGACGAGCGCGGCGCCCTGTGGCCGCCGACGCCCCTGCTCCCACTGCCGGAGGGTATCGACCGGCACGCCGATGCTGCTGGCAAAGACGGGCTGCGAATTGCCGGTGCGTTTGCGGATCGCCGCGACGTCGACCTGCTTCGGAATGTGCAGGCGAAGACCGTGATCGGGATCCCCCGCATCGTGTCGGCGAATTTGCGCGAACCCGTCCATGAGGTCGTTGAAGATGTCGTCGGTCACATCGTTCATGTCGAAGGCCTTTCCCAAGAGAATGCGCTTCCCAGCGTCTGAAACAACGAGATCACATCATTCAATCTTGTGGGATCGACGTGCATCTTTGATGGATTTGATCTCTGCATGCAAAGATTTGATCTGTGCATCAGTAAAATTCGCCTGCTGATTTTTGGCCAGGATGGACATGAGAACGGCAGGCGACGCGGCATCGAAGTAGGCGACCAGGATGCGGTAACCGCCAGGTCCGCCCCAACGTACTTTCCGCAAGCCGCCGGAGCCTCGCACGATCGCGCCCGCACTTGGGGCCCGCGCAACTTGCAGGACCATGTCGTCCCGGTCGGCCTCCGTCAGCCCGAGCCGGGCACAGCGCGCCATGAAGGCAGCTGTCTCATGCGTCTCATGCAGAGGCTTCTTCACGGGTTCCTCCGTAGGTCATTGACCTATGGCGATCAAGGTCCTTCCCGGTCGGCGAACGGAACGTGCGACTCATTTTGATCCTTGCGCGGGGAAGCTTAACTGCGCTGGCCTATCCAAATAGGATCCGCCCCCAACCTGCTGAGCCGCGAGACCCATGCTGCGCGAGATCGTCCTCGACACCGAGACCACCGGTACGGAGGCCAAGGGCGGCGACCGGCTGATCGAGATCGGCGCCGTCGAGCTCCTCAACCACATCCCCACGGGCCGGACCTTCCACCGCTACTGCAACCCGCAGCGGGCGGTCTCCGAGGGGGCGTTCAACGTCCACGGCCTGTCGGACGCGTTCCTCGCCGACAAGCCGGTCTTCGCCGAGATCGTCGGCGAGCTGCTGGATTTCCTCGGCGACGGGCGTCTCGTGATCCACAACGCGCCCTTCGATGTCGGCTTCCTCAACATGGAATATGCCCGGCTCGGCGACCGCGCCCCGCCGCCGATCCGGCTGGAGGACGTGGTCGACACCCTGCCGATGGCCCGGCGCAAGCACCCGGGCGCGGCCAACAACCTCGATGCCCTCTGCGCCCGCTACGGCATCGACAACACGAAGCGCACCAAGCACGGGGCGCTGCTCGACGCCCAGATCCTGGCCGAGGTCTATGTCGAATTGCTCGGCGGCAAGCAGACCAGCCTCGGGCTCATGGAGGCGGCGGTCGCCGCCCCCGCCGCAGGATCGGCCGCCCGGCAGGCGAGCGCCGCGGCGCCGCGCCCGTACCGGAGCCGCCTGACCGAGGACGAACGCGCCCGCCACGACGCCTTCCGGGCCAGCCTCGGCGCCGCCGCGATCTGGGGCGACTATATCGGCACCGACGAGCCCGCCTGACGCGACCGGCAGACCCGCGTCCCGAGGTGTTGCGGCGCAGCGGGACGGGGTTTATTGCAACGCACAATCCACGCTCGGCCTACCATCGGTCGGATGGTGAGGATGGTCCATGCGGTGGCTTCGGCGCGTAGGTCCCAGCCGTGACAGGAAGGCCGCGACAGCGAGGCGCACACGCATGACCGACGATCTCGGCAGCCACGACGGGGAGCCGACCCGCGGGTCCGGCGCCTCGCCCTGGGCCGACCTGATCGAGGCGACCCGACTCACCGGGCTCGGCCGCCTGGACGAGGCCACCGCGCTGATCCAGCGCAGCCTCGGTGGTGCCCCGCAGGCCCGCCGTGAGGCGGCCGCCCCCGAAGCGCATCCCGTCCCGGCACGGGATCCGGCCGAATCCGGCCCGCGGGTGCGCGAGGTGGTCGAGCAGGTCGTGCGCGGTCTCGCGCCCGTCCTGAAGGGTTTGGGCAAGCCCCTGCGTCAGCCCGCGCCGCCCGCCGACCCCTCGGGTCCCCCGGGGGGCCGGTTCGTCGCCCTGAGCCATACGGAAGCCGCCGGCAGCCGCGACTACAAGCTGTTCATCCCGAGCCGTCCGGATGCCCGGGCGCCGCTCGTCGTCATGCTGCACGGCTGCACGCAGAACCCGGACGATTTCGCGGCCGGCACCGGCATGAACATCCTGGCCGAGCGCGCGGGCGTGTTCGTGGCCTATCCGGCGCAGAGCCGGCAGGCTCATGCCCAGCGCTGCTGGAACTGGTACGATCCCCGCGATCAGGCCCGCGGCTCGGGCGAGCCGGCGATCATCGCGGGCCTCACCCGCGCGATCATGGCCGAGCACCCGATCGACCCGGCCCGGGTCTACATCGCGGGCCTGTCGGCGGGCGGCGCGGCGGCCCTCAACATCGCCCGGGCCTATCCGGATCTCTACGCCGCCGTGGGGGTGCATTCGGGCCTCGCCGCCGGCTGCGCCCGCGACCTCGGCTCGGCCCTGATGGCCATGCAGGTCGGGGCGCCCGGCCTCGCCGCACCGATGCCGTTCGGGGCGCCCGCCGCGGCGACCCGCGTGCCCACCATCGTCTTCCACGGCGAGGATGACGGGACGGTCAGCGTGCGCAACGCCGATCAGGTGCTGGCGCAGGCCAATGTCGCGGGGCTGACCGCGCGGTCCGAGACCATCGAGGGCCGCGGCCATCCCTTCACCCGCACCCGCTACCGGGATTCCTCCGGCCGGGTCGTGGTGGAGGATTGGCGGGTGCGCGGCGCCGGCCACGCGTGGTCGGGCGGCCACCCCGAGGGCAGCTACACGGACCGCGACGGCCCCGACGCCTCCCGGGCGATGCTCGACTTCTTCGCCGAACATCGGTTAGGCCCGAAACGCCGGTAAGGGGTTCCCAAAGGGCGAGCCCTTTGGCGGGGTCCAGGGGCAGAGCCCCTAGGTCTTTGCAGGGCTCTGCCCTGCACCCGCAAAAGGTCCCGGACCTTTTGAAACCAGGACTTGCGATGACCACCATTCCGACCCTGAACGGCCTCGGCGCCATCGCCGACCGGTACGACCTGATCCTCTGCGACGTCTGGGGCGTGCTGCATGACGGTCAGAAGGCCCACGGGCCGGCCGGCGCGGCGCTGATCCGCTTCCGCGGCCTGGCCGGGGACCGGCCGCGCCGGGTGGTGCTGGTCTCGAACGCGCCCCGGCCCGGGGACGGCGTGGGGCGGATCCTCGACCGGTTCGGGGTGCCGCGGGAGGCCTACGACGCGATCCTCACCTCGGGCGACCTCACCCGCGGCCTGATCGCGGCGCGGCCCGGCGCCCGGATCCGCCATATCGGGCCGGAGCGGGATCTCGGCATCTTCCAGGGCCTCGATCTCAGCCTCGTGCCGGAGGAGGAGGCCGACCTCGTGGTCTGCACGGGCCTGTTCGACGACCGCAGCGAGACCGCCGATGATTACCGGCCGGAGCTGACGCGGCTCGCCGCCCGCGGGCTGACGATGATCTGCGCCAACCCCGACCTCGTGGTGGAGAGCGGCAACCGCCTGATCCCCTGCGCGGGCCTGCTGGCGGCGGCCTACGCGGAGATCGGCGGCGCCGTGGTCTATGCCGGCAAGCCGCACCGGCCGGTCTACGAGGCGGCGCTCGCCAAAGGCAGCGATCTCGCGGGCGCCCCGGTCGACCCGGCCCGGGTCCTGGCGATCGGCGACGCGATCCGCACCGACATCGCGGGCGCGCGGGGCTTCGGCATCGCGAGCCTGCTGGTGGCCCGGGGCATCCACGCGGAGGAACTCGGCGTCACGGCCGAGCACCACCGGCTGGGCGACATCGCGGACTGGCTCGGCCGGCAGGCGGTGCATCCCGATGCGGTGATCGAGCGGCTGAGCTGGTAGCCGGCCCTCGACCTGCCGGATGGGAGGCCAGCCGATCGGGGCGGTGGCCGGAACGTCATGGGTGCGGGTCCCCTCGCCGCCCTCGGTCATCTCGTCGGTGTGCTGGCTAACGACCCCGGCTCCCCACCGCTCACGGTCGGTGAGAGTATCACGACCGGCACCTTGACCGACGCATTGCCGGTGGCGTCCGGCGAACGCTGGCGCACCCGAATCGGCGGATTGCCGCTGCCCGATATCGATCTCACCTTGATCTGGCGCGATCGGCCGGGTTTATCGTGGGATTTGGCGAGACACGCTGCGCTTAAGCCTGAAATCGGGCCTTGGCGTTACTTAGCCGACATACCACATTCGGAAGCATGCCCGGTCGCCCACGGAGACGCTACACCGCCTTCCTCGTCGCCGTGACGCCGGAGCGCTCCCGCAAGGCGCCGCGTCCCGTGGTCTACGCGGTGATGAAGCCCAATGCCGAGGAGGCCCTGGAGGCCGTACGCGGCGTGGCCGACGCCCGGGCGGCGGTCGCCCTGGTGGGCAGCCTGTCCACCCGGATCGCCAAGGCGCTCAAGCTGAAGCCCGACGAGCCGCGGACGGTGTGATCCACCCGCCTCCGCCGGCCCCTCAATCCACCGCGAGCCGGTAGCCGACGCCGCGCACGGTCTGGAGGAAGACCGGATTGGCGGGATCGACCTCGGTCTTGCGGCGCAGGCGGTTGATCTGCACGTCGACCGTGCGCTCCGCTGCCGCCCCATCGGGGCCCGCGAGCTGCTCGCGCTCCACGTTGGCGCCGCCCGCCAGCGCCAGGATGGTCAGGATCTCGCGCTCGCGCTCGGTGATGCGGATCAGTTCGTCGTCCCGGCGCAGCTCGCCCCGGTCGATCCGGAACGCGAAGGGCCCGAAGGTCACGGTCTCGGGGGCCGCCTCGCGGGGACGCACGCCGCGCTTGATGATGTTGTTGAGCCGCAGCGTCAGTTCCCGCGGCTCGAAGGGTTTGGGCAGGTAATCGTCCGCCCCGATCTCCAGGCCCATCACGCGGTCGTTCGGGTTGGAGCGGGCGGTGAGCATCAGGATCGGCACCCGGGAGGTCTCGCGCACGCTGCGGGCGTAGTCGAAGCCGTTCTCGCCCGGCATCATCACGTCGAGCACCATGGCGTCGAACACCACGCTCTGGGCCCGGGCCCGGGCCTCGGCGGCGCTCGCGGCCGCGGTGACCCGGAACCCCTGGTCGGTCAGGTAGCGGGCGAGCAATTCGCGCAGGCGGCGGTCGTCGTCGACCACGAGGACGTGCGGGGCCTCGTCGGGCAGGTCGGCCCGGGCGGGATGGCTCATGCGCCGCCCCCGCCGGAGCCGTTCCCGATCGCGCCGCGATCGGGCGTGGCTCTCAATCGTCGTTGGGCCGCGCTCTCCTGCGCCGAACCGGTGCCCCCGTCGGCGGCGGGCGCTCCCGTCCCGCGGCGCGCCATCAGGCGCTGGACCGCCGGGCGGTCCTCGGGCTCGATCATCGCCATCAAGAAGTCCTCTGGCGAGCCCCGGGAATCCGGTGCCGCCAGCGCCCGGGCGAGGCGGCGCGCCTGGACGCGGGTCAGGTCGGCGGCGAGCTCCGCCCCCGATTCCGTGCAGTACAGGAGGCGCTGGCGCCGGTCGCTCGGGCCCGGCTTCTGCGCGACGTAGCCCTGGCCGATCAGGTCCTTCAGGACCCGGTTGAGGCTCTGCTTGGTGATCCGCAGGATGTCGAGGAGCTCGGCGATGGTCAGGCCCGGATAGCGGTCGACGAAGTGCAGCACCCGGTGATGCGCCCGGCCGAAGCCGTAGGCCGACAGGATCCGGTCGGGATCCCCCACGAAGTCGCGATAGGCGAAGAACAGGAGCTCGATCAGGTCGTCGCTGCCGAGGGCGGCCGGCGCGGCGCCCGGGACCGGTGTCGCCGCGAAAATCTCCTCACGCGGGGCTGTCCGTGGCACGGGGCGGCCGCTCCCAACGGGTGATAGGTCAGTCCCCGTGACGTTTCTCAAGGCGGCCCGAATCCGTCAACCCTGGCCGCCGCGCCGACGCGGCTGTTGCGGGCACTCCGTCCCGTCCGCTACGCAGGGCCGTCGGGGCAATGGGAGCGGTCGGACGCATGGCGCAAGCAGCTGGACCGGCATCACGCCGCCTCTGGATCCGCAACCCCCTCGCCATCCTGGCCGCTGGGGCGGAAGGCGGGATCGTGGTGGAAGGCACCCGGATCGTCGAACACGTGGCGGCGGGCGCCCGGCCCGCGGCCCCGGTGGACGAGACCTTCGACGCGTCCCGCCACGTGGTGATCCCCGGGCTGATCAACACCCATCACCACGCCTTCCAGACGCTGACCCGCGCCCATCCGATCGCGATCAACAAGCCGCTCTTCCCCTGGCTGAAGGCGCTCTACACGATCTGGGGCCGGATCACCCCGGAGGCGTTCCGGCTGGCCACGCGGGTGGCCTATACCGAGCTGCTGCTCTCGGGCTGCACCACGGCGGGCGACCACCATTACCTGTTTCCGAAGGGGCTGGAGGATTCGGTCGACGTCCAGGTGGACGAGGCCCGGGCTCTCGGCATCCGCGCCTTCGTGACCCGCGGCTCGATGAGCCTGTCCGACCGGGAGGGCGGCCTGCCGCCCCAGGCGCTGACGCAGGACGACGACACGATTCTCTCCGACAGCGAGCGGGTGCTGAACCTGTTCCACGATCCCGCCCCCGGCGCGATGGTGCAGATCGGGCTCGCGCCGTGCTCGCCGTTTGCGGTGACCCAGCGCCTGATGCGCGAGAGTGCGGATCTCGCCGCCCGCCACGGCTGCCGCCTGCACACCCATCTCGGCGAGACGCTCGACGAGGACGATTACTGCCAGTCGATGTTCCAGTGCCGGCCGGTGGAGTATCTGGAGGAGGTCGGCTGGCTGAACGACCGGGTGTGGCTCGCCCACGGCATCCACTTCAACGATGCCGAGGTCGCCCGGCTCGGCAAGGCGGGGGTCGGCGTGTGCCATTGCCCGACCTCCAACATGACCCTGGCATCCGGCCGCTGCCGCACCTGCGAATTGGAGGCGGCGGGGTCCCCCGTCGGCCTCGGGGTCGACGGCTCGGCCTCGAACGACAGCTCGAACCTGATGGAGGGCGTGCGCCACGCGGTGATGCTGAGCCGGCTCACCTATGGCGCGGAGGCGGTGACGCATCTCGACGCTTTGCGCTGGGCGAGCGAGGGGTCGGCGGCGTGCCTGGGCCGCTCGGACATTGGGAAGATCGAACCGGGGCGGGAGGCGGATCTCGCGCTGTTCACCCTGGACGAATTGCGCTTCTCCGGCGCCCACGACCCGCTGGCGGCCCTGGTCCTGTGCGGGGCCACCCGAGCCGACCGGGTGATGGTGGCGGGGCGCTGGCGGGTGATCGACGGGCAACCGCTCGGGATCGATGTGGGTCGCCTGCGCGCGGATCATTCGCGGCTGGCGGTGGCGCTGTTCGGGGACGCGTAAGTCCTGGTTTCAAAAGGTCTGCGACCTTTTGCGGGTGCAGGGCAGAGCCCTGCGGACGGTTTCGCCGAGTCCCTGGGAGCGTTCCGCGCGGCCTTGAGCCAACCTTGGCAAGGCCGCGCGCGTCTCTCAGAACAGCCCGTCGATCTGCCCGTTGGCATCCAGCCGGATCGTGTCGGCGGCCGGCACCCGGGGCAGGCCCGGCATGGTCATGATCTCCCCGCAGATCGCCACCACGAAGCCGGCGCCGGCCGAGAGCCGGACGTCGCGCACGCCGACGATGTGGCCCTCCGGCGCGCCCATCAGGGTCGGGTCGGTGGAGAAGGAGTACTGCGTCTTGGCCATGCAGATCGGCAGGTTTCCGTAGCCGTCCTTCTCGAAGGTCGCGAGCTTGCCGGCGGCCTTGGTCTCGATCTGGATGTCGGCGGCGCCGTAGAGCCTGGTGGCGATCGCCCGGATCTTGTCGGTGAGCGGCGCTTCGGTCTCGTAGGCGTACCGGATCGGCGCCGGCTGGGCTTGGGCAAGCTTCACCACGGCGCGGGCGAGATCCTCGGCCCCGGCCCCGCCCTCGGCCCAATGGCGGCAGGTGATCGCCTCGACGTCGAGGCGCTCGCGGCACAGCTCCTTGAGCCGGGCATGCTCGGCATCCGTGTCGGCGTAGAAGTGGTTGACGCCGACCACCACCGGCAGGCCGAAGCCGCGCAGGTTGGTGACGTGCCGCGCCAGATTCGCAAACCCCTTCTCCAGGGCGTCGAGGTTCTCGGCCCCGAGGTTCTTCTTGTCGACGCCGCCATGCATCTTGAGGGCGCGGATGGTCGCCACCACCACCACCGCCGAGGGAGTGAGGCCCGCCTGCCGGCACTTGATGTCCAAAAACTTCTCCGCGCCGAGATCGGCACCGAATCCGGCCTCCGTCACCGTGTAGTCGGCGAGCCGCAGGCCGGCCCTCGTGGCGATCACCGAGTTGCAGCCATGGGCGATGTTGGCGAAGGGGCCGCCATGGATCAGCGCCGGGTTGCCCTCCAGCGTCTGCACGAGGTTCGGCTGCAGGGCGTCCTTGAGCAGCACCGTCATGGCGCCGGTCGCCTTCACGTCCTTGAGGGTGACGAGCTTGCGGTCGCGGGTCTCGGCGATGACGATCCGGCCGAGGCGCTCCTCCAGGTCGGCCAGATCCTTGGCGAGGCAGAACACCGCCATCACCTCGGAGGCCACGGTGATGTCGAACCCGTCCTCGCGCGGGAAACCGTTGGCGACGCCGCCGAGCGACTGGGTGATCTGGCGCAAAGCCCGGTCGTTCATATCGACGACGCGGCGCCAGTGGATGCGGCGGACGTCGATGTTGAGCTCGTTCGCCCAGTAGACGTGGTTGTCGATCAGCGCGGCCGCGAGGCTGTGGGCCGCCGTGATGGCGTGGAAGTCGCCCGTGAAGTGCAGGTTGATCTGCTCCATCGGCACGACCTGCGCCTTGCCGCCGCCGGCAGCCCCGCCCTTCATGCCGAAGCACGGCCCGAGCGAGGGCTCGCGCAGGCAGATCATGGTCTTGGCGCCGATGCGGTTCAGCGCGTCGCCCAGGCCCACCGTGGTGGTGGTCTTGCCCTCGCCGGCCGGGGTCGGGGAGATCGCGGTGACCAGCACGAGCTTGCCGGGCTTCTTGTTCTCCAGCCCGGCGATGTAGCCGTGGTCGATCTTGGCGATGTGCTTGCCGTAAGGGTGGAGCGCGTCATCCGGGATGCCGAGCGTCTCGGCGACCTGCGCAATCGGCTTCAGGGTCGCGGCGCGGGCGATCTCGATGTCTGACGGCATGGGCGTTCCCCTCCTGAGTCGCGGGCTCGGTGCCCGCCGCCGGCTGTTGCCGTGCGGATATCCACCCGTGCGGGCGGCCGCCCGCGAACGGCGGCGCAGTGTGCGTCAAACGGATGGGAAATGCGCGTCGATTTTTCTGAGGTGGCGGACAAAACAAGTTTTTTGGTTCGCAGCCTGACACGCGCCTGCAGGGTGCCACCGGGCGGGCTTTCCTGCCCACACCCTCATCCTGAGGTGCCAGCGTCAACGCGCTCCGAAGGAGGGCTCCAGCCGGCACTGTGATCCCTGAAGGGCTCCTTCGAGGCCCGCTGACGCGGGCACCTCAGGATGAGGTCTGTGGATGGGATTGCCCGTGCCGCAACCGGGGCCCGTCAGCCCCCCGATTTCTTGGCCTTGTCGGCGGCGCCCGGCGCCTCGTGCGGCTGCGGCGCGCCCTTGGGCAGTTCCGGGTTCTCGGGGTTGTGCGGCGCGGCCACCGGGGCCGGCACGGTCTCGGCGGTGGCGGTCGGCTTCTCGATCTCGGGCAGCCCGTCCTTGAGCTTCGCGTTGATCTGCGCGAGGTCGTCCGGCTCGGGGTTCAGGTCCTTGGCGTGCTGCCACTGGAACTTGCCTTCGAGCCGCCGGCCCGCGCGCCAGTAGGCGTCGCCCAGGTGATCGTTGATGGTCGGATCGCCGGGCTTCAGCTCGACCGCCTTCTCCAATTCGCGCACCGCGTCGTCCCAGCGGCCGAGGCGGTAATAGGCCCAGCCGAGGCTGTCCACGATCATGCCGTCCCGCGGGCTGGCCTCGACCGCCTGCTGCAGCAGCTTGAACGCCTCGTCGATATTGGTGTTCTGATCGACCCAGGAATAGCCGAGGTAGTTCATCACCTGGGCCTTGGCGGCCGGCTGGCCGGCCGGCACCAGGGACAGCGCCTTCTTCAGGTCGGCCTCGGCCTTCGGCCATTGCTTGGCGCGCTCGTAGGCGGTGCCGCGGAAGTAGTAGGTCGTCCAGTAGTTCGATTGCGGCCGGTTGCCGATCAGGTCGATGGCGCGGGTGTAGGTGGCGGCCGCCTCCTCGTACTTCTTGTGCGCGCGCTGGACGTTGCCGAGCGCCGTGATCACGTCGATGTCGTCGGGATGCGCCTTCATGGTGGCGTCGAGGTGCTCCAGCGCCTCGTCGCTCTTGCCCATCTGCTCCAGGTTCAGGCCGATCTGGATGTCGGCGTTGAGCTTGAGCGGGGAATTGGCCGGGATCTGCGCGTAGGCCTCGTTGGCGCGCTCGGGCTGCTTCATCCGGTCCAGCGTGTCGGCGAGCGTCAGCCGGGCGAGCGCGTGGTCGGGGGCGAGGTAGAGGGCGAGCCGCAGGTAGATCACGGCGGGCAGCTCGTCGCCCTGGGTCGAGCCCGCCGAGCCCAGCCCGTACAGCACCTCGGCGGCGCCCTCCTGGGCGTTGGCGATCAGCCGCGTGAGGGGCTTGCCCTCCTTGAGCTTGTCGAGGGCGTCGCGCACCAGCGGGTGGCGGGGCGAGAGCTGGTCGAAATCCGAATAGGCCTGGATCGCGAGGTCGGTGCGGCCGAGGCTGGCTTCGAGCCGCGCGTAGGCGTCGACGATGCGCAGGGTGTTGTGATCGGCGTCGTAGGCGGCCTTGAGGCGCCGCTCGGCCTCGGCGTTGTCGCCGGTCACCGAGGCGATCAGGCCGGCATGGTAGTCGCGGAACGTGTTGTAGTAGCGCTCGCCGCGGAGCTTGTTGACGGTCTCCAGCGCCTTCTTGCCGTCGCCCGCGCCGGCATACGACCAGGCGGTGAGCAGCGTGGCGGTGAGATCGGTCGCCGCACCCCGGCCGCTGCGCGAAAAATTCTGGCGGGCGGCGGCCCACTGGCCGGCCTTGATCTGGCGCACCCCGAGGGAGAGGTTGGCGAGCCCGTTGGTCGGATCGCGGGCGATCAGCTTCTCGGCGGTGCGGAACGCATCCGGCAGGGCGCCGTCGGCCAGGAGCGAGATGAAGGCGCGCTCGACGAGTTCGGCGTTGCGCGGGTCGGCCTTCACGGCCTCGCGGTAGAAGGTGGCGGCGGCCGCCGTGTCCCGGGCGGCGCCCGCGATGTAGGCGGAGAGGAAGTTGCCCTCCAGCGAATCCGCGGGCTCGAAATCGGTGACGGGGGCCGATTCCTTCGGCTGCGCGGCCAGCACGGCCTGCGGCAGACCGGCGGCGAGCAGAAGGGCGAGCGCCGAAACGCTCCGGCGGGCGCGGGATGTCATCATGAACCGATCGCGGCTCCTGGGCGCCGGGCCGCCAAGGGGCCGGGCGCGAAACGGGCGGGTTATCCCCGAAAAATCGCCGGGGACACTGAACCCATCCCGCCAGCCCCGCAAGGCGAAAGGATGGCGCGGGGCGTGGTCCGGATCAGGCGGACATCACCAGTTCGACAGCCAGACTGTCGCGCACGGCCGTGAGGGAAGCGTCCTGCAGGAGTTCGGTGACGGGCTCCGCTGCCAGCGCCGCGACGGCGCGGTCATAGACGGCGCAGCAGGCCGCGCTGGTCAAGCGCGAGCCGTACAGGATGCCGTCGGCATCGCTCATCGTGTGGATCGCGCGGCTGAGATGCGGGCCGTGGTGATGGGCCTTGGCGCGGGCGGCATCCGTGGAGATACCGAGGCGGAGCAGGCCGGTGGTGCGCAGGTCGATGACGGTCAGCGGCCTGGACGCGCTGACCCGCGTCACGCCCCAGCGCGCGATTTCCGCCGCGCCGATGCGGCGTCGGCGGCGGTTTTCGAAGCGATCCCGGATCAGCGTCTCGGCAATGCCTGTCGTCAGGTCCGCGGCGAGGTAGAGGACTTTGAAGCCGTCGTCGGGACTGGAGAAACGTGACCGGCCGAAGCCCATGCCGAGGGGAGTCGATCGATATGACAAGGGTGTGACGCGGTAATAGCTGATCGGCTGGAAGGCGAGGGCGAGGCTGGCGAGAACCGCGTGATCGAGCCTCGGCTCACGCGAAGTCATCGCGGGCCGCGTCGATGACGGGAGCAACCCGTCCGCGCTTCAGGTCTTCGAGCGGTGATCCGCCGCGCGCATACGGTTCGATCAGCCACAACCAGGCGGTGCGCGGATCGCCGACAATCGCCAGCACCGGTGCCAACCCTTCGACCGGGCGGCCATCGACGAACTGGGCGAGGGGGAACAGGTGCTTGCGTGTCCCACTCAGCAAGCCCACCACCGCGCCGTTGCGCCGCCAGTCCTGCAGGGTGGATCGCGCGATCCCGAGGCGGGCCGCAATCTCGCCCGCGCCTGCCAGGGGCCCGGCCCACTCTTCCAGCGTCACCGGAAGCGCGCGGGCCGCGAGCCGCTTCAAGCCCTCCCGCCGATCGATCATTGCGCCCGCCGGCGCGCCGCGACTGACTTCGAGGGCGCCCTGTGGGTTCAGGATGAGTGTCTGCGCCGCCCCTTCGCCGGATTTGGACGGGCCCGGTCCTTCATCAGCCTTCAGATGGTCCAGGACGGCGTGCATGGCCCGGACTGCATCACCCTGCCCTACTGCCCGGCCGACCGCAGCCATCAGGCCTGCCGTATGCTCCAACGATTCCGGCTTCGCCCCCGGATTGCGCCTCCGGAGCACGGCCAGCACGTCGTCGGACCGGATATCGAGTTCGTCCCGCCCAGCCGCGAAATCCCGTGCCATCGGGGCAACCCTCCAGCTTCGCGTATTTTCGTCCGGATTGTGCGGATTGTCCAGAGCGTGGGTCCGCCCTCACATATTCGGATAATTCGGCCCGCCCGGCCCCTCCGGCGTCACCCAGTCGATGTTCTGGTTCGGATCCTTGATGTCGCACGTCTTGCAGTGGACGCAGTTCTGCGCGTTGATCTGGTAGCGCACCCCGTCGCTCGCCGAGGCGTCCTCCACCCATTCGTAGACGCCGGCCGGGCAGTAGCGGCCGGACGGCCCCCCGTAGACGTCGTGCTCGGAGCGCTTCTGCAGCTCCATGTCCCGCACCTTGAGGTGGGGCGGCTGGTCCTCCTCGTGGTTGGTGTTCGACAGGTAGACCGAGGAGAGCCGGTCGAAGGTCAGCTTGCCGTCGGGCTTCGGGTAGGTGATCGGCGTCACCTCCGCGAGCGGCTTGAGGCAGGCATGGTCCGGCTTGCCGTGCGAGAGCGTGCCGAACGGCGAGGCGCCCAGGATGCTGGTCGCCCACATGTCGATCCCGCCGAGCCCGACGCCGACCAGCGTGCCGTATTTCGACCAGAGCGGCTTGACGTTGCGCACGGCCTTCAGGTCCTGCCCGATCGGGCTGTCGCGCCAGCCGGCCTCGTAGGCGGTGAGCTCGTCCCCGGCGCGGCCCGCCTTCAGGGCGTCCGCGATGGCGTCGGCCGCCTGCATGCCGGACAGGATCGCGTTGTGCGAGCCCTTGATCCGCGGCACGTTCACGAAGCCCGCCGAGCAGCCGACCAGGCAGCCGCCGGGGAAGACGAGCTTCGGCACCGATTGCCAGCCGCCCTCCATGATGGCCCGCGCGCCGTAGCCGATGCGCTTGGCGCCCTCGAAGGTCTCGGCGATCATCGGATGCGTCTTGAACCGCTGGAACTCCTCGAACGGCGACAGGGTCGGGTTCTCGTAGTTCAGGTGCGTGACGAAGCCGACCGAGAGCAGGTGGTCGTCGAAATGGTAGAGCCACGAGCCGCCGCCGGCCTTGTTGGGCAGCGGCCAGCCCATCGTGTGGCGCACGAGGCCGGGTTCGAACTTGCCGGGCGCGAGCTGCCAGAGCTCCTTCACGCCGAGCCCGTACTTGAAATGGTCGCTGTGCCGGTTGAGTTCGAACCGCCGGATCAGCCCCTTGGTCAGGTTGCCCCGGGCGCCCTCGCCGAACACCGTGTACTTGCCGCGCAATTCCATGCCGCGGGTGTAGTCGTCGCGCGGCTCGCCGGACTTGCCGATGCCGAGATCGCCCGTGGCGATGCCCGCCACGGCGCCGTTCTCGTCGAACAGCACCTCGGAGGCCGGGAAGCCCGGATAGATCTCGACGCCGAGCGCCTCGGCCCGGGCGCCCAGGTACTTGCACGTGTTCGAGAGCGAGCCGACGAAATTGCCGTGGTTCGACATGAGCTTGGGGAAGAACAGGTTCGGCAGGGTGAGGCCGCTGTTCTTGGTGAGCATCATGAATTCGTCGCGCTGGACCTGCGTCTTCAGCGGCCGCTCCGGGTCCTGGCGCCAGTCCGGCAGCAGCCGGTCGAGGCCGATCGGGTCGATCACCGCCCCCGACAGGATGTGGGCGCCGACCTCCGAGCCCTTCTCGACGACGACGACCGAGATCTCCTCGCCGATCTCGGCGGCGCGCTGCTTCAGGCGGATCGCGGTGGCGAGGCCGGCGGGGCCTGCGCCCACCACGACCACGTCGAAATCCATGCTCTCGCGTTCGGGCAGCGCCATCCTCGCCTCTCCGTGTTCTTGTCTCAGGGGCGCCGCGGCGACCCTCCTGCTGCCGTCTCAAGCGATTCCAGGCTAGAAAGGCAAGTTGCCGACGCTCACGCTCAAGGCAAAGTTCCCTTTGCCGCACCCGAGAGGGTTATCGGGGTCCTTCCATCCACTCCCTCATCCTGAGGTGCGGCCTGAGGTGCGGCGAAGCCGCCTCGAAGGAGCCCTCCAGCCAGCCGCACGATCCCTGGAGCCCTCCTTCGAGGCTTCCGCTGCGCTCGGCATCTCAGGATGGGGGGTGGGACGATCCGTGTCCGGGGATTCCGGCACCGCGTTGTTCGGTCACGCAAGTCGGTCACACAAGTCGGTCACACAAGTCCTTGGCGGCTGACGCGTTTCAAGAGTTGTCCACAGGCTGCTGTGACCCCACATGATCATCCTCATGCCGAGCCCCACCGACGCGCAAGCCGACCTGATCGCCTATCTCGACTTCCACGTGGAGGCCGGCGCCGACGCGGCGCTCGACGAGCACCCGCACGACCGCTTCGGCGAGGCCGACGCGCCCGCACCCGCCTTACGCGCGCCGCGCCGGGCGGCGCCCCGGCCCGCCGAACAGCCCGTCAGCCCCGTCGCCAACACGCTCGTGCCGCCCCCCGGCTCGGCCCCGCCCGCCGCGGCGCCGCGGACCTTCGGCCGTGCCGCCAGCGCCCAGCCCGACGAGGCGGCGAGCGACGCCCGCGCCCGGGCGCGTCAGGCCAGGACCCTCGACGAGCTGGAGCGGATCCTGGCGGATTTCGACGCCTGCCCGCTGCGCTTCACCGCCAAGAACCTCGTCTTCGCCGACGGCAATCCCGAGGCGCGGGTGATGTTTCTGGGCGAGGCGCCCGGCGCCGACGAGGACCGGATCGGCAAGCCGTTCATGGGCCGCTCGGGCCAGCTCCTCGACAAGATGATGAAGGCGATCGGCCTCGACCGGACGAGCGCCTATATCGGCAACATCGTGCCCTGGCGGCCCCCGGGCAACCGCAACCCGACGCCCCAGGAGGTGGCGGTGTGCCGGCCCTTCGTGGAGCGGCAGATCGAGCTGGTCGATCCCGACATCATCGTCTGCCTCGGCGCGCCCGCGACCCAGACGCTGACCGGCTCCAAGGACGGCATCCTCCGGACCCGCGGCCGGCTGTTCCCGTACAAGCTGCCGAATCGCGAGGTGAAGCTGCTCGCCACGCTCCATCCGGCCTTCCTGCTGCGCCAGCCGGTGCAGAAGCGCCTGGCGTGGCGGGATTTTCGCGCCCTGCGCGCCCTGCTTGACGGGAAAGCTTGACCGCGCAAGCGGAACCGGCTCTCCCCTCCCGCCATTAGAGCTTCGGTCCCGCCGGCGGTTCGCCGCCGTCCGGACAGGACGACGCACACCCTTTGCGTCCCGCCCGCGGCGGCCGGCGCAGCAGCATCGATGGCGGGACCCCATGCGCTGGGAAGATCTACGCAGCTCCGACAACGTCGAGGATCGCCGGGGCGAGGGCGGCGGTGGCGGCATGGGCTTTCCCGGCGGCGGCGCCGGCGGGCTCGGCATCGGCACGATCGTGGTGCTGCTGATCATCAGCTACTTCACGGGCATCAACCCGGCGATCCTGATCGGCGGCGCCGAGCGGATCGGCGGCGGTCACAGCCAGCAGGAGCAGCCCGCCGATCCGCAGACGCAGGCCAAGCGCCGTCAGGCGCCCACCGACGAGAGCGGGCGGTTCGCGTCAAAGATCCTGGGCAACACCGAGGATGTGTGGAGCCAGATCCTGCCGCAGCAGACCGGCAAGCAATACACCCCGACGACCCTGGTGCTCTATACCGGCGGCACCCGCTCGGGCTGCGGCTCGGCCCAGGCCGCGATGGGGCCGTTCTACTGCCCGCTCGACAAGAAGGTTTACCTGGACACGGGCTTCTTCAAGGAGATGGCCTCGAAGTTCGGCGTGAAGGGCGATTTCGCCTACGCCTACGTGATCGCCCACGAGGTCGGCCACCACGTCCAGGACGTGCTCGGCATCCTCGGCAAGGTCCAGGCGCGCCAGCAGCAGGCGTCGAGCAAGACCGAGGCAAACGCCCTGTCGGTGCGCATCGAGCTGATGGCCGATTGCCTCGCGGGCGTCTGGGCCAAGAACTCCAACGACAAATACGCCGAACTCGACCAGGGCGACATCGACGAGGCCCTGAACGCCGCAGCCCAGATCGGCGACGACGCGCTGCAGCAGCGCGCGCGGGGCTACGTGGTGCCGGATTCCTTCACCCACGGCTCCTCGGCTCAGCGCCAGCGCTGGTTCTCAGCCGGCTACAAGAGCGGCCAGACCAAGGCCTGCGACACGTTCCGGACGGCGGCGGGGAACTGAGCCCGGATACCCGCTTCAGAATCCACCCGCTCTTCGCGCGTGGAGCCCAGTGAGCCAGGGCAGAGGGCAGCGCCACGCTTCCGGATGTCGCGGCTCCCCCGAGTCGCTTCCGTGCGCTCGCGATGACGAGAGGGACTGCGGGTCGGACCGATCCACGGACCCCGCGCTCAATCGCTGAGCGCGGGTTCTGCCGTTCCGTCGGCAGCTGGAATTGATGGATGTGGGATTCTGCAGTCCTGTTTCATCCCGGGCGATCTTAAGGAGGCCGCAATGGCATCCCTCGCGGTGACAGCGAAAGGGCAAGTCACGCTCGAACGGGACCTGCTCCAACATCTTGGCGCCGGACCCGGGCAGCAGCTCGACGTCGAAAAACGACCGGGCGGTGAGCTGCGGATACGGGTTGCGCGACCGGCCGGCACCATCGATGATTTCTTTCATGTCCTCGATGGCAAAGTGAGGCCGGATAAGCCCCTGACGATCGAGGCGATGAACGACATCACCGCCGCGGGCTGGGCCGGCGTGCAGGACGGCGAATGAACGTCTCCGTCGATACAAACGTGTGGGCGCGTGCGATTCTGGCCGACGATCCCGAACAAACGCGCGGCGCGAAACCTGCTCCGGAACCCGGCCTTGATCGCGGTCCCGCTCCCGTGCCTGTGCGAGCTGGTCTGGATCCTGCGGCGGGGCGCCAAGCTCGCGACGGCCGATGTGGCGGCCGCGATTCGCGCGTTGCTCAATGCCGGGAACGTCGCCCTGAACCGGCCCGCCGTGGAAGCCAGGCTCGCGCTGCTCGAAGCCGGCGGTGATTTCGCCGACGGCGTCATCGCCCATGAAGGCCGCTGGCTGGGCGGCGAGACCTTCGTCTCCTTCGATCGGAAGGCGGTCGCGCTGCTGTCGCAGCAGGGCGAAACCACCCGGCTCCTGATCTGATCGCAGATCCGGGCGGACCCCCGCCGACCGGGGCGGGTCAGGCCTTGCTCAGCCGCCGCGCGTTGGCCTGGACCTTCCGCCGGTAGCTGCGGATGACCTTGCCGTTCGAGGCCCCCGCGGCGAGCATGAGGGCGGCCTCCCCGGCGGCCAGCATCTTCTCGGTCACCATCAGCTGCGCCTCGGCCTGAGCCGCGGGACCGCCCAGGGCGAACATCGCCAGGCGCTGGGCGATCACACCCTGCGCCTCCAGCCCCAACATGGCCAAGTCCATGCCTGTCATCCACCAACCGAACAGCATCGCGTTCCTCATGTTGCCCTAGGCAACGGCCGAGCCTGGATCGGGGTCCCGGCATGTGCCCAGGCCTGCGCTGGATGCAAGCGTTATCCCGCATTGCGGCATCATCGCTTTGCGCCGCTCCGGCGGATGCCGTAAGCGCCCGGGAGATTTCCGGACAGCGCCCGCCCCATGATACGCCTGGACAAGATCACCAAGCAGAACGGGCGGCAGCTCGTCTTCATCGAGGCCTCGGCCGCGCTCCAGCGGGGCGAGAAGGTCGGGCTCGTCGGCCCGAACGGGGCCGGCAAGACCACCCTGTTCCGGATGATCATCGGCCAGGAGCAGCCCGACGAGGGGCAGGTCTCGGCCGACCGGGGCATCACGATCGGCTATTTCAGCCAGGATGTCGGCGAGATGTCCGGCCGCAGCGTCGTCACCGAGGTGATGGACGGCGCCGGCCCGGTGAGCGCGGTGGCGGCCGAGCTCGCCGAACTCGGCGCGGCCTTGGCCGACCCGGACCGGGCCGATGAGATGGACGCCCTGGTCGAGCGCTACGGCGAGGTCCAGGCCCGGTTCGAGGAGCTCGACGGCTACGCCCTGGAGGGCCGCGCCCGCGAGGTGCTCGACGGTCTGAGCTTCAGCCAGGCGATGATGGACGGCGATGTCGGCGCCCTCTCGGGGGGCTGGAAGATGCGCGTGGCGCTCGCCCGCATCCTGCTGATGCGCCCGGACGTGATGCTCCTCGACGAGCCCTCGAACCACCTCGACCTGGAGAGCCTGATCTGGCTCGAATCGTTCCTGAAGGCCTATGACGGCGCCCTGCTGATGACCTCGCACGACCGCGAGTTCATGAACCGCATCGTCACCAAGGTGATCGAGATCGACGGCGGCGCGCTCACCACCTATTCGGGCGATTACGCCTTCTACGAGGGCCAGCGGAAGCTGAACGAGGCGCAAGCCCAGGCGCAGTACGAGCGCCAGCAGGCGATGCTGGCGAAGGAAATCGCCTTCATCGAGCGGTTCAAGGCCCGGGCCTCCCACGCCGCGCAGGTGCAGAGCCGGGTGAAGAAGCTCGACAAGATCGAGCGCGTCGAGCCGCCCCGGCGGCGGCAATCGGTGGCGTTCGAGTTCCAGCCGGCGCCGCGCTCCGGTGACGACGTCGTGATGCTGAAAGGCGTGCACAAGCGCTACGGCAGCCGCACGATCTACGAGGGGCTCGACTTCTCGGTGCGGCGCAAGGAACGCTGGTGCGTGATGGGCATCAACGGCGCCGGCAAGTCGACGCTGCTGAAGCTCGTGACCGGCACCACGGAGCCCGACGACGGCTCGGTCACGGTCGGCGGCAGCGTCAAGCTCGGCTATTTCGCCCAGCACGCCATGGACCTGCTCGACGGCGACCGCACCGTGTTCGAGACCCTGGAGGATGCGTTTCCGCAGGCCGGCCAGGGCTCGCTGCGGGCGCTCGCCGGCTGCTTCGGCTTCTCGGGCGACGATGTCGAGAAGCGCTGCCGGGTGCTCTCGGGCGGCGAGAAGGCCCGGCTGGTCATGGCGCTGATGCTCTACGACCCGCCGAATTTTTTGGTGCTCGACGAGCCGACCAACCACCTCGACATGGGCACCAAGGAGATGCTGATCGCGGCGCTGGCCAATTACGAGGGCACGATGCTGTTCGTCTCGCACGACCGGCATTTCCTGGCCGCGCTCTCCAACCGGGTGCTGGAGGTGACGCCCGACGGCATCCACCAGTATGGCGGCGGCTACACCGAGTACGTGGCCCGCACCGGCCAGGAGGCGCCGGGCCTGCGGAGCTGACGGCCGACCCTGCGACGGCGGCTCCGCTTAACCCATCGGACAACCCGGGTTAGGCTCGCCCGAAACGGCTGGGTGCCAGACGCCGTGCGACGCCTGCTCAAATTCCTCCACACGATGGGCTCGGCCGGGCTAATTGGGGCGCTGGCCTCCCTGGTGGTCATGCTCGCGTTGACCCCGCACCCCTCCGCCCTGCCGGGCTACGCCGCCATGCGGGGCGCGATGGGTGCTGTGGCCACCTGGGTGTTCCTGCCCTCGCTCGCCGTGACGCTGATGTCGGGCCTGATCGCCATGGCGGTCAACCGGGCCTACATCAACGCTGGCTGGGCGTGGCTGAAGCTCGCGACCGGCGTGCTGATGTTCGAGGGCGGGCTGGTCTACGTGCAGGGGCCGATGAGGCAGGAGGCGGAGCAGAGTGCCCGGGCGCTGGCCGGCCGCCTCGATCCGGCGGCACTGGCGGTCTCCTTGCCCGGCGAGCGTGGAACGCTGTGGGTTCTCCTGGCGATTTCGGCCGCCAACGTCGCCCTCGGGATCTGGCGGCCGCGCCTCCTGCGGATCCCGGGCTAGGCCCGACGCTCGCTTATTTCCCAATACAGAAGCCGGCAAACAACCGATCGAGCACGTCCTCGACCCTGACATGGCCTGCGACCTCGCCGAGCGCCCGAACGGCGAGGCGAAGATCCTCGGCGACGAGTTCCGGCGGCCCGTCGGCCCCGGCGACCAGACGGTCCAGATGGGCGGTGCAGGCCTCCAGGGCGGAGCGGTGGCGCGCCCGGGTGATCAGCGCATCGCCCTGCCCCACACCAGCTTCAGCTTGCGCCTGGATGGCGTCGAGAAGGTCCTGCAGGCCCTGGCCGGTCCGGGACGAGACCCGCATGACGCCGTCCGATCGCGGCTCTTGAAAGCCGGCTAATAGATCGGCTTTGGTGTGCACCGTCAGGACTGGGACGGCGGCGTCGGCGAGGTCGGGTTCCTCGCCTCCCGGCGGCACCAGCGCCAGCACGAGATCGGCCGTCTCGATCCGCGCACGGGTCCGCCGGATCCCTTCGGCCTCCACGGCCTCGGCCGTCTCGCGCAGCCCCGCGGTATCGACCAGCAGAACCGGGAGGCCGCCGAGATCGAGCCGCACCTCGATCGCGTCCCGCGTCGTGCCGGGCGTATCCGCGACGATGGCGACCTCCCGCCGGCTCAAGGCGTTCAGCAGCGTCGATTTTCCAGCATTGGGCGCGCCCGCCAGAACAACGGTGAACCCGTCGCGCAGACGCTCGCCCCGGCGCCCATCGCGCAGGACGGTGGCGATCTGGTCGCGCAGGGCGGCGGCCCGGCCGAACAGGGCGGCGTCGAGCCCGGCCTCGTCCACGTCGCCCTCATCGGCGAAATCGAGGGCGGCTTCCGCGGCGGCGAGGCAATCGATCGCTTCCGCGCGCCAAGCCGCGACCTGTCGGCTGAGGGCGCCGTCGAGCTGGCGCAGGGCCTGCCGCCGCTGGCCCTCCGTCTCGGCGTCGATCAGGTCGGCGACCGCCTCGGCCTCGGCGAGATCCATCCGGCCATTGAGCACCGCCCGCCGTGTGAACGCACCGGGACCGGCCGCGCGGCATCCCGGCATCCGGGAGAGGACGGTGAGAACGCCCATGCGCACCGCCGGCCCGCCATGGAGGTGCAGTTCCGCCATGTCCTCGCCGCTATAGGTGTTCGGCCCCGGAAGCCACGCGACGAGCGCCCGGTCGAGCTCGGCCCCGTCGGCCGGGTCCCGGAGCACCCGCAGGGAGAGCCGGCGCGGGGACGGCAGGGCGCCGCACAGGGCGATGAGGACATCGCGGGCGGCCGGTCCGCTGAGGCGGATGACCGCGACGGCCGCCCGACCGAAGCCGCTGGCGGGGGCGAAGAGGGTTTCGGTCTCGGTCATGGCTGCAGCGTCGCGCAAGCTTCGCCTTCTTCGGGCCGCGGGAGGTGTTTCACGTGAAACAGCCCGAGCCCTATACCCCATCCGGCGGCCGGGCCGATCCCGCTCGACGCAGAACCGTCGAGCCCCGATGGAGGCCAGGATGCACCCCACGCGCCGCACGCTCTGCCGCAGCCTGCTCGCCGCACCGCTGATCCTGTCGATGCGGCGCGCGACGGCCGCGGCCGACCCCGACATCACGGCGATCGAGCGGCGCATCGGCGGCCGGATCGGCGTCGCGGCCGGCTCGGCGGACCGCATCCTGCTCCACCACCGGGCGGATGAGCGCTTTCCGATGTGCAGCACCTTCAAGGTCCTGGAAGCGGCGGCGGTGCTGGCGCGGGTCGATGCTGGGTCCGAGACCCTCGACGCGATGGTGTCGTACGGGGCAGGCGACCTCCTGAGCTATGCCCCCGTAACCCGGAAGGCCCTGGCGGCGAGCGGCGGCACCGGACGGCTCTCCGTGGCCGAACTCTGCGCCGCCGCGCTCGTCTGGAGCGACAACACGGCGGCCAACCTGCTCCTCGCACGTATCGGCGGACCGGCTGGCCTGACCGCGTGGCTGCGGGGCATCGGCGATCCCGTCACCCGGCTCGACCGCGATGAGCCGACCCTGAACAGCGCCCTCCCCGGCGACCCGCGCGACACCACCACCCCGGAAGCGATGCGTAGGACGCTCGGCCGGATTCTGCTCGGCTCCCTCCTGGCGCCGCCGTCGCGGGACCGGCTGGAGGCCTGGATGGCCGGGAGCCAGACCGGCCTCAAGCGGCTCCGGGCCGGCCTGCCCCGGGACTGGACCATCGGCGACAAGACCGGCAGCGGCGACAACGGCACGGTCAACGACGTGGCGATCCTGCAGCCGCCGGGGCGTGCGCCCGTCACGGTGGCGGTGTACATCACCGGCTCCACCCTGCCCGCCGCCGCGGTCGAATCGGCGCATGCCGAAATCGGCCGGCTCGTCGCCGCGCGGATCGCCGCCGCGTGAACCGTCCTGCGAACGTCATGGCCAAATCAGCCCCGAAGACCACCCGGGCGACCCAGGCCCTCGATAGAGCCGGCCTCCGCTACAGCCTCCACGCCTACGATTACGATCCCGATGCCCCGCGCATCGGCCTCCAGGCCGCGGAGGCGCTGGGCGTGCCGCCCGGCCGCGTGCTGAAGACCCTGATGGCGGCGGTCGACGGGCGCACGGTGTGCCTGCTGGTCGCGTCCGACCGGGAGGTTTCGATGAAGCGCGTGGCGGCCGCCTTCTCGGGCAAGGCCGCCGCGATGCTCAAGCCCGCCGATGCCGAGCGGCTGACCGGCTACCATGTCGGCGGCATCAGTCCGCTCGGGCAGAAGCGGCCGTTTCCGACGGCGATCGATGCCGGTTCCCTCGGCGACCCGGGCGCCGAGATTCACATCAACGGCGGCGGACGGGGCCTGCAGATCCGCCTGACCGAGGGGGATCTGGTTGCGGTGCTGAAGGCGCTGGTCGTGCCGCTGGCCGGGGAGCCGAGGGAGGGTTAAGCGCCCGTTTACCCTGTTCCGCCACGGTGCCGAGCTGTCTCGGAACGGGTGCGGCATGCGGATGATGGGGCGCAGAGAGACGATGGCGCTCGGATTCGCCCTGCTGCTCGCCGGCCCCGGCGCGGCTGCGGATCTCGACGTGCGGGGTCCCTACGCGCCGCCGCCGAGCGCCCGGCTCCGCTTCTTCCCGCGCAGCGACGGCGTCGACCGCCCGCCGGTCTACGCGTTTCGGACCCGCCCGGTGCCGGTCGGCTGCACGCCGCGGCGGGCGCCTGTGCCCACCGACGCGCCGGACGACCCGAGCTATGTCGGCTCCGAATACGGTCTGGCGCATCCGAGCTATTACGGCTTCACGCCGCCGCTCGGCGTGGACGATCCGTTCGGTCGCTCCCTGTTGCCCTACTGTCCCTGATTCCCCTCCCCCGCATCATGCTCTAGACGGGCGGTCCCGCCCCTCCGGAGCCCCGTGCCGTGCCCGATTCGGTCCCCCAGCGCTTCAGCGATCCCGTGGCCCTGCGCCAATGCGTGGCCGCCTGGCGGGAAGCGGGCGAGCGGATCGTCCTGGTGCCCACCATGGGCGCCCTCCACCGGGGGCATCTCGCCCTTGTGGCGGAGGCCCGGCGGCTCGGCGACCGCGCGGTGGTCAGCATCTTCGTGAACCCCACCCAGTTCGGCCCCAACGAGGACTTTTCGCGGTACCCGCGGGATCTCGAAGCCGATCTGACCCTCCTGGGCGAGGCGGAGGCCGACGCCGCCTGGACCCCCACGGTCGAGACCATGTACCCGCCGGGCTTCGCCACGCGGATCGAGGTTGGGGGCCTGTCGGAGGGTCTCTGCGGGCCGTTCCGGCCCGGTCACTTCGCCGGGGTCGCCACGGTGGTGACCAAGCTCCTGAATCAGGTCCGGCCCGACATCGCCCTGTTCGGCGAGAAGGATTTCCAGCAGCTCCGGGTGATCCAGCAGGCGGTGGCCGACCTCGACATCGGGGTCGAGATCCGCGGCGTCCCGACCCTGCGCGAGCCCGACGGCCTCGCCCTGTCGTCGCGCAACCGCTACCTGTCGCCCGAGGAGCGCGCCATCGCCCCGAAGCTGCACGCGGTGCTCTCCGAGATCGCCCTCGCCTCCCGCAACGGCACGGGCGTCGCCGGACGGATCGCCGCCGGCCGCGCCGCCCTGGAGGCGGCGGGCTTCCGGGTCCAGTATCTCACAATCTGCGATGCCCGCACCCTGGCGCCGGTCGAGCGCGTCGACGGCCCGGCCCGGGTTCTCGCAGCCGCCTTCCTGGGCCGGACGCGGCTGATCGACAACCTCGCGGTCTGAGGCACCTCATCCCGTCATGGTTTCGAAAGGTCGTGACCTTTCGCGGGTCCAGGGCGGAGCCCTGGTCATCATCTCAGGGCTCTGCCCCGAGACCCCGCCAAAGGGATGATCCCTTTGGAATCCTCCGGGTCTTGCGGATCGGCCATCAAGGGCTCCCGGGCTGCTCGGCCTCCCCCGTCCCGGCCGCGTCGAAGAGCTTCCGGAGCACACGCAGCACCTCGAACGGCTCGAACGGCTTCTCCAGCCGGCGCACGCGGGCGAAGCGGGTGGGCAGGGACGATCGGTCGTAGCCGGTGGTGAACAGGAACGGGATGCCCCGGGCAATGAGCCGATCCGCGACGGGGTAGACCATCTCGCCGGCCAGGTTCACGTCCAGAACTGCCGCCTCCGGCGGGGTGCCGCCGTCCAGAAGGGCGAGGGCCGCCCCGACCGAAGAGGCCGGGCCGAGCACGGTGACGCCGGCCTTCCGCAGGGCCTCCTCCAGCTCCTGGGCGATGAAGTACTCGTCCTCCACCGTCAGGACGCGGCGGTCGGAGAGGGCACCGTCGGGCATCTTCGTGACTCTGCGTCGGCCGCCGGTCTGCGCCGACGCCCGGATCGTGCCGGGAAAGCGTCACTCTTCCATCACGTAGATTGGTATCGCCGGCCGGCGCGGCGATGCCCGTGGCCGTCAAGCCACCACCCCGGAATATCGCCCGCCGCCTTACCCTGTGGTGTTGGCGTCCCGGTCCCGACCTGCTCTCTGCTCGCAGCGTGATCAGAGTACGCCCGGCCCCTGCCTTCCTGGCCGCTACCCTCGCCGTCGCGTCGCCCGCCCGGGCCGGCGACGCCATCGAGGGCATGGCGGGACCCTACGGCGAGCGCCTGCGCTACGACGAGAAGGGCTTGAGCCTCACCTTCCCCGAGTCGGACATCACCCTTCAGATCGGCGGCCGGCTCCACCTCGATGGGGCTGGCGCGCGCTTCAGCCGGCCCGAGGGGCCGGAAGCCTTCCCCGACACTTTCGCGGTGCGCCGCTCCTGGATCGAGCCGACGCTCACGATCGGCCGGGACTGGGTGATCGCCTTCCAGTACGATTTCAGCGATCCGGTGCTGCCGATCAACGACGCGTTCGTGGCCTGGAAGGGGCTGCCTGACACGATCGTGACGCTCGGCAACATGAAGGTGCCGCTGAGCCTTGAATGGCTGCAGAGCAACAACAACACGCTGTTCGTCGAGCGCTCCCTGGCCAACGCCTTCGTGCCGGACCGCCGGTTCGGCTTCGCCATCGGCCGCCACGGCCAGGCCTGGACCGCCGTGGCCGGCGTCTTCGGCAACGCGGCCAGCAACGGCATCACGGGGAACGGGATCGCGGCTGCGGGGCGGGCGACCTGGGCGCCGATCCTGGAGGAGCGCGAGACCCTGCATGTCGGGCTCGCCGGGATCTATCGCAGCCGCTCCCGGAATGACGGCGATTTCAGCTTCTCCACCACCCCGGAGGCTGCCCTGTTCACCCGCTCCTTCGTGGAGACCGGAGACCTGCCCGACGTCGCGAGCGTGTCGCGGATCGGCACCGAGTTCGCCTACCGCAACGGCCCGTTCCTGGTGCAGGCCGAGTACATCCGCGCGCAGATCGAGCGTTTCGGCGGCCCCGGGGGGGCCGCCCCGGGTCTCGGCTTTCAGGGCGGCTACGTGGAGGCGGCGTGGGTCCTCAACGGGGAGGGGCGCGGCTACGCGCTCACGCCGAAAGGAGGCACCACCTACGCGACCTTCAAGGGCGTCACCGTACCCGAGGGGCAGCGGGTCTCCCGGGGCGGGATCGGCGTGTTCGAATTGGCCGCGCGCTACAGCACCATCGACCTCGACGCCCGGGGCTTCCGCGGCGGCCTCGAACGGGACGTGACGCTCGGCCTGAGCTGGTACCCGGAGCCCAATCTCCGCCTGATCGCCAACTACATCCACGGCCGCGTGCGGCCGGGCGAGACCCAGGTCGACACGGTCGGGCGTGCGCCGTTCTCGGTCGATACCGTGGTCGGGCGCCTGCAGATCTACTGGTGAGGTCCGGGTTCCCAAAGGGCGAGCCCTTTGGCGGGGTTCGGGGGCGGAGCCCCTGAGACGTTCACCAGGGCTCCGCCCTGGACCCGCGAAAGGTCTCGACCTTTCGAAACCACGACCTTGCGATGGGGAATGCGCTCAGACGGCCCGGCGCAGGACCGAGCGGAACGGGCGGCGCTCGGGGCCCGGCTCGGTGGGGGGCTCCGGGGTCTCGGGCGGTGCGGTCAGGACCTCGGCCCGCACCGGGCGCGGCGCCGCGAAGGCCGCGCCCTGCGCGAAGGGCACGTCGAGGTCGATCAGGTCGGGGATATCGGCCTCGTCGGCGACGCCCGTGGCGACGAGGCGGATCCCGACCCGCGCCAGGGCCGGCCCCGTATCCTCGACCGCGATGTCCGACAGGCTGCCCCCCGCCTGCGGCCGCAGCAGCATCGCGGCCGGCACCCGGACCTGCCCGATGCCGAGGGCGGCGAGTTCCACCGCGTCGAAGCGCAGGTCGTCCGGCCGGTCGAGGCTGAAGCCGATCCGGCCCCGCAGCGGCATCAGCAGGCCGCGCTGGCCGGCATCGAGGCCCCGCCAGCTCGCCTGCGGCAGGGCGATCACCAGCCCGGCCAGGGACGGATCCTCCGCCACCGTTCGGCCGAGCTCGCGCAGCAGGCCGGGCTCGAACAGCGAGAGCGGCGAGAGGCTGTAGGTCAGCAGGGTGCCGCTGCCGCGGCGGGCGAGGTGCCGCACCACCAGGGAGGCCCGCTGCAGCATGCGGCGGTCGAGCTCGGTGGTGCGTCCGTAGCGCTCCAGCACCGGCAGGAACGTCTCCGGCTCGACCGGGGCCGCGGGGCTCGAACCACCGATCCGCAGCCGCGCCAGAGCCTCGTAGGCCACGACCTTGCGCTGGGGCAGGCTGACCACCGGCTGCAGGTGGATCTCCAGCCCGTCCCCCTCGAAGGCCCGGATGATCTCGGCCTCGCTCGCCGGGTCCCGCACGGGCCGGGGCGGGATCGGACGCGTCTGAACCGGCCGCGGCGGGATCGGCCGCGGCGGGATCGGCGCGGATGCCGGCGGTTCGGGCGCCGGCGGCTCCTGGACACGCCGCTGGAAAGCCGGAGGCGGAACGGCCGCCTGGATCGGTGCAGCCGCGATCGGCTCCGGTGGAACCGGTGCGGGCTGGAACGGCGCGGGCGGGGCCGGCACGGGCCGGGCCTTGAGGCTCGCGACCTCGGCGTCCTGCGTGCTCACCACCGTGGTGAGGTCGCGCACGATGCCCGAGAGGAGGCCGAACTCGACGGTCAGTTCCTCGATCTGGGCCCGCAGCGCCGCCTCGCCGGACTCGGGGGGAGGCTTGGCGGCGGCAGTCTCGACCTTGAGCAGGCGCCGGGACAGGAGATCGACTTCGCCCGACAGTTTCTCGCAGCGTGCCGTCAGGGTCTTGATGCGGGCGAGGGCGAGGCCGGACCCCGCGGCCGCAACGGCGCCGAGCGTCAGGGCACTCCAGAGCGGCAGGAACACGGCGAGCGGCCCGAACACGACGAGCCCGAGAAGGGAAGCCGTCAACAGCCCCGCGTACCGGCCGAGGACCGGGACCATCGTCTGAACACCTGCCGGATTCGCGCGCCGGTCGCCGGGGGAGGTCCCGGGCGAAGCCCCGCCGGGCGCGAATCGAATCCGTCGATCAATGGCCCGGAGGGGCGGGCGCGGCAAGACCGTGGGCGGGCGCCCATCGATCGGGCCCCTGTTAATTCCGTGCGGTGTGACGCCCGCGCCCGCTGGAACGTTGCGGAATCGTCACGGCCCGCCCGATTGCGTGACGAGCCGGGATGGGTTGTGCGCGTTGCAAATGCGCGGGTCAGCAAAAGGCGCCATAAAGCGTGGCCATGAGCTTCGTATCTCCGCGTAATCCCCGACTTTGCACCGTTCTCGGCGCCGGCGCGCTCCTGGCCGTCTGCGGCACCACCGCGTCCCGCGCGGCCGATCTCGCCGCTGATCTCCCGCGGCAGGCGCCGGCCTTCACCATGGTCGATCCCAGCACGTGGATCGTGACGCTGAGCGGCTCGATCCAGGCGATCCCGCGCTACCCCGGGGCGGCCGACTACACGGCGGTGTTCTATCCCTCGGTCGACATCCGCAAGGTCGGCGAGCCGCGCCGCTTCTCGACGCCGGATGACGGCTTCAGCTTCGCGCTCTTCGACAACGGGACCTTCCGGATCGGCCCGACCGGGCGGATCGTGCCCGGACGCTATTACGGCGACGACCGGCGGCACCTGTTCGGCTTCCGCGACGCGCGCGTCGCGGTCGAGCCCGGGGTGTTCGCGGAGTTCTACCCCGTCTCGTTCATCCGCACCCGCGTGGAAGCCCGGCAGGGCGTCTACGGGCATCACGGCACGGTGGGCTCCGTGGCGGCCGACTACCTGATCCCGGTGGACAAGTTCCTGCTCTCGATCGGGCCGCGCTTCAACATCGGCGATGCCAGCTACGCCCGGAAGTACTTTGGCGTGTCGCCGATCGAGGCCGCGCTCAACGGCCGCGTCACCCCGTACGATCCGGCGAGCTTCTACTCCGCGGGCGTGCTCGGCGGCATCACCTACACGCAGAGCGAGACTTGGTCCTACACGGCCTATGCCGGTTACACCCGCATCCTGGGCGCCTCGGGCGACAGTCCCCTGGTGCGCCGGCCCTTCGGCAATCCCAACCAGTACCAGTTCGGCCTGCGGATCGACTACGCGTTCCGGATGCCGGCCCTGTTCTGAGCTTGCGCGGACCGCACCGGGCCCCGACATTCGGTCGATCCAGTTTACGGAGGCTCGAATGGATGCGACGCGTGCGGACCTGCTGATGCGGGTCGAAGGCATGACCTGCGACGGCTGCGCCGCCGCGGTGATCCGTACGGTCAAGCGCCTCGATCCCGGGGCCGAGGTCCAGGTGGACCGGGCAGCGGGACGGGTGGCGATCCGCACCGACGCGCAGGCGCTGGCGGTTGCCGATGCCCTCACCAAGGCCGGCTATACGGCCACGGCCATGACGGGCTGAGGCAAGGTTTCGAAAGGTCGCGACCTTTCGCGGGTCCAGGGCAGAGCCCTGGTGCTGCCGGGCGAAACCCGGGTCTCAGGGGCTCTGCCCCCTGAACCCCTGCCAAAGGGCTGAGCCCTTTGGAAACCCGGGATCGCGGGGCGATCAGCCACTAGGAGCGGGTCAGGTACATCCCGGTCAGCAGCAGGGCGAAGGCCGCGAGGCCGAACAGGCCTTCCTTGCGGTGGGTGGTGTCGAGGAAATGGGCGGCGGCGCCGGCCGCGCAACAGGCGGCTCCGAGACCGATCGTGAGCGAGGACATCGATGTCTCCCCCACCGCGCGTCGCCGGGGCGACGCTGCGAAGCGAGGTCGCCCGGGTGCCTGCCGGGCACCGGTGCCCGGCCAGGAATCGGGGACAGGACAGGTTTGCACGGGCGGAATTCGCTGGCAAGTGGTATTCATCAGGTCTTCATAGTCTGGCGAAAAGTAAAGCAGCGCTGTCTGTTCTATGCGCACGTTGAACGTATAGAAAATACGGTATTCAACGTCCGACCCGGCACACCCAGCGGTTGAGCCGCCATGGCCCGCGCCGGCGCGCCCCGTTGACCGCCCGGCCCGGCCGCCTTTAGACCGGTGGGCAACCCGCCCGGCCTGCAGCGTCCCTCAGGGATCCGACCCGGCGACAATTCCGCCGATCCGGCCCGCAGATCCTGTTCGAGACCCGATGCCCATCCCCTCCCCCGACCGGTTCGACGTCGCGGTCGTCGGCGGCGGCCATGCCGGCGTCGAGGCGGCCGCCGCCGCGGCGCGTTGCGGCGCGCGCACCGCCCTGGTCACCCATGATCCCGCCACGATCGGCGCCATGTCGTGCAACCCGGCGATCGGCGGCCTCGGCAAGGGCCACCTCGTGCGGGAGGTCGATGCCCTGGACGGGCTGATGGGCCGGGTCGCGGATGCCGCCGGCATCCAGTTCCGCCTGCTCAACCGGCGCAAGGGGCCGGCCGTGCGCGGACCCCGGACCCAGGCCGACCGGAAGCTCTACGCCGCCGCCATGCAGGCGGCCATCGCCGAGACCCCGGGCCTGACCGTGCTGGCGGGTGCCTGCGAGGATCTGATCCTCGATGCGGAGGGCCGGATCCGGGGCCTCGTCCTGGCGGATGGGCGCAGCCTCGCCTGCGGCGCGGTGGTGCTGACCACCGGCACCTTCCTGCGCGGGCTGATCCATATCGGCGAGCGCCAGATCCCGGCCGGCCGGGTCGGCGAGGCGCCGGCCGTTGGACTGGCCCGGACCCTCGACCGGTTGGGCCTGCGCCTCGGCCGCCTGAAGACCGGCACCCCCCCGCGCCTCGACGGCCGGACCATCGACTGGGCCGGGCTGGAGATGCAGGAGGCCGATGCCGATCCGGTGCCGTTCTCGACCCTCACCGAGCGTATCACCAACCCGCAGATCCGCTGCGGCATCACCCGGACCACCCAGGCGGTCCACGACCTGATCCGCGCCAACCTGCACCGCTCGCCGATGTATTCCGGCGGCATCGCCAGCCGCGGCCCGCGCTACTGCCCGTCGGTCGAGGACAAGGTGGTGCGCTTCGGCGACCGCGAAGGTCACCAGATTTTCCTGGAGCCCGAGGGGCTGGACGACCCGACGATCTACCCGAACGGCATCTCGACGGCTCTGCCGGAGGCGGTGCAGCACGACCTCGTCCGGCTGATTCCCGGGCTGGAGCGGGTCGAGATCCTGCGGCCGGGCTACGCCATCGAGTACGATTACGTCGATCCCCGGGAACTCGACACGGGCCTTCAGGTGAAACGCTGTCCCGGCCTGTTCCTGGCGGGGCAGATCAACGGCACCACCGGCTACGAGGAGGCGGCCGGCCAGGGGCTGGTGGCCGGACTGAACGCCGCGCGCCAAGCGGGCGGTCTTGGGACCGCGACCTTCGACCGGGCCGAATCCTATCTCGGCGTCATGATCGACGACCTCGTGACCCACGGGGTCAGCGAGCCCTATCGGATGTTCACCTCGCGCTCGGAATACCGGCTGTCCCTGCGGGTCGACAATGCCGATGCGCGGTTGACGCCGCGGGGGATCGCTTTGGGCTGTGTCGGCTCGGCGCGGGCGAGCCATTTTGCGGCATCCCAGCAGGCGCTCGACGCGGCCCGCACGCGGCTGGACGCGCTCGCGCTGACGCCGAGCCAGGCTGCCGGCCACGGGATCAGCCTGAACCACGACGGCATCCGGCGGACGGCCTTCCAGCTGCTCGCCTATCCGGAGATCGCATGGCGTGACCTTGCGGCGATCTGGCCGGACCTCGCGGCCGTTCCGGCGCCGGTTGCCGACCGTCTGAAGACCGACGCGACCTACGCGGTCTATCTCGACCGGCAGAATGCCGACATCGCGGCCTTCCGCCGGGATGAGGCGGTGCGGCTGCCGGCGGGCCTGGACTACGCGGCGATCAGCGGCCTCTCCAACGAGATGCGCACGAAGCTCGAGACCGTTCGGCCCGGCACCCTCGGGCAAGCGGCGCGCATCGAGGGCGTGACGCCCGCGGCCCTGACGCTGCTGGCTGCCCATGCCCGGCGCGGGGACCGCATCGCGGCTTCCGGCCTATGATGCGGTGGTGCGGAATGGGGATGCCGGCTGGCGACCGGGGCGACGACCTGATTTCCCAGCTACCCCCTCATCCTGAGGGGCCGGAGCGCAGCGGAGGCCTCGAAGGAGGGCTCCAGGCATCGCGGAGGCTTCCGGAGCCCTCCTTCGAGGCGGCTTCGCCGCATCTCAGGATGAGGTGGAGGATGGGATGGATGGGGGCGGAGTTCGCCTCCGCCTGCCTCCAGGCTCACCGATGACCGATCCGGACCGCGCGCGCGTCCTCAAGGCCGCGAATGTTTCACGTGAAACAGCCGAGCGCCTGGACCTCTACGTCGCCCAGCTTCGCCGCTGGCAGCCGATCAAGAACCTCGTCGGCCCCGCCACGCTCACCGAGGTCTGGAGCCGCCACATCGACGACGCGCTCCAGCTCCTCGACCTCGCTCCGGAAGCGAAAACCTGGCTCGACCTCGGCTCCGGCGCCGGCATTCCGGGGCTGATCCTCGCCATCGCGGGGGCCGAGCGCGGTATCCGGGTCGATCTCGTGGAGAGCAACGCGCGCAAATGCGCCTTCCTCACCGAGACGGCCCGGCTCACCGGCGCCCCGGCCCGAATCCGCAACGCACGGATCGAGTCGGTGATCGGCGACTATGTCGGAACCGCCGAGATCGTCTGCGCCCGGGCCCTCGCGCCCCTGCCTCAACTCCTCGCCTGGACGGAACCATTGTTGAAAACGGGCACCACCGGACTGTTTCCGAAGGGCCGGGATGCGCATGCTGAATTGACCCAGGCTGCCGCGCAGTGGACAGTCGTTAACGACCTCGTGCCGAGCCGGACCGATTCCGATGCCCGGATCGTGCGCGTCACCGCCCTCGCCGCCCCGAGTCACCGATGAGCGAAGCCATCCTCGGCGAGCCCGCCGACCGGTCCATGGAGTCTTCCGTGCGTCGCCCCGTCCGCGTCCTGGCCCTCGCCAACCAGAAGGGCGGCGTCGGCAAGACCACGACGGCGATCAACCTCGGCACCGCCCTGGCGGCGATCGGCGAGGACGTGCTGGTGATCGATCTCGATCCCCAGGGCAACGCCTCGACGGGTCTGGGCATCGACCGGGCGAACCGGCGGGTCTCGACCTACGAGGTGATGGCGGGCGAAGCCTCGCTCGCCCAGGCGGTGATCCCCACGGCGGTGCCGCGGCTGTCGATCGCGCCCTCCACCATGGATCTCCTCGGGCTGGAGCTGGAGCTCGCCACCCTGCCCGACCGGGCGCATCGCTTGCGCGGCACGCTGAAGAGCCTGACCCAGGCGCCGAGCCTGAGCCGGATCAGCTACGTGCTGATCGACTGCCCGCCCTCGCTCAACCTCCTGACCATCAACGCCCTGGCGGCGGCCGATGCCGTGCTGGTGCCGCTGCAATGCGAGTTCTTCGCCCTGGAGGGTCTGAGCCAATTGTTGCGGACGGTCGAGCAGGTGCGCGGCGCCCTCAACCCGAAATTGACGATCCAGGGCATCGTGCTGACGATGTTCGATCCGCGCAACAACCTCTCCGCCCAGGTGGTGGCGGATGTGCGCGGCTTCATGGGCGACAAGGTCTACGAGACCGTGATCCCGCGCAACGTGCGGATCTCCGAGGCGCCCTCGCACGGCAAGCCGGCCCTGCTGTACGACCTGAAATGCGCCGGCAGTCAGGCCTATCTGCGCCTCGCCTCGGAGGTGATCCAGCGCGAGGGCCGGGTTCCGGCGGCGGCCTGAGGGCGCGTAGAGAGACCCCCGAAAAACGGGGTGCGTGTGGAGCGTGAGACGGGTGGCAAGCATGGCGGAGGAGGGGGCAAGACCCCGGCTGGGGCGCGGTCTCGCCGCGCTGATCGGCGATTTCGGCGATGCCGCGCCGGCGCCCGAGAAGGTCGAGGGGCAGCGCAAGGTCGCCATCGAGTTCCTGCGGCCCAACCCGCGCAACCCGCGGCGCAGCTTCGGTGAGGTCGAACTCGCGGAGCTGGCGACCTCGATCACCCAGCGCGGCCTGATCCAGCCGATCGTGGTCCGGCCGATCGGCGACGTGCCGGGCACGTTCGAGATCGTGGCCGGCGAGCGGCGCTGGCGGGCGGCCCAGCGGGCCGGGCTCGACGAGGTGCCGGTGGTGGTGGTCGAGATCGACGACCGCGCCTCGCTGGAATTCGCCATCCTGGAGAACGTCCAGCGCAGCGACCTGAACCCGATCGAGGAGGCTTCGGGCTACGAGCGCCTGATGCAGGACTTTTCCTACACGCAGCGCGATCTGGCCGAGATCCTGGGCAAGAGCCGCAGCCACTTGGCCAACACCCTGCGCCTGCTCAACCTGCCGCCCGCCGTGCAGGACCGCTTGGCCGCGGGCGAGCTGACCGCCGGCCATGCCCGCGCCCTGCTGTCGGTGAAGGACCCGGAGGGTCTCGCTCGTCGGGTCGTGGCCGAGGGCCTGTCGGTGCGGCAGGTGGAGGCCCTGGCGTCGGCCGAGGCCGAGCCCGCCGAGACCCCCCGCCCCGGCCGCCCGCGCCTCTCGGCCGAACGCTCCGCGCCGGTGCGCGACCTGGAACTGCGGATCCGGCGGGCGCTGGGCGTCGAGGTGTCGTACCGTCCGAAGGACGAGACCTCGGGCGAGATCCGGATCCGCTACGAGACCCAAGACGAGCTGCAGGGGCTGCTCAACCGGTTCAAGGTCTCGGACGGCTGATCGGAATCAGGGTTTCCAAAGGGCGAGCCCTTTGGCGGGGGGGCGGGGTGGAGCCCCGACATCGCGGTGCTACCGCCGCCGCCGCGCGCCCGCCTCCGCGACCCGCAGCAGCGCCGCGGAGGCCAGGGCGTGGGCGAGCTCCGGCTCGGCCCGCCGGCAGGCCAGGATGGCCGCCTGCAGGGCCGCCACGGCCTGACGCAGGGTGCCGGGCGCCCAGGCGCCGAGCTGCCCCTCCAGGCTCGCCTTGCGCTTGAAATGCAGCCCCCGCCACGTCGCCACCATCATGGCGGGCGTCTTGTCGGGATTGTCGAGCCGGGTCGTCAGCAGCGTCAGGGCGTGCCGCAGGGCCGAGCCCAGCACCACGCCGGGATCCAGACCCTCGTGCCGGAACCGCCGGTAATCGCGCTCCACGGCCTCCCGGCGCCCGTCGAAGGCGGCGTCGATCAGGGTGTTGAGCACGCTCGCCGCCACGTCGCTGGTGACGGCCTCGACGTGATCGAGCGTCACGGTCCCCTCCCCGGCCGCGTAGAGGGCGAGCTTCTCGATCTCCATCAGGCTCGCCCGCCGGTCGCCGCCGAGGCTGCGGGCCAGGACCTCCCGGGCCGCGCGATCGATCCGCAGGCCGCGCTCCTGCAGGGTCCGGTCGATCAGGTCGGCGAGCGTGCGCTCGTCGTCCGCGTAGCAGGGAATCGCCAGCGCCCGGGGTGAGCGCTCGCACAGGGTGCGCAGGGGGTTGTTCTTGGCGAGGTCGCCCGCCTCCACGACGATCCGGGCCTCGGCCACCGGCGCCCCCAGCACCGCTTCGACCGCCGGCGCGTAATTGCGGCTCCCGGGGCGGACCCAGATCGACCGGCGGCCGCCGAACAGGCCCATCGTGCCGGCCTCGTCGCAGAGGCGGCCGGGATCGGAGGCCAGGGCGTCGCCGTCGATCCGGACCAGCGCGAAGGGATCGGCCGGGTCGGGCACGAAATCCTCGGCGAGCTTGCGGGCGCGCTCGGTCACGAGGCCGGTATCGGGGCCGTAGACGAGAATCACCGGGATGCGCGGGTCGGGCCCGCGCCGGATCAGCCCCTCGATCTCACCGGCCTTGACGGCGACCACGTCGGCTCACGGCTTCGTCGACAGCACGGCGGCCAGCCGGCTCTTGATCTGATCGGACAGCACGCCGGCGAGCCGGATCTCGGCGTCCCGCGCCGCCCGCTGGCTGGCGAAGCGCTGGACCGAGCGGTCGTAGGTCGCGGTCGAGGTCGCCACACCCTCGGTGTAGACCTTGCTGCCCGCCATGTCCTCCAGGCTGTACGTGATGTTGGCCACCAGGGTGCCGGCCTCGGCGCGGCCGGTGGTCGAGGATACGATCGGGGTCTGCACGATCTCGGAACCCGAGAGCTTCAACCGGTAGCGCTTGGTCGCGGGCTGGCCCGACCCGTCGAGGTCGAACACCAGTTCGCTGCGCAGGTAATGGCCGAGCCGCTCCTGCCCTTGAGCCATCGCGACGTCGTCGACCTGCACGGAGGCGAGCAGCGCCTGGACCGATTCGCCCGAGGCGGTCGGCCCGTAGAGCGGACGGAAGCAGGCCGACAGGCTCAAGCCCAGGCTGGCCACGCAGGCGAGGCGTGCGATCCGCCCCGCAACCGATACGCCCGAACTCGCCATCACGCCTTCGTTCCGCCCCGCTGTGCCGGATCGTTCTAGCGCGGACAGGGGTGTCCGCGCCATCAAGCTACGCGGCGGGTGTTACGATTCCTCTGCGGCGAGAGCGTGGTCGTCGGGTTTCAGAGTGTCGCCAGGTAGCCGGAGACGGTGACCACCGCCAGCACGGTCGAGACCAGCACCACGGTGGCGGTCAGGTCCGCTTCGCGCCGGTAGAATTCCGCCAGCATGAACGGCCCGGTGCCGGTGGGCAGCGCCGCCATCAGCACGGCGGTGTGCAGCAGGAGGGGCGGGAGACCGAACACGTACCGGCCGAGCCCGTAGGCGAGCAGCGGATGGGCGGCGAGCTTCAGCCCGACCAGCAGAGCCGCGACCCGCCTATGCGCATCCTTGTCCTGTCCGCCCCGGCTCCGGCGCTTCTGGGCCAGGAACAGGCCGAGCGCCACCAGCGCACAGGGCGAGGCCGCGCCGCCGAGGAGTTTCAGGAACGTCTCCACGGGCGCCGGTACGGCGAGGCCGAGGCTCGGCACCAGGGCGCCCAGCGCCGGCGCCACCAGCAGCGGGTTGCGGATGAGGGACCGGCCGACCGCCAGCCAGATCGGCACGCGCGGGCTCGCCTCCCTGTCCCCCTGTCCGCCCCCCTGCCCGCCCCCCTGCCCGCCCGCCGGAACCGCCCGGCGCAGCCCGGTCTCGATCAGCACGATCGCCACCGCGAACACCGCGCAGACCGTGAGGATCACCGCCACCGTGGTGGGGGCGAGCGCCTCCGGCCCGAAGGCGACCAGCGCCAGGGGGAAGCCCATGAAGCCGGTATTGGCGTAACCCGCATTGAGCCCGTCCAGGGCGGCATCCGCCAGGGGACGCCCGGCCCCGCGCTGGATCAGGACGGTGAACGCGAAGACCGCGAGGCTGCTCAACCCGAAGGCGCCGATGAAGCCGGGCTTCCAGAGGGCGGCCCAATGGGCATGGGCGGTGACGTCGAACAGCAGCGCCGGCAGGGCCAGGAAGACCACGAACCGGTTCAGCTCCGTCGTAGCGGCGGCGCCGAGCACGCCGATCCGCCGGGCGAGCCACCCGGCGAAGACGAGTGCGAAGATCGGCAGCACGACCAGGAGGGTCGACAGCATGGCGGGTCCGGATCGGAGGACAAGCCTCCGGCTCTAGGACGAAGTGCGTGCCGATCTCCAGTGCCGGGGGCGGGAACCTGCCATGCCGGCATCACCGTGGCGCCTGCTCCCGAGCCCTCTACCAGCGGTAGATCAAGCTGCCGATCACCGTGGCCGGGGCGCCCCGGTAGCAGTAGCCGGCCTGGCAGGTCGTGTAGGTCCGATCGAAGATGTTGTACGCGTTGATCTGCGCCCGGAAGCCGGTGTACTTCGGATCGAGAGCCGCAAAATCGTAGGCGACCAGGGCATCGAACAGCGTGACGGTCGGGTTGCGCGCCGTGTTCTCGTCGTCGGCGAAGCTTGTGCCGTTGTAGCGGATGCCGCCCCCGATCTGGACACCGCGGAGCGGCGAACCGAGGGGGAACTGGTAGGTCCCGAAGGCCGAAACGGTCGTGCCGGGAATGCCCGAGAGCGTGTTGCCGTCGATCGGCGCGCCCGTCAGCAGCGAGGTCTGCCGCAGGTAGCGGAAGTTCAACTGCGTGATGGCGACGGTCAGGTTCGTGCCGGGTGCGAAGTTGGCGGTCAGCTCGGCCTCGAAGCCCTTGGACTCGACCGCACCCGTGGCCACCGCATTGGCGAGGCTGGTCGGATCCTGCCTCAGGATCGACGACTGCACGATATCGAAGCCGGCAAACGAGCCGGTGATGTTGGTGTCGGGGATCGCGACCTTCACGCCGGCTTCGATCTGGTCGCCCGTGGCCGGCCTGAAGGTGCGCCCCCGCGCATCGGCGCCGAGCTGCGGCGAGAAGGTCGTCGCATAGCTCGCGTACGGCACGAAGGCCGGTGACAACAGGTAGTTCAGGCCCAGCCGATAGGTGAAGGCTGCGTCGGTCTGGTGCTGCGGCGCGCCGGGCACGAAAGCGCTGTCGCTCGACGTAGCCTGATTGACCCAGTCGTGCCGGCCGGTCAGCGTCAGGACGAGCCGGTCCCACTTCGCCTGCTCCTGCAGGTAGAGGCCGACCTGATCCTGTCCCTGCGTGCTGCCCGAGTTCAGCACCGGCCGCGGGATGAAGGTCCGATATCCGAAGCGTGAAAAGTTCGTGACGCCGGCGAGATCGAGATCGGGGACATTGAAATCGAACCCGTAGCGGCGGGTCCAGTCATAATGCAGATAGTCCAGGCCGCCGATGAGCGTATGAGTGATCGGCCCGGTCCGGAAGCGGCCCTCCAGCTGGTTGTCGAGGGCGACCGATTGCAGGGTCTCGCGGAAGAAACCCGCGACGCGCTGCGCAGACAGACCGGTGATCCCGGTAATCTCCGTATAGGGAAAATCGCCCCCGACGCCCTGGTAGCGGAAGTTCTGGCGGAACGTGAGGTCCGGCGTGAACCGGTGTTCGAAGGCGTAGCCGATCCGATACTGTTCCTGCTTGAACGTGTTGAAGCCGGCATCGCCCTGGTAGAGCCGCGTCACCACGAAGCCCGGCGCATTGTAGAAGGCGGCCGTGCCCGGCAGGCGCGTCTGCTGATACTCCGTCAGGATCGTCAGCGTCGTGTCCGCCGCGGGCTTCCAGGTGAAGGCCGGCGCGACGGTGACGCGATCGTCGGTGGCCCCGGGCAGGAAGGTGTCGGATTGGCGCACGACGCCGGTGAGGCGGTAGGCCATGGTGCCGTCCGAGCCCGCGACGGGGGCGCCGATATCGAAGTTGCCCTGGTAGCGGTCGAAATTGCCGCCCTGGAACCAGACCTCGCCGAAGGGCGCGAAGACCGGCCGCTTGCTGGTCACGTCGACGATGCCGCCGGGCGAGCCCAGCCCGTAGAGGCTCGAGGCCGGCCCGCGCAGGATGGTCAGCGCCTCGGTGCCGTAAGGCTCGATGCGCGGCACCGTGAGGCCGACGGCGGATTGGCGCAGGCCATCGCGGAAGACGCCGTCATAGGTCTCGGAGAAGCCGCGGATGTAGAAGGCATCGTTGCGCGGGTCGAAGCCGAACACGTTGGTCGACAATCCCGGCGTGTAGGCGAGAGCCTCGTTGACGCTCTGGACGTTGCGGTCATTGAGCTGCTCCCGTGTGACCACCGAGACCGATTGCGGGGTCTCGATCAGCGGCGTGTTGGTCTTGGTCGCGGCCGGGCTGACGCGGGCGGTATAGCCGGTCACGCCGGAGGGGCCGCCGCCGCCACCGCTCATGACCGCGCTGTTGCCGTCGCCGCCGCTGACATTCGCGCTCAGCGGGGCCGTCGGCCGGACGGTCTCCACGGTCAGTTCGTTGAGATGCACGTTCGGCTCCTGCGCGAGGGCAGGGCCGGCCAGGGCCGTGGAGGCGAGAAACAGACTGTATCGTACGCGACGCATCGACATGAGAGAGTTCCGGACGCGCCGTCCCGCGGCGCAGTCCGCTCCCATCCCGTCGTCACGGACCAGAGATCAAGTCGAAAACGTGTTTCTTTTCACACACTTGGAACACTTCAAAATCTGGCGCGCCGGGCGCTGATCCGACCGATCCCGGCCCCTCATCAACCGTCAATAAGACCGCGAGGAGGTGCCTGCCTCGGCCTGAGCAAATCGCCTCTACCGGCGGTAGATCAGGGTGCCGATCACGGTCGCCTCTGGACGTTGCGGTCGTTGAGTTGCCCGCGGGTGACGACCGGGACCGATTGCGGGGCCTCGATCAGCGGCGTGTCGGTCTTGGTCGCGGTCGGGCTGAGGCGGGCGACGTAGCCGGTGACGCCGGACGGCCCGCCCCCGCCGCTGGTGGCCGCCGTGCCGCCATCACCGCCGCTCACGTTGGCGCCGCCCCGCCCCGCAGCGGAAATCTCGTTGCGCTGAACGCTCCGGTCCTGGGCATGGGTGGGACCCGCGAGGGCCGGGGCGGCGAGGAGCAGCGCGAGGGGGGCGGTACGCATGGACATCGAGAACCCTGGTTTCGTGCCTTGGGGGTGGCACTTGGCTCACGATGGTTCGATCACGTATTGTTGATCCATGAAAATGCGCTTGTCGATCAAATACTTAGAAGGCATAAAACTGGGACGGTTCGAGCCTAGAACTCCAGCGGCGGCTCGCGCAAAGCCTCGTTCTCCCGGGTGCAGACGGCCTGATCGGGGGGCGTTCCGGCGTCCGCCATGGCGGCACGAAGTTCGGTCCGGGCCTTCTCCAGATCGGCTCGGAAGGTCGGATCGCCCATCAGCGCGGCGAAGACCGACGTGCCGGTGAGGCGCCCCGCCACCACGTCGCTGAGCCAATGCACGCCGCACACGACGCGGCTCTCACCGTAGGCCCGCCCGCGCACCAGGATCGCGGTCGCCTTCTCGGGCACCAGGGCGGCCAGGATCAGCGCGTAGGCCCAGCCCTGGGTGGCGTGGCCCGAGGGATAGCTGAAGCTGTCGGCGAGCTTCTGGGTCCGCTGCACGCAGATCGGCGCCTCGTTGCCCACGAAGGGGCGCAGGCGCCGGTAATGCACCTTCGGACCCCGGGTGGCATGGGCGAGGTCGAGGCGGGCACGCTCCAGCAGGTTGATCACCGCCGGAACCCGGGCCTGATCGATCCGGGTCCCGAGCACGCAGGCGAAGTTCTCCAGCACCGCGGCCGCGCCCTCCGCCACGTCGTTGGCGGCGATCTCCCAGCGGGGGCTGCCCTTGAGGGCGCGGGTGTTGGCGAAGGCCGCCCGGTCGGCCTTGTCGAGGGGCGCATCGTGGGCCGGGGGCGGCGGCAGGATCTGGACCGCGTCCGGCAGCGCCGCGTCGGCGAGATAGGGCTTCACGGCCGGCTTGCCGGGCTTGAGCGTGTCGGCGCCGAGGGAGGGCGGGGCCGAGGGGATCGACGAAGGGGCGGGCGACGGGGCGGGGCCGGGCGCCTCTTCGGCAAGGGCCGGGATGGCGGATGCCAGCAGAAGGACGAGGACCGCCGAAGCGAAGGGGGGCCGGAGCGGGAGGCGCATCATCGGATCCGGGGCTCTATCGGATGCTTCCGCGGGGTGCTCCCGCTCTGCCGGACGAACGGTTCAGCCGGCCCCATCAGTCCGTGCACAGGCGAAGGATCGTGTCCAGGGGCGCTCGACCCGGGCCGGACGCGGCGATTGACCAAAGGAGCCGCCGTCAAGCTTGGAGCGAGCCAGATGACCTAAGCTGCTTGTCCCGGGGGTAGAATCAAGCTGCCATGATCGAAGCGGACGCAACCATGTCATTGGCCGACCAAGCCCAGGTCGCGGACCTGATGGCGGCGCAGATCGAGGTGCTCCTGATGGACCTCCATCGGAGACGGGCCGAGCTGACGGCGCAGATTGCCAGCCTGCAAGGGCAGGGTTCGAGCGGACTCACACGGATCGACAAGATCCGCACCGACCTGAACGCTCAGATAAACAGCAGTTTGGCAGCCATCGATACGCTGATCGAGGAGACCGAGACGGCCGCCCGCGGGCTCAGACGCGAGGCAGGGTTGGCGTGACCATCTGAGCCGCGCCTGAAGCCGGGGCGAGGGCGGTGCAGCATGATCGCGAGGGCGCCCGCTATCCTCCGGGCGCCCTGCCCTGACCGCCCTCAGGCCGCCCGGATCGCGGTCGCGACCGCCTCCGGATGCTCCTCGTGCGGGCTGAGCGCCCCGGGGATCGTGGCGCCCGTCACCCGGCCGGAGGCGATCAGCGCGTCCATCTCGGACCCCGAGCGCCGCGGCGCGCCTTCGGGGCGCAGGACAAGGACCGGCGGCAGGTCGCCCGCGAACAGGGCGAGGAAATCCGCGCGGCTGCCCACCGGGTCGAGGCCGCCGGTGACGAAGGCGGCGGTGCCGAACCGGCCGTTGCGCTGGCGCGTGATCGCGTGCTTGTCCCGGATCAAAGCCGGCGTCACCCGGGCGGGATCGGCGTAGACATGGGCGCGCATCATCCGGCCGATGATCGGCGGGCTGATGTTGATCCGGTAGAGCGCCTCGCCGAGGAGCGGCGCCTCCACGGCCCGGCGGATGCGCGGGAACCAGTGGGCGCGGCCCGGCATCGCGGTGGGCAGCGGCCCCCGCCAGGTCGGCGCCACCAGCACCAGCCGGCCGAAGGTCTCGGGGTGGCGCCGCGCCGCCGCGACCAGATAGCCGGCGCCGTGGCCGGCCGCGACCCCGAGCGCGTAGGGACCCGGGGCGGCGTCGAGCAGCGCGTCCAGGAAGGCGTGAAACGTCTCCGGCGCCAGCGGCACCCGCGCCCGCTCCCGCGCGCCGAAGCCCGGCCAGTCGGGGATTCGGCAGCGGTAGTCGGACCCGAGCGCGCGGGCGAGGGCCTGCATCTCGGCCCGGGCCGAAATGGTCGAGAGGGCCGGCAGCAGCAGCGCCTCCCGTCCCTGCCCGATCACGTCGCAGGGCGTCGGCACCGGCCGGTCCGCCACCGTGAGGTTCAGCGCCTGCGTTTCCATCCGGCGGTCCAGCGATCGGGGATCCCAAAGGGCCGCGCCCTTTGGTGGGTCGCCAGGGCAAAGCCCTGGCCGATGGCAACGCGCGTCAGGTGCGCAGCAACTCGTTGATGGCGGTCTTCGACCGGGTGCCGGCATCGACGCGCTTGACGATCACCGCGCAGTACAGGCCCGGGCCGGGCGAGCCGTCCGGCAGGGCCTTGCCGGGCATCGTGCCCGAGACCACCACCGAGTAGGGCGGCACGCGGCCATACATCACCTCGCCGGTGGTGCGGTCCACGATCTTGGTGGAGGCGCCGATATAGACGCCCATCGACAGGACGCTGCCCTGGCCGACGATCACGCCCTCGGCCACCTCGGCGCGGGCGCCGATGAAGCAATCATCCTCGATGATCACCGGGTTGGCCTGGAGCGGCTCCAGCACGCCCGCGATCCCGGCGCCGCCCGAGATGTGGCAGTTCTTCCCCACCTGCGCGCAGGAGCCGATCGTCACCCAGGTGTCGACCATCGTGCCCTCGCCGACATGGGCGCCGAGATTGACGAAGCTCGGCATCAGCACGGCGCCCGGCGCGATGTAGGAGCCGCGGCGCACGAAGCAGCCCGGCACGGCGCGCAGGCCCGCGGCGCGGAACTCGGCCTCGCCCCAGCCGGCGAATTTCGACGCGACCTTGTCCCACCAGGGCGCGCCGCCGGGGCCGCCCGCGATCGTCGCCATGTCGTTGAGGCGGAACGAGAGCAGCACCGCCTTCTTCAGCCACTGGTTGACCACCCAATCGTGGTTGCCGCTCTTCTCGGCGACCCGGGCCTTGCCGGAATCGAGCAGGTCCAGCGCCGCCTCCACGGCCTCGCGCACCGCGCCCGTCGTGGCGGTCGAGATGGCGGCGCGGTCCTCCCAGGCGGCTTCGATGGTCTGGGCGAGATCGGAAAGCGGGGTGCCGGCCTGGGACATGACGATCGAAACACTCTCGTGGCGGGTGCCCGTGCTTACAAGCGGGCACCGGGGCTGTCACCTGAGGCGATGCCGTCGATCGCCGCCAGGAGCGCGCGCACCTGATCGAGGTCGGCCACCAGATCCGCGAGGTCGTCCGCCAGCGTATCGTGGACGGCCTGGGCCGCCTCCGGAAATTCCTCCAGCACGCGGCGCATCAGGCTCGGGGTGATGCGCATGACCTCGGCGGCGCTCTCGGCGCGGGCCACGGTCGGGCGCGTCCCGCGCACGAACAGGGCGAGCTGCCCGATCAGGGCGGAGCGGCCGGCCCGCACCGGCGCGGTCCGGGCATCCCGGGAGTCGAGCCGGATCGTGCCGGACAGCACCACGAAGCCGCCATCGGCCGGGTCGCCGCGGGAAAACAGCAGGTCGCCTTCGGCGAGTTCGCGGCGCTCGGCCGCGAAGGTCAGCAGGCGCAGGGCATCCCGATCGAGGAAGCCGAACAGGGGCGCGGCGGCGAGGATCGCGATATCGTCGTCGAGCCCCAAGAACGCCTCACCACCCTGCGCATACGCGGACCGATTGATCGCATACACGTAAAACGGCTTTTGGTCAGGGCAGCAACTTGTATCCACCGCCCTCCGTGACCAGGATCGCGGCGGTGGCGGGGTTCGGCTCGATCTTCTGGCGCAGCCGGTAGATATGCGTCTCCAGCGTGTGGGTGGTGACGTGGGCGTTGTAGCCCCAGACCTCGGCGAGCAGCGTGTCGCGGTTCACCACGGCCCGCCCCGCCCGGTAGAGGAAGCGCAGGATCGCGGTCTCCTTCTCGGTGAGCTTCAGCTTCGAGCCCCGCTCGCCGACCAGCAGCTTGGCGCCGGGCCGGAACGTGTAGGGGCCGATCTGGAACACCGCGTCCTCGGAGGCCTCGTGGCTGCGCAGGTGGGCGCGGATCCGGGCCAGCAGGATCCCGAACTTGAACGGCTTGGTGACGTAGTCGTTGGCGCCCGCCTCCAGCCCCTCGACGTGGTCGGCCTCGGAATCCTGGGCGGTCAGCATGATCACCGGCCCGCGGAAGCCGCCGGCGCGCATCCGGCGCACGGCCTCGCGCCCGTCGAGATCGGGCAGGCCGACATCCATCACCGCGAGGTCGATGCGCTCCGTGGCCACCCGCCGGATCGCGTCCGCGGCATTCGCCTCGGTGAAGACCGTGAACTCGTCGCAGAGATCGAGCTGCTCGGTGAGGGTGTCGCGCAGGATCGCGTCGTCGTCGCAGATCAGCAGGCGGTAGGCATTCGGCATCGTCCGGGTCCCAGGACAGGCCGCCGGCGGGGGGAGGGTGATCCTCCCGGGGGCAGCACGCAAGACTAACGGTTCTCGGCAGGATCACGGCGATTCTGCGGAGGCTTTCGTTTCCGCACCCTTCCGCCGTCGGGGCGGAGGACGCCGCGGCGAACGGGATGGCTGCGGTAGCCGGGCCGCGGCGCCGGACCCGGAAGGCGCGCCCCGCGTGCTGGCGACGGGGCGATCTCCTCCCAGGTCCCGGCTTGCTTCCACGGGTTCCGGCCAAGGATAGGGCGGCCTTTGTGGCCGGAAATTGCCTTGCGCGCAATTTTCATCTGTCCGGATGCGGATATCCGGCATAAGGCGCGCGGATCGGACCCGGCCGGCGCGGCACGGGGGAGGGCGGATATGCGGCGGCGGGCGAGGAGAGGGGCGGAGGACGGGAGCCGCGCGACGATCCGCGAGACGCTGCGCGAGATCCGCGTGCGGGCGGTGATCGGCGACCGGTGCCGGGGCCACCTGCTGGTCGGCCCCACCGTGATCCCCTGCGCGCTCGGTTCCGGCGGGATCGTCGTCGACAAGCGCGAGGGGGACGGCGGCTCGCCCCGCGGACGGTTCCGGCTGCGCGGCGGCGCCTACCGGCCCGACCATCTCGGGGTCCGCCCGCGCACGGCGCTGCCGCTCCGGGCGACGCGGCCCGGCGACGGCTGGTGCGACGACAGCCGGGACCGCCGCTACAACCGCCCGATCCGCCTGCCGGCGCCCGGCATCAGCGCCGAGACGCTCTGGCGGGAGGACGGGCTCTACGACATGGTGATCGATCTCGACTATAACCGTGGCCCGATCCGGAAGCGGCGGGGCTCGGCGATCTTCCTGCACCTCGCCCGGGACGGCTACCGCCCGACGGAGGGCTGCGTCGCGCTCGCCCGGGCCGATCTGCTGCGGCTGCTGCGTCGGCTCGGGCCGCGGACGCATCTGCGGATCGGGTGAGGGTGGCCCGGCGGCCTCCGCGCGACCGCTGCGATGACGGTCGGAATAAAATCTCTCGTCCGTGAATACTGATTTCGTATTCCCAGCCCGACTGCGTCGCCCGCCCGCCGCCCGGGCGGGCGCAGCGTAGAACGGGATCGACATCTCTTGATGTCGACTTCGACGCCCAGCCAGAAGAACAGATTTCAGCTGTACTGGTCGGCGGAGCGACTATAGAATTATTTCGCGTCACGGACAGTGATGCTGCATGACAGGCAACCGGGCGGGCGAATAAAAATTATCAATATTCAGTTTGATTTCGAGAATGTTGCATGATAAATCATCATTAACGATAAATTCAGGTTATCGGGCGAGGCGGCAATGCAGGAAAATTGCGTTTGCTACGCTGTCGATTCCAATTACTTGTTTCCAGCGACCCTGAGCGCCCTGCAGGTCAGGAGCAAGACGCCGCAAGACCGGGCCGACGTCGCCATCGTGTGCTTCGACGAGCCGAACGACAACACACGCTTGGCCTCGACGATATCCAGTACCTACGGGATCACATTCATCCAGGTGCCCCAAGCGGAGCTTGAGGGTGTGCCCCTCGCCTATGCGCGGTTGTTTCTCGACAAGGCATTGCCGACGCAATACAAAAATCTGGTTTATATTGACGGCGACACGCAGGTGCCGAACTCCCTCGAGGACCTGTTCGGTCCCGGTTTGGCGCAATACGACTTCATGGCGGCCCGCGACGCCATGACGTTGATCGTCAATGACAATACGAGATTGGCGAAGCGTATCAAACGATATTTTCGAACGCTCGAGATCGATGAGTCGGATCACGAGAGATACTTCAATTCCGGCGTCATGAAGCTCAAGAGAAGCGTCATCGGCGACCTGCGGTCGGAGATCAAGGGCCTGCTCGCCCGGAAGACGAACGAGTTCACGTTCTTCGATCAGGATGCCCTGAACATCGTCTTGTCGGGCAACAAGAACCTGATGTCGATGAAATGGAATTTTCCGACCTTTCTCATGAACTACAGCCATTTTCGCGAGGTGCCGGCCCATCTGCTGCACTTCTGCTCGAACCCGCGACCCTGGCACGGCCCTTTCCACCCCTGGGGAGAGTCGTATTTTCAGGTCTATACCGAATTTGCCAAATCGTTTCCGAACACCAACCAGAAAACGCAGCCGCTCACGGGCCTGCGGAAGGTCAAATATATCCTGCAGACCCGGTACAAGAGCATCGTCGAACCGTATCTGTGGGATAACGCCTATTCCCGCAACAAGAGAGTGGAGCAGGAAAGCGATACGATCATCTGAACGGAGAGGTTTCGGGTCTGGCCAAAAGCCTGTTTCGAGCGTAACTGGAAACACCCGGCGCCGCCTCGGCCCCATGACGGCCGGGCCGTACCGGAGAGCGGAGCGAAAACTGCTATCACCCCATCGAATCTGCTCCTTTTCGCGTCGAGATGATAGATAAAGCAATCTATTACGGTTCTCGAAAAACGGCTGATCGTATACGTCGTGTAGACGAGGATCCCAGGAGGAACGTATGCGTCTGGCCGTGATCGGATCGGGCTATGTTGGGTTGGTGACCGGGGTCTGCCTGGCGGATTTCGGCCATTCGGTCGTCTGCGTCGACAAGGATCCCGCGAAGATCGCGGCCCTGAACGCGGGGCGCATGCCGATCTACGAGCCGGGCCTGAGCGATCTCGTCGCGGAGAACGTCGCCCAGGGCCGGCTGGCCTTCGGGACGGATCTCGGCCCCGCGGTCGCGCAGGCGGAGGCCGTCTTCATCGCGGTCGGCACGCCGTCGCGGCGCGGGGACGGCTTCGCCGACATGACCTATGTCCGCGAGGCCGCGCAGGAGATCGCCCGCTCGCTCAAGGGCTTCACCGTCATCGTGACCAAGTCGACCGTCCCGGTGGGGGAGGGCGATGTGGTCGAGCGGATCGTGCGCGAGATCGCCCCGGAAGCGGATTTCTCCGTCGTCTCGAACCCGGAATTCCTGCGCGAGGGCGCGGCGATCTCCGACTTCAAGCGGCCCGACCGGATCGTCATCGGCGTGGATGATCCCCGGGCCGAGGCGGTGATGCGCGAGATCTACCGTCCCCTGTACCTCAACGCGGCGCCGATCCTCGTGATGGGCCGGCGCACCGCCGAACTCACGAAATACGCCGCCAACGCGTTCCTGGCGACCAAGATCACGTTCATCAACGAGATCGCCGAACTCTGCGAGGCCGTCGGCGCGGACGTGCAGGCCGTGGCGCGGGGAATCGGCCTCGACGGCCGGATCGGGTCGAAATTCCTCCATGCCGGTCCGGGCTACGGCGGATCCTGCTTCCCGAAGGACACGCTGGCGCTGGTCAAGACCGCGCAGGACCACGAGGTGCCGTTGCGGATCGTCGAGACCGTGGTGGCGGTCAATGACGGCCGCAAGCGCGCCATGGCCCGCAAGGTCATCCGCGCCTGCGGCGGCTCGGTGCGGGGCAAGACGGTGGCCATGCTCGGCCTCACCTTCAAGCCGAACACCGACGACATGCGCGAGGCCCCCTCCCTGGCGATCGCCACCGGCCTGCAGGACGCGGGGTGCCGCGTGCGCGCCTACGATCCGGAGGGCCTGGAGCAGGCCCGCCCGCTGATGCCGGGCGTGGACTTCGCGGAGGATGCCTATGCCTGCGCGGAGGGGGCCGACGCGGTGGTGATCGTGACCGAGTGGAACGCCTTCCGGGCCCTCGACCTCGCCCGGCTGCGCGCGATCATGGCAAGACCAGTCTTGATCGATCTGCGCAATATCTACGAACCGGAAACGGCCCGTCGCCACGGGTTTTCCTACACGAGTATCGGGCGGCCAGGCGACGGTCCCGCCATCGACGTGTGAGGACGCCGCGGAGCGGCCGCACCCGGACGGGGCGTTGGACGGGAGGAGGGCTCAGGATTGCGCTACGACGACACCAAGAAGATCCTCGTGACGGGCGGGGCCGGCTTCCTCGGCTCACACCTATGCGAGCGGCTGCTCGCCGACGGACATGACGTCCTGTGCGTCGACAACTTCTACACCGGGACGCGGCGCAACATCGCGCATCTGATGGATAATCCGCGCTTCGAGATCCTGCGCCACGACGTGACGTTCCCGCTCTACGTCGAAGTCGACGAGATCTACAATCTCGCCTGCCCGGCCTCGCCGGTGCATTACCAGTTCGATCCGGTCCAGACGACGAAGACGAGCGTCCTCGGCGCCATCAACATGCTGGGCTTGGCCAAGCGCCTGCGGATCAAGGTGTTCCAGGCTTCCACGTCGGAAGTCTACGGCGACCCGGAAGTGCATCCGCAGGTCGAAGAATATTTCGGCCACGTCAATCCGATCGGCTTCCGCTCCTGCTACGACGAGGGCAAGCGCTGCGCCGAGACCCTGTTCTTCGACTACCGGCGTCAGCACAATCTGCCGATCAAGGTCGTGCGCATCTTCAACACCTACGGCCCGCGCATGCACCCCAACGACGGCCGCGTCGTGTCGAACCTGATCATGCAGGCGCTCCGGGGCGAGGAGATCACGCTCTACGGCGACGGGGAGCAGACGCGCTCGTTCTGTTACGTGAGCGACCTCATCGAGGGCTTCGTCCGCCTGATGGATAGCGGGCCGGAGGTGACCGGGCCGATCAACATCGGCAATCCGAACGAGTTCACGATCCGGGACCTCGCCCACTTGGTGATCGAGCTGACGGGCTCGCGCTCGCGGATCGCCCACCGGCCGTTGCCTCCCGACGACCCGCGGCAGCGCCGGCCGGATATCGGGAAGGCGAAGGCCCTTCTGGATTGGGAGCCGACCGTGCAGCTCCGGGAGGGGCTGGAGCGGACGATCGCGTATTTCCGCACGATGCTTTAGGGCCTGTCGGACGGCCAGTATGGGGTTCCCCAAGGGCGAGCCCTTGGGCGGGGTTCGGGGGCGGCGCCCCGTGATCGGGCGAAGCCCGACACCAGGGCTCTGCCCTGGACCCGCGAAAGGTCTCGACCTTTCGAAACCGGGACCTGAGCGGGGCTGCGCTACCCTTTCGGCTTGCGCGCCCCGAAGATGGCGGTCCCGACCCGGACATGGGTGGCGCCGAGCTGGATCGCGGCCGGGAAATCCGCGCTCATGCCCATGGAGAGGATCGGCAGGTTGTGCTCCTTGGCCAGCCGGGCCAGCAGGGCGAAATGCGCCGAGGGCGGGTCCTCCGCGGGGGGGATGCACATCAGCCCCTGGATCGCCAGCCCGTGCGTGTCGCGGCACTCGGCCAGCAGGGTGGCGAGCTGATCGGGCAGGACGCCGCCCTTCTGCGGCTCGGCGCCGGTATTGACCTGGATCAGCAGCTTCGGGGTGCGGCCGGATCGGGCGATCTCCTTGGCGAGCGCGGCGGCGAGCGACAGACGGTCCAGGGTATGGATCACGTCGAACAGCGCCACGGCCTCGCGGGCCTTGTTGGATTGGAGCGGCCCGACGAGGTGCAGCTCCACATCCGGGTAGCGGTCGCGCAAAGCCGGCCATTTGGCCGTGGATTCCTGCACGTAGTTCTCCCCGAACACCCGCTGCCCCGCCTCGAGCGCCGGCAGGATCCCCTCGGCCGGCACGGTCTTGGAGATGGCCACGAGCTGGATTTCGGCCGGATCGCGCTCGTTATCCTCGGCCGCCCGGGCGATCGCCGCCCGCACCTCGGCGAGGCCGGCCGCGACGTCAGCCTGCCCGACCGGCGGCTTTTCCGTTGCGTGCCCCATCCCGTCCGTGGGCGGTGCGTTCGGTTCGGTAGCCGCGTCGTCCATACCTGCCTGTCCTGTCGCTGCCGGCGCCGGTCCGGACCTATGCGCTCGCGCGCCCCGCGCAAGCCCGAATCGCGCGCTCCGTTGACCGGCTCCCGCGCAGATATGCTATCGCGGCGCAACCGTGCCGCCGGTGTTCCGCAGAACGACCGACGCGCCCCTGACCCCGCCCGGATCCATGACCACCAGCACCGCCCCCCAGCCCGTCGAGCGCTACAACGCCAAGGATGCCGAGCCCCGCTGGCAGGAGGCCTGGGCCGCGCAGCGCCTGTTCGAGACCGACAATTCCGATCCCCGCCCGAAATACTACGTGCTGGAGATGTTCCCCTACCCGTCGGGGCGCATCCATATGGGCCATGTCCGCAACTACGCGATGGGCGACGTGGTGGCCCGCTACAAGCGCGCCCGCGGCTTCAACGTGCTGCACCCGATGGGCTGGGACGCGTTCGGCCTGCCGGCCGAGAACGCCGCCATGGAGCGCAAGGTCAACCCGCGGGACTGGACCTACGCCAACATCGCGTCGATGCGCGACCAGCTGAAGGCCATGGGCCTGTCGCTCGACTGGAGCCGGGAGATCGCGACCTGCGATCCCGACTATTACAAGCACCAGCAGCGCATGTTCCTGGACTTCCTGGACAAGGGCCTCGTCACCCGCCGCACCGCCAAGGTGAACTGGGACCCGGTGGACCACACGGTGCTGGCCAACGAGCAGGTGATCGACGGGCGCGGCTGGCGCTCCGGCGCGCTCGTGGAGCAGCGCGAGCTGACCCAGTGGTTCTTCAAGATCACCGATTTCGCCGAGGACCTGCTGACCGCCCTCGATGGCTTGGATCGCTGGCCGGAAAAGGTCCGGCTGATGCAGAAGAACTGGATCGGCCGCTCGGAGGGGCTTGAGGTCCGGTTCAGCCTCGCCCGGCCAATCGCCGGCGCCGCCGAGTCGGTGACCGTCTACACGACCCGGCCCGACACGCTGTTCGGCGCGAAATTCCTGGCGATTGCGGCCGACCATCCGCTCGCCGCCGCTCTGGCCGCGGACCGGCCGGATCTGCAGACCTTCATCGAGGAGTGCCGCCGCACCGGCACCGCCCAGGCCGCGATCGACACCGCCGAGAAGCACGGCTTCGATACCGGCCTCACGGTGCGCCATCCCCTGGACCCGTCCTGGGAACTGCCGGTCTACGTGGCGAACTTCGTGCTGATGGAATACGGCACCGGCGCAGTGTTCGGCTGCCCGGCCCACGACCAGCGCGACCTCGATTTCGCGAACAAGTATGGGCTCGGCAACACGCCCGTCGTCTGCCCCGATGGCCAGGACCCGGCGAGCTTCGTGATCACCGACACCGCCTATGTCGATGACGGGCGGATGATCAATTCCCGCTTCCTCGACGGGATGAGCACCAGCGAGGCCTTCGAGGCCGTGGCCCGGCGGCTCGAAGGGGAGGGGGTCGCCACCCGCAAGGTGCAGTTCCGCCTGCGCGACTGGGGCGTCTCGCGCCAGCGCTACTGGGGCTGCCCGATCCCGATCATCCACTGCGAGTCCTGCGGGCCGGTGCCCGTGCCGGTGGCCGACCTGCCGGTGAAGCTGCCGGAGGAGGTGTCCTTCGACCAGCCCGGCAACCCGCTGGAGCGCGACGCGGCGTGGCGCAACGTGCCCTGCCCGCATTGCGGCGCGCCGGCCCGGCGCGAGACCGACACGATGGACACGTTCGTGGACTCGTCCTGGTACTATGCCCGCTTCACCGCGCCCTGGCTCACGGACGCGCCGACCGACCGGGCGGTGGTCGATCGCTGGCTGGCGGTGGACCAGTATATCGGCGGCATCGAGCACGCGATCCTGCACCTGCTCTACGCCCGGTTCTTCATGCGGGCGATGCGGGAGACGGGCTGGGCGGGCGTCTCCGAACCCTTCGCCGGCCTGTTCACCCAGGGCATGGTGGTGCACGAGACCTACAAGGATTCCGCCGGCGCCTGGGTGCCCCCGGCCGAGATCCGCTTCGCCACCGAGGAGGGCGAGCGCCGCGCGTTTCACGTGAAAACTCAGGCGCCGATCGCGATCGGCCCGATCGAGAAGATGTCGAAATCGAAGAAGAACGTGGTCGACCCCGACGACATCATCGCGAGCTACGGGGCCGACACGGCGCGCTGGTTCATGCTGTCCGACTCGCCGCCCGAGCGCGACGTGATCTGGACCGAGGAGGGCGTGCAGGGCGCGGCCCGGTTCGTCCAGAAGGTCTGGCGGCTGGTGAACGCCGCCGGCCAAGCCACGGGCGACGGCGCCGCGGATCTCGCCCTGCGCAAGGCCGCCCACCGGGCGCTGGCCTCGGTGCAGGACGATATTGAGCGCCTGCGCTTCAACCGCTGCGTGGCCCACATCTACACCCTGGCCAATGCGCTGGAGGACGGCTTGCGCGGTCCGGTCTCGCCGGCAGCCGCCGAGGAGGCGGCCGGGATCCTGGTGCAGCTCATCGCCCCGATGATGCCGCATCTGGCCGAGGAGTGCTGGGCGGTTCTGGGGCGGCCGGGCCTCGTCGCGCAGGCGCCCTGGCCCGAGGCCGAGGCCGGGCTTCTGGTCGAGGACGAGATCACCCTGCCGGTCCAGATCAACGGCAAGAAGCGGGCGGATGTCACCGTGCCGCGCGACGCCGACGCGAAGGCCGTGGAGGCCGCGACCCTGGCGCTGGAGGCGGTGCAGAAAGTGCTGGAGGGCAAGGCGCCCCGGAAGGTGATCGTGGTGCCGGGGCGGATCGTGAATCTGGTGGTGTGATCTATCGAGCCGCGTAATCCCATCCTGTTCCTCATCCTGAGGTGCCCGCGTCAGCGGGCCTCGAAGGAGGGCTCCAGGGATCGCGCGGCTGGCTGGAGGGCTCCTGCGAGGCCTCCGCTACGCTCCGGCACCTCAGGATGAGGGGGCGCGTGGGATAAGCGGACTGAAGGCGATGACAACCCTGCTGTCCGAGGCCCATCTGATGGCTCTGGGGTCTCCAGGGGCCATCATCACGCCTCTCCGCGACCGTGGCTGGAGGCGCAGACATGAAAGTCAGATACGATCCGGAGGCTGACGCCCTCGACCTGCGCCTGGCCGACACATCGGTCAGCGAGAGCGAGGAGATGCGACTCGGTATCATCGTTGATTTCGATGCGGAGGGCCGCGTCGTCGCCATCGAGATTCTGGATACCAAAGCGCATCTCTCGCCTGGCATGGATCTCGCGCATCTAAGCGCGGCGTGATCCGCTACGGCGCCGCCAAACCCGGATCCTGCCCGCTGGCTTCCAGGCCACGGCGGACGAGCCCATCCCGCTTCGCCCACGCGACGAAATCGGCAAGATACGCCACCCCCGCCGGGCGCCCGACCGGCAGGCCCATCGCCTGCGGGATCTCCATGAAATGCCCCGGCAGCAGCCGAACCTCCGGATGCACCGCGGCGTAGGCGGCGAGCGGCTGCTCCACCCCGGCCGCCACCGCCAGCCCGTCCCGCGCGAAGGCCGTGACCGCCTCGGCCGAGGTCGGCGCCCGCACCAGGGTCGCGTGTTTCGGACTCCGGCTCAGGAACAGGTCGTAGGCGCTGCCGCGCCCCACCGAGACCCGCACGCCGTCGCGGTCGACCGCCTCCAGGGACCGGATCGGCGAGGCCTCCGGCACGAGGTAGCTGCCGGCGATCAGCACGTAGGGCGCCGTGAAGGCGATGCCCTCGGCCCGCTTCGGGTCGATCGCCAGGAAGCAGATGTCCCAGATGCCCGACCCCGCCGAGCCCGAGACCGCGCCGGCCCCGGGAAGGTCAAGAACGTCACCCTCACGCCGAGCCGCGCCGCGAGCGCCCGGGCGAGGTCCACCGAGACACCCGTGGGCCCGTCCGGTCCGGCCTGCGCCAGCACCGGGTTGCCGAGGTTGATCGCCGCCCGGAGCGTGCCGGTCGGGGCGAGGTCGTGCAGGACCTTCGGATCGGGCGCCTTGGGCTCAGGCGTCATGGGCCTCGTCTCCGCACGGGCGAGGGCCGGGGTGAGAAGCAGGCAGAGCGCCGCAAGGACCCGCATCAGGCGCGCTTGACCTGACGGGCCGCCGGAGCCTCCCCCCTGAGGCCACGTCGGCGGCGGCGCGCCAGCATGTTGAGGCCCTCCACGCCCGCCGAGAACGCCATGGCGGTGTAGATGTAGCCCTTCGGCACATGCGCCCCGAAGCCCTCGGCGATCAGCACCATGCCGATCATGATCAGGAAGCCGAGCGCCAGCATCACCACGGTGGGGTTGCGGGCGATGAAGGCCGAGAGCGGCTCGGCGGCGATCAGCATCACCGCCACGGCGACGATCACCGCCGCCATCATCACCGGCACGTGCTCGGTCATGCCGACCGCCGTGACGATCGAGTCGATCGAGAAGACGAGGTCGAGGAGCAGGATCTGGCCGATCGCCGCGCCGAAGCCGAGGCGGCCGCCGGATGCGTCCGGCTTCGGCTCCGGATCCACGGTATGGTGGATCTCCTTGGTGGCCTTCCAGAGCAGGAACAGGCCGCCGCCGATCAGGATCAGGTCGCGCCAGGAGAAGTCCTGGCCGAATGCCGAAAGGACCGGCTCGGTCAGGTGCACGATGAACGCCACGGTGCCGAGGAGCCCGAGCCGCAGGATCAGCGCCAGCCCGATGCCGATCCGCCGCGCCCGGGTCTGCTGCCCGGCCGGCAGCCTGTTGGTCAGGATCGCGATGAAGATCAGGTTGTCGACGCCGAGCACCACCTCCATCACCACGAGGGTGGCGAACGCGGCCCAGACGGCGGGCTGGCCGGCGAGCTGGATCAGGTCGGTCACGGACGGGGCGCCTCGCTGGTCGGGAACAGGCGACTGCCGAGGGCGCTGATGTCGAACGAAGCCGGGCCGCGCACCGGTTCCGGGGCGAAGACCTGCAGGATCTTCGGGAGGACCTTGAAATGCGCCGGCGTGTGCGTGGTCAGCTCGCCGTCGGTGTTGACCGGCCGGGGCCGGCGGGTCGAGATCCGGATTTCCTGCGCGTGGAAGGCGCGCACGTCGGCCGCGCGGCCGTGCGTGCCCCGCCGGAGCGCCGGCAGCAGCGCGATCAGCCGCCACCAGTGATTGATCTCCAGGCTGTAGAAATCGAGCTTGCCGTCATCCACCGCGGCGCTCTCCGCCACCGTCATGCCGCCGCCGTAGTGCCGGCCGTTGCCCACCGAGACCTGGATGGTGGTGACTTTCTCCACCACGCCGTCATGCTCGATCGTCACCGTGAAGGGCCGCACCCGGCGCAGCACCCGCACCGCCGCCACCGCGTAGCCCAGCACGCCGAACGTCTTCTTCGAATCCGCCGTCAGCTCGCCCGCGAGTTCCGCCGAGAAGCCGATGCTCGCCACGTTGAAATAATAGTGGCCGTTGACCCAGCCGAGATCCACCGGCCGCGCCTGCGCGGTCGGGATGAAGCGGGCCGCCGCCAGGGGATCGAGCGGGAGGTTGAGCGAGCGGGCGAGGTCGTTGGCCGTGCCGAGCGGCAGGATCGCGAGCGGCAGGCCCGTCTCCACCAGGGCCGGGGCGGCGAAATTCATGGTGCCGTCGCCGCCGCCGAGGATCACGAGCTCGACCGCCCCTGCCTGCTTGCGGATCTCGTCGCGGCAATCGGCGTCCGGCGGCGGCTCCACGGGCTCGATTCCGCCCGCGCGCAGGATCCGGCGAACCTCGTCGAGGTCGAGGCCGCCGTTGCGGGCCTTGGCGTTGCAGATCAGCAGAGCCCGGCGCGGCGCGTCGCTCATCGGGCGCTCCCGAAGTGCATAGATAGGGAGGCCGGCCCGTCCAAGGTGTTGAGCGGAGACCCGACGCTATCGCCAGGCACCGATTGTGCCCAGGCCCCTTTCCCGGGCGCATGCAGCGCCAGCGGAATGCGACCCGGGATCCAGCACACGACGTCGCGCAGCGTCCAGCTGATCAACCTGTGCCGCTGACGCGGCTCTTCTTGTGCTGGATCCCGGATCAGGTTCCGCTGTCGCTCCACCTGTCCGGGAAAGGGGGGCCCGTCATAGGCCAGAGTGGATCCCATGCCACGCGCCCGGCTGAACACCGTGAAAGGGCTGATCGGGCAGGCCTCGGTTTCAGGTCGGACCACAGGACCCTCGGTGCGCGGTGGGGAGCGGGCGAGACGGAACCGGGGGACGGCCAACGCCAAGACTGTCCCCGACTTGGTACCCAAACGCACGAACGCAACCCCATCATCCCCGCAATCCAGGGCTGGTCACGGCCGTCGGATGCGTCAGGATGCGAGGCGCGCCCGAAACCGCCGTGGAACCTCCTCCCTACGCGGGCGCGTTCCCACAGATGTCCGCCCCGGCCGCCAGGAAGGCACCGATGTCCGCCACCCGCCCTGTCCGACCTCAGACGCTCGCCCTCGGCCTGTTCCTGCCGCTCGCCCTCGTGGGCCATGCCGCGGCCCAGCAGCCGGGTGCGGCGAGCCGGGGAGGCTGGGTCGACCCGCCGCCGCGGGCCGCGAAGGACTCGATGAAGGAGCCGATGAAGGCCGCGATTCCCCGGAACCAGGAGACGGCCGCCGCGAAGGCGCCGCGCGAGACCGCGCCGGTGCGTCAGGCCGCCAAGCCGGAACCGGGCGAGGATTCCCTGCCGAAGGCCGCGGCGACGCGGGCGCCGGGCCCGAAGCGGGCCGCCGCCCTGGAGCGTCCGCCGGTCCGGGAGAGCCTGCGCCACCGGGACCATCACGAAGCGCGCCGCGACACCCATCGCCCGCACCGCCTCGCCGAGACGCCGGCCGCGATCGGCCCGGCGCCGGGCCTGTCCGCCGAGCGCGCCGCCGCCGCCCGGTCGCTGACGGCGAGCTATCTCGCCACCGTCTCGGGCCCCGACGACACCATGGTGGGGGCGGCGACCCGGTATTACGCGACGCGCGTGCGCTTCTACGGCCGCCCGGTCACTACGGCGGGGCTGGTGGCCGAGAAGCGCAGCTTCGTCCAGCGCTGGCCGGAGCGGCGCTACGAGCCGCGGGCGATGCGCGCCGCCTGCGATGCCGAGACCTGCACGATCCGGACGCTGGTCGATTTCCGCACCGCCAATCCCGGGCGCGGCGCCGTCTCCAGCGGCGAGGCCGAGCTGATCCTGGAGGTGGGCTTTGCCGGCACGCGGCCCTACATCCTGGGCGAGACCGGCCGCGTCCTGCGGCGGAGCATCCAGGCCGGGACCCTGGCCGCCTCGCCCGGCAAGGCGTAAGGAGCCTGTCGCCGTCGTCCCCTGCGCCGCGGCGGCGGATGACCGAGGGGACGAATCCCGGCATCGAACGTATTGTGAGGCGCCCCCGCGCAGATCCCGGCAGGTCGTTTCCGGGTCGCGTTCGGGTGGCGCCGGGATCGGGTGAATGACGTCTTCGACATCGGTGGAACAGGAGGCGGAACCGGCCCGTCCGGCGCTCGACGATCCCGGCCGCCACGCCCTGCGCGCGGCGATCCGGGATGAGGTCGCCCGCGCCCGCCCACGCCCCGTGGCGGTCCGGACCCTCGAACTCCTGGCCGAGGCCGCCTGCGTCCCCGACGAGGCCGGGACCGGTATCCGGGTGCTCGACCGGCAGGGCAACCTGCGCCACCGGGACGGCACCGACGCGCCGATGTCCCTGGCGGATCTCGTCGCGGAGCTGCGGGACCGCCACCCCGCCCTGTTCCTGCCCCCCGAGCCCGAGATCGAACCGGCCGCGTCCGCCGCGGAGGAGCCCCGGGATTCCGCGTTGCTGACCGGCGCCTACGAGATGAAGGCCGCCACCGCGCGCTTCGTCGGGGCGCAGTCCGAGCGGGCCCGCTCCCTGGCGGAGCGCTCCTCCGAGCAGGGCCGTGTCCTGGCCCAGAACGCCGCCGGCCGGTTCGCGACCCTGCGGACGCGCCTGCGCGGCCGGCTCGCCCGCCCGGCCGAGGCGGAGGGCACGGCGGCCCCGGGGACGGATGCGGCGGCGGCCTGGAACAGCGGGCCCGGCCGGTTCGGCGAGACGCTCCGCGACGGACTGGACCGCTTGCGCGGCCGGGTCGGCTCCGGCGACGGCGTGGATGACGGCACGCACCGGCAGCGCCGCCTGCTCCTGGGCGCGGCCGCCGGCACCCTGGCGGCGGTGATCGTGGCCGGGCTCGTCCTGGAGGGAAGCGGTCCCGACGCGCCGCGTCCCGCCGCTCCGGCGGCCCCCCGGACGGAGGCTCCGAACGGCGCCGCACCCGGCGGCACCGCCGCGAACGCCCCGGCCAACACCCCCGATACGGTCACCCCGCCCCCCGAGACGGCCGGCGACGCCGAGCCCGACACGCCGCTGCCGCCGAATGCCGTGGCGGGGCAGGCCCAGGTGATCGACACCGCCACCCTCAAGGTCGGCGGCAAGGTGGTGCACCTGTTCGGCGTCGAGTGGGTGCGGGGCGGCCAGGCGGAAGAGCTGGCCCGCTACATCGGCAGCCGTCCGGTGACCTGCCAGCCCGCCCCCGGCAGCAGCACCATGAACTGCCTCGTGGACGGGCGCGACCTGTCCGAGGTGGTGCTGTTCAACGGCGGCGGCCGCGCCTCCCCGGAGGCGAGCCCCGAACTGGTCGCGGCCGAGGATCACGCCCGGAGCGAGCGGCTCGGCGTGTGGAAGCGCTAGGCATGCCGGCCGAAATCTTTGGACGGACCGCCGATGGCCGCCCGGTCGCCCGCCACGTCCTGAGCCGGGACGCCGTGCGCGTCGCCGTCATCGAGTTCGGCGCCGCCGTCACGGCGATCGATGTGCCCGACCGGGACGGCCGCATGGCCAACGTCGTCCTCGGCCTCGATACGCTCGCGGGCTACGAGACCCTGAGCCCGAGCTTCGGCGCCATCGTCGGCCGCTACGCCAACCGCATCGCGAACGGGCGCTTCAGCCTCGACGGGCACAGCTACCAGCTGCCGCTGAACGAGGGGCCCAACACGCTGCATGGCGGCCCGCGGAACTTCGGCAAGCAGCTGTGGCGGGCGGACGAAGCGGACACGACGCGCCTCGTCCTGAGCCGCCGCTCACCGGACGGGGAGGAGGGGTTTCCCGGCAATCTCGACGTCCGCGTCACCTACAGCCTGCCGGCGGACGGCGTGCTGCGCATCGAGTATGCCGCCGTGACCGACCGGCCTACGATCCTGAACCTCACCAACCACAGCTACTTCAACCTCGCCGGGGAGGGGGCCGGCAGCGTCCTCGGCCATCGGGTGCAGGTCGAGGCCGATGCCTTCGCGCCGACGGACGCGACCCAGATCCCGACCGGCACGCTCCAGCCGGTCGCCGGCACGCCGTTCGATTTCCGCAACCCCCGGAGCCTGGAGGAGCGGATCCGCACCGGGGATCCGCAACTCGCCTATGCCAAGGGCTACGACCACACCTTCGCGCTGCGCGGCCCCGCCGGGACCCTGCGGCGGGCCGCAACCTGCACCGATTCCGGCAGCGGGCGCCGGCTCGACGTCTGGACCACGCAGCCGGCGCTGCAGCTCTACAGCGGCAACAATCTCGACGGCACGCTGATCGGCCCGTCTGGCCGGATCTATCGCTCCGGCGACGGGGTCTGCTTCGAGACGCAAGCCTTCCCCGACGCCCCGAACCACCCGAACTTTCCCTCCGCGGTGCTGCGGCCGGGCGAGACCTTTGTAGCCACGACGGAGTTCCGGTTCTCGGTGGTGTAGGCGACGACGGTCCTGCATCGGGATCCGTCAGCGCGCCTCTCCCGCCCCCTTGTGGGGAGGAGTTGGAGGTGAGGGTGGCGCCAAAGGTACCGCGGCGCCTGATCCTGTACTAGCCGCGCCGTGCAGGTCACGCCGAAGGGCTGGATCGCCCTGAGAACCGAGCTCGGGCTCGATCCGGCCTCATGCGGCCATGCGATCGGGCTCCCATGACGCGAGTTCCCCGGGCATCGGCAGCGCGGCGGCCGGCGCGGCCGGGTGGGGGTGCCACGTCTCGCCGAGCGCCAGCAGCGCAGCCTTCACGGCGTCGAGCTGCGACGGCTCGCCCTCGGCCATGCCCTCGGCGGCCGCCACCTCCTTCAGGTGCTCGTCCCAGGCCCAGCGCCGCAGGATCTCCCGCTTGCAGCCGGGCAGCAGCCGGGGATGGTCGAGCACCTGCGCCGGCGTGGCGAACACCGCCGCGGGGTTGATGAGCGCCCGCTCCAGATCCGGAAGCCCGGCCGTATTCCTGCGGCCTCCCGCGGCGCGTCGGACCGGCGGGCGCGGGGGCCGCGGCCGCGGGCCGGGCCGCCAGGACGGGATCGTCGGCGCGACCGGCGTCGGGCCGGTGACGCCGGTCTCGGGCTCGACGGTGTAGTCCAGGCCCTGGCGCTCGGCATAGGCGATCGCCTGCGCCCTCGTGGGGAAGCTGAGCTGGACCTGCGTGGCGAGGGGATCGTCGCCGGCCGTCCAGCCCATCAGGGGCTCGATCTCGGGCGGCGTCTCGCGCGCGATGGTGAGGAGCCACGTTCCCGTCCGGGCGCGGCCCGCGGTGTCGACCGGGCGCTCGCGGCGCCGGATCCGGGCCGCGCGGCCGGCGAGCCAGCTCGGCGGCGCCGCCACGGGCGGATTGTTGTGGCCGATTCCGATCGTCCGTTCCTCCATGGTGACCTCCCGATGGGTCTCGATATCTTGACCGGGACCGGAGCGCCGCAGGGGCCCCGATCCCCTCTCATCCCGAAGGCCGGTGCATCCTCCGGGACGCAATGTGCGGGTCCTTCATGCGGTCAGGCTCCGAGGAGCCCGAGCCGCGCCGCCGCCTGGACGCCGAAACTCGCCGCGAAGGACAGCAGCGCGGCGTCCCAGGGCGTCAGGGTCGGGGCCGCGGCCGGCGGAACGCCCCGGGTGAGGGCGAGGCCGAGCCACGCGAAGCCCGACAGGCTGAAGAGCCCGGCCGCGACCCAGGGCAGGGCCGCGGGCGGGCAGGGCGCCGCGAGGGCGAGGCACATCACGGCGGTCAGCAGCCAGCTGACCAGCACGGATTCGCCGGTCTCGCCCGCCGGGTCACCGGCGCGGTGCCGCCGGCGGCGCCAGAGTTCGTTCCGGTGATGGTTCAGGTTGAACGTCGCCATGAAACGCCCTCCGGGTTCAGTTCAGGGCGGATCCGGGCGCGCCCCGTCCACGGTCCCAGCGGCGGGTGAAGGCCGCCGGGAAGAGCGGCCGGCTTAGGCTCGGCTCCGGCGCGGATCCCGCGTCGAGGGCCTGGAGCGCCGCCAGGATCTCGTCGATCGGGACGGGCTCGGCCCGGCAGCCCGGCAGGCAGCGCAGGGTCGGGCTGGATTCGATCGCCCGGGCGTCGGAGGCCCAGGAGGCCAGGATCGCCCGCTTCTCGGGCGTGGACAGGCCCGGATAGGTCAGCACCTCGCGCGGGTGCCGGAAGACATCGCCCGGCGCCACGAAGGCCTCGAACGGGTCGACCGCCGGGGCCCGGAGATTGGCGGCCGCCACCGGGCCGAGACGCTCGATCCCGGTCTCGACCGGGCCGGCCTGAAGGAAGGGGGTGTCGATCTGCTGCATGAAATCCTCCGCGTGCGGGCAAAGGCTGGGGCGGCCGGCACGCCCTTTCGGGTGCGCGCCGGCCGCCGCGTCATGCGGTCCGTCTCACAACGCCCTGGCGGCGCTCAGTGCTTGGACGCCGAAGCGCCGCTGCCGTTGATGGCGATGCGGCGCCGACGCTCCGGCGCCTCGGCCGCGCGCGGCAGCGTCACGGTGAGCACGCCGTTGCGGAAGGTCGCCTCGGCCTTGTCCTCCTGCACCGCGAAGGGCAGGGCGATCGAGCGCTCGAAGCGGCCATAGCTGCGCTCGGAATAGCCCCGCTCCTTGTCGGTGGTCTCGGCGCGCTTCTCGCCCTTCAGGGTCAGCACGCCGTCCTCGATCAGGAGCTCGACATCCTTCTCGTCGAGCCCGGGCAGCTCGGCGGAGACGCGCAGGGCGCCGCCATCCGCCTCGACAACCTCGACGCTCGGCCAGCCGAAGCTCCGGCTCGCCAGACCCGAGCCTGTCAGGCTCGGCACGCCAAATCCGTTGAAGACGTCGTCGAACAGGCGGTTCACCTCGCGGTGCAGCGCCAGGAACGGGCTCGCCGGCTCGTTCGGCAGGCCGGCCGGGGCCGGGGCGCTGGTGCCGCGGTTCCAGGGGATCAGATCTCTCACGCTCATGATGCGCTCTCCATCGCAGATGTAGCCCGTTGCGGAAGCGGGCCTCCGGATCCGGGGACCCGCAAGAGAGTGTCGTCTGACGTGTCGTCCGTCCGGCCCCGGCGGGGCCCGGGCCGGAGGATGCGGGATCAGGCCGCCTTGGCCTCGCGCTCGCGGGTGATCTGCGCCGGGGCGTTGTCCTGCCCGGACGTCGCCGAGACGCCGCCGATGGCGATGCGGCGCGGCTTCAGGGCTTCCGGCACCTCGCGCTTCAGCGCGACGGTGAGCAGGCCGTTCTCCAGGCTCGCGCCCACCACCTTCACGTGCTCGGCCAGATTGAAGGTCTGGCGGAAGGAGCGCGCCGCGATGCCGCGGTAGAGGTACTGCTTCTCGCCCTCCTGGCCCGCTTTCTGGCCGGTGACGAGGAGGGTGGTGTCCTGCTGGGTCAGCTCGATCTCGTCGGCCGTGAAGCCCGCCACCGCCATGGTGATGCGGTACTGGTCCTCGGCGACCTTCTCGATGTTGTAGGGCGGCCAGGCGGCGGACGGCTCGACGCGCTCGGCCTGGTTGAGCAGATCGAACAGGCGGTCGAACCCGACGGACGACCGGAACAGGGGCGAAACGTCGTAAGTCCTCATAACCACATCCTCCATTGAGCAACGTGACTACAAGCGACGCCGGACACCGAGCCCGGCGCCCTCACGCGAGCCCGTTTCGGGCCTCGCACGCGCGTAACGTGTGGATGGCGAGCGGGTTCCGCAAGCGGACGAAAATTTTTGCGGTTTTGGCGAGAGGGGTTAGAGCGGCGCGATCGGGCCCACGCGTCTCCCTCCCCCGCAGAGGGGGAGGGGAAGCTGCGGATACGAGGCCCCCCACTCCTCAGCCGACCGCGTCCTCCACCAGGATCTCGCGCTTGCCGGCGTGGTTGGCCGGGCCGACAATGCCCTCGACCTCCATCCGCTCCATCAGCGAGGCGGCGCGGTTGTAGCCGATCTGAAGCCGGCGCTGGATGTAGCTGGTCGAGGCCTTCTGGTCGCGCAGCACCACCTGGACGGCCTGCTCGTAGAGGTCGCCCCCGGCCTCGCCGAACGAACCCTGGTCGAACACCGCCCCGTCGAGTTCGAGTTCCGCCGCGCCGGCCTTGCCCTTGCCGCCCTTCTCAGGCGCGCCCTCTTCCTCATCCGCCGTGACGGCGTCGAGGTAGCTGGGGCGGCCCTGGCGCTTGAGGTGGGCCACGACGGTCTCGACCTCGCTGTCCGAGCAGAACGGCCCGTGGACGCGCGTCGTGCGCCCGCCGCCGGCCATGAACAGCATGTCGCCCTGGCCGAGCAGCTGCTCCGCGCCCATCTCGCCGAGGATCGTGCGCGAGTCGATCTTGCTCGTGACCTGGAAGCTGATCCGGGTCGGGAAGTTCGCCTTGATCGTGCCGGTGATCACGTCCACCGACGGGCGCTGCGTCGCCATGATCAGGTGGATGCCCGCCGCCCGCGCCATCTGGGCCAGACGCTGGATCGCGCCCTCGATGTCCTTGCCGGCCACCATCATCAGGTCGGCCATCTCGTCCACCACGATCACGATGTACGGCAGAGGCGCGAGGTCCATCGCCTCGTCCTCGTAGATCGCCTCACCGGTATGGCGGTCGAAGCCCGTCTGGACGGTCCGGGTCAGCACCTCGCCGCGCTCGGCCGCCTCGGCGACCCGGGCGTTGTAGCCGTCGATGTTGCGGACCGCGATCTTGGCCATCTTCTTGTAGCGCTCCTCCATCTCGCGCACGGCCCATTTGAGGGCGATGACCGCCTTCTTGGGATCGGTGACGACCGGGGAGAGCAGGTGCGGGATGCCGTCATAGACCGACAACTCCAGCATCTTGGGATCGACCATGATCAGGCGGCACTCCTCGGGCTTGAGCCGGTAGAGCAGCGACAGGATCATGGTGTTGATGGCGACCGACTTGCCCGAGCCGGTGGTGCCGGCGACGAGCAGGTGCGGCATGCGCGCGAGGTCGGCGATGATCGGCTCGCCGCCGATGTTTTTTCCTAAGCACAAAGCCAGCTTGTGCTTGCTCTCGGCGAAATCCGTGGAGGCCAGCAGCTCGCGCAGATACACCGTCTCGCGCTTGGCGTTCGGCAATTCGATGCCGATGGCGTTGCGGCCGGGGACGACCGCGACACGGGCGGAGACCGCCGACATCGACCGGGCGATATCGTCGGCCAGCGCGATCACGCGGCTCGACTTGGTGCCGGGCGCCGGCTCCAGCTCGTACAGGGTGACGACCGGGCCGGGCCGCACCGCCAGGATGTCGCCGCGCACGCCGAAATCGCCGAGCGTCGCCTCCAGCATCGTGGCGTTCTGCTCCAGGGCATCGGCCGAGATCAGGCTCGCCTGCGACGGGCCGCGGGGGGCGGCCAGCAGGTCGAGGGCCGGCAGGGCGTAATCCTCGGGCCGGAGCGGCGGCGCCGGGGCACGGCGGGCCGGAACCGGGGCGGCGGCCGGCGGGGCGACCCGGGACGCCGTGGGCTCGGGCGGGGGCGGCTGAGGGCGCTGCGGCGCGCGCTGGGGCGAGGACGATTGCGGCGCGGGCTGTTGCGCAGCCTCGAAGCCCTCGGCCTCGTCGTGCGGCATCAAGGTGTGGTCGGCCTCCCCCTCGGCGGGCGCCGCGTCGAAGACGGGCTCGCGCCGGCCCGGGCCGGGCTGGGCGCCCCCGGGCAGGTGGTCGGCCCAGGGCAGGTCGGCATCCGTGAAGGCCCGCCGGGCCGCCAGCGCCGGCGAGGCGCCGTCGAAGGGCTCGGCCCGGCCCGCGCGCCATCCGGCGATCCGGTCGGCGACCGCGAGGCGGAGCCGCATCAGGCCCTGCGCCAGGGCACCGACCCCCACGAGGCCGAGGCCCGGCTCGTCGGCCTCCTCGCGCTCCTCGCGGTTCCTGACCGGCGGACGCCGCACGGGATAGGGCTCGTCGTGGAACGCCTCCTCTTCGACGACACCGAAGCGGCAGGCCCCGGTGAGGCTGAGGATCGCCACCGCGGCATAGGCGAAGCCGACGAGATGGGCCGCGGCCGACGAGACCGCCCCGACGATCACCCGGGCCATCGACAGCAGCCCGTCGCCGGCCACGCCCCCGAGACCCGTGGGCAGCGGCCAGCGCGTGGTGGGCGGCAGGGCGCTCGCCACCGCGCTCGCCGCGCAGAAGCCGATGATCCAGAGGGCGATCCGCATCCCGCCGTCGGGCAGGTCGCGCTCGCGCATCAGCCGCACGCCCCAGAGGGCCGGGGGCAGCACGAAGGCGAGCGATCCCAGCCCGAGGATCTGCATGCAGAGATCCGCCACCACCGCGCCCGGCTGGCCGAGCACGTTGTGGGCGGGATGGTCGGTGGCGTGGTTGAGGCTCGGGTCGTCGATCGACCACGTGGCCAGAGCCACGGTCAGCGCGACCGCGCCGGTGAACAGCACGAGCCCGCCGAGTTCCGTCAGGCGCTTGCCCAGGAACGGGCGGACGCTGTCGACGAAGGTATCGTAGGGCGATGCGGGACGGCGAAGCGAGCGCATGCGGGACCGGACGCGGAGCGGGAACGTACCCGGAAGGCTAGGCATGGCCGCCTTAACGAGCCGCTAAGGTTGAGGAAGCCTGACCGGCCTTCCCCCAGGCCGCGTCCGCGCCGGGCCGAAGGGTGCAAACCGCGTCCCGCTGTGGCACAGGAGCACCCATGAACATCGACGGCCAGCCCTACCGCACGATCTTCCCGGACCCGGACGGGATCAGCGTCCAGGTGATCGACCAGACGCGCCTGCCCTTCGCGTTCGAGCTGAAGCGCCTCGCCACCCTGGACGACGCCGCGGTGGCGATCCGCACCATGATCGTGCGCGGCGCACCGCTGATCGGCGTCACCGCGGCCTACGGGCTGGCGCTCGCCATGCGCGAGAACGCCTCCATGGAGGGGATCGACCGGGCGGTGGCCGCGCTCGCCGCCACGCGGCCGACCGCGATCAACCTGCGCTGGGCACTCGACCGGGTCGCCGCCAACCTGCGGCAGGTCGCCCCCGACGAGCGCTTCGCCCGCGCCTTCGCGGAGGCCGGCCGGATCGCCGAGGAGGATGTCGCGAGCTGCCGCGCGATCGGCGCCCATGGCGGCCGGATCATCGCCGATCTGCACAAGGCCAAGGGCGGGAAGCCGATTACCGTGCTGACCCACTGCAATGCCGGCTGGCTCGCCACGGTGGATTGGGGCACGGCGCTGGCCCCGGTCTACGCCGCCCACGCGCTGGGCGTGCCGGTCCATGTGCTGGTCGACGAGACCCGCCCGCGCAGCCAGGGCGCGGCGCTGACCGCCTTCGAGCTGAACGGCCACGGCGTGCCCCACACGGTGATCGCCGACAATGCCGGCGGCCACCTGATGCAGCACGGGCAGGTCGACCTGTGCATCGTGGGCTCGGACCGGACCACGGCGCGCGGCGACGTGTGCAACAAGATCGGCACCTACCTGAAGGCGCTGGCCGCCCACGACACCGGCGTGCCGTTCTACGCGGCGCTGCCGTTCTCGACGATCGACTGGACGCTGCAGGACGGCGTGACGGAGATCCCGATCGAGGAGCGCGACGGGCGGGAGGTCACCCACATGACCGGGCGGCTGCCTGACGGCGGCTTCGCCACGATCGAGGTTGTCTCGCCCGGCAGCCCGGTGGCCAACCCGGCCTTCGACGTGACGCCGGCGCGGCTGGTGACCGGGATCATCACCGAGCGCGGCGTGTGCGACGCGAGCGCCGAGGGGCTGTACGGGCTCTATCCGGAGCGGCGGAAGGCGGCGTGAGAGAGACGCCCGGAATCGGGGCGTTTGGCAGCACATGAACTTTGAACAGGCAGCGCGTAGCGAGCCGAAGGCCGTCCTTTCCCTGCTAGCCGGCGTCCGTTCCTCGAACTATGTTTGTCGAGGGCGGCGATGGGCAGGCTTGCGCGAATCGGGAACGTGGTGATCCGGATCATTCCCGGCGATCATCTGCCCCCGCACTTTCACGCCATCGGGCCGGACTTCGAGGCGTTCATCGTGATCGAGACGCTGTTGATTTTTCGGGGCAGCCTCCCGCCGCGGGCGCGTCGGGCGGTCATGACGTGGGCCACGGAGAACCACGCCGCGCTCGTTGCCGAATGGAATCGCGTGAACCCGCGCTTCCCGATCGCCAGAGTGCCGTCATGACGCAATCTCTACCTCGGATCGCTGCCGTCTCTGCCGTGAGTGACACGGCGCTGCATGTCTCTTGGAAAGGCGGGGGCGAGGACGTGATCGAGCTGGCCGGTTGGATTGCCCGAGGGTGTCCAATCTTGGAGCCGCTCAAGGAACCGGCTCTGTTCCGCAAACCCGGGCTGACCGACTACGACGCCGTTGTGTTCTGGGGCGACGAGGACGGGGATCTGGGAATTGACGCCTATCATCTGAGCCTGCTGGCCGAAGAGCAACGCGCGTTCAAGGCTTTGGACCTTGCGGCTTGGCAGGCGGAGATGGCCGTATCGGATGAAGAGGCCGCGGATCTGCTCCGAACCTCCTTCGATCAATTCAATACCTGGAAGGCGGGAACAGCGGTTGTGCCATCGCAGGTGGCGATGCTGTGCCGGGCGATGGCGCGCGATCCGCTGCTCGTTGAGGCCCACTATCAACCGGACAAGGACTGGCTCACCTCTGGCGCGGCCTGAGTCTCCTTGCCGCCCGCACGGACGGCCGGATACAGGCGAGCCTCATGTCGCCGCGCGGTCGGCCCCGGCCTGAACGCTCCAAATCGCCGCCAGCATCTCGTCGATCGCCGATCCGGTCTCCACCGGCTGCACGCTGGCCGTCTGGTCCGTCTGGAGGCGCGGCAGGCGGCGGATATGGGCCCGGACGCCCTTGAGCAGGCGGGGCAGGTCCGCGCACAGCACCTCGCCGGCCGCCTTCGCCATGGCGTATTCGGTCAGGCCGGCCGGCCGCTCGGCGACCGCGACGCTCGACGGGTAGAACACGGCGATGGGCTGCGGGCCGGCCGCGCGCAGGCCGGCGCAGAGTTCGTAGAAGGCGTGGACGTAGAACGCCATCATCTCCCCGAGCAGGGCGGGATCGAGGCCCCGGCCGCGCTTCCCGAAGATGAACGGCGTCGCGAAATAGTAGAGCTGGTCAAAGGCCGCGCCGGCGGGGATCTGCCCGGCGATCGGCTGCCGCACGTCGAGCTTGAGGACAGCACAGGTCCCGCCGGCCGCGCGGATCTCTTGCGCGACTGCGTTGGCCTCGCCGTCGCCGACCGCGTAGGTGAGGGTGACCTCAGCCCCGCCCAGGGCCAGCAGCTTCGCCGTCAGCGCGCCGAGGCCGCGCGACCCGCCGACCACCAGGGTCCGGCGGCCCGCGAACGCATGCGGCTCAACGAGACCCCGCAGCGCGTCGACGCCGGGCTGCTCCGTCGGCGGCGCGCGCCGGAACGCCTCGACGGTCCCGCTCAACGCAGCGCCCGTCACCCGCATGGTGACGAGGTTGAAGCGTTCGTCGTCGCGCAGCACGGCGTACCGCATCGCCGACCCGACCGCGTCCGCCCCGCGGGTCGCCGAGAAGCCACGGAAGATCGAGTGCAGGCCCGGGCAGACCATCCCGACGAGCTTCGACAGGCCGGCGAGATCGACCAGGAAGCCGGGGCCGAGTGCGGCCGAGGCCTTCGGGAAGGCCGCCGCCATGGCGTCCGCACGGGCCTCCAGCGGGAAGCTGTGCGCGTCGGGCTCTGCGGGCTGAGAGGACGGGTCGGTGCGAGGGGACAGGTCGATCCGGGTGACCGCCACATCATCGACGAGGATGGTGAGCTGCGCGCGCCCGGCATCCGGCCGAAGCCGGCACAGGTCGCCGACATGGATCATCCTGTCGAACCGGACCGTCAGGGCGCCGACCCCGTCGAGGAGATCCCCGGCGGCGTCGAGGGCCCACAGCACGGCATGGATCCCGTGCACGACCGGCCGCCCGGCTTGCATACGCCGGGCCGCCTTGGCGTCCATGTGCATCGGGTTGGTGTCGCCCGACAAAGCCGCGAAGGCCTGCTGGTCCTCAGGCGTGAAGCGGCGCTCGGGCAGGTTGTCCAAGGCGGCCCTCATAGGGTTTCCAAAGGGCTGAAGCCCTTTGGCGGGTGCTCAGGGTGGAGCCCCGAGACGATGACCAGGGCTCCGCCCTGGACCCGCGAAAGGTCTCGACCTTCCGAAACCACGACGTGATCCATCAGGCGTGCGCGCTCTTCGCCGGACCCTTGGCCTGCAACTTGGCCGCGATCAGGTCGGCGAGGGCGCCGACGCTCGTGAGCTTCTCGATCTCGGCGCTCGACATCCGGATGCCGAAAAGCTCCTCCGCGGCCAGGAGGATGTTGATGTGGCTCGCCGAATCCCAGCCCTCCACGTCGTCGGCCGTCGTCTCGGGGCGAAGCTCGATCGCATCGTCCGCCAGCACGTCCCGGAAGATCTGCGTCAGCCCGGCATAGATGGCTTGCTGCGTCATCGGGTGGTCTCCACGATCGTCATGGGTAGCGCGGGGTGTTCGGGGGCCGGCAGGTCGAGGCGCCAGCGCGTCGTGCCGTCCGCCGCCGTGCCGTCCGCCGCGAAGCCGAGGCGGGCGTAATGGTCGCTCACCATCCCGTTCTTCGGCGTCGGCCGGTAGGTGCCGACGAGGGCGCGGGCGCCCATCCGGGCGGCCTCGGCGGCGAGCACCGCCAGCGTCGCCTCCTCGACCCGCCGCTTCAGCACGCGGCAGCTCATCAGCCACGTGTCGATCACGCAGTCGGTCCCCTGCAGGCGGCCGATCACGACCGCGATGATGCCGTTGTCGCCGAACCGGTCCCGGAGCCGGAGGTGCAGCCCGAGGGCGCCCGGGTCGGCCATCACGGCGCGGATCTCGGCCTCGTCGGTGCGCTGCGTCGTCAGGTTGAACTGGTTGGTCTTGTTGATCAGCTGGACGACCCGCGCGAGGTTCACGCTGTCGAACCGCGACCATTCCAGGACCATCTGCAGGCCCCGGAGATAGGATCCCAGGTCGGTGGCCCCCGCGAGTGCGGCATCCCGCTCGGCGTTCTGCCGGTACTGCGCGGTGCGGTCGCGATCGTCGGCGGTGAGGACGACGCCCTCGAAATAGCCGGCCTCCGCGAGGCAATGCGGGACCAGCGCGGGGTCCTCCGGCACCTCCGGCACGGCGACCATCGGCAATTCGGTCCGGACGAGGTCGCGCTCGAACGGGTTGTCGTCGACGAAGACGAGGCTGTCGAGCCCGATATTGAGCCGCCGGGCGATCTCCCGGAGGTTGGTGGCCTTGTCGTCCCAGTTGGCCACGAAGCAGGCGATGTCCTGGCGCTTGAGCGCCATCTCGGGATGGCGCTCGAACGGCGCCAGCGCGTTCGCGGAATCGTTCTTGGAGCAAACGGCGAGCAGGATGCCGCGCTTGGCCTGATCGAGCCCGAAATGCTGCACGGCGAGGAACGCCTCTCCCTGCGCGTCGCCGTTGCCGATCACGATGCCGTCGAGGCCGTCATCGCCGATCACCCCGCCCCAGAGGGTGTTGTCGAGATCGAACACGAGGCATTTGGCCGTGAGGCCCTGCCGCGCCGCCACGACCCGCGCCACCAGCTCGCCGTAGCGGGGCGCCGCATTCGGCGGGATCTCCTGCTTGGCCCGATGCCACAGCACGGGGTTGTGCCACGGGCCGATCCCGTGCCGGGCCGCGGCATCGTCCACGGCGATCAGGTCGATGCCGGCGGGGTCGGCACGCTCGCGCAGCCGCGCGTTCAGGCGGGTCACGAAACGGTGGCGCGAGCCCGGCATCCGGTGCTCGTTGCTGCCGAACAGGGCCGGAAACACCGGCAGCACCGTCTGCTGCAGCACCCGGGCTCCGAACCGCGCCTGCGCGGCCGTCCAGAGGCCTTCGAGGTGCCCCGCCATCCGGTCGAGGGCGGCGTCGGCCTCAGCCAGGTCCGCCAGATCCCGCGCGCCCTGGGTGAGGTGGTGCGCGTCGAGGGCGATCAGGATCGTGTCGGGCGCGAAGGCGAGAAGCTCCGGTCCCGGCGCTTCGAGTTCCTGCAGGTACTGGCCGTAGCCGGTCTCGTGCAGGGTCAGCCAGATGCCGCGGCGCAGGGCGGCGACCCGGAGGGCCGGGAACAGATGGCTCTGCGTCGCCGAGCCGAGGACGGCAAGGCGCACCGGCTTCGTGGTCAGGTGGGGCGGCTGGTCGGGGAAGCGCTTGCGCAGCCCGGCATCGACGCGATTGGTCTGCACGAAATCGAGATCGGTCCGCGCCAGGGCTGCGAGGCCCGCCCAGGCCCGGGCCGGATCGGGCTCGGCCAGGGCCGCCGCGAGGCGGTCGCGCCAGTCGTCCGGCGGAGCCGGGAGCCAGGAAAGGCCGGGGGATGTCATGGACCCGCTCTCCGCCTCAGCCGAGATGCCGGATGTACATCCGCGTGTAGTCCTCCCAGGTGACGTGGCCCATCGGGGCGTAGTGGTAGATCCGGCCGGGCTGCGCCCAATCCAGTTCGAGCCGTTCGGCGACCGCCGGATGCACCGGCACCTGCATCGTCCCCCAATTGTCGAGGGCGGACGGGTCCGGCAGCGCGGGGGCGATGCCGAGCTTGCCGCAGCAATAGGCCATCAGCTCCCGGTAGAGCAGGCCGCTCGGATGGCCGAGCCAGTGGAAGAGCTGCTGCGTCCGGGCATTGTCGCGGACGAAGGCCCCGAGATCGCAGCGGTAGGTCGAATCGACCGCCGCGAGGGTCTCGTCCTCCATCTCGAGGAGGCGGGCGAAGTTCTTGGCGAGGCCCGGCACCGCGAGGTCCCGGTAGGCGACGAACCGCTGTTCGGGATCCGGGATGTCGCCGCGCAGCCGGGCCAGCAGGCCGTCGGCGAAGCGCACCGGACCGCTCGCGGCGGCATCGGCCTCCGCGCGCGGGTCCCGGCCGTAGATCAGGCCGTCGAACGGCCAGAAGGTGCGCCGGAGCAGGTTTGGATACCCGAAGCGCGCGACGCCCGGCGGAACCGAGTCCCGCTCGTACCGCTCGGCTTCCGCGATGCCCTGGATGAAGACGGCATGCGCCCGATCGACGATCGCCTGCAACGCGGGAGATGGGGTCGGGGTCGCGTGCAGGGCGAGAGAATGAAACTCGAATTCTTCTTTCAGCTCATCGATCTGCGAAAAGAAAGAAGCCAAGTCAGAGGCATTGCAGTTTCCGACGAATACGACTTGCCTTCTTGACGACAGCAGCATGCGCACCTCTGGCACGCCGACCGGCGTGATGGTTCAACCGAGACCGTCCTGATATCCCGCCGGGCATCGACCGTCGATACCGAGGGTATAAAAATATCAGGAACCGGATTCTGGACATCCGGCCGGCTTCGCCATCACGGTACTGCTGCGCTCAAGGCTCCCAGCGGTGGAACACGGCGCTGTCGAAGGCGAAGACCGGCTCGCCGCGCTGGTTCACTCCCGTGTTGCGGGCGAAGGCCAGCCCCCAGCCGGGCCGCGAGGCCGAGGCGCGCTTGTCGGTGAGCTTGGCGCTGAACCGTATCGTGTCGCCCGCGTAGACGGGCTTCAGCCAGCGCAGGTTCTTGAAGCCGGGGGAGGGGCCAGCCTCGGGCACGGGGCCGCGGGCGGCCGTGTAGGCGGCGTCGCGGGCGCGGGTGGTGAGCAGCCGGTTCATGTAGGCGGCGGCCGTGTGCCAGCCCGAGGCGCACAGCCCGCCGAAATGGCTGCGCTTGGCCGCCTCGGGGTCGATGTGGAAGGCCTGCGGGTCGTAGGCGCGGGCGAACGCGATGATCGCCTCGGCGCTGAACGGGTAGGGGCCGAGGTCGCGGGTCGAGCCGATCTCGGCCTCGCGCAGGAAGGGCAGGATCTCGGCATCCTCCGGTTCCGTCACGGGGCCGGGCTCGCCGATCGCGACGGGCCGCGGCGGCAGGGGATCGGTGCCGCGCCGGGCCAGCATCACGGTGAAGCGCTGGGTCAGCACCGTCTCGCCCCGCTGGTTGCCGAGGGCGACCTCCGCGGTCACGAAGCCGAGCCCCGGCTTCGAGGCCGAGTCCCGGATCCCGAGGACCCGGAAGGTCAGCGTCAGGGTATCGTCCGGCAGCACCGGCCCGAGCCAGCGCAACTCGTCGATCCCCGGCGCGCCGAGGGACGAGCCGCCCCGGAACGGCCCCCGCTGGAGCAGCCGCATGCCGAGCGCGGCCGTGTGCCAGCCCGAGCCGATCAGCCGGCCCGCGAAGGTTCCTTCCGCCGCCGCCTCATCGAGGTGGAACGGCTGGAAATCGAAGTGCTTCGCGTAGCTCACGATGGCGTCGCGGGTGACCGTCAGCGGCTCGCCGACGATCACGTCGCCGACGGAGAAATCTTCGAAGGCGGGATCGGGCATGGCGGGTGCGTCCGGGGAGGATCAGTTGGCGAAGCGGAAATGCAGCACGTCGCCGTCCTGCACCACGTACTCCTTGCCTTCCAGCCGCAGCTTGCCGGCGTCCCGGGCACCGGCCTCGCCGTTCAGCGTCGTGTAGTCCTTGAACGCGATGGTCTCGGCCCGGATGAAGCCCTTCTCGAAATCCGAGTGGATCACCCCGGCGGCGCCCGGCGCGCGGGTGCCCTTGGTGATCGTCCAGGCCCGGGCCTCCTTGGGGCCGACCGTGAAGTAGGTCACGAGGCCGAGGAGATCGTAGCCGGCGCGGATCACCCGGTTGAGGCCGGGCTCGGCGAGCCCCACCGCCTCCAGGAACTCGGCCTGGTCGGCCTCCGGCATCACGGCGATCTCGCTCTCGATCTTGGCCGAGACCACGACTGCCACGGCGCCCTCGGCCCTGGCGCGGGCGAAGACCGCGTCCGAATAGCTGTTGCCCTTGTCGGCGTCGCCCTCGTCGACGTTGCAGACGTAGAGGACGGGCTTGGCCGTCATCAGGCCGAGCGACTGGAACAGCTTCTCCTCGTCGGGCTTGCGCTCCACCAGCCGCGCGGGCTTGCCCTCGCGCAGGAGGGGCAGGGCGCGGTTGACGAGGTCGAGGCTCTCCTTGGCCTCCTTGTCGGAACCCTTGGCCTTCTTCTCCAGGGCCACGGCCCGGCGCTCCAGGCTGTCGAGGTCGGCGAGCATCAGCTCGGTCTCGATGGTCTCGATGTCGGCGGCCGGATCGACCTTGCCCTCCACGTGGGTGACGTCGCCGTCCGTGAAGCAGCGGACCACGTGGGCGATGGCGTCGACCTCGCGGATATTGGCCAGGAACTGGTTGCCCAGGCCCTCACCCTTCGAGGCGCCGCGCACGAGGCCGGCGATGTCCACGAAGGTCAGCCGGGTCGGGATCTTTTCCTTCGAGCCCGCGATGCGGACGAGGTCGTCGAGCCGGGGATCGGGCACCGCCACCTCGCCGACATTCGGCTCGATGGTGCAGAACGGGTAATTGGCCGCCTGGGCCGCCGCCGTCTGCGTCAGCGCGTTGAAGAGGGTCGACTTGCCGACGTTCGGCAGGCCGACGATGCCGCATTTGAAGCCCATGGATCGGTCCTAGTGTTCGGTCACGACGGCCTCGGGGCCGACCATGAAGGGGTTGAGGATGGTGGTGCCGCGGACCGTGCGGTCGTGCTGGTAATCCTCCGAGAGGAGATAGCGGCATCCGGCGCGCATCGCAGCGGCGAGAATGATGCAATCCCACCACTGGAAGGTCGTCTCGGTCCGGATCGACCAGGCCCGCGTGATGAGTTCGAGATCGGTCGCACCCTGGGAGAAGGGTTGCAGTTCCAGTGTCATGCGCCGCATCTCCGCGCTGTCGACGGCGACCTTCCCGCGCAGGACCGCATTGTGGATCTCGCCGATCACCTGCGGACTCACGACGAGGGCCTCGCGGGCCGCGAGCGTCGCCAGCCAGTGCGTGGCCGTCCGTTGCTTGTCCGGAAAACGATCATCGCGGGCATACAGGAAGACGTTCGTATCGACGAAGACCAGATCAGTCGTCATCGTACAGCTGGTCTCGGGTCGGAGCCTTGCCGTTCTCGTCCAGAACGTGGAGGGGCGGTCCCGCCAGGAACCGCTCGATCGCCTCCCGCTGCGTCAGCGGCCGGCCGACCCGCTGCTCGACGGCCTCGGCGATGAAGCGCGACAGGCTCTTGCCGTCGCGCGCGGCCGCGACGCGCGCCCGCTGCAGCAGGGCCTCGTTCATCGTCACGGTGACGTTCTTCATGGCAGCCTCCGAGGCCGATCCATATCGTGTTCCCGTGTTTTCGTGTCAATTTTTCGCGCCCAGCGTCTTCACCTCGTCCCAGCCGCGGCCCGCCATGGCGAGGTGGACCTTGTTCTGGAAGCTCGCATCCTCGCCGGCCGCCAGAAGCGCGGCGTGGTCGGCGACCGCCCGGCAGAGATCCTCGACCCAGGGCTGCTCGGCCTTGCCGAAATCGTTGAGCACGTACGAATGCACCAGTGCCTTGTCGCCGGGATGGCCGATGCCGAGCCGTACCCGGCGATAGTCGTTGCCGCATTGCGCCGTGATCGAGCGCAGCCCGTTATGGCCGGCATTGCCGCCACCGAGCTTCACCCGGAGCTTGGCGGGGGCGAGGTCGAGCTCGTCATGGAGCACGATCACGTCGGCCAGTGGGATCTTGTAGAAGCGCTGCGCCTCCGAGACCGAACGGCCCGACTCGTTCATGAAGGTCGAAGGCTTCAGCAGGATCGCCCGCTCGGTGCCGAGAACCACCTCGGCGGCCTCGCCCTGGAAGCGATGGCGGAACGGGCTCGCCCGGTGCTGGCGGGCGATCGCGTCGATGGCCAGGAAGCCGATATTGTGCCGGTTGCCCGCGTAGCGCGCGCCCGGATTGCCGAGGCCGACGATCAACTTCATAGCGCGGGCTTTCAGTAGAATCAGGTCGGCGCGGTCTGTGGCACGCTTCCGCGCAGACCGCACCCCCGGTCGGCGCACCAGCCCCGTGCGCCAGCGCACCGCAGCATTCGAACCCGAGGCAGAGTATTCCCGTTGAGAGGTCACCAACGGCCAAGAAAAGCCGAGCGATCAAGACCGCCCATCCGTTCATGATGGCGACGATCTTCCTCACCCGACACGATTGACCGGATGACGTCCCGCTGAAGTCAACCGAAAACGTTCGGAGATCATCATGACGATCCGCATGCTCGCCGCCGCCGCCCTGGTCGCCGCGGTTGCCACGCCGGCCCTCGCGCAGGGCCTGGACTCGAAGCACTCGCCCTATCCCGCCTCGGCCTATTCGGGCTGGATCGGCAACGCCACGGTGGCGTCGCAGGCCCCCGCCGCCTACGGCCGGCCGCTCGCCTACCGCTACGCCGGCCCGCATGCCGGCGGTCCGGCGAACGCCCTGCCGCGGTACTGAGGCGACCCAGGATCCGGGTTTCCAAAGGGATCATCCCTTTGGCGGGGTCTCGGGGCAGAGCCCTGAGATGATGACCAGGGCTCTGCCCTGGACCCGCGAAAGGTCTCGACCTTTCGAAACCAGAACGGGGGGCCGTGTCAGGTTGGCGCCCCCGCGCGGATCTCCCTCGGCCGCAGGGTCCCGACCAGGAGATCCACCTGGCTCACGAGCCGGGTGAGCGATTGCCCCCGGCCGAGGGCGGGCCGCTCCGGCAGCGGCCGGTCCGCACCCAGAGCCGCCAGGGCCGCGACGATCCAGGCCCGCCACGCCTCGGCCTCCGGGTCCACGGCTTCGGGGGCGTGCCGCAGCACGGTGAGCCGGGCGCTGATCCGGCGCAGGGTCGCGTCGGCCACCAGGGCGGATTCGACCTCCGGATGGCGGCCGGCCCGGGGCTGCTGCAGGGCCCGCGACAGGGCCGCCTCCAGGTCGTTGAGGGCAAGGCCGCCCGCCCGGGCCCGACCCGGGATTGCGGCCTCCCGATCCGGCCCGGCGGCGACACCCAGCACGGCCTCGGCGTAGGCGGCGTGGGTCTTGAGGACCCGGCGCAATTCCTGACGGACCTGATCGGGCTCCCAGATCGGCCAGAGCACGAGGCAGCTCGCCACCGCGATCACGCCGCCCAGCACCGTGAAGCCGCCCCGCATGGCGACGATCTCCCAGGAGCTGTGGCCGGGCTCCAGGAGCTCCACCAGCAGCACCACGAGGGGCGTCAGGCAGGCGATGAAGAAGCCGTAGGAGATCTGCCGGGCCGCGAAGCCGACGATCGACAGCACGAGGATCATCCCGGCCTCGGCGAGCGGGGTCGTGGCGTAGTAGGCCAGCACCGCACCCACGAGGCCGCCCAGCACCGTGCCGCCGATCCGCTCCAGCGCCCGCTGCCACGTCGCCGCGTAGAAGGGCTGCATGGTCAGCACCACGGTCATCACCAGCCAATGCGTGAAGGCGCCCGCATAGGTCAGCGTCGCGGCCAGCGCCGGAGCCGCCACCGTGCTCGCCCGGAGCGCGTGGCGCAGGTTCGGTGACGCGAAGGTGAAGTTCTGCCGCAGCGGTTCGACGTAGCGGGTCCAGCGGTCCAGGCGGCCGCCCTCCGTGAACGTGCCGCCGGGGCGGTAGCCCTCCGGGGTCGAGAGCTTGGCGCCGATCCGCACCCGCCCGACGATCCGCTCGGCGAGCCGCGCCAGGGTCGGATCCTCCGCGAGACCTTCGGCGGTCCGGGCGATGGAATGCTCCAGGCGGCCGAGATCGAGATCGACATCGTCGCGGATCGCCCGGGCGATGGTCACCAGCAGGGGGCGCAGGCGGCGCAGGAAGATCTTTGCGAGAGCACGGCGGCGGGCATCCGGGCGGCTGTCGATCAGCTCGCCGACCGCGATCAAGGCCGAAAAGATCTGCTCGGCGCTCTCCAGGCGCAGCAGCGCCTGGGCGGTCCGGTCCGAGACGCGCTCCCGGGAGCGGACGAGGTCGAGGATCATGGTCCGCGCGGTCTCGATGCTCGTCCGCACGCCGCGCCGGTGGCCGCGCGCGTGGCCGTCGAAGGCCGCGGTGTCGGGCTCCGGCAGGGCGACGAGCCGTTCGAGATCGCCGCAGAGCCGCGCGAGGTCGCGCCAGACCTCCGCCACCGCCCGATGGGCCGGCCGGTAGGGGTGCAGCCGCCAGATCACCAGGGCCAGGAACGTCGCCCAGAGGCCGCCGGCCGCGAACATCACCACGGTGGTGGCCGCCTGCGCCAGGGTGAGCGGCCGGTCGAGGGCGATGCACAAAACCACCACCAGCACGTTGCCGGCCGCCTGCGCCTGCACGCTCCAGACGCGGGCATACGAGCAGGCGAAGATCAGCGCGCAGGCCGCCGGGACGACGACGGCCAGGCCCAGGGGCTGAATCAGGCCGAGCCCGGCCCAGAGCAGGCCGCCGAGGATCGAGAAGGCGCTGAGTACCCGCAGGCGCGCCCGCATCGGCCCGCCCGTGTCGCAGAAGCAGGCGAGGTTGGCGGCGAGCGCCATGGTCAGCAACGGCGGCCATTGCAGCCAGATGTTGATCAGGATGACGACGCCGAACGCGAAGGCGGCGCGTACGCCCTCCACGAGGCGGATGTTCCGCAGGTCGAGGCCGGTCGGCAGCCGTCGCAGGTCGGCGCCGGGGCGGTTCAGGCTGCCCCGGCCGGCGGCGTTCCGGCGGCGCCGGTCGCGCGCGGGCGGCGATGCGGGGGGACGGGCTGCTGTCGGACTCGGGGCGGGCAAGCGCGGTCTCCGGACGCGGGCATGACGCCCCGGCATGAACCTGCGCCCGGCCTGTTCGGATCCGTCCGGCCGCGCAAGCCTTTTCGCGCATGACGGGCCGGCCGGTCCGCGCGGGCTCACGGCCGTCAGGCCCACCGCCGAGGTCGCCGGCCGGGAGCCGAGCCGATCCCACCGGAACACGGCACCTGAGGCGAGGGACCGGCCTTCGCGCCGAAGAAGATCAGCATGGTCCGGCGCGTGATTGAAATCGTTATCATTATAATCTTTCGCAAGATCTCGGGCGCGGCTTGTCGAATCATTGTCGGGATGAAACATCGCCCGGCAGCGGACTGGGGCAGACTTGATCATCAAGGCCGATGGGATTGTCTTGAAATTCATCAGCCGCTCGATCTGACGAGATGGTGATTTCAGACTATGCTCATGGGACATCGCCGCGCGACGCTGCCGTCATTTGTCCTGGCCGTCGTGCTGAACAGCGTCGCCGCAGCCGAAGAGCGCTCCGCCGGCGCTGACGTCGTTCTCGAAGAACTCTCCGTCGCGGGAACGTCCGCGCCCCGCGGACTGGTGCCGGCCTATGCCGGCGGGCAGGTGGCGCAGGGCGGGCGGCTCGGCGTGCTCGGCAATGTCGAGGCGCGCAAGGCCCCCTTCAGCATCGCCAGCTACACCGACACCCTGATCCGCGACCGGCAGGCGCGGACGGTCAACGAGGCCCTCGTCCTCGACCCCTCGGTCCGCGCCACCCAGAGCACGGGGGCGCCGTTCGATTCCTTCTCGGTGCGCGGCTTCCCCGCCAACGAGAACACCAGCGGCGAGGTCGCGTTCGACGGGGTGTACGGCGTCGCGCCGAGCTTCCGCATCTTCACCGACTATGCCGAGCGCATCGAGGTGCTGAAGGGCCCCTCCGCGGCGCTGACCGGGGTGGCGCCGAACGGCGCGGTCGGCGGCGTGATCAACGTGGTGCCGAAGCGCGCCGGCACGGATCTCACCCGGGTCACCCTGGATTACGGCTCGGCAGCCAACGGCGGCCTCCAGCTCGACACCGCCCGCCGCTGGGGTGACCAGAGGGAATGGGGCGCCCGGCTCGTCGGCAGCCTGCACGGGGGCGCCACGCCCTTCGACCACCAGTCCGAGACGGCGGGCGTCGGGGCGCTGGCCCTCGACTACCAGGGCGAACGGTTCCGGGCCTGGCTCTACCTGCTGGCGCAGACCGACCGGTTCGACGCGCCCCTGCGCCCGTTCCAGCTCAAGGCCGGCGTGCCGGTGCCGCGGGCGCCCGCCGGCCGCCTGAACCTGACCCAGCCCTGGGAATATTCCGATATCGACGATCGCGGCGGCCTGCTGCGCACCGAGTACGACCTCACCGACCAGCTCACCCTGTTCGCCGATGTCGGCGGCTCGCGGAGCACGGTGGAGCGCTACTTCCAGTCGGCCCCGACCATCCTCAACCAGCGCGGCGACACGACCAGCACGCCGCAATTCTACGCCCTCGGCGTCGATCGCCTGACCTATGATGGCGGCCTGCGGGCGCGGTTCGAGACCGGGTTCCTCCACCACGCCGTCACCCTGCAGGCCTCGGCCTACGCGGAGGAGACGGGGCGGTGGGTATCCCCCGGCCGCGGCGCCTACCTGTCGAACCTCTACGCGCCGCGCCGGGTGCCCTACATCGCGCCGGTTGACGGGGCCGGCCGGCCGCGCCTGTCGGACAGCACCCTGTCGGGGATCTCGGTGGCCGACACGCTCGCGGCGCTGGACGAGCGCATCCTGCTGACGCTCGGGGTGCGCGGCCAGCGGGTCGAGGCCCACAATTACGTGTCGAATGTCGGCACGCTGACAACCTCCTACGACAGGAGCGCCACCAGTCCGGTCGCCGGCCTCGTGGTCCGCCCCTGGGAGGCCGTCTCGCTCTACGGCAACTACATCGAAGGGCTGAGCCGCGGCGATCTCGCGCCGGCTTTGGCCAAAAACTCCGGCGAGATCCTGGCGCCGTCCGTGGCCCGGCAGGTCGAGGCCGGCGTGAAGCTCGATCTCGGCCGGCTCGGCGCCACGCTCGCGGCCTTCCGGATCACGAAGCCCGGCGGCGAGCTCGGCCCGCAGAACCGCTTCGCGGCGACCGGCGCGCAGCGGGTGAGCGGTCTCGAGCTCAACGTCTTCGGCGAGATCACCCCGCAGCTGCGGGCGCTCGGCGGCGTGACGCTGCTCGACGGGCGGCTCGTCCGGACCGCCCTCGCCGCCAATCTCGGCCACCGGCCGATCGGGGTGCCGGCGGTGCAGGCGAGCCTCGGCGCGGAATGGGACCTGCCCGGCCTGACCGGCCTGACCCTCGACGGCGCGCTGATCTACACCGGGCGCCAATTCGTCGATCTGGCGAACCGGCAGGCCCTGCCGGACTGGGCGCGCCTCGATCTCGGCCTGCGCTACGCGACGGTGATCGGGGGCCGGCAGACGACGTTCCGCGCCAACGTGGAGAACGTGACGGGGACGCGGTACTGGACCGGGGTCGCCTCGTTCGGGACCTTCTTCCAGGGCGCGCCGCGCACCTACCTGCTGTCGATGGCGGTGGATCTCTGAGCGGGACGTCGCGGGCCGCCGGGACGAAGGCGGCCGGCCCCCGCTTGTCCGGGGCGACCCCACCGGGCCGAAGCGGGCGGCCCGATGCCGTCTGTTCGCGCCGGGACCGTTCGCGCGGCTCCAGCCAGCCACGCGCGTCTTCGAGGTCGGGCGCCCGGCTTCGGCGTGCGGCCCTCGCAATCCGGCCGGACCGTGATACCTGACGGCGGACAGCTCGCCTGGAGCGCCAGCCATGGCCTACGCGACCACGATCGAAGGCACACGCTTCACCTTTCCGGACCTGCGCAGCCTGCTGGCCAAGGCGACGCCGGAGCGATCCGGCGATCAGCTGGCCGGGCTCTGCGCCGAGGGGCCGGTGGAGCGCCTCGCCGCGCAGATCGCGCTGGCCGACCTGCCGCTGAAGGCCTTCCTGGCGGAGGAGCTGATTCCCTCGGAGAAGGACGAGGTCTCGGACCTCATCGCGCGCCGGCATGATCCGACGGCCTTCGCGCCGGTGGCGTCGCTGACGGTCGGCGCGTTCCGGGAATGGCTGCTCGCGCCGGCGGCCGACGCGCAGGCGCTCGCGGCGCTGGCCCCCGGTCTGACGCCCGAGATGGTGGCGGCCGTCTCAAAGATCTGCCGGCTGCAGGATCTCGTGGCGATCGCCGCCAAGCGGCCGGTGGTGACGCGCTTCCGCTCCACGATCGGCCTGCCCGGCCGCCTCGCCACCCGCAACCAGCCGAACCACCCGACCGATTCCTCGGCCGGCATCCTGATCTCGGCCCTCGACGGGCTGCTGATGGGCTCGGGCGACGCGGTGATCGGCGTGAACCCGGCCACGGATTCGCTTCCGGACTACATCCGGATCGTCGAGCTCCTGGAGACCCTGCGCCTGCGCCTCGACGTGCCGACCCAGCATTGCTGCCTCGGCCACGTCACCGTGGCGATCGAGGCCATGGCGCGGGGGGCGCCGGTGGACCTCGTGTTCCAGTCGGTGGCGGGCTCGCAGAAGGCCAATGCCGGCTTCGGCGTCGATCTCGCCGTCCTGCGCGAGGCCGCCGAGGCGGCGCGCGCGCTGGGCCGCTGCCCGGAGGGCGGGCAATGCATGTATTTCGAGACCGGCCAGGGTTCCGCCCTCTCGGCGGATGCGCATTGGGGCGTCGATCAGCAGACCATGGAGGCGCGCGCCTACGCGGTGGCGCGGGAATTCGATCCGCTCCTCGTCAACACGGTCGTGGGCTTCATCGGGCCGGAATACCTCTACAACGGCAAGCAGATCATCCGGGCCGGGCTGGAGGACCATTTCTGCGGCAAGCTGCTCGGCCTGCCGATGGGGGTGGACGTCTGCTACACCAACCACGCCGATGCCGACGGCGAGGACATGGACGCCCTGCTGACCCTGCTCTGCGCGGCGGGCGTCAACTTCGTCATCACGGTGCCGGGGGCCGACGACGTGATGCTGAACTACCAGTCCCTCTCCCACCACGATGCGGTCTTCGCCCGCGAGACCCTGGGCCGCCCGCCGGCCCCGGAATTCGAGGCGTGGCTGCGCGCGGTGCGCATCACCGACGCGCAGGGCCGGCTCGCCGGTGCGGCGGGCGAACTGCCCCCGGCGCTCGCCGAGGCGTCGCGCCTCCTGCCGGGACGGGCGGCATGAGCGCGCCCGAAACCAAGCATGCCGGCGCCCCGTCGCTGCGCGACCTGCGCGCGCTCACCCAGGCCCGCATCGCGCTGGGTGCCCACGGCGCCGGCCTGCCGACCGGGGCGGCGCTCGCCTTCGGGCTGGACCATGCCCGCGCCCGCGAGGCGGTCTGGACGCCCCTCGATACGGGGGCGATCCGCGAGGCCCTGCGGGCCGAGGGGCTCGACGCGGTGGAGCTCCGCGCCAACGCCGCCGACCGGGCCGAGTACCTGCGCCGACCCGACCGGGGGCGCATCCTGCACCCGGATTCGGATGCCGTCCTCGACGGGCTTGGAACGGGCTTCGACGTCGCCCTGGTGATCGCCGACGGGCTCTCGGCCACGGCGGTCGCCCTCAACGCGGTGCCCACCGCCGCCGCGCTCGCCGCGCGGGTGCGGCGGGCCGGCTGGAGCCTCGCGCCGGTCGCGGTGGTGCAGCAGGGCCGGGTGGCGATCGGCGATCCGATCGGCGCCCGGCTCAAGGCGCGCTGCGTCGTCGTGCTGATCGGCGAGCGGCCGGGCCTGTCGGCCTCCGACAGCCTCGGCTGCTACATCACCTGTGCGCCGGAACCGGGCCTGCCGGATTCCCGGCGCAACTGCATCTCGAACATCCGGCAGGACGGGCTCGCGGTCGAGGCGGCGGCCGACCAGATGGAGGCCCTGCTGCGGGCCATGATGGCGCAGGGGACCAGCGGGGTCGGCCTGCGCCGGGACAGCCGCGTGAGCCCGCCGGCGCCGCCCCTCCCGGAGGCGTAGGGCGCCCTCTCGCGAGGCGCATCACGTCATGGTTTCGAAAGGTCGGGACCTTTCGCGGGTCCAGGGCGGAGCCCTGGTGCCGGGCTTCGCCCGAGCTCGGGGCTCCGCCCCCGAACCCCGCCAAGGGGCTGAAGCCCTTTGGAAACCCGGGATTCGGGCAGCGGCTGGGACAGGCGCGTCGGCAGATCGGTCAGGCGCAGGGACCGGCGCAGGGCGCGGGACAGGGCGTCGACCAGCATGCTCAGGAGCGCCGTGGCCACGATCAGCAGCGCGGCGACGTCCAGGCGCACCTCCGAGATCGCGGCGTCGATGGAGAAGCCCAGCGTCGCCACCCCCAGGATGCCGAAGATCGCGCTCTCGCGCAGGATCAGCTCCCAGCGATAGAGCAGATAGGCCAGGAACTGCCCGTAGAGCCGGGGCACGGTCTCGTAGCTGTAGAGGTTCAGGCCGGTCGGCGCGTCGGGGCGGTAGGCGAGGCCGTCGGCGTGGCGCCCCATCAGGTAGCCGACGATGCCGGCATTGTGGATCGTCAGCGCCAGGATCGCCGGCAGCATCGACGGGCCGAGGAGCTGCAGCAGCACGTAGGCCAGCATGTATTCCGGCGTCGAGCGCACCACCACCAGGAGGACGCGCCCGAAGGGCTGCCCGATCGGCCCGGCGAAGCGGCGCGAGGCGAGGGGGAACAGCACCAGCGCGCCGAGGCCGGTCGCGACCAGCGCGATCTGGGCGAGCACCAGCGTCTGGAGGGTGCCGGGCAGGATCTGCTCCGTCACGATCGGCCGGAGCCAGACCCAGAACCGGCCCCAGGTCGCCGGGTCGAGGAGCGCGCCGGACCGGAGCGGGCTCGGCACGATGTCGTGGCCGAGGAAGCGGCCGAGGCTGGTGAGCCAGTCGGTCGTCCCGACGGTCTCGGGCAGGGCGAGGATGCTGCCCACGAGCAGGACCGGCAGGGTCGAGAGGCGCATCCAGAGGCGGCGGGAGCCGATCAGCAGGTAGAAGATCAGGAGCAGCGCCCCGGCCTCGGCGTAGCGGCCCTGCCGGAAGGCGGATTCGAGGTAGAAGCCCATGGTGGGCAGGCCGATGAAGCCGAGCACCAGGGTCGAGCGCATGGCGCATTCGAACCGGTAGAGCGTGTAGTGGCGGAAGGCCGGGCCGACCTCGGGCAGGCGCGCGTACAGGAAGGCCGAGAGGGCGCCGGCCCCCTTCGGCAGGACCCGCAGGGCGGAGAGATCCGCCTCCTCGATGATCTCGGCATAGACCTTGGCGCAGATGCCCGCGTAGGGCAGCGCGATGGCCAGGATGCCGGTGATCGCCGACAGGCCGAACACCTGCGTCAGCAGCAGCGCCCAGAACAATTCGTGGACCGAGCGCAGGCCCGCGCAGGCGAGCCGCACGCTCCGGACCTTGGCGAACGGGATGGCGAGGACGAAGCCGGCCCCGGCCCCGATCGTGACCCCGAGGATCGCGAAGGCGACGGTGTAGACGACGCTCCAGATCTCGACCGCCGGGAAATCCGGGTGGATCAGGCCGGCGAGCAGGCGCCGCAGGTCGGCCCAGGGATGGAGGCTGGTGACGGCGAGATCGGCCAGCAGGAGCGCCGCCGCCGCCGCCCCGACGAACCAGCGGGTCGCCGCGGCGTAGCCCCGGCCGGCCGTCAGGCGGAGGACGTTCACGCGGCCGTCCCCCGCGCGATACGGCGGGTTCCGGCCGAAGCCCGGGCCGCGGCGGGATAATCCGGGTCGCCGGCCAACGCGCCCTCCCGCCCCTCCCCCGCAAGGGGGGCGGGAGATGCGCGGTGCCCGCCAGCCCTATCCGATGAGGTTCTGTGAAGCCGCAAGTCTGCACGGGAGAGAGGGCTCGTGGCGCCCGCCGAGGCTGTCGGCGCACGCGTGTCGTCCGCCGTGATTGCAGCGCGATCCGGCGCAGCCCCAGGCCGCTGCGCAGTGGCTCGTCCGGTCTCCGTCAGCATGGGGCGCTCTCCATCCAGCTCCCGGACGTCAACGATGCCCATCACGTGGACCGTCACCGCGCCCGTGTCGAGCCGCGGGCCAGGAGGCAGCCGCTGAGGACCACCTTCCGGACCGGCTGATCCGGCCGCTCGATCCGCTCGAACAGCAGCCGCATCGCCTGCGCGCCGATCTCGGCGACGGGCTGCTCGATCACGGTCAGGCCCGGCTCGGCGAGTTCGGTCCAGGGCTCGTTGTCGAACCCGGCCAGCGCCAGATCGCGCGGGAGCGCCAGATTCAGGGCGCGGGCTGCCCGCACCGCCCCCATCAGGATCAGCCCGTTCGAGACGATGAGGGCCTCCGGCCGGTCGGCCTCCTGGAACCAGCGCGCGGCCTCCTCCATCGCGGCCGCCGCGTTCGGGGCGACGCTGCGGATCCGCGGCGCCAAGCCATGCCGCCGCAGGGCCTCCTCGTACCCCGCCCGGCGCTCCAGGGCGGTCGAGCTCGTCGAGCCGAACAGGCCGCCGATCCGGGCGTAACCCTGGGCCGCGAGGTGATCGACCAGGGTCGCGCAGGCCGCCCCGTTGTCGAGCACGACGCTGTCATAGGCGCCCGGCGGCCCCGACCGGTCGATCAGCACGACGGGGAAGTCGAACGCGCGGGCGCCGAGGTCCTTCGTGGTGGTCACGGTCGGCGCGAAGATCACGCCGGTGACCCGCTCCTCCTCCATCAGGCGCAGATACATCGCCTCGCGGGCGGGATCCTCGTCGGTGTTGCACAGGATGACCCGCATGTCGGCGCCGAAGGCCGCATCCTCCACGGCCCGGCTCACCGCCGTGAAGAACGGGTTGCGGATGTCGGCGACGATCAGGCCGATCGTCCGGGCCGATTGCGAGCGTAGCCGCCGGGCGGAGAGGTTGGGCCGGTAGCCCGTGGCGCGCACCGCCGCCTCCACCTGCTCGCGCAGGGCCTCGCTCACCGGCCCCTGGCCGAGGGCGCGCGACACGGTCGCGGTCGAGACGCCCGCCGCGCGGGCGACATCGCGGATTCCCACCTTCATCGCCGGACCATCCGGAAATCGTTTCCAGCCCTGTTGCACGATCATTGACACTCTACCGGTCGAGGCACAACCGAAACGCCCGGGTTCGACAGCGCCGGATGTTGACATGCGTTGTGAAAACGTTTTCAGTGACCGCAACGAACAGGCGGCCGGGGAGTCGTCGCTCGCGACGGGAGGAGGGCACGCCATGCTCGCACCGACACCGACATGTGCGCCGCGCATCCTCGTGCGCACCGGGGCCGCGCCCGCCGACAAGGACGCGGCGATCCGCGAGGCCGCCCAGCTCCTGACCGCCGCCGGCTGCATCGACGCGGGCTACGGCGCGAGCATGCTGCGCCGCGAGGGGGTGGCGAACACCTATCTCGGCCACGGCGTCGTCATTCCACACGGCATGGTCGACGACCGGCACCTCGTCCGCCACAGCGGCCTCGCGGTCCTGCAGGTGCCCGACGGCATCCTCTGGCACGACGGGCAGACGGCCCATCTGGTGGTGGCGATCGCGGCGCAGTCCGACACCCACATCACGGTGCTTCGCCGGCTGACCCGCCTGATTCAGGACGAGGCGCGGCTGGAGCAGCTGCGCACCACGACGCGCGAGGGCGACATCGTCGAGGCCCTGTCGCAGGATACGGTTCCGGGCGCGTCGGGCCAGACTGGATCGGCTCCCGCCGCGGACCTGCGCCAGCGCTTCGACTGGACGGTCGATTATCCCACCGGCCTGCATGCGCGGCCCGCCGCCCACTGGGTCGAGGTGGCGAAATCCTGCCCGGCCCGGATCCAGGTGCGTCACGGCACCCAGGTCGCCGACGCCAAGAGCCTGATCGGCCTGCTCCAGCTCGGCCTGCACTGCGGCGACGAGATCACGATCTCGACCGAGGGCGACGACGAGGCGGGCGCCCTGGCGAAGATCTGCGCGGCGGTGACGGGTCTGAGCGCCGGCGAGAAGGCGGCGGCGCAGCGGGCCGCGGAGGCCGCCGCCAAAGCCGCCGCCCTGGCGGCCGGTCCGGTCGCCGGCTGGAACCCCTCGGACGCGCCGCGGATCCTGGCGGGGATCGGCGCGAGCCCCGGGATCAGCATCGGGCCGATCCACGTGCTGGCCGGCGCGGAGATCACGGTCCCCGACGCGCCCGAGCCCCTGACCACCGGCGCCGACCGCCTCCATCACGCGCTCGCCGTGACCACCGATCAGCTCAAGGCGCTGGCCGACGACACCGAGCGGCGCCTCGGCAAGGCCGATGCCGGGATCTTCCGCGCCCAGGCCGAGCTGATCGCCGACACGGACCTGATCACGCTCACCTGCCAGCTCATGGTCGAGGGCCACGGCGTCGCCTTCGCGTGGCATACGGCCGTCGAGCGCATCGCCGGCCAGCTCGCCGCCCTCGGCAACCCGGTCCTGGCCGGGCGGGCCGCGGACCTCCGCGACGTCGGCCGCCGGGTCCTGGCGCAGATCGACCCGGCCCTGAGGAGCGGGCATGCGCTGCCGGAGGAGCCCTGCATCCTGATCGCCCCCGACCTCGCACCGTCCGACACGGCCGGCCTCGATCCGACCCGGGTGCTCGGCCTCGCCACGGCCCAGGGCGGCCCGACCTCCCACACGGCAATCCTGGCCCGGACGCTCGGCATCCCCGCCCTGGTGGCCGGCGGCCCCGGGCTGCTGGGGCTCGCCGACGGCACGAAGGCGATCCTCGACGGCAGCACCGGCCGCCTCTATCTCGATCCGAGCCGGGCCGATCTCGCGTCGGCCGAGGCGTGGCGCGACCGGCAGCGCCGGCAGGCCGAGGACGAGGCGCGCGCGCGCGCGCTGCCCGCCCGCACCCGGGACGGCCATGCCCTCGCGATCGGCGCCAACGTCAACAATCCCGAGCAGGTCCCCTTCGCGCTCGATCAGGGTGCCGAGGGCGTCGGCCTGATGCGCACCGAGTTCCTGTTCCTGGAGCGCGGCGACACCCCCTCGGAGGACGACCAGTACGCCACCTATGCCGGCATGCTGAAGGCGCTGGGCGGCCGTCCGCTGATCGTGCGCACCCTCGATATCGGCGGCGACAAGCAGGTCTCGCACCTGCACCTGCCGAAGGAGGAGAACCCGTTCCTGGGCGTGCGCGGCGCGCGGCTGCTGCTGCGCCGGCCGGACCTGCTGGAGCCGCAGCTGCGTGCCCTCTACCGGGCGGCGAAGGACCATGTCGGCTCCGCGGCCCCGACCGGCCAGCACGCGCCGCTCTCGATCATGATGCCGATGATCACCTCCGTGCCGGAGGTTCTGCGCCTGCGCGGCATCGCCGAGACGATCCGCGCCGAGATCGGCGCCCCCTACGTGCCGCTCGGCATCATGATCGAGGTGCCGGCCGCCGCGATCCAGGCCGATGCGCTGGCCCGCCACTGCGACTTCTTCTCGATCGGCACCAACGACCTCACGCAATACGCGCTCGCCATCGACCGCCAGAACACGGAACTCGCCCCCGAGGCGGATTCCCTGCACCCGGCGGTGCTGCGGCTGATCCACATGACCTGCGAGGGCGCCGCGCGCCACAAGCGCTTCGTGGGCGTCTGCGGCGGGATCGCGGGCGACCCGTTCGGCGCCTGCCTGCTGGCGGGGCTCGGCGTCCATGAATTGTCGATGACCCCGCGCGACGTGCCGGGCGTCAAGGCGCGGCTGCGCGGCGCCGACATGAGCGCGCTCCGGGCGCTGGCGAGCCAGGCCTGCGAGCAGGAGGATGCCGCCGCGGTCCGGGCGCTGGAATCCGCGCTCGTCGCCGGCTCAGAGCACGCCCCGGGGGTCGCCGCGTGAGCCCGATCGTCACCCTGACCCTCAACCCGGCGATCGACCAGACCGTCGTGCTCGACGCGCTGGAGCCCGGCACGGTCCATCGCGCCCGGTCGGTGCGGTCCCATGCCGGCGGCAAGGGCGTCAACGTCGCCTGCTGCCTCGCCGATTGGGGGCTGCCGGTCACCGCCACCGGGATCCTGGGGGCGGACAACGCCGCCCCGTTCGCGCAGGTCTTCGCCGAGAAGGGCATCGCCGACCGCTTCGTGCGCGTCCCCGGCGAGACCCGCACCAACCTCAAACTGCTCGACCGGCGGACCGGCGACACGACCGACATCAACCTGCCCGGGCTCGGGGTGACGGACGACAGCTTCGCCGAGGCCGAGGCCACGCTGCTCGATCTGGCCGTCCGCGACGCCTGGGTGGTGCTGGCCGGGAGCCTGCCCGGGGCGCTGCCGCCGGACACCTACGCGGCGCTCACGCGCCGCCTGAAGGCCCGGGGCGCCCGGGTGGTGCTCGACGCCTCGGGGCCGCCGCTCGCCGCCGTCCTCGATGCGGGGCCGGAGGCGCTGCCCTTCGCGGCGAAGCCGAACCGGCACGAGCTGGAGGAGTGGATCGGGCACGCCCTGCCGACGCTCGACGCCGTGCGGGCCGCCGGGATGGGCCTGCGCGACCGGGGCATCCCGGTGGTGGTGGTCTCGCTCGGGCCCGAGGGCGCGCTGGTCCTGACGCCGGAGGGGAGCGTTCACGCGGAGCCGCCCGCCACCGAGGTCGCCAGCACGGTCGGCGCGGGGGACGCCCTGGTGGCGGGCCTCGTGGCGGCGCTCCGGGCCGGGCTCGACCCCGACGCGACCGCCCGGCTGGCCGTGGCCTTCGCGGCCGGGAAGCTGACCCGCGCGGGCGCCAGCCTGCCGCCCCGCGCCACCGTCGAGGCGCTGATGCGCGCCGTCCGCGTGGCGCCCGCCGATCATCGCGAGGCCTGAGCGCACGGACGCTGCGCCGGTCTCCAAACCGCGACCTCATCCTGAAGTGCCGCAGCGAAGCGGCGGCCTCGAAGGAGGGTTCCAGGGATCGCGGCGTCTTCTGGAGGGCTCCTTCGAGGCCCGCTGACGCGGGCACCTCAGGATGAGGTCGAGACAGGGACGACGCGTATTTCCATCCGCTCCGCGCCGCCTCGGCCCGGAGGCCGAGATGAAGCCAAACTAGGGAGGAACCCATGGCCCAGTTGCTGGCGGTGGTCGGAGGCGGCGACCTCTCCACCCATGCCGTCCTCGCCCTCGAGGCGCTGCGCAAGGCCGCCAAGCGGCGCAACCAGCCGATCGCATTGGAACTGCGCGGCGCGCCGGGCGCCAACCCCCTGCCGGAGGCGGCGATCCGCGAGGCCGGGGCGGTGCTGCTCGTCGGCCCGGGCGATCTCGGCGAGGGAAGGTTCGGGTCCCTGCGCCGGGCGCGGGCGGCCATCGAGGACGTGCTCACCGACGTCAACGGCGTCCTCGACCGGGTGCTGTCCGGCCCCGGGGAGGCGGCGGCCGGGGCGGAGACCGGGGCGAAGCGGATCGTCGCGATCACCTCCTGCCCGACCGGGATCGCCCACACCTTCATGGCGGCTGAGGGGATCCAGGCGGCCGCCGAGGCGCTCGGCCACACGGTCCGCGTGGAGACGCAGGGGTCGGTCGGCGCCCGCGACACGCTCACACCCGCCGAGATCGCCGCCGCCGACATCGTGCTGATCGCGGCCGATACCGGCGTCGACCGGGCGCGGTTTGCCGGCAAGCGCGTCTACGCCACCAACACCAAGGCGGCGATCCGCGACGGCAAGGGCCTGATCGCCACCGCGCTCGCCGAGGCGCAGGTGCAGGCGGCCGGCGGCGACGCCGAGGCCCCCGCCGGGCCGGAGGCGGCCGAGCGGAAGGCCGGCGCCTACAAGCATCTGATGACCGGCGTCTCGTTCATGCTGCCCTTCGTGGTGGCGGGCGGCCTGCTGATCGCGCTCGCCTTCGCGGTCGGCGGCATCGACGCCATGGCGCCCGGCAATGCCGGCACGCTGGGCTACGCCCTCGGGCAGATCGGCGCCAAGGCGGCCTTCGCGCTGATCGTCCCGGCGCTTGCCGGCTACATCGCCTACTCGATCGCCGACCGGCCCGGGATCGCGCCCGGCATGATCGGCGGCATGCTGGCCGCCAACCTCCAGGCCGGATTCCTCGGGGGCATCGCGGCCGGGTTCATCGCCGGCTACACGGCCCGGTTCCTCAACACGCATATCCGGCTGCCCAAGACCCTTGAGGGGCTGAAGCCGGTCCTGATCCTGCCGCTGCTCGCCACCACCGTCACCGGCCTCCTGATGATCTACGTGGTCGGCGTGCCGGTGGCGGCGGTGCTGGCGGCGCTCACGACCTGGCTGAAGGGCATGCAGGGGGCGAGCGCCCTGGTGCTCGGGCTCGTGCTCGGCGGCATGATGGCGATCGACATGGGCGGCCCGATCAACAAGGCCGCCTACGCGTCGGCGGCGGCTCTGCTCTCCTCCGGCGTCGATGCGCCCATGGCCGCCGTGATGCTCGGCGGGATGACGCCGCCGCTGGGCCTGGCCCTCGCGACCCGCCTGTTCCCGGCCCGCTTCACGCCGGCGGAGCGCGAGGCCGGCGGCGCGGCCGCGGTGCTGGGCGCGGCCTTCATCACCGAGGGGGCGATCCCCTTCGCGGCGGCCGACCCGCTCCGGGTGATCCCGTCGCTGGTCGCCGGCTCCGCGGTGGCGGGCGCCCTGGCGTTGACGCTCGGCGTGACCCTGAAGGTGCCGCATGGCGGCCTGTTCGTGCTGCCGATCCCGAACGCCGTGACGAATCTGCCGGGCGCCGTCCTGGCGCTCGCCGCCGGCACCCTGGTCACCGCCGCAGCCGTCGGCCTGCTCAAGAAGCGCCCGGCCTGAGCCCGGGCTGAGCCCGGCGCACGACCGGGCCATCGCGTCAGAACGACGTCATCGGCGGATACCGTCAGGGTTTCAAAAGGTCCGCGACCTTTTGCGGGTGCAGGGCAGAGCCCTGCGCGATGACGTCTGGGCTCCGCCCCGACACCCCGCCAAAGGGCTTCAGCCCTTTGGGAACCCGTTTCATCCGGCTGAACCACGATCGCGTCGGAAGGGCGGCGGGGTTCGCGGGGCTCGGTTTCGGACAGCCCGGATAGTGTTCAAGTCATGTTCATCTCGGCGAGCCGGATCCTGGCAATGGAATTTCGTCGGCTGGGGAAGAACAAGCCGATTACAAGTCGGTGGTGTTGGGAAATTTTGCGCGCATCCCTCTTCCGAATAGAGCGCGAGCACTTACATCGTGACCGCGGCGATGAGGCCGCTCAAGGACAATCACGATGATGAAGCGTGTCGCCGTGGCCGCTGTTGCGGCGAGTGCCCTGCTGGCCGCCGGTCAGGCTGCCGAAGCGAAGGGCTGCATCAAGGGGGCCATCGTGGGTGGCATCGCCGGACACTACGCCGGACATGGTGTGCTGGGCGCGGTGGGCGGCTGCGTCGCCGGCCGTGCCTTGGCCAACCGTCAGGCCGAGCGCCAGCAGGCGGCCCCGTCCGTGAGGACCGGCGGTCCGGCACGCCCCAGCCAGGGCGCTGGCGGCTACGTCGGCTACTGAGTTGATGATGGCGCCGCGCGGATACGCGGCGCCATGTTCTGCCTGTGCAGGAACGAGGTGGCCCTGCGTCTGGAGCACGCGTGACGGCAGCCCTGCGCCGCGATCCGTCGCCACATTCGGCGCCCTTGGGTCTGTCGGATGCGACGGGTGCAGCCGGTTGCCGGGCCAGCCCGTGTTTCACGTGAAACAGACGCGCAGGACGTCATGGAGATCCTGAGGCCCGCAGTCCCGGCCCAGGCAATCGATGCCGATCCCACGGGCGATCGCTCCGGAGAAGCGGGTCGTGCCCAGGAGCCCGTGCATCGTGATGGCGCCGGCGCAGGGGAGGGCGCGTGCCTGCCGCCGGATCAGGCGCGGGCCAGGGCAGCCTCGAATTCCGCGTCCGGCAGATGCGCGCCCCCCGTGGTCCAGACCACGTGGGTGGCCGAGGCGAGATCCGTCGGCGGCGCCTCGGCCAGGAAGCGGCCGAGGGCGGCGAAGCCGGAGGCCGCGGAGGGTTCGAGGCGCAGCCCCGCGCCGGTCCAGAGCACCTTCAGCCAGTGAAACAGATCCGCGTCGGGGACGGTCACCACCGCGTCGATGAGCGGGCCGACGGTCCGGGCGACCAGCAGGGAGGCGCGCGCGACGGCGAGGCCATCGGCCGCGGTCCGGTTGTCGAGCCCGAGCTCGTAGACGCTGACCGGGCGGTCGAGGCCCGCAGCGAGCTGCACGAGCATGCAGGGCGCAGCCACCGGCTCCACGAAGACCGGCCGCACCGCATCGCCGAACAGCAGCGTCAGGCCGAAGGTCACGCCCCCCGGGGCGCCGCCGACGCCGCAGGGGAGATAGACGTAGAGCGGATGCGCGGCATCGACCGCGATCCCGGCCGCCGCGAGCTGGCGCTGAAGGTCGAGCGCCGCCGCCGCGTAGCCGAGGAACAGGTCGACCGAATCCTCATCGTCGACGAAATGCGCGTCGGCCCGGTCCCGGAAGGTGTCCCGGGCGGCCGCCACCGCGAGGCCGTAATCCCCCGGATGCTCGACGACGCGCGCCCCGAGCTGGCGCAGGCGCTGCTTCTTCCAGGCCTTGGCGTCGTGCGACATGTGGACCTCGACCTGAAAACCGAGGGCGCGGCCCATCACGCCGACGCTGAAGCCGAGATTGCCGGTGCTGCCGACCGCGACGCTATGCCGGGCGAAGAGATCGCGGAAGGCGCCGGACGCGAACGCCGCGTAGGACAGGCCGGGCCGCAGGAGCCCCGCCGCCTCGGCGAGCGTCTCGGCATAGGCCAGGACCTCGTAGACGCCGCCGCGCGCCTTGATGCAGCCGGTGACCGGCAGGTCGTGGTCGGCCTTGATCCAGACGGAACCGGGCGCGTCGCCGAGCAGGGTGCGGGCGAGATCGGGTCCGGCCGGCATGAGCGGCGAGTCGATCCGGCCGTCCTCCGTCCCCGCGAACAGCGCGGCCAGGAGCGGATCGAAGCGCCGCCAGCGCGCCTCCGCACCCCGCATGTCGGCTTCGGAAAACGCCGACGCCGCCAGCACCGACGCGGCGTCCCTGCGGTGGGGATTGCGCCAGACCATCGGCTCGGCCCGTCGTACCGGCGCAGGAATGGCACCGTCGCCGGAGGTCCCGCGCGGCAGGGCATTGACGGTCATGGCATCCTCGTGGGCAGGTGTCGGCGTGCGTGCTCGGCCCTGCCTACGCCCTGCGCGGCGGCTCGGGCAGTCCCGTCGTCGATGGTCCTGCCACGGATCGTTCCCCGCCGCGTCCCCGCACCCCTCTTCCGGGGCTCAGCGGCCGCCCCGATCGCCGCGCGGCATGAGGCGGCGGCCGAAGGCGCGGCTGACCGGCCTCGGCGCGATGACGTCGATGTTCACGCGGGCGGGCCGGACCACCCGTGTCGGCGCCGTCGTGGATGCCCGCGGCACCGGCATCGCCGCAGCGAAACCGCACGTTGGCGAACGCGGTGCCGCCGAGGGGGCCGGACCGATCTCCGGGACGCGCCCGCGTGCCGATGAGACCAGCCTGCAGGTCGGCCGCCCAGGCGATACGGTCCGGACGCGAGCGGGCCGGCCTCAGGCGGCGGAGGTCCGCTTCGACACCGATGCGAGCGGCGGGGCATGCCGCAGGTCGGGCGGCGTCTTGAAGTCCCGGGCCGCGCCGCGGGACGCCTGGACGCCGCGCGGGAAGCCGCTGCGATCGCGATAGGAGCGTTTCCGGCCCGCCGCGCGGCTGTGCCGGGCCGTGCTGGCCTGGGCGTCGATCAGGTCGACCGCCGTGATGCCGATCAGCAGGGCCAGGGCGACGGCGACATTGCCCCGCTTCGGATTGTCCGGCCGGAACGCCGTCAGCACGGTCGCGATGTCGAGACCGTCGCCGGCGACCCGGCTCCACAGGCCGAGGTTCTTGTCGACCGACAGCGACAGGATCCCGCTGCCGATCTCCCGGGCGCCGTAGACGCGCACCAGGGCCTCCTTGCCCTCCATGCCGAGCGCCCGGGTGATGCTCCGGGGCGCCAGGAGTTCGGTGAGGCCGAGGCCGAGGCTGAACCAGCCGAGCCCCTTGGCGAGGCTGTCCGGCACGCCGCGCGAACTCGGCCCGGAGCGCAGGACCTTCGGATCGCCCTCGGAGCGCGTGATGTTCGAGAGGCTCGCTAGGCTTGAGATGTTCGTCATGGTCTTCCTCGCGAAGGGTCAGGGCTTGAGTACGACCTTGATGCAGCTGTCCTGCTTGTCCCGGAACACCCGGTACATCTCGGGTCCCCTGTCGAGCGGGACCTCGTGCGTGATGACGAAGGAGGGATCGATCTGCTCCTCCTCGATCCGGCGCAGGAGATCGCCGGTCCAGCGCTGGACATGGGTCTGTCCCATGCGGAACGTCAGGCCCTTGTTCATGGCCGCGCCCATCGGGATCTTGTCGGCCAGGCCGCCATAGACGCCCGGGATCGAGATCAGGCCGCCCGGCCGGCAGACGTAGATCATCTCCCGCAGCACGTGCGGCCGGTCGCTCTCGGCGAGGACGATCTGCTTGGCCCGGTCGTAGATCGTATCGGGCATGGCGGGGCTGACGTGGCTCTCCATGCCGATGCAGTCGATGCACTTCTCGGGACCCTCGCCCCCGGTCAGCTCATTGAGCCGCTCGACGACGTTCTCGGTCTCGAAGTTGATGGTGATGGCGCCGCCCGCCTCGGCCATCTCCAGCCGCTCCGGCAGACAGTCGATGGCGATGACCTGCTCGGCGCCCAGCAGCACGGCCGAACGGATCGTCATCTGGCCGACCGGTCCGCAGCCCCAGATCGCCACCGTATCGGTGGGCTCGATGTCGGCCTGCACGGCCGCCTGCCAGCCGGTCGGGAAGATATCCGAGAGGAAGAGCAGCTTCTCGTCGGGGATGCCCTCGGGCACCTTCTGGACCGTCGTGTCGGCGAACGGCACGCGCAGGTACTCGGCCTGGCCGCCCGGATAGCCGCCGGTGAGATGCGTGTAGCCGAACAGGCCCGCGGTGGTGTGGCCGAAGACCTTGTCGGCGAGGTGCTTCTTGCGGTTGCTCCGCTGACAGACGGAGAAGTAGCCGCGCTTGCACTGGTCGCACTCGCCGCAGACGATGGTGAAGGGCACCACCACGCGGTCGCCCTTCTTCACCTTGCCGTTGAGCCCGCGTCCGGTCTCGACGACCTCGCCCATGGTCTCATGGCCCATGACGTCGCCCGGCAGCATCGCGGGGATGAAGTTGTGGAACAGGTGAAGGTCGGAGCCGCAGATCGCGCAGCTCGTGACCTTGATGATGGCGTCGCGCCCGTCCTCGATCTCCGGATCGCTGACGGTGTCGCAGCGGATATCTTCCTTCCCGTGCCAAACCAGGGCTCGCATGGCCGTCTTCTCCCATCGGCTGAGATGCGGGCGCCAGATCCGGGCGGTACGACCGTTCCGGGCTGGGCGCTCGCGGGGATGGTGGTCGGTGTTGCAACGCGGCGAACCGGGGCGGGGGCGGCCCCGCGCCTGTGGACTATCCCCTGGAAACCCCGGGCGTGAGCGAAGGGTTTCGGACTGGAAGAAGACCAATCGCGCAGGCGGCTCGGATTCGCGCCGGACCGGCGGAGAGACCCGGACCGTCCCGAACGGCGCGCGGCGTCATGCGGGCCCACGATCCGACCTTCCGGATCGAAGCCCGTCCCGAACGGCTGCGCCTTGGATCGAGGAGGGGGCCTGCCACCCGGGAGAAACTCTCGGCCCAGCGGATTGGTCAGCCGGGCATGCCCGTCGGCCGCGAACTGCCCGGCTCCGGACGGCAGATGCGAGATCAGGGCAGCGAAGCGCGCCCGGTGCGGTTCGATCTCCCGCAGGGCGGATCGGAGGCGCTCCTCCGCGCGGATCCGGACGGCGGTCACGTGGACGTGACAGAGCACGCCCGGCACGCTGCCGCCCGCGTCCCGAAGCCCGACATGACGATGGGCGGCGTGACGTGATCTGCCCCCGCGCGGTGATCCCAGCCGGGGAACGACCCCCGGCAGCCGCGTGGCTATAGAGCCGGTGTGAGGCCCGCGCTCGCCGACGCGGCCTCGAAAAAGCGCACTATTTTGCGAGAACGCGCGCGGAGCCTAAGCGTACAGTGTAAATGGTGCTGTGCCGGTCATTACCGTGTCCTCCCTGACACAACTCCCCCGATTCTCACACGATCTCTCTGTTTTGGCTTCTTTTGTCGTTGCGACGCGAGTGCCTTCGTATGAGTGTGCCCTCCGGCGGCACGGAATTATAACGCCACAAACGTCCGAGCTGCGACGCGGGCGCGTCGACAAGTCGGACCAAGGGGGGCTCGATGCTGAAGACGATTGGCACAGCAACGCTTGCCATGGCTTGCTCGATCGCGGCGGCTTTCGCGAGTCCGGTCACACAACCGGGCGAACAGGTCGGCCTCGCGGCCGGCTTTCCGCTTCCGGAAGGTTTCTATGCCATCGACACGTTCAGTGTCGGACGCTCCGATTATCGCCACGCCCCCGACATCGGCGTGAACATTCCGCTGATCATCTGGTCGTCGCCCTACAAGATCTTCGGCGCTCGAATCGAGCCGCTGCTCGCGGTCCCGTCCGTGTTCGTGAGCCCGCACAACCCGGCGCCGATCCCCAACCGGGATGCCAGCATCTTCTTCAACCCGATCATCGGCAGCACCTTCGCCTGGAACCTCGGGGGCGGACTCGGCGTGTCGTACCTGATCGGCGCCTATCTCCCGGTGGGGGACCGGGGCTCCCTCGGGCTCGGTTTCGCCGGGACGCCCCTCGTCCCGCAGACGGCCTCGACGACCCTGCGCCAGAGCTTCTTCACGACCTTCGTCGGCGACGGCAGCCTCAACCTGACGGCTGCGCTGACCTACAACCTGACGCTGGATCCCGCAGCCCGCTTCGGCGGCGCCGTCGGCGCGGCGCTCGGCCCGATCCCCAATGCCGACACGATCAACCTCGACCTGACGGCCACGAAGAAGTTCGGCCGTTTCGAGATCGGCCCCGTCGCCTATGCCTACACCGATCTGCCGGTGAACCGCGGCAACCCCCTCTATGCCCGCTACCAGTCGCAGGGCTACATCGCGGTCGGCGGGTTGATCGGCTACAATTTCGGGCGGTTCGCCGTGCAGACTTACGTGACCCGGCAGGTCATCGCCCGCGAGACGCTGAGCGCCACGGGCCTGCGGCAGCGCAACGAGGAGACCCGCGGCTGGCTGCGCATCGTCGTGCCGTTCCCGACCGGCGGCGGAGAGGCGGCGGCTCCGGCCCCGGCCCCGCTCCTTCACAAGGGCTGACGACGGCCCTGGGCGGGTCGGAGCGGGGGCCGGCCCGCTCCCCGGGAGGCTGCCGGCCGCCTGCCCGCCTCGGTGGCGGCGCGGCCCTGTGGCGTCAGGTAGGGGAGGAACAGGTTCAAAACCTGCTGCGCACCCCAGTCGATATGGGCGGGCGTTATCGCGTCGATGCCCCGGCGTGAGCGCAGATAATCGATCCAGTACGCGGACACGATCCACGCGTTGATCACTAGCGGGTCGAGCCGGTCGGCCGGGATCGCCATCAGGCCGGCCTGCTCCATCGCCTCCAGGGCCTGGCGGGTGAGGGTCTGCCCCTCATCGCTGAGAGTCTTGAGACGCGGGCGGAGCTGTGGCGCGAGGCGGAAGACGACCCCGCCGTCCCGATAGAAGAAGCGCCATTCCCACATCGTCCGGAACCAGCCCGTGAGGTACGTGCGGTACCGGTCCGTGCCATCGTGGCTGGCGGCATAGGCCGTGGCCGTCGCCCGCAGGGCCTGCTCGAACTCGGCGAACAGCGCCTCCAGCACCTGCTCCTTGCGCTGGAAATGGTAATAGAGGTTGCCCTCGTTGATGCCGACCGCCTCGGCGATCTCGGCCGTCGTCACCGTCCCGGGTCCGCGCGCGTTGAAGAGGGCGCGGCAGGCCTCCAGGATGCGGGCGCGCGTCCTGCGGGGTGCGCCGGGCTTCGCCCTGGAGCGGGTCGTCCCCTGCGCCGCGCCGCCCGCTCCCGTCATCCGCGTCTCACCTGAAGCCTCTAAGACCCCGGGGACCTTAGACGCTCCGCGCCCGGCGCTCAATTAAGGTGATTACCTGTTGACCGGTTTAAGGTGCATACCTTAGAAGAGGGCACGGATTCAGCGGGGGCTTCTTGCGATGCGGATGGCGGAAGACCGGGTGATTGCGGCACGGGACGGGCAGGCGGCCGAGGTGGAACACCTCGACGTTCTGGTGATCGGGGCCGGCATCTCGGGGATCAGCGCCGGCTACGCGCTTCAGACCCGCTGCCCCGGCAAGCGCTATGCGATCCTCGAAGGGCGGGATTCCCTCGGCGGCACGTGGTCCCTGTTCCGCTACCCGGGGCTGCGCTCGGATTCGGACCTCTACACGTTCGGCTTCAGCTTCCGGCCCTGGACCGAGGACAAGTCCATCGCCGACGCCGCTTCGATCCTGAAGTATCTCCAGCAGACGGCCTCCGAATTCGGCATCGATCGCAGGATGCGCTTCGGGCAGCGCGTGGTCTCCGCGGCCTGGAATACGCCCGAGGCGCGCTGGACCGTGGAGGTCGAGGCCGGCCCGGAGCGGCGGCGTCTCACCTATACCTGTCAGTTCCTCTACGTCTGCGCCGGTTATTACGATTACGACGGTGGATACGCGCCGGAATGGCCCGGGGCCACCCGGTTTTCCGGCCGGATCGTCCACCCGCAGGCTTGGCCGGAGGATCTCGATTACGCGGGCAAGCGGGTCGTGGTGATCGGCAGCGGCGCCACCGCCGTCACCCTCGTGCCGGAGATGGCCAGGACGGCAGCCCATGTGACGATGCTCCAGCGCTCGCCGACCTACATCGTCTCGCTGCCGGCCAGGGACCGTATCGCCCACTGGCTGAAGCGACGGCTCCCCGCCACCCTCGCCCACCGGCTGGCCCGGTGGAAGAACATCGCCCTGAGCATGTTCTTCTATCAGTTCGCCCGCCGGAAGCCGGAGGCCATGACCCGCCGGATCCTCGGCGGCATCCAGGCCCAGCTCGGTGCCGGCTACGATGTCGGAACGCATTTCACGCCGCGCTACAAGCCCTGGGACCAGCGCCTCTGCCTCGTGCCGGACGGCGACCTGTTCAAGGCGATCCGGGCGGGGCGGGCCTCCGTCGAGACCGACACGATCGAGACCTTCACCGAGACGGGGCTGCGTCTGACCTCCGGCAAGACCCTGCCCGCCGATCTCGTCGTCTCGGCGACGGGACTGAAGATCAAGATGATGGGCGGCGTGCGCCTCAGCGTCGACGGGGTGCCGTTCGATCCCGCGCAGGCCTATTTCTACAAGGGCATGATGTTCAGCGGCGTGCCGAACTTCGCCCTGGCGCTGGGCTACACCAACGCCTCGTGGACGCTGAAATGCGAGCTGACGGCGGGCTATGTCTGCCGCCTCCTGAACCGGATGGACGCCAGGGGCGAGCGGTGGTGCGTGCCCCACCGGGGCGGAGCCGTCGGCGAGGAGCCGATGATCGGGTTCACCTCCGGCTATATCGAGCGGGCGCGCCACCTCATGCCCAAACAGGGGGCGGCGCGGCCCTGGAAGCTCCATCAGAACTACGTGCTCGACCTCGCCAACCTCCGCTTCGGCCGCCTCGACGACGGCACGATGGAGTTCGGCGGCCGGCGCGAGGGCGCGAACCGCGCGGCCTAGGGCCGGACCCGATCGCCGGGCCATCGGACTCTGTCGTGTCCCGTGCGCGGCCCTGAACCTGTGTTGTGACGCGCTCTCTTGCGCCGAACCGGTGGCCATTCCGGCGCAGAGCGCTCCGGGGGATCGGCCGCCTTCCATCCTGCCGAGGGAACGGGGCCATGTTCGATCTGAAGGGGCGCACCGCCGTCGTGACCGGGGCGGGAAGCGGCATCGGGCGGGCCCTCGCGGTCTCCCTCGCCCGCCGCGGCTGCCACCTCGCCTTGGCGGACCTGAACGAGGCGGGCACGGCCGAGACCGCGCGATCCCTGCCGCAGGGCGTGCGTGTCTCCCGTCATCGCCTCGACGTGGCGGACCGGGAGGCGGTGGCGGCGTTTCCCGCCATCGTCGCCGCCGAGCACGGCAGTCTCGATCTCCTCGTCAACAACGCCGGCGTGGCCCTCGGAGGCACCTTCCTGCAGGTGAGCGAGACCGATTTCGAGTGGCTGCTGGAGATCAATTTCTGGGGCGTGGTCCGGATGAGCCGCGCCTTCCTGCCGATGCTGCTGAGCCGCCCGGAGGCGCGCATCGTCAACCTGTCGAGCCTGTACGGCCTCATCGCGCCCCCGGGCCAGACGGCCTATTCGGCGAGCAAGTTCGCCGTCCGGGGCTTCTCGCAGGCCCTCGCCCATGAACTGGCGGGTGGCCCGGTGGGCGTCACCGTGGTCCATCCCGGCGGGGTGGCAACCTCCATCGCGAACGCGGCACGCCTCCCCGCCAGCACCTCCGCCGAGGAGGGCGAGCAGGGCCGCCGGGCGATCAACGCGCTGCTCAGGCTACCCCCGGAGCGGGCCGGCGAAATCATCGTCCGGGCCGTCGAGCGTCGGCGGCGCCGTGTCCTCGTCGGCTCCGACGCGACGATCGTCTCCGTGATCGAACGCCTGATGCCGGTCCATTATTGGCAGGTCGTGCAGCGCCTCACCCGCAACCGCCGATAGACGCTCCGGTCTCCCCATCGGGGCGCGGGCGACCCGGGACGGGCCGGGGCAGGCCCGGACGATCACCCCGGTCGGGAGGAGGGGGCGCCCTCTCCGAAGCCGAGCATCGCGCGGTTGACCTGCTCGGCGATCTCGGTGTGCGAGCCGCTCGCGCGGCCCTCGAGCCGGCCGTTGAGGAACAGGCTCGCGAGGCCGTGGGTCAGCGACCAGCAGCCGAGGATCAGGGCATCCTGCGCGCGGTCGGGATAGGCGCGGGCCACGGCAGCCTGGAGCAGACCGTAGGCGGCATCGCGGGCGGACCGCAATGCCGGGTCGCCGGATCGGCACTCCTCCCCGAACATCAGCCGAAAGAGGGCCGGGTGATCGACGGCGTAGGCGACATAGGCGACGCCGATATCCACGAGCGCTTTTTGGGGATCTTCCGCCGACGCCGCCGTTTCCATCGCGGCGGCGAGGCCCTCGAAGCCCCGCTGGGCCACGGCGGCCATCAGCGCTGCCCTGTCGGGGAAGTACCTGTAGGGCGCCATCGCCGAGACCCCGACATGGCGGGCGACCATGCGGAGGGACAGGGCGTCGACGCCCGCGTCGGCGAGGAGATCCAGAGCGGCGTCGATGAGCGCGGGACCGAGATCGCCGCGTTGGCGCTGGATCGGTTCAGCCTCGCCCATCGTACCATCCCCCGCCGGCCCGCGCTGTGCCCGCGCAGATCCGGCCTCCAGCACTGACATCAAAACGGTCGGCGGGCGAGGCTGTGTCCCATCACGGCCCCGGAATCGCGCAGGATCACTCGCCGCTGTAACCGAGCGGATTGATCGGGCTGGGCAGGCCCGAACCGCGGCGGCCCCAGTTCGCCCGGTCTCCGCCGAGGTCGAGCCCCTGGACGGCGGTTGGGCCGAGGCTGCCGGTGGTCCGCGGCGACGGGATGGTCGCGGTGGCGGCCGGGCGGGCCTGGGCATGGTCGGTGGGACGCGGGGCGGCCGACGCGGTGATCGTGCCGGCGAGAACGAGGCCAGCGACAAGAACAGTGTTGCGCATGGTAGTCTCCGGTGATGGGCGTGCGACCCCTCGGGTCCGGCGCCATCTGCTTACAATGTAAGCTCACCCGGAGATTTGTATACGCTGTAAATTCCGGTTTGTGCGGCAGCGCACAACGGCTCCTTCGGGCTGCTGCCGGCGGATCATCGCACGCCGTCGCCCCCACCCTTCGCCGCCCGGGACGTCTCCTCGGCCACCAGGACGCTGGCCAGCAACTTCCCGGCAGGGCTGCGCGGCAGGCTCTCCCGGAACTCCAGGCCGCGGGGAATCTCGTGGCGGCCGATCCGATCCGAAAGGAACGCTTGCAGTGCAGCGAGGTCGAAGGGAGACGCGCCGGGCCGAAGGGTCACGAACGCCTTGGCCGATTGTCCGCGATAGGGATCGGGGACCCCGATGACGATCACCTCGGCGACGTCCGGATGCTCGTAGATCGCGTCCTCGATGACCGTGGGATAGACGTTGAAGCCGCCGGAAATGATCATGTTCTTGCGCCGGTCGATCAGATCGAAGAGGCCGTCCTCGTCGACCCGGCCGATATCGCCCGTGAGGAACCAGCCGTCGCAGAAGGCCTCCCGCGTCGCTTCCGGCTTCTCGAAATAGCCGAGGAACACGTTGGGCCCGCGGATCGCGATCTCGCCGACTTCGCCCGTCGCGACCTCCCGGCTGAAATCGTCGAGGGCGACGATCCGCATGGCGATCCCGGGGAGTGGCACGCCGATCAGCCCGGGACGCGCCTCCGCCCCGTCGGGCACGCGGGTCCCGGCCGGTGCGGTCTCGGTCATCCCCCAGCCGACCTGGAGCGGCTGGCCGAGAACCCGCCCGAGGCGCGCCTGCGCCTCGAACGGCAGGGGAGCTCCGCCGCTCATGCACAGATTGAGCGACGAGCAGTCGATCGGCACGCGCGTCGCCCGTTCGAGGAGCGCGAACCACATGGTCGGCACGCCGTAGACGCGGGTGGCCCGCTTCACCGCGATGTCGTGCGCCAGCGCCTCGACGTCGAAGCGCTGGTGAAGAAGGATCAGGCCTCCGTCCCGGATCGTGCACAGGAGCACGGCGGTGAGGGCGTAGATGTGGAACAGCGGCAGGATGCCGACGACCCGGTTGTCGCGGGAGGGCACGTCCGTGTGATTGTTCCACAATCGGTAGATCGCGACCGCCGCGGTCAGGTTTCCGTGGGTCAGCATGGCCGCCTTCGGCAGGCCGGTGGTGCCTCCGGTGAATTGAAGCAGGAACACGTCGTCCGGCGTGCGAACCGGCCAGGCGGCGGGCGCCGGGGCATCGAGCAGCCGGGCGAAGGGCACCACCCCGGGACGTTGCGGGAGGGCCTGAGGCTGGCTCTCCGTGGAAGGCCCCCAGGCGCGATCCTCAGCGACCACCAGCGTGTCGATGAGGCCGTCGTCGAGGAAATGCAGGGCCGCCGCGAGATAGTTCGGCTGATCCAGGGTCACGACGATCCGTGCCCGGGTGGTCGTCAGCTTGTGCGCGAGTTCCCGCGGGGCATCAAGGCCGGACAGGAGGACGACCCGGAGGCCCGCCCGGGCCGCGGCGAAGAAGGCGATCGGATGCAGAGGCGTATTGGGCAGGTACAGGGCGACAACCGTATCCGGTGCGAGGCCCATGGCGAGGAGGCCGGCCGCAAGGCGATCGGCCTGGATGGCCAGGTCGGGATAGCTCAGCTGACGGTCGCGGAACGCGATGGCCGGCCCCCCGCCCGACGCCGTGCAGCCGGCTGTCAGCAGATCGGAGAGCGTTCCGATCTCCAGGTCGGAATCCCAGTCGCAGGCATCGGGAAATGCGCGCCGCCACGCCGGCCAACCGGCTTCTGAGCGTCCGCTCGGCATATCGACCTCCCGTTATTTTGGATATTATGGCGTAATTTTGGAAGTAAATATAAAGAGATGTCTGGTTCCGTCAATGCGGGCCGCACTCGAACGACGCGATAGATGTCGATATGGCGCGTGATCGCGTGTCGTCATGGGAACTGCATTCGTCAAGACCATTCCCGGCCCTGGGCCAAGTCGCAGTCCTGCAGACAACAGGGGCCGAATCTGCGCCTCAGAGCTCCTCACAAAACTCCCGAGCACCGGATATTTCCCTCTAGCCGCGACAGCGCAGCGGGAGTTTTGTGAGAGGCTCTTAGATCTCCGGGGCATGACGGACCGGCGGAGGGGCATGGGGCGGGCGCGCCCGCTGAATCGATGTCCTCACCCCGAACATTCCTTCTGCGCACGGTCCCGTCCTGTCGGCCGCAGGTCGGACGAAGCCTGCGGCTCGCGTCCTGTGCCGGATTTCGACCTGAAAGCCTTGTCGCGGGCGATGCAAACCCCAGATCGCGACGGGCATCGCGACAAGTCCGGCCGGCGGCGCGTGAGCGGGCCAGGGCAGGCCCCGGGAGATCTCAGGCCTTCCCCTTCCAGGGCACCAGCACGCGTTCGAGCCGGCGCAGGCCGACCTCGAACAGGGTGGCGAACAGGCCGATCAGCAGGATCCCCATCACCACCACGTCGGTGCGCAGGAAGTTGGAGGCGTTGAGGACGAGCTGGCCGAGCCCGGCCTGGGCCGCCACCATCTCGGCGGCGACCAGGGTGGTCCAGCCCACCCCCATGCCGATCCGCAGGCCGATCAGGATCTCCGGCAGCGCCGCCGGGAGCACCACGTAGCGCAGGACCTGCGCGCGGCTCGCCCCGAGGGCGCGCGCCGCGTTGATCTGGTCGGCGGAAGCCGAGAGCACGCCCGAGCGCGTCGCCAGCGCCACCGGAGCGAAGCAGGCGAGGACGATCAGCAGCACCTTGGACAGCTCGCCGATCCCGAACCAGATGATCATCAGCGGCAGGTAGGCGAGCGGCGGCAGCGGCCGGTAGAACTCGATCAGCGGATCGAGGATGCCGCGGGCGATCCGGCTCGTCCCCATGGCCAGGCCGGCGGGGATGCCCAGCAGCGCGGCGAGACCGAAGGCCCCGAGGACCCGCAGCAGGCTGTCGCGGACATGGATGCCGAGGGGGGCGCCGTCCAGCTCGCCGTTCCAGGCCTGGCCGAGGGCCGACAGGACCGCCTCCGGCGGCGGCAGGAACAGCGGCTTGATCCAGCCGATATGGGTCGCGAGCGCCCAGAGACCGAGGCAGGCCAGCACGGTGGCGGTGCTGATGAGCGGCACCAGCGCGCCGCTGCGGCGGACGCCGCGCCCGGGGCGGGCCGGCCGCGTTTCGGACACGGCGGCTGCGTCGAGGGGCAGGCCGCTCACCGGGAGCCCCCGAGCGCCGGGTCGGCCCGGTGATGGATGCGCCCCAGCACGCGCTCCCGCACGGCGATGAAATCGGGATCCGCCTTGACCGCCCGGGCGTCCCGCCCGGCCACGACCGCGCGCGAGAACGGCAGGTCGATCGTCTCGACGATGCGGCCCGGCCGCGGGCTCATGATCAGGAGCTTCGTGGCCAGGAACACCGCCTCCTCGACGTCGTGCGTGATGAAGAAGGCCATCTTGCCGGTCCGGTGCCAGACCCGAAGGATCAGCTCCTGCAGCTGCTCGCGGGTGAAGGCGTCGAGCGCCCCCAGCGGCTCGTCCATCAGCAGGGCGCGCGGGTCGCCCGCCAGCGCCCGGGCGATGCCGACCCTTTGCTGCATGCCGCCGGAGAGTTCGTAGACCTTCCGGTCGCCGAATTCGGCGAGGCCGACGAGGTCGAGCATCGCGTGGGCGATCCGGCGCCGCTCCGGGCGCGCGACGCCGCGCAGCTTGGGGCCGAACGCCACGTTCTCGGCCACGCTCAGCCAGGGCATCAGGGCGTGGCGCTGGAACACCACGCCCCGGTCGGCCCCCGGCCCCCGGATCGGCATACCGTCGAGGAGGATGCTGCCCTCGGTCGGTTCGAGGAAACCCGCGATCGCCGAGAGCAGGGTGGTCTTGCCGCAGCCCGAGGCGCCGAGCGCGACCACGAACTCCCCGGGCCGGATCGTCAGGTTCACCTGCGAGAGGGCGACGATGCCGGCCTCGCCCTCTCCGTAATGGACGCTGACGTTGCGGATCTCGATCATGCCGCCCTCCGAAGCCGCCGATTACTTCCGGGCCGCCGCCACGTACGCCCCGGTGACGAACCGGCCGTAATCCGGCGCCAGGGCCTGGACGCGGCCCTGGGCCTTGAGGAACGCGGCGGTCTCGGTCAACGCCTTGGCGGCCCCGCCGCCGAGCCAGGCCGGGGAGGCCTGCGCGTCGAGGGTCGGGAAGTGATAACTGGCGAGGCTCGCCGGCACCTCCGCGGGATCCGCACCGGTGATCCTGGCCACCGCCTTCACCTCGGGGGAGTCGGCGGCCCAGGGCTTGGCCGCGTAGGCGGCGTCCTCGGCGGCGATCAGCTTCACCAGGGTGACCAGGAAGTCCCGGTTCTGCGCCGCCCAGGCCCGGTCGACGACGAGGCCGTCGAAGGTCGCCTTGCCCTTCCGGGCGAGGTCGCCCGCCGAGACCAGCACGGTGCCGGACTTCTTCACCCGGGCGAGCACCGGATCCCAGATGAAGGTCGCGTCGATGTCGCCGCGCTCCCAGGCGGCGGCGATCTCGGGCGGGCGCATGTTGAGGATGGTCACGTCCTTCTGGCTCAGCCCGGCTTCCGCCAGGGCGGCGATCAGCTGGTAGTGCGAGGTCGACACGAACGGCACCGCGACGGTCTTGCCGCGCAGGTCGGCCACGCCCTTGATGCCGCTGCCGTTGCGCGCCACGAGCTGCTCGGCATCGGCGATCTCGTCGAGGATCCAGAACAGCTCGATATCGAGCCCCTGCGAGGCGGCCGCCGCGATCGGGCTCGAACCCGCCTCACCGATCTGGACGTTGCCCGACGCCATGGCGCGGATGACGTCGCCGCCACCGCCGAACTTGCGCCACGTCACGGTGTAGCCGGTCGCCTTCTCGATCGCCCCCGAGGCCATCAGGGCCCGGAACGGGACCACCATGTCCTGATGGGCGAAGATGACCGACTTCTCGGCGGCCCGGGCGGAGCCGGGCGCAAGGATGCCGAGGATCAAAGGTGTCAGGGCCGCCAGGGCGGCCAGGGTCGCTCGCCCCGCGGAGCGGCGCGGGTTCGATCGCGGTCTTAGGCTGTCCATGTCCACACTCCCCCTTCGGCCCACCGAATCGACGCGACTCAGCGTGCCGGCGACAGCGTCCGACAAGGCAAGCCCCGTGCACAAGGGGCCAGACGAAGCCCGAACGCCCTCGCGCGGGCTCCTGCGGTCCGCCGGGCAGGGCGCAGGGGCGGTATTCCGGCCTCGCCGCCATGCCGGGCCTCGCCTTCGCGGCCCCCGTGGGCCTGCTGCTCCTCATCCAGAAGGATAAGGATATCCACGCCGCGGCCCTGCGTACCGGAAGCTGGCGCTCCTGCCGGACGTCAATTCGTCGAGGCGCTGCCGCTCGCCTCAACCAACAAGATCGACCGCGCGGCCCTGCGCCTGCGCGCCGAGGAGGCCGGCCGCACCCCGTGACCGGCGGCGGGAACGGACCTTGCAGGTTGTGCACCGGCGGTCTGCACGTTCGCAGAAGTCAGCCTCGCGAAAAAGGCCGCCCGGCGCACCCGTTTTCGCCCGCCTGACCCGGACAGCCAGGAGTGACCCCCATGCTGCGACGAACCTTCCTCGGGGGCGCCACCGCCGCGGCCGCCGCGGTCGCCGCGCCCGGCCCTGGCCCAGGGTGACCGGGCGCGCGTGCTGCGCTTCGTGCCGCAGCCGCAGATGGTCGAGGGCCACACGGTCGAGGAGGACGGACGGCGCTGGACCTTCCGCCTGCGCGAGGGGCTGAAGTTCCACGACGGCGAGCCGGTGCGGGGCCGCGACTGCATCGCGTCGATCCGGCGCTGGGCGCAGCGCGACAGTCTCGGGCAGGCCCTGATGGCGCGCACCGACGCCCTGGAGGCGCCGGACGACCGGACCTTCGTCATCCGGTTGAAGCGGCCCTATGGGCTGATGCTCGAGACCCTGGCGAAGCTTGGTCCGCCGGTCCTCGTCATCATGCCGGAGCGCCTGGCCGCCATCGACCCGGCCCAGCAGATCCCCGAGGTGATCGGCTCCGGCCCTTTCCGGTTCAACACCAAGGAGCGCCTCGTCGGCGCCCGCGTGGTCTATGACCGCAACCCGGATTACCGGCCCCGCGAGGACGGCGCCGTGTCCTGGGTGGCAGGGCCCAAGCGCGTCCATTTCGAGCGGGTCGAATGGCAGGTCATGCCGGATCCCGGCACCGCGGCGGCCGCCCTCCAGAACGGCGAGGTCGATTGGTGGGAGAACCCGATCGCCGATCTCGTGCCGACGCTGCAGGCCAGCCCGCAGATCACCACGCAGCTCGCCTCGACGCTCGGAAACCTGGGCACGGGCGTCATGAACCACCTCTATCCGCCCTTCGACAACCCCGCGATCCGGCGCGTGGTCCTCGAAGCCCTGTCTCAGGCGGACTTCATGGCGGCGGCGGCCGGCGACGACCCGAAGCTGTGGCGCAAGGATGTCGGCTTGTTCACGCCGGGGACCGCGATGGCCACCGAGGCCGGGCTCGACGTGCTCACCCGGCCACGCGACCTGGCGAAGGCCAAGCGCGACCTGGTGGCGGCCGGTTATAAGGGCGAGCGCGTCGTGCTGATGTCGACGAGCGAGAATCCCGTGCTCGGCGCCCTCGGCGAGGTCATGAACGACCTGCTGCGGCGCCTCGGGATGAACGTGCAGTATGTCGTGTCCGATTGGGGCACCCTGGTCACGCGCCGCGCCAGCAAGGCGCCCCCTGATCAAGGCGGCTGGAACGTCTTCAACACGACCTGGACCGGCCTCGATATGGCCAACCCGGTCGTGGAGCAGGTGCTGCGCTGCGGCGGCGAGACGGGTTTCTTCGGCTGGCCAAACCTGCCCGAACTGGAGAGCCTGCGCGAGGCCTGGATCGAGGCGCCGGACCAAGCGGCGCGCAAGGCGATCGCAGCCCGGATGCAGACCCTGGCGATGCGCGACGTGCCGTATCTGCCGACCGGCCAGTATTTCTACCGGACGGCGTTCCGGCGCGACCTTCAGGACATGGTCGAAGGCCAGTTCGTCTTCTGGAACGCCCGGCGCGCCTGAAGGGCCGTCCCGGACCCCTGATGCGGATCGCGTCGGTCAGCATCAGGGCCGGAGGCCGTCAGGTGATCGAGGGGCGCCGCCGCACGGGCGGACCACACGGGGAGGCCGCACCGAGAACAGAGCCGCCGAGCAGCCCAACCAGAGCGTCTCGGTGGCTCGATCCGCTGCGGTCGCGCGATCGGCATCCCACCCGGTCGATCAGCCGGGCCGGCTCGCCTGGGTGCTGCAATTCAGCAGGGGGATGAACTTCGATCATCACTGTATTTGATAAAACAACATGGGTTGCAAATACGAAGATTGTCGAACTTCATAATAAAGATCTCAGATTTGCGAACCGGGCCACGCCACCGAGGTTGGTCGGTCAGGGCGCCGCGTATGGGGCTGGCCCGATCTTCTGCGACGGAGCGATCATGCGACTGACCGTCACTTCGGTATCCGCCATCGCGTTCGTCTGGGGCGGCGTCGCGCTCGCGCAGGGGGCGGACCAGACCAAGGGCCCCGCCACCGGCCAGGGCACCGGGACCGAGGGCCCTTCGGGCGAGACGCCAAAGCCCCGGGACGCGCTGTCCAAGAACCCGCAGGTCCTGATGCCGACGGTCAACAAGCTGTCGGAGAGCGCCTCGAAGCCGACCCTGCCGGCCTTCGCGGCGAAGTCCGACGGCAGCCAAGCCGGCCAATGGCCGAGCCCGGGGCGCAACACCGCGCTCACCCGCTACAGCGACCTCGACGAGATCACCAGGGACAACGTGAAGACCCTGCAGGTCGCCTCGACCTTCTCGGTCGGCACAAACCGCGGCCAGGAGAGCGCCCCGATCGTCGTCGGCGACACGCTCTACCTCGTCTCCGCCTTCCCGAATGTGCTCTACGCCCTCGACCTGACCAAGCCCGGCTTCCCGATGAAGTGGTCCTATGACCCGAAATCGGAGATCGCCTCGCAGGGCGTCGCCTGCTGCGACACGGTCAATCGCGGCCCGACCTACGCGGACGGCAAGATCCTCTACAACACCCTCGACGACGTGACGGTCGCCGTCGACGCGAAGACCGGTCAGGAGGTCTGGCGGCACAAGAACGGCGACATCAACCAGGGCGAGACGATGACGATGGCCCCGCTGGTGGCGGGCGACAAGGTCATCGTCGGCAATTCGGGCGGGGAACTCGGCGTGCGCGGGTGGTCGAAGGCGCTGGACCTCGGCTCTGGCAAGGAGGTCTGGCGTGCCTACACGACCGGACCGGATTCGGACGTGAAGATCGGGGCGGAGTACAAGCCCTTCTACGATCAGGAGAAGGGCAAGGATCTGGGCGTGACGTCCTGGCCCTCCGACATGTGGAAGCACGGCGGCGGCTCGGTCTGGGGCTGGGTGAGCTACGACCCCGACCTGCGCCTCGTCTATTACGGCACCTCGAACCCGGGGCCGTGGAACCACGAGCAGCGCCCGGGCGACAACAAGTTCACCGCCGGCATCTTCGCCCGCGACGTCGATACGGGCAACGCGCGCTGGTACTACCAGTTCAGCCCGCACGACTATTACGACCACGACGGCGTCAACGAGAACGTGCTGCTCGACATCGAGTGGCAGGGCAAGCCGCGCAAGGCCCTGGTCCACCCCGACCGCAACGGCCACGTCTACCTGATGGACCGGCAGACCGGCGAAGTCCTCTCGGCCGGCACCTACCACTACACGAACACCAATTTCGGCGTGGACCTGAAGACCGGCAAGCTCAAGCACAACACCGACAAGGCGCCGAAGGTCGACGCGGTCGTGCGCGACATCTGCCCGAGCCCGCCCGGCGCCAAGGACTGGAGCCCGTCGAGCTACTCGCCCAAGACCGGCTTCCTCTACCTGCCGCACAACAACCTGTGCATGGACGAGCGCCTGTCGGAGGTCGGCTACATCGAGGGCACGCCCTATGTCGGGGCCGACGTGAACATGAAGCCCGGTCCCGGCGGGCACCGGGGCGAGTTCACCGCCTGGAACGTCACGGACGGCTCCGAGGCCTGGACCATCAAGGAGAGGTTCCCCGTCTGGGGCGGGGCGGTGGCGACCGCCGGAAACCTCGTCTTCTACGGCACGATGGACGGCTGGTTCAAAGCGGTCGATGCCAATACCGGCGCGGAACTCTGGAAATTCAAGACCGGCTCCGGAATCATCGGCCAGCCGACCACGTGGAAGGGGCCGGACGGGCACCAGTACGTCTCGATCATCGACGGGGTCGGCGGCTGGTCCGGGGCGCTGGTCTCGGCGGGGCTCGACCCGCGGGAGGGCACGGCGGCGCTCGGCTTCGTGGCGGCCATGCGGGACCTGCCGAAATACACGACGGCCGGAGGCACGCTGTATGTCTTCAAGCTGGGCAAGTATCCGTCTTAAGGGGGCGGTGCTGGCCATGCTGGCGAGCGCCCCCCTCGGCCCGGCCGAAGCCCGCGACCTGAAGGTCTGCGCCGACCCGAACAACCTGCCCTTCTCCGACAAGGCCGGCGGCGGGTTCGAGAACCGGATCGCCGCGATCGTCGCCGAGGATCTCGGCGCGACGCTCACCTACACGTGGTGGGCGCAGCGCCGCGGTTTCCTGCGCAACACGCTCAATGCCGGCCTGTGCGACGTGGTGCCGGGCCTGCCGGTCGGCGTGGACAGGGCGCGGCCGACCGCGCCGCTGTACCGCTCGGGCTACGCCTTCGTGCAGAGAGCGGATGCCGGACCGATCACATCCCTCGACGACCCGCGCCTGAAGGATCTGCGGATCGGCGTGCAGATGGTCGGCGACGATGGCTACAACACGCCGCCGGCCCACGCCCTGTCCCGCCGGGGAATCGTCGCCAACGTGCGCGGCTACGACCTCTACGGCGATTACGGCACGCCGCACCCGCCCTCCCGCATCGTCGAGGCGGTCGCGCAGGGCGAGATCGACGTCGCCCTCGTCTGGGGGCCGCTGGCCGGCTACTTCGCCGCCCGGCAGGATCCGCCGCTCCAGGTCCACCTCGTGCGCCCGCCCTTCGACGGGGCGCGGCTGCCGCTCGCCTTCGACATCGGCTTCGCCGTCCGCCGCGACGAGGACGGGGGCGCCTTCGCGCAGGAGATCGGCGGGGCGCTCCGCCGCCACCGGGCCGAGATCGACGCGATCCTGGCCGAGTACGACGTGCCCCGCCTCGACACGCCTCAGGCTGAGGAGCCGCAACGATGATGCACCGCAACGCCCTCTTCGCAGGATTCCTTGCCCTCGCCGCCGGCCCGGCGCTGCACGGCGCGCTGGCCCAGGATTCCTCCGGCAACCAGCAGCCCCAGGTGGTGCTGACGCCCCAGGCCGTCGGCGGCGCCGCGGTGCCGACCACCGGCGCCGACAAGGCCAGGAAATACGAGACCGACCCGGCCGCGATCGAGCAGGGCAAGGCCCTCTACGCCGCCTTCAACTGCAACGGCTGCCACGCGGGCGGCGGCGGCGGGTTCGGCCCGGCGCTCTCCGACGACACGTGGATCTACGGCGGCTCCCTGCCGAACATCGTCGACACCCTCTACGAGGGCCGCCCGCGGGGCATGCCGGCCTGGCGCGGCAAGATCCCCGACGAGCAGATGTGGCAGATCGCGGCCTACGTGAAGTCGCTGAGCAGGCCCGGCGGCATCGCCCCGCCCTTCTGACCGTCCGCGACCGGCCCGCTTCACGGCGCATCGCCCTCCGACGGCACCTTGAGGGTGCGGCGCGCGAGGGGCGCCAGGGTGAGGCCCTGGACCACGATGGTGAACAGCACCACCGCGTAGGTCGCGGCGAGGACGACCGACTTGGACGCGTTCTCCGGCAGCGACAGCGCGAGCGCCACCGAGATGCCGCCGCGCACGCCGGCCCAGGTCAGGAACGGCACGTTGCGCGCCGACAGGTTGCCGCGCCACCGGAAGGCCAGGAGCGGTGCGGAGACGGCGATCAGGCGGGCCAGCAGCACGATCGGCACCGCACAGGCCGCGAGCGCGAGCCCGCTCGCCTCGAAGCGCAGCACCAGAACCTCCAGGCCGAGCAGCAGGAACAGGACCGAGTTCAGCACCTCGTCGACGAGCGTCCAGAGGGCCTCGACGTAGCCCTGCGTCCGCTCGCTCATCGCGTCGCGCGGGGCGCGGTCGCCGACGAGGAGCCCCGCCGCCACGACGGCGAGCGGGCCGCTGACCCCGATCCTCTGGGCGAGGGCGTAGGTCCCGGTCACCAGCGCCAGGGTGATCAGCACCTCCACGGGGAAGTCGTCGATGGCCCGCATGGCCCGGTAGGCGACGTAGCCCGTCGCCACGCCGAGCGCGAGACCGCCGCCCGCCTCCCGGAGGAGGAGCTTGGCCACGCCGGCCGCGCTGGTCGCCTCTCCGCCCGATCCGGCCGCGAAGGCGACCAGCACGGTGAACAGCACGATGCCGACGCCGTCGTTGAACAGGGCCTCGCCCTGCATCTCGATCTCCAGGGTCTTGGGCACCCGCACGTTCTTGAGGGTTGCCAGCACCGCGACCGGATCGGTCGGGCTGATCAGCGCGCCGAACACGAAGGCCCAGGCCAGCGGGATCGGTCGCCCCAGGGCCTGCGCGGCCCACCAGAACGCGGCGCCGACGACGATCGTGGAGATGACGGTGCCGACGAGCGCCAGGGTCGCGACCGCCCAGGCCCGGTCGCGCAGGGCCCGGAGGTCGAGGCTCATCGCACCCGCGAACAGCAGGAAGGCCAGCATGCCGTTCATCACCACCTCGGTGAAGTCGACCTGCGTGAGGACCCGGGTGAGATCCGCGTAGAGGTGCTGCGCCGGGAACGCGACATCGAGGGCGATCAGCGCCAGCGAGGCGGCCAAACCCATCAGCAGCAGGCCGATGGTGTGCGGCAGCCGCAGGAGGCGGCGGTTCAGCCAGCCGAACAGGGCCGAGAGCACGAGGAGCAGGGCAGCGAGGTCGAACAGTGAGATCACGGGGTCTCCTCGGCCACGACCCGACGCGGAGCGGACCAACGATCGGGACTCAGCCGAACCGGCGAAGGGCGCTCGGGTTCGCCCGGGTGAAGCGCATGCGCTTTCGAACGTTTCCGCCGAGCGCACGTTGCAGTCTGCGATGCTCGATCAGGCCTGTACGGAGGAGACCCGTCTATGAAGCACGCCCTCTTCGCCTCTCTCCTCCTGGCCGGTTGGGGGCTCGGCGCCGCGACCCGGCCCGCCGCGGCGTTGCCGATGCCGGTCGCCGGCCTGCAGGCGCCGGGCGATGCCGCCACCCTGGTGCGGACGCACCGCTACCGGAAGCGGCAGGGCTCGGCGAGCCGCGGGAATGCCGGCATGCCTTCGCGCGGGGCCGGCGCTCAGCAATACGGTCAGACGACGGGCGGGCCGCGCCGTTGATGCGGGGTCCCGTGTGGCCGCCCGGAGCCCAGGTTTCCGGGGGAGATGACGCCCTGCCGGAGACGCCGACGGCATGAGAGCCCGCTTCTCGGCCTGGGTCGAGATCCTCGGCGACCTGTTCTGGCTGCGCCCGGCCCTGATCGTGCTCGGCTGTGCGCTGCTGGCCCAGCTCGGTGTCTGGCTGGAGACGGCGCATATCGCCGGCTACGACGCCTCCTCGCCCGATCAGGACTGGGGCTACTCGGGGGGCGCCGAGGGCGCGCGGGCCCTGCTCAGCGCCATCGCGTCCTCGACCATCGGGGTGGCCGGCACGACCTTCTCGATCACCATCGCGGCCCTCACGCTGGCCTCGGGGCAGATGGGCCCGCGCCTCCTGCGCAACTTCACCCGGGACGCCCGCAATCAGGTTGTGCTGGGTATCTTTCTCGGGACCTTCGCGTACGCGCTGATGGTGCTGCGCACGGTGCGCACCGTGCAGGAGAGCCCCTTCGTCCCGCACCTCGCCATCACGGGCGCGCTGGCCCTCGCGCTGGTCTCGATCGCGACCCTGGTCTGGTTCGTCCACCACATCGCCGCCAGCATCAACGTCGAGACCGTCGTCGACGCGGTGCAGCGCGACCTCTGCAAGGCCATCGTGACGCATACGCGGGACACGGCCGACATGGTCCGACCCGTCGCGTTGTCGACCGGGGCCGAAATTGCGGCGCCCGGCGGCGGCTACGTGCAGGCCGTGGACACGGACACGCTGGCGGACTGGGCCCACGCGCACCGCGTCGTCGTAACCCTGCGGGCGCGGCCGGGCGACTACGTGCCGAGCGGGTTCCCGATCGCGGTCCTGTCGGCCGGGAGCGCGGAGGCCGAGACCGCGGTCAGCGGAGCGGTGGCCCTCGGCCGGCGTCCGGCCGCCCTGCAGGACCTGGAATACTCGGTCCGGCAGCTGGTGGAGATCGCTGTCCGGGCGCTCTCGCCGGGCATCAACGACCCGTTCACCGCCGGGAGCGTCGTCGACCATCTCGGTGATGCCCTGTGCCGGATCGCGCCGCGCCATCTGCCGATCGGGGCCATCGCCCGCGACGGCCGCGTCGTCCTGGTTCACCCGACGACGGATTACGACGGCCTGTGCGACGCCATGTTCCACATGATCCGCCAGAACGCCGCCGGCTCGGTTCACGTGCTGGGGCGGATGCTCGACGTGCTGACCCGCGTCGCCGAGGTCGAGCGCCGCGCCGACCGCCGCGCGGTCCTGCAGCGCCACGCCGATCTGGTCGCGGCCGCGGCGCGGCGGGATGTCCCCGATCCGCAGGATCTGGCCGATCTGATCGAGCGGCACGCCCGCTTCGGCCGCACACGCGCGGGCAAGCCCTGAACCGGAGGCGGGTCGGCGCTCCGCCCGCGACGCGCGTCCGAGTGCGGTCCGATCGACATGCCGCCCCCGATGGCCCGAGCCGCGGTCCTCCGGAACCCACGGAGCTTCCCGCGGGCCTCATCGTCGCGGGGCGTTCCGATCGTCGCGTCGCGAACGGGTCGGAACGGGCTCGTCCGCTCTTCCGGCTCAACGTCCCTGAAGTGAATTGGCCGCATCGCGCCGTGAGCCGACATCGGCTCGCGACCCGGAAATAGACGCTCGGCTTCGCACCCTATGTCGCCGTTCGCCGTCTCGGAACAATGTTCGAGGAGCAGATTTCCGATGGAGACTGGAAAAGGTTTGGCTTTTCTAAACCTCATGGACGAGATTCATGCGCGGCGGTGGTCCATATCCCTCGCATGCGCTCGCGGACCGGCTAAGGTGCCGCGCGTTGCTATGGACCTGATCTCTCATGATCTCAAAGAGCAATCGAGCGACGCCGCGTCGCAGGGCCAAGTGAAGATATTAGTAGTCAGAAAAATCTCGCTTCGCAGCCGCATCTCTGTTCATGCGCCTTGTAAGCGGTGAAGTATTTTACGATTTGGCACGAACAGCATGTCGCTTGCCTGCCGGACGGCAACCCCGGCCTGAACAGGTCGAGCGAGCGGGGTTGATGTTTATCAATGTGTCTAATCCTTATATATGCCATTGCTATACTCAATGAATACCCCGAATCCGGACGACCGTGTTCCACCGCAGGGACCGTCATATCGCCATGGTGAAGCGCGGTCAGGCCAAGCTCTCGGTGGACGTCTGAGAGAAGCCGAGAGGCGAACGAACAGGCTCGCCGCCCATCCGTCGACGAAGATCGTATCGCGCATCGTCGATCGAGAGATCCTTCCGAAACTCCGCAGCCTCCATCGCGCGGAGGTCGAAACAGCCACGCATGAGTCTCGGACATTGACGCGGCTCCTGATCGACAATCCCGATGGGTTTCGGGCGGAGGTCAGGCGGCAGGCGGTTCGCGGCGCCCCCTGGCAGGTCCTGGCCGCGGAGATGCTGGCGCCGGTGGCACGGGATCTGGGCGTGATGTGGGAGCAGGATCTCTGTGACTTCCTCGCGGTCACGGAGGCGATGGGACGGCTCCAATCTCTCTTGCAGGATGCGATCGGACCGCAGGTCGAGCACGGCGTCGGGCCGCCCGGGTGCCGCATTCTTCTTGCCGGGGCGCCAGGGGAAACCCACACTTTCGGCCTCTGCCATGTGGCCGGGCTCCTCCGCGATGCGGGCTGGACGACGGCGATCGCCGGCGGAACGGGATCCGATACCCTGGCGGCGCTCACAGCAGCGCTGGCGAATGGCTGGTACGACGTCCTCGGCCTCTCCGTGGCCTGCGACGTCCATTCGGACGCCCTGCGGCGGGCTATGCCGGCGATCCGTCGCGCCTCGCGCAATCCCGCGCTGCGCGTCGTCGTCGGGGGTGCCCTCGTCGCCCGGGATGGCGTGGAGCCCGAGATGTGGGGTGCCGATGCCTGCCTCACCGACCCCGCCCTTCTGCCTCCCGCGCGCACGGCCGTGTGAGCGGCGCCGGACGGGCTGCAACCATTCCTGCCGTGCTCGGTTTGGACCGGGTCGTCCCGCCCCGAGACTCTTGCCCGAGACTTTCGCCTTGGCACGCTACTTCTTCGAGATCGAGAACGGCGGCCTGCACGGGGACGATACCGGTGCGGAATGCCGCGACCTCGACGAGATCCGGGCCATCGCCGTGCGGACACTGACCAGCATCGCGGCGGAAGAGGCTGTCCATCACGACCGGCACAGGGGCGCGGTCACCGTCCGGGATGCGGCTGGGACGTCCGTGCTGACGGTGACCCTCACCCTGACGACCACCTTGTCGAACCAGGACGAGGCGTAGCCGTGGCAGGATCCCACTCCCAGATCCTGACCCCCCTGCTTCGCAAGCTCGAGAGCGTCATTCGCCTCAACGAAGAGGAGCGACGGGCCGTGCTGGCCCTGCCGCACGTGATCCGGCAGGTCGGCCCTCACGAGGACGTCGCCACGGTCGGGGAGCGGCCCGCTCATTGCTGCCTCGTCCTTGAGGGCTGGGCTCACCGATATGGCTATACCGCGGCGGGCGACCGCCAGATCCTGTCCTTCTATATCGCCGGGGATATTCCGGATCTGCAGCACCTTTACCTGCCGGTGATGGACCATTCGCTGGCAAGCCTCACGGCCTGCACGCTGGCCTTCATCCCGCACGAGGCGATGCGCGCCCTCGTCGTCGGCCGGCCCGGGGTCATGGCGGCGCTCTGGCGCGACACGCTGGTCGATGCCTCGGTCTACCGCGAGCGGATCATGACGCTCGGCCGCCGCCAGTCCCTGGGGCGCACGGCGCATCTCTTCTGCGAGATGTACATGCGCCAGCGCGCCGTGGGACTGGCGGATGACCTGTCCTGTCCGCTGCCGCCGACGCAGGCGGAACTGGCCGATGCCGTCGGCGTCACGGCCGTACATTTCAACCGGTCGCTTCGGGCCCTGCGGGCGGAGTGCCGGATCGTCCTCCAAGGCGGCCACTTGACCATCGGCGACTGGCCGGGCCTCGTGGCCGCGGCCGAGTTCGATCCCGTCTACCTGCACTTCAACGAGGACCGGCACCGCGCCGACGAAAGGGCTTCGGCCTGATCGTTCAGGGGCGAAGCATCAGGGAGAGGCGGCGCGCGCCCTCCCCGAGCGCGGTCAACAGCAGCACGGCAGCCGCCAGACGCGCCGCCCCGGCGAGGGTGGCGGCCTCGGAGCCGAGGGTGACGATCAGTGCCGTCGCACCGCCGGCCGGATTGATCGCGCCGAGGAGGGCCTGCAGCAGCAGGGTTCCGGCGACGGCGGCCGTCGTCGCGGCCACCCGCCCGACCGTCAGGGAGTGGAGCCCGCTGAAGCTCGGGTCATGGGCGGCGCCCAGCGCATAGAGCATCGCGAAGCCGGAGGCGGCCCCGCAGAGCTGGCCGACCGCCGTGTTCCAGGCCCGCGCGCTCGGCAGATCCGGCAGGTGGACCTGCAGCAGGATCGCGGCGCCCAGGCTCGGCACCAGCAGGGGTTCGCCCAGGGCGATGGAGAGGGCGCCCACGAGGCCGAGCACGAGCGCGGCCATGAGAGCCTGGAGCAGGTCCGTCGTCATGGCCGCGCCCCGTCAGGCCGCCGTCGCGTGCGGCGTCGCCGCAGACGGGACATCCTGCCCGGTCATGGCCGGCGGAGGATCGTCGAGGCGTCGGGCGAGCTGGGTCCCGAGGAGCGCCGCGTCCGGCAAGCCGCGCAGCATCGGCACCGGGGCGGACAGGCTCACGCCGCGGACATGCGGCCACAGCTTGCTGTAGCCGATGCCGCCCCCGTCCCGCACGGTCAGCGCCACGTCCCCGGTCCCGTCGTGATGGATCCGCACGGCGACGCTGCGGAGCGCGCGCAGGGGGATGTCGACGGTGCCCTGAAGGGCGATGCCGTGGCGGATGACGATCCGCAGGGTCGTCACGGTGTAGGTCGTGCTGCGGGCGAGCGCCCAGGCGAGGTAGGCGAGGATCCCCATGAGCGCCGCGCCCTGAGCGAGCAGCACGGCCAGGTCGAACACTTCCTGGGGGCGCAGGCCCCTGACGGCGACGATCAGCGCGAGCTTCCACCCAAGCAGCACAGCGAAATATGCGGCGAGCCAGCGCATCTTCAGGAGTTGGCGGCGCAGGGCCGACACCTCCGGCCGTCCCTGCCAGAGGATCCGCTCGGCGGGTTCCAGGCGGACGCCCGCGGGGCGCGGGGGAGCGCCGCCCGGTGCGGTGCGGTGTGGCGTGCGTATCGTCATGCCGTGGGCCTCCGGCCGGGCCATGTGCGGGGCGGGCCACCGAACGCGCGTCGGCGCACGCCCTCGGCGAACATCTTGCCCCCGGCGAAGTAGGCGCTGATCCGATCCTCCTCCCGGGCCGTCATCCGCTCGGGATCCTTCAGTTCGGGGATGGCCGCGAACTGCTCGGCGAAGATCGAGCGCGTCTTCACCCGGCGGAACTTCGGGCTGACATCGGCGAAGAAGACCGGCATCAGGCGGCGCCCCCCATCGTTCAGCTCGACTTCGAGGTAGCGCAGCAGCTTGGCGCCGCGATCGACCCACACGTCGCGGACATGGCCGGCGACCTTGTCGTCGCGGCCGACCACCGGCATCCCCACCGGATCGGAATCGCCCCCTTGGACGTGCCACGCGTCGCCGACCGCGCGCAGGGGCACGAGCTGCAGCTTCTCGCCCTCCATCAGGAGGGGCTCCTCCGCGCGCAGCACGTAGGAGGCCGGACCCACGGGATCGCGCATCGGGTTGGCGCCGGTCGGCACGAAGGCCGAGCCGGGGAACGGATGCAGATGGCGGACCGGCACCTCCGGGGGCGAGGTGAAGTTCGGCAGGGTGACCGTGCCGCCCTTCTGGAGCGTGAAGGTCTTGGGCGCGGGCGGCGGCGGGAAGCCGACGAGGGGATGGGCGCGGGGAGGCTGCGTCGGGTCCTCCATCGGATAGCCTTCGCGCTTGTCCTCGGCCCGGAGATACCAGCACAGGGTGCCGAAGAAGAGCGCGAAGGCCCAGAACAGCACCACGACGCCGTCGATGTGCTGCGTCACCGCGCCGAGATGGAAGCCCCAGGCGCCCACGGCTTCGGTCGCATGGGTGCTGCCGAGGAGTCCGGTGGCCGGGGGGATCTCATGGCCGGCGGATCCGGCGATCTGGCTGACGCCCTCGTTCACGGCTGGCCTCCCTGGTCGGCGGCGGAGGCGGCGTGTTCGCGGCCGGGACCCTTCAGCCCGGGGAAGACCGTGAGGAGCTCCTGCGCGTGGTCGGCGGGCTTCGGCAGCCCGTAATGGCAGGTGCCGCACAGGACGAAGCCGTTGCCCTCCTGCGGGCCCCGCATCCGGTCGGGCAGCACGATCGTGTGCGGGTCGTCCGCCGTCTCCCGAATCTGCGGCATCCGCACCGCCAGCGGCAGCAGCACGTTGCGGTTGAGGTCGCGGACCATCTGAAGGCCGGAATAGCCGGTCCAGCGGGCGGGCAGGCTCTGGCCCCAATCGTAGAAGGCACGGGAGTTGTGACAGGAGGTGCAGTTCACGCCCAGGCCGGCGGACATCTGCATCATCACCTCGTAGAGCCGCTTCACCACGACCTGGTCGGCCACCTGCCCGTTGGGCAGCGCCGTGTAGGATTGGGCGAGGCCCGGCGTCTCCTGGAGCAGATAGAGCTCGTAGCCGGCATTCGGGAAGAACTGGCGCACGCTGTCGCCGGACTCGTTCCAGTTCTCCGGCTTGTCCATATGCGCGCCCTGCGGGTGGGGGGGCCGCGAGAACCAGATCTCCGCCGGCACCGGCTGGCCCCGGTGGCAGGACCAGCAGGTCACGCCGGCGGCGCCGAGATGCTCCGTCCAGTCCGCGTTGAGGTGGCGGACCATCTTGATCATGTCTCGGGCGGCCGCCTTGGTCGGCTTCTCGTCCGAGGCGAAATCGGCCCCCGCGTGGCAGAAATCGCAGCCCTGCTGCGGGGCGACCCAGTTGGTGATCGCCTGCTGCAACCGCATGAACGCACCGGCATCCAGGTCGGTGAGCACGGTGACGTTCTTGTAGGCGTCCGTCGCCTTGCGGGTGTCCTCGATCAGCGGCGGGTTGGCCGGCGGCGGCCCGTTCCGGGTCTGGAACAGCGGGCTGCCGGTGGGGGCGTACTGCACGAGGGAGGGGCCGTTCGGGCCGAGCTGCGTGCCCTGCATCGGCAGGTTCCAGGTCGGCACGAACAGGGTGAACAGGCCGGCGCAGACGAGGCCGACCGCCAGGATGGGGGGGCCGATCCTCATCGCCCGAGCACCTTGTCCTGCATGGCCTTGAGCGCCTTCGCCGGCGGGGCGGCGGGGAGGTTCGGCGCCTGCCGGTATTGCGGGGCGAGCCCGTTCTTGACGCCCCAGAGGTACCAGTTGTCGACGAGGGTGCCCGTGGCGAGGATGCCGATGCCGCCGGTCAGGGTGACGAGGGTGGCGAACCAGTAGAGCCAGCGGTGGATCGACTCGTAGTTCGAGTTGAATCCCATGGTCCAGCGCCAGAACAGGGCCGCGCGCTCGGCGGCCGTGCCCCGGTCGGTGATCTGGTGGGTCTCGCGCTCGCCGCCGAGCGGCGTCACCGCCAGGATCGTCCCGGCATGCATGGCGAACAGCATGGTCGACCCGTAGAGGAACGAGATCGAGAGCATGTGGAACGGGTTGTAGAAGATGTTGCCGTAGCGGACCGAGAAGGTCGCGGTCCAGTTCAGGTGCGGGATCACCCCGAACGGCACCGCCTCCGACCACGAGCCCATGGCGATGGGGCGGATGAAGCCCAGCACGAGGTAGAGCCAGATCGCGCTGGCGAAGCACCACGGGATATGGGTGCCCATGCCGAGCGCCCGGGCGCGCCGATACATCTTCACCCACCACAGCAGGATCGCCGCGGTGAGGAAGAACCCCGCCATCAGCCACCAGCCGCCCTCCCGCAGCGGCGGGAACGGGTCGAGGCCGTACTTCGCCGGGGGCGGATCGAGCGACAGGAACGGCAGCAGGCGGATGAACCGCACCGGGTTCCAGTCCACCGAGGCCAGCATGTTCAGGCCGATGATCTCGATGGCGATGAAGCCGCAGAGCAGGGAGGCCACGCCGGTCGGCCCGAGATGGGTCGGCAGAACCTGCATCTCGCCGATGCGCCCGAGCCACTGCGAGTGGAACGGTTTCCCGATCCGGCCGGGCGAGCCGATCTGCAGCGGCGGCCCGTCCTCGTCGGGTCCGCGCAGCTCGATATGCGTCCACAGGGTGTGGAACTGCGGCATCCGCGTGATCTCCGAAGGGATGGCGTCGGCAGGGGCGGTGGGGGGCGGGGACGGGGCGGCTAGATCTTGCCGCCCGTGCTCCAGACCGGGAGGTTCAGGTACCAGTCCCACCAGTAGGGCCAGCCCTGGGTCCAGAACGGGCCGGAGATGATGATGCAGATTGCGCTCCACAGTCCCGCATTCAGGGCGAGAAAGTATCCGAGCCTGTGAATGCCGATCTCGCCGATCGAATACATGATCGTGTCGCGGAAATAGGCGCTCTCGTATTCGTCGTACTTCACCGGCTTGCCCTTGCCGGGATTGGCCGCCGCCAGGATCTCGCCGGCATGGAGGCCGAGCGCGAAGGTCGTGGTGAAGAAGCACGTCACCGCGATCATGTGCGCGGGATTGTAGTGGAAGTGCAGGTGCTGGTAGCCGACGTTCGATACCCAATCGAGGTGGCTCATGATGCCGTAGGGGAAGCCGTAGCCCCAGGCTCCGAGCAGGATCGGCCGCACCACGTTGAGCGAGGCGTAGGCGAGGATCGCGAAGGAGAACGCCACCGGCACGTGGTAGCCCATGCCGAGCTTGCGGCAGATCTCCACCTGCCGCAGTGCCCAGGAGACGAAGGCGCCCAGCGCGCAGACCGTGATGATCTGCCAGAGACCGCCCCGCTTGAGCGGCGCGAAGGCCAGCCCGTCGGCGATGGGCGGCGGATCGATGCTGATCTGGAACAGCGCCCAGGTCGGGCCGATGGCGGCGCCGTAGACGATGAGCAGCGTGCCGAGCAGGGCGAAGACCGCCGCCGTGACGCCGAAGAAGCCGACGTAGAACGGCCCGACCCAGAAATCGAACAGGCTCCCGCCCACCAGCGTGCCGCCGGCGATCCGGTATTTCCGCTCGAACGAGAGCATCGCCATGCCTGTGGCCCCTGTCATGCCCTGTGTCATCAAAAAATGACACCTCTTCTGTCAGTTTGGTATGACATTTATCAAGTCTGCGGGATGAGTGACGCGGTACGGTGCGGCATGCCGACGGGATCGGCGCCAGCGGGAAAACGGGTCGATGGGACGGATGTCGGCGGTGGCCCTGACGGCCGGCCTGCTCTGCGGCGCGGCGGCGCCGGCGTCAGACGCGTCGGAGCCGGCCCGCTGGGACACGTATTTCTACGCGGCCCCCCGCAGCAGCGCCCCCGTGCTCGACGAGGTCGAACGCGAGACGCCCCTCGATGTCCGATCGTGTCAGGCGGGCTGGTGCCGCGTCGTCTACGGGAAGACGGAAGGCTTCGTGCGGGAGGAGATCGTGCACGGGCCGGCAAACGATCTCCTCCCGGACGGCCGGCGGCCGGAGGGAGCCTGCTTCACGGCGGTGCAGCCGGGCGGTGGGGCGTGGCAGGACGAGACGTTCTGCCCGCCGAAACGGTAGGGGAAGCGCCGCCCGGTCGAGACCTCGACGTTGGCCGCGTCGACATCGACCGTTGCCGCAGGCGCCAGACGGTCGGCGCCCTGGCGGCCGCCGCCGAGATGCACCGTGCAGCCCTGCCTCGCCCCCGAGGCCTCGATCAGCGCCAAGGGCAAGCAGTACTTCAACGCGCCAGCGTACATCACCGGCGCGACGCTGCCGGACGAGGACGGGCCGCTCTCTGCTTTCGCCCGGGCGAAGTCCATCGGTTCGGTCTTCGCGACGCCCACCAACGATATCGGCCTGCCAGGCTACACGACGGTCGATCCCGGCCTCGGCTAAAAGCTCAAGGGTACGGCGTTTCTCGACGGGATACCGGGGGCACAGGACGGCACGTTCAAGCTCAACCTGACCAACGTGCTCAACGCCAAGTGCCCGTACATCAATCCCGGCAACGGCACGGGCATCCAGATCACCTCCGCCGGTACGCCGGCCTGCCCTTGCCCGCGTGCCAAACCCGATAGTCTTCCGATTGGGCACGCAACCGCAAGGTGGACGGGCCGAACCTTTGCGACATGCAGGTGCAGCGAGACTTCCAGCCGCTCCGAGGGCCGCTCCGCCTTGCGGCACCTTTACCCGTCAACGGTAAAACCGTCAGCGCATTGCAATGCTCCCGGGAACGGATCTAGGACGGATCAAAGACGTGCGCCGCGGTGCGGCTTCGCAGACAAGGTCTCGCTGTGTTGTGCGCGGAAGCCCGCGATGCGGAGCGGGAATGGGCTTGGCTTGTCGATCCGGCCGGGCCGACATGGAACCGGATGACGGCCTGGCAACACGGGCAGCGCGGGGGATGGGAAGCCGCGACTCGGGGGCGCCCATTCCGGGGCACCGCCTCGACCTCGCGAGACGGAGCCTTGTGACGATGGTGCATGCGACCCCGCCACCGGGCGGCACGACGGAAGAAGGATCAGCCGGCCCAGCTGTCGGCATCCCGCTGAGCGCCGAGGACCTGCGGAACATCCTCGACGAGGCGGGCATCTGCACCTGGGTGCTCGACATCCCGACCGGGCGCATTACGGTCTCGCAGACCTGCGCCCGGTTGTTCGGCGTGCCGGAAGAAGACCTGACCAGTTTCGCGGCGACCCAGGCCCTCGTGCATCCCGACGACCGGGAAGCCAGGGCCGCCGCCATCCGTCACGCATTGGAGCATGGCGGGAGCTACGAGGTCGATTACCGCGTCATGCGCCCGGACGGGCATGCCCACTGGCTGCGCTCGCGCGGGACGGTGCGTGTCGGCCCGGACGGGAGGCCGTGCGGCCACTGGGGCGTGGTCACGAGCATCCACGAGCAGCTGCAGGCCGACGAGGGGCTGCGCGCGCGCGAGGCCCACCTGCGCTCGATCCTGGAGACCGTGCCCGACGCCATGGTCGTCATCGACGAGCAGGCCCGGATCAAGTCGTTCAGCGTCGCCGCCATGCGCCAGTTCGGCTACGCGGAGGCCGAGGTGCAGGGCCGCAACATCAGCCTGCTGATGCCCGAGCCCTACCGGAGCCAGCACGACACCTACATGGCCCGCTACCTCTCCACCGGCGAGCGGCGCATCATCGGCATCGGCCGCGTCGTCGTCGGCCAGCGCAAGGACGGCTCGACCTTCCCGATGGAACTCTCGGTCGGTGAGATGCGCTCGGGCGGCGAGCGCTACTTCACCGGCTTCATCCGCGACCTGACCGAGCGCAACCAGACCGAGACGCGCCTGCAGCAACTCCAGTCCGAACTGGTGCACATGTCGCGGTTCACCGCGCTGGGCGAGATGGCCTCGACGCTCGCCCACGAGATCAACCAGCCGCTCACCGCCATCGCGAGCTACCTGAAGGGCTGCCGCCGGCTCCTGAGCCGCATGGATGGTCCCGATGTGGCCCTGCTCTCGGATGCCGTGAACGAGGCGGCCGAGCAGGCGCTGCGGGCCGGGCAGGTCATCCGGCGCCTGCGCGAGTTCGTGACCCGCGGCGAATGCGAGCGGCACATCGAGGGATTGCCTCAGCTGGTCGAGGAGGCGAGCGCGCTGGCGCTGGTCGGCGCCCGGGAGAAGGGTGTGCACGTCACCTTCGCCCTCGACCCGGCCGCGCCCCTGGTCCTGGCCGACCGCATTCAGGTGCAGCAGGTGCTGCTCAACCTCATCCGCAACGCCATCGAGGCCATGCAGGACGCGCCGCGGCGCGAATTGGTGGTCGCGACGCGAGCCCTGCCGGCCGAGGGCCTGGTCGAAATCCGCGTGTCGGATACCGGGACGGGCATCTCACCGGACATCGCCGCGCAGCTCTTCCAGCCCTTCGTGACGACGAAGGCGAACGGGATGGGCGTCGGCCTGTCGATCTGCCGCACCATCGTCGAGGCGCATGGTGGCAGGATCTCGGCGGGCCCCGGCCCGGTTTGCGGCACCGAGTTTCGGTTCACCCTGCGGGCGGTCGACCGGAAGGAGATGGACCATGTCTGATCAGCCGGTGGTGCACGTCGTGGACGATGACGACGCGGTGCGCCGCGCCCTGGCCTTCCTGCTCGCCACCGACGGGCTCGCGGTGCGGGTGCACGCCTCGGCCGTCGCCTTTCTGGAGAGCGTCACCGAGGTCTCGGGTTGCGTGCTGACCGACGTGCGCATGCCCGACCTCGACGGCATCGAGTTGCTGCGCCGGCTCAAGCGCAGAGGCAGTCCCGCGCCGGTCATCGTGATGACCGGGCACGCCGACGTGCCCCTCGCCGTCGAGGCCATGCGCGAAGGAGCCCAGGACTTCATCGAGAAGCCGTTCGATGACGAGGTGCTGCTTTCCACCGTCCGCGCCGCCCTGGCGCAGGCCGAGCAGGGCGCCGCCCGCGCCGGGGAGATGGCGGCGGTGCGAGCGCGCATGTCGGCCCTGACGGAGCGTGAGCGCCAGGTGCTGGACGGACTGGTCGCCGGCAAGGCCAACAAGGTCATCGGCCTCGACCTCGGCATCAGCCCGCGGACGGTCGAGATCTACCGGGCCAACGTCATGTCCAAGCTGCAGGCCGGCAGCCTCTCCGAACTCGTTCGCGCGGCCCTCGTCGCCGGGCACTTGCCCGGCGGTCCGTGACGCGTCCCGGCCTCCGCTCCCAGCTCGGCGCGCGCCGGGACCGTTGCGGTCGCGCTTCCTTGATCCAGTTCAAGGGCGGGCAACGCTTGCGCGGATACCGGTGGGTGACGACGCGGCGGTCGATCCAGGGCCGAACACCCGCCGTCGCGTCGGAGAGGCGGAGGGCGCGGCATGATACCGAGAACCGTCGGGGACCTGCTGTCGGGCGAACCGTTGGTCGCGGTGACCGGCCGCTTCACGGTCGCGGCGGCCTGCCACCGGATGCGGGAGCACGGCATCGGAGCGCTCGCCGTCCTCGACGACGCGAAGCTCGTCGGCATCCTGAGCGAGCGCGACGTCGCCGTCCGCGTCGTCGCGGGACACCGTGACCCGATGCTGACCCTCGTCCGCGAGGTCATGACGCACGAGCCCCTGACGATCGCCGCGGATGCCGACATCGCGACGGCGGTCCGAACCATGTCGGCGGGCGGCTTCCGCCACCTGCCCGTCACGCGGGGCGGCGCGATCCTCGGGATGTTGTCCCTGCGAGATATCCCACATACCAGCAATGTCTTGACCGAAGACGAGAAGGACATGCCGGCCCTTGCTTTGGGTTGAGGGCCGACCACTTATGGCCGTGTCCTTCGCGTATAGGGCGGTTCGATTGCTGTTGAGCCAGATCAAGGCGCGCAAGCCGCCCGCGGCTCATGAGAGGACGGTCCCTGGTTCCGGATGTGCCATGCTTCCCCCTTCCGGTCCGGTCCTCGTCGTCGATGATGACGAGGCCGTCCGCCACTCGCTCAAATTCGCGCTGGAACTCGAAGGGCTCGACGTCCGGCTCTACGAGGACGCCGAGCACCTGCTGCGGGAAGACGGGCTGCCGGGCACCGGCTGCCTCGTCGTCGACTACCAGATGCCGGGCATGAACGGGGTCGAGCTCGTCGGGCGGCTGCGCGGCCACCATGTGGGCCTGCCCGCCATCCTGATCTCGGGTCGGGTCACCGAGGAGTTGCGGCAGCGCGCGGTCGGGGCCGGATTCCACTTGGTCCTGGAGAAGCCCCTGATCGACGGCTCCCTGCTCGCCGGCATCCACGACGCGCTCGAAGCCCCGTCCCGAGGTCATGCCGGCGGGGCTACGTAGAACCCCTTAAGAGAAGGGCCGGAATTTCGCCCGGGCCAGCGGAGGCGTAGCCCTCATCCCGACACGCAATCGCGTCGAGGGCCCCATGCAATTCGCACTCGCCACCGCCGGCCTCGCCCCGCTCCTCAACGCCGGTTCCGCGCCCCATCTCGGGCCGCGGCAGGAGGCCGGCGTCGGCTCCCGCCGCCGCTTCGAAGCCGACGAGGAGATCTACGCCGAAGGCGATCGCGCGGCGCACTTCTACAAGGTCGTGTCGGGGGCGGTCCGGACCTACAAGCTCCTCGACGACGGGCGCCGTCAGATCGCCGGTTTCCACCTTCCCGGCGACATCTTCGGCGTCGAGGCCGGTGAGGAGCACCGGTTCGGCGCCGAGGCCGTCACCGAGACGACCTTGGCGGTCCATCGCCGGAGCGACCGGGAGGCGCTGGCGCGGGACGGGGGCGCCCTGGCCCGCGAGGTCGTCGCCGCCATGATGGGGGCGCTGGACCGGGCGCAGGAGCACATGATTCTGCTCGGCCGGAAGTCGGCGAAGGAGCGGATCGCGAGCTTCCTGCTCGGACTCGCGGAACGGACCCGATCCGCCACCGCCGTGGAGCTTCCGATGTCGCGGGGCGACATCGCCGACCACCTCGGACTGACCGTCGAGAGCGTGTCGCGCTCGCTCACCCAACTGGAGCGGGCCGGAATCATCGAATTGCCGACCAATCGGCGCATGGTGGTGCTGCGCGACAAGGCGACGCTCCGACGCCTCGACGCCTGAGTTCGGTCGCAACTGCCCGATCCCGGAGGTCGCCTTCGGCAGCTTTCGCTCCCGGCGCACGCCGCCGATTCCCGCCATCGGGGCGGACCGGGGGAGCGGACGAGACGCTTGGCTCGGCGTCAAACCGGGCAAGCCGGCGATCGTGCGGCGGATAGGCGGCGCCGTCCACCGCACGCCGGACAACACCGTCTCGGCCGTGGTGTCGTGGTCGCTCCTTGAGCATCGGAACCCGGCGGCCTTCGGGTGCCGTGCGCAAGCCCCTTCGGGCGCATCGCGTCCGTCCCGGGCCAACGCGTCCGCGACGCCGTCGATCCCGGAGGAAGAACGCCCGACGATCGGGGGTGGTGGGGTGCGCTAAGCGCCGGCGGGCCGGAAGGCCGGCAGGATGGACGGGTCGGTCTCGATCCGTGCGGCCCCGATCAATTCCAGGCAGTAGGGTACGGCCGGCATCACCGCCGGCAGCGACACGCGGATCGAGGAGGGGCGGCCCGGCAGGTTGACCACCAGGGCCTTGCCCCGGATGCCGGCCGTCTGCCGCGACAGGATGGCGGTCGGCACCTGCTCCAGGCTCCGCAGGCGCAGCACTTCGCCGAAGCCCGGCATCATCCGCCCGCAGGCCGCCTCGGTGCCCACCGGCGTGAGGTCGCGCGGGGCCGGGCCTGTCCCGCCGGTCGTTAGATGTCCATCTGCTCGCGCATGTTGGCCGTCACGGGCACGCTGCGCAGCCCGACCCAGGCGGCCAGGGCGAAGAGCACGACGAACGGGATGTAGACCGCGGCGGCGTTGTGCAGCCAGACCTGCCGGGCGATGGCGCCCTTGGTCATGGTCTGCGATTCGCCGAGCAGCGCGCCTCCCGCCAGGGCGAAGCCGATCACCCAGGGCGTCAGGAACTGGACGACGGAGACGCCGAAATTGCCGATTCCGGCCTGGATGGCGAGCGCCGTGCCCTGCAGCCGCTTGGGGAAGAACAGGCTGGTGGAGGGCATGAACGACGAGAAGTTGCCGCCGCCGAGCCCGGCCAGGAATGCCAGCACGAGGAGTGCCCAGAAGGGCGTCGTCGGATCCTGGACGGCGTAGAACCAGCCGATCGCCGGCACCAGCAGCGACAGGCTCGACAGGGTCACGACGTGCCGGGTGCCGGACATCGGCGTCAGGAACATGTGCACGAGGCGCAGGCTGCCGCCGGCAAGGCCCGGCATGGCGGCGAGCCAGAAGAGCTGCCCGGTCGTGAGCTTGAACCCGACCGCCGGCAGCGCGACCACCAGAGCCGAGACCATGAACCAGACGATGAACGACATGGTCAGGTTGGCGGTGGTGATCCCGAGGGTGCGCCAGGCGAGGCGCGCCCCCTCCTTGGCCCAGAAGGCCGGGTTCTCGGGTTCCCAGCGGGAGAGCCAGGTCCCGCCCGCTGGGCGAGCGGGCGCGAGGGGTTGCGTGCCGACGGTCATGGTCGTTGCCTCTCGGGTTCGGAAAAGGGGCGGCCCGGTTCGTCCTCGCCGGGCCGGCGGGCTTTACGCGGCCGGCACGCCGGCGGGCGGGCCGAGAGCCACGCGGCGCCGGTCGCAGGACGTGACGGAGGTCAAGTCGATCATGGCGCCGGCTTCCGGGGCGGGCAGGACGTGCGGCGCAACCTTCTGTGATGCCGGGCGGGGCCGTAATTGATCCAGCGCAAAGTCCGGGTTGAGCCGGGAGAAGGCCCGCGCGGCGGTTCGCCCTTGATGCAGATCAATGCGCCGCGCGGGGCGGCCCGGAATGCTCGACGCATGAGCGCAGCCACATCCCGGTTGAAGGTTGCCAAGCTTCGTGACGGCGGTCACGGTCCTGCCGACGGCCGGCCCGGCCCGCTGTCGCGGCACACGATGGAGCACGCGCTGCCGGCCGGGACGGTCCTGTTCGAGCAGGGCGAGGTCCCGAACTTCCAGGTCATCCTGATCTCGGGCTCGGTCCAGCTCTTCGGCCGTTCCGCGGACGGGCGCGAGGTGCTGATCGAGGTCGTGCGCGCGCCCGACCTGCTCATCCCGGCCGCCGTCCTGACCGGCTCGCCCTACCCGATGCAGGCGCGCGTGCCCGAACCCTCGCGCTTCCTCCTCGTGCAGGCCGACCCCTTCCGCGACGCCATCGACCGGGACCCGCACCTCGCCCGATCCGTCCTCGGGACGCTGGCGGAGCAGTTCCGACGCATGGTGCGGCAGACCAAGAACCTGAAGCTGCGTTCGGCGGCCGAACGGGTGGGCTGCTACCTGCTGGTCCTGTCGGAGCGCCAGGGCACGCCCGGCCGCGCGCTGCTGCCCTACGAGAAGCACGTCATTGCATCCGAGCTCGACATGACGCGGGAATCGTTCTCGCGCGCCCTGAACGCCCTCACGAAGTCGGGGATCGCGGTCGACGGGCAGGAGGTCGCCATCCACGACCGCGCCCGGCTCGCGCAGGCGGCGATGCCCGATCCCCTGATCGACCCGCCGGTCCCGGACGATGCGGGACGGCAGATGCTGGACCTGATCGGGCGGGTGAAGGGATAGGGATCCACCCTTTCAAGGTGTTTGGGCTGGCTGAGAGGATCGCGATCCGTGGCCCTGACGGACTGAAAGAGCGCCGCCTTTTCCGTTCTCCCTTGCGGGGCTTGCGGATTCACACATCCCCGTTGGAAAACAGGCGCGGAGCCGCCTTCGCCTTTCCAAGGGAGATGTGTGAATCCGCAAGCCTGCGGGGAGGGGCCAGGGGAGGAGAGCGCGCTTGGCCGATGTCCTGATGATCCGGCAAACACCTTGAAAGGGCTGGGATAGGGACCCGAACCCGCCCCGGAGCCATGCCCGCGCCGACGCAACCGCCTGCGCGGGCGGCCCCGTCGGGATCAGGCGGCGAGCTTCGCGTCGTCCCCGGCCAGCTCGTCCGCCGGTCCGAAGAACTCGAAGCGCACCCGCTCGTCCGGGATGCCGGCCCGCCGCAGGCCGTTCACGAGCGACGCCAGGAAGGGTTTTGGCCCGCACAGATAGTAGGTCGCCGTGGCGTGCGGCGTGTTCGCGACGAGCCAGCCGGCCGTGATCAGCCCCGCTTCGTCGTAGTGCTCGCCCTGCCGGTCCTGCGCCCCCGGCTCGGCGTAGAACGTCCGCACCCGGATGTTCGGGTTGGCCGCGGCCGCGGCCGATGCGGCGGCGCGCATCGCGTGCACCCGGCCGTTCAGCGCCCCGTGGACGTACCAGGTCGGGCGCTCGGGCGCCTCCGCCTCGATGGCGGCGAGCATGCTCGCCATCGGCGTGAGCCCGACGCCCCCGCTGACCAGCACCACCGGGGCGTCGGACGTCCGGTCGAGGAAGAAGTCGCCCGCAGGCGGCGCCGCGCGCAGGACCGTCCCGGACCCGGCGTGGTCGTGCAGCCAGTTCGAGACGATGCCGGCCGGTACGCCCGGATGGGCCTCGCGCTTGACCGTGATGCGGTAGGCGCGGTCGTTCGGCGCGCACGAGATCGAGTAGTTGCGCTTCAGCACCCCGTGGCCGGGCAGGTCGAACAGGAAGCCCAGATACTGGCCCGGCTCGTGGCGCAGGACCGGGCCGCCGTCGACCGGGACCAGCATGAAGGAGCGGATCGTCTCGCTCTCCTGCGTCACCGCCTCGACGCGGAAATCACGCCACCCGTTCCAGCCGCCGGGCTTGGCCGCGAGGTCGCGGTAGATGGCGGCCTCGCGCCCGACCAGGATCTCGGCGAGGAACCAGTACGCCTCGCCCCAGGCCGCACAGATCTCGGGTGTCGCCGCGGCGCCGAGGATGTCGCCGATGGCGCCGAGCAGCGCGTCGGCCACGTAGGGGTAGTGCTCGGGCAGGATGTTGAGCGCCACGTGCTTCTGCGCGATGCGCTCGACCGCCCCTCCGAGGGCGCCCAGGTTGTCGATGTTGCGGGCGTAGGCCAGCACGGCCTGGGCGAGGGCCTTCGGCTGCGAGCCGATCTCGCCATGGTGCGACTGATTGAAGAGGTCGCGCATCTCGGCATTCTCGAAGAGGCGCTCGTACATGCGCTTGGTGATGGCCAGGCCGTGCGCCTCCAGCGCCGGGACGGTGGCCTTGATCAGGGCGATGGTGGCGGGGCTGAGTGGTGCGGGCATGGCCGGCCATAAGGTGTATCGAACGCACACCTTATGGCCGAGCCTTTCAAAAGGTACAACAGAAATATACCTTAAGGGGTGCTACGGAATTGACATGCGTCTGACCCGCTTCACCGACTACGCCTTGCGCACCCTGATCCATCTGGGCGCGAAGGAGCCGCGGCAGGGCTCCATCGCGGAGATCGCGGCGGCCTACGGCATCTCCGAGAATCACCTCGTGAAGGTCGTGCACCAACTCGGCCGGATGGGGCTGGTCCGGACGACCCGCGGCAGGGGCGGTGGCCTGCGGCTGGCCCGGCCGGCGGCGGAGATCCGCATCGGCGACGTCGTGCGCGCGACCGAGGAGGATCTCGCGCTCGTCCCGTGCTTCGCCGGCGAGCGTTGCGCCATCACGCCCGCCTGCCGGCTCAAGGGGGTGCTGGGCGAGGCGCTCGCCGCGTTCCTGGCCGTGCTCGACCGCCACACCCTGGCCGATCTGCTGGAGCCGAGCGCCGGCCAGGATCTCGCGGCCCTGCTCGGCATCGAGCCGGGGCTCCCGGCGGACGCCCCGGCCTAGGGGGCTGCGCCAGCGCGGCGACGTTCGGGGCCGTAGGCGCGTTCACCGCCGAGCCCGGCAAGCGCGCGACCTGCGGGACCAGGGCCGGGTGATCGCCGTCGGGGCCGGCAGAGGGCTTCCAGCCACTGCGGTCGCCAAACCTCGGGCCCGGGCTGTCACAGGGCCGGATCCGGCCACGGCCTCGGCCGCCCTTTCCGGCGCCCGGGTTCGGTGCGCTCGTGGCTGATCGCGGTCTCTTCAGGCAGCCAGTTCGGGACATTCGACGACCTCGCAGGTATCGGCCCGCAGCCGCCAGTCGATCACGCCGGCGACCTTCTGGAACGTCGCCTTGGCCGCGTAGGCGGCGGAGATTTCCGAGCGGGCGGTGACGACCATCTGCCGCTGCACGACGCGATGGTCATGGCCGGTGTCGTCGGGAACGGTCTTGTTGAAGGTGACGAGGTACTTGCGCATCCCACGCCTCCGCTGGCTTCGACGGCCGAGGCCTATCGAAGGCCCGGGGGCGCGGCCTTGATCCAGCGCAAAGACGCCGGCGCTCCGGCCGGACCGCGGTCCAGATCAGGGGGCGCCCCGGCATGGTCGCCCTGGCTCCATGGGGCGTCGCAGCGGACGGCGCGGCACCGTTCCTTTCCGCGCCTCCCTTGCGCTGAATCAATGCAAGACCCTTCCGGCGCCGCAACCTGACCGGGACGGGGGCGGTCGCGATCGGCCCAGGCTCCCGCCCGCTTCGGGAGGCGACATGCTGATCGATACAGGATCGTGCGAGAGGGTCCCTCACGCCTGTCACCATGGGCGCTCGGAGAATGGCTGCGCCGATTGCAAGGTGCGCCTGATCAGCGTCTGCTCGGTGCTGGCGCTGGCCGAGCTGGAGGAGCTGGAGGCGCTGAGCCAGCACCTGATCCTCGAGAAGGGTCAGACCCTGTTCGGCCAGGGCGAGCATGCGGGCTCGGTCTTCAACGTCATCGCGGGCGTGCTGCGCCTCAGCCGCCTGCTCCCTGATGGGCGGCGCCAGATCATGGGGTTCGCGCTGCCGGGCGACTTCCTCGGCCTCGCCCTGCAGGAACGCTACTCCGTCTCGGCGGAGGCGCTCGGGCCGGTGACGACCTGCCGCTTCGGCCGGGAGGATTTCGCCGCCGTGGTCGAGGCCAAGCCGCACCTGCTCAAGAGCCTGCATGAGCGCGCCGGCTACGAGTTGACCCTCGCGCAGGAGCAGATGCTGCTGCTCGGGCGCCGCACGGCCGAGGAGAAGGTCGCTGCCTTCCTGCTCTCGCTGCGGGAGCGATACGCCCGCACCGGCCACGCCTCCGTCACGGTGGAGCTGCCGATGGGCCGTCAGGACATGGCCGACCACCTCGGGCTGACCATCGAGACCGTCAGCCGCATGCTGAACCGGCTCGACCGGGCGCATGCCATCCTGCTCGTTCCCGGCGGCGTGCGCCTGCTCGACCTCCCGCGGCTCGAACGGATGGCGACCTGTTGAGGCCACCGTATCGCCCGCGCGTCTTGAGAGAGGCGATCAGCGCCTCGGCCTGATCCGGATCGAAGCGGAATTCGGGCATCGACGGATGGCCCGCACGGAGGCCCTCGGTGAGCGCCTCCGCGAGGGCATCGACCGGATAGCGCTCGTGGAGGGTGCGGAACGGCGGGGCCTGCCGGAGCGGGCTCGCTCCCGTCCGGCCGCCGGCGCGACAGCGGGCGCATTCCGCACGCGCCAGGGTCCGGCCGCGCTCGGCCCTGGCGTTCCAGGCGGCGGCAGGCGCCGCGCGGCCCAGCAGGACCGCCGACGCCACGGAAGCGGGTGCCACGCCCATCAATGGCTCATCAGGCAGCAGAGCGGCGAGGTCCGCAGCATGTCCCGGGTCACGCCGCCGAACAGCCATTCCCGCAATCGCGAATGGCCGTACCCGCCCATCACCACGAGGTCGGCATCCTCGCGCGTCGCGAAGCGCAGGATCGCGTCCGCGACCTCGCCGGCCGGCGCGTCCAGCAGGTTCGTGGTGACGTGCGCGCCATGGCGGCATAGCAGGTCGGAGACTTCCTCGGCCCCCTCGAAGCGGGCGTCGCGGCCGGCCGTCGCGACGAAGACCTTGTCGGCTCGTGCGACGAACGGGAGGGCGGCCGTGACGGCGCGGCGTGCTTCGGGCGCGTCCTTCCAGGCGACGACGATGCGGGCGGCGTGGAGGCGCTCGACGCCCGGGGGCACCACCAGCACGGGACGCCCGGCTTCCATCAGCACCGTGCCCGGGTCGGGGACCATCGCGTTCCGCTCCTCCCGCGGGATGTCGCGCCCGGCCACGATCAGGTCGGCGCCGCGCGCCTGCCGGACGAGGAAAACCTCCGGCGCGGCCTCCGCTTGCCGCCAACTGGTGCGGATGTCGGTTCCGGCGTTCGCCCTGAAGTCTTCCTCGACCTCCGCGAGGTCCTCGGCCAGTCCGGCCTGCTCCTCGTCGTAGAAGGCCTGCACCGCCGCGATGTCTGCGGTCGGCCCGTTGGGCGGGAGCTTGCGGGCGGCGACGCCGGTAAGGCTGGCCTCGAACCGACGCGCGAGGTCCGCCGCGAGGCGGACGCGTCGGGTAGCCGCCTCGCCGGTATCGAGGGCGACCATGATGCTGGCGATGGACATTGAGCGGCTCCGGTTCGGGATGAAAGACCCGTCGAGGCTCGCTTCGCCGACCCGGCGCGGATGATCCTTGATCCAGCGCAAAATCGATCGGCTCACCCGGGCGAGCGCCGCAGGGCACCGCGTCGGACAGCACCCCAGTCGGCGCCGAAACCCGCATGCCGGACGCATCGTCCTCTGTCCCGCGCCCGGGAGCGGGACGTCGAAGCGCCCTGCCGTTCGCCTGCCCCGGAGGATGCCGAGGCGGTTGTCGTGGCCACGCCACCGGCCCGGCCGGCCCGGCCTCACGCCGGCCGTGAGGGGTCCGGTCGCGCAGGCCAGCGCAAGCTGGGCCGTTTGATCCCGATCAAGGACGGCGGGCGCTGCGATGAAAAAGTGGACGCGCGGCCGAACGCGGCCTTTCTCCGGATTCGATCGGACTCATGCGCAAGAAGACCCTCCTCGCCGCAACAGCTGCCGTTCTGGCTTGCACCTCTCCAGGCGCCCGCGCCGCCGACCTCCCGACCTTCGCGGCGCCGTCGGCCCCGGCCCCCGTCCTCGCCACTTGGTCCCCCTGGCTGGTGCGCGTGCGCGCCCTCGGCGTCCTGCCGGACCCGGGTGCGCGCCTCTCGGCTGCGGGCGCGCCGCTGGCCGGCGCCGGGGTCGCCATCACCGACTCGGCCATCCCCGAACTCGATATCTCGTATTTCTTCACCAAGAACATCGCCGCGGAGGTGATCCTCGGCGTGACGCGGCACGGCATCCAGGGGGCCGGCGCCCTGGCGGGCACGCGCATCGGCAGCACGTGGATCCTGCCGCCTACGCTGACCCTCCAGTACCATTTCGACGGCTTCGGCCCGCTCAAGCCCTATATCGGCGCGGGCGTGAACTACTCGATCTTCTTCGGCGAGCACGAGCGGGGCGGCTTCACGGGCTTCCGCCTGTCGAACAGCTTCGCGCCCGCCCTGCAGGCAGGCTTCGACTACATGCTCGACGAGCATTGGGGCGTGAACGTCGACGTGAAGAAGCTCATCCTCGACACCAAGGTGAAGCTGAATGCCGGCGTGATCCGTGGCCGCGTCGATATCGACCCGTGGATCGTCGGCGCCGGCCTCACCTACCGGTTCTGAACCGGCCAGCCAGGGCACCTTGCCGGATCGCGGCCGGGTCCCGCGACCGTGGACGCTTCCGGCACCGGTTCCGCCGTCGCGCTCGAACGGGTGTGACGGCGGTGCCGTGGGGCCTCGACGTGAGCGGCCGCCGGACGAGTCGGCCGATGAGGTCGCGGCCGCCCGCCAGCAGCGGCAGGACGCGGCAGGTCCCGTGACCGAAGGCGGACCCGACGCGAGCGCCGTCCGTCGCCCCCGGCATTCCAGCACTCCCGAGAACCGTCATGGGCCGTTCGAACCTCCCTTCGCCGATGCGCTCGGCCGAGCCTTCGCCGGGCGCGACGGCCCGGATGGACCTCCTCTGGGGCGCACAGACCCACGAGGCGGTGGCCGATAGCCTGTCCGACAAGGCGCACCGTCTCGACCCGACCGGAGCGCTGCCGGCCCTGCGGCTCCTGCGCCGGATGATGCGCGATCACCGGATCAAGGCCATGCTCCTGCGCGGGCAGGCGGCCATCGCTGACGGGACCGCGCCCGGCGCGCGGTAGCAGGGCGGTTCCTGCCCAAGGGCCGAGGCTGCCGCCGCGCCCTCGCCAGACCGGCCACCGTGCCCCGACAACCTGGCTCCTCCTGGACCATCGCGATCGCGAGCCGGCTCCAGCGGCCCTCGGCCTGGTGTCCGCCGGGCATCCGCCCGGCGCGGGCGTGTCGCGGATCGGGCTGGAGAGCGACCTGCCGGCGTTCCTCTGCCCTTGAGCCACATCAAGGCGAGCCCATGCCCGGATGCCTAACGCGGACCGAGGCTCCGGCCCCGGAGGCGGGCCGGTGAATTCGAAGAGGCGCGGGCATGCGGGAGGATCTGAGGGCGCGCTACGGGGAGGAGCGGCTGCCCCGCTACACGAGCTACCCGCCGAGCCCGCACTTCACCGCCGACATCGATGCCGGCCGCCATGCGTCATGGTTGGCGGAGATGCCCGCCGCGGCCACCGCCTCGCTCTACCTGCACGTCCCGTTCTGCCGGTCGATGTGCTGGTATTGCGGCTGCCACACCAGCATCACCCGGCACGACGCACCCATCGCCGACTACATCAATCTTCTCGAACGGGAGATCGGACTGGTCGCCGCCCGGTTCGGGCACGTGCCCCTGGTCCGCCACGTCCATTTCGGGGGCGGCACCCCGACCGTCATGGCCCCGGAGGCCTTTCTCCGCCTCGTCGCGGCCCTGCATGCGCGCTTCCCCTTCGATCCGGACGCCGAGATCGCCGTCGAGATCGACCCGCGGACGCTCGTGCCCGCGATGACCGGGGCACTCGGCCGGGCCGGCGTCACGCGCGCGAGCCTGGGCGTCCAGAGCTTCGACCCGCTCGTCCAGGAGGCGATCCGTCGCCGGCAGGGCCTCGACATCACCGCCGCCGCGGTCGTGGGCCTCAGGGCCGCGGGCGTGCGGGCGATCAACCTCGACCTGATCTACGGTCTGCCGCACCAGACGGTGGATTCGTGCGTCGAGACGGTGCGGCAATGCCTGGAGCTGCGCCCCGACCGCTTGGCGGTGTTCGGCTACGCCCACGTGCCCGCCTTCAAGAAGCACCAGCGCCAGATCGACGAGGCCACGCTGCCGGACGGGTGCGCGCGCCGCGCCCAGGCCGAGGCCATCGCGGCGACGCTCGCCGTCGCCGGGTACCGCCGGATCGGCCTCGACCACTATGCCCTGCCGGGCGACCCGCTGGAGACCGCGCAGGCGGAAGGCCGGCTGCGGCGGAACTTCCAGGGCTACACGACCGACCCGAGCGACGCCCTGGTCGGACTGGGCGCCTCGGCCATCGGGCGGCTTCCGCAGGGCTACGTCCAGAACGCGCCGGGGCTGCGGGCCTATGCCGAGCGCGTGGGGCGGGGCGAACTCGCCACGGTGAAGGGGTACGCGCTGACGCCGGACGACCGGCTGCGCGCCGACCTGATCGAGCGGATCATGTGCGACTTCGCCGTCGATGTCGGGCGCATCTGCCGCGCCCATGGCCGCGATCCGGGCGCGTTCCTCGCGACGCTCCCACGGCTCCCGAGGCTCGCCGCCGATGGGCTGGTGCGTCGGGAGGGCGACCGCCTCGTCATCCCGGAGGCGGCCAGGACCTTCGTGCGGAACGTCGCCGCCGCGTTCGACGCGCATCTCGGGACGTCCGCCGCCGTGCACAGCCGCGCCGCCTGACGGCAGGTCGGTCCAGGCCGCAGAACCAGAGCAGCAGCCAACCGGGTCGCTCACCGGGCCCATCCCGGCGAGCCCCGCAGGCCGAGCGGCGCACGCCCCACGCATTCGCCCGTGGGGCCGCGAGCATGCCCGCCGCACCGAAGGGGCGCCGGACCGCGGCCACCGCGGCGAGGAGCGCGAGGCAGGTCGCCGCCACCGAACAGACGCGGCGAACGGATGCACACCCTCCCCCTTGGTGAGGCGAAGGTGGTTCCGCTCCTTTCCCTGCGGCCCGAGCCCCCGGTCAATCGTCGTGGAGCACGCGGTACTCGGCGCCCTCGATGTCGTCGTACTGCCCGGTCCGGAGCGCCCAGAGGAAGGCGGCGAGGCCGAGCGTGCCGAGCGCCAGCGCGATGGGGATGACGAGGAGAAGGACGGTCATGGCGGCCTCAGGCGGTTCCGGCGACGGTGGCTGCGACGGCCGGTCCGTCCGCGGGCTGCGGCCGGGCCGTATCGAGGCGTGCCCGCAGGGCGTTCAGCGTGACGACGACGGACGAGCCCGACATGGCGAGGGCCGCGATCAGCGGCGTCACGAGACCGGCTGCCGCCAGAGGAACCGCGAGCACGTTGTAGGCTGCCGAGAACCACAGGTTCTGCAGCATGAGCCGCCGGGCTCGCCGCCCCGCGGCCAGGACCGACAGGACCGGGGCGAGGCTTCGGCCCAGGAACAGGGCGTCGGCGGCGGCCTGACTCACATGCGAGGCGGTCACCGGCGAGAGCGAGGCATGCGCGGCGGCGAGCGCCGGCGCGTCGTTGAGGCCGTCGCCGACCATCAGCACGTGCCGCCCGCCCGCCCGCAGCGCCTCGATGCGGGCGATCTTGTCCTGGGGCGTCAGCTCGGCCTCCCACTCGGCGATCCCGAGCCGGCCGGCGACCGCCGCGACCGCGGGGGCGCGGTCGCCGGACAGGACCAGCACCCGGCGGCCCGTCCGTTCGAGCTCCGCCACGACCGCGCACGCGTCCGGCCTCAGCGCCTGGCGCACCGGGAAGACGGCCGGCGGCCCGTCCCCGGCCCGGAAGCAGATCACCGAAGCCTCCGGATCGGCGGCGAGCGCCGCGGCCGCCTGGTCCTCGGCGCCGCAGAAGCGGGCCGAGCCCAGGCGCAGCTCGACGCCGTCCACGACGGCGCGCACCCCGAGCCCGGCCGCCTCCTCGGCACCGGGGAACGGTCCCGAGCCTCCGGCGGCCGCCGCCAGGGCCGCCGCCATCGGGTGCCGGCTCGACAGGGCGAGCCGGGCCGCGTTCGCCAACGCGCCGGGATCGAAGGTCCCGGCCGCCAGGACCGGCTCCGGCAGGGTCAGCGTGCCGGTCTTGTCGAACACGACCGTGTCGATGGCGGCGAACCGCTCCAGCGCCTCGCCGTCGTTGAGCAGCACGCCCTCGCGGAACAGCGCGCCGGCCGCCACGACCTGCACGGCCGGGATGGCGAGACCGAGGGCGCAGGGGCAGGTCACGATCAGCACCGCGACGGCGTCGAGGAGCGCCGCGTGCCAGCCGGCGCCCGCGGCGAGCCAGCCCACGAGGGTCAGGGCGGCGGTCGCGTGGACGAGGGGGACGTAGAGGCGCGTGGCCCTGTCGGCGAGGACGAGGGCCCGCGAGCGCGCCTCCAGGGCGCGCCGCATCAGGCCCTCGACCTCGTCGAGCAGCGTGGCGCCGGTCGTCGCGGTCACCCGCATGGTCAGCGCCCCGCTGCCGTTGAGCGCGCCGGCGAAGACGCGGTCGCCGCCGCGGACCGTGACGGCGGCGGTCTCGCCGGTCACGAGACTCTGGTCGAGGTCGGACACGCCATGCTCGACGAGCCCGTCGGCCGGCACCCGCTCGCCGGGCCGGACGAGGATGCGCGCGCCCGGCGCGAGCTCGGCGAGGGGCACGTCGCGCAGCCCGCCCTCGGGCTCGGCGAGCGTCGCGCGCGCGCTGCGGAGCGCCGCGAGGTTCTCCGCACAGGCCCGCATCCGCCGCCGCATGGTCTGGTCGAGCACCCGCCCGATCAGCAGGAAGAACAGCAGCATCACGGCGCCGTCGAAATAGGCATGCGCGGCGCCCGACAGCGTTTCCACCACCGACATCACCAGGGTCAGGACGACGCCGAGCGTGATCGGGAAATCCATCGTGACGCGGCCGGCCCGCAGGCCGCGGAACGCGCCCTCGTAGAAGGGCCGTCCGGCATAGGCGGCCGCCGGCAGGGCGATCACGGCCTGGATCCAGTGGAAGAGGTCGCGGTTCTCCGGCGCCATGTCGGAGACGTTGCCGGCCCAGACCGAGATGGCGAGCAGCATCACGTTCATCGACGCGAAGCCCGCCACCGCGAGAGCCCGGATCAGGCGCCGCGTCTCGGCCGATTCCGCATCCGCGATCCCGCCGGGCGCGAAGGGCTGCGCGGTGTAGCCGAGCGCATCGAGCGCCGCGAGCACGGCGGGGATGTCGGGCTCCGCCTCCGGGCTCCAGGTCACGGCGAGGCGCCGGTCCGAGACGTTCAGCCGGGCGGATGCCACGCCCGGCAGGGGCGCGAGCCCGCGCTCGATGGCGTTCATGCAGGCCGCGCAGCGCACCCCCTCGACCGCGAATTCCGCGCGGGCCGAGCCGTCCGGCAAGGCCGCGGCGAAAGCGGAATAGTCCCGGTCGAGGGAGGGTTTGGTGTTGGCCTCGCTCCAGGCCGCGTGGGCCTCCACGTAGGCGAGGGCCATGTCGGTGCAGCACATCGTGCGGTCCTCAATCCAGGACGATCCGGTGCCTGCGCCGGAACGCGACGCCATCCGCGCCGGCGACCTCGACGACGAGGTCCCACTGCCCGCGCGCGACCGGTTCGGCGCGGGCCGTGTAGGTTCCGGCGGCGACCTCGACGAGATCGACCGCCACGTCCTGCCGCTTGTCGGTCGGCCGCTCGAGCCGTGCCTGCAGGGCCTTGCCCCGGAGCGGACGCGCCGCGCCGTCGGACAGGCTCACGGTCACCGTCGCGACCGCGGCCGGGTTCCGGGCCGCCGACGCGTCGAGGTGCCAGCCCAGCGCGTCCTGTTCCCGCGCGCGGGCCAGCTCCGCATTGTAGAGCTGGCCCGCCCTGTAGGGCGAGGCGACCTCCAGGCCCGACCAGGTCCGCGTCGCCGAGACGAGCAGGATGGTATCGGCGGTGGCGACCGTGCCGAAGAAGGCCACGAGGATCGCCAGGACCTTGCGGCCGGTCAGGCGGCCCGGGGCACGCGGCGGCATCAGCGAAGCGGAGGCGGTCATGGCGAGGGTGCCTTGAAGGTGTCGTGCGCCCGTGCGGTCTCGCCCGTCGAGACGTCGGTGAGATGGAAGGTGAGCGGGACGCTCGGGTCGGGCCGGGCGCCAGCCGGGGCGAAGACGAGGACGCGGAATTCCTGCGTCGCATCCGAGGGGACCGGCAGGTCGCCCGGGACGCCGCCCACCACCTCGACGCGCGCCCCGGCGAGGCCCTCGACCGCGAGCGCGTAGTGCCGCTCCCCGGGCCGCTTGTTGCTGAGCCGGACCGTGTAGCCGTTGCGGACCGAGCCGTCCGAGAGCGTCACGAAGAGGGGGTTGCGGTCGTGCAGGACGCTCAGGCCGGTGAAGCTCCGGGTGGCGAGGTGATAGAGCATGAAGCTGCCGATGCCGGCGACCAGCACCGCGTAGAGGATCGTCCGCGGGCGCACGATCCGGCTCACCGGCCCCCCGCCCGCGGCCCTGCTGCGCCGGTTCGCCTCGGTGTCGTAGCCGATCAGGCCCGTGGGGCGCCCGAGCTTGCCCATGACGGTGTCGCAGGCGTCGACGCAGAGACCGCACTGGATGCAATCCATCTGCAGCCCGTCACGGATGTCGATGCCGGCCGGGCAGGCGGTGACGCAGGCGAAGCAGTCGACACAGTCCCCCGCGGGCTTGCCCGCCGCACGAAGCGCCGTGGCCTGCTTGGCGGACACGCGCGGCTCGCCCCGCGCGTCCCGGTAGAGGATGTTGTAGGCGTGCTCGTCGGTCAGCGAGGCCTGGATGCGCGGCCAGGGGCACATGTAGGTGCAGACCTGCTCGCGCATGTGGCCGGCGAGACCGTAGGTGGTCGCCGTCAGCGTCAGGATCGCGATGTAGGCCTGCGCCGGCGCCTGGAACGTGGCGAGCTGGCCGACCAGCGTCGGCGCGTCGGCGAAGTAGAGCACCCAGGCGCCGCCGGTCCACCACGCGATGAGCAGCCAGACCGCATGCTTCATCGTCCGGAGCGCGATCTTCTCCATGGACCAGGGCGCGGCATCGAGCTTCAGCCGCTCGCGCCGGTCACCCTCGATCAGGCGCTCGACGGCGAGGAACAGGTCGGTCCACACCGTCTGCGGGCAGAGGTAGCCGCACCAGACCCGGCCGGCGACGGCGTTCATGAGGAACAGGATCAGGGCCGCCAGGATCAAGAGACCCATCACGTAGGTCACGTCCTGCGGCCAGAGCTCAATGGAGAAGGCGTAGAATCGCCCCCTGTCGAGGTCGAGCAGCACGGCCTGGGAGGGCTCGCCGGGCCCGCGGTCCCAGCGGAGGAACGGGACGGCGTAGTAGACGCAGAGCGTCACCGCGAGGAGCACCCACTTGATCCGCCGGAAGGTGCCGCGGACCGCCTGCGGCTGGATCTTCCTCCGCGCGGCGTAGAGGGCTCCGTTCTCCGCGGGGATGGCCGCCCGCGTCGCGCGGCTGCCGAACTTCTTGGTCGGACGGGGCCTGGGCGCGGGGGCAGTCTGGGTCGGCTCGGCGAGGGGCATCGATGCGGAATTCCGTTCGGCGACGTGGCCGGCTCCGTTGGTCCTATGGTCCGCCCGAGGCGCCCGCCTTGATCTCGCTCAAGCTTGGATTTGAGCCACGTCCAGGGCTGTTCGCCCCGGACGTGGCTCGCGAGGCGTCGGCCGGCCCCGCCCCCCCGAGCGGGCCGGACCGACGTCCCGCTACTTGCCGCCGCCCAGGCCGTGCACGTAGACGGCGAGCGACTTGATGGTCGCGGTGTCGAGCCGGCCCTCCCAGGCGGGCATCACGCCCTTGCGGCCGTTCGTGATCGTCGTGACGACCTGCTCGGGCGACGAGCCGTACAGCCAGATCGCGTCGGTGAGGTTGGGCGCGCCCATCTCGGGATTCCCCGTCGCAGTCTCGCCGTGGCAGGCCGCGCAGTTGCCGGCGAAGATCTCGGCCCCCTTCTCGGCGCTCGCGCCGGGGATCCCGGGCTTGCCCGAGAGCGAGAGCACGTAGGTCGCCGCCGCCTCGATCTCGTCGCGCTTCAGCACGCCGTCGCGACCGAAGGCCGGCATGTCGCCGACATGCGCCTCGCCGTGACCGGAGCGCGCCCCGTACCGGATGGTCCGCTCGATCTCCTCGGGCGTTCCGCCCCAGAGCCAGTCGTCGTCCTGCAGGTTCGGGTAGCCGATCCGCCCGGTGGCCGCGGTGCCGTGGCAGGCGGCGCAATTGTCGCCGAACGCCGCCTTGCCGGTGGCCAGCGCAAGGCGCAGCAGGGCCGGATCGGCGCGGATCTCCGCCACGGTGGCGCTGGCAAGCTGCGCCCGGCCGCGGAGGTCGCGCTCCCGGCGCACGGCCTCGACCTCCCCGAGCACGGCGGCACGCTGCGAGTAGCCGAGCAGGCCGCCGGTATAGCCGCTCACCAGCGGCCAGGCGGGGTAGAGGACCCAGTAGCCCATCGCCCAGACGATGGTGGCGTAGAGGCCGTAGAGCCACCAGCGCGGCAGCGGGTTGTTGTATTCGGCGATGCCGTCCCATTCATGCCCGGTGGTCTGCGGGCCGGCAGGCGGCGTGCCGGGATTGGCTGTCTCGGCCACGGCTCAGTCCTCGATCAGGGGGAGATGGGCGGCCGCGTCGAACCGGGCCCGGTTGCGCGGCCAGAAGGCGTAGACGGCGACGGCGACGAAGATGCCGACGAAGTAGAGAAGGCCGCTGGTCTGCGCGAAGGCGGCCGCGCTCTCGTAGGTCATGGCGCTCACCTCAGGTTCTTCTTGTCTTCGTAGATCTTGAAGTCGACCATGGTGCCGAGCACCTGCAGGTAGGCGATCAGCGCGTCGATCTCGGCGACCCGGCCCTTGTCGCCGCCGAAGTCGCGGACATTCGCACCGGGATAGCGGCGCTGGAGGTCGGCGGCCCCCGGCCCGTCCGGATCGAGCTGGGCGCTCAGGTCACTGCGGGCCAGGGCGATCATCTCGTCGCTGTAGGGGACGCCGAGCGCCCGGTTGGCCTTGAGGTCGTCCGCGATGGCGTCGGCGTCGAGCGGCCGCTCGAGGAAGGCGTAGGCCGGCATGATCGAAGCCGGGACCACGGCGCGCGGGTCCTTCAGGTGCTCGCGGTGCCATTGGTCCGAATACTTGCCGCCGACCCGGGCGAGGTCGGGGCCGGTGCGCTTCGAGCCCCATTGGAAGGGGTGATCGTACATGCTCTCGGCGGCGAGCGAGAAGTGGCCGTAGCGCTCGATCTCGTCGCGCATCGGCCGGATCATCTGGCTGTGGCAGAGGTAGCAGCCCTCGCGGACGTAGATGTTGCGGCCGGCGAGCTCCAGCGGCGTGTAGGGGCGGACCCCCTCGACCGTCTCGACGGTGCTCTTCAGGTAGAAGAGCGGCGTGATCTCGACGAGGCCGCCGACGGCCACGACGAGGAGCGCGCAGATGAGCAGGAGGATGGAGTTCTTCTCGAGGATCTCGTGCCTCTTCCAGAGGCCGGGCTGGGCGGTGGCCATCGGTCGTGTTCCGTGATGCGGCGGGTCTGTTCGGGGAGGGACCGCCGCGTCGGGCGGCCCCGGGACGTCACTCCGCGGGCGCAAGCCCGGCGGGACCGGGGAGCGTCCCGCCTGCGGGGCGCGGCTCGCTGTCGGCGGCGGTTTTGCCCGCGATGGTCATGGCGAGGTTGTAGGCCATGATCAGCCCGCCGATCAGGAACAGCACGCCGCCGAGCGCCCGGACCAGGTAGTAGGGCTGCATCGCCTCGACGGTCTCGACGAAGGAGTATTCGAGGAAGCCGAGGCTGTTATAGGCGCGCCACATCAGGCCCTGCATGATGCCGGCGACCCACATCGAGGAGATGTACAGCACGATGCCGAGCGTCGAGACCCAGAAGTGCCACTCGACGAGCTTCAGGGAATAGACCTCGCGCCGGTTCCACAGCCAGGGCACCAGGCAATAGAGCGCGCCGAAGGAGATGTAGGCGACCCAGCCGAGCGCGCCCGAATGGACGTGGCCGATGGTCCAGTCCGTGTAGTGCGAGAGGGAATTGACGGCCTTGATCGACATCATCGGCCCTTCGAAGGTCGCCATGCCGTAGAAGGCCAGCGAGACGACCATGAAGCGCAGGATCGGATCGGTCCGCAGCTTGTCCCAGGCGCCCGACAGGGTCATGAGGCCGTTGATCATGCCGCCCCAGGAGGGCATCCACAGCATGATCGAGAAGGTCATGCCGAGCGTCTGCGCCCAATCGGGCAGGGCCGTGTAGTGCAGGTGGTGCGGGCCGGCCCAGATATACATGAAGATCAGCGCCCAGAAGTGGATGATCGACAGCCGGTAGGAGTAGATCGGCCGCTCGGCGCGCTTCGGGACGAAGTAGTACATGATCGCCAGGAAGCCGGCGGTGAGGAAGAAGCCGACCGCGTTGTGGCCGTACCACCACTGGATCAGGGCATCCTGCACGCCCGCGAATATCGGGTAGGACTTCGAGCCGAACACCGTCACCGGCAGCGCCAGGTTGTTGACGATGTGCAGCATCGCGATGGTCACGATGAATCCGAGGTAGAACCAGTTCGCGACGAAGATGTGCGGTTCCTTGCGCTTCCAGAGGGTTGCGAGGAACACGAGCAGGTAGGCGACCCAGACGATGGTCAGCCAGAGGTCGGCGTACCATTCCGGCTCGGCATATTCCTTCGACTGGGTCACGCCCATCAGGTAGCCGGTGCCGGCGATGACGATGAACAGGTTGTAGCCGAGCACCACGAACCAGGGTGCGAGGTCGCCCGCGAGCCGGGTCCGGCAGGTGCGCTGGACGACGTAGAGGGATGTCCCGATCAGGACGTTGCCGCCGAAGGCGAAGATCACCGCCGAGGTGTGCAGCGGGCGCAGGCGGCCGAAGGTCGTGTATTCGAGGCCGAGGTTGAGGGAGGGCGCCCAGAGCTGGAAGGCGATGATGCAGCCGACGAGGAAGCCGGCGATGCCCCAGCCCATCGCGGCGACGGCCGCGACCTTGATCGGTCCGAGATTGTAGTTCGGCTTGCCGTCGATCTCCTGCGGCGGCGCTTCGGCCGGACGGCCCTCGTAGCGCTTCAGCAGAGCGCCGATGCCCGCCACCGCGGCGAGTGCGAACACGGCCATATGGACGGAGAACGGCGTGTCGACCGCGCGGGCCGAGGCCAGGGCGCAGACGAGCGCGCCGACCAGCAGGACGATGCCGAGTCCGGCTTCCCCCTCGGTCATGTATTTGGATGATGGTGTCGCGGCCATGGCTCGCTCGATTCGCCTCACGCAAAAACGGCTACGCTGCGCTTAGGAACGCGGGCGTCCAGGAACCTTGATCTCGATCAAACGGCCTGCCGCGGTGCCGGCCCGCGGGCGTGCGGCGCCCGATCCCGTGCGGAACCGCGGGCCACGCGCTGAGTGGAGCCCTGACGGCCGGGCCACCTCAAACCCGTCTCTGGCGGAAGAATCCGAGAAGCCCGCTCGTCAGGATCATGGTCGCCAGTACGAGGGTCGCGAGGATCTTGGTGACGGTGACCAGCGCGTGGAGCACGAAGCCTCCGGCGTTGTGCACCAGGGTCACGGCCAGCAGCGCGAAGGCGGCCGCCAAGGCCACGCCCCCGACGACGACCATCGAGACGAACAGCGTCCCGAAGGCTCGGATCGGGGTCCACACGAGGTCAAGCGGCCGGGTGCTCATCGCGGTTCTCTCCGGTTGAACGCCGCGGCCGTCACACGGGCCCGGAAGCCGGGCTTTGGGATGGATCAAGGCTGTCCGGTGGGGGCGTCGCGCGAGCCTTGCGGCCGGTCTCGATCGTCCCCGGTCGTGCCTCCGTTCCTTGATTCAGCGCAAAGCCCGGCCCCGCGCTGCGCCGCACAAGAGGGTGTCCGGTACGGTCGCTACCTGCCCGACTACCAAGGAAAACAAAGCTATGCGGACCTCGCTTCCCCTTTTCGCCGCCGCCCTGGTCGCCTGCTCATGCCTGCCCGCGCGCGCGACCCCGTGCGGACAGCAGGTCAGTGCCCTGCAGCGTCGCCTCGACAGCGCGGGCGCCGTGCGCGTGGCCGGCCTGGAACCCGGCCACACCTTGACCACCGGCTCGGTCAAGGCGCTGCCCCGCATCCTCACCGAGGCCCCCAGCGACCCGCAGCTGAAGCCGACCCGCGAGAACATCGCGGCCGCCCGCCTGCTGATCCGTGAGGCGCTGGAGGAGGACCAAGAGGGCAATCAGCGCGCCTGCGAGAACATCCTGACCGACGCCAAGCGTCTCATCGGCGCTCTTCCGTAGGAGGGCTGCCACGCAGGTCCCGACGCACGATCGGCACAGGACGCCACCGCGACCAAGGCCCCGGGTGGCGTCCCGCCGGATGCCGGGACAAGCCTCTCGCTCCCGGACAGGGCCGGCCGCCGGGGCCGGGCGCGCGACCCGGTTCCGCTCAACCGACGCGAAGGAATCCCGCCATGTTCGACGTCATGCCCAATACCGCGACAAGCGTGGTGCACCCGCTCGCTGCGACCGAGACCTACAGGGCCTTCCTGGTGGCCCGGGGCGGCCGCATCGTCGACATGGTGCCCCTGCGGGCCGATACGGAAGAGGAGGCACGCCGCCAAGCCCTCGAACTGGTCGGCGAGGAAGACGTGGTCGAACTCTGGGCCGGCCTTCACGCCCTGGCGCGGTTCGAGCGCGACGGCACAACGCATTCCAGGACCTGACCGCGTCGCGGCGGCTTCACGAAGTGGCTCCCGTGTCGATCAAGGTTCGGCCCGAACCCGGCGGCGACGGAGCATGACGACCTGAACTTCGTCGGATCCTCGATCTCAGTCTTGATGGCGGCCGGGCAGGCCGATCCTGCCTGCCCGGGCTCGACGATCATGCCGCTCTGACGGTCGCGAGAAAGTTGGCGACCTCGGCGCTGAGCTGTTCGGAATGGCGCGACAGTTCCGTCGAGGAGGTCAGGACCTGGGTGGCGGCCGCGCCGGTCTCTTCCGCGGCTCCCGCCACCCCCTCCACATTGGCCGTCACCTCGCTCGTGCCGACGGCCGCCCTGTTGACGTTCCGGACGATCTCCTGCGTCGCCGCGCCCTGCTGCTCCACCGCCGCCGCGATCGTCGTCGCCACCCGGCTGATTTCCTGAATCCGGGCCGTGATGCCACCGATCGCCTGCACCGCCTGACCCGTCGCGTTCTGGATCCTGCCGATCTGGCCGCCGATCTCCTCGGTGGCCCGCGCGGTCTGGTTTGCCAGTTCCTTGACCTCGGCGGCCACCACCGCGAAGCCCTTCCCGGCATCGCCGGCTCGGGCGGCTTCGATCGTCGCGTTGAGCGCCAGGAGATTGGTCTGCCCGGCGATGTTGGAGATCATGCCGACGACATCGCCGACCCGGGCTGCGATCTCGGTCAGCTCACGGACCAGGGCTTCAGTCTGGCTCGCCTCGCCCGCGGCTTCGCGAGCCAGGACCGCGGAGCTGCCGGCCTGCTGGCCGATCTCGTGGACGGAACTGCCGAGCTGTTCGGCCGCGGACGCGACGGTGTTCACGTTGGCGGCTGCCTCACGGACCGCTCCGGCGGCCGTTTCCGACTGGCGCGCTGTCTCGGCAGCGGTGCTCGCCATCGCGCCCGCCGTCGCCTGCAGTTCGGTCGCCGAGGCCGAGACGGCCTCGACGATTCCACCGACCGCGGCTTCGAAGGCCTGGGCCATATCGTGGAGCGTGCGCCGCCTCTGCTCTTCGAGCTTGAGGTGTTCCATCTCGCTGAGGGCCGCGCGCTGTTCCGCTTCCTCCTGGGTCCGGATCCGGATCTGGTCCACGGCGCGTGCGATGTCGCCGATCTCGTCGACCCGCGCCGAACCGGGAATCGTCTCGGCGGTACGGCCCTGAGCCATCTCGCGCAGGGCCTGTGTCAGCCGGTTGAGCGGGGTCGTGAGGCTCGTGGAGAACACGAACATGATGGCGATGCCGGCGGCGGTGATGAGACCGCCGACCAGAAGCTGCAGGAGCAGATCCCGCCGGCTGCGATCCGCCAGGACCGCGCTCAGATGTGCGGCATCCGCCATGACCAGGGCGCGTGGCACGGCGATGAGGACGGACCAGGTCTCTCCGGTCCGACCGAGGGTGATCGGGGTGACGACGCGGATCTCGTCCAACGCGGCATCCTGTCCGACGAAGCTCGCGCCGGTGCGCAACTGGTCGGCATAGCTCTGCCAGGTCGCATCGACTTCGCTGAGCGCTGAACCGATCCCCTCCGGATGCCGGCTGGAGGCGATGACCAGCCCGGTCTGGGAGACGATCGCGACCGAGCCTCTGCCGTCGTAGAGTGACCGGTTGACGCCTTCGACGGCCTTCTGAACGAAGGCGAGATCGAAGTCCGTTCCGGCCACGCCGAGGAAGCGACCCTCCGCCATGATCGGCACGGAGATCGTCGCGAGGTGCACGGCTTTGCCCTGCACGATGTAGGGAAGCGGTGCCAGCATGCTCTCGCGTCCTGTCCGCTTCGGGCCGATATACCAGCCGCCCTTCACGACCCCATTGGGATGGCGCTCTTCGCTGTCGTATTCGACGAGCGGCTGCAGCGCGATCTTTCCGTCGGCCGTCCGCGTCCAGTACGGCAATGCGCGGCCGGTGTGGTCCGAGCCGACCTCCCGGCGATCGCTGTAAGCCTCGTCGGAACCATCCAGCGCGTTGGGCTCCCAGGCGCTATAGGCACCGTTGAAATCGGGATTTCTCTGGAGAACGCCGAGAAGGAAGTCGTTGAGCTGGCCGCGGCGCACGGCCTCGCGCGACGCGCTCGTCTTTCCGGCCGCGACGACGGCCATCATGCCTGCGGAATTGCGCGCCGCGTTGAATGCGAAGTCCAGCTTGCTTCGGATCGTGGAGGCCTGATTGGCGGCCAGTTCCTGAAGATTTTCCTTGCTCTTGCGCGCGAGTAGGTCTTCGGTCGATCCGGATACGAGGGCACTCGTGCTCGATGACGCGTAAACCCCGTAACCGACCAAGCTCGCCGTCGTCAGGATCACGCAGAGACCTGAAACGGCGATCATCTTGATTTTGATGGAGCGCCGCGCCAGGGCCTTGCGGGAGGACGGGACCGTCGTGTTCTTCATGATGAACTCCGGGGCGCGCCAGCATTGCTCATGACAGGCCGATCGTTGGACCATCGCGAATATTGAATCGCCTTTCCTGGCCGCCGCGCGTGATCTGTTATCGCTGCACTCAACCTAAAGATCTGTTAACGCAGAACCCGTACCAAAGTATTAATATGATTTATCGGCGTGATCGAGCGCGATTGATCCAGGTCAATGCAAATTCTGACCGAAGAAACAGCCGGATTCACCCGGCGAGTTTGAGAGTCATCGACCAGTTGCGGCCGATGCGTTCGAACGATTCCTATCCAGATAGATAATGGCGACATCAATAATTCAACCTTCCAGAGCGTCCGATGACATGAAGGCCATCATCAGCCGCCGAGGCCCGGAAAAATCATTCTTTTGCCGGCCCGTCGATCGAGGCGCGGCTGAGCGCATCGGCGCGTCGAGCCCATCGCGGGCCGCGAGGCATCGCGATGGCGGCCGCAAAGCAGGGTGTCGTCACCGCCGCGGCGAGGCCGGACAGGTCAACTGGCGCGGCGATGTTCCGGAAGACGCCAGCCGGCACCAGCACGGCGGCCTGGTGAAGGACCGGTCGAGCGGCCGGGTCTCGACGCGCATCCGCGCACGCGTCGCCTCGTGCAGGCGCGTATCCTCTTCTCGGGTGGGCGCTCAGGCCGCCATGGAGTGCGAGGCGTCGCGCACGAGACGCGTCGAGGCATCGACCTCCTGGGTGGCCGTGGCGATCAGGCTGACGCTGCGGCTGATCTCCCCGACGGCCCCCGTCATCGCGTGCATGTTGACCGATATTTCCTGGGCTACCGCCGCCTGCTGCTCGACGGCGGTCGAGATGGCGGAGGAGATCTCGTTGACCTCTGCGATGGTCTGGCCGATGCCGGTGATGGCGACGGCGGCTTGATTGGCGGCGGCCTGCGTCTCGGCGATCTGGCCGCCGATGCTCTGCGTCGCCCGGGCGGTCTGGGCGGCGAGCGCCTTCACCTCGGCCGCGACCACGGCGAAGCCCTTCCCGGCCTCGCCGGCGCGCGCCGCCTCGATGGTGGCGTTGAGCGCCAGGAGGTTCGTCTGCGAGGCGATGCCGGAGATCAAGCCGACCACGTCGCCGATGCGCTGGGCCGCCGATGCCAGCCCGGCCACCACGGTCGAGGTGGCGTTCGCCTGCTCGACGGCGCGCCCGGTGACCTGAAGGGCGCGGGAGACCTGCCGGCCGATCTCGCCGACCGAAGAAGCCAGCTCCTCCGCGCCGGCCGCGACGCTCTGGCTGTTGCCCGACGCCTGCTCGGCGGCTCCGGCGGCCCCCACGGCCTGCTGCGTGGCCTGCGAGATGGATGCCGCGATGCTGTCGAGGTCGCGGTCGATGCCGCGCTGGAGCTCGGCGCGCCGCAGGCGCTCCTCCACGGAGGCCGTGATGTCGACGGCGAACTTGACGACCTTCACGAGGCGGTCGGAGGCGTCGCGGACGGGATTGTAGGTGGCCTGGATCCAGACCTCGCGGCCGCCCTTGCCGATCCGCTTGTACTCGGCCTGCTGGAACTCGCCCCGGCGCAGCGCATCCCAGAAGGCGCGATAGGCCGGAGTGTCGCGTTCGGCCGCATCCACGAACATCGCGTGGGGCCGACCCTTCACCTCGTCGAGACCGTAGCCGACGACCGCGAGGAAATTGGCGTTGGCGGTGAGGATGGTGCCGTCGAGCTCGAATTCGATGATGCCCTGCGAGCGGTCGAGCGCGTCGAGCTTGCCCTCGACATCGGCGATGCGCCGCTTCTGCGCGGTGATGTCGGTCGCGCACTTGAACACGCCGTAGGGCTTGCCGTTGCGGCCCACGAGCGGGTTGTAGCTGGCCTGGATCCAGACCTCGCGGCCGCCCTTGCCGATCCGCCGGTACTCGGCAATCTGGTGCTCGCCCCGGCGCAGGGCCGCCCAGAACAGACGATAGGCGTCACTCTCGCGCTCGGCGGGGTCGACGAACATCGCGTGGTGCTGCCCCTGGATCTCCTCCAGGCGGTAGCCGAGGGCGGCCAGGAAATTGGCATTGGCCGTGACGACCTTGCCGTCGAGGTCGAACTCGATCAGCGCTTGCGAGGTGTCGAGCGCATTCAGCTTGGCCTTGATCTCGCTGCTTGGAAGCAACATTGATGTTCTCACGCAGAGAGCGGCCGTCCGCCCCTCTTCCGCCAGGATGGATGCGTCGCGCTTCCAGAAGCTCAAGCCGATTGCTGAAACCGGGGTGCAATCGCCGCTTTTGTGTCGAATTTTCTGTCTTTTCGGAGATCGTCCGCCGGAGCCCGATCGGTCTGGCATGTTTTCTTCCATGCCCCGCCAACGTCGAGGCGCGCAGTCGGTCCTTTCGCTACCGGACCTCCAATTCTGCCATCGTCCGGATTGCGATCCGGTTCCGGCCTTCAATCCAAGTCGGTCCCACGACGTCACGGGTCTTGCGCAGATCGTGGATGCCGGTCGATACGGCGCGAGGGCGGTCTTCTTTACGGTCGATTCAGCACGTTCATGGCATGCTGCCTTCCATCGCGCGTTGCAGCGATGGGAGACGAGACGATGCCGACGCGTGCCCTGATGCGTCCGGAGGCGAGGGCTGCAGTCGGCGTCGGCCCGCGTGCGTTCTCGTCGCGCCACTATCTGAAGCTGATCGAGGATACGGGGAAAGTCGGCTTCTGGTCGGCGGACCTGGGATCCGAGCGGCTGGATGCCTCCCCGGGCCTCTATCGTATCCTGGGTCTCGACCCGTCCGCCGAGATGACCTTCGGCGTCGGGCTCGCCATGATCCATCCGGACGACCGGGCCGCGCATGGCGACCAGATCGCCGTTCTGCGCTCCGGCCACCCGATCAGCCGCGAATTCCGCATCATCCGCCCCGACCGGACCCAGCGCTGGCTCTTGCACCAGGCCGAGGTGATCCTCGGCTCGGACGGGCGCCCGAGCCATGGCATGGGGGTCGTGTTCGATGTCACGGCGCAGCACGAGACCATGAACGCCCTCATGCAGCGGCATGACCGGCTGAACGCGCTCGTGGCCGCGACGGCTTCGGTCTTCTGGATCAACAAGGCCAACGGCGAGCCCAGCGAGATGCCGCAATGGATGGCCCTGACCGGCCAGACCGACGCGCAGATGCAGGGCTTGGGTTGGCTGGACGCCGTGCACCCGGAGGACCGCGCCCGCACGCTCGCGGCCTGGATGACGGCGGTCGAGCACACGGCCCCGTACAACACCGACTACCGTATCCTGTGCGCGGACGGGATCTACCGCTGGTTCAACGCCCGCGGCGCGCCGGTGCTGAACAAGGACGGCTCCGTGCGCGAATGGGTCGGCGTCTGTCTCAGCGTGCCGGGGCGGACCCGATACGGCGCCCCGCCGCCCGAGCACACGCCGCCTGTCGCCGCGAAGGGGAGGCCCGACGACGCATACCTGATCCCGAGCCAGATCCGCGCGGCCCGCGCCATCACCGGGCTGTCGAAGGACGAACTCGCCCAGCTGGCGAACGTCTCCGTGTCCACGATCAACCGCCTGGAGGATGGCGGCTCCGGTGTCAGGCCCCGGACCGACACGCTCGTGGCGGTGCGCCGCGCCCTGGAGGAAGCCGGCGTCGCGTTCAGCTTCGAGCCCGGCGCGAAGCCCGGCGTGCGCGAGGCGTGAGGGCGCGCCAGTTCCGGCCCGCCGGCCCGTCCCATCCGAACCGTCGCTCGATGGCCTTCGGCTCAGGCTGCAGCCGCGCGGCCCATCGCGGCCTGGACGAACGGCGTCAGGCCGGTCGCGGCCTCGCGCAGCAGCGATGCAGCCGGATCGTCCGGCGCAGCTCCGACAGTCGCCGTCCCGACGGCTATGATGGCCAAGCTATCCCGCAGCCTGCGGCTAGAGCTATTCCCGCAGACGTTGCGACGGATCAGCGTTTGCGGCGTTGACGGATGAAGGAGCCGGCGATGCCATCAC
>NZ_VUOK01000048.1 GCF_009806555.1 Methylobacterium sp. 2A | reverse complement strand
CCCACCAGCCTACCCGCCACGCCCGCTTCGTCACCTCACACCCTCGACAACCCGTCAAAATTGGCCAAAGTCGAGCTTAGGCAAGGCCGCCCAGCACGCGAACCCTGTCCCATTCGGCCTCGGTCACCGGCTGCACCGACAGGCGGGAATTGTTCACCAGCACCATGTCGGCGAGCGCCGGATCGGCCTTGATGGCGTCGAGCGTCACGGGGCGGGGCAGCGCCTCCACGGCGCGCACATCGACCATGCCGAAGCGGCCGGTCTCGTCGGTATGATCCGGATAGTAGGGCCGGATCACCTCCACGATGCCGACCACCGCCTTCCCCTCGTTCGAGTGGTAGAAGAAGCCCCGCTCGCCGACCTGCATGGCCATCAGGTGCTTCTTGGCGAGGTGGTTGCGCACCCCGTTCCAGAACGTGCCCGCCGCGCCGGCCGCGACCTGCTGGTCCCACGACCAGGTCGCGGGCTCGGATTTGAACAGCCAGTACGCCATCGTCGCATCCCCACCGGCCGCCCGGTCCGGCGGCGCACCCCGCCTTAGAACCCGTTCGGCCGCCCGATCTCAATCGCGCGCTGCGCGATGCCGGCAGGATTCCGGTCGTGTCCCAGCCGTCGGATCGGCCTGGAGCGCTCTGCGCCGCGGTGAATGCCGGTTCGGCGCAGGAGAGCGCGTCAATCGGAGGCTGAGAGCCGCTCCCCGTCGCGACGGGAACGGAGACGGAGACGGCTCTGGCGGCAGCGTGGGAGCACGGCGTCAACCCGATCGGGTCCACCATAGACCACGCCCTGTCACGAGAATGGCTCTTCGAATCGCAGCCGTTGGATAAATATTAAGCTCCGATCTCTAGTAGCTTTCAGCAACAACGCCGTATAACGACCTCTGATTGTCAACATGCTGACAGTAATCGGCTGCTTCGTCGGGGAGCACAACCCGTGGCTGGTGGCCCTCGCGGCCCTGGTCTGCGCGCTGGCGAGCGCGACGGCGATGGAGCTGCTCACCCATGCCGGGCGGGCCGGCGGACGCGGCCGCTACACGTGGCTCGCGGTCGCGGCGGCGGCCGGGGGCTCGGGGATCTGGGCCACGCATTTCCTGGCCATGCTGGCCTACGCGCCGGGGCTGCCCTCGGGCTACGGGATCGGCCTGACGCTGCTCTCCTACGCCGATGCCGTCGCGATCACGGGGCTCGGCTTCGCCCTGGCGACCATGGGAGGCCGGGTGCGGGCGGCGATCGGCGGCGCCGTCGTGGGCGGCGGCATCGCGGCGATGCACTACACCGGCATGGCCGCCTATCAGGTGCCGGGGCATCTGATCTGGAACCCGGCGGTGGTCGCCGTCTCGGTGGCGGTCGGCGCCGTCCTGGGGGCGATGGCGCTGGTCGCGGGCCTGTCGGCCGGCTCCATCCGGGGCCGGGGCCTCGGCGCCGGATTGCTGATCCTGGCGATCTGCGGCCATCACTTCACCGGGATGGGCGCGGTGACCGTCCAGCCCGACCCCACGGTGGCGATCCCGGACAGCGCGATCCGGACCGAGTGGCTCGCCGCCGCCGTCGCGCTGGCGAGCTCGCTGATCCTGCTGCTGGCCGGGGCCGCCCTCCTGATCGACCTGCGGGAGCGTCGGCGCGCAGAATCCGAGCGCGAGCGCCTGCGCAGCCTCGCCAACGCGGCCGTCGAGGGCCTCGTCGTGTGCCACGGCGGCCGGATCGTCAGCGCCAACGAGGCCTTCGCCCGGCTCGCCGGGACCGAGGCCGCGTCCCTGGTGGGCGCCGGCCTGTCCACCTACCTGCCCGGGCTCGCGGCGACGGCCGGCACGGCCGGAGAGGCCGTCGAGGCCGAGCTCGTCCCGGCGGCCGGCGGGACCATCCCGGTGGAGGTGATCCTGCGGCCGATGGCGGAGTACGGCCGCCAGCCGCATCACGCCGTGGCGGTGCGCGACCTGCGCGCCCGCCGCCGCGCCGAGAGCCAGATCCACTACCTCGCCCACCACGACGCCCTGACGGGGCTGGCCAACCGCACGAGCTTCCAAGCGCGGCTGGAGCGGGAGATGCGCGCGGCGGACGTCCAGCGCACCCGGCTCGCGGTCCTCTGCCTCGACCTCGACCGCTTCAAGGAGGTCAACGATCTGTTCGGCCACGCGGCCGGCGACGCGATGCTGCGCGACCTCGCGCTGCGCGTCGGCGGCCTGCTCGAACCCACGCAGCTGATGGCCCGGCTCGGCGGCGACGAGTTCGCGATCCTGACGCCCCTGGGGCACGGATCCGCGGACGGATCGGCCGAGCGGCTGGCCGAGCGGATCCTGGCGATGCTCGCCGCGGTGCCGGCGGCCTCCGGCCCGGTGATCGCCACCAGCATCGGCATCGCGGTCTATCCGGACGACGCGCCGGACCAGCGCGCGCTCCTGAGCCACGCCGACGCCGCCCTGTACCGGGCCAAGGCCGAGGGGCGCGGCACCTGCCGCCGCTACGACGCCAGCATGGGCGCCCAGATCCGCGACCGGCGCATGCTGGAGCACGACCTGCGCCACGCCGTGTCCCGGGGCGAGCTGGACCTCGTCTACCAGCCGCAGACGCGGATCGAGACCGGCGCGGTGATGGGCTTCGAGGCGCTGCTGCGCTGGCGCCATCCGGAGCGCGGCCCGGTCTCGCCGGCCCTGTTCGTGCCGATCGCCGAGGAGACCGGGGCGATCCTGGAGATCGGCGCCTGGGTGCTGCGCGAGGCCTGCCGCACGGCGGCCCTCTGGCCGCAGCCGCTCGCGATCGCGGTCAACGTCTCGGCGGTGCAGCTCCACAACCCGCATTTCGTGCAGTTCGTCCACGGCACCCTGTTCGAGAGCGGCCTGAAGGCGGAGCGCCTGGAGATCGAGATCACCGAGACCGCGCTGATCCGCGATCCGGCGCGGGCGCTGCTTACCCTGCGCCAGCTCAAGGCGCTCGGCGTGCGGATCGCCATGGACGATTTCGGCACCGGCTACTCCTCCCTGTCGAACCTGCGCTCCTTCCCGTTCGACCGGATCAAGATCGACGGCTCGTTCATCAAGGCGGTCCACAGCAACCCGCAGGGCGCCGCGATCGTACGCTCCGTGCTGGGCCTGGGGCGCGGCCTCGGCCTCGCCGTGGTGGCGGAGGGGGTGGAGACCGACGACGAGCTGTCCTTCCTGGTCGCGGAGCACTGCACCATCGCGCAGGGCTACCTGCTGGGCCGGCCCTCGCCGATCGCGACCTTCGCCGCCTACACCCACGGGGACGCGCCGGATCCGGTCGCCGCCGTGGCGTGAGCGGCCCGATGCCGCCCTGAAATCCGTCAGGGCCTTGCCCTGACAACCCACCAAAGGGCTTCAGCCCTTTGGAAACCCGGATCGGGCGGTCATGCAGGCCCTCGGCCCGCCGCCCCCGGTCGGCCGAAGACGAGCCGGCTCAGGCCCGCGAACAGCCAGGCGCCGAGCCCCCCGTAGAGCATCACGCCGGCAAACCCCGACGCGAGCGCCTGCCGGGCCAGGGACGGGCCGATCCCGTCGGCGGGGAGATTGCCGGCCGCCACGGCCTCGGCCAGCGCGTCGAGCGATCCGGCCGCCTCCGCGGGCAGCACCCGGCCGAGGTCCGCCCGGACGCCCTGGAGCAGCAGGAAGCCCATCAGCGCGATGTTGACCGCAAGCGTGATCATGCGCGCGCTCATGTCCATGCCGGAGGCCATCCCGGCGCGTTCCGCCGGCACCGCGCCGGTGGCGGTGTTGGTGACCGGCGTGTTGGTGAGGCCGAGCCCGGTGCCCGCCAGGACGGCGCCGGGCAGCAGCGTCAGCCAGTCCGCCCCGGCCCCGGTGGCGGCCAGCCGCATGAGCAGGAACCCCGCGCCGATGGTGAACAGGCCGAGGGGGATGACCAGACCCGGGCCGTAGCGCAGCAGCAGCCGCTCCGCCAGAGGCGGCACCGCCAGGGTCGGCAGCGTGTAGGCGAGGAGCGCGAAGCCCGCCGCGACGCTGTCGTAGCCCAGGACCGCCTGCACGTAGATCGGCAGATAGATTACGAACGGCCAGAAGCTGGCATTCATCGCGGCCGACCCGAGCAGGGCGCCGGAGAAGCGCCGGTTGCGGAAGGCCGCGACATCGAACATCGGCCGCGCCGCCCGCAGCTCGACGGCCACGAAGGCGATCGCGCTCGCGGCGCCGGCCAGCGCCAGGAGGCTCACCGGATCGTCGACCCGCAGCGGCTGCCCCCGGGTGATCAGGTAGACGAGGCTGAACACGGCAAGCGACAGGGTCGCGATCCCCGCGCGGTCGATGTGCAAAGCCTGCGGATCGGCGGATTCGGCGATGCCCGCGCGGCCGAGGGCGAGGGTGACGAGCGCCAGCCCGACATGGACCAGGAACACCCAGTCCCAGTTCAGCACCGCCACGGTGACGCCGCCGATCAGCGGCCCGAAGCCGAGGCCGGACCCGAACACGATCCCCCACCAGCCGAACGCCATCCCGCGCGCGGCGCCGTCCCGGAACTGGTGGGACAGCACGGCGGTCTGGCAGGCCAGCATCGCGGCGCCGCTCGCCCCCTGGAGGAACCGGGCCGCGATCAGGAGCGGTGCTCCGGGCGCCAAACCGCAGAGGAGCGAGGCTACCCCGAAGGCCGTGACGCCGAGGAGGAACACCCGCCTGCGGCCGAACCGGTCCGCCAGGGTTCCCATGGCCATCAGGCAGGTGGTCATGGCCACCGTGTAGGCGTTCATGATCCACTGGAGCTGCCGGAAATCGGCGCCCAGGACCCGCTCCAGGGTCGGCAGGATCGCCGGGATGCTGGAGATCTCCAGCCCCAGCATCAGGGCGGACAGGCAGATGGCCGCGAGCGCCAGCGTATTGCGATGTCGATCCTTGACGAAGGTCCGGCCCAATCCTGGAGCGAGACCGGATATGGACGCACGCGATGGCGGATTCTGGTCGGAGACCATCGACAAGACCTTCGGAAAGCTGACGATGCCGCCGAAGGTGACGCCCCCTTGATCACAACACAATCGGATGGATATCGATTTCAGTGATGACACTTTGGGATGGACCGCATGGCCGTTCTGGACGTCGAATCCGTGCGCGCCTTCGTGACGGTGGCGGATCTCAGGAGCTTCACCCGGGCGGCCGAGGCGCTCGGGACGACGCAGGGCGCCGTCAGCGTGAAGCTGAAGCGGCTGGAGGACAGGCTCGGCCAGCGGCTGATCGAGCGCACGCCCCGTCAGGTCCGCCTGTCGGCGCAGGGGGCGACCTTCCTCACGGCGGCGCGGGACTTCCTGGCCGCGCATGAACGGGCCTTGGCGGGGCTGACGGCGCCGCCGCGCCGCTTCCGGCTCGGCATCGCGGCCCACGTGATGGGGCCGGAGGTTCCGGCCCTGCTGGCGCGGATGAAGGCCGTCGATCCGGCACTGACCGTGGAGGTGCAGCTCGACAACGCCCGCCCCCTGCTCGACGGCTTCGAGGCGGGCCGGCTCGACGCCGCGATCATCCGCAGCGACGACGACCGGCGCCCGGGCGAGATCCTGGGGCCGGAGCCGTTCGGCTGGTTCGCGGCGCCGGGCTTCGCGCAACCGGCGGGAGAGCCGCTGCGGCTGGCCGCGACCGCGCCCTGCTGCGCCGTCCGCGACGTGGCGGGCCGGCTGCTCGACCGGGCCGGCATCGCCTGGACGGAGGTGTTTTTGGGCGGGACCGCGGCGATCGCCGCGGCCCTGTCGGCGGGGCTGGCGGTGGCGGCCTTCCCGCGCCGGCTCGCGCCGGCCGACGTGGTGGATGTCGGCCCGGCGCTGGGCCTGCCGCCGCTGCCCGTGCTGGCGATCGTGCTGCACGCCACCCCGTCCGACCCGAGGACCCGGGACACGCTGCGGGCGATCACGGCGGCGTTCCGGGGGGCGCGTCACGGGTGTTAGAGCCGTGCCCGATCGCGTTGCAATCGGGCACGGCTCTAAGCCTTTGTTTCAGCGCGCTCTCTTGCGCCGAACCGGCGTCCATTTCGGCGGAGAGCGCTCTGACGCGTCCGCTTCCGACCCAACGCGGTCATTCACGCGCGGCCGTGCGGATCCCCGAGAGCGGACGGATGTTCCGCCGCTACGACGCCCGTAATGCGCCCGCCTGGTCGTTTGGCGGTCGACGGCGACTCCGTCATGACCGTGGGCGCCTGAGACGCCCGTCGCGGAACAGCGGCCGCTCGGAGGCGACGGGCGTACCAAGCGGCCGCGTCCTTCACGTCACGCCAGAGTGCGGACCTTGGGCTCGCGGTCCCAGTAGCGCTTCTTGGCCGCCTCGACGAAGCCGCTGAGGTCGGTCACGCCCTCGTCCGCCTCGACGCCCGCCTTGTCGAGCAGGGGCTTGGCGGCGGCGCTCGCGCCGATCGCCTTCAGATGTCCGAACGCATCCATCACCCATTGCACCGCCGCCGCTTCCTTCACGAGCTTGGCTGCGGCCTTCTCGGACAAGATCACCGCGCAGGCATCGACCGTCACCGACGGCTGGCCGAACAGCTGCGCATCCGCGGCGACGGCCGAGCCGTCCGACAGCGGCACCTTGCCGACCTTCGGGGCGATCGTCATCGCGTGGCCGCCCTCCGCCTGGATCGCCTTTTTCAAGGCGTTCAGTTCGGCGGCATCCGTGCCGTCAGCGATCAGGATGCCGACGCTGCGCCCTTCCAGCGTGTGCCGCTCCAGCGGGCCGCGGATGATGCGCAGGGCCGGCGACGGCGCCATGTCGAGGACTGGCGCAGCGGTCGGGGAGGCAGGGGGCAGATCCATCGCCAGCCCGTCGGCGACGCGCGCCGCCAAGTCTTCGTCGACGTTGCGCAGGTTGGCGAGCATCTGCAGCCGGATATGCTCCAGGCTCACCTTGGACAGCTCGAACACCAGCGCGGAGGCGATATGCGCCTGTTCGGCGGGGTCCATCGAGCGGAAGAACAGCCGCGCCTGGCTGTAGTGGTCGGCGAAGCTCTCCGGCCGGATGCGCAGCTTCTGCCCCTCCTCGTCCGACGGGAAGGTCTTGTAGCCCTTGGCCGCGTCCTCGCGGGCGCCGCCCGGCTCACCGGCTTTGGCGAGGCTGTTGGGCTCGTAGTTGGCGCGGCCCTTCGGCACGGCCATCTGCATGTGGCCGTCCCGCTGCTGGTTCATGAACGGGCAGCCGGCCGCCGCGGCCCGCCCCTTCGCGGCGTTGATCGGGAGCTGGTGGAAGTTGACCGACCCCAGACGCGACAGCTGCGTGTCCGTGTAGCTGAACAGCCGGCCCTGGAGCAGCGGATCGTTGGTGAACCCGATGCCTGGCACGATATGGCTCGGCACGAAGGCCGCCTGCTCGGTCTCTGCGAAGTAGTTGTCCGGGTACCGGTCGAGGACCATCTTGCCGACGATCCGGACAGGCAGCACCTCCTCGGGGATGATCTTGGTCGCGTCGAGGACGTCGTAGGGCTGACTGTTGGCGAAGGCCTCGTCGAACAGCTGCACGCCGAGTTCCCAGGTCGGGTAGTCGCCACGTTCGATCCGCTCGAACAGGTCGCGCCGCTGAAAGTCCGGGTCGGCCCCGGCGATCTTGACCGTCTCGTCCCAGATCGTGGAGGCGAGGCCCGCCTTCGGCTTCCAGTGGAACTTGACGAAGGTGCTCTTCCCCTCCTTGTTGATGAACCGGAACGTGTGCACGCCGAAGCCCTCCATGTTGGCGAAGGTGCGCGGCAGGGTGCGGTCCGACATGGCCCACATGATCATGTGGGTCGACTCGGGCATGAGGCTGATGAAGTCCCAGAACGTGTCGTGGGCGGTCGCCGCCTGCGGGTAGCCGCGGTCGGCCTCCATCTTGGCGGCGTGGATCAGGTCCGGGAACTTGATCGCGTCCTGGATGAAGAACACCGGGATGTTGTTGCCGACGAGGTCCCAGTTGCCCTCGCGTGTGTAGAACTTGACGGCGAAGCCGCGCACGTCGCGGGGCGTGTCGATCGAGCCTGCACCGCCCGCCACGGTCGAGAAGCGGGTGAACACCTCGGTGCGCTGCCCCTTCCGCTGGAACAGGTCGGCGATGGTGACGTCCGCGAGGCTCTCGGTGCACTCGAAATAGCCGTGCGCCGCGGATCCCCGTGCGTGAACGATCCGCTCCGGGATCCGCTCGTGATCGAAGTGGTTGATCTTCTCGCGGAAGATCTCGTCCTCGAGCAGGACGGGGCCGCGCGGTCCGGCTTTCAGCTGGTTCTGGTTGTCGGAGATCGGCGTACCGTGGTTGGTCGTCAGCACGGGGTGATCGGCATCGGCGGTCTGGTGCGTCTCGCCGCCGTTCCCGGCGTCGCGTGAGGTCAGTTCGGTCATGGCAGCCCTCCTTGGCTGGGGCCAACTCAAAGCGGAGCCGTTGGTTTCACCCGCCGTTCGATAGCCCCGAAGACGTGATCGCGGTCAGGTCACGCGCGGACCAACGCCCTGGTTGCGATGGCCGCCGCATATCCGCGCGCCGCACTTGCAGCCTGTTTGACGCTCGAAAGCCGACAGGCGGAAAACCACCCCACGCGGCCATTCCAACGATCGGACCGCGTGTGGCTTGAACGTCGGGCAGCCCGCTAATCCGTCTCCCCCCGCAGCGGTCGCGCCAGCAGTCCGGCCACAACGTCATCGACTCCGGCCGTGCCCGCCACGATCGCCGCGACGGCCTGCGCCACCGGCATCTCGACGCCCTGCGCGGCCGCGAGCCCGGCGAGCGCCGCGGCCGTGAACGCGCCCTCGGCGAGCTTGCCGCCCGCGGCCTCCTCCGGAGGCGCCCCGGCGCCGAGCCGCTGCCCGAAGGCGAAGTTGCGCGATTGCGGCGAGGAGGCGGTCAGCACGAGGTCGCCCAGCCCCGAGAGACCCATCAGCGTCTCGGGCCGCCCTCCGAATCCTTTCGCGAAGCGCATCAGCTCGGCGAAGGCGCGGGCGATCAGCGCCGCCCGGGCGCTCTCGCCGAGGCCGCGCCCGGCCACGATCCCGCAGGCGATGGCCAGCACGTTCTTGCCGGCCCCGCCGATCTCGACGCCGCGCACGTCGTCGGTGTGGTAGAGGCGCAGGCTCGGCCCCGAGAGCAGCGCCGACAGGGACGCGGCGAGGCCGGGATCGGCCGCCGCCAGGGTCACCGCGGTGGGCAGGCCGCGGGCGACGTCGGCCGCGAAGCTCGGGCCCGACAGGACCGCGACGGGCGTGTCCGGCGGCAGGACCTCCGCGGCCACGGCGCTCATGAAGCTGTCGGTGCCGCGCTCGATCCCCTTGGCGCAGAGGATCACCGGCCCGGCCGAGGCCAGGGGCGCGCGCAGGGATTCGAGCACCCCGCGCACGGTCTGGGCCGGCACCACCAGCAGGGTCGCCCGGGCATCGGCGAGTTTTTCCGGGTTCGCCGTCGCGTCGATGGCCGGATGGAGCGGGACGCCCGGCAGGTAGCGCGGGTTCTCCCGCTCGGCCTGGAGGGCGGCGGCGGCCCGTGCGTCGCGCAGCCAGAGGGTGACGGGATGCCCGGCCGCCGCGGCGGCGTTGGCGAGCGCCGTGCCCCAGGCCCCACCGCCGACGACGTTGATCGCAGCGCTCATGCCGTGACCTCAGAGAATTCGAGCCGATAGAGGCGGTGGAGGCGCAACGGCCCGTCCGGCACCGCCGGATGCGGAAAAGTTCCGGCCGGGACCATGCCGAGGCGCTCCATCACCGCCCGGGAGCGGTCGTTTCCGGCGGCCGTATAGGCCACGACGGCGCGGAGGCCGCAGCGCCCGGCAAGGTCGGCGAGCGTCAGCCGCGCCGCCCGGGTGGCGATGCCGCGGCCCCAGGCGTCCCGCGCCAGACGCCAGCCCAGTTCGGTCGTCGCGCCGACCCGCTCGCCGCCCGGGAACGGCATGGCCCGCATGATCCGGAAGGCGCCGACGAAGCCGGCGAACCGCCCGTCCCGCTCGACGGCCCAGGGTCCAAAGCCGTCGGCCACGAAGCGCAGATCGTGGGTGCGCGCCTCGGCGGCGCTCTCCGCCTCGGTCCGCGGCCGCGGGAGATAGGCCATCACCGCCGGGTCGGCGTTGAGCGCCGCGAAGGGCGCGGTGTCCTCCGGATGCCAGCGGCGCAGGATCAGATCGCCGTCCCGGAGGGAATCGGGAATTGCGGCGCACGCGATCTTGCCGCGCCACGCCAGGGAGCGGCGGTTCAGGAGGGCGAGATCTGCCTGGCCGGCGAGCACGGCCTCGCCCAACGCGATGGCCGCTTCCAACCGATCGAGCGGCGTGTTGACGTGGGCCGGCGGGCGGACATGGTCGCGCCAGGGGCCGCCGCAGGTGTTGTCGAGGAGGATCCGCGCGAAGCAATGGTCGAGGCGCACCGGCCAGTCCGGCCGGGCGGCCCCGGGCAGGCGGCGCTCGACCAGATCGCGCCAATACGCGCGCCGCGCCGCCTCACTCATCCGGCCTGAACCGCCGCGGCGGCCGGATCGGCCGAGAGCGGCCAGCGCGGCCGGGCCGGGGCGGTCAGGTCGTCCACCAGGCCGAGGCGCAGGCGCTCCAGACCGGCCCAGGCGATCATCGCGCCGTTGTCGCCGCAGAGCTGCAGGGGCGGGGCGACGAAGCTCAACCCCGCCTCGCCGGCGAGCGCGGCGAGCGCCCGGCGCACCGCGCCGTTGGCCGCCACGCCCCCCGCGGCCACCAGGGCGGTCGGCCGCCCGGCCACGCCCGAGAAGGCGCGGAGCGCAACCCGGGTGCGGTCGACCACGACATCGACCACCGCGGCCTGGAAACCGGCGCAGAGATCGGCGACGTCGCGCTCGGCGAGCGGGGCGATTCGTTCCGCCTCGATCCGCAGGGCGGTCTTGAGCCCGGAGAGCGAGAAGTCGGCCTCGCGCCGGCCCAGCATCGGCCGGGGCAGGGCGAAGCGCTCGGGATCGCCGGCCTCGGCCATGCGCTCGACCTCGGGGCCGCCGGGATAGCCGAGGCCGAGGAGCTTGGCAGCCTTATCGAAGGCCTCGCCGATGGCGTCGTCGATGGTGGAGCCGAGCCGGACGTAATCGCCGACGCCGCGCACGGCGAGAAGCTGGGTGTGGCCGCCCGAGACCAGCAGCAGCAGATACGGGAAGGCGATTCCGTCGGTCAGCCGGGCCGTGAGGGCGTGGGCCTCCAGATGGTTCACGGCGAGCAGCGGCTTGCGGGTCACGAGCGCCAGGGTCTTGGCGGTGACGAGGCCGACCAGCACGCCGCCGATCAGCCCCGGCCCGGCCGCCACCGCGATCCCGTCGAGATCGGGCAAGCCGATCCCTGCCTTTTCGAGGGCGCGGGCGATCAGGCGGTCCAGAACCTCCACGTGGGCGCGGGCGGCGATCTCGGGCACGACGCCGCCATAGGCCGCGTGCTCGGCGATCTGGCTCAGCACCTCGTTGGCGCGGATCTGCGCGAGGCCGTCCGCGTCGATCGAGACCACGGCGGCTGCGGTCTCGTCGCAGGTGGTCTCGATGCCGAGCACGGTTGTCTGCACGCGTTGGATCTCCTCGTTCGGCTGCATTCTACCCGCCGCCGGCCCCGGCGCGAAGGCGGGGCCTGATCTGAACCGGTCTTTCCATCCGGATCCGCATCCTGACAAGCCGTGAGCCGAACGGCGTCCCGGCCCGTGCCGATGGGATTTTCGGCGCCCTTCGGCCCGCGATACGGGGCAGGGCGACGAAGCGTGCGGTCGCGGCCTGGATGACGTGAGGATGCTGCTGCGTTGGGCGACAGCGACTCTGGCGTGTGATCCCCTATATGGCGGCGCGGAACCCGCACCGGAGAGGGCAGGGATGATCGCACCCGCACGCGCGCTGACCCTGGCCGCCCTGCTCGCCTTCGGCATCCCCTTCGGCAGCACCCCGGCCCGGGCCGCCTCGGGGCCGGCCGTGGAGGCCGGGAACGGGATGGTGGTCTCGTCCCAGCGCCTCGCCTCGCAGGTGGGCGCCGACATCCTGAAGGCCGGCGGCAACGCCGTCGATGCCGCGGTGGCGGTGGCCTATGCCGAGGCGGTGGTGAACCCGTGCTGCGGCAATCTCGGCGGCGGCGGCTTCCTAGTGCTGCATGCGGCCGACGGCCGGAGCCGCTTCATCAATTTTCGCGAAACCGCCCCGGCGGCGGCCACCCGCGACATGTATCTCGACGCCGCCGGCAACGTCGTGAAGGGCGCGAGCCTGCGCGGCTGGAAGGCGGCCGGCGTGCCCGGGACGGTGCTCGGCCTGAACACGGCGCTTGCTCGCTACGGCACCCTGCCGCTCGCGCAGGTGATGGCGCCGGCGATCGCGCTCGCCCGTGACGGGTTCGTGCTGACCCGCGGCGACACCGACATCCTCGAATCCGGCACCAAGCTGTTCGCCGGGCAGGAGAACGTCGCCCGCATCTTCCTGCGGCCGGACGGGACTCCCTGGCGGCCCGGAGACCGGCTGATCCAGGCGGATCTCGCCCGCACCCTTGAGGCCATCGCCGGGCACGGCGCGGACGCGTTCTACAAGGGCGCGATCCCGCAGGCCGTGGAGGCAGCCTCCCGGGCGGGGGGCGGCCTGCTGAATGCGGCCGATTTCGCGGCCTACACGGTGACCGAGTCGGAGCCGCTGACCTGCCGCTACCGGGGCGCGACGATCCTGTCGGCGCCCCCGCCCTCGTCCGGCGGCGTCACGCTCTGCGAGATCCTCGGCATCCTCGACGGCTACGACCTGCGGGCGGCGGGGTTCAACTCCGCCCGCACCGTGCACCTGATGGTCGAGGCGATGCGGCGCGCCTATGCCGACCGCAACCTGCTGCTGGGCGACCCGGCCTTCGTCGAAAATCCCGTCGCCCGGCTGCTGTCGCCGGCCTATGCGGAAAAACTCCGGGCCTCGATCCGGCCGGACCGGGCGACCCCCTCGGCCGAGATCCACCCGGATCCGGGCCTGGAGACGCACGAGAGGCCTGAGACCACCCACATCTCGGTGATGGACAAGGCCGGCAACGCCGCCTCGCTCACCTACACGATCAACGGCTATTTCGGCGCCGGGGTGATCGCCGGCGACACGGGCTTCTTCCTCAACGACGAGATGGACGATTTCACGGTCAAGACCGGGGTGCCGAACCTGTTCGGCCTCGTTCAGGGCACGAAGAACGCGATCCAGCCGGGCAAGCGTCCGCTCTCCTCGATGTCCCCCACGATCGTGCTGCGCGACGGCAAGGTGGGGCTGGTGGCGGGCTCGCCGGGGGGCTCGCGGATCATCACGATCAACGCGCAGACGCTGATCAACATGCTCGACTTCGGCATGGAACCGCAGGAGGCGGTGGACGCCCCGCGCATCCACCATCAATGGCTGCCCGACACGGTCTATGCCGAGCCCTTCGCGCTCTCGGCGGATACGAAAGGGATCCTGCGCGGCATGGGCCACACGATCGTCGAGCAGAAGCCCTGGGGCGCGGAGGAGCTGATCGCGGTGCGCGCCGCCGCGCCGGACGCCCCGGAGGCAGCCTCGTCGGGCAACGACGCCTCGCGCACGCAGCGCATGCGCCCGGGCCTGCTCTACGGCGCCAACGACAACCGGAGGCCGGCCGGGGCGGCGGTGGGGGAGTAACGGGTTCCCAAAGGGCTCAGCCCTTTGGCGGGGTTTGGGGCGGAGCCCCGAAGCTCGGGCTTCGCCCCGGCCCAGCAGGGTTCCACCCTGCACCGGCAAAAGGTCGAAGACCTTTTGAAACCGGGACTTTTCAGCCCTGTCCGGCCTCCCGCGCCACGGCCCGATAGCCGATGTCGCGCCGGCAGAACCCTTCCGGCCAGTCGATCCGCGCCACCGCCGCGTAGGCGCGATCCTTGGCATCCGTGACGCTGTCGCCGAGCGCCGTGACCGCCAGAACCCGGCCGCCATCGGCCAGCAGCTGCCCGTTCTCGGCCCGGGTGCCAGCCTGGAACACGTGGACGCCATCGCCCTCGGCCGCCTCGATGCCCCGGATCACCGAGCCGCGCACCACGGCCCCGGGATAGCCGGCCGCCGCCATCACCACGGTGAGGGCAGCGCGGTGGGCGTCGAATTCGAGGCTCACGCCGGAGAGGTCGCCGTCGCAGGCCGAGAGCAGGGCCGGCACGAGGTCGGAGGCGAGGCGCGGCATCAGCACCTGCGCCTCGGGGTCGCCGAAGCGGGTGTTGTACTCGATGAGCTTCGGGCCGTCCGCGGTGAGCATCAGGCCGGCATAGAGGATGCCGGTGAACGGGCAGCCCCGCGCCCGCATGCCGGCGAGCGTCGGCGCGATGATCTCCGCCATGACCCGGGCCTCGATCTCCGGGGTGACCACCCGGGCCGGGGAATAGGCGCCCATGCCGCCGGTATTGGGACCGCGGTCGCCGTCGAACACGCGCTTGTGGTCCTGCGCGGTGCCGAGCGGGATCGCCCGGGTGCCGTCGCAGAGTGCAAAAAAACTCGCCTCCTCGCCGAACAGGCATTCCTCGACCACCACCTCGGCGCCGGGCTCGGCGAACAGGGCGGTGAGCGCGTCCTCGGCCTGGTCCAGGGTCTCGGCGACGGTGACGCCCTTGCCGGCCGCGAGCCCGTCGGCCTTCACGACGATCGGGGCGCCCTGCTGGCGGACATAGGCCAGGGCCGGCTCCAGCGCGGTGAAGCGCGCGAAGGCGGCGGTCGGGATGCCGCAGGCGGCGCAGAGATCCTTGGTGAAGCCCTTCGAGCCTTCGAGCCGGGCGGCGTCGCGGGTCGGGCCGAAGGCGCGGATCCCGGCGGCCTTCAAGTCATCGACCAGCCCGGCGACCAGGGGCGCCTCGGGGCCGACCACCACAAGGCCGATCGATTCCGCGGCGCAGAAGGCCGCCACCGTGGCGTGGTCGGTGACCGTCAGGTCGGGCCGGTTGGTGCCGTGGCGGGCGGTGCCGGGATTGCCGGGCGCCGTGAACAGCCGGGTGCAGAGGGGACTCTGGGCCAGTCGCCAGGCCAGGGCGTGCTCGCGGCCGCCCGAACCGATCAGCAGGATATTCATGCGTACGCCACCATGAACCCAGGTTCTGGGCGAAGCCTGCTGGCGGGGAAAGGTTTTTTTCGGGCTTTCCCCGCTCTGCGCAGGTTTCCCGGCCGCTCAGCAGCCGGTGCACACGCTCGTGTTGATGCCGCCGCCGCGCCGGACGAACCCACGGGTGCCGACATGGCGCCCGACAAGATGCCCCGCTTGGTGGCCGCCATAGAGGCCCCGGTAGGGCAGGACCGGCCCGAAGGACTCGAACTGGACGTTGCGCTGGATCGACTGGTTCAGCGTGTTGTAATCCGTGACCCGCTGCTGGTTGAGCGTGCGGATCTGGCTCTGCAGGGCGAACGAGGCATTGGCCGCGTTCGGATCGTTCTGCTGCACCTGCGCCCGGGCGGTGCCCGCCGGAAGGGCGAGCGCCAGGGCAAGCAGCGCGCGGGATGCGGCGCGCATGGGGCTCTCCGTAAAAGGGATCGATCCGTCTACACGGTCGACGTATCGAGGTCGCGCCAAGTTCCGGGGCGCGTCAACCGGGCACAACCGGCGATTTGGTCTCCGACAGGGCCTCGACCTGCTTCGGATCCATCCCGGTATGGGCCTCCACCAGGGGATGCGGGGTCAGCGCCAGCCATTGGGTCAGCGAGATGTCGGCGTAGCGCGGGCTCTTGAACATCTCCAGGAAGGTCAGCGTCGTGTCGCCGGTATTCTCGATGTAGTGGCCCATGGCGAAGGGCACGTAGCCGACGTCGCCGGCCTGATAGTCGAAGGTGCGGGCCTTCGACTCGGAGCCGAACACCGTCATCCGGCCCTGGCCCGAGAGGTAGTACTGCCACTCGTCGCCGTTCGGGTGCCAGTGCAGCTCGCGCAGGCCGCCGGGCTCGACCTCGACCAGGGCCGCCGCGATGGTCACCGAGGCCGGGAACACCGTGGAATCGGTGATGCGCACGCTGCCGCCCTTGGTCCGGAGCGGCTCCTGCGCCAGCATCCGGTGGCTGAAGCTCTTCGGCACCGGCCCGGAGCCGCCCATCTTGTCGGCCGCGAGCGGCCCCGGCATCGGGCCGGGGAAGATGTAAAGCTCCTTCTGAGGAACCTTGGCGAAGGCGCTCTCCGGCAATCCGAAATTCTTGGCCAGGATGTCGGTCGGCGTGTGCGCCAGCCAGTCGGTCAGCAGGAAGGTGGAATCCTCCGAGAAGGCGCCGTCGTCGAACACGAGCAGGAACTCGCAGCCATCGACCCCGTCGGCGGAAAGCCCCTGGATCGAGTGGGGGATGCCGCCCGGGAAGTACCAGAGGTCGCCCGCGCCGACATCGTCCGCGAAGGTGCGCCCGTCCTGATCGATCGCGGTGATCCGGGCCTTGCCCTTGATCATGTAGGCCCACTCGGCCTCCTTGTGCCAGTGCATCTCGCGGACCGCGCCGGCCTTGAGCCGCATGTTGACCCCGGCCATGGCCTTCGAGACCGGCAATTCGCGGATCGTGGTCTGGCGCGCCCAGCCGCCCTTCTCCAGCCGCATGTGGCTGTCGGTGAACGACCATTTCAGGTTGGGCATCGTGCCGTGGTCGGTGGCGGGCGGGGCCAGGGTGAAGGGCTCCTCGCCGGCCCGCGGCTTGTTGCGCGGCCCGAGGATGTCGGCGCCCTTGTCGCCGCGCTCGGGCAGAACCGGATCGGAGGATTGCGCCGCCGCGCGGGACGCCACCATCGCGCCCCCGGCCGCGGCGATGATGGCGCGCCTGGAGATCTCGGTCATCGTCGCTCGAACCCTGCTGTTTGGGTCAATAACGGAGTGCGGGACCGGAGGATCCGGTCCGGATCGTGCAGTGCGGCATCTCGCCCGGACCCGGTCCGCGGACTATATGATGAACACAGCACCGGGCGGGCACTTGGCCCGCGGTGGGGCGCAGCGCGCCCGAGGGCAGGATGGCGGACCGGGATAGCTCAGCCGCAGACCAGGCCCGGCCGCCCGCGCGGAGCGGCCGTATCTGGCTCGCGGTGCTGGTGCTGGCCGGCGCCGGCCTCCTCGGATACCGCTTCTGGCCGGACGCGTCCCGGGCGGCGAGCCCGCCGCAATCCGCCGAGATCAAGCCGCCTTCGGTACGGGTGGCCAAGGCCGCCCGGGCCTCCGGCCCCCTCAGCCTCACCCAGACCGGCACGACCCAGGCCTTCGACACGGCCAATCTCTACCCGCGGGCGACCGGCTACATCGTCGAGCGCAAGGTCGATATCGGCTCGCACGTGAAGAAGGGCGACCTGCTGTTCCGGATCAGCGCCCCCGATCTCGACCAGCAGCTCGTCCAGGCCCAGGCACAGGTGGTGCAGCTCCAGGCGGCGCTGATCCAGGCCCGCGCGATGGTCGATCAGGCCGAGGCCAACCGTCACCTCGCCGATGCGAACAACCGGCGGACCTCGACGCTGGCCGGCACCGGCGTCGAGACCCGGCAGAACGCCGACACGTCGCAGGCCGGGGTTCTGACCCAGACCGCCAATGTCGACGCCGCCAAGGCCGCCGTGAAGGTCGCCGAGGCCAACATCGCCGCCCAGGAGGCGCAGGTCAGCCGGCTCGCGGTGCTGACCGGCTTCGAGGAGATCCGCGCGCCGTTCGACGGGGTGGTGACGGCGCGCAACAACGATGTCGGCGACGCGGTCACGGCGGACACGAACGCGGGCGCGCCGCTCCTGACGCTGAACCGGGACGACGTGCTGCGCATGGCGGTGAACGTGCCGCTCTACGCCGCCGACGGCGTCCGCGACGGGCTCGACGCGCGGGTCGAGGTGGCGCAGATCCCCGGAAAAATCTTTCCCGGAAAGGTCTCGCGCTCGTCGACGACGCTGCTTTCTTCCGCGCGCACGCTGGTCACGCAGGTCGATATCCCGAACCCCGACGGCGCGCTCCGGCCGGGGCTCTACATCACCATCACGCTGGAGATCCCGCGGGTCGCGCCCGCCGTGAGCGTGCCGAGCGACGCCCTGATCTTCGACCAGCACGGGACCCGCGTGGCGGTGATCGAGACGGGGGCGGACGGCAGCACCGTGGCGCGGATGCGCCCGGTGACGATCTTCCGCCAGACCCGGACGGCTCTGGAATTGCGCGCGGGCCTGACCGGGGACGAGCGCGTGGTGGTGGGGCCGCCGGCCTCCCTGCGCGATGGCGACAGGGTCACGCCGCAGCCGGAGGGCAAGGCGGGCACGTGAGCGGGCGCGCCGGCCGGCGCAGCGCCGCGATCGCACAGGATACCTGCGACGTCTCTGCGCGGAGCCTCCGCGGGGCACCGCAGTCGGGCGTGGCCCGGCGTTGCTCCGCGTACAATCCCGTTTCCCCATCACGGACGCGGGAGCAGGGTCGCGCGAGCCCGACCGGCAGCCCTCCCGCGGGCGCTCACACGAGCCGCATCTCACCGGGCTTGAGGCCGAGTTGTCGAGCGAGATCGCGCGACAGAGCGCCCACCACGTCCACCGCCATGTCTTCCGTCGCCAGGGCGCGGACCTGGCTCAGGGCGGTCTCGGCCGACACGGCCAGCACGGCGTAGACGCGGACGGCCTCGCGCTTCTGGTGCACGGCGATCAGGTACGCCGTACGCTTTTCCTTCTTGCGGAGCGGACCGTCGTCAACGCCGTCCAGCGTGAACTTGGGCATCAATCGTCATCATCGTCGGGCTTCTCTCCGGTGACGGCGCCGGTCCTGGGATCGACGTGGACCTCCATCGGCACGCCGGTCTTCAGACCCTCGCCTTCCCGATGTCCGTCATCGGCTCTCACCCGGATCACCGAAGTACAGCCCGCCTCGAACAACATCCGCTTCACCCGCTCGACCGGCATCCGGTCCGGTCCAGGCCCGTCCTTCCTGGCCAACGCCGGCTCAACGCAGCCGAGTGCCGGCGCCACGGGGAGCGACACGCGCGCAGCGGATTCCATTGACCGCCTCCATTTCTGACCGCGTCCGATAACGGGCGGCGTGCGGAGCAGTTGCGGCCTGGATGTGGGCGTGGACGGACGGTGCCCCTGACGCTCTCGGCGCCGATGAGGCCGGCACGCCGCCTGAGCGTGCCGAGCCCGTCGAAGGTCGAGACGATCGTGGCTCGGGCGCTTTCGCGCCGAAGTGACCATGGGTTCGGCGCGAAAGCGCGTCACAAAGGCTTGGGACCACAAAGGCTTGGGACCACAAAGGCTTGGGACCGCCCACCCTGGCAAGGCGACCGGGCGCGGTCCCAGGCGGGCGGGAACAGACCGGCCTGTAGGTGCACAAGGCTGCGGCCTTGAACAGGCGCTCGAGACCGAATCAGGCCGCCGCGAATGCACGGTTACCGATCGCGCCGTGCCGGCGACGGGTCGATCGCCTCGGTCCTCGCTCTGGTCGCGGCCAGTGCGGCTGCACGACCTGCGGCTGCGTAGAGGTTGAGCTGTGCGTACACACCGAAGCTTGAGCCATCGTCCAGGAAGCCGCCACCGGGTCCCTCGGTCTCGGTCAGGATCGCGTTGGCTTCGGCAAGCGTGATCGTGGGAAACGCGGCGGTCAGGAGATGCCCGGCCTCCGGCGCGAGCGTGCCGACATCCTCCCGCCCATCGGCCGTGTTCCGGTGCACGACCGGTAGACCGTAGGTTTGCGTGGCGTTGTAGAGGGCCTCGTTGGCCGCCGGGTCCTTGAAACGCCCGTCATCGGCTGCGGCGCAGGCCGCGACGGTGTCGCCGCAAGCGTCCCTGAGCACGGCGTCGAGATCGGCCCGAGCCGACTTGAGCGCCGCCGGATAGTCGGTGATGACGATCTCGCGGTTCGATGCGTGGCTCATCTCGTTGAGGACAGCGGGATTCTTGCGGGTCTGCCCGACATAGGCCGGATCGTTGGCGAGGAGATGAGCGACAGCGTGCAGGGCCGTGGCCCGGCCTCCGAGCACGTCCATCGCGTAGTGCGCCCCCACGACGATGCGGTTGTTGCCGTATTCGGCGGCTCGGGCGATCATCTGCTGGTATCGATCGGGCACGAGGATCGCGAGGACCATTGCCTCGGTGTAGCCGTAGGTGGTGTGACCGCTCGGGTATGAGGGACTGTCGAACAGGTTCTGGTTGGGGCCGCGGAGCCAATCGAGGCTGTGCGAGGGACGACCGAAATAGTCTTCACTGCGGAAGGCGATCAGGCGCGGCTCGGTCTGAAACGGGCGGGCATTGCCGTAGGAATCGGCTCCCGGGCTGCCGGCCGGGCGCCCATAGGCCTTACCGAACACATCGGTCACGCCGCCCTTGGCGGTGAGGATTGCCGTCGCCGCCTCGGACACCGGATCCTTGCCGTTCGTCGTCGCGTTGGCGAAAAAATATTTACCTGCGTTCGAGTCGGATTTGGCGATGGTGTTCGTATATCCGATAAAATCAGCGACCGATTGGGATATGCTCGTGAAGGTCTTGAAATCCTTGTACTGGGCTCTGCCCTGATAGGCGGCCCCGAGTTTTGATCCGAGGCCATCGGCGAGTTGGGCGGCATTGCCATCGGTGATGAAGCAGTCGCGCAGCGCAAGCTTCTGCTGCTCCGGGAACGACATGAGGATTGGCTGCTGGAGAGCGCCGGTCTGGATGTCGCCCGTAACCTTGAGGTTCGCGTCCAGGGCCGCCTTGCCTTCGGGCGCGTTGGGGAGCGCAGCCACCGGGGCGAGTCCGGCCAGAGCGGTGAGATTGGGCGGCGATTGCGCCTCCGCGCGCAGCGGTATCAGCGTGAGGGCGACGATGAGAACGTGTTCGGCAAATCTGGTCATCGGATGAGGATAGCGCCGCTATCGTCGGCGAATAGGGACGCATGCGCGCCATCCGCCGACCTCCGGTCGATCGGCCTTCAGGGCACGGCCGGCAGCCGATGTCGGCCGACGCGCGGGGCGCGGAACCGAACCCCAGACGGTGCCCGAAGGGCTCCCGGAGGCCGGGCTGTTCGAGGCGCCCGGTGGAAATCGCACGCGGCGTCGGTGGCCAAACCCTAGCCGGCTGCAGATCCGCCCTTACCTTGGCGGGTTGATACCTCGAAAACCTGATTGCCGCCGTGGGCAGCCGAGAACGACCGCGGTCTCAGGGACGATCACACCGCAACACCGGGGCTTCGCATGCTGGGTTGGTTCCGCGCGCTCATGCCGAAGGAGGATCGCTTCTTCGACCTGTTCGAGCGCCATGCCGCCACGCTCGTGGACGGCGCGGCCGCGCTGCGGGCGCTGCTCGATGGGACGCAGGACGTGTCGCTGGCCTGCCGCGCGATCGCCGAGCATGAGGACAAGGCCGACGTGATCACCCGGGACGCCCTGCTCGCGGTCCGCAGAACCTTCATCACGCCCTTCGACCGCGGCGACATCCAGGCCCTGGTGACCGCCCTCGACGACGCCATCGACCAGATGCTCAAGACCGCCAAGGCCGTTCAGCTCTTCGAGGTGACGACCTTCGAGCCGGCGATGCGCGAGATGGGCACCGTGATCCAGGAGGCCGCCTCCGTGGTCGCCGAGGCTCTCCCGAAGCTGCGGTCGCTGGGCGAGAACGCCACTGCGCTGAACGCCCTGACCGAGCGGGTCATCCAGCTGGAGGGCCGCGCCGACGACCTGCACAATGCCGGGCTGAAGGCGCTGTTCAAGGCCTCCCGGCAGGAGCCGATGGCCTTCCTGGTCGGGTCCGAACTCTACGACAGCCTGGAGAAGGTCATGGATCGGTTCGAGGACGTGGCGAACCAGATCAGCAGCATCCTCGTCGAGCACGTCTGAGCCGACGGCCCGCGCGTGACGCTCCTGATCCTCCTCATCGCCGTCGCCCTGGTCTTCGACTTCCTGAACGGGCTGCACGACGCCGCCAACTCGATCGCCACCATCGTGTCGACCCGGGTGCTGGCGCCGCGCTACGCCGTGTTCTGGGCGGCCTTCTTCAACTTCGTGGCCTTCCTGGTCTTCGGCCTGCACGTCGCCGGCACGGTCGGGTCCGGCATCATCGACGTCGCGCTGGTGAATGACCGGGTGATCCTGGGCGCGCTGGGCGGCGCGATCACCTGGAACCTGCTGACGTGGTATGCCGGCATCCCGTCCTCCAGCTCGCATGCCCTCATCGGCGGCCTCCTGGGGGCCGGCATCGCGAAAGCCGGGCTCGGCGCCATCGTCTGGCCTGGCGTGATAACCACGAGCGCCGCCATCGTGCTGTCGCCGGCTTTGGGCTTCGTACTCGCGCTGCTGCTCGTGCTCGGCGTGTCGTGGATCTTCGTGCGCTCCACGCCGGTCGCCGTGGACGGACTGTTCCGCAACCTGCAATTCGTCTCGGCCTCGCTCTACTCCCTGGGCCATGGCGGCAACGACGCGCAGAAGACCATGGGCATCATCGCCGTGCTGCTCTACGCCCACGGCGAGGGCAGTGGCGGGTTCCACGTGCCGCTATGGGTGGTGCTGTCCTGCCAGTCCGCCATGGCGCTCGGCACCTTGCTCGGCGGCTGGCGCATCGTGCACACGATGGGATCGAAGATCACGCGGCTGACGCCCATGCAGGGCTTCTGCGCCGAGACCGGCGGTGCGCTGACCCTGTTCGCCGCCACGGCGTTCGGGATCCCGGTCTCGACCACGCACACGATCACCGGGGCGATCGTCGGCGTCGGCGCGGCGCGGCGGGTCTCGGCGGTCCGCTGGAACGTCGCCCAGGGCATCGTGGTCGCCTGGGTGGTCACGATGCCGGCCGCCGGTCTGGTCGCGGCCCTGATCTACGGCGTCGCCGGCCTCGTGCTGCCGTAGGCCGGCTCCCGGGCCTCCATCCGAAGGCCGGTCGCCTGGTCGAAGATGTGGAGTTGCGCGGCGGGGAACGCGACCTGGATGGTGTCGCCCACCGGCGTGCCGTTCGCGATCCTGAGCGTCAGCGACGCCTCGCCCGGACGGCCGGCATGCACCAGCATCTCGGACCCGAGGAGTTCAACGACCTCGACCGGCCATGTCGTGCCCGCCGCGTCGAGCACGACATGTTCCGGGCGGATGCCCAGGACCACGGGGAACCCGTCTGGCCGGTCGAACCGCCGCGATCCGAGGTCGATGTCGGTGCCCGCGACCGTCACCCGCGTGCCGTTCCGCCCGAGCCGGCCGGGCAGCAGGTTCATCGCGGGCGAGCCGATGAACCCCGCCACGTAGGTGTCGGCGGGGCGCTCGAAGACCTCGGCCGGCGTCGCCAGCTGAACCGGCACGCCCTGGTGCATCACGAGCAGACGGTCGCCGAGCGTCATCGCCTCGACCTGATCGTGCGTGACATAGAGGCTCGTCACCTTCAGCCGGCGCTGGAGGCGGCGGATCTCGCCGCGCATCTGCACCCGGAGCTTGGCGTCGAGATTCGACAGGGGCTCGTCGAACAGGAAGAGTTTCGGGTCGCGGACGATGGCGCGCCCCATGGCGACCCGCTGGCGCTGGCCGCCGGACAGCTGACGCGGCTTGCGCTCGAGCAGCGCCTCCAGGCCCAGCAGGGCCGAGGCCGCATCGACCTTCGCGCGGATCTCGGCGCGGGGCAGGCCGCGGATCTTCAGCCCGTAGGCCATGTTCTCGAACACGCTCATATGCGGGTACAGGGCGTAGTTCTGGAACACCATGGCGATGTCGCGCGCCGACGGGTCGAGATCCGTGACGTCGCGCCCGTCGATCAGGACGCGCCCGGCGGTCGGCGTCTCCAGACCCGCCACGATGCGCAGCAGGGTGGATTTCCCGCAGCCCGACGCGCCGACGATCACCAGCATCTCGCCGTCCGCCAGGGCGAGGTCGACTCCCTTCAGGATCGCGTTGCTGCCGAAGCTCTTGCGCAGGCCGTCGAGTTTCAGGCCCGCCATCACTTGTCGCCCTCCGTCAGGCCCTTCACGAACCAGCGCTGCATCAGGAGCACCACCGCCACGGGGGGGATGAGCGCCAGCACCGCCGTCGCCATGACCTTGTTCCATTCGGTCGCGGTATCGACGCCGATCATCTTGACGATGCTGATCACCACCGTGTCGAGCCTGGGATCGGTCGCGACGAGCAGCGGCCACAGGTACTGGTTCCAGCCGTAGACGAACAGGATCACGAACAACGCCGCGATATTGGCACCCGAGACCGGGATCAGGATGTCCCGCAGGAAGCGCAAGGGCCCGGCCCCATCGATCCGCGCCGCCTCGACGAGCTCGTCCGGGACGGCGAGGAAGGTCTGGCGAAACAGCAGCGTCGCCGTCGCCGAGGCGATGAGCGGTATCGTCAGGCCCGTGAAGCTGTTGATCAGATCGAGGGAGGACATGACCTGGAAGGTCGGGATCAGCCGCACCTCGACCGGCAGCATCAGAGTCAGGAAGATCAGCCAGAAGGCCGCCATGCGGAACGGGAAGCGGAAGAAGGTGACCGCATAGGCCGAGGGCAGCGACAGGGCGATCTTGCCGAACGCGATCGCGAGCGCCATCCCGGCCGAGACGAGGAGCGCCCGCCAGACCGGCCCGGCCCCCGCCGAGCCGTTCACCAGCACGTCGCGGTAGACCCCGAGGCCGGAGAGGTTCGGGACGAGCGAGACCTCGCCGCGGGCGATCGCGGCCGAATCCTGGGTCGAGCCGGCGATCGCGATCCAGATCGGCAGGGCGAAGAGCAGGATCGCCAGAATCAGCACGGCGTGGGGGATCAGGTTCAGCGCTCTCCGGGGCATCAGGTGACGGCCTTCCGCCCGAGGAACCGGAACTGCAGGGCGCAGAGGACGATGACGCCGGCCATCAGCACCACCGATTGGGCCGAGGACGCGCCGACATTCGCGTTGACCACGCCGTCGAGATAGACCTTGAGGACGAGCGTCTGGGTCGATTGCCCCGGCCCGCCGCCGTTCACCGCGTAGACCGTCGCGAAGGTGTCGAAGGCCGCGTAGACGAGATCGACGACGAGCAGGAAGTAGACCGTCGGCATCAGCAGCGGCAGGAGGATGGTGCGGAACCGGCGCAGGCCCCGGGCGCCGTCGATGCGGGCCGCCTCGATGATCGTCTTCGGGATGGCCTGGAGGCCCGCCAGGAAGAAAATGAAGTTGTAGCTGATCTGCTTCCAGGCGGCGGCCAGGATCACGAGCGCCATGGCCTGGGTGCCGTCGAGCTTGTAGTCCCAGGCGATCCCCATCCGGTTCAGCCACGCGCCGACGAGGCCGATCTGCGGGTGAAACATCAGCACCCACAGCACCGCCGCCATGGCGGGCGCCACCGCGTAGGGCCAGATCAGCATCGTGCGGTAGAAGGCGCGGCCCCGGATCTCGGTATCGGCCAGGACGGCGAGCACCAGCGCCACGCCCATCGAGACCGCGGTCACGCAGGCGCAGAACACGACCGTCCGCCCGATCGCCGCGCGATAGAGCGGATCCGCGAACAGGTCGGTGAAATTGTCGAGCCCGACGAATTCCGTGCTGGTGCCGAAGGCGTCCTCGCGCTCCAGGCTCGATTTGATCGCCTGGACGGCCGGCCACAGGAAGAAGACCACCGTCAGCACGAGCTGCGGCAGGATCAGCAGGGCCGGCAGCAGCCGGCCGGGGAACAGCGTCCGTCGTTCCATGCCTGGAGAGCCTTCCGATCCGCCGCGTCAGCCGCGCGCGGATTTCTGGAAGTCGCGCAGCACCCGGTTGCCGCGCGCGGCGGCGCTGTCCATTGCGGCCTGCGCGGTCTGCTGGCCCTGGAGCGCCTTCTCGATCTCCTCGTAGAGGATCGCGCGGATCTCCGGCAGGCGGCCGAGGCGCAGGCCGCGCGAGTTCGGGGTCAGGTCCCCGCGGGAGAGCTGCCGCGCCGGCACGTCGGTGCCGGGATTCCTGTCGAAATAGCCCGCCTGCTTGGTGGCCTCATAGCCCGCGAGCGTCACCGGGACGTAGCCGGTATTCTGGGCGTAGAGGGCGACCTGCTCGGGCTTCGCGATGAAGGCGTAGAAGGCCGCGACGGCCTTGTACTCGGCCTCGGTGCGCTTGGGCGCCGTCATCGCCCACAGGCTGGCGCCGCCGATGATCGAGTTGTTCGGCCGCGGGTTCAGAGCCGGCTCCGTCGGCAGGAAGGTCTCGGCGTAGCGGAACGTGGCGTTCTTGACGATGTCGGCGCGGCCCGACGACGAGCCGAACCCGATCGCGGCCTGACCGGAATAGAAGATCGCGTCCGGTGCCGTGTCGCGGCCGGTATACTTGAAGGCCCCGTCCTTCGACAGGTCCATGAAGCGCTGGAGCTGGTCGACGAAGGGTTTTGTGTTGATCAGCAGTTCCGCACCGAGGCCGTCATAGCCGTCGTTCTCGGTGGCGTAGGCGAGGTTCTGGATCGCGGCGTATTCCTCGAACTGGATCCAGGTCATCCAGGCCGACGTGCTCGCGATCGGTGTGGGCGCCTTCGAGGCGAGGGTGCGGGCCGCCTTGGCGTAATCGTCGTAGGTGGCCGGCGGCGTGTCGGGATCGAGCCCCGCCTTCTCGAAGGCGTCGCGGTTGTACCACATCACCGCCGTCGAGGAGTTGAACGGCATCGAGGCGAGCTTGCCGTCCGGCAGGCTGTAATAGCCGCGCACGCCGGGGATGTAGGCCTTGGGATCGAGGCCGAATCCGGTCTCCTCCGCGAGCTTCCAGGCCTGCTTGATGGCGGGGCCGGCCTGCAGCATCGTGCCCGTGCCGACCTCGAAGATCTGGACGATGTGCGGCGCCTTGCCGGCGCGGTAGGCGGCGATCGCCGCCGTCAGCGTCTCGGGGTAGGTGCCCTTGAACACCGCCCCCAGCGTCACCTCGGATTGGCTCGCGTTGAAGGCGCGCGTCAGACGGTCGACCTCCTCGCCGTTCGCGCCCGACATCGCGTGCCAGAGCACGATGGGCGTCCTGTCCCCGGCCGCAGCCGAGGCCGCCGGGCGAAGCGCAGTCCATGCGGCGAGACCGCCGACGCCGGCCAACAGGACGCGACGATCCATCCAATTTTCTCCCTGTAGCGGGATCGACACGCCCGTTGACGTCAGGCTTGCGACGCGAGTCCGCGAAAGCACCTGTATCCGAGGACACGATGCTCGTTGTTCCATCATGCACGGACCCGATGGCAGAATAAAGCAGCCGGCGAAATGGCGCCGCGGCCCGACCCCAGCTGTTTGATCGCAGGGTTTGATCCGGCTCCAGCAAGCCTGGGCGGTCTGGTCGCCGAAGACGCCCGGCGTCGGCCGGTCGGGATTCGGTCGGCCTTCCGAACCCCGCCATCAGGGCGACGGCGGCGCAGTGACCGCGGGCGGCTGGCGCGGACGGAACCGGCCGGTCAGCATCGTCCGCAGCAATCGCTGTACCGGCGTCTCGATGAACCGCCAGATCAGGGCCGAGCCGACGAACAGGACGAGGATCGTGAGGCCGAGGGCGGGCAGGCGGCCGCAGGACGGGGCGAGCCGTTCCAGCATCACGTAGCCGATTCTCTGGTGGATCAGATACATGGGATAGGTGGCTGCACCGAGAAGGACCGTCACGCCGCGTCGCGCGCGCATCGGCGGCCGACGCAGAGCTGCGACGACGATCGCGATCACCGCGACGTTCAGCACCGCCCCGACCCGGACGTCGAAATCCGTTCCGGCATAATAGGCCCGATGGTACCGGATCTCGTCCGCGCCCTGGATCAGGACCAGCGGCAGGATCAGCCCGAGAAACACGGGAAAGCCCGCAGATCTTGATTTATAGAATATCTCGTATATCGTTATTCCTGCTGCAAAATAGGCGCTGTATTTCGTCAAAAACAGGTACGATAGGATGGCGTTTTTCCAGATGCATATGTTCAAGACCGAGACGACCATCCAGGCCGCAACGATCGCGAGCGTGTATCGTTCGTACGCGCATGTCGTCTTGAGGAGGAAGATCCAGGCGTAGAAGATGAGCTCGCAGACAATCGACCAGTAAACGCCGTCGACGAATTGCGCGTGGAAGGCCGGTGCGGCGATCGCCAGATTGGCGAGCCATTGCGCGCCGTCGAGGGCCTGGCCCTGCGGGCCGAGTGCCCAAAGGACGAGGAAGCTGAACGACATGCAGAAGAGAAAGCCGGGATAGATGCGCGTGGCCCGCGCGACCAGGAACGCACCGGCGCTCCGGGTCTCGGCAGAGTAGCTGATCACGAACCCGCTGATGACGAAGAAGAGCTCGACGCCGAGATAGCCGTACTTGGTGACGAAGTGGATGTCTTCGAGCGAGAACGTCGTCATGCCGTCCCGGGCGGCGCCCCGGAAAGTGTAGTGATAGAGTATGACGGCGAGGCACGCGACGACCCGCAGGATGTCGAGGGTCTCGAAATGGGCCCGCTCGGTCGGCGCCCGACCCGAGGCGCTGCCGTCGCTCGGCGCCGGCGCTTGGCTTGACGCTGGCGCATCGCCTGGCGCGGAGATCGTTGTCATGGTCGGATTACCGGAGGCGGTCGATTTCGGCCCACCGCCATGATTGCGCCTGTGCGGGCCTGCGCAATCGCGCCATCGGCGTAGCCCGGAATTGCCGTCCCTCAGCCATCGGGCGGGTTGCAGGCCCCTGCGCACGGCTTCATCCTCGCACAGGGCCGGCAGCCACACGGGTTCGCGTCGGCGCGGGCAGCGTGCGGAGAGGCGTATGCCGGTTCTCGACCCGGAAGCCGGTACGGACGAGGCCTGGTGGCGCGACGCGGTCCTCGCGTTCGGGCTCCTGCTGTCGGCGGCGTCCCAGCTCAGGATCGGCAGCCTCCCGATCGGTCCGGGCGAGTTGTGCCTTCTGATCTGGATTTGCGCGCACGTCTACGGAGCGGTCTTCCGGAGCCCGATCGTGCTTCCACCTGCGGCCGGCCGCATCCTGGCCTTCTGGGTGTTCTTCGCCGGTACGCAGTCGCTCGGGCTGCTGACGGGCCTCGCGCTCAAAGACCATCAGGATCAGGCCCACATCGTCCACGATGTCCTGGCCTTCTCCATCGTGGCCGCGGTGAGCAGCCTGTGCCTCGCCAGATCGAACGCATCGGAGGGGCTGCGCCGGACGGCCTGCCTCGTGACGCGGATCGGGGGTGTGTCGCTCGCCTGCCAGATCGCCTCCGGCCTCCTCGATCTCCGGGTCCCAGGGCTCGACGGCTGGTACTGGGACCGCTTCCGGGGCTGGTCGGACAACCCGAACCAGCTCAGCCTGCTCTGCACGGCGCTCGTCCTCATTGCGGCCTACGCGGCCGAGACCGCCTTCGGGCGGCGGGAACGACTCGTGCTGCTGCTGTGGGGAACGCCCGCCGTCGTGGCCGGGCTCATGACGAAGGGCAACTCCTTCCGGCTCGCCCTCGTCGTCGCGCTGGCCGCCTTCACCCTCGCCAAACTGCGCCGCTTCCTTGTCGGCGGCTACGCGCGCGCGCCCTATCGGTTCACCGTCGCCGTCCTGGCGATTGGCTTGGCGGTGCCGCTCGGCCTCGCGGGCGCGCTGCTCCTGCACGCGGTGAAACTCGAGAGCGTCGCCAAGGACATCTCACGGGACGCCGATCAGACGCTCGATGAGGCCGCCGTCCGCGTCTATCTCTGGGGCGGCGCGATCCAGAAGGGCTTCGACTCCTACTTCCTTGGGCTCGGGCCGTCCTCGCACGTCCCTGTTCCGCCCGAAGTCGTGGCGCGCCAGAAATGGGCGCGGACCGAGACCGAAGCCGGCCTGGGCAGTGGCGCCGAGCACGGCGAGTCCATGGAGTCCCACAACACCTATCTCGAACTCTTCAGCCAGGGCGGCCTGCCGCTCCTCCTGGGCTTCGTGGCCCTGATGCTCAGCACGATCCGGCAGAGCTACCGGCCGGACGTGGCCAGCCTCACGGCCATGATCGCTTCTCTCATGCTGTTCAGCGTCTTCCACGTGACCTTGCGCCATCCCATCGTGTGGTTCTGCATCTGCCTGGTGCAGGCCGGTCCCCGGCGCCTTCCGGGCCGGCACGCCGCCTCGGGCCGATCGCCGCGCCGGCTCGCACCGGTCACGACCGGAACCGCCCCCTTCGCGTCCGGTGCTTTCGGGCCGCCCCTCATACGGGACTGACGACAGGGCCTCCGGCCGATGCGGGAGCGGCCGGATGGCGATTCCCGCGGGGCGGAGGCGCTAGGCGGCCGTTCAGGCGGCCGCGTCCTCGACGGCGTCACCTGCGGCTCTCGAGACGGCGTCGACGACATCGTCGACGACGCTCCGGATTGTTGCGGGGTCCTCGCCCTCGGCCATGACGCGGATCACGGGCTCGGTGCCCGACGGGCGGATCACGAGACGTCCGCTCTCCCCCAGACGCTCGCGCCCCGCGGCGATCGCACGAACCACCGCATCGACCAGCAATGGCTCGCCCGCGCGATAGCGCACGTTGCGCAGGATCTGCGGCAGGAGGTCGAAGCCATGGCAGACCTCGCTGACCGGACGTCCCCTCTTCTGCATCACCGCCAGGAGCTGCAGAACCGCGATCAGTCCGTCGCCCGTGGTCGCGTAGTCCGAGAGGATGATGTGCCCGGACTGCTCGCCCCCCAGATTGTAGCCGTGCGCGCGCATGTGCTCGAGCACGTAGCGGTCCCCGACCGCCGTGCGGATCAGCCCGAGCCCCAGTCCCGCGAGGTAGTGCTCCAGCCCGAGATTCGACATCACGGTCGCCACGATGCCGGGTTGCGTCAGCCTCCCGTCGTCGTGGAACGCGCGCGCCACCACCCCGATGAGCTGGTCGCCGTCCACCACCGCGCCGCGCTCGTCCACCACCAGCACCCGGTCGGCATCCCCGTCGAGCGCGATCCCGATATCCGCGCGCAACTCGCGCACCTTGCGCACAAGCGCGTCGGGGGCGGTCGAGCCCACGCCCTGGTTGATATTGAAGCCGTCCGGCTCGACCCCGATGGCGATGACCTCGGCCCCGAGCTCCCAGAGCATCTCGGGCGCCACGCGGTATGCCGCGCCGTTGGCGCAGTCCACCACGACGCGAAGCCCCTCCAGGCTGATGCGGCGGGGCAGGCTCCGCTTGACCGCCTCGATGTAGCGCGCGTGCACGCTCTCGATGCGCTTGGCCCGCCCCAGCGCACCCGAGGGCGCCAGCCGGGTCGTGAGGTCGCCCTCGATGAGGGCCTCGATCTGGCGCTCGATGGCATCCGAGAGCTTGAAGCCGTCGGGGCCGAAAATCTTGATGCCGTTATCTTCGTAGAGGTTGTGCGAGGCCGAGATCATCACGCCGATATCCGCACGCATCGACCGCGTCAGCATGGCCACGGCAGGGGTGGGCATCGGGCCGAGCAGGAGCACATCCATGCCCACCGACGTGAAGCCGGCCACCAGGGCAGTCTCGATCATGTAGCCCGAGAGCCGGGTGTCCTTGCCGATGACGACCCGGTGGCGGTGCTCGCCGCGCGTGAACACCGTGCCCACCGCCTGACCCACCTTCAACGCCAGTTCCGGCGTGATCACGCCGTTCGCACGGCCGCGGATGCCGTCCGTGCCGAAGAGCCGGCGGGCCGCGGGCCGAAGCGTGTTGATCGTCGCGATGCTCATGATCTACCTCGTGCGTGAGGTCAGAAGACCTGCCCTTGTCCGCGGCCGCTCAGGCGACCCGGGACCACTGCGTCGTCGCGGCCGCGACGGTGTCGACGAAGCCCGCCATGCTCGCCTCGTCGAGCGAGGTCGTCCGCAGGAGGGGGGCGCTTCCCTGGAAGGTCCCGAACAGGGTGTCGCAGATGCCCGCCTGCCGCAGGTTGGTGGCGGCATCGAGTTCGAGCATCCGTTCCAGAAGCCCGGCCTTATGGACCCGCGCCTCCTGGCGGGCCGCGAGGAGCTCGCCCGGCGCGTGCAGGGCGATCCGGAGGGCCGGCCGAGGCAGGAGCGCGGCGGCCATCGCGATGCGCCCCGGATCGGTGGAGCGGCTGAGCGAGATCAGGGAGCAGAGAGCCTGGGCATAGCCCTGGTCGAAGACGCGGATGCCAGGGACCGCCTCGCTGCGGGCCCAGGCTGCCGCGAGGCGGCGCAGGTACCGGCGCAGACGCAGGTTCCAGAAGACGTTCCGAGGCGGCAGGATCGTGAGCAGCGACCGTCCGAGACCGTCGCGGCGCGCGTCGGGTTGCGCGGTGGCGTGGCCGGACGCCGCGCCCCCGACGGGGCCGCGCGCGCGGACGGGTCCGTCGCGCTCCGCCTCGGAGGTGCGGGCGCTGACGACGGCCTCGGCGGCGTAGCCGCGCGCCCGCAATCCGGCGGCGAGACCGCGCGCGAAGGTGGTCTTGCCCGCTCCGGGGGGACCGAAGAGTTCGACGATCATCGCAGGCTCCGATACGATCGAGGGCGGGCGTTCGCCGCGCGGGCGCTCTGCGCCGGACTGGCCACCGGGTCGGCGCAGGTGGGCGCGCCGGAACAAAGCGTCGGAGCGGCACGCGCCGGCCGCGCGGTCGGGCACGGCTCCGGACGCACGGTCCGGCCCTGTGCGAGCGGGACGAAAGCGGCCGTTCCGGCCCCGGGGCGGCCATGCCGGAGGCCGCCCTTCGCCGGGGACGGGTGTGCTGACGGGGCGCCGCCGGGCTCGTCCGCACGAGCCTGCGCCGGCGCGTCTCCCGCAGGACCGGAGGCTGGCCGGATCACGCGCGCCTCACTCGACGGTGACGGACTTGGCGAGGTTTCTGGGCTGGTCGACATCTTTGCCGAGGCCGAGCGCGGCGTGGTAGGCCAGCAATTGCACCGGGACGGCGTAGACGATGGGCGCCACCACGGGGTCCAGGTCGGGCATGGTCAGCGTGGCCAGCGTATCCAGCCCGTGGGCCGCCGCACCCGCAGCGTCCCCGATCAGGACGATGCGCCCGCCGCGGGCTGCGACCTCCTGCATGTTCGACACCGTCTTCTCGAAGGTGGCGTCATGGGGCGCGATCACGATCACCGGCACCGTGTCCTCGATCAGCGCGATCGGCCCGTGCTTGAGTTCGCCCGCCGCGTAGCCCTCGGCGTGGATGTAGGAGATCTCCTTGAGCTTCAGGGCCCCCTCGAGCGCCAGCGGATAGGCCGTTCCGCGCCCGAGGTAGAGCACGGCGCGCGCCTTGGCGATCTCGCGCGCCAGGGCCTCGATCTCGCCCTCCCGCTTCAGCGCCTCCGCCATCAGCCCCGGGACGGCGATGAGCGCGTCGACGAGGCGGCGCTCGGCGGCCTCGTCGAGATGTCCGCGCGCACGCCCTGCCGCGATGGCGAGGCAGAGGAGCACCGTCAGCTGGCAGGTGAAGGCCTTGGTCGAGGCCACGCCGATCTCGGGACCGGCGAGCGTCGGGAACACGACGTCGGATTCGCGCGCGATGGTCGAGGTCGGCACGTTGAGCACGGCCAGGACGTGCTGGCCGTGCATCTTCGCGTAGCGCAGGGAGGCCAGGGTGTCGGCGGTTTCGCCGGATTGCGAGATGACGAGCGTCGCGTTCCCTGCCGCGAGGGGCGCCTCGCGGTAGCGGAACTCGGAGGCGACGTCGATTTCGACAGGCAGCCGGGCGAGGCGTTCGAACCAGTACTTCGCCACGAGCCCCGCATAGTAGGCCGTGCCGCAGGCGGTGATCGAGAGGCGCGTGAGGCTCGCCCAGCCTGCGGGCCAGGGCTCGGGAAGGGTCACTTGGCCCGCAGCGAGATCGACGTAGTGCGCGAGCGTGCGCCCCACCACTTCGGGCTGCTCGTGGATCTCCTTGGCCATGTAGTGGCGGAAGTTGCCGCGATCCACGAGGAAGGCCTGGGTGGCGATCGTCTGGCGGGCCCGCTCGACGATCGCGCCGGCCGGGTCGCGGATCGTGGCGCCGTCGCGCGTCAGCACCGCCAGATCGCCGTCCTCGAGATAGGTGATCTGCGCGGTGAAGGGCGCGAGCGCCAGCGCGTCGGAGCCGAGATAGGTCTCGCCCGCGCCGTACCCGATGGCCAGCGGCGCTCCGTGGCGGGCGCCGATGAGAAGGTCCTCCTCGCCCGCGAAGAGGAAGGCCAGCGCGAAGGCGCCGCGCAGGCGCGGCAGCGCCGCGGCCACCGCGGCGACGGGGTCCATCTGCCGGTCCATGTTGAAGCTGACGAGCTGCGCCACGACTTCGGTGTCGGTGTCGGTCTCGAAGACCACGCCCTCGGCCTTGAGCTCGCTCTTCAGTGCGCGGAAGTTCTCGATGATGCCGTTATGGACCACCGCGAGCCGCTTCGTGGCGTGGGGATGGGCGTTGGTTTCGTTGGGACGCCCGTGCGTCGCCCATCGCGTGTGGCCGATGCCGATGGCGCCCGAGAGCGGCGACCGCAGGAGCTTGAGCTGCAGATTGACCAGCTTGCCCTCGGCGCGCCGCCGCTCGAGCCGCCCCGCCTCGAGCGTCGCCACGCCCGCCGAGTCGTAGCCCCGGTATTCGAGGCGCTGCAGCGCCTCCACCACCGATCCCGCCACCGTCTGGCGCCCGACAATCCCAACGATCCCGCACATCGCTCGCCGCTCCCGCCCGCCGGCGCGCCCTCGACGACGCCGAGTCCGCTTCCTGCCGGGCCGGGAAGTATGACGCGCGGAACGCCGGACGCATCATACGATTCCTGGCTAGCCAGAAGGGATGATGCCCGAACTATTCAGTCGATCGATGTTGATACTGAATATTTTCGATAGATACACTGCGCCACCGCAACGTCATCGGCGAAACGGCCCGATCCTCGACTGCCTCCGAGGCCGCAGGGCCGGCCGCCTGCTTCCTCAAGAGAGATCAGACCATGCGCTTTCTGGTGACGGGCACCGCCGGCTTCATCGGCTTTCACGTGGCGCGACGCCTCCTTCTGGCCGGCCACGCCGTCGTCGGCCTGGACGGCATGACGGCCTATTACGACGTGGCGCTGAAGCAGGAGCGGCACCGGATGCTGCGGGATTTCCCGGGCTTCACCGCGCACGAGTTCATGCTTGAGGATGCCGATGCCCTCGACCGCCTGTTCCGGACGGTCCGGCCGCAGAAGGTCGTCCACCTCGCCGCCCAGGCCGGCGTCCGCTACAGCCTGGACAATCCGCGCGCCTATATCGACGCCAACCTGATCGGGACGTTCAACGTCCTGGAGGCCTGCCGCCATCATCCCGTGGACCATCTCCTGATCGCGTCCACGAGTTCGGCCTATGGCGGCAACGGCACGTTTCCCTTCCGGGAGACGGACCGCACGGCGGCCCCGCTCACCCTGTACGCCGCCTCGAAGATCGGCACCGAGGTGATGGCCCACGCCTATGCCCATCTCTGGACCCTGCCGACGACCGTGTTCCGCTTCTTCACGGTCTACGGTCCGTGGGGGCGGCCGGACATGGCCCTGTTCAAGTTCACGAAGGCGATGCTCGCCGACCAACCGATCGAGATCTACAACCATGGCCGGAGTCGGCGGGACTTCACCTACATCGACGATCTCGTGGAGGGCATCCTGCGCCTGACGGATGTGATTCCGGCACGGCCCGGCATGGGCGCCGCAGCCGTGCCCGGCGACACGCTGAGCCCGGTGGCCCCCTACCGCATCGTCAACATCGGCGGCGGCCAGCCCGTGCATCTGATGCGTTTCGTGGAGGCGATCGAGGCGGCACTCGGTCGGCGCGCGACGCGACATTACCGGCCCCTGCCGGCGGGCGACGTGCCCGAGACCGTCGCGGGCACCGATCTCCTGCACAGCCTGATCGGCTACGTGCCCGCCACGCCCATCGAATCGGGCGTCGCGTCCTTCGTCGCGTGGTATCGCGGCTTCTACGGGGAGCAGGACGGAGACCGCCTCGCCGGCTGCCTGGCCGCCGCATCCGGACCCGCGCACGAGGACGTCTGCGCGCTTCCTGGGGCGTGATCGGGGAGCGGCGGCCGCCGTCGCTCCCAGGGACCGGGCGCCCGAGCGATGCGTGTTCGTCCATGCCGGACCTTTCCGGCAGCCTGACGGAGCCGTTTCCGGCCTCGGTCGCATCAGGCCGGCGCCTCGAACCCATTGTTCCGACGCGCCGGAGCCGCTTCGCCGACGGGCGCTCTATCCGCGCGCCTGCTTCGCGAGATTGACGGATGCGCTCCCGAAATCGCCCATGTTGAGCGACTCCATCCCGTAGCGTTCGCGCAGGCTCGCGAAGTGCCGCAGCAGCACCTCCAGGCATCGCAGGTTCTGGGCGCAGTCGGTCCCGAAATTCTCTGGATGCCACCAGAGATGGAAAACCTCGCCGCGCCGGGCGGCATGCGTCATCGCGCTCTTGATCCGCCGCAGGCGCAGGCCTTCGAGCCAGCGCAGGCGCGACGACCAGGGCCTGAGGAAGCGGCTCGCGGGCACGTCGAGGGGACGGCCGGCCGTCCCGGGCGTCGTCCGCCGGTAGGTATGATGGCCCGAGATGTTGACGTAGGCGTCGAGCAGGCGGAGCGCGCGCAGGACGCGCCGCTCCTCGCCGCGGGGGCGGGCTCGGTAGAGCCACGAGCGCGGGTTGCCCCGGAAGCACGCGATGCCGGCCTCATCGCAGAGCGGCAGGTACTCCGCGTTGCACTGGTTGCGCGGGAAGACGAGCGACCGGACCTCGTGGCCGGCCCGGTTCGCCGCAGCGACGGCGGCCGCGAGATCCTGGCGGAAGGCTTCCGGCGTCTGGCCGGCCTCGAGCGCGAAATAGTGGCAGAAGGTGTGCGTGCCGATCTCCTGCCCCGCATGCGCGGCGATCAGCTCGACGAGGGAGCGGCCGAGCCGGCAGGGATCGGAGGATTCGTCGACGCCGATCGCCGCGATTTCGCCGTAGGGCGAGTATTTCGCCTCGCTATAGGTGGGTTTGGCCGCGGGTAGCGCGCGCAGCAGCCGCGCGCGCGTTTCGAAGAACAGGAAGCCGACCGTCGCCCAGGTCGCCCGGACCCCATAACGCTCGAACAGCGCGAGCATCGCGGGGATCACCTGCCGCGTGGCCAGCAGGTCCGACCGGATCTCCTCGAGGCGGCGCCGGTCGCGGACGCCCCAATAGAGCTCGAAGTCGAGCGAGATCACCAGCGTACCGCTCATCGGTCCCCTCGCAGAGGCTGCACGGCGTGCGGGTCGAGAGGACGGCCGAGGCGGCCGTACGGACAGCACCGCCGCGACGGATTGACAGCGTCGAAGATCGCCCGAAACGCTGCGGCTGCCCATGGCGAAAACGGACTAATTCTGACAAGAATTCGCCGATCTCCCGGAGAGGATTTATAACCGATCCTTACGCACGCAGCCGCGATGTGGGTCCATTCGTCTTGGATCGTCTGCCGCATCGACCGGGCGCGTGCCGAAGGATCGTCTGATGCCGCAGCTCGATCGCCTCATGCCGTCCGTCGAGGCGCCGCGTCTCGCGACGGCGGAGGGTCTCTCCCTGCCCGCGCCCGGCCCGGGCCGGCGCACGCGTCTCCTGTGCGTCGGCGGGGAGGACCACCACCTGCGCATCCCCTTCCTGCACGCGCTCGCCGGGCATGGCTTCGAGGTCCATGCGGCCGCGAACTGCGCCGCCGCCCCGTTCAGCCGGGCCGGCATCCCGCTCCACGACTACGCCTTCACGCGCCGGCTCGATCCGCTCGGGGACCTGCGGGCCGTGCGCGCGCTCGGCGCCATCATCGACGCGGTCGGCCCCGACATCGTGCAGTCCTTCGACACGAAGCCGAACCTCTACACGGCTCTCGTCCGGCCGGAACGCGCGGTCCCGCGCCTCGTCCGGACGATCAACGGCACAGGCCGCGTCCACTCATCCGGCGGGCTTGGGGCGCGCTGCCTGCGGCCGGTCTACAACGCGATCCAGCGGCAGGCGGCGCGGCGCGGCGCGGTTGCGGTCTTCCAGAACGAGGCGGACCAGGCGACGTTCGCGCAAGGGGGGATGTCGGATCCCGAGCGCGCGCACCTCATCCCCGGCTCGGGCATCGACGTCGATGCGATCGATCGCGCCCGCGCCGGGCTGCCGAACCCCGCGCTGCTGCGGGAACAGCTCGGGCTCGGCCGCGCGCGCGTCGTGATCACGGTCACGCGCATCGAACCGCTCAAGGGTACGGGAACGTTGCTCGCCGCCGCGGAGCTCGTCCAGGCGGTTGCGCCCGACGTGCGCTTCCTCCTCGTCGGCCCCTGGGAGCAGGTGGGGCGCCGAGAACGGCGTCTGATGGCGCTGTGCCAGCGATCGCGGGCCGTGCGCTGGATCGGGCCACGCCAGGACGTCCAATCGCTCCTGGCGCTCGCCGACCTGTTCGTCCTCCCCACCGAGTTCCGCGAAGGCTTGCCGCGCGTGCTGCTGGAGGCCGCGCTCGCCGGCCTGCCGATCGTGACCACGGACATGCCCGGCTGCAGGGCCGTGGTCCGGCACGGGAAGAACGGCCTGCTTGTGCCGCCGCGCACGCCCGGGGCTCTGGCCGCCGCCATCCTCGAACTCCTGAACGCGCCGGAGCGCGCGCAGGCGATGGGCAGGCAGGGCGCCGCGCTCGTCCGCGACCGGCTCTCGCTCGACAGCATTGCCGCGCAATACGCGTCGCTCTATCGCACGCTCGCCATGCCAGCCGTCATGCCGGCCGTCACGCCGGCCTGAGACCGCTGCCTTCAGGGGCGCGCATCCAGCCGTCCGCGCAGGGCAGGGCCGGATTGAGCCGACGTTGCACGGGGCAGCGGACACGCGGTGCCCTTCGATCGGGCCGACGGGTACAGGGCCGCAATGGCCACGGCGTCGGGTCGGCATATTCCGGCGCGTTCACGTACGCCGAACCGCTATCCCCTTCGGCCAAGCGGTCGAGCGGCAGGCCGGCTCCGAAGCCGGGGACGCACGCGCCCGCGGAGCCGGATCAGCCCATGCCGGAACCGGAGGCCCGGTAGGCTTCGAGCTTCTCGATCCTGTTGAGCGCCCAGATCGCGGCCTGGGTCCGGTTCTGGGCCTTGATCTTGCGCAGGATCGCCTTGACGTGGACCTTCACCGTCGCCTCGGTGATCGACAGGCGCCGCGCGATGCACCGGTTCTGCTCGCCAGCCAGCAACGACAGGAGGATCTCGACCTCCCGCACCGACAGACGGCCGAGTTCCGGCTCTCGCCTGCCGGGATCGCCAAGTGCGGCAGCCGTGATCGCCTCGACCGGCTCGTCGATGCGCAGGTCCAGGCACGAGGCGACGGCGTCCAGGGGAACGACGTAATGTCCCAGCGTCACCAGCTCCAGCGCACCGATGATGCCGTCGCGCTCGTCGGGATCGGTGAGCACCCCCATCGCCCCGAGCCGCAGCATCGCCGTCACCTTCTCCGGCGCACAGTCCGGACAGAACACCACGATCGCGCAGTCCGGGAACCGCGCCTGGACGGCTCTCAGGGGGCGGGGGTCGTCGATTTCATCCCCCGACATGGCGCGTATGACGAGCAACGGGCCGCTCATAGCCTCGGCCGGGAGGCGGACATTGGCGACATCGTCCTCCGACGCGACGACGATGAAGGGTCCTTCGCGAAGCGCCTGAGCGAGGCCCTCGCGCGACAGCGCGCAGCGATCGACAAGAACCACCGGGGTCTTCGGTGCCGTCGGCAGCGGGCTCGGAAAACAGGAGGCCGTCGTCCGTTGAGCCGATTTGAAAGTCAGGTCGAACATGGGCCCCCTCCAAAATTCTACCCTTCGACACCCTGAGCCGTATCCGGGACCGTGAGAGACAGCCTGCCTGTGGAATCCAGTCCCGATCGCGGGGCGTCCGGCCTTTCGTTCGGCGCGAGACGCGCAGCGCATCCTCCGGACATCGGATGTCCCCTCCTCAGGCCTGGTCCCAGCGAGCGCCTGTCCGCCCCCACGGCGACCGGCATTTCGGACCTACGGCCATGATAAACAGATTCTTACTCCATTGCAGTTATCCCAACGGATTAGGCGCATGGTACTGGGATGACGGCGTACGAACTGACGATTACCAATCAGACTCTCTGGTCCTGGCCTCATAGATCATCCGAAATAGGACATTCCAGCACGGCGCCGTCAGGCGGACCGGAGCCGGTCGTCCGCTACGGCAGCCCCCCCTCCATGCCGAGCATGCGCATGCCGAGGCCGGCCGCGCCGGAGCGGTTCCGCACGCCGAGGAGCCGGAACACGTTGGCAAGGTGGGCCTTCACCGTGCTCTCGCGGAGGCCGAGCGTCGCGGCGATCTGCCGGTTGGACTGACCCTGGATGACAAGCCGCAGGACATCGCGCTGGCGCTGCGTCAAGTCGATCTCAGCCCTGCCGGGTCCGGAAAAACGACGCGGGGGGTTCGGCACGGGGCTGACGGGCGCCGCGCCGCTCGGGGGCGGGCCGAACGTGTGCGGCAGGTCCGTGACGATGACGGGCACGAAGATCTGGCCGTCCAAAACCGTGGACAGGGCGCGGCTGAGGTCCTGGATGTTCATTTCGGGCGAGATGTAGCCGTGCACGCCGGCGGCGAGGGCCTCGAGCACGTTCGCGCGCTGCATCGGCCCGACCGCGACAAGACGGGCATTTGGGAAGCACTCGCGCAGCATCAGGAGGCGCCCGGCCTCGCCGAAGCCCAGCATGCGCAGATCCAAGAGGGCGAGGATCGTATCGTCCGCATCGGCCAGGTGCGTGACGACGTCCTCGGTCGATATCGCGACCGCGACCTCCGAGAAGCCGAGCTCCGCCTGCAGGATCGTCACCAGGACGAGCTGGAAGAGATCGTGCCTGTGCGCCACGACGGCGATGCGCCGATTGCTGTTCATGTCCCCACCCCAGGCTCGCTCTGGACGCCACGAGGGCATGTTCCGCCGAAGCAGCCTGTTCAGCTCCGGAAACCGCAACGCACACCCGGTGTCAGAGCGTTTTCCAAGTTCCCGGATCACGGGAAACGCCCCGGATCCCACGCGCTACGGCCTCTTGCCCCATCGACACGGACGCCGGGGTGACCGGCCGGCCCGTGCGTGCGCCCGCCGCCCGTGCGGCGGCCGGCCGCGATGCCCGCGATCCGCTTCAGGCGCGTCCGCTCAGGGGTTGGCGGCGACGGGATTGGCAGCGACATCGGCCTGCGACCTCAGGGTGGCCTCGACGACATCGCCGGGGCAGAGCTCGGTGTCTTCGCTCGCGGGAATGCGCACCCGGCCGGCGCCGGGCATCCGGCGCACGAGACTCACCGTGGGGACGCGGCGCCAGCCGGGCACCTCCTCGGGCTGCGCGGAGAGGAGGGCCATCCGCTCCTTCAACGCGCGGCCGCGCGCCTTGAGTTGCTCAGCCTTCGCGAGCCGGTCCGAGAGCTCGGTGAGCAGCTTCACCCGCCGCAGGTCGTCGGTCCGCTCCATCTGCCGTGCGAATTCATCCTTCTGCTTCGTGGCCAGCATGAGCTGGGCGGTGACTTGGAGGTTGCGCGTCGAGGAGAGCAGCACATTGCGGCGTGCATCCGTGACGCGCTGGCTGACGACCGCGCCGCGGTTCAGCAGCTCCGTCAGACGGTCGAGTTCCGCCTTGTCGGCGGTGACACCCTGCTCCTCCTCGGATTGCAGGCGCGTGAGGATCTGCGTCTGCGCGACGAGCTGGTCGGTGCCCCGCCTCAGGAAGGATCGCTCCCGCTGGTAGTCGGCCTGGTTGACCTCATAGAGGTCGGCCTGCGACTTCTGGATCTCGAGAAGCATCTGACGCGGGACGGCGCTCGCCGGGGGCGGCACGGCCGCATCCCTGTCGCCGAGCTCGCGCCGAATCCGGGCGATGTTGGCCTGTTCCTTGGCGAGGTCCGCCGCGGCGATCTCGTACTCGCCGCGCGCATCCGCCGCCTCCGACGTCGGCGACTTGGCGCCGAAGCGCACGAGGTTGTAGCCGCCGGCCATCGAGATCGCCTGGCGCGCCGTCATCAGCGGCCGGTAGGGCTGCTCGCCGGGGCGCGACACGTCCCCGTCCACGTAGATCGGCCGGTACTCGACGACGGTCGCGGCAATCTCCCGCGGCTCGACGGTGAAGGCCAGTTCGCGCCCGTCCGGCATACGCTGGCGCAGGAGCTGAGAGGACAGCACGGACTGGACCATGGCCTGGGTCTCCCCCGCGGTCGTTCCGGCGACCTGGAGGCGTCCGAGGCGCGGCATCGAGATCGAGCCGTCGAGTTGCACGGGCACGCGCTGGCGCAGCTCCGGCATGCCGGCGACCGAGATCTCGATGACGTCGCCGACGTCGAGGCGGTACTCCTCGGCACAAGCGCCCCGGGCGCCCATGAGGCCGAGGCAGGCCGCGATCGCAAGTCCGAGGCAGCGGGGACGGTCCAGGCCTGCACGGGAAGCGCGCCGCGTCGTCATCGCTCTGCCTCCTCGGCCGGCTCGCCCGCCGCGCGGCTTCGGGAATCCGGCCAATCCACCGTCGTGACGTAGTCCGAGACCGGGCCGCCCGCCCGGCCCCAGTTGCTCGACCAGATCACGCGGGATCCGTCGGGCGAGGGGGCGGCATGGGTCTCGCTCCAGTAGTCGGCGGCGGCGTTCCGGGTCTGCGCGATCCGGCGCACCGTGCGGCTCCCGTCGGTGCGGAGCGCGAGCACCTCCTGGTAGAAGGGCGCCTTGCCGTTATCCGGCGTGCCGCCGACCGCCTGCCGGTCGCCGGTGAAGGACAGGAACACCCAGCCCGGGCGGCGCGTGTTGCGCAGCGAGGCGTGCGAGACCTGGCCGTAGGGCAGGAGGTCGGTGATCCGGCCGTCGCTCAGGCGCCGCTTGATCACGTGGAAGCGGTCGGGATCGGACTTGCTGATCCCGACATAGACGTCCGCGCCGTCGGGATCGGTCGTGAGGTCGCCATGGCCGGGCCGGTGGTGCTCGGCCCAGTGCTGGACCGGCTCGCCGTCGGCCGTGAAGACGTAGAGCGTCTCCTTTTCGTCCGGCAGGTTCTGGCCGCAGACGATGTAGGCGCCCGAGGCCGATATCGTGCAGTAGTTGTTCTCGCCCTCGAGCTTGCCCAGGTCGATCGGCGGATGGATGCGGCCGGTCGCGAGGTCGAAGGCGAAGGCGACGCGCCGCCCCTGGGCATCCCGCGCGCGGACCACGATGCGCTCGCCGTCGGCGGAGGGATTGCCCTTGTAGGGACCGAACTGCGCCCCGGCATAGGTGGGAAGCGTCTGGAACGTGCGCCGCCGGTTCGCGCGCGGGAGCCAGACATAGACCGCCCGCCCGTCGACGCAGATCATCGCGGCCGGATCGGTGGGGTGCCACTCGCACTCGCCGGCCATGTCGCGGCGGAACAGCGGCTGGAACGTCCGTCCGTTCAGGAAGCAGGCCCCGCCGCAGCCGTTCACGATGACCAGGAGGCTCTGATCGGCGTTCCAGGCCTGCGCGGTGGAATAGCGGTGGGTGCAATATCGCACGCCGCAGCGCCCGCCGGCCATCGGCCGCTCGGGCGCGGTGATGCGCACGAGCGGCGTGCCGAAGACGGGGTCGCGGGTTGGCTGGAGGTATGCCGGCTCGGCCATGGCCGGGGTCTCGAGGAGGGCGTTCGACGCCCCGGCATCCTCCGGCGCCGCCCGGCCCGCCGTGGCGACCAGGGCCGTGCCGGCGAGGGCGGCGGCCGCGAAGATCCGGCGGACGGTCATGGCGGCGCTCACGCGATGAACCGGGTCTCGCGGCGCATCGCGCCGCGCGCGCAGCGCAGCTGCCACCAGTCGACCGTGCGCCGCAGTCCCTCCGCGAGGCTGACCCGCGGGGTCCAGCCACTGGCCTCGTGGAGGCGACGGCTCTCGGCGAGCAGCGCGCGCACTTCGGAGCGGTCCGGCCGCGCGCGGGCGGGATCGTGCCGAAGCGGCTTGGTGCAGCCCGTGACGTCGCGCACCGCCGCGATGACGTCGTCGATGGTGACGGCGACGCCGCTGCCCGCGTTGTAGGGCTGGCCGTAGGCGATGTCGGGCGCGTCGCCGATGGCGAGGAAGGCGCGCGCCGTGTCCTCCACGTAGGTGAAGTCGCGGATCGTGCTCGTGTCGCCGACGCTCAAGACCTCGCAGGCCGGATCGATCGCCTGCCGGATCACCGAGGGGATCACGGCGCGCTCGCTCTGGCGCGGTCCGAAGGCGTTGAAGGGCCGCAGGATCGCGACGGGCATCCCGAAGGAGCGCGCGAAGGCCTCCGCCATCATGTCGGCGCCGATCTTCGAGGCCGAGTAGGGCGACTGGCCCTGAAGCGGGTGGGTCTCCGCGATCGGCATCGTGATCGCGGTGCCGTAGACCTCGCTCGTCGATGTCTGGACGAAGCGTCCGACCCCGAAGTCGCGGGCGGCTTCGAGCAGGTTCAGCGTGCCCCCGACATTCGTGTCGACGTAGCTGCGCGCGGCGACGTAGGAATAGGGTATCGCGATGAGCGCGGCGAGATGGAACACCACATCCCGGCCCTGCACCAGGGGGCGCACGAAGGCCGCGTCGCGGATGTCCCCGCGCACCACCTCGCACCCGCGGCGGACCGGTTCCGGCAGGTCGTCGATCCAGCCGTGCTGGTCGAAGGAATTGTAGAGCGCCAGCGCCGTGACGCTGGCACCGTGCTCGACCAGCATCTCGGTCAGATGCGAGCCGATGAAGCCGTCCGCGCCCGTGACGAGGACCTTGGCACCGCGATAGCTCACCTCAAACCCTCCTCGTAGCTCGGATCGGCGCCTGCGGCGGGACTCGACCATGGTCCGTCGACGCGGTGGCCGGCTCGGCGTAGAAAACAGCAGTCAGAACAGAGCGATGGATCGTCTTCCGGGATCCACGGACGACAAGGAAGCGGTCTAGACCTTCATGAAGGCATCGGTGTTCGGCACGCGATCCGCTGCCTGCGTCCTGGCGAGCCGGTCGACACGGGCGTCGAGGGTGGGGCCGAGCGAGGCGTGGCCGCCGCCTATCGCGACCATCGCCCTGACGAGGAGGCGCAGGTCGGACCGCGCGGTGCGGCCGGAGAAGTACAGGAGGTCGGCCGACGCCTTGAGCGGAAACAGGACCTGCCGGTAGAAGCGGTCGAGGTCCGGCTGTCCGGCAAGCAGATCGTCCTCGTGCCGGAACAGAACTTGGTTCGGCCCGAAGATGCCGGGCCGGTAGCGCAGAACCTCCCGGTAGGGGCCGTGAAAGCAGTCCGCGAAGGTCAGGGACTCGGGCCGGGGACCGACGATCGCCATCTCGCCGCGCAGCACATTCACGAACTGGGGCACCTCGTCGATCTTCGTGCGCTGCAGCCATGCGCCGACCCGCGTCATGCGGGTGTCGTTCGTCACGGTCAGGCCCGGTCCCGAGCCGTCGCGCGCATCACGGAACTTCTTGAACTTGAGGATCAGGAAGGGCTGCCCGTTTCGGCCGAGGCGGCGCTGCCGGAAGAAGACGGGGCGCCCGCTCTCGACCAGGATCAGGAGGCAGACGAGCCCGATCAGGGGTGCCAGGAGCAGGAGCGCCGCGGCGGCGATCACGACGTCGAAGGCGTGCAGCGTCCGCTCGCGCGCGGCCGGGGCGACCGAAGGGGGCACCGATACCGAATTGGCCATGGTCAACCTCCCCGTGCGACGTGGGTGAGGGCGTCGGCGAGCGTGCGCGCCACGTGGGCGACGTCGGCCTCGCTCAACCCGGGATGGAGGGGCAGCGTGATCTGCCGGCGGGCGAACGCGTCCGTGACCGGCAGGTCCTGCTCGGGCAGGAAGGACCGGTAGAAGGTCATCCGGTGCGCGGGCGGGTAATGCATGGTGGTCTGGATGCCGGCCTCGCTCAGGAACCCGGCGATCGCGTCCCGGTCGCTGCCGGGCGGCAGCAGCACCGGCATGATGTGATGGGCGGAGGTCGTCCCCGGATCGTTCGCCAGGCGATGGAAGGGCAGGCCGACGGTCGGCGCCTGCGCGGTGAGCGCGGCGAAATAGGCCTGGGTCAAAGCCTGGCGGCGCGCGGTCCAGGCGCCGAGCTGGTCGAGCTGCGCGAGGCCGAGCGCCGCCCGGAACTCGTCGAGCCGGTAATTGTAGCCCAGGCTCACGACGTCGTAGGTCGGAGCCCGGGCCTGCTTGCGCTCGAAGGTTCCCGATGTCAGCCCGTGCGCCCGGGCGAGCCGCATCAGGGCGAGGTGCCGGGGATCCTCGGCGAGGATCATGCCGCCCTCGGCCGTGGTCATGTTCTTGTTGCCGTAGAAGGAGAAGGCGGTGGCGGCCCCGAAGGTCCCGACCCCGGCTGCGCCGGCGGCGTGGGCGGCGTCTTCGACGATGAGGACGTTGCGTCGCCGCGCGAGCGCGCGCCACGCGTCGCGGTCCGTGACGTAGCCGGCATAGTGCATCACGATCGCCGCCCGCGTGCGGGCCGTGCACTTCGCCTCGGCGTCGGCGAGCGAGAGGATCGGGTGATCGAGGCTGGCGATATCCACCATGACGGGCGTGGCGCCGACATAGAGCACCGCATTCACCGTCGCCGCGAAGGTCATCGAGGGGACGAGGACCTCGTCGCCCGCGCCGATCCCGAGGGCGAGCAGGATGAGGTGGAGCGCCGCGGTGCAGGAGCTGACGGCGACCGCGTCCGGCGCGCCGTGCAGCGCCGCGAACCTCTCCTCGAACGCGCGCACGCGCGGGCCCATGGTGATCCAGCCGCTCTCAACCACGTCGCGGAGCGCGGATTTCTCGGCCTCTCCGAGTGTGGGACTCGAGACGAGTAGCATACCGGTTCCTCCTGATGCGCAGCCCGGGCGCAGGGCGCATGCGGCGCGGTTTGGCGTGCGTCACGGTTCGAGCGCGTCACGGTTCGAGCGCGTCATGGTTCTCGAGCGCGTCACTCGGCAGCGATCGTCTCGAAGGCCGGCGGCTGGTCCTCCCAGGGCAGTTCCTGGGCCTTCCGGAAGTCGTCGACGCGCCCGATGTCGAGCCAGAGTCCGTCGTGGCGGAAGGCGCCAACGGGTGCCTGCCGGTCGAGGAGCGAGAAAACGAGGTTGTCGAAGCCGTAGGCGATGCGCGGCGGGATATACTCGAAGACGCTCGGCTGCATGCAGTAGACGCCCATGCTCACGGTGTGGTTGAGCGAGGGCTTCTCCCGGAATTTCGTCACGCGCCCGTCGACCTGCTCGAGGATGCCGAAATCGATCTTCATCGTGCGCTGGACCGTGGCGATGGTGACGACGTTGCCCATGCGCTGGTGCATGGACAGGAGCGCGGGCACGCTGAGGTCGGTGAGCACGTCGCCGTTGACCACGAGGAAGGGCTCGGTCAGCGCCTTGCGCAGCATCCGCAGGGGGCCGATCGTTCCGAGGGGCTCGGCCTCCTCGGTGTACTTGATCGTCAAGCCCCACTTCCGGCCGTCGCCGCACGCGGTGCGGATCAGGCCGCCGAGATAGCCCGTGGTGATGAAGACTTCGGACACGCCGTTGCGGCGCAGCCATTGCAGAACGAGCTCCAGCACCGGCCGGGGGCCCACCGGCATCAGCGGCTTGGGCAGGACCATGGTGTAGGGCATCAGGCGCGTGCCCTTTCCCCCGCATTGGATGACCGCCTTCATGACCGGCTCCCAGGTTGTCCCGCCGGGATCGCGACCATCGATCGCAACGCCCCGGCCTCGGATCTGTCCTGGGATCTGTCCTGCCGATGCCCATGGCAAGACAAGATCAACAACGAACTAGCCCGTTCGGATTAGTTCTGGATACGATATTTACAGCCAATAGTTCGTAGACAATAGTAATTACTCGAAGCGACATCCGGATGCTCCGCGGCGATGACCTGCGGGTTCTTGTCCGGGCGTGGCGGATCCCTGGAGGGCGGCTGGCACCGTCGCTCCCGGTCGCGTCCTCCTCCACGATGGAAGCTGACATGTGCGGCATCGCCGGCCTTCTGGCCGATCCCCGAACCGTGGATCCCGAGACCCTGAGCGCGGTTGCGGCGATGACCGAGCGGCTGGCGCATCGCGGCCCATGCGGTTCGGGCTTCTGGTCCGATCCGGAGGCGGGCGTCGCGCTCGGACACCGCCGGCTCTCGATCATCGACCTGTCGCCCGCGGGCCGCCAGCCGATGCATTCGGAGAGCGCCCGGCTCGTGGTCACGTTCAACGGCGAGATCTACAATTTCCAGGAGATTCGCCGCGACCTCACCGCAGAGGGTTACGTCTTTCGCGGCCATTCCGACACGGAAGTTCTGCTCGCGGCCTGCGAGACATGGGGACTCGCGCGGGCGCTCGAACGCTGCGCCGGGATGTTCGCCCTCGCGCTCTTCGACCGCCGGGAGCGCGTCCTGCACCTCGCCCGGGACCGCCTGGGCAAGAAGCCCCTCTTCGTCACGCTCGCGGGCGGCGCGCTCGCCTTTGCCTCGGAGCTCAAGGCTTTCGCCGCGCTCCCCGGCTTCCGGCCCAGCCTGAGCCGGGCAGGGGTCTCGGCCTTCCTGCGCCAGGGCTGGATCGGCGAGGACGGCTGCATCTGGCGCGAGGTCGTCAAGCTCCCACCGGGCGGGTGCCTCTCCGTGGAGGCGCGGGACCTCGCGCGCCTGAGCCCGGACGACCTTCCCGGGCGGGTCCGGCGCTGGTGGACCCTGGAGGAGGCGATCGCCACGTCAGCCCCCCTTCCGGCGGAAACCGATCCGGCGGCCGTGGAGGAGGAGCTCGACCGGCTCCTGCGCCTCGCCGTGTCGCAGCGCATGATCGCCGACGTGCCGCTCGGCGCGTTCCTCTCGGGGGGCATCGACAGCTCCCTCGTGGTCGCGCTCATGCAGCAGCATTCGGGACGGCCGGTCCGCACCTATACGATCGGCTTCGCCGAGGCCGAGTACGACGAAGCCGACCAGGCGGCCCGGGTCGCGGCGCATCTCGGCACCGACCACACCACGTTCCGCGTCACGCCCGCGGAGGCGATGGCCGTCATCCCTGAACTTCCCGAGATCTGGGACGAGCCCTTCGCGGACGAGTCGCAGATCCCGACATTGCTGCTCTCGCGCCTCGCCCGACGCGACGTGACCGTGGCCCTGTCCGGAGACGGCGGCGACGAGGGATTTGGCGGCTATGCCCGCCACTTCCTCTACGATCGCATCGCGCCTCTCCTGCGCGTGCCATCGGGCGTCCGGCGGGCGGCCGCCTCATGCCTCACGGCGATGAGCCCGACGGCCTGGGACGACCTCCTGCGGGCCTGCCGCGTGCCGGCGCGGCTGCATCGGGCGCTCCGGCGCGAGAAGCTCCACAAGTTCGCCCATCTCCTCACCGCCTCCGACGCGCTCGACTGGTACGATCAGGTGACGGGCTTTCCCTCCGGGCCGGCCGTCCCGCGGCGGGCGGCGGGGTGGAGGCCGGGCGGACTGTCCGACCCGATCCTCCAGATCCTGTACCGCGACACCACGGAGTACCTGCCGGGCGATATCCTCGTGAAGGTCGACCGCGCCTCCATGGCGGTGGGACTCGAGTGCCGGGCGCCGCTCCTCGACCATCGCGTGATCGAGTTCGCGTGGCGTATCCCCCTCGGGATGAAGCTGCGCGGCGGTCGCGGCAAGTGGATCCTGCGCCGCCTGCTCCAGCGTCACCTCGGCGAGGAACTGCTCCAGGGCAAGCGCGGCTTCGACGTGCCCGTCGGCGCTTGGCAGCGCGGTCCGCTGCGGGACTGGTCGGACGCGCAGATGAACCGTCTCGACCTCGGGAATGACGGCCTGCTCGACCGCGGCGCGGTGCGTCGAGCCTGGGCGGAGCACCTGTCCGGACGCTGGGATCGCTCACGCGAGATCTGGGCGCTGACGATGCTGTCCGCCTGGATGGGGCATTGGCAGGCGGGGGCCGGGCGGGAGCCGGACCGGGCCGCGCTCGCGCCAGGGCCGGCCCCCGCCCGGGAGGGTGCGATGGTCGCGGGATGCTGAGGACAACAGCCGTATCGGCACGGTGCAGGGGCGAGGCATGAACACATTCACCTCCGTTCCCGCGACGCCCAGCCTGATCCTTGCGCCCCCGCCGGACGCCGGCGCACCGGAACAGGGCCCGCGCGGCTCCGCCCGCTCCGTGGCGCAGCTCGCCAACCTGTTCCGGCGCCGGTGGCGCCTGATCCTGGCCTCCGGCGTCTGCACGACGCTGCTCGCCGGGACCGCCGGGATCCTGATCCCGCCCGTCTACACCGCCCGCGCGCAACTCGTGATCGCGCCGCCGCCTGCGCCCGCCGGTGCGCGCGCGGAACGGGTCGACGACAGCGCCATGGCGATCGAGACGGAGGTCTCCGCGGTCGGTTCGCGGGAATCCCTCGCGCGGGTCTTCGACATACTCGCCGATGACGAGGCCTTCCAGGCCGCGAAGTTCGGCCAGATCGGCCGCCTGCACCGCCTTGCGCGCGGGTTCGCCGATCTCGAGAGGCGCCTGCTTCCCGGAGACCGGGCGGAGGCCGCCGAGGGGGCGGGCGATCCCGATCAGCCCGCGCGCGAGTTCGTGATCGACGACCTCGAGCGCAACCTGAAGGTCGCCTCGGAGCCGCGCTCCCGCGTCATCTCCGTACGCTTCAGCGCCACGAGCCCGAGCCTCGCCGCGACGATCGCCAACACCGTCGTCGACACCTACCTCGCGGCGCAGGAGGAGCAGAAGCGCGCTTCGATCCGCCAGGAACTCGCCCGCCTCGACCGCCAGTTGCCGAAGCTACGCGCCGAGATGGAGCAGGCGAGCGCCCATATCCGCGCGTTCCGGCTCGGCCACGCGATCCTCGACGCGGCCGCGGTCGAGCAGCAGGAGCAGCAGGCGGTCGTGCTCAAGGGCCGAACCCAGGTCGCGCGGGCGGCCGTCGCGGCGGTGGAGGCGGAGCGGGCGGAGCTCACGGCGCTTCGGCAGGGCCCGCAGGCGAAGCGCGTCGCCTCCCCGCGCCTCGCCGCGCTCCAAGACGAGGAGCAGGCCCTCGCCGCGCAGGGGCCCGGAGCCGAAGCGGACCGGCGGCGCGTGCGCGCGGAGATCGTCGCCGAGGTCGATCGGGCTCTTCGTCCCCTCGCGACCGAGCTCGCGATGGCGGCGGGGCGGGCGGAGGCCTTCGAGCGCCAGCTCGACGAGATCGGGACGCGTCTGCGCGACAGCCAGCCCGCCGCCGATCAGCTGCGCGAACTGATGCGTATCGCGGACGCCAAGCGCCAGATCTACGACGACGGGCTGCTGCAGCAGCAGAAGCTCCTCCAGAACCAGGAGCAGGTGATCGTCGACGCCCGCGTGCTGTCCGCCGCGGCGGCGCCGCAGAAGCCGGCCTCGGCCAGTCCCGTTCTCTTCCTCCCGCCGGCCCTCGTGCTCGGCCTGGCGCTCGGCGCCTTCGCGGCGGTCTGGCGGGACGGGCAGGACGACACCCTGCGCGACGCACGCTGCCTCGAGAGCGAGCTCCGGGTTCCCTGCCTGGGCCTGATACCCCGCGTGCCCCGGGCCTGGAATCCATGGACCCGGCCCTCCGGCCTGCGGGCCGCGACGCTCCGGGCGCTCTTCATCGCCACGCTCGGCGGCGAGGGCGCACGGCAGGCGAACCGCATCGTCCTCGTGACATCGAGCCTGTCCGGGGAGGGGGGGCCGGCGCTGGCGCGGGCCTTCGCGCTCTACGCCGCCTCACTCGTCCCGGACGTGATCCTGGTCGATCTCAACTTCGGGGCCAGGGCCGTCGTGCCGCCGTCTCGCGCCCGGGAACCGTCCGAAGCGACATTCGCCGTACCCGAGGGCATGACGCTGACGCGGCCCGTGGCGGACCTTCCCCTGAGAGTCCTGTCGGTGACGCGGCGCGATCAGGATCCGCTCGCCTTTCTCATCGGCCGCGACGTGGCGCGCCTGCTGGATCGGCTGCGTGAGCGCCACGCTCTCGTCGTCGTCGATGCCGGCGCCCTCCTGGAAAACCCCGAGGTGCAGGTCCTCGGCCTTTCGGCCGATCAGACCCTCCTTGCCGTGCGTTGGGGCCGTACGCCACGCCACTGCGTCGAGAACGCGCTCGCGCTGCTGCGCGGCAGCGGCGGGATCGGCCTGGCCTTGCGGCCGCTCGGCGCGGTGCTGACCGAGGTGAACCTGAAGCGCCACCGCGCCTACCGCTTCGGCGACGCGCTGGAAGCCATGGCTCGCCGGCCACGCGGCCGCGCTTGAGCGCTGCCCGATACGATTCGCTCACCGTGCCCGGCGCTTCGGCCGGGCCTGCGCCAAGGCAAGGCAAGACAAGACAAGACAAGACAAGACAAGGGACGATCGACCATGGCAGCTGCCCCGCCCACCCTCGCGGCGTCCTGCTCCTCGGCGAATGCCCTCCTGCGAAGGCTCGCCAAGACGAGCCTCCTCGCGTTCGGCGTCCAGATGTCCGGGGTCGCCCTGACCTACCTCGCCCAACGCGAGGCCGCGCGCCTCGCAGGCCCGGCGAGCTACGGGCTCTACGCCTACGTGACGGCGATCGTCGTGGTGGTCTCCTACGTCGCGGCGCTCGGCTACGATTCGGCGTTGGTGCGCTTCCTGCCGGCCTATCTCGAACGCGGGGTCCCCGGCACGGCGATCGGCCTCGTCGCGTTCGTCGAGCGCCGGGTGCTGAAACTGTCGCTCCGGATCGCCGCCGTCGGGGGCCTCCTCGTCGCGGCCGCGGCGACCCGGCTGACGCCGGACTCGGCCCTGACCTTTCTTCTCGGCCTCGTGCTGATCCCGGTCTGGGCGCTTCTCCTGGTGCGCTGCGCGATCATCCGCGCCTTCGGCCAGGCGATCACGGCGCTCGTGCCGGACCGGATCCTGCGCGACGGCGGCCTCCTCGCGCTCCTCGGTCTCGCCACCCTCGCCTCAACCCGTGAGGTCGGCGCCCCGGTGGTGATGGCCGCGACGATCCTGAGTTCCGTCGCCGCGCTCGCGATCGCCACGCGCCGGGCGCGCCGCCTGTGCGCCGCCTGCGAAGGCTCGCCCCTCGACGAGGAGGCCCCCGCGTGGCGCCGGGCGGCCTATCCGTTCCTCGCCCTCGTCGCCGCCGAGGTGCTCATCAACCGCTGCGGCGTGCTCCTGCTCGGTTCCACGGGGCAGGAGATCGAGGCCGGGTGCTTCGCCCTCATCACGAACCTCGCCGCTCTCGTGTTGCTGCCCCGACTCGCGGTCAACGCCTACTTCACGCCGCTGATCGCGCGCATCTACGCCCGCGGCGACTTGGCCGACCTGCGCGCGCTCGTTGCGTGGTCCTCGCTCTGGAGCACGCTGGGCGCCCTTGCGGTCGGCGTCACGGTCTGGCTCGCGAGCCCGCGTCTCCTCGCATGGTACGGGCCGACCTTCCTGATGGGGCGCACCGCGCTCGGCATCCTGATCGCCGGCCAGGTGATCGCGACGAGTGCGGGCGCGCAGTTGCAGCTCCTGAAGATGACCGGACGGGAGATCGCGGCCGCGGAGGTGCTCGCGGGAAGCCTCGCCGTCTACGTCGTCCTGGGGCTTCTCCTCGTGCCCGGCTGGGGGCTGCTCGGCGCCGCGGCGGCGAACGTTGCCGCTCTCCTGTCCTGGAACGGCCTGATGGCCCCGATCGTCTGGCGCCATCTTGGTATCCACCCGCTTCCGCTGCCGCGGCGGTTCACAGCGGTCCGCTGAACGTCTGCGCCCGCAGGATTGCGGGCGGAAAACTGCCTAGTCCAAATGGGCTAAGCCGTCTTCGTCCCGATCCTCTCCTTTTCATGGGCTGTGAAGCTGCCCCGGTCGATCCGATCATGAGGTGGACGCTTCGATCGTAACGAACCCTCATTCCCGCCGGAGACGCGACAGATGCTACAGGTTCCCGCCCGCTCGCCCCTGGTCCCGGCCCCGCGGAGCGCCGACGGCCTCAAGGCTCTCCTGACCGCCCGGGAGGCGCGCATTGCGATCATCGGGCTCGGCTATGTCGGCCTGCCGCTCGCGAGAGCCGCGTGGAAGGCCGGCTTCCGCATCCTCGGCTTCGACATCGACCAGGAGAAGGTGCGCCGGATCAATGCCGGCGAGAGCTACCTGCGCCAGATCGCGTCCGAGGAGATCGCCGGGGCGGTTGATGGGGAGCGGCTGGAGGCGACCACCGACTTCTCCCGGATTTGCGAAGCGGACGTGATCGTCATCTGCGTGCCCACGCCGCTCACCGCGCATCGGGAACCCGACCTCAGCCACATCGCGAGCACGCTCGATGCGATCGCCAACTTCGTCCGCCCGAGTCAGCTCCTGATCCTCGAATCGACGACCTGGCCCGGCACGACGCAGGAGGTCATGCAGCGCGCCCTTGAGCAGGAAGGCTTCACCTGCGGGACGGACCTCTTCCTCGCCTTCTCGCCGGAGCGCGAGGACCCCGGCAACCCGAAATTCTCGACGGTCGACGTGCCGAAGGTGGTCGGGGCGGACGATCCCGTCTCGCTCGACCTCGCCGATGCCTTCTACCGCGGGATCGTCACGACGACCGTGCGCGTGAGTTCGTCACGGACGGCGGAGGCCGTGAAGCTTACCGAGAACATCTTCCGCTCGGTGAACATCGCCCTCGTGAATGAACTCAAGACCATCTACGGCGCACTCGGCATCGACGTCTGGGAAGTGATCGATGCGGCCAGCACCAAGCCGTTCGGCTTCATGCCCTTCTATCCCGGGCCGGGTCTCGGTGGTCACTGCATTCCGATCGACCCGTTCTACCTGACCTGGAAGGCCCGCGAGCACGAGATCTCGACGCGTTTCATCGAGCTTGCCGGTGAGATCAACACGCAGATGCCGCACCTCGTCGTCGAGCGCCTGCACAACGAGCTCGACCGGCGCTTCGCCAGGGGCCTGACCGGCGCGCGGATTCTGCTCGTCGGTATGGCTTACAAAAAGAACGTCGAGGATATCCGCGAGAGCGCATCGCTCAAGCTGATGCGCCTTCTCGAACGCCGCGGCGCACAGGTCGACTACTTCGACCCCTATATCCCCAGCATCCCGGGAACGCGCGAGTACGTGGAATTCGCCGGCCGCACGAGCGTTGCTTGGCCGCACCAAAACAAAGCCCCCTATGATGCCGCGCTGATTGCGACGGACCACGATTGCGTCGATTACAAATCCTTCGCAGAGTCCATTTCCTTGATAATTGATACCAGAAACGTGTACAGTCGTCTTGGGCTAAGCTTATCGGGTATTGTAAAGGCATAATGCAATATATGCCGTCATCCGGCGGCAAAAAAGCATTGCAGATTCCCCCCAATTCAAGCATCCTTATCAGCTCACCATTTATAGAAAAAACGACGATCCTCACGATGGTGAAATCAGACGCGGGAGGTTTATGACATGTCTGGTCATCTTGGCTTAAGATCGCTTAAGTCCTCGGGAGCAAATTCGTTCGTCGCAGCCCATCCTTCCATCGCGTCCATCGAAGTCGATCACAACCATCGTGATGACAGGGTCATCGTGATCGGCGATCGTGAATTTGCCGTGGCCGGCATCAAGTCAATTCTCACGAACAATGGATTTCAGGTTTTCTGCACGCGTCGGAGCTGGCGCGGGATCGATGTACCCGTTTCCGATCGTGCGACACCTTTCCTCATCATCTTCGACATCGCAGACGGTCAAACCTTCGACAGGAACGACGTGCTCGCGCTGCGTCACCTGTTTCCCAACGCGCGTATCGTCCTGCTCCACGATCAGTCGCGCGAGGACGGTGATTTCCAATGGAAGATCGCCGGCACCAACGCGATCCTGAGTCGCAACGTCGATCAGGAGACGTTGCTGAAGTTGCTCAATGTGGTGCTCGCCGGCTATGGCGTGATCTCGCACCACATGCTGACACGACTCCGGCCGCCTTCGCGGGTCCAGAGCAATCGTTTGCTGGCCGGAAAAGGGCTCCCCGCCGCGGTTCCGCTCTCCGAGCGCGAGAATGAAATTCTCGGCTGTATTGCAGAAGGCTACGCGAATAAGCTTATCGCTCGACGATTCACGATCTCGGAGGCGACGGTCAAGATCCACGTCCGCGGCATCCTGCGCAAGCTCAACGTGCAGAATCGAACGCAGGCTGCCATCTGGTCGCTACAGAGGGGCGTCAGCGTCGGTCCCTTGGCCAGCTAGATGTCATTGCTACGGAGGTTGTCCATCCGAGGGTGTCGAGCGAGGCTGTGGTTGCGAAGCCTGCAACCCCGGACCCGGAGACTCGGATGGACGCCATCAAGGGGCACACGCTGACGGTTAGAGCCGCGCCCGATCGCGTTGCCATCGAGCGCGGCTCTCAGCCTTTGTCGCGACGCGCTCTCTCGCGCCGAACCGGATTCCACTTCGGCGGAGAGCGCTCCCAAGGCCTCGACTGCCTGGATGGGACGCCGCTCCTCGACCTCAAGCCAGACCGGTCCCTCTTCACGCCCATCGCCCCACCGCAGCCCGGCGACGACGCGACCGATATCCGACACCTCGACCGGCTGCGTAAAACGTCCGCGCCCGGGGTGCCGTCAATCGGTGATCAGGCTATATCCAATCGGATTCACCTTGAGGCAGTTGTCCGGAGATATACTTGATCACCTCTTACCTCCGCGCGCCGACACGTGCGCTTCGTCTAGCGGCGCTCCTGGGATCTATCGCGCTGACCTTTGCGACTGAAGCACGGGCGGCACCGGTGCGGGTCTACGCGGCTGGCAGCCTCGTGGCCGCCCTGAAAGACGTGATTGCCGCCTCCGGCCTACCCGCGGAGGCGGTGGCCGCACCCACCTTCGGGCCAGCTGGGCTGCTGCGACAACGGATCGAGGACGGAGAGGAGGCGGACCTCTATCTCTCGGCCGACCTGGCAGGCCCGCGCCGCCTCGCCGAGGCGGGCAAGGCCAAGGCCGTCGTGCCATTCGCCCGCAACAGGCTGTGCGTGCTCGCCCGCGCCGATCTCGGCCTGACCCCGGACAATCTGCTCGACCGCCTGCTTGAGCCCGACTTGCGGCTGGCGACCTCGACGCCCGGCGCCGATCCCGGGGGCGACTATGCCCAAGCCGTCTTCGAGCGTGCCGAGTCCGTGCATCCCGGCGCCAAGGCCGTGCTGGACAGGAAGGCGCTCAAGCTGCTCGGCTCGCCAAACGCGATGGTGCCGATGGCGGGCCGCAGTCCCAGCGCCACCGTCTTCCTGGGCAACAATGCCGACGCGCTCCTGTACTACTGCAGCGGCCAAGGCGGCACGATGAAGGAGGCGCCCGGTCTCAGCCTCGTGCGACTGCCGTCCAATCTGTCGGTGCCGGCGACCTATGCCATGGCGCTCATCACCGACAACCCGGACGCGATGCGCCTCGCCCTGTTCCTCGTCTCCGAGAAGGGGCAGGCCATCCTTGCCCGCCACGAGCTCGCGCCGATCAGCGGGCCGTGAAGCAAGCGCGACGATCCCGGTTTCGCGGTCAATCCGCCGGAAGAAGGCCGAGCTTGATCTGCGCGTTCGGTGCGCGGCCGATCTCAATCGTCACCGGGCCGGCGCCGGAAGCGAAGCGCAGGCTCTTGCGGACCTCCGGGCAGCTCACCTCTCCGCCGATGCGCTCATCCTGACGGACCTCGATCCAGGCTTGGCGGGCCGCCCTCACGTCCGCGCGCTCCTGCTCAGCCGCGACGAGAGCCCTTTTTACGGCTGATGCCGTGGCGGGCGAAGAAGCGCGACAGGCTGCTCGTGCTGGTCGTCACGCCCCGGGCGGCCAGGGTCACGCGCGGGGCTCGTGCAGAAAGAGCTGCGGCTCGCGCTCATAGGTGAGGAGGATCAGCGCGGCCTGTGCCGCGATGGCCCGCGCGTGCGGGTCGCCGCCCCGGGCATGCAGGGCGGCCTGCTGACCCTCCTGCCGGAGCCGCGCCGCCCAACGGCTCAGGCTCGACACGCTCACCCTGAAGCGGGCTGCCGCCGCATGGCAGGAGGCCCTCTGTGGCGGCCGCAACAACGCGCTCACGCAGATCGATCGACACGGAGGACGGCAACAGGCTCTTCAGCCCACCAACCGGTCAGGTCAGACCGCGTTGCGGAGCGAACCGGCACCGCTCTGATCGAACGATTCGGTCGGCTGATGCGGAGAACGTGACGGCGGGAGACATCCCGTTCCGCAAAGCGTGGCTTCAGGCGATTGTCGACAGGGTGGAGGTTGGGGCGGACGTGATCCGCATCATAGGCGACCAGGCAGGCCTGGAGGCGCCTATCGCCGGGGCAGGCTCATCATCCACGCCCGGTCTTCGCAGTTCTGTACGGAAATCTAGGGCGTCAGATAAGGCGCGACTACCCCCTCAACGATATCAACCCTTTAGCGTCAGCGCCAAGCACTCCAAGCCCGACTTCGCGCCAACAAAGAGCCGACTTTTACGCCTCTGCGCCATCAAACACCCGACTCCCGGTTGGCTGGGCCCACACGGCTCGAAAATCGGTCTATGAGGATGCTCAGCCGCCCGCATCAAGGCGCGCATCGATGAGCAAGCCGCCGAACCCGAAGATAGAACCTCTGTTGGCGCCAAATCGGATCTCAGCGGGCGGCAGATCGAACCATATGGGTGCAAGTTATTGAAGGACGATAGAAAACCGCTTCAGCACCCAGCAACTGCGCCCGACAGCCACACGCCCCTATCCTCCGGCACGCCACCGACCTCGCCTCCGCGCCGACGGGACGTCGGGCTCTCCTTCCCTCGCATCCGCTCGGCGAGCCGGGTCAGCTGACGTAGGCCCGTCGACAGCGTCACAACCACCTCTTCTCTGTCGGCCATCCCCGACCCGTCCATAACCCGGGCAGCAAATTCATGGCATCGTCCGGGAATGGCGGTTGTGCCCGGTGAGTGCGACGGCTCGGCCTCCCCGCGACATGACGGCTTTCCCGGCGAAACGGCCGCCGGGTAAGGCGAAATCGTGTCGGGCCAATGGTGGCGCCCGGTCGTGGTGAAGGTGGCGGTCGATAGGGCCGCCGGTGGCGTACGGTCGCTGCTTTTCCTGCCAAATGGCTGCCAGAGCTTAGCTTCGGCTCCCACCCTAGCGGACGAACCGTGACGCGGGTGATCACGGCATCGCGCCGAGTTCTCTCGCAGCGCCGCCTGCCATCGCGCCGCGAGGTTGCATCGCGCTGGCAATCATGAGAACATAAGCAGAACAAGACAGACGTCGGGCCGATTGTCCCGGTTGAAAACCATCCTGAGGTTGAATGACCGCGGGCGGGATCCGGCTGCCCTCGCTATACCGGTCGTGAGAGGAACGATGCGACCCCAGGGAGCGAGATGGCTTTTCTGACCGATGCGGAGAAGGACGCATTGTCGATCCGGCGGATGATCTTCCATGTGGTCGGCAAGGACCTCGACGAGCCAACCCTCCTGCCGGAGATCACCCCGCTTCAGGAGCCAGCCTTTTTCCTCGCGCGGGTGCGCTCGGCCCTGACCGGCAACCTGTTCGCGTTTCGCGTCGGTTCCGGCGTCGAGGCGGCGCTCCGCGGCATCGCGGGAGGCGGCGACTTCACAGCCGGGACGCAGGCATTGGCCCGGGACTTCCATACCCGGCACCGCTCCGGGACGAGCAACGGGGCGTTCCTCGTGTTCGAGCTCGGGGTCGGCACGGACGACCCGGTCTACGCGCTGGTCAAGTACGACCACGACGAGGTGGTCCGCTACTCGCTCGGTGCCGCACAGCCTCGCCTCGAACGGCTCCAGGAGGCGTTCGTGAAGAAACCGGAAGCCATGCAGAAGATCGCCCTTGTTCGCCTGGCGCCGGGGTCGGGCGGCCATGTGATGGTCCGCGACCGCAGCAAGCGGACGCACATCTCGGAATACTTCGAGGGCTTCCTGAACGCGCGCCGCGTGAACGAGCCGGGCGACCTGTCCGGCAAGCTCGTCGAGGCCGTCAAGGTCGCCTACAAGACCCATAAGCCCGATCTGCCCGCGGATGTGCAGGCCGGCGGCGTCAACCGGCTTTACGATGTCCTGCGGCAGGGCGGCCAGCGCTACGACCCGGAAGATCGCGAGCCGCTGCTGACGGCGCTCTTCGGCGTGCTGCCGGAAGGTGCGTCGATCCGAGGGACCCTGGAGCGCCAACTGCGGGACCGCGGCGTCGCGGAGGAATCGTTCGAGATCGATCCGGAGCGCGTGCAGAAGCCTCGTAAGCGCGTGATGGAGACCCAGGAGGGCGTGCTGGTGCTTTACGACGAGGCGCACAGGCCGACCCGGACGACGATGCCCGACGGGCGGGAGAGGATCGAGATCCTGACGGCGGGGGTCCTAAGGGACGATGTCGACACTGAGAACCGTTCACGCGGCCGTTGAGGCGAGCCGGTCTGCACCGGGCTTCGTCGTCAACGAGGACGCCGGCCGGATGACGGTCGCCGGGATGCTGTCGCGGGAGGCACTGACGGCTTGGCAGGCCGTCGCCGATGCCGGCGCGCCGTGGCTGACGCTCGACTGCCTCGACGGCTCGGACGACCACGTGGCGCCGCGGGATGCACCCGACGGCGACAGGGTGCGCGTGACGCTGACCTATGCGCGCCGCGACGGAGCCGAGCACCTTTTCACGCCCGAGGGTTGGCGATCCCTGTTGCTCGATGCCGACCGCGCCTGCCGCGTTTCGGCAGTGCGCCTAGCGTTCATCAGGGCCGCCGACGGCTTCCGCACGCGCGGGCACGTCGTCGAGCCTTGGGTCGACGCCCCGGCGGTCGCCCCGGTGCCGGAACCCCGCCCGGAGGCCGGACCTAGGCGGGTCGTCCGCAGCCAATCCCCCGACCAGATGGCGCCTCCCCGGATCGAGCCCTACGTGGCCGGAGCCGCAAGGGTCGAGGGTCCCGCCGCCCCGGCGTGGCGGGAGGCAGCCGGAACGATGATCGCCCTGTCGCTGCCGAACGAGCTCTACCGCGACGGCGCCACGCCCATGGCGATGCTCGCCGGCCAGCCGCCGCGCAAGCTCACGCTGGGGGACGGTGGTCTCGGCGCGGATGGGTTCGATGCGCAGCAGGCCGCCGCGGCCTGGGTTTACCTGGAGGGCACCGACGTCGAGGTGCGGCATACCTTCCTGTCTGCCGAGCTGTCGCGGGAGTGGACCGCGGGGGAGAGCTTCCGGGCGGGGCTGCCGAAGCGGGTCGGGCCGGCCCTGGACTCGGCCCGGCTTCTGTACAAGGCGCACCTACGCGCCGGCAGCAAGGACACGTTGAAGGCCTTGTCCGATCTGCGCAAGACGCTGTCGGACGAGGTACAGAAGCTCCTCCAGCAGTCCCGCGACCTGTCCGCGGCCGTGTGGAGGGACGTGGCCGTGGCGATCGGCGCGCTCGTGGTCCGGCTCGCCATCGACGCCGCGAAAGGCGGAGGTGCCGGGGGAGCCGGCTTCGCCGGGCTGTACGCCGTCGTGGCGGCGTATGTCGGCATCTCCTACGCCGTGTCGGTCTCGACGAACCGCCGGTTCCTCGGCGTCGTCGAGGCGTCCAGGTCGGCGTGGCGCACGAAGCTCTACGGCTTTCTCGACGACGCCGATTATGACGCACTGGCCGACGGCCCGCTCGCCGGGGCTATGGCTGCCTATCGGCGCGCCGAAGGTCGAACGACGGCGGTGGTTTGGGTCGTGGTCTTCGTCATGCTGGCCGCTGCGGCCATGGAGGCGGGGTGGGTCGACCCGGACGCGCTGCGCAGCTGGCTGGCGACGGCTCATGCCCGGGTGCCGGCGGCGCACTAGGCGAAGCGCGGCTGACCCGCGGGCCCGGAGCCGGCAGCCGGACCGGAGCCCGGCACCTCAAGGTCGGGCGAATGGTGCCGCCGTGTCGCAGCTTAGATGACGGCTGATCGGGTACGTCGTGGCGTGCGGTCGGCACTTTACCGGTCAAATAACCGCCACGGCTCACGATTTTCATCTCAGGCACCTGAGCCGGGCCCGACGCAGTCGGCTACGGTATCGTCCGCAGCGTAGTCACGACCTGGTCCAGCCGTCGGCTACGCCCCATCGGGACGGTGAGCCGCGAGGATGCCCGCCGGTACGGGCCCGCAGGTCACGTAGTGCGGGCACCGCGGGCAGGTCCTCTCGTCGGGTTCCGGGGGGAAGTCGCCCGCGAGGATGCCCTCCGCGATCAGTCGCAGCTTGCGCTCGCGGTTCGTTCGCTTCCTCGGGGTCAACGGGATGTCCATCACGCCGTCCCCGCTCAGGTGGATGGCCTCGACCCGCGCACCCGGGCCGTGGCGCAGGCCGGCCGCCATGAGATATGCGGCGTAGACGAGGTCGTCCTCCTCTTCCTTCCTCCGCCGGCCGGTCCGCACCCTTCGGTAGACCGTGGCCGCCCCATCGCCGCGCACCTCGTCGGGCAACACGACGAGGCCGAGGCCGCCGAGATCGATGGCGACGGGCTCGCGCAGCCCGGGGACATGTCCTTCCCGGGTTCGCATGAGCGCCTCCACCAGTTCGAACCCCATCCGTCGGAGCTCCTCGGAATATCCCTCGGTCGGTCCCTTCTCGGACCAGACCACGTCGAAGCGCGCCCGCACCGCCTCAAGCGGGAGGCCCCAATTCCGCGCGTCCTCCCTGAGCCAGCGCAGTACCTCGTGCACCACGTCGTGCATCCTGACGAAGGGGGTCGAGCGGCGACCGCCGGCCGCGCCCAGCACGTGCGTGTAAAAGAAGCGGCGGGGACACCGGTCGTAGAGTGAGATCTGCTCGGCGGTGAAGGAGGGCGGCCCCTCCCACGCGACGCCGATCCGGTGACGGTCGGGCTCGGGCGCCTCGCGCAGGTGCAGCGGCGGATCGGGCACGTCCCGCACGACCTCGGCGACCTTGTCGAGGAAGGGCGAGAGCGGGCGCCCGCTTCCGTTCGCCTTGCGGCGCGCTGCGAGGAGGGTGAGGTGACGCCGTGCCCGGGACGCCGCGACGAAGAAGAGGCATTCCTCCTCCTCGGCATGACCGCGCCGGACCGCGTCCAAGCCCGACAGACCCTCGGCGCCGGCGACGAGCCCGTCCGGGGGCGGGCAGCGCGGGGTCCGGCCGCCGCTCGGAAATCCCTGGCCGACCATGCCGGGGATATGCACGGCCTCGAACTCCAGGCCCTTGCTGGCGTGGACGGTCATCAGGCTGACCCCGTCCATCGCGGCCGCGGCCGCGGGCATCTGGCGGAGATCCCGCTCCTCGGACAGGAGGACCAACCGCCTCGTGCGGTCCAGCAGGCGTTGGATCGGGAGCCCGTGGCCCGGCGGCAGCTCGCGGCAGAACGCGAGGAACTGCCAGAGGGCCACCATTCGCATCCGGTCCCGGGTTCGGAGCGGCGGGCGGGGATCGGGCAGCAGGTACCGGTGGTCGAACAGCAGGCGGCACAGCGCCTCCCAGGGGTGGCTGGCCGCGCCTAGGCCCTCAAGGTCGGCGCGGAGGTTCGCCAGCGCCGTCGCCGCCTCGGCGCCGAGCGGGACCGCTGATTCCGTCGCCCATGCCATCGGCTCCTCGCACCGCGCGAGGACGCGCTGGAGGCGGCCGACATCTTCGAGCGGCATCGCGTACCGTGGCATGCGCGCGACCCGGGCCAGGGTGCCGGCCTTGGGATCGACCAGCAACGCCAGGACGGCGAGCAGGTCGCGGATCTCGTCCCGCTCGAACAGGGTGCCGAGAAACAGCACGGGAACGTCGCGCCGTTCGAGCGCCGCCGCGACCGCGGCCAGGCGGGCGTTGCCTCGGCACAGGACGGCCTGATCCCGGAAGTCCACGCCGTGGACCTGCCGAAGTTCGAGGATGCGGGCGGCGACCGCGGCGGCCTCGTCCTCCGGGCGTTCGACCGTGCGCGTCTCGGGGTGCGCGTGCGAGGCACCCGCGTGGGCGGTGAGGTCGAGCGGAAGGACGCCGCGCGAGGCCGCCATGTCGGTCGCGAAGGCCGAGAACGTCGCCACGATCTCTGCCGACGAGCGGTAGTTCACCGTCAAGCGCCCGATCCGGCGCCCGGGGAAATCGGCCTCGAAGCCCGTCATGTTTGCCGAGGCGGCGCCCCGGAACCGGTAGATGGATTGGCGGGAGTCGCCGACGACCCAGAGCCGCTCGCCTCCGCCCGCCAGCGCCTTGAGAAGCCTGACGCTCGCCCGGTTCACGTCCTGGTACTCGTCGACGAGGATGTGGCGGTGCTTGGCGCGCAGGATGTCCAGGGCGTCGCGGTCCCGCTCCAGCAGGAGCGTCGGCCGCATGACGAGGTCGCCGAAGTCGAGCCGACCGAGCCGCCGCATCTCGGCGTCGTAGACGCAGTAGACCGCCGCGACCTCGATGGCCTTCTCGGCGCGCAGCCGGGCCTCCCCGTCGTCGCCGGCCCGTTCCGCCATCCGCTCGGCGAGGGCCATGTACGCGTCCGGAAGGGTGAGTTCGTCCTTCGCCCGCGACACCGCGGCGAGGATGTCGCTCAGTTCGAGCGTGGGGTCGTGCAGGTTCCGGAAGTGATGGAGCGGCAGCCGCGGAACGAGATCTTCGAGCATGCCGACGGCGTCGGCCTTGTCCACGAGCCGCGGGTCGTCGGGCAGCCCTTCGCGGTCGTGGAACTGCCGCAGGACGTCGAGGCCGAAGCCGTGGAACGTGCCGATCCAGGCAGCGGCGGCCGCCTCGGGCAGGCGGGCGGTCAACCGCTCGACGAGTTCGCCCGCCGCCTTGTTCGAGAAGGTGAGGACGAGGATCTCGGATGCCGTCGCGCCCCGGTCGAGGAGCCGTTCGATGCGGCTGACCAGCGTGCGCGTCTTCCCAGTACCGGGCCCCGCCTGCAGGAGGAACGGAGTACCCTCGTGGAAGGCGGCGGCCCGCTGGCTGTCGTCGAGCGGAGGTCCGGCCACGGCACCGGGCTCGGCGCGCGGCCGGTGTTCCGGCAGCAGCAGGCAATCGGCCAACTGCTGGGCGACGAGGGCGTGGGGAAGCCCGGTGAGGCGGACGATGTCGGTGGCGCCGTGCCCGTCCTCCAGGAAGAGGCGTCGCGCCAAGGCCCGCGGCAGGACCAACTCGCGGGCGAACAGGTCGGCCTGCAGCTCCCGGCGCTCGCGCCGGCCGTAACCCTCGACCTTCTCCACGCCCGTGGCGGCGGCCTCCACCGCGCGGCTCGGGTCGATGTCGCCGTCGACGATGACCTCGTCGGGATCGTGCAGGACGGCGTGCCCCAGCTCGTGCCCCGCGAGCAACGCCTTGGCCGTCGGGTCCCCGCGATCCTCGCAGGCAATGGCCGGGAGGCTCGGGTCGTAGAGGCCGCGCCCGCCGCGAAGGTAGGCATCGCCGGGGCGCAGCCAGCTGAGATCGATCTCGTGGGCATCGATGGCCGCGACCACGAGATCAAGGGGGCGAAGCGGATCGGCGCCCCCCTCGACCGCCGCCGCGTGGACCTCTGCCGCCCTCGACCTGACAACCTCGAACGCGTCCACGGCGGCGATGTCCCTCTAAAGCGATGCCAGGTACCGCTTCTGCTCGTCGCTCAGCCCCGAACTCTCGATGGCCTCGGCCAGCGATTGCTTCTCGACGGCCTCCGGCTTGCCGTCCGACTTGAACCGCGCGGCCACGGGCACCCGCGCCGGCCCCGCGAGGAAGCGGGCAAGCTCGTCCGCGCCGGTCCCGAGCGCCTCGGCCAGACGTGCCAGGAACCCGGCGCTCAGATCCTCGACGCGGATGAGCCGGTCCTTGAGCCGCCCGAGGAAGTTCAGGTTGCAGCCGAAGCTGCGCGCCACGCCGCGCAATCCTCCGTCGGCCCGTACGGCGAAGGGGTCGATCCCGGCTTCGGCCGTCGACGCAACCGGTGCGGCAGCGGTTGGGGCAGGGCACGCGTCGGCGGCGCAGGCGGCGTGGGCACGCTCGAAAGCGGCGTCCGCGATGGCGACGAGTGTGTCCGGGTCCTCTCCGATGGCGAGCAGCTCCGCCTTGAGCTCCTCGGGAGAGGCCGCCAGGATCCCCTCGATGTAGAGGTCATCCAGGGCATCCAGGAACCTCTCGTCCTTGGTCATGTCTCGGTTCATGATCTCCATCCTTTCGGGTAGCGGAGGGAGAGCGCCTTCCTGATGCGCTTCTTCGCGTAGTCGAGATCACCCTGTGCCAGCCCGGTGCGCTCCCTCAGCGCCTTGCCGGCGAGCTCGTCCCTGAGGGCTTCGAGCACCGCGAGCTCCTCCGGCTGGTCCCGGAACATCTCGAACACCTCCGCGATGATCCTCGCCCTCTCCTGGGCGTCGATGATGGCGTCCTCCGCGCTACCGGCCCTCGGCTTCTCGCCGAGCCGGGCGCGCATGTGGGCGTCGACCTCCTCCGCGTCGTCGGTCGCAACCGACCGCTTCTGCTTCTCCCGCTCGTGCGAGACGAGGCTGCGCATCACGCCCACGAGGTAGGCGACGACGTTCAGCTCCCGGCCGCACTGCCTCGTGCCGAGCAGGGTCCGACAGATCGCCTCGTTCAGGAGGTCGCCCGGGTTGAGCGCAGTGCCCCCGCATAACCGCTTCGCGACGACGACCAGTTTCTTGCGGTCGTCGCGCGACAGGCCGCGGTAGGCCGCCCCGAATTCCTCCGGGCTGAGGTCATCGCCCACCCGTTCGCCCCCGGCTCGCCTCCGCAGCCGGCCGCCCGGCCAAACGTCCGACCGACATCCCCTATGCCCCCCGCCCGCGATTTTCAGAATCCGCGCCGGCCAAATTCTGAGACGCGAGCTTGGCCGGCATACCTCGGCAGGATGCCACGGACGCAGGGGTTTTCAACCTTGACGAGCGTCCAGCCAAGGAGCGAATTCATGAACCACTTCCGACAGCCCCCCGACATCGACCCCTTCGCCAGCGCGCTCGATGCGGTCATGGCCGACATCGCCATCTCGGTGCAGCTGCCGCCGGGCCTGCACGCGAAGGCGGGGGGGCGCTACGAGGCCATCCGCGAGTTCGCGGAACGCCCCGGCACCCCGTTGAACGGGCGCATCCTGCGCTTCTACCCGCAGGGCAGCATGGCCATCGACGCGACGACGTCGACGCGTGGTACGGACGACGAGTACGACCTCGACATCGTCGCGGCGCTCGACCTCGATCCGCATGCCGATCCGGACGAGGTGCTCGACCTGCTGTACCGCTCGCTGGAGGGGTACCCGACCGGCCAGAAGGTCGAGCGCCAGACCCGGTGCGTGACCGTGCGCTATGCCGACCGGATGCACGTCGACGTGACCCCGGCGGTGCGGCTGGGACACGGCGCGGAACGGGTCAGCCACATCTTCCACGCCCACCCGGACAAGCCCGCGTCGGAGCACTTCCACGTGCCGATGAACGCCTACGGCTTCGCCGAATGGTACCGGGCGCGCACGCCGCTGGAGCGCCGGTTCGCGGCCGCCTTCAACAAGCGGCTGCACGAGGCCTACGGCATGGAGGTGCGGGCGGACGCCGAGGTCGACGAGATCCTCGACCAGGTGCCCATCATCGTGAAGGCGGTGGCGACCGTCGCCCTGCAACTGCTCAAGCGCCACCGCAACGTGGCCTACGCCGGCGCCACCGGGCGCATCCCGCCCTCGGTGATGCTCTCCTGCTTCGCGGGGCAGGCCTCGCAGCCGGGCCTGCCGCTCACCGACATGGTGATCCGCCTCGCACGCACGGTGGCGAGCGCCTTGCGAGCGGCCAGCGCCCGGCGTCAGCGCATCAAGGTCGTCAACCCCGTCCACCTGGAGGACTGCTTCACCGACCGCTGGCCGGAGAACCTCGCCCAGCAGGACGCGTACGCCGCCAAGCTCACGGACCTCGCCGACGGCCTCGCGTGGATCAAGCAGCACGGTTCGAGCCTGGAGGACATCCAGGACTGGCTGCGGGAGCGCTTCGGCAGCCACGTCGTCTCGACCTCGGTCCGCCGCTTCAACGACCGGACCGGCCGGGCGGTCCAAACGGGTCTCCACGCCTACACGCCCAGGGGCGGCCTCTACGTCCCGAGCCGTCCGGCGCTGGTCGGCGTCGGCGGCGCGGCCGCCGCGGCGCCGGCCCGGGCGAGCGCCCACACCTTCCGCGGGGGGCGCCGGTGGTAAGCGTCTTCCCCTCCATCGCCGACCAGGACCGGGCCATCCGGGCCTCCTGGCCATCGTTCCGGCTCGTCGAGCGCTCCGAGCGGACGGCGACTTGGCTCGGCACGCTCAAGCCTTTCATGCTCGCCTACGAGGTGCGGGTCTCGTACCGGGTCCCCCTCGTCGTCGAGCGCATCGCCCCCCTGCGGCAGCAACCCGAGGTCCGGGTGATCTCGCCGGCCCTCCGGCGCCGCCCGGGGGATGGCGAGGGCCCGCTGCCCCACGTCTACGTCGATCGGGCCGGCGACCCGGTCCTCTGCCTGTTCGACCACGAGACCGGCGAGTGGACCCCGTTCCGCCTGATCGCCGAGACGACCATCCCCTGGGCCCTCGACTGGCTCGGTTGCTACGAGGGCTGGCGCGCGACCGGACGGTGGTCCGGGGGCGGCCGGCATGCCGAACCCCCTGCCGCCAAGGAAGCCGGACGATGAGCTACGTTCCCCCGCGCCGCTCCGACGGCACCCAGCAGGACCGCAGGCAGCCCCTGCCGTGGCCCAAGGACCGGCCCTTCCGGATCCTCTCCGTCGACGGGGGCGGCATCTGCGGCATCCTCCCGGCCGCGGTGCTCGCCGAGCTTGAGGGCCGCTTCCTCGAAGGGCGCTCGGTCGCCCGGCACTTCGACATGATCGCCGGGACCTCGACCGGCGGCATCATCGCCCTCGCGCTCGCCCACGGCCTGACGGCGCGCGAGATCCGCGATGTCTACGTCGAGCGCGGCGGCAACATCTTCCCGCCCCCGTCGCGGATCGAGCGCCTCACCCGGTTCGTGCGGCAGCGCTACCGCTACGTCTACGAGCGCAAGCCTCTCGAAGACGAGCTGCTGCGGATCTTCGGGGAGACCACCTTCGGCGAGGCCCGGACCCGGCTCTGCATCCCCGCCTTCGAGGGGTTTCACGGCGAGCCGTTCGTCTTCAAGACGCCCCACCACCCCGCGTACCGGAAGGACCGCTCCGAGCGCATGGTCAGGGTCGCCCTGAGCACCGCGGCCGCCCCGACCTACTTCGAGGCCCTGTCGAACAACGGCTACGTGATGGTCGATGGCGGCCTGTGGTCGAACAACCCGACGATGAACGCGGTGGTCGACGCGCTCGCCTGCTTCGATATCGACCGCGGCCAGATCCAGGTGCTCAGCCTCGGCTGTGGGGAGACCGCGTTCAAGGTCGACGCCAACAAGACCTCCGGCGGCATGATCCAGTGGCGCGGCGTCATCCAGGCGGCCATGAAGGCGCAGTCGCACAACGCCCTCGGGCAGGCGGGTCTGCTCATCGGTCGTGACCGGCTGACGCGCATCGACGCGCCGGAGAGCACAAACCCCATCGCGCTGGACGACTACCTGCGTGCGAAGGCGGAGCTGCCGGCCATGGCCCGGGTCCTCGTCGAGGGCGCCGGGCGCGAGATCCGGCGGAGCTTCCTGGCCGACGAGGTCGAGCCGTATGCCCCGTGCCCGGTCGTCTGAGGCCGCCCGGGCGCGTCCCGAAATCTGAAACCCCGTCCCGGGCGGCATCGCTGCCCAGGACGCCGATGCGGCCGTCGCCCATCCCGGGCTCCGGCGTTCTGGAGGCAGGCGGATGCCCAAGAATATCGTGGTCTTCTCCGACGGCACCGGGCAGGACGGCGGCGTCCGCCCCGAGCAGCGCGTCAGCAACGTCTACAAGATGTACCGGGTCTGCAAGGTCGGGCCCGAGAGCGGCATCGACCCGGCGGAGCAGGTCGCCTTCTACGACCCGGGGCTGGGCACCGACATCGGCGCCACGGCCCTGACGGCGCCGGTGCGGTTCGTGCAGAAGATGGCCGCCTCCCTCTCGGGGCGCGGCATCACCACGAACATCGCCGACTGCTACCGCTTCCTCATCGACCACTACGAGCCGGGCGACCGCATCTACCTGATCGGCTTCAGCCGCGGGGCCTACACGGTCCGGTGCGTGGCCAACCTCCTGATGTACTGCGGGGTGCCCGCGCGGGGCGCCGCCGGCCCGCTGCTGCGCTTCCGCAAGATGACGCGGGACATCGCGCGCGAAGCGGTCGAGACGGTGCTGGAGCACGGCGCCGGCCACCCGCGCGCGGACTTCGACGCGGAGCGGCACGAGCTCGCCCGCCGGTTCCGGGCGCGGTACGGCTCGGACCACCCCGACGGCGGCGGCAAGTCCAATGTCGAGCCGTACTTCATCGGGACCTTCGACACGGTCGCGGCGCTCGGCGTCGCGGGCCCGAAGCGCACGCTGATCAAGGCCGGGCTCGTGGCCGCGGCGGTCATCCCCCTCGGCATCGCCATCGCGGTGACCGCCGCCCTGGTCGGGGGCGTTTCCTACCTGTTCGACGGCTCCTTCTGGAAGGCGGACCTGATCACCGCGGGCGTTCTCGTCGCCGCGTCGGCCGGGGCCGCCCTCGCGATTCGACGCCGGATCGTCGCCGCGAGGACCAAGACCATCGCGGATTGGCCCGGGCCCGGCCAATCGAAGAGCCACGTGGCGGAGTGGAAGGGCGAGAACTTCGACCGCCTCCTCAGTGCCCAGGTCGGCTACGCCCGCGCGGCCATCGCCATCGACGAGCGGCGCAAGGACTTCGACCGCGTGAGGTGGGGCCCCACCGAGGCTTGCCCGCCGCGGGCGCCGGGCGCGCCGGACCAGTTCCGGCAGTTCTGGTTCGCCGGCAACCACTCGGACATCGGCGGCAGCTACGAGGAGACCGAGTCCCGTCTGTCCGACATCGCGCTCCGGTGGATGCTGGAGCAGGCCGTCGGCGTCCCGGACGGCCTCAAGGTGGACGGGATGCCGGCCGTCGCCGACCTACGCCACCCGGTCGAGGTGATGCGGATCCCGCGGCTGCGCCTGCACCCGTCCGCCACCGGCGTGCAGCACTGCGAGGTGGCCGGCATGCGGGATGCCATCGCGGCCCGCGTTTCGGCCTCGTGGGTTCCGGGCTGGGTGCGACGCTGGGCGCAGGGCAAGACCTGGGAGGCCATGGACCGGGACATCAGGCCCGACGCCACGGTGCACCCGAGCGTCGACGAGCGCTTCCGCCTCGCGTCGGTGGTCCAGTGCGACGGGGCCGCGCCCTACCGCCCTGCGGGGCTGGCGCACCATGTCCGGTTCAGGCCGTTCTACGGAGATCCGGTGGCGGCCGCCGCGGAGCCGTCGAGAACTGTCGGGACGGGCGCGCCCACCCAGGGGCAGGCCCCTGACGACCGAGGCCGTGGCACCACGGGATGACCGGACGGCGCGTTCACGTCGCGGGCCGGTCGGATCGGCCCGCGGCGGGCAGGGCCGGCCGCGCCGCTTTGACGGTCCCGGGCGCGGCGCCCGCCCGGACCTGCGGGAACGTCGCGCGCAGGAATTCGGTGCTGGCGACCGTGCGGGCCACGAGATCCGGCCACGCGGCCGGGGTTGCGAGTTCGGGAGCCGGCACGGTGTCGATAGTTTCGAGCCGACCGGCCGCCTCGCGCCATCGCAGCCGTCCGCCCGGGCCGGCATGGTCCTCCCCGGGCGGGCGCGCCCCGCGGGTGAGGACGACCTCGACCGTCGCGCGGTCGGGCTGAGCCGCGATGCGGACCGTCAGGTCCCCGGCGGCGCTCGACAGGGTCAGGCCGCGGCTCCGCCCGACGAGCTTGAACGTGCCTCGCCGTGCCAGCGCGCGCAGGAGCGCGGCCTCAAACGCGAGGAGGCTGCCGCCCGCCGGGTCGTCGGGGTCGAGGGACAGCCTTAGCGCCGCCCGGGCGCTGGCGCGCTCGGCCATGTGCGCGACGCTCCCGTCCCGTTGCGCGACGTGCAACGTACCGGCCCCGAGCCTCTGCAGGATCGGCCCGGCCTCGTGGCCCGAGCGCGTAGCGCCAGCGGCCTCGGCGAAGAGGTCCGCCGGCGCCCAGGTACGATGAAACGCGTCGAAGGCGGCCTCGTCGATCCGGCGCCAGCCACGACCCCCGGAGCACACCGGCAGGTGGCCGCCGTCAATCAGGCCGTCGACTACCTCGACCCTGCATCCGAGGACGGTGGCGGCCTGGTAGCGGCTGAGGCCGGGGAGCGTCCGCAGGGCCGCGCGCGCGGCCCGCATCCCATCCCCGCGGTGCCGATTAGGGTCGGGGACCAGGAGGTCGCCGACGCTCGGCCCGGTCCTCCCCCGCGGGGCCGCGTACCCTTTCAGGATCGCCGCGACGGATCGCGCCGGATCGGTCTTGCAGGTCCGCTTGAGATCGGCCAGCCGCAGGTGGCCGTCCGGCACCTCGGTCGCTGTCTCGACCTTGTGCAGCAGGCGCGCCGCGAGGGCGGCCACGTCCTCCGGACGGAACCGGTCGCGGCCGGGCCCGGACCCGATGCGGACGAAGCGGGCGATGATGCCGGCCGCGACGAGGGCGTCGAACGTGCCGCGCGGGATCCCTAGCGCGTCGGCGGCCCCGTCCCGGTCGAGGAGCGAGGCCATCGTCCGCCTGACCAGCGCCGCCTGCTCCGGGCTGAAGGCCCGGTAGCGCTTCCGCGCGATGCCGAACTGCCGCTCATGGATGCCGAGCGCCTCCGACAGGCGACGCAGTCGCTCCTCCGTGAGGCCGAGCTCGCCCGCCAGGGTCGGAACCGGCAGCCAACCCGCCTCGCCGGCATACCAGGCCTCGCAGGTCGCGGGGGAGAAATCGCCTCGCTCGACCGCCACCCGCCGCAGGCAATCGGCGAGGATTCCCACATGCGAGCCCTTCTCGACGTCGAGGATCGCGCCGATCCAGCCGAAGCTCGCGCGCTTGCCGCGCCCGTCCCCGCAGGCCGCCCGCGCGGCGGCGACCTCGTGGAGCAGGGCGACGAGCGCGTCGGTCCCCCGGGCCAGCACGCCATATCCGGCCCGGTTCACGGCAGGCAGGTCGAAGCCCTTGGTCATGCCGACGACCGGGCGGGACCGAAGTTTTCCCCCCAGGGCCACGCGTCCGACGAACTCCACGGCATCGAGCACGTCGCCGAGGGTGGAGAGGCCGTCGAGCAGCGGGACCGCTGGCGCCTCGATGACGCCCAGGCGGGCGAGGACGTAGCTCTCCAGGGACGGGCGCGGGAACGGGCGTCGCGGCACGCCGTACCGCAACAGGTCCGTCCCGGTCGGGGCGCGCGTGAACGATGCCGACCACCATGGCACGGGATGGCCCGAGGCATCGCGGTCGACGACGTCGAGGTCGTGGTGCGGGCAGCGCGCGAACGCGGGCATGTCCCACCAGACCCGGTGATGGGGGCTCTCGGCGAGGCAGGCGGGGCAGAAGCGGCGCCGGCCGACCTGCCAATGCCGCCGCCGGATTTCCTGGCCCATGATCGCGACCGACGTCGGGGAGACCACGGGGGTGGCATGGATCAGCTGCTCCTTTCCCGAGATCGGGAAAGACAGCGCGAACTCCAGGCACTCGGCGGGCTGGATGTCCCGCCCGTTCAGCCCGTGCGAGTTCAACAGGACGGCGACGCTGCCGATCCCGCTCATGGCCCCGAGGCGCACGACGTAGCCGTGGGCGGGCTCGCCCGGGTGGGGCGGCCCCCAATCGGGGAGCGGCGGCTCGAAGCGCCCGTGCAGGTCCGTGAAGGTCCTCATGCCGGCATCCTCACTTGACGAAGGCGCCCTGCGCCGGGTCCTTCGGCTGCAGCGTCGGCTTGGCCTGCGTCACGCGGGCCGGGGCTTGGTCGATGTCGTCGCGGAAGGGGTTGAAGTTCATTCCGACCGGCCTGATCAGGTCCCAGGCATCGGCGAAATGTCCGACCTCGACCCGCTCGGCGCCGTCGTTGAGGGCTCGGCAGCCAGCCGAGAAGGTGAAGTCCTTCAGCCGGCCGATGATGCCGTCGGTCACCCAGTAGAGCCGTGCGGCGAACCACTGCGATCCGAGGCCGGACTTCGCCGCGAAGGGCAGCCGGCTGTCGATCTCGGCACAAAGCAGGCGGAAGAGGGCGCGCTCCTCCTTGCTGTCCCAGCTGTAGGGCAACATGATGTGGTGCGGCAGGCCGCCCCGTCCCTCCAGTTGAGTGTCCGCCGCCATGATGCCGTAGGTCTCGACGAGGCCCGCGGCGGCGACGTTGAGCGTCCCGAGGTTGAGGATCTTGCGCACCAGGCCCTGGCAGTCCTTCAGGGCGCCCGGCCGCGCGGTGGTGAAGGCCTCCTGGACCTCGTCGAGGATGAGCAGCTCGACCCGCTGCTTGACCAGCGCGTTCAGCACGTTGCCGAACAGCGCGTCGACCTTCATCCGGGTGACGTCGCCGGCGTTCAGCACGCCGGCGACCGCCGTGACGAAACCAGACTTGTTGCAGCCGACCGGCAGGTCGACATACGCCACCGGCCGCACAATTCCCTCGGTCCCGGTCAGGTCGGCCGGAAACCCGCGCGCGTACCGCCTCAGCGCATAGCTCTTGCCCGTTCGTGGGTCGCCGGCGAGCACGAATAGCGACCCGAAATCCGGAACGCCGTCCTTCACGGGCCTGTGGAACCGCGAGACCGCCTCGGTCGCGGTCTCGAATCTATCGTGCCCCACGAAGAGGTTCTTCATGATGAGCTGGCGCTCGCGCGCCGGCTTGGCCGCGCGCTCGGCGCGGCTGAGGGTCTCGCCGTCGCGGTGGGTCTCACTCATCGCCCGTCCTCCAGTTCTTGGTGGCCTTGAGGGCCAGGAGTTCGTCATCGAGGTCGTCCGCCGGCTCGAAGGCCGGCGCGGCGGGGAGGGGCGCTGCCGGCACCGGGATGGGGGGCGGCAAGCTCGGCCCGGGCTCCTCCGCGGCCTGATGTGTCGAGACCGATGGAGGGGCCTCATCGGGCGGCACGCCTCCCTGCGGCGGGGCCAGGCCCAACGGATGCCCGTCCCCGGCTGCGGTGGGTCCCGACCGTGACTGCGTGGGTTCCGGCGCGGGCGTGGCCGGCACCGCGGCCTTCGGGCGGCGCGCGATGGCCAGGGGATCGAGGTGCCCCGCGGTAGTGGCGGGAAGCGCCGGCGCTCCCGGGCGGACCTCGCTGCGGAAGCGCCTCTTGCTCTCGGCGTCGATGAAGCGGGCGAGGCCGCGTTGGATGGCCTTGCGCTCCGGTTTCGCCCTGGCGGCGGCGGCCGTTTCACCGAGGATGTCGAGCGCCCGCATCAGGGCGTCGAAATCGAACGCGCCCTTGACCATGCGGCGGGCGTTGGCCACGGCGAGGTCGTGGACGTGCCGGTGACGTCCTTCGGCATAGGCGCGGTGGGCCCCCGTCGCCGGCACGGTGATGATGCGTCCGTCCCGGTCATACGGGTCGACCACGTAGATCCGGCCGATGTCGGCCGGGTCGCGCGCGCACTTGTAGCGCGTGCCCGCGCCGTCCTCCCGCGCGTTCCTGTGCCCCGGGTTGGTGATGAGCGAGATCAGCTCCGCGCACTCGTACTTGACGTAATCCCAGACGATCCCGTCGTTCTGGATCGTGCGGTACTCCCACTCGCCGCTCAGGGCGACGAACAGCTCGGCGGGCGGCAGCGGGCCGCTGGGATGGCGGGCGGCCTCCTCGTTCCAGACCCGGAGCGGGATGTCGCCGATGCCCCGCAGCAGGCCAAGCCCCTTGGACTTGTGGACGTTGTGGACGTCGCAGATGAAAAACGTCAGCAGCGCCAGGAAATCCGACCGTCGGATCTTGGCGCGGTCGAGGACGTCGCTGTCATGCTCGCGCCGCTTGACTGTATTGGACAGGGTCGTTCCCGGGAGCACGTGGACGAGACCTGTGTTGAGGTAGCCAAAGAACCGCTCCAAGGCTCCCTTGAGCCAGGGACACCGCGGCTTAAATCTCGGCTTGTTCATCTTCAGCTCGCGCGCGGCGGCCCTGATGTCGTCGCCGATAAAAGCGAGGGCATTGTCGACCCAGAGGTTCTCGATGCGGCCGAAGCACGGCCAGGGCATGCGCACGGCCGGGAAGCCCGACATGTCCTTCGGGTACATCGCGTGCCGGAGGCCTGCGACGAAGTTCGCGTAGCTGGGGGCCTCGTACCCCAGCGAGACGCCGATGATCATCCCCGTCCTCCGGCAGCGGAAGACGATCAGGTCCGGCCGGCCGAGGACGAAATCGCTGTCGTCGTCGACAAGCGCGATGTCCAGGGTACAATTATCGACCTCGACGTCCTGGTAGGGTCGCGCCGGGAGCGGCTGCACCTGGTAGGTGCGATGCATCTTCGCCGCGTACTCGGGGCCCTTGCGGTAGTAATCCCGGACGTACCGGTCGACGTCCTTGCACCGCCGCTGGAAGGTGCGCAGCGAGGGGACCTCGATCAGGTCGAGTTCCTCCGGCGCAAGATGCCGCGCGAGCTTGCGCCTGTAGGCTTTGACTGAGCTGACGACCTTGGCGTACGCCATCTCCGTCGTCATGTTCGGGCTGAGCCATCGCCAAATGCCGCGCTCCAGCGCGACCTCGCCGACATGCCCAAAGGGCCGGCGCCGGTTGCCCTTGTGCATGTGGCGATCGACGAGGCAGGCGATGCCGTGGATGTCGCCGAGCGTCATCCAGAGGTCGACCCAGCCAAGCACTGTGGTGAAGTGCGGTGCTGTCTCGCCCTTGCCCAGCGCCACCCTCAGGATGATCGGGTCGAGCGCCGGCTTCGAGCGGCGGAACGCGTAGGGCGTGCGTGGCCGCGGCTCGCTCTCGGCGTGGCCCCGGATGCAGGCGTTCACGTAATCGAGCTTCCGGGTCGCCTGGGCCTCCTGCTCCTTCGTGAGCTTGAGGCGGTTCGGCAGCGGGCCCCGCGGCTTCCCGTACTGGAAGTTGCCGGCGACGAGCCGCGCCTCACCCCTTGCCGACAGGAAGGCGAGTTGCTCGTCGGTGAGGAAAATCACGTCCTTGTCGTCGACGCGCAGGAACTGAAGCTTGCCGTCGAGGCGACGCTCGAACTCGCAGATCCGGCCCTTGAGGCTGTAGATGTCCTTGCTACGCAGATCGAGCGGCCGGGACACCGCCAGATCATGCGCTGCCTGCGCGGAGGGCGGTCCCGACCAAGGGCCGGGACGAGCGGAGGGAACGGGGAATGGGGCGTTCACGCCATCACCTCGCGGATCTCGGTCTGGAAGGAGAAGGGCCGGGCGAGGTCGGGCGCCACCTCGCCGGCCAGCGCCATGTTCATCAGCGCGGTGTAGGCGCGGCACTCGCCCGGCCTGTCGTTCAGCCGGGCGGCGCGCACCACGGCCGCGACGGTGGTCGGCAGGCCGAGTTCGACCAAGGCGTCGCGGACCCGCAGCAGGGCGACCTGGTCCGGGACGATGTACCGGTGCCGCTCCATGACCTGGCAGTTCGACAGCCGGGGCTCGGCCCGGATCTCCGCCTCGTCCAGGGTCAGGAACACCACGCCGTGGTCGAGGCGGTAGGCCTCCTCGATGTGCGGCTGCCGCCTCGTCCAGGCTGGGCGCTCGGCGATAAAGCGCGCCTTGGCGTCGATCACGGTGACCGCGCCGGCCCGGTAACGGCATACGACGTCCGGGACGTAGACGTGCTTTTCCTGGCCGCCCCGGCCGTCCGGAATGTAATAGGTCAGTTCGTGCGGCTCGACGGCGTAGTGCGCGATGTCCGGATTGGCGCCGAGCAAGGTGCGCAGGTCCCGCTCCAGAAGCGAGCGGAAGGGGGCGGCCCCGAGGGCCTTGTGATCGCCCCCGTCGCCGTCCACCGCGCGCAGGTAATTGCGCCGCTTCACCTCCCGGACGACGGGTGCGCCGGGGAAGAGGCCCAGGTTCGCCGGCGTCGCCGACGACTTGAGGCGAAGGGGCGGCTCGTCGGCGTCGTCCTTCCCGATGCTCATGCCGCGGCGGCCCGCATGATGCGGGTCCCGGACCCGAGCGGCTGCCGGAGATCGAGCCTGATGGAACCGGCCAGGGCGAGCTCCATCAGGCAGGCGAGCGTCCGGTCGATCCTGCGCGCGGGGAAGGGTCTCGCCGAGCGATGGAAGCGGGCGACGGTGGTGGTCAGGCCATGCCGCATCAGGGCCCGGTGCACGCGTTCCAGGTCGTCCTTCGCCCCGGGGCCGGCCCGCTCCTTCAGCATGCGGGCGCGATTCTCGCGCAGGACGCGCGAAAACAGGGTGCGTTCCGTGAGGACACGGAACTCCACGCCCAGCGTGCGGTAAGCGGCTCGCACGGCCGCCTCGGTCCGCCGCCAATCGAGGGCCGCCCTGTCGCGCTCCCAGGTGGCCAGGAAGGTGTAGGCGAGGACGCCGCCGTCGCGGCGGCGGGTGACGACCTGGGGGCGATGGCACGCATCCCGGACGCGGCCGTCCCGGTCCACCTCCTGGTAGTGGAGGACGTGGGCGCATGGCACGACGAGGGTGTTGACCGGGTCGCACAGCGCCATCGTGAGACCGGCGGTCTCCAACAGGCTCGTCGTGATCGCCAAGCCGCCCGGCAGCTTCTCGTGGCGCACGACATCGGGCACCCAGGAGCGGGGGGCCCGCACGGGGCCGAGGGATCGCGGGACCGGACCGAGGCCGAAGTCGTGCGGCACCGCAAACGACGTGCGGCGGCTCGCGGGCGCCGCTCCGTCATCCTCGGCGATGACTGCCCCGGGGACCCGGGCGGCCGGCGGCAGGACCGGGGCGACGCGCGTCGCAAGCTGTGCCTGGGGCTGCATCCGATCCTCCTCAACCCATGAGTTCGCAGAAGACGCCGAGCACGGCGCCGGTGGCACTGTCGGTGGTCACGCCCAACGAGGGCCGGAGGGACCGGCCGCTCCCGTCGATGACGACGAAGTCGAGGCGCTCGAAGTCGAAGGTCGCCTCGACGGGCATGGACAGGGCTTCGTCCGCCGCGTCGTAGGACCGGGTCCGGGTCGACGACGCGGCGAGGGGACGGCGGCGGGGTGTCCGGATGCCACGCGACGACGCGGGATCCGCGGCGGTCGAGGCGAGGGGGCAGCTGGTGGGGTTCGTGGTCCTGGTCGTCGTCGGCCGATCCATGGCAAGGTTCTCCCGACCCGCCGAGGCAGGGTGTCGCCGCGCGGGGTGTGACGCTGAAGGTCGAGGACCGCGCCGATGCGCGGCCCGGGTCGATCGGGCGGCGCGGTCTCGCCCGCGCCGCGGGCCGGCGGTCGATCCTCGTCGACCGGCCGCCGACGAGCCTTGGTCAGCCGTCGCGGTCGCCGGCGGCGCGGAGCGCACGACCGCGCTCCTCGGACGGCGGCGCGGGAACGGCGTCCGGGAGCTCGGCCCCCGGTCCGTGCCGGTCGGGTCGGCCGGCGCCGGGGTCGCCCGGGACGCCCGCCGGGGCGGCACCCGGCCGCCGCGGCGCGATATGATCCGGCAGGACGATGCCCACGCGGGTGAAGAGGTCGGGGATGGGCGGACGCATGGCACAGGTCTCCTGTCGCCTCCCGACGGGGTCGGAGGCGCGGGCTTAGGGGATGCGCGGAGTGGCCCCGGTCGGGTCCGTCCTGTTCGCGGGGATCCAGGACTGGAACCGGCCCCCTTAGGCAGGGGACGGGATGCGCACGGCGCGGGTTTTCATTCAGGGACGATGTCGTCGGGCCTCGGCGAACCCCGTCGGGGCGGCCGAGACACGGATCGGGCGACCGATGCTCGATCCGTCGTCGTCAAAGGCGTGCGGCGCCCCTTCGAACGGGGCGGCCGCCGCGCGCCTGTGGAAAACCACCATGCCCGCTTGCGGCCGGAGCGGCCGCACGGTAACAACGAGATTCCACAGGCGCCGCTTGGCGCCTTTTGTTCGCCTCGAACCACAGGCGCCCTGCGCCTCTTGTTCGCTTCGAACTCAGTGGGCGTCACGGTGTTTGCGCAACGTGACGTCGATGTGGTGCTTGGAAAGTATTGAACACGGCTGGTACGCAGGTGGTACTGCCCCAGCAAGTAGTCGTACGCGCCGCGCACGGCTATTCGGAAGTCGCAGGCAGGATGCCCCCATCCTGCGTAGCGCGTCCACGAAAAGCGTCCGACCTCGCGTCGGGCGCTTTTTCGTTTGGCGGGGCCCGGGCCCCCTTGAGCTTGGCGCTTGATCTCATCCGTTCTCCATCCTCGCGAATTAGGGCCGACGAAACGGCGCGGCGGGTTAGGCCTGACCCGGCCCAAGACGCCACCGCCCCCCCGCCTTCGGGTCTCGATGCGCGCGCCCTGCTAACCTTAATTTTGTTTTATTTTTCTCCGCCGAGTCTTTGGCGAACCCAGCTTTGACGACGATTTCATTCAGCTCCCCGCCGCTCAATCCGTGCGGTTCGGCCTCGGCCAGGGCACGCAGGATCAACTGCGGGACCTCTCCCGCGAGCAGGATCTTGGAACCACCCTCGGCCGCCTCGGATGGTTCCGACGCCGCGCCGCCACCCCGCAGGACCTGGTCGACGAGATGGATCTGGAGCCTGAGATCCTCGACCTCGCGGAAGTGAGCCAGGCTTGCCGCCGAATAAGCCTCCTCCTTCTCCCTGAGCTTCCGCTCAAGCCTTTCGCGGAGGCCTTGATAGTCTTCCGACTTACTCATCGGATCCCCGGAAGCCGACGCCGCCCAAGGACACCCGGGCGCATTCCATCCCTTAGAGGTTCCGCCCGCCCCATGCAAGCTCCCAGTCCTGGACGACGCATAATTTCGAGATTTTCCCCCAGTTTCCAGGCATGGACCTCCGATCCGAAGGTCGTTCTGCGCCTCGACCCTCCATGACGGGGGCCAAGCCCCGCCCTTTGGCCTCGACTTTGCCACGTGGATGGCCACCTCCGCCGGTCCGCGTCGATCCGGTCCTCGTGCCGGCCGCCGCAACTTTGCGGCCGTCCGAGCTGACGGCGGCTTCGGGCCCGCCGTCCAGGCCTGGCTTTCGCCGGCTCGGTACCGGGCAGGCCCGCATCCGCGACTCCCTCACGTGCGCGGCTTGATCGGCGGCGGTCCCGGGAGCCGCCGCAGCGCGGCCGGTCAGGCCCCGTCAGCCACGAACATCGGGGCGGGGCGGGACGAGCTCATCCACCGGTCGAGGAAGGCGCGCAGGTGCGGGCGGGTCCGGCCCTCGGCCGCGAGGTAGTCGACGAGGCTGCGCAGGCTCGCGTCGTGGCCCTCGGCGTCGGTCTTCCCGCACAGGAGCGCATGGCGGACGTAGAGGGCCATGGAGTTCAAGGTGTCGGTCTCGCAATAGGCGCGGACGCCGGCGAGGTCGCCACGCGCGATCTGGTCGGCGACGTGGGCGCCGTGTTCGCCCGCCTTGCCGGGCAGGCCCAGCGCGACCGCGCACTCGTCGAGGCCCATGCGTGGGGAGGCGCCGAAGCCCGAAAGCACGTCCATGAGGTCGGTGTGCCAGTCGGGCGCGTACCGGCTTCCGTATCCGTTCCACCGGTCGCCGCGGCAGTACCAGGCCTGGACTGGGATGCCGTGGATCAGCGCGCGGGCCTGGAGTACGGGCACATCGAAAGAGCGGCCGTTCCACGTTACGATGCGGTAGCGGCCGGCCGCGAAGAATTTCCAGAACGCCGTGAGCAGTCGTCGCTCGTCCCAGTCCTCGTTTCCACCGCTTCGACACTGCCGCACCAGGTAGCGCTCGTGGCCGGTCGCCGGGTCGACCGCGATGCGAGCCTCCACGTAGGAGATGGCGACGATCCGGTGCCAGCAAGGTTTCGGGAACCTGTCCGGATCGACGACCGGCATATCAGTGTCAGCGACGGTCTCGATGTCCAGGCAAAGGAGCGTGTCCGGCGCCTCGGCTGCGCTTTGCCGTTCGCGGTCGGGATGGCGCCGCCGGCTTGGCAGGGCCCGGTCGGTCGCCGAGGCGGGTCCGGGGGATGGCATGATTCCGGTGCGACTATGCGCCATGCACTCAGGCCTCCACGATGAAAGTTGGGTCGAACGGGGCCCGGCCGCATTCCCAGCCGGAGATCCTTGGATTGGCGACGATCCGCGTCGGTCCCACCGTCACGTCCACCGGACCGGGCACGCTGCCGTGGATCCAGAGCGTCGGCGCGCCCCAGCCGGACATGAGCCCCTCCAAGTCGGAGGCGAGCGAGGCCCCGACCCACTCGTCGGCGAGCTCGGGCAAGACCTCGGGCGGCAGGGTGCGCGCGGACGGAGCGTGATGAGTCACGACAACCGCACGGTCGCCCGGACGCGCATCCTGGACCAGCGCCACCGGCGATGGCCGGAACCCCGTCGCCTGCGCGACGACGGACCCGAGCGCGTCTTCAATGAACGCCCGCGACCGCGCGTGCGCGCCGCCCGCATCGTGGGGCAGGTAGGGAAGCGCGCCGGCGCGGCGAATGCGGCGGCAGTCGCCGAGGTGATGCCGGGCATGGCCGCGGGCGAGGGTCGCCCTTCGGGATCCGTGCAGGGCCCAATCGGTCCACAGGGTGGCGCCGAGGACGTACAGGCCCGTCCCGCGGCCATCGTCGACGCGCACGCCGTCGTCCGACAGGAGCGCGATCCCGGCCCGGCTCGCCAGCTCGCGGCCGCGCGCGAGGATCCCCGCGATGTCCCCTCGGCCGTCCCGGCCTCCCCAAAACTCGCGATTTCCCGGCACCAGCACGACCGGCCGCGAGCCCTGCCGGCCGTCGAGGCTCCGCGCTAGCCACTCGACCGACACCCGTAGGTCGTCGGAGACGTCGCCGGCCACCACGAGGGCGTCGAAGTCCGGAAGCGGGGCGGGCAGCGCGAAGGGATGGCGGTCGATGACGAGGTCCGACATCACCCAGAGGCGGTACCGGCTCGACGTTGCAGTCGCGGCACGGGCCGGCTCTGGCGCGGGGACGGCGCCCAGCCCCGCCGCCCGGGGATCGGCGTGCCGGGTCATCGGCCGCCGTTCCCCGCCTGCCGGGCCCGGCCGGGCCGGGCGTCGGAGATGAACCGGCGCAGCGCGTCGCCGCTCAGCACGCGCCGGTCGAGCAGGGCCTCCGCCACGGCCTGCACGATGTCCTGGTGTTCGGAGACGAGGCGCTCCGCCTCCGCGCCGAGGCGGGCGAGGTCGGCCTCGACGGCCGAGCGCAGGGCCGGGTCGCCGCCGAGGGTGCGGCCGAGCTCCTCCATCGGTCCGCGGTAGGCGAGGCCGCCGCCGAGACCGTATGAGCCGTGGATGCCCGCGACGAAGGCCGTGGCGCGCGCGAGGTCCGAGCCTGCGTCGCCGCCGGACCCCGCGCTCGCCTCCCCGAGGAACACCGTCTCCGCGGCGCGGCCGCACAGCAGGCCGACGACCATCCGCTCCAGGTCGTCCCGGGTCGGCAACAGGCCGAGGCGCCCGCGCATGGCGGTGCCGCCCGCGGCGGTCTCGCGCAGGATCAGGTCGACCTGCTCGACCTCGGCGATCTTCAGCAGTTCGGCGCCGACGGCGTGGCCGGCCTCGTGCAGCGCGCTCCGCATTTTTTCACCGGCCGTCCGGGTGTCCGGCGGCGCGACCGCCCCCAGCAGGTCCTCCGCCCGGATCGGGCGCCCCTCCGCCCGCGCCCTGGCGCGCGCCTCCCTGACCCACGCCACGACCTGGGCCCCGCTCGCGCCGAGGCCGAGTTCGGCCACGACGCCGAGGTCCAGCTCGGCGAGGTCGTCGCCGAGGTGCTGCCGGAAGATGGCGGCGAGGTCGGCGGCGGACGGGCGCGCGATGCGCAGCACCCGGTTCAGCCGACCGGGGCGCACCAGGGCGGCGTCGAGCCGCTCCGGGTGGTTGGTCGCGCCGATCAGGCACACGCCGGCGCCATCCCGGGCACAGCATTCATCGATTTTCAGAAGAATATGAGTCACCACCGGGGTCCACCACGAGGAATTTCTTCCGTCCATTGAAGATCTACTTGGTATACTATCGATTTCGTCTAGAAATAGTATCGATGGAGCCCGCGAATAGGCTTCCTCGAATAGAAGATCGACGTATTTCACGACGCCATCCAAGTACCCGTTGGACTGGGTGAACCAAGTCGAGACCGAGCTGACCAGCAGCGGAAGCCGGGCGGCCTTCGCCAGCGAGCGAACGTAGGTCGACTTCCCGAGGCCGGGCGTCGACGCCAGGACCACGTTGCGGTCGAGCGCCTCGAAGGAGCCGATCCGCCCGTCCCGCCAGGCTTCCAGGTCGTCGATCAGGCGCGTGCCCCAGTCGTGGGCTGCGCCGAACCCGCGCAAGCTCGCGAACGGCGGCGCGTCCGCGGTCTGCCGGTCGACGGTGGACCGGGACCGGGACGCCGCGGCGAGGCGGTCGACGCAGGCGCGGGCGGATCCGGCGCGGATCGCGGCGCACAGGTCCCAGAGCCCGAGCCCCGCCGCCGCGGACGGGGGCAGCTCGGGCGCGCGCTGCCCGGTGGCGGCGCGGATCGCCCGCGCGAGGACGGCGTTGGCGGGCACGCCGACCCGGTAGCGCCCGTCGGCGGCGGCGAGCAGGGCGGAGGGCAGGTACCGCCCGCAATCCTGCGAGATCCCCAGGACCCTGCCGCCCTCGGAAAGGCGCTGCGCGACGGTGTCGTTGCCGCGCTCGGGGCGATCCTCGCGGTCCGCGCCCGTGCGGGCATGGACGGTCGGCCACGCCCCCAGCGCGCCGCAGGCCGAGCGAATGGGCTCCACCCACTCCGCGGACGGCACCTCGACGACGAGGGCGTAGGTCTTGGCCCGGGCGATGCGGCGACGTTCGGCGGCCGGGATGGCCGCCTCCAGGGCGAAGACGGCCAGGGTCTCGACGGACGGGGCGCGCCGCCCGCGCCGGTCGAGGTCGGCCTCGCCCTCGTCGAGGTCGTCACGGAAATAGGTGAGGTCGTCGATCATGGATGGTCCCCCGTCGTGCGGGTCGGCGGCAGTCGGCGGCTGGGGTGCGGGCGGCCCCGGTTCAGAGCTCGACCACGAGGCCGGGGTCGAAGCTGGCGTTCTCCCTGGGGTAGCCGAGCGGGTTGCACACGACGCGGGTCGCGCCGAGGCGGTAGTCGAACGAGGTGTGCACGTGGCCGTGCACCCACAGGTCGGGCCGCCCCGCGGCGACGAGCGCGTCGAGGTCCGAGGCGAAGGCCGGGTTGAGGGGGTGGCCGGCGTAGGCCGGCGCGACCGAGCCGGGGCTCGGCGCGTGGTGGGTGACGACCACGTGCGGGCCGCGCCGACGGTCGGGCGGATCGCGCTCCAGGAGGGCGCGCTCAAGGAAGCGCCGGGACGCGACGTGCAGCGCCAGCGCCTCCTCGGGCCGGAAGGGCTTCCATCGGGGGTCGCGCGACCAGGCGATCCTGCGATGGTCGTTCAGCCCCGCGCGCGCGGCGTCCATCGCGGCGGCGCGCCCGGCGATGCCGTCGAGGGCGTAGTCGGTCCACAGCGAGCAGCCCGAGAACGTGCAGCCGGCGAGGGCGACGGTGTCGTTCTCCAGGAGGTCGATGCCCTGACGCGCCGCGGCCCGCCGTCCGTGGGCGAGCTCCCCGTCGAGCGTGCCGCCGTAATACTCGTGGTTGCCCGGAACCAGCACGACCGGCATGGCCGGGCGGACCGTGGCGGCGAGCCACGCGACCGTGTCGGCGAGGCCCTCTCCGACGTCCCCGGCCACGACGGCGACGTCCGCGTCCGGGATGGCCGCCGGCGTCCAGGGCCTCGCGTAGGTGCGGCGGTGAAGGTCCGAAAAGATCCAGATACGCAATCCATGCACCTCCCAGGTTCAGCGAAGCCGGCGGGGCCAGCGACGGGCCCAGCGCTCGGCCCGTTCGAGGAGCTCGCCCGACCGGGGATGCCGGTGCGCGAGCGCGGCAAGCCCATGGGCGAGCACGAGGGCGGCGGTCGCGTCGCCGCGCACTGCGTGCACGAGCAGGCCGCTCATGACGAGGTCGGTCGCCGGGGTGCCGGGCGGGTGGCCGTGAATGACGTCGATCGCGGCGGCCACCACCGCGGCGGGATCCCCGCGCAGGGCATCCGGCCAGCGCCGGTGGTGCAGGAGCAGCCCCGACCCGGCGACCGCGCGCTCGATCTCGACGACGGTCCCGGGCGCGATCTCGCCCGGGTCGCACCGTCGCCAGACCGCCAGAACCGGACATGCCACCGAGGCGAGGCCGGCATCCCCGGCCGGCCTCGCGCTCTCCCCGTCGGTCGCACGCATCCGCTCGCCTCCTGGTCGGACATGGCTCCGCCGTCCAGCGCGCGGCCGGGTGGGGAAAGGGCAGGAAGGGACGTAGCTCGGCCGGTCGGGCTAGGCCGGACCGGCGTGGCCCGGGGCGGGCGAACCCAGGCGATAGTATCTGGACATCGTTCGCGCCCAGGTCCTCGTCCGGTCGATGGCGTAAAGGTCGGACGTGGTGATCCTTCTGCCGTCCGGGATGCTGGGGTGTCCGTAGACCCGGCCCGCGAGGATGCGGACCTCGCGGGTCGCGGTCCGCCACTCCTCCAGGCGCGGCGCATCGGCGAGATCTTCCGGATCCGGCTTGGCGCCGTCCCGGATTCCCTGCAGCTCGTCGGCGAGGTCGTGCAGCCGGTCGCCAGCCTCCCGCTGGTCGGGCTGCCGCGCGGACGCGAACTCCGCTCCCAGCGCGGCGGCGTAGGCCTGCGGATCGACCTCCTCCGCGTACGGGTCCCCGGCGACGATGCGCAAGGCGGCGAGGAGCGGCAGGCCGGACGCGAGGGTCCGCGCGGTCCGGTCGCCCTCGATGACACGGGTCGCCTCGGTACGGCTCAGCGACGGCAGGACCGCGGGCAGGACGCGCGGTCTCCCGGCCGACGTCGCGGCCGCGCATCGCGTCATCGCGGCCGCGAATGCCGCGGCGGCAGAGGCGCCCCCGCCGCGGCCGCAACCCAGCAGCCAGGCCGGGGCCGGCCCGACCGAAGCCGCGCCGTCGGGGCCGGGCGCTCCGGCACCTGCATCGGCCGGTGCATCGGCAGGGGTCAGGGCATGGGTCGCCATGTGCTCGTCGAACGGCGTCGCGCCGACGACCAGCACCGGCGCCTCGACGCGGGAACGAAGTGCGGCGTCCGCAAGGCACCGGCCCGGCACGTCGAGGATCACGTGGCTGCCGGCGGCCGCCGCGGCGGCGATCGCCCCGGCGACAAGGTCATCGACCCCGTCCACCGCCGCGGTGATGTGTTCCGTTACCGTGACCTCCTCGGCGCGGATGCGGAGTTCGGGGAGGCGCGCCTCCCCGGGCAAGGTGATGCGGACGAGGCTCACCGCCTCGCTGAGCGCGGCATGGGCATCGGCGAGGATCAAGGCGGCGTGCGTGGCGTCCGAACGTCCGGAGCATCCGAAAAAGGCGCTGATCAGTGGGAGCCTCCGTGAATGGCACGGACGCGCAACCGCCCGGCGAGGAGGCGCCGGATCGGTTGCGTCAGACATGCGAGATTGAGGAAGCGAATAATAGCGCGAAAACGAGTAGAGATGCAATAATTTTCGGCGCACTACAAGTGATTACGCACATAAATATTGGATATCCACAGAGCCCTGTGGATATCATCGATCCGCCGGAACCCTGCGCCCGGCCCGAACACGGACGGATCGCGCGTCCGAGCCGCTCAGGAGAGGTCCCACCCGCCCTCCTCGTCGCGGACGGCACGGTGAAGGCGCTGGGCGAGGGTCACCGCCCCTTCATCGTCGTCGCGGTCGAAGTCGCCGTCGAGCAGGAGCGGGAGCTCGGCCCAGCCCGCATGCGTAGGGGCGACGAGGTCGGCGGGGCGCGCCTCCAGGCGCCCCATGGTCCGGTCGAGGGCCTTCCTGGCGTCGGAGCGACCGCGTGCGCGGCGCCTCCTGCCGGGATCCGGCATCGGCCGGCCGGCGGGCTTGTCTTTCTGGGCGGGCTTGGTGCGGATGGTCATGGTACTCTCCCGATCAGGCCAGGGCGGAACACGCGCAGCCCACCGCGTGACGCGGTGCGATGTGCGGCTTGGCGGTCGCGAGCCTGCGCGCACCGGGCACACTCGGCTTGCGCCGCGCGGCCGGGCGCCGGGCCGGCGGCCGGGGCGCCGGCGCCCGCGCGGCATCGCCTCCGCCGTCGTCGAGGTCGGCGGCCAGTTCCAGCAGGCTGGTCCGGAGCCTTAGATCGGCGGCGCTTCCCGCCCCCTCGAACAGCGCGGCGAGGCGGGCCGGATCCAGGCGCGAGGCGTACGGGTCCTCGGCGGCGAGGTACAGGGCGGCGGCGAGGCCGACGGAATGCGATCTCACGTCGGGACCCGGCTCGCCGTCCAGCACGCGCGCGGCCACACCGCGCCCCAGGGTCGTCAGCGCCATCGGCAAGGCGCGCAGGCCGGCCGGACGCGCGCTGCCGCAGCAGGCGAGCAGCCAGGGCGGGGGAAGGTCGGGCAGCGCGCCCGCCGCCATCGCGCGGAGCGCGGCGGACGCCGCCACCGGGCTGGGCCCGAACGAGACGACCGCGACGTCGACGCGGCTCCGGATGGCGCGGTCATCCAGGTGGGCCAGCGGCAGGGCGACCATGAGGTGGCGTCCGCAAGCGCGCGCGGCGTCGAGGGATGTCGGAAGCGCCTCGACGATCCGATCCCCACCCGCGACGAGGCCGGGCGAGAGAGCGGGTTCGTCGGCGCGGCGGTCGAAGGCGCTGCTTGCGAGGAGGGCGGCATGGCTGGCCGACATGTCGTCGGCGAAGAACGCTGCGATCACGGGAACCTCCGTGAGTTAGTCCGTGCCCCTTGGCACGATGGAATAATACGACACCCACGGGCCGAGACGCCAGCAAAATGTATAGTCACTATAGGTTTTGAAGTCCTGAGGTTAAGGCGAAGTTGCTTCAGGAACCGGCTCGTCCCTCGGCCGAGACTGGTCGTTCCTGAGCACGGGCTCCGCTCGCCCGCCCGAGTGTTGCCCACGCAGCCGGGCGACCGCGGGTCGGCCAGAGCCAAGCCGACGGGCTTCCTCGCCGCGGGATCACGCCCCGCGACTTTGCCTCGTCCCGGTGGCGGAGCGGTCGAGGACATCGCGCTTTCCCGTCAGCGGCGCCCAGCATCCTCGGCGGGGGAGGCGCGGCGACCGTACGCGTAACGGGTAGCGTTATTCGTTACGCGCCAACCCCGGGACTGCGGTTCGGCGGGACGGCCCGAACTGCCCTCGGTCGCAACGGCCGCGTGACCCCGAACGCAGGTTCGTGGCCGGGCCCCCCATGCAGCCGGAAGGCCGGCCACGACGACCATTCCTTCACCGCTCGCGGCCATGATGCCGAGACGGGCCGGGGATGACGGGCATGGTCACTGAGAACGAGGTCAGGGCCGCGGCGGCGCGGATACGCGCGAGGCCGGCGCCGGCCGGAGGCTTGAAGGAGCGGGTCTCGGTCCGCTCGGTCAGGAGGGAGCTCGGGGGCGGCTCCTTCGGCGACATCGCCAAGCCGCTCGCCAAGTGGAAGGCGGAAGAGGATTACCATCCGGCCGTCGAGCAGGCGGACTTGCCGGAGGCGTTCGGGAAGCGCCTCACCATACTGGCGCGGGACCTGCTGGAGCAGGCTCGGATCGAGGCCACCCGGGAGCGGTTGTCGGATTTCGACGAGGTCGAGCGTCGCCGGGAAAGGCACGAGGAGATCCTCGCGGAGGCCGCGGCCCAGGTCGACCACCTGGAGGACAAGGTCGCGGCGCTGCAGTCCGAGCTGGATCGGCTGCGCTCCGCCGGCGACGGGGCGCCGGCGGCCGGAGCCGCCGCGGCACCGCCGACGGCCGCGTCTTCAGCCGCGCGCGGCTTCGTCGATGCCCTCACGGGGCGGAAGCTCGCACGGGAGGCGGATGCGTTCTGGGCGGAGGTGCGCGACGCCGTCGAGGCGGCGATGCGCGAGCGGGGTTCCATGCCGGTGCACGCGATCTACCGGGCGCTGCCCGCCTCGCTACGGCAACGGGGCGAGAGCGTGGGGTTCCCGCTGACCCCGGCCTGGCTTCGATACCACCTGCTCCGGATGGCGGAGACGGGTGGGGGGCTGACCGAGATCGACGGGCGTTTTGGCTTGGCCGAACCGCGGCCCGAACCGCGGGATGGGCCCGAACCGCGGGATGACCTGCCGACGCCCCCGGTTCCCGCAGGCGAGAGCCTGGAGACGGGCAAGCGCCGGTTCTGGCGCCGGTTCGTGCGCGAGGTCCACGACCTCCTAGCGAGGGAGGGGCCGCTGACGGCGGAGAAGATCCTGGAGCGTCTGGATCCCAAGTGGATCGGGGCTTCCGAGCGCTTCCAGAGGATCACCCCCGGGCGGCTCCGTTACAAGCTGCGGGGGCGGATCGAGGAGGGCCGGCCGTTCCAGGAGCTCCAGGGCGAGCGGTTCGCCGCCGTGACGGGAGAACGGCCCTGGGACGGCGAGAGCGCGATGCCGGGGATGGCCCGGAACGGCTGAGCCGCCCCGCCGTTGGCCGAGCACTCGTATGGGAGGCGATCGCGTGACCCCTGCCGAGATCAAGGCCAGGGTCCAGGGTGCATACAGGGAGGCAATGGGCAACCGCTCCATGCAAAGGCAGCGGAGCTCGCGCATCCACGACCTGGCCCGTGACGCGAGGCTATACGGCCGGGACGCCGGGGCCGATTCTGCCCAGATGCATCTGGGCCGGCTCGTCGACGAGGCCGTCGGGATGGCCGGGTGCAAGGATGCCGCGCTTGAGTTGACGCTCAACGGCTCGGGCCGGGCCGCGCTCGAAGGCCTGGCGCAGGCGCCGCGGGATCTCACCGGCCTGAAGGCGGAGGTGGACGGGACGACCGTCCGGCTGATCTGGACCGAGGCAGACCTGGGCCCGGTCTAGGAACGGGCCCGGCGGGACCGGTTCCGTCACCGTCCGGCCTTGCTGCGCGCGCTCCCGGCTCTCCGCGTCGTCGCCCCGGCATCCCGGGCGTCAGGGCGCGGCGTCTTCGGCTTGGCGGGCAGGGAGGGTTTGTGCGGCGGCTTCGCTTCGGCCTCCGGTGCGGCACGCCCCGGGGCTGCGCGCTTCGCCCGGACGGGGCGTCCGGCCGGTGCGGCCAGCTCCTTGCGCACAGCCGCGACCACCCGCCGGATACCCTGGGCGACGTTGAGGTAGGCGTCGTCCGCGCTGCGCCACCGGGTCACCTCGCGCCCGTCCTCCGGCAGGAGCTTGAAGCCGGCGACCGGGGTCGATTTCCAGTCGCAGGGGCGCAGGACGACGGCGACCACGCGCATGAGGCCGCGGGCGCGGCGGTTCATGGCGCGGCGGTACTCGATCCTCCAGCAGTAGTTGCTGGCTAGGTAGTCTGGACTGAGCAGGCCGACGAAGACGTGGGCGCCGCGCAATGCCCGGGCGATGCCGGTGTCGAGCCTGTCGCCGGCATCCATGTCGCCGTCGAACCATGTCTGCACGTTGTCCCGCTCCAGCGGTGCGAGGTGGATGCCGAGCCTCCTCCGGGCCTCGGCGTCGCGATTTACGCGTTACGGCGCCGGCCGGCAGGCGCCGAGGCCTCTTGATCCTCTAACCGCTTGAGGACGTACGGCGACCGCCAGCGATGCGGAAGGCACCGGCGATGAACGACACTGTAACCCGGGACCGTCAGGCAGCGGGGGCGATGCGCGGGCCCATGCGCTGGGCGTACGTGGAGGGCGGTATGGCGAACCAGGTTTCGATGAGGCGGCGCGCGCTCCTCGGCTGCGCAGGTATCCTGCTGCCGTTCCTATCGGGATGTGGGGGAGGAGCGCTACCGGGCATCCAACTTGGCTCGGACGATGGCGGCAGCACGCTCGGCTTCGACGCCCTGCCTTTTCGGATCCAACGCGTCGACGGCAGCGTCCTGACCGGCCACGCGTCGGTCCGCCTCCTGCGGGTCAGCTTCTTCACGCGCGACGCGACGGGGTACGTCGCGTGCAGCGGCAGCTTCACGTTGGATCTCAAGCATGCGCCCGTACCGGTGAGCGTCGACTGCTCCGGCTCGGGCATCTTGCATGGCACCGTGACGACGGCGCGAGCCGACCATGGGGAGGGTGCATTCACCGAGCGATCAGGGGGCACCTCGACGTTCCGCTACGGCGCGCCGCTTTCGCCGGCCACGGGTAGTCGAGGGTCGCCCTGAGACCGGGGCATCGCCCCGGTCGGACTGCGGCGCCTCAGTCATCCGCCCTCTCGGACAGCGTCGCCCCCGTCCGCGGATCGACGTGGAACCTCACCTCCACGCCGTCTTTGATCCCTTTGCCGTCCCACAGGCCGTCATCGGGTTTTAGCTCCGTGACCGACGTGTAGCCCCTGTCCAGAAGCTTCTGACGGATCTCGGCGGCCGACATCCAGTCCGGGCCGACACGACCGTCGGCAAGGGCCGCCGGCGGGATCTGCCCCGGCTCGCGTGGCGCCATCCAGGACCAAAGCCCAACGCCGCCGAGGGCGGTGAGGACGAGCAGCCCGCCGGCGAGCGCGGGACGTCCCGACAACCGGCTCGCCGCGGGCCGGACCCGGACCGCAGGCTCGGTTTCTCCGTCTTCCTCGGCCGGCATCGACAGTATGGCCGTGGCGGGTAGTGCGAACATGCCGACAGGCCGGGCGATGTTCTTCAACGCCTGCTCGCCCCGATCCTCGAATGGGTAGCCGAGCTTGTCCCGCACCTGATCGTGAACCGTGTTCGAGATGCAGATCCCGCCCGGCTCCGCCAAGGGTTCGAGCCGAGCCGCCACGTTGACGCCGTCTCCGTAGAGGTCGCCGTCCGGCTCGGCGACCACGTCGCCGACGTTGATGCCGATGCGCAGCCTGAACGCGTGGTCCTCGGACACGCCGGCTTCACGCGTCAGCATCGCTCTCTGGATCGCGACGGCGCAGGACACGGCCCGGACCGGGCTGGGGAACTCGGCGATCAGGCCGTCGCCGGTCGACTTCACGACGCGGCCCCGGGCCGCCACGATGCGCGGATCGAGCAGTTCCCGGCGCAGGCCTCTCAGCCGGCGCAGCGTCCCCGCCTCGTCGGCGCCCATGAGGCGGCTATAGCCGACGACATCGGCAACCAGGATGGCGGCGAGCCGTCGCTCGTCGACCTCGTCCATGCGTTTCTCCCGGAACCATCGCCTCCAGCCTGCACCGCGCCCGCCGTGGATGGAAGGTCATGCCCCGAAGGAATCGCGCGGGCGGGCGTCCGGGATCACGACAGACCGGAACTGGGTTCATCGTCGATCCGTCTCTTCGCGCGGCATGCCGGCCGATGGCGGCCCCGACGCGGCCTGCGGTCCGTTTTTCAGCCAAGGTGCCAGCCGCCCCGGCGGCGGAGCGGCCGGCTTGCAGGTCCAGGAGCCGAGCACTGGGTATCGCGATTGCCGCGTCGGCTTGTTGGTCGTGGTCGGGCCCGAAGCCCTGCTCAAGGACCTTAACGTCACCCATGCCGCGGCCCGCCTCAACGTCACTCCGGCGTCCGCGCATCCGGAGCGATCCGGCCCATACGTGGCTGCGGAGGCAGGCGCATCGCTGCGCCGAGACGGCATCGGGGAAGGCTGCACCCTCTATCCGGACATGAGCGATGGCAGCTCCGGATGCGGAAGCGGCCCCGGGCAGCCTGACCAACACACGTCCGAAACCCACGGAGGCTGGGCGAAAACGCCGCGGCGGTGGAAAGATCTCCCCTCAAGCACTCCGGATGGTGCAGGAATTCATGTTGCGCCGACATCCGAACGGCCTCTTGGCGCGCTGGAAAGGCCAGCGGGCGAAAAATTGTTGTCCCGGTGCGGGGCGTGCCCGCGTTTTCACGCGGCTTCCAACCCGTGCGGACTTCACGTGCGGGTGCAAAGCGCCGGATTTTGCCCACCCGGCCGACGGGTAGGGCTTTCGTTGGGGCCCGGATTTTGGCATCCTGATCCCGTGACCCTCTGGCTCGCCCTCCGGCGACTGTTGCCGCTCCTAGCGGTCATCGGCTTCGCCCTGACGCCTGCCGCCGTCCCCGCGGCGACCGCGGGCATGCGCGCCTTCGCGGAGCCGTCGGCCCACGTCCACCACCGCGCCATGCCCGACATGGACATGGGCCATGACGCGGGCGGCATGGCCATGGACGACATGCCCTGCTGCCCGCACGAGGAGGCCGCCAAGCCCGATTGCGGCAAGGGCTGCCCGCTGATGGCGCTGTGCCTCGCCACCGCGGTCTCGCTCCTGCCCACGACGTTGGCCGTCCCAGTCCCGGGCGCGACCCGTGCATCGCCAACCTGGCCCGGCGCTGCGGCGCTCGCCAGCGTGCAGGCGCCGCCGCTACCGGAGCCTCCCCGAGCCTGAACCGATGACGCCGGCGCCACGAAGCGCCGGCACGGTGACGCGCGCCCGCTCGTCGCCATCCATCGCGTTCAGGAGACATCATCCGTGACCAAGAACCCCTTCGCGCGCGCCCTACCGGCCGCGCTGCTCGCCGCCGCTCTATTGGCGTCGGCCTTCGCCGTGCCCGCCCGGGCGGACATCAAGGACTACCAGTTCCAGCTCGTGCAGCAGGAGGCGAAGGTCGGCGAGGCCGTCATCGCCGTTCGGCTGGTCAACCAGCGAAGCGCCAAGCCGGTGACCGACGCCGTGGTCTTCGCCAAGCGCCTCGACATGGCCCCCGACGCCATGGAGGAGATGGCCACCAAGGTCGAGCAGGTGCCCTCGACCGAGCCGGGCGTCTACCGGTTCAAGGCCAAGCTCTCGATGCAGGGCCGCTGGCGCCTGTCGCTTGGGGCCAAGGTCCAGGGCGAGACCGGCACGGTCGAGGACAAGCTGGTCTTCCAGGCCGTCAAATGAGCCGCGCCGCCTGGGCGGCCGGGGCCTTCGCCGCGCTAGCGGCGGGGGCCGTCGGCTACGGGGCGGGGCATGGGGACGTCCCCGTGCCGGCGCTCGTGGAACAGGCCCGTTCCGAATTCGGCCCCGCGCTCGCCGAGCGCGCAAGGTCGGCGTTCGCGCACTGGATGCCGACCGCCAAGCCCAACCCGCGGGCGGCCGCCTCCAAGACCGAGCCGTCGTCCGGGCCGGTGGTCTACTACCAGGACCCGGACGGGAAGCCGGTCTATTCGGCGTCTCCGACGGCGACCGCCGACGGTCGGGAATTCCGGGCCGTCCGAGCCAGCGAGGACGTGCGCTTCGACGTCGCCGACGAGGGCGAAGCCATGCCCGCCGACAAGGTCGGGGAGGGCACGGGGCCGAACGAGGGGGCCAAGGCTGCGGGGATCGCCCGGCGCATCCTCTACTACCGCAACCCAATGGGGCTGCCGGACACCTCGCCGGTTCCGAAGAAGGACTCGATGGGGATGGACTACATCCCCGTCTACGCGGGCGAGGACGAGGGCGGCGGCGTGAAGATTTCGCCGGGCAAGGTCCAGCGCACCGGCGTGCGGACCGAGGTCGCCGAGCGCCGCGTCCTGTCGCTGCCGGTTCGGGCGCCAGGCAGCGTCGAGGAGGACGAGCGCCGCATCTCCGTCATCGCCATGCGCACCGACGCCTACATCGAGAAGGTCGAGCCGGTCACCACCGGCGACCACGTCCACAAAGGCCAGCCGCTGCTGCGCCTGTTCGCGCCCGAGATCAACGCGGTCGCGGCCCAGTACCTGACCTCCATCGGCTACGAGGGCGGCCGGCGGCGCCTGGAGAACCTCGCCATCCCGCCGGAGGTGATCGACGAGATCGAGCGCACCCATAAGGTGCCGCCCTCCATCGTCTGGTCCTCGCCGCGGGACGGCGTCGTGGTCGAGCGCAACGTCTCGGACGGGATGAAGGCCAAGTCCGGCGACGTCCTGTTCCGCATCGTCGACCACACCCGCGTCTGGGTGCTCGCCGACGTGCCGGAGCGCGACCTCGCCCCGGTGGCGGAGGGGCAGAAGGCCACGGTGCGGGTCCGGGCCTTCCCCGAGCGGACCTTCGCCGGGACCGTGACGCGGATCTACCCGCACCTGATTGCGGAAACCCGGACCGCCCGGCTACGCATCGAGTTGCCGAACCCGGACGGAGCGCTGCGCCCGTCGATGTACGCCGACGTCGAGATCGCGACCGGCGACGCCAAGCCGGTGGTGGCGGTGCCCAACGACGCCGTCATCGACACCGGCGAGCGCCAGGTCGTGCTCCTCGACCACGGCGAAGGGCGCTTCGAGCCGAAGCCGGTGAGGGTCGGCCTGCGCGGCCGGGGCTACACGGAGATCCGCGAGGGCGTCTCGGCCGGTGACCGGGTGGTCACGGCGGCGAACTTCCTGATCGACGCCGAGAGCAACCTGAAGGCCGCGCTGCAGTCCCTGACCGCGCCGAAGGACGATCGGCAGGCGGCAGGCACGGGGGCGACGCCATGATCGCGCGCCTCATCGGCTGGTCGGCCCGCAACCTCGTCCTGGTGCTGATCGGGACCGTGTTCGCGGTCGCGACCGGCGTCTTGGCGCTGCGGACCCTGCCGCTGGACGCCATCCCCGACCTCTCGGACGTGCAGGCCATCGTCTACACCGAGTATCCGGGGCAGGCGCCCCAGGTCGTGGAGGACCAGGTCACCTACCCGCTGACCACCGCCATGCTGACGGTGCCGAAGGCGAAGGTGGTCCGCGGCTTCTCGTTCTTCGGGGTCTCCTTCGTCTACGTGATCTTCGAGGACGGCACCGACCCGTACTGGGGCCGCTCGCGCGTGCTGGAATACCTCAACGGGGCGGCGAGCCGGCTTCCCGCGGGGGTGACGCCGACGCTGGGGCCCGACGCGACCGGCGTGGGCTGGGTCTACCAGTACGTGGTGGTGGCGCGTGAGCGGACGCTCGCGGAGCTTCGCTCGATCCAGGACTGGGTGATCCGCTTCGGGGCCTCGCGCGCCGAGGGTGTGGCCGAGGTCGCGGGCGTCGGCGGCTTCGTGAAGCAGTACAACGTCGTCGTCGATCCGAACCGCCTGCGCGCGCAGGGCATCTCCCTCAACAAGCTCCGGGACGCCATTCGGTCGAGCAACGCGGACGTCGGCGGCCGCACGGTCGAGCTCTCGGAGTTCGAGTTCATGGTGCGCGGCCGCGGCTACATCCGCAGCGTCGCCGACATCGAGAACATCGTGCTGAAGACCTCGGGCGGCACGCCGCTGCGGGTCCGGGACGTGGCCCGGGTGGAACTCGGGCCGGACGAGCGGCGCGGCCTCACCGAGATGAACGGCGAGGGCGAGGTCGCCGGCGGTATCGTCTTGCAGCGCTTCGGCGCCAACGCCCTCAACGTCATCGAGGGAGTGAAGGCGAAGCTCGCCGAGGTGGCGAAAAGCCTGCCGGCCGGCACCGAGATCCTGCCGGTCTACGACCGCTCGCAACTCATCGACGCGGCCATCGACACCCTGCGGCACACGCTGGTCGAAGAGAGCATCGTGGTCTCCCTCGTCTGCGTGGTGTTCCTCCTGCACGTGCGCAGCGCCCTGGTGGCGATCCTGATGCTGCCGGTCGGCATCCTGATGGCCTTCGCGGGCATGAAGGCGCTCGGAATCGGCGCCAACATCATGAGCCTGGGCGGCATCGCCATCGCGGTCGGCGCCATGATCGACGCCGCCATCGTGATGATCGAGAACGCCCACAAGCACCTGGAGCGGGCGCCGCCGGGCAAGCCCCGGGTCGAGGTCCTGGTCGAGGCAGCGAGGGAGGTCGGGCCGTCGCTGTTCTTCTCGCTCCTCGTAATCACGGTGAGCTTCCTGCCGATCTTCACCCTGGAGAGCCAGGAGGGGCGGCTGTTCGGGCCGCTGGCCTTCACGAAGACCTTCGCCATGGCGGCCGCGGCGCTCCTCTCGGTCACCCTGGTGCCGGCCCTGATGGCGCTGTTCGTGCGCGGGCGCATCGTGCCCGAGCACCGCAACCCGCTGAACCGGCTCCTCATCTGGCTGTACCGGCCGCTCATCGCCGGCGTGCTGCGGGCCCGGGTGCTCACCATCCTCCTCGCCCTGGGCGTGCTGGCGGCGACCGCATGGCCGGCCCGGCAGCTCGGGTCGGAGTTCATGCCCGACCTCGACGAGGGCAGCCTGCTCTACATGCCGACGACCCTGCCCGGGATCTCGGTGACGAAGGCCGGCGAGCTCCTGGCGACCCAGGACCGGATCATCAAGAGCTTCCCCGAAGTGGCCTCGGTCTACGGCAAGGCGGGCCGCGCCAACACGGCCACCGACCCGGCGCCGATGGAGATGTTCGAGACGGTCATCACCCTGAAGCCGAAGGCGGAGTGGCGCCCGGGCGTGACGCTCGCGAGCCTCAAGGCGGAAATGGACGCGGCGCTCCAGTTCCCGGGCGTGTCGAATGCCTGGACGCAGCCGATCCGCGCCCGGATCGACATGCTCTCGACCGGCATCCGCACGCCGGTCGGGGTGAAGGTGCTCGGGACCGACCTGAAGGCCATGGAAGGGGTCGCCCGTCAGGTCGAGGGGGTGATCCGAGCCGTGCCCGGAACGTCGAGCGCCTATGCCGAGCGGGTCATCGGCGGCTACTTCCTCGACATCACCCCGGATCGCGAGGCGCTCGGACGCTACGGCCTGATGGTCGGAGACGTGCAGGACGTCGTCGCGACGGCGCTCGGCGGCCAGTCCGTGACGAACACGGTCGAGGGCCGCGAGCGCTACACCGTGAACGTGCGCTACCCGCGCGCCTTCCGCTCGGACCCGCGCGCCATCGCCGACGAGGTGCAGGTGCCGTTGCCGGCCGGGGGCACGGTGCCCCTGCGCGAGGTCGCCAAGATCGAGCTGACCCGGGGCCCGACCTCGATCCGCACCGAGAACGGGCAGCTCGCGGTCTACCTGTTCGTCGACATCGCCGGGCGCGACCTCGGCGGCTACGTCGCCGAGGCACGCAAGGCGGTGGCAGACGCGGTGCGGCTGCCCCAGGGCACGACCCTGCAGTGGAGCGGGCAGTACGAGTACCTGGAGCGGGCGGAGGCGCGCCTCGCGGTCGTGGTGCCGCTGACGCTGCTGATCGTGTTCCTGCTGCTCTATCTGAACTTCCGACGCCTGTCCGAGACGCTGATCGTCATGCTCTCGCTGCCCTTCGCCCTGGTCGGCGGGGTGTGGCTGCTCTGGTGGATGGGTTTCAACCTGTCGGTCGCGGTGGCGGTCGGCTTCATCGCCCTGGCCGGCGTCGCTGCCGAGACCGGGGTGATCATGCTGGTCTACCTCGACCACGCCCTCGACGAGGTCCGCGCACAGTGCGGGCGCGAGGGACGCCCGCTCGCGCCCCTGGACCTACGCCGGGCCATCATGGTCGGCGCGGTCGAGCGGGTCCGGCCCAAGATGATGACGGTCGTCGCCATCATGGCGGGTCTGATGCCCATCCTCTGGAGCACCGGTTCGGGCTCCGAGGTCATGCAGCGCATCGCGGTGCCGATGATCGGCGGGATGGTCTCCTCGACTGTGCTGACCCTGGTGGTCATCCCGGCGGTCTACGCCCTGGTGAAGGGGCGGGGCCTGTCCCCGGCCGGCGCGGTCCGCGAGGGGACGAACGCTGAGGCGATGCGGCTGCCGCAGGCGGCCGAGTGAAGCGAACGGGAGATGACGATGAGGAGCGATGCGATGCCACCCCGACGTGCCGTGCTCGTGGGTTTGGCGGCGGGGCTGGCGCTCGGACGGGGCGCCTTGGCGGAGGGGCCGCCGACGGTCGCGGTGACCAAGGACCCGAGCTGCGGCTGCTGCGAGAGGTGGGTCACCCACCTGCGCGAGGCCGGCTTCACCGTCACCGTGACCGAGGGCCCGGTGAACCCGCTCAAGATCCGCCTGGGGGTGCCTCGCGAGCTTGCCTCCTGCCACACCGCCCAGGTCGGCGGCTACGTGATCGAGGGGCACGTCCCGGCCGGGGCGATCAAGCGGCTCCTCGCGGAGAGGCCCGAGGGAACGGGTCTGGCCGTGCCGGGCATGCCGGTCGGTTCGCCCGGCATGGAGGTCGAGGACATGCAGCCCGAGACCTACGACGTCGTCCTGTTCGGGAAGGAAGTTCGGTCGACGTTCGCGCGGTACCGGGGCGGGGAACCGGCCTGAGGCCGCGGCGGGTTCAGCGCTCGGGCATCGCCGCCGCCGGCGCGGCCGCCTTCGCCCCCGACTTGGGCGCGGGCTTCGGACGCTGGTCCCACATCACGTAGCCGGCCGGCGGGTCGTACTCGTGCGGGCGCATGACGGAGGCCTGCCCCTCCGCGGTGACGAGCCCCGGGAACAGCGCCCTCTCGATATGCTCCCGGTTGAGCGCGATCTTGTGCGGGGTGTGCGACAGGATGTGCTGCGAATGGGTCCGGCCCGGGGGACTGACGCTGACGAGTTTCTTGCCGGGAAAGCGCTTGGCGAACAGCTTGGCTGTCGCCGCTTGGTCCGTATCGGCCGTCAAGAGATATGCAGTATCCATGACGTCCTGTACTGCGTCGTCGTAGACGCTGAGCGCGAGATTGATGTCCGTCGCCTTCTCAGTCGGCTTCTGCCAAATGGATCCACAGTCCCGGCACTTGGCATCTTCATGGCTAAAGTGGCCAAGGACGGTCTCGACGCCGACCAGTTTGAGGGCTCGGACCAGGCGTTCATGGCGGATTTTCTTGCTGTGATCGCCCGGGTAATAGGCCGTGCAGAACACGACGCGGACGAGCTCCTCCGACCGGCGCGGGATGATCGACTCCCCCAGCTTCCAGAAGTTGCACCACTTCAGAAAGGGTTCCCCTAAGTCATTGACGGAGTGATACAAATTGAAACCGTCGATGTAGAGTGCAGCCCGGATCCTGGATTTTCCCGCTTGACTATCCGGCCCCATGCACTCATATCCGATCCGTCAACGCTGAACGGTGCGCCGTCAGCACCCCATGGGCTCCGGCCCGTGCGAAGCCCACAGGTTCCAACCTGTGGGCTTCTTGGTTTCCGAGGCCGTTCTATTCTGAGTTCGCCTCGCATGGTACTGTCTTTTTATCCCTCACGGGTGCGCAGGCCCCGCCGACCCGCGGCGTGACAGTCCAGGATGCGTCGCGGCCACCGGGATTGGTCGCGCATCGCCGCTGGGCCCGTATCGACCCTTCACCCGAAGCCGTGACCACGTGCATCGCTCCCGGCCGAGCTGACCGACCTCCTGACCGAGATGAGGGTTGAGCCCCAAGTCCACGAGAGAACGAGACCGCCTCGTCGGCGCACCCGGCCGCGCCAAGCCCTGGGCCAAACCCAACCCTTGACCTTCCCACTGTGGGAAGCCCCATCTGGTTGGGACGCCACCGAGGGTAGAGCGTCATGTACCGCTTTAAGGTCAAGAAGATGGGGTGCGACGGCTGCGCCAAGGCCGTGACCCGGGCCGTCCTGGCCATCGAGCCGAACGCAAGGGTCGAGGTCGACCTGAGGGCCGAGCTCGTCACCGTGTCCGGCGCCGCGGGACCGCTTGAGCGGATCGCCTTCGCCATCGTCGCCGCCGGCTACCCGGCCGAGCCTCTGCTCGCGGCGGCTTGAAACGTCGAGGTGGCAACCAAACCTCCGTTTCGGCATTCACGTCTTATACTTTGACATAGTCCCGCCACCGGCATCGGTGTAAGCCAGATCCATGAGCCTCGACCGGCAAATCGCGCGCCTGATGGCGGCGATGATCCTCGCGATCATCGCCTACGTCGCGCCGTCCGCCGTCCATGCCCATGAGGGACACGCGCACCACGGCCACCACGTGGCCGCGACGCCGTCGAAGTCGAAAGTCGCGCCATCGACGCTCAAGGCGGAGGTCTCCGTATCCGCCAAATCGGCGGTCTGCTCCAAGGCGCCGACCTGGTTCAAGGTCGCGCTCCCGTTCGCCGCCGTCGAGCCGGCGCGCATCGAGCCGAGCGAGAGCGGTTGCTGTCAGACAGGTTACAAGACTTGCTGCTGCGGGCCGATGGCCTGCTGCGCGACCGGCGTCCTGTCCGTGCCCTATGCCTTGTCGCCGGCCCTGTTCCGGACCGTCACGCTGATCCCCCGCGACGTTACCGGCCGTTCGGGCCCGGGCCCTGAGGCTCTGCCTAAGCCCCCACGAACCCTCGCGTGAAGTAGGGCGCGCCTGAGGCGCGCGACGCCCGGAGTGCGCCCGTGTTGGGCGACGCCCGGACCTTCCGACGCGAGGATACCGTTTCCATGCCGACCCGTTTTGCCGCCGCCATGGGTGCGGTGGCGCTGCTCGCCGCCGTCCTGGCGGGGCCCGTGCACGCCCACGAGGGCCACGACCACGGCGCCGCCCCGCCGCCCGTCTCCAAGACCATTGCCCCGCGCGGCGAGGCGCTCTCGGACGCCTTTGAGCTCGTCGCCATCCCGCGCGACGGCACCTTGACGCTGTTCCTCGATCGCTTCCGGACGAACGAGCCGGTGACCGGCGCGACCGTCGAGATCGAGACACCCGAGGGTCCGAAGGTCGCGACCGCCACGCCCGAGGGCGGTTACGCGCTGCCGGCCCCCTGGCTATCGAAGCCCGGCCGGCACGAGCTAGTCGCGACCGTGATCGCGGGCGACGCCGTGGACGTGCTCACCATCGCGGTCACCGTGCCGGACCGTAACGCCATCGCAGCTGCCCCGCCTGCCAGGCCCGCACCGGCGCAAGCGGCCCTGACGCGCGTGTCCGAGGTCACCCACGGCATTAGGGAGCGCCTGACGGCCAGGGATCCGGCCCTAATGGCCGCGGTCGCCGTGGCCTTCCTGCTCGGCGTGCTCGTGACGGCGCTCGCGCGCGGTCGCCGAGCCGCGCCAGCGGTGGCGTTGCTCGCCATCGGCATCACCATCGTCCTCGGCACCGCCGCCTTCGCCCACGGCGACGAGGACCACGGCGCGCCCGTGCAGGGCGCGGCCCTGATCGAGCCCCGCGCCCCGGGCTCCTCCGACTTGGCGCAGCGCCTGCCGGACGGCTCCGTGTTCGTGCCTAAGCCCACGCAGCGGCTCCTGGTTCTGCGCACGGCCATGACCGAGCAGAGCCGCTTCCACCGCTCGGTCGAGCTCCCGGGACGCATCATCCCGGACCCGAACGCCAGCGGCGTCGTGCAGTCCTCGGTCGGAGGCCGCCTGTCGCCTCCGCCGTCCGGCATCTTCCCGCGCCTCGGCACCAAGGTGCGCAAGGGGGACGTGCTCGCGACCGTGACCCCGCCGATCCAGGCGGTCGACGTCTCGGACATGCGCCAGACCCAAGGGAACCTCGACCAGCAGATCTCCATCGTCGAGCGCCGGGTCGACCGCTACAAGCGGCTCGCCCTCACCGGTGCGGTGGCTCAGACCCAGCTCGACGACGCCCTCGCCGAACTCCAGGGCCTCCAGGACCGGCGCACGGCCCTCGACAAGATCCGGCAGCAGCCCGAGCCGCTCGTGTCGCCCGTCGATGGCGTGGTCGCGCAGGCCGCGGCGGTCGCCGGCCAAATGGCCAGCCCCGGCCAGATGGTCTTCCAGGTCGTGGACCCGAACCGCCTCTGGGTCGAGGCCCTCAGCTTCGACGCCCTGACCACGGCGCAGAACGCCACAGCTCGGCTCGCGGACGGGCGCACCCTGAAGCTCGCCTACCAGGGTGCGGGCCTCGCCGACCGCAACCAGGCCATCCCGGTGCAGTTCGCGGTCCAGGGCGACGCCGCCGGCCTGCGGGTCGGGCAGTTCGTCACCGTGCTCGCCGGCACCGACACCGAGCAGGCCGGGATGGCGCTGCCGCGCTCGGCCGTCGTGCGCGCCGGCAACGGGCAGGACGTCGTCTACGAGCACACCACCGCCGAGCGCTTCGAGGCCAGGCCGGTCCGCGTCGAGCCACTCGACGGCGGCCGCGTGCTGGTGGCCGAGGGGATCGGGCCCGGCAAGCGGGTCGTGACCCAGGGCGCCGAGCTCCTCGACCAGGTCCGCTGAGGAGGCCGCCGATGTTCACCTTCCTCGTCGGCCAATCGGTCCGCAACCGCCTTCTCGTCCTCGCGCTCGCCGCGGTGCTGGTGCTGTACGGCGCCTTCACGGCCACCAAGCTGCCGGTCGACGTCTTCCCCGACCTCAACCGCCCGACCGTCACCATCATGACGGAGGCCGAGGGCTACGCGCCCCAGGAGGTCGAGCAGCTCGTCACCTACCCCATCGAGACCCGGATGAACGGGCTGCCGGGGGTGAGCCGGGTGCGCTCCGTCTCGGGTGTGGGGCTCTCCATCACCTACGTCGAGTTCGACTGGGGCACCGACATCTACCGGAATCGCCAGCAGGTCGCGGAGCGGCTGTCGCTGGTACAGGACCAGCTCCCGCGCGGCGTCACGCCGGTCATGGGGCCGATCTCCTCGATCATGGGCCAGATCCTGCTGGTGGCGGTCACCGGCGAGACCGCGAGCCCGATGCAGGTGCGCGAGGTCGCCGACTTCACGATCCGGCCGCGGCTGCTGACCATCCCGGGCGTGGCGCAGGTCATCCCCATCGGCGGCGAGGTGCGCCAGTTTCGGGTCAGCCCGAACCCCGCGGCGATGCGCGCTCTCGGGGTGACGAACGCCCAGCTTGAGACGGCGCTCGCCCAGTTCGGCACCAACGCCGGCGGCGGCTTCACCGACCAGAACGCGCGCGAGTACCTGATCCGGAATATCGGCCGGACCATGAGCCTCGACGACCTGCGCAAGCTCGTGGTCGCGACGGTCGCCGATGCGCCGGTCTACCTGCGCCAAGTGGCCGAGGTGTCCTTCGCCCCGAAGGTGAAGCGGGGCGATGCCGGCTACATGGCCAAGCCCGCGGTCATCGTCTCGGTCGAGAAGCAGCCGGACGTCGACACGGTGCGGCTCACCCGCAGCATCGAGACCGCCCTGAAGGAGCTCAACCCGACCCTGCCCGGCGGGATCAAGGCCGACCAGCTCCTGTTCCGCCAGGCGGACTTCATCGAGACCTCGATCCGCAACGTCGAGCGCGTCCTCGTCGAGGCCGTGCTGGTGGTGGCGGTGGTGCTGTTCGCCTTCCTGCTGAACGTGCGCACCACGGCCATCTCGCTGCTCGCCATCCCGGTCTCGGTGCTGACGACGGCGGTGGTGTTCCACCTGTTCGGGCTGTCGATCAACACGATGACGCTCGGCGGCCTGGCCATCGCCATCGGCGAGCTCGTCGACGACGCGGTGGTCGACGTCGAGAACATCTACCGCCGGCTCGGCGAGAACCGGCGAGCGGGCAACCCGAAGGGCGTGTTCCAGGTGGTGGTCGAGGCCTCGAACGAGGTGCGCTCGGGCATCGTCTACGCGACGCTCATCATCATCCTGGTCTTCGTGCCGCTGTTCGCGCTGTCGGGCATCGAGGGCCGCCTCTTCGCGCCGCTGGGGCAGGCCTATATCATCTCCATCCTGGCGAGCCTGCTCACCTCCATCACCCTGACCCCCGTGCTGGCGTCGCTGCTGCTGCCCGGGCTCAGGAACCTGGAGGAGCACGACAGCCGCTTCCTCAAGCTGCTCAAGCGCGGCAACGCCGCCCTGCTGCGGGTGGCCTTCCGCCACCAGGGCCTGCTGGTCGGCACCGTCGCCGTGGCGGTCGTCGCGGCCGGCATCGCCGCGTGGAACCTCCCCCGGGCCTTCCTGCCGCCGTTCAACGAGGGCTCGTTCACGGTCAACATGACCTTCAACCCGGGCATCTCGCTCGCCGAGAGCAACCGGGTCGGGCTGATCGCCGAGAAGCTGCTCCTGGACATCCCGGGCGTGAAGGCGGTCGGGCGCCGGACCGGCCGGGCCGAGCTCGACGAGCACGCCGAGGGCGTCCACGCCTCGGAGATCGAGGTGGCCCTGGACGACGGGCAGAAGCGACCGAAGGAGGCCCTCGTCGCCGACATCCGCGGGCGCCTCGCGGCCCTGCCGGTGGCGGTGAACGTCGGACAGCCGATCTCGCACCGGCTCGACCACATGCTCTCGGGCGTGCGCGCCGAGATCGCCCTGAAGGTGTACGGCGAGGACCTCGATGCCCTGCGCCGCGTGGCGAACTCCCTCCGCGAGCGGATGGCCACGATTCCCGGCCTCGTCGATCTGCAGGTCGAGCGGCAGGTGCGCATCCCGCAGCTGGAGGTGCGGGTCGACTACACCCGGGCCGCCCTCTACGGCGTCCAGCCGGCGGCCGTCGTCGAGCAGATCAGCCGGCTGTCGAACGGGCGGGTGGTCTCGACGGTGGTCGATGGCGTGCGTCGCTTCGACGTGGTGCTGCGCCTGTCCGAGGACCGCCGGACCACGGCAGGACTGGGCGACCTCCTCCTGGAGACCCCCTCGGGCTGGGTGCCGGCGCGGCAGGTGGCCGACATCCGCGAGACGGACGGGCCGAACCAGATCCTGCGCGAGAACGCCCGGCGCCGCATCGTGGTGCAGGCCAACACCGACGGCGCGAGCGACATGGCCACCATCGTGGCGGCCATCCGCGAGGCCGTCGCTAAGGAGCCGATGCCACCGGGCTTCTTCACCAGCCTGGAGGGCACCTTCCAGGCGCAGGAAGAGGCGAGCCGGACCATCGCGGCGCTCTCAGCGCTGTCCCTGGCCCTGGTCTTCGCCATCCTGTTCAGCCGCTACCGCTCGGCGGCCCTGGCGCTCATCATCATGGGCAACGTGCCGCTCGCCCTGATCGGCTCGGTGGCTGCCCTGTGGCTCGTCGGACAGCCGCTCTCGGTGGCGTCGATGATCGGCTTCATCACGCTGACCGGCATCGCCGCGCGCAACGGCATCCTGAAGATCAGCCACTACCTGAACCTGTCGCTGCACGAGGGGGTGCCGTTCGGGCCGGAGCTCGTGGTGCGCGGCAGCCTGGAGCGCCTGACCCCGGTGCTGATGACGGCGCTGTCCGCTGGCGTGGCCCTGGTGCCGCTGCTCTACGACGCCTTGAGCCCGGGCAAGGAGATCCTGCACCCGGTGGCGGTGACGATCTTCGGTGGCCTGGTCAGCGCGACGCTGCTCGACACCTTCCTGACCCCCGTCCTGTTCCTGCGCTTCGGCCGCCGGCCGCTGGAGCGGCTGCGCGCCCTCCACGCCGAGGCGCCGGCCCACCCACCCCTGGACGGCGCGCGCCCGCGCCCGGCCGAGGCGTACTGACCCGCACATCCCCGGAGACCCACGATGATCCTACCCAGGCTGGCCTTGATCACCGCCCTTCTCACAGCGTCGGCCGTCTGCGCCCACGAGACCGCCGGCCAGCACGGCGGCCGGGTGACGGACGCCGGCAAGTTCCACGTCGAGCTCGTCGCCAAGGGCGAGACCGTCGACGTCTTCCTGTCCGACGAGGGGCAGAAGCCGGTCCCCGCGGCCGGCTTCAAGGGCACGGCCATCCTCGTCGTCGGCGGCAAGCCGGCCCGCGTGCCCCTGGAGCCCGCCGACGGCAACCGCATGACCGGCAAGGCCGCGACCGCGCTCGGCGAAAGCCCGAAGGGCGCCGTGCAACTCACGGGGCCCGGCGGCGAGACCGCCAGCGGCAAGTTCAACTGAGCCCGACCCCGAGCAGGAAGACGCCTCGATGAAGACCCTTACCACCACCGTAGCCGCCGTGGCCTTCGCCCTCGCAGGCGCGGCGGCCGCCCACGAGATGAAAGGCGGCGAGCACATGGACCACGCCGGCCACCATCCAATGCCGGCGGCCACGTCCCAGACCGACACGCCCGCGACCAAGGCGTTCCGCGACGTCGACGCCGAGATGCACCGGAACATGGACATCCGCTACTCGAACGACGTCGACGTCGACTTCGTGCGCGGCATGATCCCCCACCACAAGGGCGCCGTCGCGATGGCCAAGGTTGCCCTCCAGTATTCCAAGGACCCCGAGATCCGGAAGCTGGCCGAGGAGATCATCAAGGCCCAGGACGTCGAGATCGCCCAGATGGAGGCGTTCCTCAAGAAGAAGGGCACCCAGTGAGGTCGCCCTTGCGCAGGTAGGCGACGCTCCCAAATCCGTGATCGTCCAGAGTATTTATTTCTGAACACTTCTCGAATTGAGGGGTTTAATATCCAGGTTATGGCTATATGGTCGAGATAATACTATATCAGATCACTAGCTGTTCCCATATCCGCCAATATAATTGAGATGGAGACTGGAATGATCCACGTGTCGAGCGAGATGCAATCCTGCATCGACGAATGCCTGCGCTGCTACCAGACCTGCCTGGGCATGGCTTCGAGCCACTGCCTGCCGGCCGGCGGCAAGCACGTCGAGCCGGGGCATTTCCGGCTGATGATGGCCTGCGCGGAGATCTGCCGGACCTCGGCGCACTTCATGCTGATCGGCCTACCGGAGCACAAGCACACCTGTCGGGCCTGCGCCGAGGTCTGCGAGGCCTGCGCCAGGAGCTGCGAGCAGGTCGGCGACATGCAGGACTGCGTCGCGCAGTGCCGGGCCTGCGCCGAGAGCTGCCGGAAGATGGCCGCCTGAACCCGACCCGGCAGCCCGGCCGGCCGCCCCCGCCAACCGACCTGAGGAGGCAATCTTGTTCGTTCGCACCTTGACCCTCGCCGCGACCCTGGCGCTCGCCGGCACAGGGGCGGCCTTCGCCGCCGACCACGACCACGGCTCCATGCAGGGGCCCTCGTTCGAGCTTCCCGCGGCCTGCAAGGCGGCGTCGGCCGCCAAGGAGGACTCGATGAAGGACATGCAGGGTCACATGTCCCAGGCCATGCAGGGCATGGGCGGCCAGATGACCGAGGCCCAGAAGCGCCTGCAGCAGGCCATGATGTCGATGAACGGCCCCATGATGCAGGGAATGATGGCCAAGGACGCCGACGTCGCCTGGATCTGCGCGATGATCCCGCACCACCAGGGCGCCATCGCGATGGCCCAGGTCGGCTTGAAGAACGGCGACAATCCCGAGGCGAAGAAGATCGCCGAGAAGACGATCCAGGAGCAGGAGAAGAGCATCGCCGAGCTCAAGTCCTGGCTCGACAAGAACGCCCAGAAGGAAGGCCGCCAGTAAGCCACCGGCTGCCGTCGGGTCGCTCGTGGCCCCGCGGCGCCTCCTCGGCCATGCGGAAGGAGCGGTCATGAGCGACGCGCCACAGGGACACCACCCCGCTTCGGGAGGCCACGCCTGCGCGGGCGGCCACGGCCATGCCGGTCACGGTCACGGGCACGCTCATGGCCATGCGCACGGCGACCAGGCCGGCGGCACGGCGAGCGATGCCGGTGCCGACCGGGTGAGGGACCCCGTCTGCGGGATGATGGTCGACCCGCACGCGACGAAGCACCGGGCAGAGCACGACGGGCACCCGTACTACTTCTGCTCGAACGGTTGCCGGACCAAGTTCGAGGCCGACCCGGTCCGCTATGTCGACCCAGGCCAAGCCGCGACGAAGGCCGACCCGGTGCCCGAGGACACGATCTACACCTGCCCGATGCATCCGGAAGTTCGGCAGGTCGGCCCCGGGGCATGCCCGATCTGCGGCATGGCCCTGGAGCCGGCGATGGTCGGCGCCGACGAAGGCCCGAGCGAGGAGCTCGTCGACATGACCCGGCGGTTCTGGGTCGGGCTCGTCCTGACCCTGCCGGTGTTCGTGCTGGAGATGGGCGGCCACCTGTTCGGCCTCACCGAGCGCCTCGGCCAGCAGACGTCCAACTGGATACAGTTCGCGCTGGCGACCCCGGTCGTGCTCTGGGCCGGCTGGCCATTCTTCGTGCGAGCCTACCGCTCCGTGGTCTCGCGCAACCTGAACATGTTCACCCTGGTCGCCCTCGGGACGGGGGTGGCCTGGGCCTACAGCGTGGTCGCGACGTTCGCGCCCGGGCTCTTCCCGGAGGCGCTGCGCGGGCACGGCGGGGCGGTACCCGCCTATTTCGAGGCGGCCGCGGTCATCACCGTGCTGGTGCTGCTCGGGCAGGTGCTGGAACTGCGCGCCCGCGAGAGCACCGGTGGCGCGCTCCGCGCGCTGCTCGACCTCGCGCCGAAGACGGCCCGGCGCATCCACCCCGACGGTACGGACGAGGAGGTGCAGCTCGACGCCATCGGCGTAGGCGACCGCTTGCGCGTGCGCCCCGGCGAGAAGGTGCCGGTCGACGGCGCCGTCGTGGAGGGCCGCAGCTCGGTGGACGAGAGCCTGGTGACGGGGGAATCCATGCCCGTCGGCAAGGAGGTCGGCGCCACCGTCATCGGCGGCAGCCTCAACCAGTCCGGCTCGCTCGTGGTCGAGGCGACCAAGGTCGGGCGCGACACCATGCTGGCCCGCATCGTCCAGATGGTGGCCGAGGCGCAGCGCTCGCGCGCGCCCATCCAGCGCCTCGCCGACCATGTCGCCGGCTGGTTCGTGCCAACGGTCATCGGCGTGGCGGTGCTCGCCTTCGTCGCCTGGATGGCGTTCGGGCCGGAGCCGCGCTTCACGTTCGCGCTGCTTGCGGCGGTCGCGGTGCTCATCATCGCATGCCCCTGCGCGCTCGGCCTCGCCACGCCGATGTCGATCATGGTCGGGGTCGGCCGCGGCGCCCAGGCCGGGGTGCTGGTCAAGAGCGCCGAGGCCCTGGAGCGCATGGAGCGGGTCACCACGCTGGTGGTCGACAAGACGGGGACGCTGACGGAGGGCAAGCCGGCGGTGACGCGGGTCGTGGCGGCGACCGGATTCGATGAGGCTACCGTGCTGCGCCTCTCGGCGAGTGTCGAGCGGGCAAGCGAGCACCCGCTCGCCCTGGCCATCGTGGCGGCCGCCGGGAAGCGAGGGATCGCGACTTCCCCCGTCGAGGATTTCGACAGCCCGACTGGCAAGGGCGCGCTCGGCACCGTCGAGGGCCGGCGCGTGGCCCTCGGCAACGCCGCCTTCCTACGCGAGCAGGGCGTCGATGTCTCGGCCCACGCGGCCGAGGCCGAAGAGCTCCGGCGCGACGGCGCCACGGCGATCTTCGCGGGCGTCGACGGGCGCGTGGCCGGCGTCATCGCCATCGCCGACCCCGTCAAGGCGACGACGCCGGAAGCGCTCGCTGCTCTCCGAGCCGAGGGCATCCGGGTCGTGATGCTGACCGGGGACAACCGCACGACTGCCGATGCCGTGGCGCGCCGGCTCGGCATCGAAGAGGTCGAGGCCGAGGTGCTGCCCGACCAGAAGGCCGCCGTGGTCGAGCGCCACAAGGCCGCCGGTCAGGTCGTCGCGATGGCCGGAGACGGCGTGAACGACGCTCCCGCGCTCGCCGCGGCGGACGTCGGCATCGCCATGGGCACGGGCACGGACGTGGCCATCGAGAGCGCCGGCCTGACGCTGCTCAAGGGCGACCTCCTCGGCATCGTGCGGGCCCGGCGCCTGTCGCGGGCGGTCATGGGCAACATCCGCCAGAACCTGTTCTTTGCCTTCATCTACAACGCCGCAGGCGTGCCGGTGGCGGCGGGCATCCTCTACCCGTTCCTCGGTATCCTGCTCTCGCCGGTTATCGCGGCCGCGGCGATGGCGCTGTCCTCGGTCAGCGTGATCGGCAACGCCCTGCGCCTGCGGGCGACGAAGCTCGATCCCTCGTCCGCCCGCTAGGAGCCTCCATGTTCCCGACCTGGCTCCACGCCCTCGCCGTCGCGTCCCTGCTGCTGGGGGCCGCGTGTGCCCTGCTGCTGTCGGGACAGGTCATCCGCCACCCGCAGCACATGACCGTGATGAACGTGGTCTGGCCGGTCAGCGCCCTGTTCGGCACGGTGGCCGTTGTCTGGGCCTATTTCCGATACGGGCGCCTCGCCACGAGGGAGGCGCACCACCTCGCCAAGGAGCGGGGCGAGGAGCCGCCGAACATGACCGGCACGCCGTTCCCGGTGATGGTCGGCAAGGGCGCGCTTCACTGCGGCAGCGGCTGCATGCTGGGCGACGTCGCCGCCGAGTGGCTCGCCTTCCTGGTGCCGGTGGTGGCGGTCTGGTTCGGCTGGCACTCCCTGTTCGAGGAGAAGATGTACGCGGTCTGGGTGGTGGACTTCGTCTTCGCCTACGCGCTCGGGATCGTGTTCCAGTATTACGCCATCGTGCCGATGCGGGGGCTCTCCCCCGGCCAGGGCCTCGTGGCGGCCGTGAAGGCGGACACCGCCTCGCTGATCGCCTGGCAGGTCGGCATGTACGGTTTCATGGCCTTCGCGCAGTTCTACCTGTTCCCGCACCTGACGGGGCAGCGGGCCCCGGTGAACTCGGTCGAGTTCTGGGCCGCCATGCAGGTCGCCATGGTCGCGGGATTCCTGACGAGCTACCCGGTGAACTGGTGGCTCGTCGGCGCCGGCATCAAGGAACGCATGTAGGCCGGCATGCCCTCCCATCCGGCTTGATTGCGCGGCGGGACCTGTTCCGCCTGCATCCACCTTCCCGTCGCGGTGCCATCGTTGCTCACGCCCATCGTCGTCCACGACCTGATCCACCGTGTCGCCGGCCTCGACGGACCTCACGGCCATTGGTGGATGGAGCTCGTGTCGGTCCTTGTTCTCGTCGTGGCGCCGGCCTGGACGGGGTGGATGGCGCTGCGCCTCGCCTGGCGCACGCTGCGCGAACGGCGCCGGCGCGGCGCGGGCAGTCCGGAAGAGTGGCGCCTTGAGCGCTACGTCCTGCGGGCGACGCTGCGCCCGCAGCTGCGGCTGCTGCTGCTCTCGCTCCTGACGCTGCCGGCCGCGTGGCTCCTCCTGGAGATCCCCAAGCACATCATCAACCACGCCCTCTCGGACGCGGAGGGCGAGGGCCATCCCGGGATGGCCTTCCTCGGGCTCGAACTTGGACGTGTCGAGCTCCTGTTCGCGCTGTGCGCGAGCTACCTCGCCGTGCTGACGCTGGGCGGCCTCGCCAAGTACGCGGTCAACCGGACGCGCGGCGGCCTGAACGAGCGCCTCGTGCGCCGGCTGCGCCTCGCCGTCTTCCGGCGGGCCCGTGGGGAGCGGTCGCCCGAGCGCCGCGCGGCGCTGGCCGCCGTCGCCGTTCAGGAGGTCGAGCCCATCGGCTACGCCGGCGCGGGCTTGGTGGCCGTGCCCTTCGTCCAGGGCGGCACGCTCCTGACCAGCGTGGCCTTCCTACTCCTCCAGGATGCCGCCCTGGCGCTGGCCGCGTTGGTGATGCTGCCGCTGCAGCTCACGCTCCTGCCGCGGCTGCAGCGGCGCCTGAACGCCAAGGTGCGTGAGCGGGTGCACGCGACCCGGACGCTCGGCGGCCTCCTGACCGCGCCTGAAGCCGGGACCGCGGAACATCCTCCGGTCCTCCTCCGCCAGATGCGCCAGGCCGAGGCGCTGGAGCGGGTGCGCGTCGAGATCGCCGATCTGAAGGGCCGGCTCAAGGGTCTCTACAACTACACGGCCAACCTGACGCCGTTCTTCTTCTTCTCGATCGGCGGCTACCTTGTCATCCAGGGCCGGCTCTCGCTCGGGGCGCTGGTTGCCGCACTCGCGGCCTACAAGGAGATTTCACCGGCCCTGCGGGAGCTGTTCGACTTCGCGCAGGGCTGGTCGGACGCGCGCGCCCGGTTCGAGGAGGTAACCAGGGCGCTCAGCTTCCCCGACTCGCAGGGTTGGTCGCGCTTTCCTGGCCTAAACGCCGGCGTCGCGGGTCAATCACAGAGGAATTTCGCCCCCATACCGGTTGGGTCGAAGTAGTCGCTCGGCTTGCGCTTATGCGTGCGCCGCGGATCCCCTTGTGCCTAACCGCGCCTGGACGAAGCGTCGGCTTGTTGGTGTACATCTGCCAGCCTTCGTAATTACCACACGGTGGCAGGTCGGGCATACATCTCACCGCAAATCCGCCTCTCGGTTTTGAGGCGGAGCTAGTGCCTTGCGGGCGTCGTGACGGCGCAATCGTGACAAGCCTCCCCTTCAGGAAAGGCCGAGCTGGTGATGAAGGAACGCCATTCCTGGGGCCAGAGGAACGCGGGCCTCCGCCGTCGCATCAGGCCGCACGTCCGGGCCGCCGCGCGCCGAGCGTTCGCCGCGGTTACGGTCGCTGTCCTCGCCGTCGCGTGCTGCGGGTTCGCGGCCAAGGGGTTGTTCGAGAGCCGGGTGCTGATGACACCCTACGTCGCTCGCTGACCTCGGGCCAAGGTCGCTCACGCGGGCTCACCCAACGGCGACAGGGCCTCGATGATGCGGCAGTCGGCGACCGACCCGCAGCCGCACTGGCCGATGACCTCACGCAGTTCCGAGGCGAGCCGGGTCAGGTCGGCCAGCTTGCGCTCCACGTCGGCGAGATGGGCGCGGGCGATGGTGTCGACCTCGCCGCAGGAACGCTCACGGTCGTCCGCCAGGGCGAGCAGGTCCCGGATCTGCTCCACGGTGAACCCCAGGGCGCGACCGCGGCGGATGAAGCTCAGCCGGCGCAGGTGCTCGGGCCCGTAGAGCCGGTAGTTCCCGCTCGACCGCGCCGGCGGGGGCAGCAACCCGACCTTCTCGTACCACCGGACCGTCTCGACACGGGTCTGCGTGGCCTCCGCGAGGCTGCCGATGGTCATGGAAGGGGCGGTTCGCACGGCCTTGACCCTGTAGTGACTACAGGGTGCATGTAGGGGACCTTACCAGTCCGGACCAGGAGCCCGGCGAACGGAGCGCACCATGAACCAGGCCGCCGGCGCGGACCGCACATCCTTCCCCACGAACGGACCGCAGGCCCTGCGCTACAAGGTCAAGGGCATGGACTGCCCGACTTGCGCCGGGAAGATCGAGACCGCCGTCTCCCGGCTGCCGGGCGTCGCGGACGTGCGCGTGAACTACGGCAGCCAAGTCCTCGATCTCGCGCTCGACGAGGCCGCGACCCCGAGGACCGAATTGGAGGGGCGAATCGAGCGCCTGGGCTACGGCGTCGCGCCGCTTCCCACGGCCGCGGACCTGGCCATGGCCCAAGCCTCGGGCGGCGCCCCGCCCGCCGAGACCGCGGAGGAGCCAGAGCCGCCGCTCTGGCGGACCCGGAAGGCGCTGCTGGGCATCCTGATCGGCGCCCTGTTCGCCGCCGGCTTCCTGGTCGAGCGGGTCGCGCCGGGCGTGGTGGGCGAGTACGCCTACTGGCCAGGGGCGCTCGTCGGCCTCGCCTATTACGGCCGCCGCGCGGCCGTGGCGGCGTTCGCCGGCACGCCCTTCTCCATCGAGATGCTGATGACGGTCGCGACCGCGGGGGCGCTCGCCATCCACGCCGCCGAGGAGGCCGCCATCGTCGTGCTGCTCTTCACGGTCGGCGAGATGCTGGAGGTCGTGGCGGCGGGCCGGGCGCGGGCCGGCATCAAGGCGCTCGCCGCCCTGGTGCCGAAGACCGCCCGCCTGGTCGACGAGGCCGATGGCACCACCCGCGAGGTGGCAGCCGCATCGCTGGCCATCGGTCAGGTCGTGGTCGTGCGGCCGGGCGACCGCGTGCCCGCCGACGGGGTGATCACCGACGGCGCGTCGAGCCTCGACGAGTCCCCCATCACCGGCGAGTCGGTCCCGAAGCCCAAGGAGGTCGGCGACCCGGTCTACGCCGGCAGCGTCAACGCCGACGGCGCGCTCCAGGTCCGGGTCACAAAGACGGCGGCCGACAACACGGTCGCCCGCATCCTGCACCTCGTCGAGGAGGCGCAAGCGTCGAAGTCGCCCACGGCGCGCTTCATCGACCGGTTCAGCGCGGTCTACACGCCCATCGCGTTCGCGTTCGCGGCCGCGGTCGCGGTCGTGCCGCCGCTGCTCGGCGCCGACTGGGGCACCTGGATCTACCGGGGCCTGGCGCTCCTCCTCATCGCCTGCCCCTGCGCGCTGGTGCTCTCGACCCCGGCGGCCATCGCCTCCGGACTGGCCGCCGGGGCGCGGCGCGGGCTGCTCGTGAAGGGCGGCGCCGCGCTGGAGGTCATCGGGCGGGTGCGCACGGTCGCGTTCGACAAGACCGGGACGCTGACCGCCGGACGGCCGCGGGTCTCGGACATCCTGGTCTTCGCCCCGGACGCGTCGGAGCGCTCGCTTCTCGGGTTGGCCGCCGCGGTCGAGAGCGGAAGCAGCCACCCCATCGCCCGGGCCATCCTCGACCGGGCGAGCGCGGACGGGGTGCCGCTGCGGCCGACGCGGGACGCCCGCGCCATCCCCGGCAAGGCGGTGTCGGCCACGGTGATGGGTCAGACGGTGCTCGTCGCCTCCCCGCGCCACGCCGCCGAGAGCGCGCGGCTCGGCCCCGAGGCCGAGCGCGCGGTCGCGGACCTGGAAGCCGGCGGCAAGACGGTGGTCATCGTCGTCCGCGGCGCCGAGGCCTTGGGCGCCATCGCGGTCCGGGACGAGCCCCGCGCCGACGCGGCGGCTGGCATCTCGGCCCTGCGGAAGCTCGGCGTCCGCAGCGTGATGCTGACCGGCGACAACCGGCGCACGGGCGAGGCGGTCGCGTCCGAACTCGGGCTCGACGTGAAGGCCGAGCTCCTGCCCCAGGACAAGCTCGCCGAGATCGCGGCCCTGAAGGCGGCGGCTCCGGTGGCGATGGTCGGCGACGGCATCAACGACGCGCCGGCGCTCGCCGCCGCCAGCGTCGGCATCGCGATGGGCGGCGGCACCGACGCGGCCCTGGAAACGGCGGACGCGGCGGTGCTGAACGACCGGGTGGGCGACGTGGCCGCGCTGGTCTCCCTCTCTCGGGCGACCCTGGGCAACATCCGCCAGAACGTCGCGATCGCCCTCGGCCTGAAGGCCGTGTTCCTGGTGACGACCATCGCCGGCATCACCGGCCTCTGGCCGGCCATCCTGGCCGACACCGGCGCGACCGTCCTGGTGACGGCCAACGCGCTCCGTCTCCTGAGGGCCTGATGATCTCCCGGTCAGGGTGGGCCGGCCGGGCCGCGACCGTGGCCGGGGTCGCGGTGGCCGCCGCGGCCATCGACCTCGGCGCGAAGGCGGTGGCCGAGGCGTGGCTGGAGGAGGGCGCCGTCAGGGGCGCGCTGCCCTTCGTCGACCTGAGCCTGTCGTTCAACCACGGCATCAGCTTCAGCCTGTTCCCGGCGCACGACCCGTCCTCGCTGGCGCTGCTCCTCGCCATCCAGGGCACGCTCACCTGCCTCGTGGCCGGCTGGGCCCTGGCCGCGGGCGGCGGGCTCGAACGCCTCGGGCTCGCCGCGATAGCGGGCGGGGCCGCCGGCAACTTCGTCGACCGGCTCATGGACGGCGTCGTCACGGACTACCTCGACCTGCACGCCGGCGGCATCCGCTGGTTCACCTTCAACTTGGCGGACGTCTGGATCTCGGCGGGCGTGGTGCTGCTGCTCCTCGACGGATTCCTCGTGTCCGATCGGCGGCGCGCCGCCGCCGAGGGGAAGAGTTTGTGAGGGCTCGATCCGGCGGTCGCCGCCCCGCGGACCGGGTGCGTCCTCGGCTCACGCCAGCCGTTCGGCGCGGCCGCACCGTTCCTGTCGGAGAGCCGAACCGAGCCCCCTCCGACCGGCCGATCACGCACCTCGGGTGAGCGCCGCCAGCGTGATAGGGGCGGGATTGGCCGCGGCCGCCGGACACATCGGGTAGGGCGCCCGGCGAGGTTCGGTCACCACGCCGCGGCCGTGGGTCCGCCCGACGGCGACGCCCGCCGACGGGGACCGCCCGCGCCCGGCTGCCACGGCCCGTGAGTGTGACGAGGAGGGATGAGTGGGACGCTTCCTGATGCTGGTCGCCCTCGCGGTCGCGGCGGCGACACCGGCCCTTACCTTACGGCTGGCCGGCCTGCAGGTCGGGCCCATCGGCGAGACGGCGGCCTTCGGGGCCGCCATTCTCGCGGCGGGCTTCCTGCTGTCCTGGGGGGCGGAAGCCGCCGAGCGGCACGTCTCGCAGGGGCTGATCATCGCCGTCGTCGCCCTCGTGACCGTGCTGCCCGAATATGCGGTCGACCTCTACTACGCCTACCAGGCCGGCAAGGTGGGGCCGGGCTCGCAGTACGTGCACTACGCCGCCGCCAACATGACGGGGGCCAACCGGCTGCTCGTCGGCTTGGCCTGGCCGCTCCTGGTCGCCATCCATTGGGCGCGGGGCGGTGGCCGCGCGGTGGAGTTGACCCGAGCCAACGCGGTCGAGGTCGCCTTCCTGCTCCTGGCGAGCCTGTACGCCTTCGTCATCGTGCTCAAGGACGGCATCGGGCCGCTTGATTTCGTGGTCCTGGCGGCGTTCTTCGGCGCCTATGTCTGGCGCACCCGCAGCGCGCCTGAGGACGAAAATGAGGATGAGGATGAGGAGCCCGGCCCCGCCGCCGCCCTGAACGCGTTGCCCGTGGCTATGCGGTGGGCCGCGACGGCGGCCCTGACGCTGGTCGCCTGCGGGATCATCCTGATCTCGGCCGAGCCGTTCGCCGAGGCGCTGGTCGGCGCCGGCCGGGTCCTCGGCCTCGACGAGTTCCTCCTCATCCAGTGGCTCGCGCCGCTGGCGAGCGAAGCCCCGGCCATGACCGTCGCGGTCCTGTTCGTGCTGGCGGGCCGGGCCGCCAACGGGCTCGGCACCCTCGTCAGCGACAAGATCAGCCAGTGGACGCTACTGGTCGGCATGCTGCCGCTCGCGATGAGCGTCGGCGCGGGCTCATTGGCGAACCTGCCGCTCGACGCCCGCCAGGTGGAGGAGTTCTTCCTGACCGCCGCGCAATCGCTGTTCGCGTTAGGCCTGCTGCTGCGGCTACGTCTCGACCTCCTCTCGGCATTCGCCCTGGCAAGCCTCTTCGGCCTGCAGGTGGTGCTGGCCTTCGCCTACCGGGACGACGCGGCGCGCACGGTGGCGACGCTGGCCACGCTCGCATGGATCTATCTCGGGCTCGCCGCCATCCTGTTTCTCGTGAACCGCCGCCACCTCGTCGAGCTCCTGCGCGTCGCCTTCCTGCCGCCCGCGGCGGGCGCCCCGGGCCGGCCGGAGCGGCCGGATTGAACGCTTGGCCGCTCGGGCCTACCGGGGTGCAGGGTCGGGCGGAGCGGGGCGGAGCGCCGTCGTGACCTCCTCGAAGCGGGCGTTCGCGTCGGACCAGCTCTGGACAAAATCGAACACCTCGCGCATCGCCGGCGCGATCTCCCTGTAGGCCGCCAGCGCGGCGACGAGCGCGCCGAGCGAGAGGCGCTCCTGCACGACCAGGTAGCCGCCGATCGCGAAGAAGAAGAACGGCGTCAGGTTGGAGGTGTAGTTGTACAAGCCTTTGAGGCGGCCCTTGAGGTCGTTGATCTCGACCCGCACGCGCTCAAGGTCCTCGGCCAAGCGCATCTGCCGCGACCGGGCCGGCGTCCGTGCGGGCCGGTCGCGTGGCGGCGTGGCCTCCCGACCGGCCGGCGCCGCGGTCAGGAGACCTCCCAAGGCCCGCGTCGCGTGAACCCGCTCGCGCACCTTCGCGTTCAGGCGCCGCTGCAGGGGCGGCAGCAGCGTGAGCTGGACCGGCAGCATCATCAGCGCCGCCAACGCGAGGGCGGCGTTCTGGATGAGCAGGAAGACGATGCTGGTCGCGAGCGTTCCGCCCTGCACGAGCGGCACGACAACGAGGCTCCCGCCGAAATAGCCGATCGGCTCGACTTCCTGCATGGCCACGGCCGCCAGCGCGGCCCGTCGATCGGGCGAGGGCTCGTCGCGCGCACGACGGAGGATGGCGAGGCGCAGGCGGCGCACGAGACGCTCGTTGACGCGGCCGCGCGACCGGTTGACCGCATACTTCGAGAGCCCGCCGAGCGTGAGCACGGCCAGGTAGCTCCCGCACAGGGCGAACAGTAGCTCCACCTGGCTCAGGGTGAAGCCGAGGACCACCATCTCCGGATGCCCATCTCCGTCAGCGTCGGTGATGGCGCGATTGATGATGTGCTTGGGGATTTCGAGGAGGAGCCACGCCGCGGGCAGCGTCAGCAGCGAGAGCAGCACGAGACGCAGCTGGAAGCGCAGCGTCGCACGGACGACGAAACGCTCCAGGCGCCAGCCATAGGTGCCCTCGCGGGCGCCGCCCAATGACGGCACCGACCCGGTCCGGTGCTGGCGCGACGGAACGGCAACCGGGTGGACCCGTCGACGTCCTCCCGGCCCCAGCCATCGCAGGCCGAGCCGGACCAGCAGCCATCCTGTCCAGGCCGGCGCGACCACGAAGGCGAGCAGGGCCGGGAGGTCGACCCACCAGTGGCTGTGGGGGTAATCGATCCCCGTCATCCGATGGGCCAAGGCATGGATCAGGGAGGGCGTGACCAAGAAGGGCTCCGACATGGTGTCCGGCCCTCTCTCGTGAGGGCCTCTGGGCTTCCGGGGCCGTTCCGTGTCGGCGGCGGGGTTGGAAGCAGGGTTGGCGCAGGGTGGCCGGGCCGCGGGCAATCCGGGGAGAAAGGCGGACCCGGGCTGGGCGTCAGCGGCCGTCGGGCGTGCGCAGGCCCGCCCAGAGGTTCTCGACCTGGTCGTAGTGGGCCTTGGCGCCGTAGGGGGCCACGGGCAGCTCCGCGAAGCGCGCGGTGAGGCGGCCGAGCGCCTGGACCAGGCCGTAGGAGAACACGACGCGGTCGCGCTGCGCCACGACCAGACCCACCCGGGCGTTGAGCAGTTCCTGTTGGGCGTTCAGGACATCGAGGGTGGTGCGCTGGCCGGCCCGCGCCTCGTCGCGCACGCCGGCCAGCGCCACCTCGTTGGCCTGGACCTGGGCTTGTGAGGCGGCGACCTGCGCCTTCGAGGCCTCAAGCTGTGCCCAGGCTGCGACGATGCCGGCGCGGACGGCGTCGCGCACCTGCTCCGCCTCGATGCGCAGCTGCCCGGCCTGCTCCTTGGCCTGCCGGACCTGCGCGTAGACCTGCCCGCCCTCGTAGACGGGAACCGTCACCTGCCCGGTGATCCCGGCCGCGAGGACATCGTCCCCCGGCTCCTCCTCGTCGCGGCGCCTCTGCACGACGCCGGAGGCGCCGGCCCGAGGGTAGAGCCTCCCCTCGAAAACCTTCGCCTGCGCCTCCGCGGCATCGACCGCGTGGAGCGCGGAGAGGATCCGTGGATGTTCGGCCAGCCCTATGCCGAGCGCGAGTTCGAGACGTGGCGGGACCAGGCGGTCGAGCGGGCGCCCGGGGGCAAGCCGGTGCGGGTCCACGCCGATGACTTGGCGGAAGACGCCGGTGCGGGCACGGAGCTGCGCCTCCGCCGCGCTCAGCTGCGAGCGGGCTCCGGCCAAGCGGGCGTCGGCCTGCGCGGCATCCGTCCGCGTCAGCTCGCCGAGTCTGAAGCGCAGGCTCGTCTGGCGGCGCTGCTCCTCCAGAACCGCGATGTTGTTGCGGTTGAGCTCCACGGTCGCGGTGTCGCGCAGGACATCCATGTAGGCCTGCGCGGCGTTGAAAAGGATCGTGTTCTCGGCGGAGCGCAAGGCCTCGCGCTGGTCGAGCACGTTCGATTCCGCACGACGGGTGTCGTTGTCCGTCTGGAAGCCGTTGAAGAGGGTCTGTTCGACGGTCAGCCCCGCACCGCGCGGGAAAGAGGTGCGCGCCAGGCGCTCGCCACCTGCGACCCCCTGCACGTTCCGTACCCCGATGTCCGCGTCCGCGGCGACGGTCGGGCGGTAGCCGGCCCGCGCCATCGCGACCTCCTCGTCCGTCGCCCGCAAGCCCGCCCGCGTCGCGTTCAGCTCCGGGTTCGCGCGGTATGCGCGCCCCAGCGAGCCCTCCAGCGTCTCGGCCCGCGGGCTGCCGACCGCGGCCGCGAGTGCCGCGAGCGCCACCGCGAGGGCGCGCCGGCCGAGCCGACATGGCCCAAGCCTCGCTCGGGGCGGCCAGACCGCTTCCGGGGTGTCTGACGGCAGTGGGCTCCCTCTTACTGAGGAGCCCAAGACGTCCGACGGTTGTCTTCGGGCTGGCCGGAGCCCGTCGGCGCCGGGGTCGACGGTCGGCCGTGCGGGGGTGGCCAAGGGGGGACTGGGTACGCGCATCGCTCCACCCGATCTCGTAGGCGGTTCCGACCTGCGGCTCCGTCACGGCGACGGGCCGCGCGCTCACGCGAGGCGAGCGCACTCACATCCGGGTCATGGGACGAAGCTTTTGACCCGGGGCGCCGCCGCGGCTCGCGGCAGCCGAGCGATCAGGCGCGTGGCGGGTCGTGGGGCGGGGCGGCCTTTCGGGACCGGAAGCCGTCGCCGGACAACGGGAATTCCAGGGCCTGCGCGACGCGCGCGGGCACCGCGAGGGCGCCGTCGGGCCGAATGGTCCCATGACAGGAGCAGTGACCGTTGCACCGGGGCGATCCTGGGTGCCCGCGGTCCGAGCGGTCGTCCGCAGCCGACACGGTCGCATCCGGCTCGAACAGGGACAACGTGCCGGGCCCATTCGCGTGGTCGGGTCCGACCCGGGGCGATGTCAGCGCCGGGTCCACGAGGGCGATGATCAGGGCGAAGGCGAGCAGGCAGGCCAATGCACGGCGCCAAGTCCCGTCGGCGCGCCGGTCCCGGAGCCGCCGAAGCTCGATGAGGGACGAGGCCATGAACCGAGGCTTTCCGGCCACCGTAGGGCTAGCCAGGATGGATGGTGCCGACGGACCGCCCGGTGCAGACTGCAGGCGCGCGCTGTATCCCCCGCTATCGAGCACGCGAGCCACAACCGTCCGATCCTGAACGCGGCTCCTCTCGACAGGGGGCTTCATCCCGACCTCGTCACTTCGCCCGGGCCGCCGTGCCGTACCGGAACGCCGCGAGGCCGACGCCGGCCATGCTCGTCGTCCTGGCGCCACCGAACGAGCTTCCGCCTTCGAGGGATCCGCTCCCGCGCATGCCGCACCCGCCGGGATTTGCACCGAGGAGCCTCATCAAGGGGGCGTCGACACCGATCAGGTCGGCGACGTGCACGCCGGCCGGGTGTCCGGTCGCCTCGCGACGGACTGCCGAGCAGGCTGGGTAGCCGGGGCCGAATGCGGTCATGACGCGTTCGCGCCGCCCATCCGTGAACTCGCGGCGGGCCAGGAGCGCCCGGTCGCCCGGCAGGGCTCGAAATCGGCCAGGGGCCCCGGTCCGGGCGCGCCATAGCGGCGCACGCCCTCGTCGTGGATGGCGCGCCGCGTCCTCGCCAGGGCCTCGCCCGACTTCGGCAAGCCGCCCCGAACGACCTGTTGCAGCCCTTTGTCCCGGCAGACCTTGAGGGATACCTCCGCGGTGGCCGCCCGGAGAAGGGGCTGCCAGCCATTCGGATGGTGGAGCGCGGTCAGGTTGGCGTCGCGGACGACCCTGAGCGGATGCGGGACAGCGTCGACCGGCCCCCAGGACGACCCGAACGGTGGGTCGCCGCCGTCGCCGCCCATCGCGGGAGATGCGAAAGTGGAAGGCGGCGAGGGAGGCCATGGCGGCCGTGATCGCGAGGACGCGCACGGGCCTACTCCGCGGCCCTGAGGTGCCGCGGCACCGTCTCCGTCGGCCGCATAGTGGCCTTCGGCGTCGCCGCCCTGCCAAAGCGGGCGTAGAGGGCCGGGAGGACCACGAGCGTCAGGAGGGTGGCGCTGATCAGGCCGCCGATCACCACGGTGGCGAGCGGCCGCTGCACCTCGGCACCGGTCTCGGTCGCGAGCGCCATCGGCACGAACCCCAGGGAGGCGACGAGCGCCGTCATCGCCACCGGCCGCAGCCGGGTCATGGCTCCCTCCAGGATGGCTTCCCGCTTCGGGCGTCCCTCGGCCACGAGCTGCTTGACGAAGGTCAGCATCACGAGGCCGTTCAGCACCGCCACGCCCGAGAGAGCGATGAATCCGACCGCGGCCGGCACCGACAGCGGCATCCCCCGCAGCCACAGGGCCGCGATGCCGCCGGTGAGCGCCAGCGGCACGGCGCTGAACACGAGGAGCGCGTCCCGAGCGCTACCCAGGGCCGAGTAGAGCAGCAGGAAGATCAGGAAGAAGCACACCGGCACCACCACGGTCAGGCGCTGGCGGGCCGAGGCGAGGTTCTCGAACTGGCCGCCCCAGGTCACGTAGTAGCCTGGCGGCATTTGTACCTGGCTGGCCACCCTGGCCTGGGCCTCGGCGACGAGCGAGCCGATGTCGCGGCCGCGCACGTTGGCGGTGACCACGACGCGCCGCCGGCCGTTCTCGCGGCTGACCTGGTTAGGTCCCTCGGTCACGGTGAAGCTCGCCACCTGCTTCAGGAGCACGGAGGCGGCGCGGCCGTTCGGCCCGGGGGGCAGGGACACCGGGATGTTCTCCAGGGCCTCCCGGTCCTCGCGGACCTTGTCGGTCAGACGTACCACGATGGGGAAGCGCCGGTCGCCCTCGAAGACGACGCCCGCATCCTTGCCGCCGATGGCCGCGCCGATGACCTCCTGGATCGCCCCGGTGCTGAGACCGAGCCGCGCAGCCTCGGCCTTGTCGATCTTGATCTCAAGGATTGGGAGTCCGGCGGTCTGCTCGACCTTGACGTCCTCCGCACCGTGCGTGCCCCGCAGGATCTCGGCAATTCGGTTGGCGGCCTGCTTCATCGCCCCGAACTCGTCGCCGAACACCTTCACGGCGAGGTCGCCCCGTGTCCCGGCGAGCAGCTCGTTGAAGCGCAGCTGGATCGGCTGGGAGAACTCGTAGGTATTGCCGGCGAGCTCGCCCACGGCCTTCTCGATCTGTTCCTGCAACTCGGACTTGGACAGCTCCGGATCCGGCCATTCCGCCTGCGGCTTGAGCATCACGAACGTGTCGGAGGAGTTCTGCGGCATCGGGTCGGTGGCGACCTCGGCGGTACCGGTCTTCGAGAACACGTAGGCGACCTGCGGGAACTTCGAGACGGCCTGCTCGATCCTGAGCTGCATCGCCTGCGACTGGCTCAGCGAGGTCGAGGGGATGCGCAGCGCGTTCATCGCGATGCTCTTCTCGTCCAGGGTCGGGATGAACTCGGTCCCGAGCCTTGCGGCAAGCAGACCGGCCCCCACCAGCAGCAGCAGGGCGGCGCCGATGAAGGCGAACGGCGTCCGGACAGCTACGGCGAGGATCGGCCGATACGCCGCCTTCAGCGCCCGGATGATGAAGTTGTCCTTCTCCGTGACGCGGCCGGTGATCATGATGGCGATCAGGGCCGGCACGAAGGTCAGCGACAGCACGAAGGCGGCCGCGAGCGCCAGGATGACGGTCAGCGCCATGGGCTGGAACATCTTGCCTTCGACGCCCGTGAAGGTCAGGAGCGGGACGTAGACCAGCATGATGATCGCCTGCCCGTAGAGGGACGGCTTGATCATCTCCTCTGCGGAGGCGCGCACCGTCTCCAGGCGCTCCTCCAGTTCGAGCGGCCGCCCGATCGCGTGCTGCCGCTCGGCGAGGTGGCGCAGCGCGTTCTCGGTGATGATCACCGCCCCGTCGACGATGAGCCCGAAATCCAGCGCCCCGAGGCTCATCAGGTTGGCCGAGATTTTTCCTTCGACCATGCCGGTCACGGTCATCAGCATCGCGACCGGGATGACCAGCGCCGTGATCAACGCCGCCCGGATGTTGCCGAGCAGCAGGAACAGAATGACGATCACGAGGGCCGCGCCCTCCGCGAGGTTCCGGCCCACCGTGCGGATCGTGGCCTCGACGAGCTGCGTCCGGTCGAGGACCGTCTGGACCTCGACGCCCGGCGGCAGGGCGCGCCGGATCTGCGCCATGCGAGCGTCGACGGCGGCCGCCACCGTGCGGCTGTTCTCGCCGATCAGCATCAGGGCGGTGCCGACGACCGCCTCCTGCCCATTCTGGCTGCCCGAGCCGGTGCGCAGGTCGCGGCCGATGCGCACCTCGGCGATATCCTTGATCCGGACGGGTACGCCGCCGCGGGTCGTGACGACGACGTTGCCGATCTCGTCCATGCTCTCCAGGCGACCCGAGGACCTGACGACGTAGCCCTCGCCGTTGTCCTCCAGGTAGCGGGCGCCCTGGTTGGCGTTGTTGGCCTGGAGCGCCCGGGCGACGTCCGCGAAGGACAGGTCGAGCGAGGTTAGCTTCGTCGGGTCGGGCTGGACGTGGTACTGCTTCTCGAAGCCGCCGATCCCGTCGACCCCGGCCACGCCCGCAACGGTCCTCACCTGGGGCCGGATGACCCAGTCCTGGATCGTCCTCAGGTAGGCGGCCCGTTCGAGGTCGTTTGTCAGCCGCTGACCCTCGGGGGTCAGGTAGGCGCCGTCGGGCTGCCAGCCCGGCTTGCCGGGAGCCGCGATCTTGCGTTCTGCGGGCGCGGCGTACCGGACCGTCCACATGTAGATCTCACCCAGGCCCGTGGTGATGGGGCCCATGTGCGGTTCGACCTCGGAGGGCAGCGCCTCGCGGGCCTCGCTCAGGCGCTCCACCACCTGCTGGCGGGCGAAGTAAAGGTCGACGTTGTCGCTGAAGACCGCCGTGACCTGCGAGAAGCCGTTGCGCGATAGGGAGCGGGTGTATTCGAGGCCCTTGATCCCGGCGAGCGCGGTCTCCACCGGGTAGGTCACCTGCCGCTCGATGTCGAAGGGCGAGAGCGCGGGCGCGACCGTGTTGATCTGCACCTGGTTGTTGGTGATGTCGGGCACCGCGTCGATAGGCAGCTTCGTCAGCGCGTAGCCGCCGAAGCCGGCGGCGAGCAGCGACAGGAGCAGCACCAGCCAGCGCTGGCGGACCGAGATGTCGAGGATGCGGCTGATCATGGTCGGCATGCCCCTCAGTCGTTGTCGCCGGCTTCGGCCTTGCCGAGCTCGGCCTTCAGCAGGAAGGAGTTGCCGACCGCGATCTCCTCGCCGGCCTTGAGGCCCACCGTGACCTCGAAGGCCTCGTCGTCGGAGTGCCCGAGCTCGACCTCGCGCCTCTCGAAGCCTGCCTCGGTGCGCACGAAGACCACGCGTTTGCCCTCGACGGTCTGAAGGGCGGCCTTGGGGATGCGCACGGCGACCGCGTCCCGGGCGATCTCCACCTCGGCGGTGACGAAGGTGCCGGGCCGCCACGCGAGGTCCGGGTTCGGCAGGGCGACGATCACCCGGGCCGAGCGCGTCTCCTGGTTGAGGAGCGGGCTGACGAACACGACCTTACCCTCCCCATGGCGGCCGCCACCCGCTTGACCCAGGGAGACCGCGACGCGCGCGCCATCCCGAACATTGGCCAGATCCAGGGTCGATACGGAGAGTTCGATCCACACGGACGAGAGGTCGGCCACCGTGTAGAGGTCGGCGGGATCCCCCTCGCCGCCGAGCTTGGTGCCCACGTCCACCTTGCGCTCGACGATGCGTCCCGATAGGGGCGAGCGCAACTCGAACAGGCGCAGGCTCGACCGGTTCGGGGTGGCCTCGTCGCGCTTCTGGGCCGCCGCGACCTCGGCGGCGTTGAGCCCCAGCGCGGACAGCTTCTGGCGGGCGAGGTCGACGCGCAGCTGGTTCTCCAGGAACGTCGCACGGGCGTTCTGGAACGCGGCCTCGGACGCGGCCTGAGACGCGAGTAGCTTTTGCTGGCGCTCGTAATTGATCTTCTGAAGTTCGGCTTGGACCAAGGCGGTCAGGTACTCGCTCTTGGCGTCGGCGACCTCGCGGCTGTCCAGCACGGCGACGATCTCGTCCTTCTGGACGTCGTCGCCGAGGCGCTTGCGCAACTCGGCCACCGTGCCGACGACCCGGGCCGGGATGCGGGCGATCCGGTCGGTGTTGGGCGTGATGGTTCCGGGCACCAGAAGGTGCCTTGCGAGCGTGCCGCCCTCGACCTTCAGGACCTTGATATCCTGCGCGGCGACCTGCTCGGGCCGCATCCTGACGATGCCTTCCGGGGCATGCGCCTCGCCGGCACCGTTCGGCTCCAGCGGTGCCGGCTCCGACCCATGGGCATCGGCGTCCTCGTGAGGCTTCTCGTCGCTCGCCGGCGGGGAGGCCATCCCAGGGGCTGCTTGCAGGAACGGGATGTTCCGGGCGCCCACGGCGTCGAGGGTTTCGTGAATGCGTGAGGACACGCCGGGAACGGCACCGCCGATGGCGATGCCGGCGACCAGGATGGCCGCGGACAGGAGAATGCGCATGAAGCCGGACTCGACCGGGATGCCGCGCGCCGCCCGGATTGCGAGCGAGCATCGGCTCCTAGATTTCAGGTGTGGGGTTTTCGGGTGCCCAGCCTTCGGCCGGGCGCGCACGCCGCTCGGGGCGCGCTCACCTCACACGCGAGGCGGCCTCGACAGGCGATCGGGCCAAACGGGCGCCAGCGGTCCAGCGACCACGGACGCGACGCGGCGGCCGGTATCGGGACATGTCGTGACGGCGCCGCCCTCGGTCCGTATGACCGGATGGCAGCCGCAATGCACGTGGCAGGCGAGGCCGAGTTCAGCGGATCCCGAGACGGGGTGCTCTGCGTCGACGGTCAGCGCTGGAGCGTCCGAAATCGACGCATGCCGAACCTGGGCGCCGGTCATGTCGGCGGCGAGGCCAAGGTCGGGTGCCGCCAGCGTCAGCGCCAGCACGAACGCGAGCATGCGCGAGGCGGTTGTCCACCAGCCTCGCGGCGCGCCGCCGCCCCAATGCCACCGCCCTACGGTCATGCCGCCCTTATGCGCGAGTGGAGGTCTTCTGCACAAGTCGAATTTCGCGCGTTCGGGGCATCGGCCGCCCGGCCATGGATCTTGAGCATCCTCGGCCGCTAGCCCCGGGACCCTTCGGACCAAGCGACCCGGGGCATGCCTCTCGGCCCTACCATCGTTGGAAGCGCATCCGGCCGAGGTGGCACTGGCTGGGAAGCGTCGTGTCCCGCCACGGCGACGAAGAGGGACAAGGCGTTGAACAGGGATGCGAGGTTCGAGGAACCGTTCGTCCCGTAGGTTTGGCGGGAGGTCTGGGCTCGCTTCGCCAGCACGGTCGCGACCCGGGCCACCACGAGGCCGAGCAAGGCGGAAAGGTTGTGGCCCGCATCCGCCAGGAGCGCCACGGATTGCCAAAGGATGCCATAGGCCGCCCCGACGACCACGAACCTGGACGTTAGGACGACCCCGACGGCGAAGGCCCTGCCGAAGCTTGCCGGCGCATGGGTGTGCCCGCCATGGGCGTGGGAACGATCATCCTGGTCGTGGTGTCCGTCGACTTCGCCCCGGTCTGGCTCACTCGGGCGGAGCAGGCCCCGCAAGGCGATCTGAAGATGCCTCGCTTCCTCTGGCAGCTAGAGGAGACTTGGTTCCGGCATGATCAGCGCCGCTCGCTCAGTCACTCTCCGTGATCAGCCAGCACCTCGATGATCCTGCACTCGCGGACTTGGCCGCCGGTACAGCGGTCGAGCATCGCCTGGATTTCTGCCCTGAGACCCGTCAGTCGCTCGATCCGGTCGTCGATGTCGGCAAGCTGCTGCCGGGCGACGACATCGGCATCCGCGCAGGGCCGCTCGGGATGGGCGGCGAGATCGAGCAGCGCCCGAATGGCCTCCACCTCGAACCCAAGCTCACGCGCGTGCCGGATGAAGCGCAGGCGTTTGACCGTCTCCTCGTCGTAGGTCCGGCGGTTGGTTTGCGTCCGTTCCGGCGCGGGCAGCAATCCGATGGATTCATAGAACCGGATGGTCGGGACCTTGACCCCGGTCCGCTCCGACAACACGCCGATGGCGAATGACCGCATACGACCCCTCTGATGCTCTAGTCACTAGAGACGTACGGGCATCACAGCGGCTTGTGAAGGCACACGACAAGTCGGTCCACCGGCGCTGCGCATTCTTTGATCGGCCGGCTCCGATCCCGCCAGGACGGCGTGTCCGCGACTGCATGCACCGGGGACGCGTACATATTGGTGCCTGACCTTTGGGGAGGATCTGAGTGTGGCCCCAGCCCGGTCGGGCTCCGAAAACACGAACCTGCAGCGGTCGATTTCTGCCATCGGTGCGGATGACACGCGCAAGCCACGACCGACGGGCGACCGGAGAGGCGTCTCTGGCCTAAGAAGACGCGCCATTCAGGGCTGAGCCGAAGAAAGGTGGCCGCAAATATCAAGCGCCGTCCCTGAGAACGTCACATCCCCGACCCCGACGCGGAGGGATCAGGCGGCTTGATCAACTCACGGATCGCCGGGACGCGAACGGAGGCGAAAAAGTCTTGCGCCACAAGATTATACTTGTAGAATCTTTCCTGGCGTGGAGTCGCGCCTGGATGACGCCAGTCGGAACTTATGTGGCGTCCAAGAGGAAATGGCGCACCCGACACGATTCGAACGTGTGACCTTTGCCTTCGGAGGGCAACGCTAGATCGAGCTTCGGTCAACGGTTGATCAACCGTGCGGTTCAAAACCCTTGAATGATCAGTCTGTTACCGCCTTACGCTACACCCACTCTGGTCCAATAACAAGCGAGCCTAGCCGCACGATCCGCCTTATCGTTGTGACAGCGTTGTGACAGGCAAGGGGCCATAGAGGAAGCCTGATACAACGCTCCTGAAAGATAGGACGGGCATCAGGCCACGCGTGGGCAGGGAGCATCAGCCTACGATCTGAGACCGGAATATGAAGCGCTTGCGGATCGCGGCCGGATGCTCTCGTATCAATGCACCCGTGACGAATTGGATGCGCGAGACCGCTAAGCTGGATCCGGGCATCGGTCCTAATCACGGCTGGCGACACACCTTCAGGATCCTAGCGCTTGAAGCGGGGATCGAAGAAAGCTTACGTGATGCGATTACGGGGCATCGTATTACGTCAGTAGGCCGGCGATACGAGACACCGACCCTCAGGATGCTCGCAGACACTATGGCCAAATTCCCGCGCTACCGTATCGGGACTCGGACAGCTGGCGAACTAACGATTAAATTATATTAGATCTCGTCTACTAATACCATCTTTATCGCGATTATTATAGAGGCAAGATTCATCCGGTCGACCCATATCGGCAACAGATCGCTTTAGATCATGAACGAGATACCCCGCAAATCTCTATCATTCATGATACGACGGTTCAATGCCCCTGAACCTCATAGTGACGAATATATCCTGGTAATCTCAGAGGCGATGCAAGGTATTATTTTAAAAGGCAAAGGATTTTATTGGATAATACAAAGGATTATCCGGCTGAAATATGGATGTTGCCGGGATCACGGCCCCGTGATAATGCAATTTCCGCGCGTGCGCCTCGCATCTTTTACACGCAAAAGCCAAATCCGACCAACCTCTTGCACAAGTTTAAGATTCAACAAATGACAAAAAGAATTGCCTTAGTTACAGAAGAACTTAGTGCTTTCGGACCATCAGGCGGTATTGGCGCAGCGTTTCTGGAGCTATCCTACGCTCTTTCTGCTGGTGGCCACCAAGTAGATCTTTTGTTTTTCCCACATAGCAAGATCGATCAGCATTCTCATAGCCATTTACTCGCTCATTTGTTGAACAAGAACGTCAACTTAATAGTAATAAATGGCGACAACGCCACATGGGATCAGTCTTCCGCACAAAATAGAGCCTACATAGTTTATCGACACTTGCGTGATTGCGAGGTAGATTACGACTGTGTTCACTTCCACGATTATAAAGGTCTTGGGTTTTTTTTGCCTAAGCGCAAAAAACCAAGGTATAGCATTCCTTTCAAGTGAGCTAGTGGTACAAGCTCATGGACCAACAAGATGGACGATACACGCTAATCGAAGTTTATTTGTAAGTCCGGACCAACTATTGGTTGATTTTCTTGAGAGCGAGTCCATCCGGATGGCTGATACATTAATCAGCCCAAGCCAATATCTAATTGGTTGGCTTAGCAACAATGGATTCAAGCTTCCTGCTCAGAATAGAATCAAAATAATCAAAAACCTCTACACCCCAAATGTAACCATAGAACGTCATGATGTTACTCATTTAGACAAGCCACGGAAAATTCGCAAGATTATCTTCTACGGTCGGCACGAACCAAGAAAGGGCATCGTAGATTTCTGTGACTCGTTGGATATATTAAATGACTTTCTCACTGAAATGAGTGTGATTGTAACATTTGTTGGCGGGTTTAGTGAAATAAATGGGCAGCTATCTGGCGTTTACTTGACTGAACGGTCCAGAAAATGGGACTTTAATTTTAGTTTTGAGGTCGGGTTTAATAGGGATGCAGCGCAAGCGTTTCTCCGCAATCAGCAAGATTCATTGGTCGTCATTCCATCAAGAGTCGAAAACTCTCCATATACAGTCGTAGAGGCAATTATCTGTGGCCAGCCCATCCTGACGTCAATCGAGGGAGGCGCCAAAGAACTTATTGACACTAACTGTCACGCCGATGCCGTGGTAAAAATAAGCCCCAAACTGCTATCTGCTCGGATAAAACAGTTAGTCAATAGGGGGGCAAGACCAACAAAACTATCTCAGTCCATCAATGAACTTGAAAAGAGTTGGCTTGCCTTCCATCAATCAATTGATAATTCGCCACTAAATAAAGAGACGGTGACGCCCCAGCCAAAGGTCGTTGTTGGCATTACGCATTATGAACGCCCGCAAAAATTATTAGGCGCCATCATGTCTGTTCTTCGTCAGACATACACAAATATTGAGCTTATAGTTGTCGATGATGGTTCTTTCAAAGACGCAACTGTAGCATCCCTACAGGACATCGAATTATTGCTAAACAGAGTTGGCGGCCGACTTATCAGAAAAGAAAATGGTTACTTAGGTGCCGCGCGGAATACCATCGCAACAAATAGTCAATCTGATTATCTGTTGTTTTTGGATGATGATGATCTTTTATTTCCAACAGCAGTCGAGCAACTAGTTAGTAGCGCCACGTCAACCGGTGCAGATATAACAAATTGCCTTAACGTCTATCTAGAGGAATCAAATAGGACCACATACGAATTGTCTCCGGAGACCCATCCCGCTAAAGTTTCTTACGTTCCGTTGGGTGGTCCAATTTCAGTTTCGCATTTGCAAAATGTGTATGGCGCAGCCACAGCTTTAATAAAGCGAAGCTTTCTCGCTGCGTTGGGAGGGTATACTGAATTATATGGAGTTGGCTATGAAGATTATGAGCTTTATACGCGTGCATTACAAGCTGGTGCGGATATCCGCATCTTACCGGAGCCCCTGTACCTTTACGAAGTCGGCCGTCCGAGCATGGTTTCAGCTACCTCCCGTCTGACAAATAAACTTCGAGTTATTGAGTCTTTGAGATTCGATATTGACCAGAGAGCATGGCGCGATGCTATTGAAGTTGCGGCTGGTCAGCAGACAATTAATGATCAGATTGGCTATTCGGAATGGTCGACAAAATCATCTGAGCACAAAGACATTCTAGCTTTGATACACGAAACCCGCGGCAATATTACCGCGCACATTTCTGCGCTTGCAGAGTACGCAAGAGCTATCGGAGCGATGCCCGCAGCAAGATCCTGGGAGAGCAAGGCAGGTGACCCTTTACAGGACTCCGATGTATATAGGAAAATGCCCGTAGAACGATTGGGAAATTCAAAAATTTTTGAAATCAGCCAAAGTTCGAATAGCCGCATGACTGCAGAAACTCAATTGTTAATACAGATTCACTTGCGGCGATCTGAAGATGCAACGGCTGCGCTTGTAAAAATGATCGAGTCCTCCCCGGAGTTAGATGGCTCTCTTGTTAATTATTGCTACATTCTAATTGATAGTATCTACTCGGACGCGAAACTCGCTTCTCAGTTGACTGCTGCAATTTTTGACAAGACAGCGAGCGCAACCTCAATTACATCAATCCGTGGAGTGATCGTCATACTAATGGTCATTCTCAAAGATTATGAAGAAGCTCAAGCTCAGTTCAGAACAGTCATCAATGCTGAGGCATCCGCTTACGCTAATAAGTACAGCGACATTAAAGATGTATATGGGAACAGCGATCATATTGGTGCTTTGAAACATTTCGAAATTGATGGCATACCCGAAGGCCGCACTGGTTTCGAAGTCTCAACTAAAGCTATGCAAGTAATCTCCCGACAATATCGTATGCCAGTCCGAGCCAGCGCATTCGCCGATATTTTAGAGGAAGCGATCAATGCAAGCCTGCCTCTCGAAACCGTATTGAAGACACCGTCTCGCAAGAAACAAATTTCTCGGATTACATAGATTAATCGGGATCAAGTTATCCCGCAGTACTAAAACATCGATGGCCTAACGCAAATGTCGAACATCTCAACATTCTTTCATGGCAAGTTATCTCCGTATGACTTGACTTGCCTAAAAAGCTTTGCTGATTTCGGCCACATCATCAGTTTCTATAGTTACGATAAAGTCATTTGTCCCAATTTCTGTAAGTGGGTAGACGCATCCAAAGTCGCCGATCCTGCGAAAATATATTATTACCAAGGCGGGCCGGGTAAAGGGCAGATTTCCGCATTCGCGAATTATTTTCGTTACCTTCTACTCGATAGATTCGACACCACATGGATAGATGTCGATGTAATTTGTCTTACCAACAAGTGGCCTTGCGCTGACTTAATTTTCGGAAAAGAGGACAATATTTTCGTCAACAATGCAGTACTTAGATTAAATAACCAAAAAGAAATATTGCGCGATATGATTAGAGTTTGTGAGCTTGACCAGGGACATGGTGAATGGGGCGCGACAGGACCAAAGCTTCTAACCCGGTCGCTGACCCAATACGATCTAATTGGCCACGCGTTGAGTAGCGACGTTTTTTATCCGGTACATTGGTCGGAAGCCGATCGCACAGTAGATCCTGCCTACTATGAGTATATTCTTTCTAAAACAGTTCGTAGCGCCGCCGTGCATTTATGGAGCGAAATGTTTCGAAGAAAAGGAATAAATAAGTTTGTTCGGCCGGCTGAAAATTCGTATCTGTGGCAAATTGCTCTCGATCATAAAACGCTACATTTATTCGCCACAACCAGTTAGCCCTGTTCGACACGTGAACCGGCCGACCTCAATCGCGAGCGATTGGCTGAGTTGATCGACCGTCCGAAGGAGGCCGTATCGAACATCGAACGGGGCGTGAGCCTACCGAGCCTCGATACCATTCAAACAATCTGTGACGTGACCAAAGTGTCGATGACTTCGATTATTGAAGAGAGCAGCGAGTACGGAGGCACAGCTGATCTTTGTACAACGCTTAATGAATTATTTCCACAACTTGATTTATCCAATAAGGGAGTGGCGGTGGCCTTGACCGAGATTATCAGGAAATAATCTTCTCAGGACGGCCCGTAGTCAGGTCGTAAGGACCGATTAGGTCGAATCGATGCCACTGTGCTCCCATGTGGCGTCCCATTCACCCCCATCCTGCAATCGAAAGCCGAAGCACATGGACCAATCTAACCAATCGGTCTGTTCCTGCCAGTCGTACAGTTCCTCTGTGTCCTTGAATGACCGGTCGAACGTTAGCTGGAACTCCGCAAAGGCCGATATGATGGGAAGCGGGCCGTTTTCGAAACTACACGATAATAGTTGTATGGATCGTGCCTGGATCGCCGTCCCAGGATGCAAGAGACCCTTCTTGTGATGAACGTCCTCCAGTTCGATCCTGGCGTAGAGCAATGGTTCGATCGTCTTCCGAACGACCGCCCACTGATCCTTGGGCCAGGAGCGGCGCCTACCTCTCTTTTTCCATAACTGTTCGATATGAAGCAACGCGAGAGGCAAGGGGGCTATAGGATCCTCTGAAAGATCAGGGGAGCCGCTTTTCAGCGTTACGATAACGGGATGGATGTGCATGGCGTAGTTATATCATGCATCAGCGGGTGAGCAGACATCAAATAAGCCAATCGCTGCAACGCTTCCATTCGCCACTCCGCATGATATAATATCTCAATCGGAGGCGACATGGCGGACGAGGATATATGGCATACGGGTTTTGCTGTTTTCGGATCGCACAGCTCACCCAAAGCACAGCAGACGATCCGGACATCACTTACACATCCCCTTCAAATTGCAACTATAATTGCTGGCGAGAACGGCGGCCGAGTGGGTATTACTCTGTGCCCAGGTAAGGTTGATCCCTCGTCGGTCGGTGGTCCATGGGATCGTGACCTGAGGGCGGACGTAGAGGCGATCAAAGAGTGGGGCGCATCGTGCGTTCTCACCCTTCTTGAGTCGCACGAATTCGATCTTCTGAAGGTCCGTGGGTTGCCTGAGGCTGTGCGGGAGGCGGGTATCGTATGGCTTCACGCCCCGATCCCCGATGTTTCTATTCCAGGGCCAGCGTTCGATGTGGCATGGAAGACGATGGGGCCACGCCTGACGGAACGATTACGAGAAGGCAGGTCCGTTGTCGTCCATTGTAGGGGTGGTTTGGGCAGAGCCGGTCTGGTCGCGGCCACGCTCATAACGATAATGGGCGAGGACCCTTCGACGGCGATTGAACGGGTTCGCGCTGTTCGACCGGGAGCGATAGAGACACCAGAGCAGGAAGCTTACGTTCTGCGGCAAGGGGCGCGCGATGTCTGATGCCGTTCGTAATCGTTCTCTCGGCGCTTTCATCGGCCTTGCGGTGGGTGACGCTCTCGGAACCACCCTGGAATTCGAGGCACGAGACGCCAAGCCGCCTGTAACTGACATGGTAGGGGGCGGACCGTTTAACCTGAATGCGGGCGAGTGGACGGACGATACCTCAATGGCCCTGTGTCTCGGTGATTCGCTCATCGCCTGTGACGGGTTGGACGAACGGGATCTGATGGAACGATTCTCTCGCTGGTATCTCCACGGTGAAAACTCCAGCACGGGGACCTGTTTCGATATCGGCATCACCACGAGGAACGCTATCGAACAGTTCCGACGCACGGGTGACCCAATAGCCGGTCCGACCGATGGCAGGACCGCGGGTAACGGTTCGATAATGAGGCTCGCGCCGTGTGCGATCCGTTATCATAACGACCCGGAACGCTTGAGGGATGCGGCTCGGCGCCAAAGCTACGTCACCCATGGTGCTACAGAGGCCGTAGACGCCTGCGAAGCTCTGGCGACGGTCCTTGCCTTACTGATCCAGGGTGAACCGCTGTCGGACGCTCTCTCGCGCTCCTATGGCCCATTCTGTCCTGGCGTTCAGCGGGTCATCGATGGATCGTTTAGGGGCAAAACCCGAAACGATATCCAGTCCACGGGCTACGTCATCCACACACTCGAAGCGAGCCTTTGGTGCGTGAATGAGACGACCACCTTTCGTGATGCTGTGCTCCTGGCGGTCAACCTAGGAGACGATGCAGATACGGTAGGGGCCGTAACCGGGCAGATAGCGGGAGCGGCTTACGGTGCCTCCACTATCCCTGAGCAATGGTTCGAACGACTCGCCTGGAATAAGCGATTGATCACAGCATCCGAACTCCTGCATGCGGCAAACGTTGATTGACGAACGCCGGCGATTGATTTGGTTTGACGCGAAGAACCCTCAAACTTTCAAAGATGCGAGCAAACGAATGGCGGATCGTATTAGCCAACTTCCGATAAAGATCGAGTTTGATTTACCGTATTCACTCAGACTCGACGTGCTATGCCGAGTTCGAACCAATATTAGAGAGTATCAAATTAGACTAAGTACGATATACAATGAAAATCCGCAAATGCCTGGCGCAGACCATGTCGAAAATATTGAATATGTGCACGATAATACTAATATATTTGCCTACACCCACGTTCAAGCCGAATACGCAATGGCTGATGTAGACATACAAGCCGACCATCGCCAGGTCATTGACGCAGTGAATACTGTAGCTCTTGATGTATCAAATGCCATTATATCAGCGGCACGATCATCGTTCAAAGAATTTCATTATTATTCCTTGTTCAGCGCCGATCAATTAAATAACATAGGCATTGAAGTACACCCGGGAGATGGTCATAGACCGTGGTCCGGTATGGTAGACAACTTTGGCGGCGGGTTTACAATGAGACGCCCGGCGAGAGATACGGGGGCGGTCGGTGTATTCTGCCGCACAGTAGATAGTGGCGAGGAATTGCCCATTTCCGATCAACTTTTTTTTGATGCAAACGCATACATGCTCGCTAATAATAATTTGATGGCGGCTGCAAATCTTGCGATCAGTTTTGAAACCCTGTTAGCGAGAGAGCTATCAAGAGTGGCAACTCACAGATCGGACACAGGCTTGCAGAATGATATAGATTCAGCCTCAATTAATGAGCTTGGAACCAAAATCGGCAAAGCTATCTTTGGTGCATCGATGGAGAATGCGACTTCATGGGGCCCTGATTTCGTAAGCGCCTACAGGTGGCTTAGAACTATCAGGAACAAGGTGCTACATAAAGCAGAAACGGTGGTGACACTTGACGGTCAAACCAAAGATTTTTCGCAGAAATCTGATCTAAAGTGGCTATTCGAGAAACGGTCTATTGTAGCAAATGAAGTTTCTCGAAGAGTAGAGGCTCTTATTATTTGATAACATTTTCGTTCGGCATACAGCAACAAGTTCAACCAGGCCGTGTCGGCGCCGGCATAAACCGAATCTGGATTTGTCACAAAATAATCGAGTGTTGTATGTCTAGGCGAGCAAACAGTTATAGTTATCCGCGGTTCTGTGTGCCTTTCCAATGGAACGGTATCGGATGGTGGGCGGCTGTAGGCGGACGATCTCGTAATCATTACGAATGAAGCGAGGCTGGCGAAAAGCTTGGCTGGCCTGTTCATCGGTGTGATAACGGAAGCGGATGTGGCGAGGGCAGGGTGAGGTAGGCGCTGTCCCCATCGTTGCCCCACCATCGCATAAGAAGCCCCAGGAACGGCTCGAATGGTCCGTGGCAGTCGTCGATGCCTGAAACCGCTCGTGAGCGCCGGTGAGGCTCCTATAGGCTCCTGCCCCCTTCCTGAGCCAACGGTATCGGATGGTGGGCGGCTGTAGGCGGACGATCTCGTTATCGTTACGAATGGGGCGAGGCCGGTTAGATGGCTGGCAGGATCGTCAATCGGAATGATAACGGGAGCGGATGTGGCGAGGGGAGGGTGAGGTAGGCGCTGTCCCCATCGTTGCCCCATCATCGCATAGGAAGGCCCATGGGCGGTTTGAACGATCCGTGGCGGTCGTCGATGCCTCAAACCGCTCGTAAGCCCTGGTGTGGTTCCTATGCGATCCCACCACCCTCCTAACACGACGGTATCGAAAGGTCGGCGGCTGTAGGCTCGTGCTCCTGTTATCGTTGCGAATGGGCGAGGTCAGTGAGATGCGCCCTTGCCTTATTAGTCAGAATGATAACAAGGGCAAGAAGCGGGGCAGGACACTTTATCAGGTGGCGTCCCCATAATTGATTTCTGCGCCACTAGTAGCGCACCGCGACAATTCTCACACAGGCTGTTAGCCAAAGCACTTTTCAATCTACTGTATCGCGCCTTAGTCTCGGCCTTATCAATCATCGACAGTCGCTCACAGATTTCCACCGCTTCAAACACGGTCATGCGATACTCCGTCCGAATACAGCCACGATCATCGAACATATCATCAACTCGTTCGCCTAAATCAACCAGTCCATGCATTATGCGCCTGTACTCTCTCGAAGCCTCTCCCACGTTGATGAAGATACGGCGCTGTGCTTCAGATGCGCCTATGAGCAGAGTGATACGAAGAAGATGTCTTAAATCGCTACTTATGCCGTTGCCTGAATTAATCAAATCTTGAAACAATAATTTGTAGTTTGGTTCTATCACAAATGTTGCCTCTTTACTAGTATCAATTTTTGAGTTTGTCATTCATAATGAAGTCTGTCACTGGATTATTATTTTTGGTGGTGCGGATTGGAGGGCAAACCGAACCAGGAAAACTTCTGTTCCGTTCGCCCCCACCCCTATGTCTATAATGAAAATATACAGCAAGTACGCTCAATAGTCAAGTATTTATTGCGCAGAATGACGTATATTCCACGCAATTACATAGATCAACGCTTCAGGCCGCCGTGTTGAAACCAATTCTTTGCCTGAAAGTCCTCAGATTACTCATCAGGTGATCGACCTGTTCATGGCGATCTTTGGGTGAGTTGGCCGTATCAGCAGCGGTTCGCATGTGCTCTTCCATGATGTCGTCCGGTAGGTGCAGATCCCTAAGAGACGCGTAGAGAACCCACATCGCATCGTTGCCCTGCTTCGGTAGGGTCCCTGTTCTGAACCATTCCGCCATGGCCCCCTCGATCCCGTCCCTCTGTCGCTGTGTCAGGGTATGGGCTCGATCCGCGTAATTATAATTAGATCGGGTCTGCCGGGGTTGGGATTCCTCGATGGGTGGAAGGGATAAGAGCCACTGGTTCACGTCCAGTGGCGCCCTTCCTGGCCCTGAATGGTCGTTGAAGAAGCCGTGACCCGTGGGTGAGCGACAGGGGAGATGAAACAGGCTGTATGGTCCCCGTTTTCCCATATCGATCCCATGGCGCTTGAGATTGCCTCCCATTGTGAAACGGTCGCTCTCGCTTTCGCTTCCGCTCCCGTTCGGCTTCGCCGGTGACTTGTTTCGTCCGTGGTACCCCGCCTCTTCGATGACCCTGATAATCTCGTCTACAATGGCAGTATATTCAGGGATTAGCATTGGCCGGGTGGTTGGTATGTACAAACGATATCTCAGGTTGCCCGGAGAATTACTGTATGTCGAATAAGTTACACATTGAAGTGCATCGAATATTTCCGCCAAAGTCTCGGGAGTCAATTCGCTGTTATCGTAATCCATCATGATGCCAGAGGCGAATACGACATTCATCTTACCTCTCTTGCCTTTTCCGACCCAAAGTGGATTGTAAAACGCTGGAGATACCAAAGGAATGTCGTCTTTCTTCACATAATTATTATGAAATTGTTTTTTTAACCAATTGATATATTCATGGTCTTTCATCAGTATGACCTGTCCATCTTTTTGTTTTAAATGATCAAACCGGCTAGATCTATACATGTCGACGAATTGATCTATATATAAGGTATTAACGTCGACATTCTGATTATAAAAGGGGACGACATTCTCTAACAGGTCGACACCGATTCGTTCGATAAAGTCCCGTTTCTGACGGGCCTTCAGTCTTGTTATCTGCTTCGACTGGTTCTTACGCTCTTTATCATTATCAAAACGAGCTACCCGTCCCCGTTCGACAGCCGCGGGCTGGTTGAGCGCCAGCGAAACACATGTTGACCCTTTGAAGATCTGAGAAAGCCATTCAGCATGTTTCTGAGACGGTACAACCCATACCCGTTCACGGCTCATATCACCGTCGCGCATCGAAGTACGGCTGATGGCCTGATAGATATTATGACACGCGAATGACACTACTTGCTGATCACGCCCAAATCCGTAATGATTCTTGAGAAAAGCACTCGCAACAGGAGAATAGTTCGTCGCGGTCGCGATGAAAGCATGATCAATATGTCGATACTTGTTCAGCCCATGGGACCTACCGGGTATTGTCTCGCCTGCTGGATGTCTGGAAAGGGTACTAATCTTTTTGATATCATTGTTTTCCAGCCTTATGAATTGCCGACAATCTATCCTCGATAGTCCTGCCGCTATAAACTCTTCGTACGTTTCAGGGTGCTTGTCACGGATTGATTTAGAAAAGTTGGCTTCATAACCCCAATACACAACCAGTCTTTCGTAACCGCAATGCTGTGTGAATTTCAGTTGCTCCGTCAGTGCCTCGTTCCGTTCCCAAACGACACCTTCACGCTCCCATATATGGTACTGTAGACTTTCCTCAAATCGGGCAGAGAACACAGTCACCTGCGAGAACGAGGAAACAACCCGTGGATGGAGGACTGAGAGATGATAAAGCTTTTGTTCCTTCCCTGAACCGCGCAGAAGTTTGGTGTAGTTGAGTTCGTGAGTGTAGCAATCAAAGTACGGACTCAGAGTTCGTGCCGCAACGTCTTTAAGCATTTCATTGAAGGCGTCTTTGTTCCGATTCTCCTGTATGACTGTAAGCGCCGTATCATTTCGCGACTCAATGCGAGCATAATCCCCCTCAACAGGGAGCATAACCAAATGATCTGTTAGCAGATGGTGCGTGTCTTGCAGATTAACTTCGAAAGGGTGGAATACATCTAGCGTTTCATCGATATAGCAGTGCCATTCTTTCAAATCTAGCGTGGTCTCAAGCGAGCATAACGTTGCGTGACAGATGATAACGATACGACCACCGCCCAGGTCATTGTTCCCTATAGCCCTGCTTACATCTATCTTGACTGATCCGCTTCCGTCCTCGCGAGGCAACTTCGAATGGTAGACCTCAATCGGCACCCCCGGGAACTGTTCGCTTGCACGCGCCGCAATCTCGGAACACGTGTCGATTGAAGGAAGCGCGATGATGGATTTCTCGCCATTGAAGTATCTTTGAGTAACGCATTTGATGATAATCCCAGACTTATTACTTGATGTCGGGCCGTCTACGAATTGGAATCTCACTAATATACCTATGGAATACGCACAACAAATCGCCCCTTCGGTATGGGAAAGGGCTCGTTCTTCGATTGTGACAATGGTTGAGGAAACGCCTAAAAAGCCGCAACGGCCTTCAAGCAATTACGGTTACGAATATGACAGATGTTACCAGACATGTCAAGTCTATTATGGATATGCTTCGAATTAGCCTCTGGGCTGTCTTTTTGTTTCGGGTCCTACGTTTTTCGTCTCAAACCAAAAAATCCTGGTGGGCTCCGGTCTGTTATAATTACAGGCCACCAGTCTTACCATAGGTTGTAGAAATACAGCCTTGAGTTGCCTCGTCGCCTGTAATCATTACGAGGTTTGCCCAGACAGCCGTGCCAGCTTCGCAGCCACGTTTTCAGGCTTCAGATGAGTGTATCGTTGCAAACATGATAGTGTTCTATGACCGCTTATGACGGAAACTTCGGGTATCGTCAGACCGATCTCAAACATTCGACTGATAGCTTCGTGTCTCATCGAATGCATCTTCACTTCTTCGAGTCCAGCGCGCTTACGAAGCCGCTCCCATGCCAATCTTACCGCGTTAGCCTTCACAGGGAAGACGTTTTTGCCTCTTCGCGGTAGTTCAATCAGTATCTCGATCGCCTTGGGTGTAAGTGGGACTGTTCTTCCATGCCCGTTTTTCGACACCTCCACGACGGCAAGTCGACTGAAGAAATCGATATCGCTCCATTGTAGAGCGAGTAATTCGCCACGCCGCATCCCTGTCTCAATTGCAAGGATGATAAAGGGCCGGAGATACCACGCTCTCGTGCTGGACAAGGCGGTCATAAGGGACGCTTCGGCGCCCTGTGGAAGTCTTTGACCTCTTACCTTGGACGGAGAGGGGAGGGTGATCTGACGGACCGGGTTGCCAATGAAGGGCACACCCCATTCTTTTCGGGCGATTTCGATACAGTGTCGCAGGACCGTCAGTTCTCTTCGAACCGTTTCCCCCTTCACGGCCTTAAGACGTTCATCCCTGTGAGCCGCTACCATAGAGGCCGTCAGCCGATGCGCCGCTACGTTCGCCAGCGGAGAGCGCAAGAACGTCCGAATGCGAGATGCTTCGAACCTTTGCCCCCGCTTACCGCTCGTGACCTCTGCCTCATAGCGTTGAAGGAGTGAGCCAACGGTCAGCTTATGCGCCGTCCGGCTCCCACTTGGCCCACCACCATTTTCGATCTGACGCTCAGTTTCTCGCGCCCAACCGTCCGCATCAGCCTTCGAACGGAACGATTTGGTGATCGGGGGAAATCCATCGCGGCGAATCTGAACTTGCCACGCTTGCCCGCGCTTTCGGATGGTAGCCATGCTCCGTGCTCACTGTGCTTGTGACGCCAGTGTGACAGACGGATCGAAAATGGGCTTTGCGGACGGAACCTTGAAAGCCAAATCTATAAGGAAATCAGAGCCTTAAGATTGGCGCACCCGACACGATTCGAACGTGTGACCTTTGCCTTCGGAGGGCAACGCTCTATCCAGCTGAGCTACGGGTGCAGGCCGTGGCCATGTCCTAGCCCAACCGCGCCGCCAGCGCAACGGCGTCCGCGGCCACATCGATCAGCCGCAGGAGACCCGCCGATGCGGAACGGCACGGTGGTATACCCTCCACGCTATAACAACCTGAAGATGTCACGGGCGTAGCCAGACGCGCGAAGCTGTGCTGTATAGACCCGAAGAAGGGCTGCGGGGCGGAGGCGCCGGCAGCACGCCGACGGTGCGGTCTCGGTTTGCACATGTCCCCCCAGCTCGGCATCGTGGCACGGCCGCAGATCACGGCAGGCGACTTGGCCCGGCGCATCGCCGCGCTCGGGCCCGGCGAACGCCTCGTCGTCCTGGGTGCCGGCCGCGCGACCATCGGCGCCCTCGTATCGGAGGGCACGGAGCGCAGCGCGCTCCTGGTCGCGGATGCGGACCGGTCCGGCACGGCATGCATCGACCAGCTCCTCGACGATCTGGCGGATCTCGCCCGTGCGCGCTGGCCGCACTGGCACGGCCGCGACGCCTCCGTGGCCCCGGTCAGCGCCGATCCCTGGCTGAAGGCGGCCGCAAAGCGCGCGCGGCTCGGCCTCGCGCCGCGCTTCCGCCGGTTGGCGCATGACCTCGAGTTGCGGCGCCTCGCGCAGGCGATCGATCCCGCCGGGCTCGTCCTGATCTGGGAGATCGATCCGGCCTCGCCCGCCCGCGCCCGGCCGGCGATCGAGGCCCTGGAATGGTGCGCCCGGCACGGGGTCGCTTCGGTGGCGGCGCTCGCCGCCGAACCGCCCGAGGCGCCCCCCTACGACCGGATCCTCTACGGCGCCCACGCCTTCGCGGAGGCGGACCGGCCGGTCGCGGAGCGCTTCATCCCGGCCCCCGGCGGCATCCCGGCGAGCGATATCGAGCGGCGGGTGGCGACGGCTTTGGGGCAGGATCCGGACCTCGCGGGCCTGTTCGTCTGCAACGCCCCGGTCCCGGTCGGCGCCTGGGGGGCACGGCCGCGGGTCGATCTGCTCTGCCCGACGCTGCGCGTGGTGGTGGAACTCGACGGCCCCGAGCACCGGGCCGAGCCCAAGTTCGGCGCCGATCGCCACCGGGATTACGAGCTGCTGACCGCCGGCTACCTGGTTCTGCGCTTGACCAACGATCAGGTGGCGGCCGACCTTCCGCTCGCCATCGAGAAGATCCGCGCCGTGGTCCGCCTGCGGCGCGCAGGAGGGGGGTTCAGCCGATGAGTGATTCGCCGACGCCGCAGCAGGCCCTGATGCTCTGGTGCCTCCTCGGCCGGGGCGGAACCGCTCTCCAGGGCACGCTCGTGCCGGAGGTCAAGCCAGCGGACCGCACGGCCCTGGTCGCGGGGGGCCACCTCACAGTGGAGAAGCAGGCGCGCGCGCTGCGGCTGACCGTCACCGACAAGGGCTGGAACTGGGCGGGGACCCACATGGACGTCGCCCTGCCGCCGGCCTTCCGGGTGCTGCAGGACTGGCTGCGGCGAATCGGGGCTGACCTTGCCGCAAGCGGTCGCCCGCTGGCCGATTTCGTCGGTCCTGTCCCCGACGAGCCGCCACCGGAGACACCAACGACGCGCAAGAAGGCGGCCGAGGCGCCCCCAAAGGCGGAAGGTTCGAAGGCGGCGAAGGGCGCGAAGACAGCTGACGGCAACGAGAGGACCGCGCGCACCGAGAAAGCGGTCAGTTCCCGCAAAAAGGGTGGCGCCAAGAAATCAGCTGGCCCTCCGGAAGCGCCCGCCCCCAGGAAGAGGACCGGCTCACGGAAGACAGTCCCTCTTGGGAAAACGACGAGCCCCACGCCTCCTCTCAGCCCCGAACACATTCGCACGCGGATCGAGGCGGCCTATCTGGCGCTGACCGGCGGGGAGCGGGCCAAGGCCGTGCGCTTGAGCGCGCTGCGCGCCGAACTCGCCGACCTCGACCGCGCGACGGTCGATGCGGGCCTTGCGGCAATCCTGAAAGGCGACAGGACCGCGCGGCTGAGCCAGTTCAGCGACCCCCGGTCGCTCGATGACGCCGAGCGCGAGGCGGCGTTCAGCCCCGCGGGCGAGCCCTTCCACATCCTCCGGATCCAGTCATGACCGATGCCCTCGACGCCCTGCGCCGGGTCGATTTCGACTGGGTACGCACCCTCGACAGCATCTGGGTCGATACCCCGCCCACCGGCAGCCCGAACGAGCGGCTCGTCCCCGACCTCGTCGCCGACCTCCACGCCAAGGCCCGCAAGCCCGCCGACCGCGCCCTCGGCCGCGTCTTCGTGGGTCCGGCCGGGGTCGGCAAGACGCACCTCGTCGGGCAGATCCGGCAGGAGGCGTGGCGCACGGGGGCGTGGTTCGTGCCGCTCGACGTCCTCGGGCTCACGGATTTCTGGCGCAGCGCCGCCCTGAGCTTCGTCACCGCCCTGCTGCAGACGATGCCGGACGGGCGGCGGCAATCCGATGCCGTGCTGGCCGGGGTGGCGCGTCGCTTCGGCGTCGAAGCGCACGTTGAAGCGTTCTTCAAACACCCAGACGCAGATGCGCGCCGAATCGTCGAGGTGTTGATCAAGGCACCGATGAGCATCGATGCGGGCCGCGCGCTCAAGCATTTCGACGTGTTCCGGGCGCTCTGCCTGCTGCGCTCACAGGATTTCGGCGTGGCCGGCCTCGCCCATGCCTGGCTGCAGGGCTACGACGCCGACCCCACGGAACGGGCCGCCTTGGGCTTCAAGACGCCGCCGCCGGCCCCGGTCGAGCTCGTGCGCGGCATGTGCTGGATCATGGCGCTCAGCGGGCCGACGCTGGTCGCGGTCGACCAGATCGACGGGATCATCGAGAGCAGCCGGCTCGCCGTCCAGGACGGGCTCGACGCGGAGGCCGGCCTCGCCGAGGTGCTGGCCGCAGGCCTGCTCGAGGTCAACATCGTCTGCGACCGCAGCATGACGGTGGTGACCTGTCTGGAGGAATCCTGGCAGCGCCTCAGCGCGCGCAGCCTGAAGTCGATGCTGGAACGCTTCGCGGAGCCGACGGGTCTGCTCGGCATGAACGAGCGCACCGCCGCCACCGCCCTGGTGGCCAGCCGGCTCGCCCCGGCCTACGCGGAGGCCGGGTTCGAGGCCGAGTTCCCGACCTGGCCGTTCAGCGAGGGCGCCATCGCCGCCGCCGCCGCCGCCAACATGATGCCGCGCACCCTGCTGATGCGCTGCGACGCCTTCCGCCGCCGCTGCCTCGCGGACGGGGCGGTCACGGAATGCGGCGACCTCGGCGTGACGGTGGACGCCAAGGTGGACGGGAAGCTCAAAACCGAATTCGACCTCCCCAAGGCCAGCGCCGCGGCCGACATCGCGGGCATCCGCAGCGACGAGGACCGCTGGCTCGGCCAGCTCCTGCGCGACGTCTTCGACCTCTACGCCCTGGAGGACGACCCCGACGATTCCCTCGACGTCGCCAGCAAGGGGGAGCCGGACCAGAGAATCCCGCCGCTTCATGGACGCCTGATCTTCATCCACCGCGACCAGAACGACCGCGAGCGGCACGTCTGCTACCGGGCGCTCCAGCACCAGAACGCCATCGCGTTCCAGGCCCGCCTGCGGGCGGCGCTGACCGCCTCGGGGATCTCGCCGCGCATCCCCGACCGGGAGCTGCTGCTCGTCCGCCGCGGGCCGATGCCGGGCGGGGCCAAGACGAAGCAGCTCGTCGACGCGTTCACGGCGGCGGGCGGCCGGGCGCTCGATCCGTCCGACGACGACCTGCGGGTCTTCGCCGGCCTGCGCGACCTGCGCGCCTGGGCGCAGGACGAGGGCATCTCCGACCGGTTCGAGCGCTGGATCCGCGCCGAGCAGCCCCTGGCGAAGACCGCCTTCTTCCGGGCGGCGGGCCTCGCCCATGGCGCGGGCAGCGGGGCGAAGCCGGCCTCGTCGGGGGTCGAAGCGGCTGCCGAGCGCCCGGCCGCTCCGAAAGACACCCCGAAGGCCACCGCGAAGGCCGCTGCCGGGCGTCCCGCGGCCGCGGGCATGTCGGACGCGAAGGCGGATGCCGGCCGGCCGGCGGAGGGATCCCGGGGCGCTCCCGCGGTGCCGGAGCCCGCGCCCGACGCGATCCCGGTCGGCCACCGGCTCACCCCCGACGCCCCCGCGGTCAGCCTGCCGCTGCGCCTGCTGCCCCGGCACACGGCGATCATCGCGGGTTCGGGATCGGGCAAGACCGTGCTGCTGCGCCGCCTCGTGGAGGAGGCCGCCCTGGCGGGGCTCCCCGCCATCGTGATCGATCCCAACAACGATCTCGCGCGGCTCGGCGACCCGTGGCCGGACCCGCCGAAGGGGTTTTCGCCGGAGGACGCGCACAAGGCGGCGCTCTACGCCGAGCGGGTCGAGGTCGTGGTCTGGACGCCGGGCGTCCATGCCGGCAATCCGCTGTTCCTCTCGGTCCTGCCCGATTTCGCGGAGCTGGGCGAGGATCGCGACGAGCGCCAGCAGGCGATCGAGATGGCGGCCGAGACCCTCGGGCCGCTCGCGGGCGCCAAGACCAACCTCCTGCGCGGCGTGCTCGCGGGGGCGCTCCAGCATTTTTCGGAACGCGGCGGCGGCAAGCTCGGCGATTTCATCGCCCTGCTCGCCGACCTGCCCGACGGGATCAGCGACATCGGCAACGCCGCCAAGCACGCGGCCGGCATGGCCGACCAGCTGCGCGCGGCGATCGCCACGAACCCGCTGCTCAAGGTCGAGGGCACGGTGCTCGATCCGCGCCACCTGTTCTTCGGGCGCGACCCGGCGCGCACCCGCATCTCGGTGATCAACCTGTCGGGCCTCGCCTCGGAGGCGGCCCGGCTGGATTTCGTGAACCGGCTCCAGATGGCGCTGTTCGGCTGGATCAAGAAGAACCCGCAGCCCCGCGGCCTGCTCTACGTGATCGACGAGGCGCAGACCTTCCTGCCGGCCCAGGGGGCCTCGCCGAGCCTCGGCAGCGGCATCAAGCTGGTGGCGCAGGGCCGGAAATACGGGCTCGGCATGATCGTGGCGACGCAGGTGCCGCGGGGCATCCACAATCAGGTGGTCTCGAACTGCACCACGCAGTTCTTCGGCCGCCAGAGCGCACCCGCGACCATCGCGGCCGCCCAGGAGATCCTGGCGGCGAGCGGGGGCAGCGCCGCCGATATCGGCAAGCTGGGGGCGGGGGAGTTCTACTTCGCCACCGAGGGCTCGGGGCGCCCGGCCAAGCTGCGCACGCCGCTCTGCCTGTCCTATCATCCGGCCAACCCGCCGACGCCGGAGGAGGTCGTGCGGCAGGCGAAGCGCTCGGCCGGGTCGGCCTGAGCCGTCGAGCCCGCGGGAGCTGGGTTCCCAAAGGGCGAGCCCTTTGGCGGGGTGTCGGGGCGGAGCCCCGATCCAGGGCCGCCGCAAGCGTGTCGGCAGATCCCGCCCCGGTGTTGCCGCCGTGCCCTTGTAGGGACGCCTGATTCGCCGGCCCCTGGGCCGGTCAGACGGATTGTGGAGCGGGCAGGGGTGGCGAAGGCGGTGGCCGGCCGGGCGAACAATTTCGGGACGCTGCGCCTCCTGTTCGCGGCTCTGGTGATCCTCGCCCACGCCCCCGAACTGGCGGACGGGGACCGGTCGCGCGAGCTGCTTACCCGGGTGTTCGGCACCCTGTCGTTCGGGGAGGTGGCGGTCGACGGCTTCTTCCTCGTGAGCGGCTACCTGATCACCGCGAGCTACCGGGCCAAGCGCTCCTTCGCCGACTACCTGATGCGGCGGGTGCGGCGGATCTACCCGGGCTTCGTGGTGGCTTCGCTCCTGTGCATCGGCGTCGTCGCGCCCCCGGCCGGGGGCGACCCCGCGGCTCTCTCGCTCCCTGAGACCCTGGTCCGGCTGGCCCTGCTGCTCATGCCGGTGGTGCCGGGCGCCTTCGCGGACCTGCCCTATCCGCTGCTCGACGGGTCGATGTGGACGATCCCCTGCGAGTTCGGCTGCTACCTGCTGCTCGGGCTCGTCGGCACCGCCCGCGCCCTGCGGCGGCGGGGCCGCTACCTCGCGATCCTGGCGGGTCTCGGCGGCCTGCTCGTCCTGCGCCGGCTCTGCCTGCCGATCGGGCAGCCGGGCGACGGGCTCGGCTCCCTGTCGGAGATGATCCGCCTCGCCTTCGTGTTCGCCTGCGGCGGCGCCTTCCAGCTCTTCGCCGACCGGATCGCCTATACGGGCCGGGGCGCGGCTTTGGCCGCCCTGCTGCTCCTGCCGCTGCTGTTCAGCCCGCCGCTCGCCGAGCCGGCCTTCGCGCTGCTCGGCGGCTACCTGATCTTCTGGTTCGCCTTCGCGGTCCGGCCCCTCGCGCTCAGCCGCGCCACCGCGCAGGTCGATCCCTCCTACGGGCTCTATCTCTACGCGTGGCCGATCCAGAACCTGCTGATCGCCCGGGTGCCGGGGCTCTCCCCCTGGACGGGGGCAGCCCTGACGCTCGCGGCCGCGCTCCCCCTCGGGATCCTGAGCTGGTACTGCGTGGAGCGGCCGATGCTCCGGCCCCGGCCCGGCGCGGCCGGTCTGGCGCCGGGCGAGGCCCTGCCCGCCAAGGCCGTCGTCACCCCCTGAGGCCGGTAACCGCCCCCACGCTCGCGCGTTGGCCACGGACCAGCCGGCGGGAGGCCGGAACGGAGGCCGGACATGTCCCAGACCATCGATCGCGGGACCCTCGACCGGCTCATCGCCCGCGGGCGGGACCGTGGAGAACTCTCGGCGGAGGAGCTGCGGGACGCGCTGCCGGTGGAGCGCATGGATGTCGACGATCTCGTCCTGGTGATGCTGGAGCTGGAGGCGGCCGGGATCAGCGTCGAGCCGGACGTTTTCGGGCCGCCCGCCGACAAGCCGCCCACGACCGCCCTGACCCTCCCGGCACGGGATCCCGGCCCCGTCCCGCCGGTCCGGGCGGCGGAGGGCGCGGACGCGGCGGCTTCCACGACGACCGCCGGGTCGCACGCGATCCCGCCGCCTCAGGCCGATCCGGATGACGGGGCGGGAGTCAACCGGGCCGTCGCCCTGGCGGGCCTCGCGACGTTGCTCGTGCTCGGGGCCGTGCTGCTGCTCCTGTAAGCAGGCAGGGCGGAACGCATCGGCCGGCGGACCCGTTGGCCCGCGGCTGTTCACGGAAGATCCGGCACCATGCGCCAAACCCCTGACAGAAACACCCCTGACGGAACCCTGGCTCTGCTGATCGCGGCCCTGCGCGAGGGCACCGCGCATGTCGAGGCGCTGCTGACGCTGGCGCGGACCGAGATCGACGGCAATGTCCGGGCGATCGTCTCGCTGGTCGCCATCGTCGGGACGATTCCGATCCTCCTGATCGTGACCTTCTTCCTCGGCCTCGACGGGGTGGTGAAGCTGCTGGCGCTGCCGCTGGGCTCCGAGGCGCCGGCGGCTTTGATCGTCGCCGCGCCCTTCCTGGTGATGGCGCTCTGGCTCGGCTGGCTCGGCGCGCGCCGGATGGCGCTCTCGAATCTCGAACCCTGGCGGACGTGGCGGCAGGCGAAGCGGACCGTCCGGGACGTGACCGGAACCGGAGCCTGACGCGGGAGCTCAGCGCCCCCTTGTGCCGGTCCCTGCGGGGCGCAGGTGCAGGAAGCTGCGCTCGCCCGTGGCCGCCTCGGCGACGTGCTGGATCGTGTCGAGGAGGTCCGACACCGCCAACGGTCCGGCGGGCCGGAACGCGGCCTTCGGCGCGACCCAGCGCTTCTGCGTGCGTCCCGCGGCGATCTGCGCCTCGCTCAGCGCGTCGAAGTCCCGGCGCCGCGTCATGGATCGTTCCTCCAGGCTGAGCTCACGATGGGAAAATCTGCCCGGATTATGGTTGATAGAGTGTTAACGCCCGGGTCTCATCCCCGGCTGCGCGGGTCGATCGGGTCCGATCCCGTCGCGAGGACGGGGCCGCGCAGCGGCTCCATAGCCCAGGCTTGATCCCCGACATCAACCTCTATAGTCAGCAAAAACTGAGGTTCATCAATAGATTGGTGTGATTATAAACTGTAGCCGCCGGATGGACGGTCATCCCGGCGCCGGATCCCGGGCATAGACCCATGGCGGCAGGACACGCCATCGGCATCCGGGTCACCGACACCCTGGCGGCCTTGCGCCCGCTGGCGCCGTTCTTCTGCCTGTACGTGACCTTCGGGGCGACGCTCGGCTTCCTGTCGGGCGGGGCGCCGCTGATCCTGCGGGCGCGGGGGGTGGAACTCGCCGAGGTCGGGCTGCTGCAGCTGATCAACCTGCCGGTCGGGCTCACCGTCCTCTGGGCGCCGCTCCTCGACCGCCTGCACCTGCCGGCCCTCCCGCACCGCATCGGCTGGATCGCGGCCGCGCAGGGGGCGACGGTGCTCCTGCTCGTCCTCCTCAGCTTCGGCGCGCACTGGCCGCTCCCGCTCCTCCTCGCCCTGGCGGTGGCGGCCTGCGCCTGCGTGGCCACCATGGACATCGCCCTCGAAGCCCTGGTGGTCGAGACCGTGCCGGCGGACCGGCGCGCCCTCGTCGCCTCGGCCAAGCTGTGCGGGGCCTCGCTCGGCGGGATCCTGGGCGTCGGCGTTCTGGTCGGCTCCTACGACCGGCTCGGCTGGTACGGGGCCGTCCTGGCCTGCGCGGCGCTGGACGCCCTCTGCCTCCTGCCGATCCTGGTCTACCCGGAGGCCCAGCGCCGCGGGGCCGGGGGCCGGCCGGAACTTCGGTCGGGCTCGCTCGCGCGCCTGCGCGTCCTCGGCGGGCGGGTGCTCGTGCTCGGGGCCTATTTCGCGTCCGCCTACCTGCTCTCCGGATCCAACACCCTGGCGCTGCTCGATCTCGGCGTGCCCCTCGGGCAGGTGGGGTTCCTGACCGGCACCATCCTGCCTTCGGTCAACCTCGTCATGGCGCTGGCGGCGGGCGGGCTCGCCACCCGGTTCGGCACGGTGCGGCTGATCGCGTTCGGTGCCGCCGGCGTCCTCGCCTCCGGGGGCCTGATGGCCGGGGCCTGCGCCGGCCGGATGGCGGATCTCGCCATCGCCGCCACGGTGCTGAGCTTCGTCGCGGGCGGGTTCCTCGGCGTGCCGGTGTTCAACATGATCTACCGCTGGGCGCAGGGATCGAGCCCGGCCACCGATTACGCGCTGCTGTTCGGCGCGGCCTTCTTCGCCGCGATGCCCCTGCGGGTCGCGGCCCCCGCGCTCGCCGGCTGGATCGGCTGGCCGGGCTACTTCGCCGCCACCCTGCCGCCCTACGCCGCCGCGGTCGCGTGGCTCGCCGTCGCGGTGGGCCGGACCCTGCGGGCCGACCGGGCGGCCCTGCGATGATCGCCGAAGAGGTCGCCGCCCGGGTCCCCGATTCCCTCGCCGCCTATCGGGACGGCGTCGCCGACGGCCCCGGCGGTCCGGGGGCGCTGCCGCTCGGGGCGTTGCGCGACCCGCTCGTGTTCGACGCGACGCTCGATGCCTTCGCGGCGGGGCTTGGCCCCGCGGCGGGGCTTGGCCCGGAGGCGGGCTGCGCCCCTTGCGACCGGCGCGTCCTGGTCTCGTACTGGAGCCAGTTCTACCTCGCGGCCCTGGCGACGCCGGCCCTGACCGCCCTGGTCCGCCTCGGCCGCCCGCTGCCGCTCGCCTTCGACGCGCTGAGCCTCGAGCGCGACGGGGCCGGGCGGCCCTGCCGCTTCCGCCTGCCCGCGAAGGGGTGCGGATCCTGCCCGGCCCCCGGCCTCGCCGGGCTGGTGGAGGCGCATCTGCGCCCCTTCGTGGAACTGTGCCACGCCCGCTGCGGCATCGCCCCGCGCATCCTCTGGGGCAACGCCGCCGTGATCCTCGACTACGTCGCGCGGGAACTCGGGGACGGGGCGGATGCGGCCTGTGACGACGTCGCGTCCGGCCTCGGATGGCGCGCCGGCCCCGCCTGTTCTAAGAGCCCGCTGTCGCAGGCGCTCTGCCCGGGGGCGCCGGGCTGCCGGCGGCGGCGGGTCTGCTGCCTGCGCCACCGCCTGCCGGGGGTGCCGTCCTGCGGCGCGCTCTGCCCCGCCGCGTGCGCCGCCCAGACTTGATTCGAGCCGCGATGCTGAAGGCCTTCCTCGCCTATTACCGGCCGTACCGGACCCTGTTCCTGGTCGATTTCGGCTGCGCGGTGCTGTCGGGCCTGCTGGAGCTCGGCTTTCCCGTCGCCGTGAAGGGCTTCATCGACAGCCTGCTGCCCCGGCAGGATTGGGGCCTGATCCTGCTCGCCGCGGCGGCTTTGGCGCTGGTCTACGTCGCCAATGCCGGGCTGATGGTGGTGGTCACCTACTGGGGCCACGTGCTCGGCATCAACATCGAGACCACGATGCGGGAACGGGCCTTCGACCACCTGCAGAAGCTCTCGTTCCGCTTCTACGACGGCCAGAAGACCGGCCACCTCGTCGCCCGGGTGACCAAGGACCTGGAGGAGATCGGCGAGGTCGCCCATCACGGGCCCGAGGACCTGTTCATCGCGATCATGACGCTGATCGGCGCCTTCGCGCTGATGCTGATGGTCCACGCGCCGCTGGCGCTGATCACCGGGGCGATCCTGCCGGTGATCGCCTTCGTGTCGATTCGCTACGGCGGCCGCATGACCCGGAACTGGCAGGCGCAGTACGGACGGGTCGGCGCCTTCAACGCCCGGATCGAGGAGAATGTCGGCGGCATGCGGGTGGTGCAGGCGTTTGCCAACGAGCCGCACGAGCGCGCCCTGTTCGCCCGCGACAACGCCCGCTACCGGGACACCAAGCTCGAGGCCTACCGGCTGATGGCGGCGGGGCTGTCGATCAACTATCTCGGCCTGCGCCTCGTGCAGATCGCGGTGCTGCTCGGGGGCGCCGCCTTCGTGGTCCGGGGCGACCTGACGCCCGGCGGCTTCGTGGGCTTCCTGCTGCTGGTCGGCGTGTTCTACCGGCCGCTGGAGAAGATCGGCGCCGTCGTCGAGACGTATCCAAAAGGGGTTGCGGGCTTCCGGCGCTTCCAGGCGCTGCTCGCCACCGAACCCGACATCACCGACCGGCCCGATGCCCGGGCTGTGGAATCCTTACGCGGCGACATCCGCTTCGAGGGGGTGGGCTTCGGCTACGGCCCGGGCCGCCCGGTCTTTTCCGGCCTCGACCTCGCGGTGGCGGCGGGCGAGACCGTGGCCTTCGTCGGCCCCTCGGGGGTCGGCAAGACCACGCTCTGCGCCCTGCTGCCGCGCTTCTACGAGGTGGAAGCCGGCCGGATCACCGTCGACGGGATCGACATCCGCGACATCACGCTCGCCTCCCTGCGCCGCCAGATCGGCATCGTGCAGCAGGACGTGTTCCTGTTCGCGGGGACGATCCGGGAGAACATCGCCTATGGCCGCCTCGACGCCACCGAGGCCGAGATCGACGCGGCCGCAAGACGCGCCCGGCTCGGCGAGCTGATCGACAGCTTGGCCGAGGGGCTCGACACGGTGGTGGGCGAGCGCGGCGTGCGCCTGTCGGGCGGGCAGAAGCAGCGCATCGCCATCGCGCGGGTCTTTTTGAAGAACCCGCCGATCCTGATCCTCGACGAGGCGACCTCGGCGCTCGATACGCAGACCGAGCGGGAGATCCAGCGGGCGCTCGCCGACCTCGCCCGCGGGCGCACCACCCTGGTGATCGCCCACCGGCTTGCCACCATCCGCGACGCCGACCGGATCGTGGTGCTGGGGGCGGGCGGCGTGGTCGAACAGGGCCGCCACGCGGCTCTGCTCGCCGCCGGGGGCGCCTATGGCCGCCTGCACGCGGCCCAGTTCGGGGGCGGAGAAACCGACCCGGTGCTCGCCGCGGAGTAGGGCCGCCCGGCCCTATGGCTGCGTCCGGGCCGCCGTGGATTCACGCAGGACGAGGCGGGTAGCAAAAAGCTTCCGGGCGAGGTCGTCCGGCGCGCGCGCGCCCTCGATCACCGCCACCAGCGTCGCGAAGGCGAAGCGCACCATGTCGAGGGTCGGCACCGCGATCGAGGTCAGGCTCGGGATCGTGTAGGCGCCCTGGGCGAGGTTGTCGAAGCCGACGACGCGGACATCTCCGGGCACGCGCACGCCCCGGTCGTGCAGCGCCTTCAGCACGCCGAACGCCACCCGATCGTTGGCCGCCACGATCGCGTCCGGGCGGGACGGACGGTCGAGCAGGGCGCATGTCGCCCGGTAGCCGTCCGCGGAGGTCCAGTCGCACGGCGCGACGAGATCGGCCGACACGGGCAGCCCCGCCTCCGCCAGGGCGTCCCGATAGCCCCGGAACCGTTCGGCCGCACGCGCGCCCCCGAGGAAGCCGATCGCGCGGCTGCCGGTCCGCGCGAGGTAGGCGACGGCCTCGTGGACCGCGTCGCGCTCGGCCCGCGCGGCACAATGCGCGCCCGGCACGTCGAGGCCGAACACCACGAACGGGACGCGCTTGGCCCGCAGCAGCGCGATCAGCGGATCGTCCCGCCGCTCGGCGAAGATCACCAGCCCGTCGGCCCGGGCCTCGCTCACGAGGCTCGCGATCCGGGCCAGGCTGTCCGGGTCGCCGCTGCGGCAGCGCCGGTGGATCAGCGTGTAGCCGTGCTGGTCGGTCACCTGCGCGAAGGCCTGCAGCACGAGGCCCTGGTCCTCCTCCGGCGCCGGATCCGGCCCGTCATCCACGGTCTCGGCGCCTAAGCAGGACACGCAGGCGATGCTGCGGCTCGGCTTCTTGCGCAGCGCGCGGGCCGCGAGGCTCGGCACGAAATCGAGGTCGCGCATGGCCGCCTCGATGGTCGCGCGGGTGGTCCGGGCGACCTTCTCGGGGTGGTTCAGGACCAGCGACACCGTCTGGAAGCTGAAGCCGGCCCGCCGCGCGACGTCCTTGATCGTCGTCTGGCCCATCGTCACCTCCGGCCGGCCGGGGCGGCGCTCCCCGCGTTGCCGTCGTGATCCAGTCTAAAGGCGACTCAATGTGAGATAAAGCCGCATCAAAGCGCGAACAGATCCTCGAATATGAGGATCGTCTGGCGAGCAGGCTCCGGAAGCGGCATCGCCCCGCGGTCATCGCGAGGCGTCGCGTCGGCGACAAGAAGCCCGCCGCGGCGGGGCCGGGCGGGCTGCAAGGGGGTCTCGTAAAGGGGGGTCTCGTACCTCGGAGTACGTCTTGACCGTAGGGGTCCCGGCGGAGCGGCGCATCCCCCATCCGGGTGAGGACCGTCACACGATCCTGTGATCCCAGGATGCTGTCGCTCAGGTCCGGGTGAGGCGGCTCAGCACGTCGGCGAGGCTGAGCGAGAACAGGATCGCAGACCAGAACAGCCCGCAGGCCGCCGTGAGCCGGATCAGGGCGCTCGCGCTGTCCAGGCGCATGAACAGCAGGGCGACGAGCAGGGCCTGCGTGGCGGCGATGCCGAAGCTCACCGCCACAGTCCAGGGCCCCAGCGGCGCGTAGGCGGCCGCGCAGGCGAGCGCCAGCAGCGCCATCAGGCCGAGCCAGACCGGCAGCACCCGGCGCCACACGGCGCCCGCGGAGACGGGGGCGCTCATCCGGACCGCCCCGCGAGATACAGGGCCGGGTAGAGGAACAGCCAGACCATGTCGACGAACCCCCAGTAGAGCAGGGTGACCTCCACCTGCGGATTGCCGGGGATGCGCTCCGGATGGCGCCAGCCGATCACGATCAGCCGCGCCACGAGGCCGATGCCGATCATCAGATGGATCCCGTGGATCGCCGTCGAGAGCCAGTAGAAGCCGAAGAACAGCTGCGCGGACGCCTCCGGCAGCTTGAAGCCCGGCCCCGGCACGAGGTGCTCGGCGATGTCCTCGCGGTATTCCAGCCCCTTCACCACCAGGAAGGCGAGGCCGAGCAGAGCGGTGGCCACGAGGCACCAGCGGGTCAGCCGGATCAGGGCGGCGTGCTCGGAGGCCCGCGAGGCGGCCGCCGCGGTCAGGCCGCTGGTCAGCAGGAGCGCGGTGTTCACCGTGCCGTACACGATGTTGGTCTCGCGGGCGGCGGCCGCGAAGGCCTCCGCGTGCTCGGCCCGCACGGCGGTGTAGAACAGGAACAGCGCCCCGAAGAACAGCACCTCGCTGGCGATGAAGATCCAGATGCCGAAGGTGGCGCCGGTGCGCTGATAGGACAGCGCCTGCTCCTCCGGGAGCTTCAGGCCATCCCAGGGTTCGCGCAGCAGCGCCTCGGTGGCGATCGCGGGGTCGCTCATGTCAGCGAGCCCTGCGAGGGCATGCGCGGCTGGTCGTGCACCGGCTCCGCACCCTCCGGATGGTAGTTGTAGGGCTTGCCGAGCACCGCCGGGCGGCCGAAGAAGTTGTCCCGCGGCGGCGGCGAGGTGGTGCGCCATTCCAGCCCCGAGGCGTTCCACGGGTCGTTCACCGCCCGGGCGCCGAAGAACAGCGACCACGTCAGGTAACCGAGCGGCATCAGGTAGGCCGCGGCCAGCACCGCGGCGCCCGAGGAGGAGAGCACGTTCCAGACCTGGAATTCCGGCGGATAGACGTGGTAGCGCCGCGGCATGCCGAGATAGCCCGCGATGAATTGCGGGAAGAAGGTCAGGTTGAAGCCGAAGAACATCAGCACCGCGGCGAACTTCGCCCAGGTCTCCGGGTACATGCGGCCGGTGAATTTCGGCCACCAGAAGTGCAGGCCGGCGAAGTAGGCCGACACGGTCGCGCCGACCATGATGTAGTGGAAATGCGCGACGACGAAGTAGGTGTCCTGCACGTGGACGTCGATCGGGATCGAGGCCAGGAACAGCCCGGTCAGGCCGCCCACCGTGAACAGGCCGATATAGCCCAGCACGTAGAGCATCGGCGATTCGAACCCGACCTGCCCGCGGTAGAGCGTGGCGGTCCAGTTGAACACCTTGATGGCCGAGGGCACGGCGACCACGAAGGACAGGAACGAGAAGATCAGGGCCGCGTAGGGCGACATCCCTGAGGTGAACATGTGGTGGCCCCAGGTGAAGAAGCCGATCACCGCGATCGCCACCAGGGCGTAGACCATGAACTCGTAGCCGAAGATCCGCCGCCGCGCGAAGCAGGTGATCACCTCCGAGACGATGCCCATGCCGGGCAGGAGCATGATGTAGACGGCCGGGTGCGAGTAGAACCAGAACAGGTGCTGGTAGAGGATCGGGTCGCCGCCGCGGGCGGGATCGAAGATCGGCAGCCCGAGCGTCCGCTCGGCCGCGACCAGGATCAGCGTCAGCGCCAGGACGGGCGTCGCCAGCACGAAGATGATGCTCGTCGTGTACATGGCCCAGACGAACAGCGGCAGGCGGAACCACGTCATCCCGGGCGCCCGCAGCAGGTGCGTGGTGGCGATGAAGTTCACCCCCGTGGCGATCGTCGAGAAGCCGGAGATGAAGACCCCCATCACGCCCACCGTCACGGCGGTGTTGGAGAAGGTGGTGGAGTAGGGGACGTAGAAGGTCCAGCCGGTGTCGATGCCCCCCGCCAGCACGGCGGCCGTGGTGGTCAGACCGCCGAGGACGTTGAGATACCAGCTCGCGAGATTGAGCTTGGGGAAGGCCAGATCCCGCGCGCCGATCATCAGCGGCAGCAGGAAGTTGCCGAAGGTGGTGGGGATCGACGGGATCAGGAAGAACCAGACCATGATCACGCCGTGGAGCGTGAACAGTTTGTTGTAGGTGTCGGCGCCGACGAGGTCGGCCTGGGGCGTGAACAGCTCCAGCCGCACCATCGTGGCGGCCACGCCGCCGATGAAGAAGAACAGCGTCACCGACAGGGCGTAGAGGATCGCGATCCGCTTGTGGTCGGTGGTGGTGAGCCACGATCCGAGGGTGCTGCCGGCCGAGAGGTAGCTCTCGGGCAGGCCGAGGGCGAGCTCGTCCGGATCGGCGAGGCTCGCCGGGCTCTCGGCGACGCGCGTGCTCATGGGCGCACTCCGGTTCGCGATGCTGCAATGGCGGTCACGGGCGCACCGCCGGTCCGGCCGGCGCCGGGGTGTCGAGGACGGGGGCGCCCGGCACCATGGCGGGGCTGCGCGCGGGCTGGGCGCCGGGCACCCGCGAGGACAGCGGCGGCACGCCCGGCGTGCGGATCTCCCGCGGCCCGGCGCCGAGCGAGCGGATATAGGCGGTCAGCGCCTGGATCTCGCCGTCCGAGAGCAGCCCCTTGAAGCTCGGCATGACCGGCGCGTAGCCCGCCACGATGTCCCGGGCGGGCTGCAGGATCGAGTCGCGGATATAGGCGGCATCGACGGTGGCGAGCTTGCCGCCGTCGAGCTGCACGGCCTGCCCCCAGATGCCGGCGAGGCTCGGCGCATGCACGGAGGAGCCCGGCGCGTGGCAGCCGGAGCAGCCCTTCTCGGAAAACAGCCGCTCGCCCTGGTGGGCGAGGTCGTCGCCCTCGGGCTGGGCCGAGAGCCACGCCGCGTAATCCTGCGGCTCCATCACGATCACCCGGCCGAGCATGCGGGCATGGTCGGTGCCGCAATACTCGCTGCACATGAGCTGGAAGGTGCCGGTCTTGGTCGCCTGGAACCACGCCTCGGTGGTCTGGTCGGGCACCGCGTCGCGCTTCAGCCGGAAGGCCGGGACGTAGAAGGAATGGATCACGTCCTGCGAGGTCAGGACGAGGCGCACCGGCACGCCCACGGGCACGTGCAGCTCGTTGATCTCCCGGGCGCCGTTGGATCCTTGCGTCTTCCACATCCACTGCTTGCCGACGACGTGGATCTCCAGAGCGTCCTTCGGCGGCGAGAAGGCGCCGATCTCGGCCGAGGCCGCCCACCAGAAGATGAAGACGAACACGAACAGCGTGGCCGCGGTCCAGCCGATCTCGAACTCGCGGGAGACCACCTCGGGGAGCGGGCCCCGGTCGGCCTTCGAGCCGCGGCGGAAGCGGATCGCGAAGGTGACCACGAGGCCGACCACGAGGAGCACGATCACCGCCGAGACCAGGGTCAGGCCGATGAAGATCCGGTCGACCTTGGCGGCCTGCGTCGAGGCGGCGACCGGCATCAGCCAGGCGGGCATGAGGGATCCCATCACTGCGCCCCGTCGGAGGCGGCGCGCTGCTGGGTGCCGGGCTGCCCGTCGGGCGAGGGCAGGGCGCTCGACGCGCCGCCGCGGCTGCCGAGCGGCGGCACCTGCTCGGGCTGGACCGGCGCGGCGAAGCCGGCATCGCCCTCCGCGGCGAGGCGGGCCATGGCGGCCTCGATCGGCATCCGGGCGATGCCCCTGTCGCGGTCGATCCAGGCGTAGCCTTCGAGCCGCCCCTTCTGGTCCCGGAGCAGGGCGTCGAGGTCGCGCGCGGGCGCCCGCTGCAGCTGCGGCTGCGCGAAGCTGCGGGGCGGCCGCATCAGCGGCAGGTCGACGGTCGCCGTGTAGTAGAGGCGCAGGCCCGCGAGCGTCGCGGCGACGAACACCACGATGAACAGGCCGGTGAGCAGCACCGGGCGCAGCGCCAGGGCGGGCGCCTCGGTGCCGGGCCGGGCGTGGCCCACCGCGTCGTCGTGAACGCCGGTATGCAGCTGGCCGTCGGCCACGGGGGAGGCCTGATCAGGCATGGCGCGGCCTCCCGGCGGGCCGGATCCGGGACAGGCGGCGGGCGAGAGGGCGGCCGACCGGCACCGACAGCAGGGCCAGCAGCGCGACGCCGAGAACCGCGCAGGCCGCGGCCGGCCCCGCGCCGGATTCGTAGGCGGGCAGCACGTACCACGCGAGGTGCAGGGCGACGCCGACCAGAACGAGGAGGCCGACCACCCGCAGGGCGGCGGCGCTCCGCCGGATCCGGGCGAACAGCAGGGCCGCGAAGGGCAGGAGCCCGCCGCTTGCCAGCGCGGCCAGCAGCACGGCGATCCAGGGGCCGGTGCCGCGCTTCAGGTACCAGACCGATTTCTCGGGCAGGTCGCCGTACCACGCGACGATGTAGGACATCAGGCTCATGTAGAGGACGCCGAGCAGGGTCGCGAGGATCAGCCCGGCGAGGTCGGAGGCGCGCTTCGCGTCGAGCCCCGGCGGGCTCGCCACCGCGGCCCAGGCGAGGGCCGCGAGCATCTGGTGGAGGGCGACATTGGCGGCGAAGGCGGAGGAGGTGAAGTGCGGCTCCGCCGAGAGGATCCAGTCCAGAGCCACGAGGCTGATGGTCAGCCCGTAGAAGCTGAGGCCGAGCGCCGCCGCGAGGGGGGAGCAGCGGCCGGCGAGGCACAGCAGGGCGAGGACCGACCAGCCGACGAGCGTGACCGCCGCCCGCAGGTCGAACAGGGCCGGGTCGAGGTAGAGCGCGGCGATGTCCGGCTTCACCGTGCCGGGATCGGCGGCCCAGGGGTAGAGGGCCGGCAGGGCGAGCGCCACGCCGAGGAAGGTCAGCGCCGCGAGCGGCATCAGCGCAGCGGCCGGCCGCAGGGCGGGGGCCAGGGCCTCGCCCCAGCGGCCGCCGGTCACCCGGTGGATCAGCATCAGCACGAGGCTGCCCGCGGGCACCGCGCTCCAGACGAGCCATGCCACCAGCCAGCCGCGGGCGATCGCCTCCATCATGGCAGGTGCTCCGCGAGGCCCGGCACCTCGGCGACGCGGGCGCCCTGCGAGAGCTGGAGCGCCCGGATATAGGCGGCGATCGCCCAGCGGTCCCGGGGCGCGACCCGGTTGGCGTAGGGGTACATCACGCCGTAGCCCTTGGTGATCACGTCGACGAAGTACCGGGCCGGCGCCGCCCGCAGGCGGTCCTCGTGATAGGAGGGCGGGGGCGGGAAGCCGCGCTGCACGACCATGCCGTCGCCGTGGCCGGAATAGCCGTGGCAGGGGGTGCAGATCGCCTCGTAGCGCGCCTTGCCGCGGGCGAGCAAAGCCGCGTCGAGAGGGGGCGGCGTGTCGAGGCCGGCCGCGTAGGCGGCATCCCCCTGGGCGACGGTCCCGGCGGGGGGCGTCTGCGTCTCGGCGCCGCCCGGGAAGAGCGGCGCCTTCCCGTAGACCTCGTAGCGGTTCTGCACCCGCATCGACGGGTCGTCGCAGGCCGCAAGGCAGAGGGCCGGAAGGGCCGCGAGGAGGAGCGCGCGCCTCATCCGTACATCTCCGAGACGAGCAGCGCGCCGGCCTCCTCCAGCCGCCGGCGCAGGGGCGCGGGCCCGTCCTTCGGCGCGACGAGGAGCAGGAACCGGTCCTGGCTCGCCCGCTCGAAATGCGGCCTGTCGTGGACCGGATGGTTGAGCCGCGGCAGGCCGCAGGCCCAGAGCAGCGTGGCGAAGCCCGCCACCGCCGCCGCCAGGACGCCGAACTCGAAGGGCACCAGGGTGAAGACCGGCCAGGAATGGAGCGGCCGCCCGCCGGAATTCAGCGGGTAATCGACGACCGCGCTGTACCATTGCAGCCCGTACATCGCGGCCGCCGATCCGAAGCCTGCCACCGCCATGACGAGCCGCACGGGGTTGCGCGGCGGCGGGAGGGCGCCCGACAGCTCCTCCAGCGGGAAGGGCGTGAAGGCATCGAGCAGGCGGTGGCCGTCGGCCCGGGCGAGCCGCAGGGCGCGGACCAGGGCCTCGGGGGTCTCGAACTCGGCGAGCAGGGGCGCGCTCATGCGGCCGCCCCCTCATCGTGGCTGATCTGCCGGACCTCGTGCATCGAGACGATCGGAAAGATCCGCACCAGCACGAGGAAGCCGAGCACGAACAGGCCGAGCGGCCCGAACAGGATCGCGAGGTCGTAGAGGCTCGTATGGTAGGTCCGCCACAGGCTCATCGCGTGGCCGTGCGAGAGCGTGTTCCACACGATCAGGATGCGCTCGAGCCACATCCCGATATTGATCACCACCGAGATCCCGGCGAGCACCCAGAGGTTGCGGCGCGCGAAGGGGAACCACAGGGCCTGCGGCACGACGCAGTTGCAGGCGATCAGGGCATAGTAGAACCAGCGATAGTCGCCTTCGAAGAAGTAGCGGACCACGTCCCGGTCGGGATGCTCGCCGCCGTACCAGGCCATGAACCATTCGGTGGCGTAGGACAGGGTCATGACCACGCTGGCGAACAGCATGACCTTGCCCATGACGTCGAAATGGGCCGGCGTGATCACCGACTGGAGCCGCAAACCCCAGCGGACGAAGATCGCGATCACCACCACCATGGCGAAGCCGGAATACATCGCGCCGACCACGAAGTAGGGCGGGAAGATGCTCTCCTGCCAGCCGGGCATCAGGCTCGCCGCGAAGTCGAGGCCGACGATCGAGTGGACCGAGCAGACCAGCGGCACGGCCAGCGCCGCCATGGTCTTGTGGTAGGTCTCGTAGACCTGCCAGTGCCGGGCCGAGTTGCGCCAGCCGAGCGCCAGGGCGCCGTAGATCAGCTGGCCCCGCCGGGTGGTGGCCCGGTCGCGCATCGTGGCGAGGTCGGGCAGCAGGCCGGTGAACCAGAACAGGGCCGAGAACAGGATGTAGCTGAGGATCGCCCAGAAATCCCAAACCAGGGCCGAGCGCCATTGCGGCCAGAGATCCATGGTGTTGGGGTAGGGCGCCAGCCAGTAGGCGTAGAGCGGCCGCCCGAGATGGATGATCGGGAAGATCCCGGCGATCCCGGCCGCGAACAGGGTCATCGCCTCGGCGAAGCGGTTGATCGAGGCGCGCCAGCGCTGGCGCGTGAGCAGCAGCATCGACGAGATCAGCGTGCCGGCATTGCCGATGCCGATCCACCAGACGTAGTTGGCGATCGAGAAGCCCCACACCACGGTGGTGTTCACCCCCGAGAGCCCGATCCCCACGGTGAGCACCGCGCCGATCGCCCCGAGGGTCACCAGCACGAAGGGCAGGGTGGCGAGCAGCGCGTAGAACCAGAGCTTGCCGGGCCCGCGCTTCTGGATCGGGTCGGCGATCGCCGCCGAGATCGCGCCGTGGCTGAGCTGCGCCGGGGCGATCCAGCGATGGGCCTGGCCGCCGCCGCTCATGTCCGGCCCCCGAGATCCGGGTTCGGGGCGTGCAGGTCGGCGAGGTAGGTGGTGCGCGGCCGCGTGTTCAGCTCCTCCATCAGGGCGTAGTGGCGGGGGTCCTGGCGCAGGGCGCGGATCGGGTCATCGGGCTGGGCGAGGTCGCCGAAGGTGATCGCCCTCGTCGGGCAGGCGGATTGGCAGGCGGTGGCGACCGCGCCCATCGGCCGCCCGTCGCGCTCGGAGGCTTGCCGTTCGTTGGCGATCCGCTGGATGCAGTAGGTGCACTTCTCCATCACGCCGCGGGCGCGGACCGTGACGTTCGGGTTGTGCTGCGCCTTGATGCTCTCGGCGCCCATCGTGGCGTAGGGCTGCCCGTCGGCATAGCCGAAGAAGTTGAAGCGCCTCACCTTGTAGGGGCAGTTCGCCTCGCAGAAGCGCGTCCCGACGCAGCGGTTGTAGACCTGAAGGTTGAGCCCCTCGCCGTCATGGACCGAGGCCGCCACCGGGCAGACCGGCTCGCAGGGCGCGTGCTCGCAATGCATGCACGGCACCGGCTGGAACCCCGCATTGACCGCTTCGGGCGTGCCGGAATCGTAGAGATCGACCCGCAGCCAGTGCATCATCCGGCCCCGGGCGATCTCCTCCGGCCCGACGATCGGCACGTTGTTCTCGGACTGGCAGGCGACCACGCAGGCGTTGCAGCCGATGCAGGCCTGGGTGTCGATCACCATCGCCCAGGCATGGCCGTCGGCGTCCCCTGTCCAGGGGTCCAGCAGGGTCGGCCGGTCGGCGCCGATGCCTTTCGGCTTTGCCTGAGGAAGATCGGCCAAGACGATCTGCCGGAAGAGCTTTTTGGTCTCCCCCTCGATCTGCGTGTAGTTCTGGGTGCGCAGCACCTCGCCCTGTCGGCCGGTCCTGTCGAGGCTCACGCCGGGAAGCAGGCGCGGGGCTGCCACCGTGGCGAGGCGGTAGCCGTCCGCGCCGATTCCGTTGCCGATGGCGCCGGCCCGGGGACGGCCATAGCCGAGGGTCAGGGCGCCCGCCCCGTCGGCGACGCCCGATTCCACCGCCACCAGCGCCTCGATCTGCCGCCCGCCCAGCCCGAGGACGACCACGTCGCCGGCCTCGAGCCCGCGCCGGGCCGCCTCCGCGTGCGAGACCGCCAGGGCGTTGCCCCAGACCTGCTTGGAGACCGGCTTCGGGCATTCCTGAAGCCACGCATTGTTGGCGTAGCGGCCGTCATACAGGCAGGGATCGGCGCGCAGCTCGACCGCGAAGCCGGGATCCGGGGGCTTGGGCAGGCTCGGCAATCGCGCCGCGCCGGGCTCGACCGGCTTGGCGGCGCTGTCGGGGATCACCCCGTCGTGGAGCGCCTTGCGCCACCAGCCCTCGAAATCGCCGCCGCCCTGATCGTGCCACGTCGCCCGGACGAGGTCGTAGCCGGCGGTGGCGGGCTCGCCGGCCAGCAGCGACAGGATCTCGTGGTCCGAGCGGCCGCCGTAGAGGGGCCGGACGAGCGGCTGGACGAGGCTCGCGGTGCCGTCGCGGGCGCGCAGGTCCGACCAGCTCTCCAGCGCGTGGGCGAGCGGCAGGTGCCAGTGGGTGGCCCCGGCGGTCTCGTCGCCGTGCAGCCCGGCATGGACCGAGAAGCCGGCCCGGCCGATCCGCTCCGCGAAGGCGAGGTCGGCGGGCGCCGTCTGGACCGGGTTGCAGCCGAGGATGGCGAGACAGGAGACCGCGCCGCTGTCCAGATCCGCCGCCAGGGTGGCGAGATCGGCGGGCGCGCGGTCGCCCGCGAGGTCGAGCGGGGCCGTGTAGGTCACGGGAGCCTTCAGCCGGCCGTTGATCCAGTGGCCGAGCGCGTGCAGCTCCGGCGGCAGCGCGTCGCCGACCAGGACGAGGGCGCGGCCCTCGGCCCCGCGCAGATCCGCCGCGGCGGCCGCGGCGAACCGGGCCGCCTCCGGCGGCAGATCCGGGGCGGGGAGGGCCGCACCAAGCGCGTTGGCCAGGGCGGCCAGCAGGCCGGCCGCGTCGGCCGGGTGCAGGGCGCAGCGGGCATCGGCCTTGATGCCGGTCTGGGTCAGCGCGGTCTCGGCCACGTAGAGCCGGCCGAACCGGGCCGGGTCGCGGCGGCGGTCGATGAAGGCGCGGCCGAACCGGATCTGGTCCGGGCCCGGCCCGAGCGGGTCGGCGCCGACGCAGAGGATCATCTCGGCCCGGCCGGGATCCGGCAGGGGGCGCAGGGGGCGGCCGAAGGCGAGCTCCGCCCCGCGCAGGGCGGCGGCATCGTCCAGGGGCTCGTGGACATGCCAGATGGCCTCCGGCATCGCCTGGAGCAGGGCCGCGATCTGGCGCAGCAGGGTCGGCGAGGTGACGTGCCCGGTCAGCAGGCGGAAGCCCTTGCCCTTCTCCCGGCGCGTCTGCGCCAGGGGCGCGGCCAGCGCCCGCTCGACCATGTCCCAGGAGGCGATGCCGCTCACCCGCTCGGTCACGGTGCGCGCGCGATCGGGATCGTAGAGGTCGAGGATCGCAGCCTCGGCGAAGACGTCGGTGGCCCCGAGGCTCGCCGGATGCAGGGGATTGCCCTCGATCTTGATCGGCCGCCCGTCCACCGCGATGGCGTGGACACCCCGGGCCCAGCCGCCGAGCGACAGGGCGGTGGCGTAGCGCGCCGGCACGCCGGGCAGCAGCAGCTCCGGCTGTACCACGTAGGGTACGAGTTCTTCCGAGGGCTTCGCGCAGGCACCGAGGCCCGAAGCGATGCCCGCGGAGAGCAGGCCCAGGGCCTCGCGGCGGGAGGGGGCGCTCAGCGGTGGCATATGGAGCACTCGCTGAGCCTCTCGGGGCTCTTGATGTGGTAGGCCTTCACGAGTTGCGCGCCGATTGTCTTCTGGTCGGGCGGTGGCGTCCAGTTCGTGTCGAACACCGCCTCGCGGGGGCGCAGGTTCGGGGCCGGGTCGCGGTGGCAGTCGAGGCACCAGCCCATGGTGAGCGGGGCCACCTGCCGGATCAGCTTCATCGTCTGGACTTCGCCGTGGCAGGTGGTGCAGCCGACGCCCTTGGCCACATGCACGGAGTGGTTGAAGTAGACGTAGTGGGGCAGGGTGTGGACCTTGCGCCATTCCAGCGGCCGCCCCTCGGCGAGGCTGGTCCGCACGGGCGCCAGCATCGGCGCGTTGGTCCAGATCTGCGAATGGCAGCTCATGCAGGTCTCGGTGGGCGGGATCCCCGGGAAGGCGGCCTGCTCGACGGAGGTGTGGCAGTAGCGGCAATCGATCCCGAGGCCGCCGACATGGTGCTCGTGGCTGAACGGCACCGGCTGCTCGCGGGTCACCTCCTGCTGTGTGGCGTAGGGCGAGCGCCAGACCGCGTAGGCGAGGCCGACCGACAGGATCGGCGCCGCCGCGATGGAGGCGAGGACGACCCGGGCGACCGTATCGGCGCCCGGACGGAAGATCTGCACCATTCCGCGGGTCCACCTCCGCGAGGCCGGAAACGGGTCGGGCGCGCTGCGGCGCCGGCACGAGGGATAGCCGCCCCGCCTGGGGCGGGCGTCAATCTATGTTGTCACTTCCGGCGGAAGCGGGGGCATAGCGTCGGACCATGGCGGCGCAGAACTCCGCGTATTCGGCGCGGACCAGCGGCGCGCTGGTGTGGTGGGGCGAGATCCCCCGGTGCTCCGGGGTGAAGCAGAAGGTGACGGTGACGTCGAAATCCTTCAGGGCGTCCATCTGCCGGTCGAACCAGTCGAGCGCCCCGGGGCGGAAGCTGTCGGCCCAGGACAGGCCGGTGCGGAGATAGCGCACCCCCAGCCGCTTCATCCAGGAGACCGCCTCGTCGAGCCGGTGATCCTCGAAGTGGAACCACTGGCACAGGCCGATCTCGGGGGTGTGGCGGGCGAAGCTCTCCAGGGCGATCTTCGGGGTGCCGTCCTGGCGCAGCAGGCCCATGTGGAAGTGCCGGTAATAGGAAGACCCCTCCGCCTCCTTGTGGCGGGTGGTGGCCTCCCATTCCCGCGGCAGGTCGTAGAGGCTGTACCAGTGGATCCTGGGCGCCCGGCCGGAGAGCAGGTCCAGGGTCCGGCGCAGACCCCAATCCTGAACCTCCTCGGCCCCGAAGGTCGAGACGCCGACCTCCGAGACCCAGACCGGCAGGTCGGTGACCGCGCGGATTTCCTCCAGCTTGGCCGGCCAGTCGTGGATCGACCACAGGTTCCAGTCGAGGGGGAAGCCGTGGACCGCCACCGCGTCGACGGCGTCGAGCACGCCCCGGGCCTCCATGTTGCGGATGAAGATCGGATCGATCGGCGAGATGCCGCCGAGCACGCGGATCAGGTGCGGGTTCGCGTCCCGGACGGCGTGGCCCGCCGCCTTGGCCATCTCGGCGAAGAGCAGCCAGTCGGGGTCGATCTCCGGGTCCCAGTGCGACTTGTTGTTGGGCTCGTTCCAGAGCATCACCGAGTCGATCATCGCGTTCCCCCGCGTTCCCCGGACTTCGACCGCGCCGGATAGGCGGCCCCCACGCCGTAGGGGACCGGCGCGGTGCGGCAGAGATAGACCTCAGCCTCGGGCTGGGCTTCGATGCGGAAACCGCTCGCCCGCAGCATCGCCTCGATGCCGGCCCGGTTGGGGATCCACCAGTTGGTCCAGTCGTGCGCGTAGGAATGCTCGACGAAGTGCATCCGCGGGTAACCGGGGCGCTCGAACGGGTCCATGTCCCAGAAGTCGTAATCCTCGGCGACCGGCTCGATGGCCCGGCTGCCGCGCAGCATCGACTGGAACACCAGGAGGTCGCCGGCCACGTGCTCGCGGATCAGGTCGAGGGCGAGCAGCGGGTGGCGCAGGTGATAGAGCACCCCCATGAACAGCACGATGTCGAAGCGCTCGCCCAATGCGCCGAGATCGTAGACGGAGAGATTGCGGAACTCGATGTCCTGGCCGAGATGGGCGGCGGCGAAGCGGGCCTGTTCGAGGTAGCGGTCGTCGGAATCGAGCCCGAGCACCCGGGCGGCGCCGCGTCGCTTCATCTCAAGGGCGTAGAAGCCGCCGTTGCAGCCGATGTCGAGGACGCTCCGGCCGGTGAGATCGGCGGGGATGGCCTCGGCGAAGCGGCGCCACTTCACCCCCGGATAATCGCCGAGGAAATGATCCGGGGCGGTCCAGACCCCGTCGCCGAGGTCGATGTTGTGGAACCAGGGGCCGAGGGCGTCGGCCTGCCGGCGCAAGTCCGCGGCCGTGATGTCGGCGGCATTCATGGGGCGGTCCGTTCGTTGAGCGACACGACCCGGCCGCCGCCGGGCCAGAGGGCGAGCTCGCTGCAGGAGGCGGGATCGACCACGATGCGATCGTAGGCGTCGAGGCCGAGGCCGAGGATTTTCAGCAGCGCGGCCCGGATCACGTCGCCGTGGCTCACCAGGATGACGGGGGCGCCGTCCTGCGCGAAGCGGTCGAGAACCCGCACGATGCGCTCCTGCGCCTCCGCCATGCCTTCGCCGCCCGGCGGGCGGGCCGTGGCGCGGGCCGTGTTCCAGGCGGTCCAATCGGGATCGTCCGCCAAGGCGTCGAAGGTCCGGCCGGTCCAGGCGCCGAAGGCGATCTCGTCGAGGTCGGGCTCGGTCGCGACCGTGAGGCCGAGGGCGGCGGCGATCGGGGCGGCGGTCTCGGCGGTGCGCTCACGGGGACTCGCCAGCAGGGTACCGGCGCCGCTCCCGGCGAGGCGGCGGGCGAGGGCCTGCGCTTCGGCGCGGCCGGTCGCGCTCAAGGACACGCCCGGCATGCGCCCGCACAGGATCCGGCCCAGCCGGTCATGACTGCCGTGGCGGACGAGGATGACCCGCCTCATGCGGCGACGCGGCTCGGCGCAAAAGCGGATTTCCGCGACGCCTCCGCGCCTCTCCCTCCCCCCTCTGCGGGGGAGGGAGAGGCGCGTGTCGGATCTGGAGCATCCCTCATCACACCCCCTCGCCCGCCACGAAGCGCAGGGTGCGCGCCCGCGCCTCCGCGTCGGTGAACTGCCGGGGCGGGGACTTCATGAAGTAGCTCGACGGCCCCTCCAGCGCCCCGCCGAGCCCCCGATCCAGGGCCAGCCGGGCACAGCGCACCGCGTCGATCACGATCCCGGCCGAGTTCGGCGAATCCCACACTTCGAGCTTCAGCTCGATATTGAGCGGCGCGCCGCCGAAGGCCGTGCCCTCCAGGCGGATATGCGCCCATTTCCGGTCGGTCAGCCACGGAACGTGGTCGCTCGGGCCGACATGGACGTCGCCCGGCGCCAGCGGCGCATCGAGCTGGCTCGTCACCGCCCGGGTCTTCGAGAGCTTTTTGGATTCCAGCCGCTCGCGTTCCAGCATGTTCAGGAAGTCGGCGTTGCCGCCGAAATTGAGCTGGTAGGTCCGGTCGAGCCGCACGCCGCGCTCGCGCATCAGGTTGGCCAGAACCCGGTGCACGATGGTGGCGCCGACCTGGCTCTTGATGTCGTCGCCGACGATCGGCAGCCCCCTGGCGGCGAAGCGCGCCGCCCATTCGGGGTTCGACGCGATGAAGACCGGGATGCAGTTCACGAAGGCGCAGCCGGCCTGCAGGGCGCATTCCGCGTAGAATTCCGTGGCCGCCTGCGAGCCCACCGGCAGGTACGAGACGAGCACCTGCGTGCCCGTGCGCCGCAAAGCCTCCGCCACGTCGGCCACCGGCTCGGAGGATTCCGCGACCACGCCTTCGAGATAGCGCCCGATCCCGTCGAGGGTCGGCCCGCGCCGGACCGTGACGCCGGTCTCCGGCACGGCGGCGAAGCGCAGCGTGTTGTTGGGCTCGGCCAGGATCGCGTCGGCGAGGTCGCGCCCGACCTTGGCGGCGGCGACGTCGAAGGCCGAGACCACCGCGATGTCGCCCACCCGGTATCCGCCGAGATCCGGCGACATCAGGCCCGGCACGGCGTCCCCGGGGGCGGCGTCGCGGTAATGATGCAGCCCCTGCACGAAGGACGACGCGCAGTTGCCGATCCCGACGAGGCCGACGCGGATGGGAGAGTGGGCCATCACCGCCTCGGCCGCCCGGGGTGGGGTTCAGAGCCGTGCCCGATCGCATCACCGGGTAGGACACGCCTGTCAGGCACCAACGGCTTTGCCGGACGCCACGGCCCCCCTCTCCCGTGCGGGAGAGGGTAGGGGTGGGGGATGAGAAGTCTCCGGAGAGGGCACGCCGTAGACGCGCGGACAGGCCGCGCCGTTTTCTGAACGTTCTCGTCCCTCACCCTGTCCCTCTCCCGCACGCGAGAGGGGACCTGCGCCCGCTTCGGCATGGACGCAGCCGACGATCCCGTTGCGCGGCGATCGGGAGTTGTTCTAGCCGGCGGCAACGGCGCGCTCCTCGATCGGCGGACGCATGGCGCGCGGGGCGATCTCGCGGGAGAACCACGCGATCGTCGCCTCCAGCCCCGCTTCCAGCGGCACCTTGGGCGACCAGCCCAGCAGGGTCTCGGCGCGGGTGATGTCGGGGCGGCGGCGCTGGGGATCGTCCACGGGCAGGGGCCGGCGCACGATCCGGGACGGCGTCCCGGTCATCCGCACCACGCGGTCGACCAGTTCGCCGACGGTCATCTCGTGGGGATTGCCGAGATTGACCGGCCCGTCGAGGGGGGTCGCCGCTTCCATCAGCCGGAGCAGCCCGTCCACCAAGTCGCTGACGTAGCAGAAGGACCGGGTCTGCGCGCCGTCGCCGTAGACCGTGATGTCGTCGCCCGCGAGCGCCTGGCAGATCACGTTGGAGACGACGCGGCCGTCATCGGCGCGCATCCGCGGCCCGTAGGTGTTGAAGATCCGGGCGACGCGGATGTCGAGGCCGTGCCGGCGCTCGAAATCGAAGGTCAGGGTCTCGGCGGAGCGCTTGCCCTCGTCGTAGCAGGCCCGCGGCCCCGTGGGGTTCACGTTGCCCCAGTAGGATTCCTGCTGCGGGTGCCGTTCCGGATCGCCGTAGACCTCGCTGGTGGAGGCCTGGAGGAAGCGCGCGCCCCCATCCCAGGCGTATTCCAGGAGCCGGCCGGTGCCCAGCACGCTGGTCATCATCGTGTGGACCGGGTCGGCCTGATAGTGCGGCGGCGAGGCCGCGCAGGCGAGGTTGAACACCCACGCGGCCTTCGGCAGGGCCGGCAGGGGCTCGGTCACGTCCGCCTCCACGAAGTCGAAGCGCGGCTCGCGGGCGAGATGGGCGAGGTTCGACCGCCGTCCGGTGAGCAGGCTGTCCAAGCAGGTGACGCGGGCGCCGTCGGCGAGGAGCGCGTCGATCAGATGCGAGCCGATGAACCCGGCGCCGCCGGCGACGAGGACTCGGATACCGCTCCTGGCTGCCACCATCATTCTCCCGACTGCCTAGTGATCGATGATCGCGAGATCGGGGGCGGGTGCCCGCTGCGCCCGCGCCGCGCCGAGGAAGCCTTCGAGCTCCGCCGCGCGGGCGGCGGCGGTGTGCCGCGCCAGGATCGCCGCGCGGGCGGCCGTGCCGAGGCGCCGCCGGTCCGCCTCGGAGCGCCCGCGCAGGATGGCCAGGACCTCGTCCGGGCCTTCGGGAAGCAGGATCTCCCGGTCCGGGACGAGCAGGGTGTCCAGGCCGTCCCAGCGGTCGGAGAGCACCGGCGTGCCGCAGGCGCCGGCCTCGAACAGGCGTACGCTCGGGCTCCAGCCGGCCCGGATCATGTCGGCGCGGGTGACGTTGAGGGTGTAGCGGCTCGCCGCGTAGAAATCAGGGTGCCGGTCGGGCGGCAGGTGCTCGATCCGCTCCACGTTGGCGGGCCAGTCGATGCCGGCCGGGTATTGGGGACCCGCCACCGCGAAGCGCAGATCGGGCGCGCGCCGGGCCGGCTCGATCAGCAGGCGCTCCAGCGTGGGCTGCCGGTCGGGGCTGTAGGTCCCGAGGTAGCTGAGATCGTAGCGGGCCGGGCGGTCGAGGGCCGGGTAGGCGTCGGGATCGACCGAGCAGTAGAGGGCGCGGGCCGCGGGCGCGCCGTAGGCCCGCTCCAGGCGCCGCAGGATCGGGCCGCCCGTGAAGGACAGGTAGAGATCGTAATCGGCGATCTGCCCGGCCGCGAGATAGGCGCAGGTGCCGGCCTCCAGGGCCGCCAGGGTGACCGGCGTGTCGATGTCGTAGAACGCGGTGACGCCCCGCGCCCAGTCGCGCACCCGGGCGCCCACCGCAATGCCGTCCGGCACGTAGGAGCCGACGATGACGGCATCCGCCCCGGCGATGGCGGCGCGGTGGTCGTCGAGCCCGTCGAGGTCGGCGTAGAGGGCGAGGGCGCAGAAATCGGGATCGGGCAGGTCGCGGTGCTGGGCGTACCAGGGCACGTCGCGCTCCAGGAACAGCACGTCGTGGCCGCTTGCCGCGAAGGCCTTGAGCAGCGCCCGGTAGGTGGTCGCGTGGCCGTTCCCCCAGGACGAGGACAGGCTGAGCCCCAAGACGACGAGGCGCATCGGGGCCGCGCTCACGCGACGCTCCGCTGGTTGGCGTCCCGCTTGCGGGCCGCTTCCGCGCGCAGGATCGCGTCGACCTCCACGGCGCGGCGCCCATAGGTGTGCTCGGCCACGATCCGGCTTCGGGCGGCCTCGCCGATGGCGCGGGCGCGTTCGGGCGTGAGGGATGCGACATGGTCGGCCACGTCGCGCCCGTCCCGGGCGACCAGCACCTCGGTGCCCTCGTCGAGGAACAGGCCCAGGCCCTCCCAGGCGTCGGTGATCAGGCAGGCGCCGGCGCCGGCCGCCTCGAACACCCGGGTTGCGGGGGAGAATCCCACCGCCGCCATGCTGTCGCGGGCGATGTTCAGGACGGCGAGCGGCGTCGTGTTGAAGGCGTTGTGCTCGCGCGTGTAGACGTGGCCGAGATGCCGGACGTTCAGCGGCAGGCCGCGGCTCTCCCAGCCGTTGCCGCCGATGAGGAACGACCGCTCCGGCAGCCGGGCCGCCGCGGCGAGGAAGAATTTTTCCACGCGCGCCTCGCGATCCGGCAGGCGGTTGCCCAGGAAGGCGAGGTCGGCGGCAAAGCGCGGCTCCGGCGGCACCGGATAATGGGTGTCCGGGTCGAGCGCGTTGTAGATCGGGATGCAGGCCCGGGCGCCGAACCCCTCGTAGGCCGAGACCACCGGCGGGCCGCCGCCATAGGTCAGCACGAGGTCGAGATCGGGCAGGGCGCGGCGGAGCGCGTGGCCGGGATCGGCGCGCATCTCGGCGAGCGTCGCCGGGGCGTCCACGTCCCAGAAGATCCGCAAAGCCTCCGGGCGGGACGCCGCGATGACCCCGTGGAGCAGCTCGTCGTCGAACACGCCGACGCCGCTCGCCTTCACCACCACGTCGGCCTGCGCCGCCTCGGCGATGACCGCGCGGGCCGCCTCGATGGTGGCCGGGTAGACTTTCACTGCGGCGTAGGGCGGGGGCTCGATGTCCCGGTGCTGCTGCCGGTCGAAGGCGTCGGGCTCGTAGAAGGTGATCGTGTGGCCGTGCCGCGCCAGGGCGGCGAGCATGCCCCGGTAATAGGTGGCGGCGCCGTTCCAGTAGGAGGACAGCAGGGAGGAGCCGTAGAAGGCGATTCTCATGCGGTGGCCTCCAGGGTGGCGGGCGCCCGCAGGCTCGCGGCGATGGTGAGCAGTTCCTCGGCGCGGTGCGCGCAGGTATGGCGTGCCCGGATGGTGGCGAGGCCGGAGGCCGCGAGCGCGCGGCGCAGGCCGGGATCGGCCCGGAGGGCGCGCAGGTGGCCCTCCATCTCGGCGCCGGTGCGGGCGACGAGATAGTCCCCGCCCGGCCGGAACAGCCCTTCCGCATCGTCCCAGGGGGCGCAGACCAGGGGGATGCCGCAGGCCAGCGCCTCGAACACCCGGATTGTCGGAATGCCGGGCAGGCGCTCGACGTAGAAGCGCCGGGGCACGTGCACCGTCGCCAGATGGCGGGCGAACAGGCCGGGTGCCGCGGCGTTCGCCGCCCAGCCGTGATAGCGGGCGCCATAGCGCTTCAGGGTCGCGAGCGCCGAAGCGGGGTAGCGCACGCCGTAGATGTCCAGCGGCAGGCCGACCTCGGCGGCCGGGCGGAACAGGTAGGTCTCGAGCTCCGCGCTGCGCTCGTCGTCGCCCCAATTGCCGATCCAGATCAGGCCGGCGGGCGCGCTCCCTCCCTCCTCTGCGGGGGAGGGTACCCTGCGAAGCAGGGGGGGAGAGGGGAGCGCCGCTTCAGCCGGAACCTCGCCCGATGTGAAGGCCGAGCCGTATCCTGCACCGTCGCTCCCCCCTTGCGGGACTACGTCCCGACCCGACCCCCTTCGGGGGCCACCCTCCCCCGCAAAGGGGGACGGGGGGGCGCGTGTCAGGTCCGGCAGCTCCTCCGCCGGCGGGTGGAACAGCCGCGTATCCGCCGCCTCATGCCAGACGAAGGCGCGGCGGCCCCAGCCTTGCGCCCGGTACACGGCCGCGAGCGTCTCGCCGAAGGCGAGCACGCCGTCGTAGCCGGAGAGGTCGAACCGGGACATCTCCTCCGGAGCGCTCACCGCCCGGTGGTGCGTATCGTGGAACAGGAGCGTGTAGCGCGCCCCGCGGCGCCGGGCCCGGCCGAGGGCCGCCACCAGGGCCGGATCGCTCCACTCGTGGACCAGCACGAGGTCGCTATCCGCCACGCGCTCGACCACCGCGTCGATGGCGGCGTAGCGGTCGGAGGCGAGCTCCGGATAGGCCGCCCGGTAGGCGTCGAGCCCGGCCGCGCCGTGGTCGCGCAGCAGGTTTTCGAGGCTCCAGGCGCCCTCGGGCTCGTAGGCGGCGACGTCATGGCCGCTCGCCATCAGCTCGCGCAGGACGCCGCGCAGGAAATGCGCGTTGCCGTGGTTCCAGCACGAGGCGAGCGAGTGGGTGAAGTAGGCGATCCTCATGCGGCGGCTCCGCCGAGCCGGGCCGGCGCCGCGTCGAGGAGGCCGCGCAGCACCCCGAGCACGCCCTCGGTCATCGCCTCGACCCCGTAGCGGGCGGCGCGCGTAGCAGCGGCTTGGCCGGCGGCTTCGCGCCGGGCGGGATCGTCCAGGAGGCCCTGGACGGCCTCGGCCGCGGCCTCATCGTCGTTCGCGCCCACGAAGGCGGCGGCGCCGTCCCACAATTCGCGGAAACTCGGGATGTCGGAGAGCACCAGGGCGCAGCCCGCGGCGGCGGCCTCCAGCACCGCGAGGCCGAACGGCTCGTAGCGGGCGAGCGACACGAAGACCGGCCGGCCGGTGAGTTCGTCGGCGATGCCCGCCTCGTCGAGCCGCCCGAGGCGGTGGAGATGGCGTGTCTCGACCCGGGCGCCGTTCGGGCCTTCCACCGGGCCGGCGGCCCGCAGCGGCGCGGACAGGCGGCCGGCGAGGCGGTCGAGGGCGGCGGCGTTCTTGGCCCGGTCCCAGAGGCGGCCGGCCGTGAAGGCGTGCGGGACCGGAGCCCGGGGCGGCAGGCCGCTGAGACCACGCCCGTTGCGGACGACCGCCGGCGGCTGCACGAGGCCGCAGACCCGGACCGTCGCCAGCGCATGCGCCCGGGTCGGCGCCAGCAGGGCGTCGGCGGCGCGGCAGCCCCGGGCGGTGAGGTCGTGGCGCCACGCGAGGTCCGGAGGCAGGGGGCCGGTCTCGACGGCATCCCACCACGTCGCCACGCAGGAATGGCAGACGGCCGCCACGGGGACGGGAAACGCCGCCAGCGCCAAAGCGGGGCTGTGCAGATGCACGCAATCGGCCCCGATGGCGCGGGCAAGCTCCGCCAGCGCCCGCGCGGCGTCCAGCACGGCCTCCGGCGTCCCGGCGGTCCAGTCGAGGGGCAGGCCGGTGGCCACGATGCGCGCGCCGGTCGCCGCCTCGGCCGCCGTGATCCGCGCCCCGGAGGGCGCAGGTCCCAGGATCGCCACCGTCACCGTCAGGCCCCGGCCGACCAGCCCGGCGGCGAGGTCGAGGCTGTAGGGCCAGACGCCGCCCACCGCATCCGCGCTCATCAGGACGTGGGGCGCCGGATCCCGGGACTGGCTCAGCGGCACCCGCATGCGGCCTCCAGCTCCGGGAGGGGGAGGGGGCGCTCGTCCTGGATGTCGCTGAACTGCGTGAACTGGCCGAGGTAATGGGCATGCGCCCGCTCCCAGGCCCGGTCATCCGGCAGGCCCCAGAGGCGGCGGTAATCGGGGGAGCTCGGATAGGGGTAGAGCGGGACGGGATCGTTCGCCCAGACGCCCTGGCCGCGCAGGCGGTCGCGCCACGCGGCGACGAGATCGGGATCGTCGCCCGCGACCGCGATCAGGTTCGCCTGCACGAAGGGCACGGTGCGGCGGGCGTGGATCAGGCGCTCGGCGAGATCGTCGGTCGAGGCGCGGCACTTCTTGTCGAGGGCGGCGCGACCCTCCTCGGTCAGGCTCTCGATCCCGGCCTCGATCGAGACGCAGCCCGCGGCCCCGAGGAGATCGAGCAGGTCGGGCTTCCACAGGTCGATCCGGGTCTGGATCCCGAAGCGGATGTTTCGCGCGACCAGCGCTTCCAGAAGGGGCTTCTGCGGCAGAAAGATCTCGTCGACGAAATAGACGTAGGTGACGCCCTGCGCGATCAGCCCGTCGATCTCGTCGAGGACGATCCCGAGATCCCGCCGCCGATAGGCATCGCGAAAATCGATCTTGGCGCAGAACGAGCAGGTATAGGGGCAGCCGCGCGAGGCCTCGACCTCGGCGCCCGGGCCGTCCGGCGCGGCCTCGAACCGGTGGTGATGGTGCCGGTGCCGGGCGATCCAGGAATCCGGCCAGCGCAGGGCCGGCAGGTCGGTGAAGCGGCCGGCCTGGGGCGGGCCGGTCACCGCGGCCGTATCGCCGTCGCGGAAGGCGAGGCCGGGAACGGCCCGCAGGGTCTCCGGGCGCAGGTCGGGCAGGCCCGCGAGGCGGGCGACGACCTCCTCGCACTCGCCGCGCACCACGATGGCGCAGCCGAGCTTGTCGAGGACGGGCCGCGGCGTCGCGGAGCCGTGGGGCCCGACCGCCACGGTGGCCCCGCCCCGGCCCGCCAGGGTGTCGAGGAACAGGCGGGGCACCCGCAGCTCCGGCGGGGCGCAGCGCCAGAACAGGTAGGTCGGCGCGGTCGCCACCACCGTCATGGCGGGCGCGAAGGCCGCGACGCGATCGGCGGCAACCGCGGCGGAGAGGCCTTCGAGATGCGCGTCGACCAGCAGGGTCTCGTGGCCGGCGGACGCCAGCAGGGCGGCGCAATAGCCGAGTTCCAGCGGCAGGTGCGGCTCCCGGCAGCCGAAATAGATGCTGTTGCGGTAGTCCCAGGGCGGGTTGACGAGCGCGACCCTCATGACACGACCCTCATGCGGCCGCTCCCGCGATCGGGGCGGCGCCCGGCCGCGCGCGCTCGGCCGCGAGCCAGGCGGCGAGGTCGGCGACGCCGTCGCGCCAGTCCAGGAAGGGCGCGAGCCCGAGGGTCCCGAAGGCCCGGCGCGTGTCGGAGACGTAGTAGCGCTGGTCCCCCGGGCGCCAGTCCTGGACGCCGCGCACCACCGGGCGCCCCAGCAGCGCGCCGACATGGTCGAGGAGTTGGAGCAGGCTCACGGCGTTGCCGGGGCCGCCCCCGATGTTGAAGGCGTGACCCGAAGCGGCGTCGATGCGGGCGAGCGCCGCCCGGTAGACCGCCACCACGTCGCGCACGTGCAGGATGTCGCGCACCTGCCGCCCGTCGCCGTAGAGCGTGACCGGCTCGCCCGCGAGCGCCCGGATCAGGAAATGCGCGACCCAGCCCTGATCCTCGTTGCCCATCTGGCGGGGGCCGTAGATGCAGCTCATCCGCATCACCGCCGCCGGCAGGCCGAAGCTGCGGGCGTAGTCGAGCACGTACTGGTCCGCCGCGCCCTTGGAGCAGCCGTAGGGGGTGTGGAAGTCCAGCGGCCGCGCCTCGCCGATGCCCCGCGCCCGCAGGCCCTCATCGGCCGGCAGGTAGGCGTCGCCGACCGCTTCGAGCGCGATATCGGGCAGGTCGCCATAGACCTTGTTGGTCGAGGCGTAGAGGAGCGGCACCGGCCGCGAGAGGGCGCGCAGGGCCTCCAGCAGGTTCACGGTGCCGAGGAGGTTGATCTCCATATCGGCCCGGGGCGCCACGAGGCTCGTGGTCACCGCGACCTGGGCGGCGAAGTGGAACACCGCCCCCGCCTCCGCCACCGCGCGGGCAAGTTCTTCGGCGTCCCGGATGTCGGCGACGATCGCGGTGATCCGGCTGCCGTGGCGGCGGCGCAGCCAGTCGAGGTTGGCGGCGACGCCCGGACGCGACAGGGCGTCGTAGACGATCACGGCGTGGCCGTCGGCCGCGAGGCTGTCCGACAGGTTGGCGCCGATGAAGCCGGCGCCGCCCGTGACGAGGATCGGCCGCCCGCTCACGCGACGAGACCGCGCGCTTCGAGCTCGCGCCGCGCCTCCGCGACCCGGTCGATGGCCTGCTGCTCGGCCACCCAGGCGGCGAGTTCGGCGAGCCCCTCCGTGAAGTCGCGGCGCGGCGCGTAGCCGAGTTCCCGCCGGATCCTGCCGATATCGGCGATGCAGTGGCGGATGTCGCCGAGCCGCGCCTGACCGGTCACCTCCGGCGCGATCCCCTCGCGGCCCATGGCGCGGGCGAGCAGCCGGGCGACCTCGCTGACCGTGCGGTCCTCGCCGCTGCCGACGTTGTAGACCTGACCGGCGGCGGCCGGGTGCTCCAGGGCCAGCGCGAAGGCCAGGGCGACGTCCTCCACGTGGACGAAGTCGCGCCGCTGTTCGCCGTCCTCGAAGATCATCGGCGGCTGGCCGTTGAGGAGGCGCGCCGCGAAGATCGCCAGCACGCCGGTATAGGGATTCGACAGCGCCTGGCCCGGTCCGTAGGCGTTCCACAGGCGGAGCGCCACGCCCTCCATCCCGTAGGCGGGGGCGAGCGTCAGCGTCAGGCGCTCCTGCGTGTACTTGGTCAGCGCGTAGACGGAGGCTAGAGCCGGGCGCTTCGATTCCGGCGTCGGGATCGGCCGCATGGGCTGACCCTGCGCGTCGAGGGGGTCCCAGGGCTCCCCGGGCCGGCGCGGGCGGCGGACCACCTCCTCGGCGGTGCCGCCGTCGGAGGTGCGGTAGAGCCCCTCGCCGTAGATGCTCATGGAGGAGGCCACCACCACCCGCTTCACCGGGGCCTCGATCAGCTGCTGGAACAGCACCGCCGTGCCGCAATCGTTGACCGAGACGTAGCGCTCGACCGCGTACATGCTCTGGCCGACGCCGACCTCGGCGGCGAGGTGCACGACCCGGTCGATCCCGCGCAGGGCCTTCGCGACCGCCGCGCCGTCGCGAACATCGCCGGCCTGGAACTCGACCTCGGGTGGCAACGCCTCGGCGCCGTTCCTGTCGCCGCCATGGACCTGCTCGATCAGGCTGTCGAGCACCCGCACGTGGTAGCCGCGACGCAGCAGCGCGAGGGAGAGATGGCGGCCGATGAAGCCGGCGCCGCCGGTGATGAGCACGGATTCCGGCACGAGGTGCGATATTCCCCTGCGAGGATTTAAAGCTATGTAGATCGGGAATTCGGTCCGAAGGAAACAACTCAGGTTAAATTCTGCCTTTGAGCGGCGAAAATGGGCGCCTTAATGCTAAGTTCAGGGAAAGTATGAGCAATTGCTCTTCGCGCGGAACAAATCTTCACGAGACGATCCGCCCCATCTGGTCAGGGGCTTGAGCGGCCCTAGACAGGCGGAAGGCCAGCTTGTCTCGGATGGCACTTGGGGATTTATACGGCGCTATTCAGATTTCACGACGGGCAAAGTCGAAAGAGAAAATAGTCATACGTATTTTCCGTGCCGTCGGCACGTAATCCGGCGATCTGATCGAGAAATCCCGATGTAGAACCGCGCCCATGGAGGTCGCCGCCCGGCCCTCTCTGCCCGTCGGGCTAGCGGATTCACAGGTCGTCGTCGGATTGGGCGGGCAGACACCGCGCCCTCCCTCCCCCTTTGCGGGGGAGGGAGGGCGCAGCGGGCTTCGATCCGGATCAATCGAAACCGTCCCTCAGACCGCGATGCGTGAACAGCGTAGGCGCACGACAACGGGCACCGTGCGCTTTCCCGCTCACCGCTCCGGCAGGTTCTCGGGCTGGCTGAACCGGAAGCTCACGTCCGGATCCTCGGCCGAGCGATCCCCCGCCGCCATGATCGAGACCCGCAGGGCCGCCGTGCCCGCCAGCGTCGCCACCGCGGCGAGCGCCGTCACCGGGCGCGGCAGCCCCCGGCGGGTGAGCAGCGAGGCCGCCAGGATCCCGAGCGGGAGGGCGGTGCCGAGGAGCGTCGCCCCGATATGCTCCACCCGGCCGGCCTTCCCCTTGAGCGCCCCTTCGACCCCCGTGCGCCGGTAGGTGGCGTGCGCGATCGCCGCTCCGGCGAGCTCGACCGCCAGCGCCGCCGCGGCCGTGCCTTCCAGCGCCCGGCGGTGGTCCGGATCCGGCTCGGTCAGGGCGAGCGCCGAGGCGGCGGACGCCATCGACGAGGCGCCGAACCGCATGGCGAGGCTCCGCGGGGCCGCCGCCCAGAGCGGCGTCGAGGTCGCCGAGAGGAGCGAGGCCGTGTAGGTCGAGAGGCCGAGGCCGGTGAGCGCCGTCGGCACCTGGGCGGCGCGGGCGAGGCCGTTCAGGCCCCGCAGCCGCGGCCAGAGGTCGGTGCCGGCCTGCGCCGCCGCGGTGAGGCCGGCCGCCCCCGTGAAGCCCATCAGGATCCAGGTGCCGATCGACATGGGCGAGGTGTGCTTGGCCACCCGCAGCATGTTGTAGAAGCGCTTCGGCGTGTGCAGGTCGTAGATCAGCAGCGGCGCACCGAGGATGGGGGCCACCAGCGCGAGGTAGCGCCCCCGGCGGACCAGCGCCGCCGCCGCCGCGCCCTGCCGGAGGTCGGCCAGCGCCGCGATCACCGCGGCCGAGCCGGACAGGCCGGCGAGGAAGATGTAGCCGCCCACCACCGGGTTCTCGAAGGGCGAGGCTTTGAGCTGGGAGCGGCCGTAATAGGTCGGCCCGGTCCAGCCGGCCCGGTTCGGCCTTCCGTGGACCGAGGGCGGCGCGGTCGCCCGGCGGGGGATTCGGGGCGCGTCCTCGGGCCCGTCCTGCGTGGCGGCAGCCGCGTCCGGGCTGATCGTGGTGGTCATCGGCGGCCTCCGCGGCGGTCTTCCGGAGACGGCGCGAACAGGAAGGCGCTCGCCAGCGCCAGGGCCGCCACCGTGGCGAGGCCCGTGGCGAGGCTCGGCGCCACCCGGTTCGCCGGCCGGGTCGGGGCGGCCGGCAGGTTGTAGACCTCCGGCCGGTCGGTCAGCAGGAAGAAGGCGTTGAGGTGCCCGAGACCGCCGGTGGCGCCGGGGGCATCGGGCGTGCCGTACAGGTAGGCGCTCTCCACGCCGATGCCGTGCAGGTGCTCGACCCGCTCGGCCGCCCGGACCTGGAGATCGGAGAGTTCGCCGAACTGGATCGAGTCGGTCGGGCAGGACTTGGCGCAGGCCGGCTCCAGGCCGCCCTTCAGGCGGTCGTAGCAGAGGGTGCACTTGTGCGCCTTGCCGTCCACCGTGCTGACGTCGACCACGCCGAACGGGCAGGCCGGGACGCAGTAGCCGCAGCCGTTGCAGATGTCCTGCTGCACCACGACCGTGTCGAACTCCGTCTTGAACAGCGCGCCCGTGGGGCAGGCCTCCAGGCAGGGGGCGTTGTGGCAGTGCTTGCACACGTCGCTCATCATCAGCCAGCCGGACTGGAACTTCTGGTCCAGACCGTCCCGGAGGCCGTGGGATCCGGATTTCTCCACGAAGGCGACGTGCCGCCATGTGTTGGCCGAGAGGGCGCCGGTGTTGTCGAAGCTCTGGCCGGTGAGCCCGAGATTGTCGGCCGGCAGGTTGTTCCACTCCTTGCAGGCGACCTCGCAGGCCTTGCAGCCGATGCACACGGTGGTGTCGGTGAAGAAGCCGTAGGACCGGCCCGGCACGATCCGAGCCCCGGCGGTGAGCTCGGATTCGTTCGGGATCACGTGATCCAGGGTGGAGGTGGCGTGCTCGAGGGCACGGGGGTGCATGTTCACGGGCTGACGCCTCCTCAGCGGGCCGCAGGGGGAAGGAGGCTGACCGAGCGGGCCACGAGGCCGATCAGGTTGCGGGCCTGCTCGTAGGTGACGCGCACCCGCGCCTGACGGGCCTGGAGCGGGGCGAGCTGCGCCGGCTCGGCCCCGGCGTTGCGGTCCAGAAGGAACAGGTGCGCGATCCCGTTATCGTCCGTGAGCTGGAAGCGGCTCTCCTGGACGATGGTGACCACGCCCTCTTTAACATACGTCACACTTCGTCCCCTGGGCGCGCGGTCGTTGCAGGCTGGAATAGCTCGCAGCTGCTCCGACAACCGCCGCATGTCACCGAAGTTTCTGCCACGATACGAACTTGACCCGATCCTGCGGCGCGATTGCTTTCCGAAGGCGCCAAGACGGCACCAGGACGGCGCCGAGGCCGGGAACAAAACGGCCGCCTGCCCGGCTTAACCCCGCGAAGACCGAGCAACGGGTGGCACGATGGCGACGATCCGCAGACGCTTGACGGAGAGGGTGGCGGGCTTCGTGCGGGACTGGTCGCTCCCGCGCCAGCTCGCCGGGCAGAGCGTGATGGCGGAGGCGGCGCGCAGCACGACCTCCGCGAACCTGCGCCCGCGCCTGGAGGAGGCCGACCGGATCGGCACCAGCGTCTGCCCGTTCTGCGCGGTGGGCTGCGGCCAGCTGATCTACGCCAAGAACGGCAAGCCGATCCACGTGGAGGGCGATCCGCGCAGCCCGATCAACCAGGGCACCCTGTGCCCGAAGGGCGCCGGCACGCTCGGCATGCTGCTCTCGCCGGAGCGGATCAGCGACGTGCTCTACCGCGCGCCCTATTCCGACCGCTGGGAGAAGCGGCCGCTCGCCTGGGCGATGGAGCGCATCGCGCAGCTCACCAAGCAGGTCCGCGACGAGACCTTCGCCGAGACCCTGCCGGACGGCCGGATCGTCAACCACACCCTCGGTCTCGGCTCCCTCGGCGGCGCCACCATGGACAACGAGGAGAATTACCTCATCAAGAAGCTGTTCGGCGGCGGCCTCGGGATGGTCAACATCGAGAACCAGGCCCGCATCTGNCACTCGTCCTCGGTGCCCAGTCTGGGTACCACCTTCGGGCGCGGCGCCGCCACCATGGCGCTGTGGGACCTCGCCAATTCCGACTGCATCATCGAGATGGGCTCCAACATCGCGGAGAACCATCCCGTGGGGTTCCGCTTCGTCGTGGAGGCCCAGCGCCGCGGCGCGACCGTGATCCACATCGACCCGCGCTACACCCGCACCAGCGCGCTCGCCGACATCTACGCGCCGATCCGCTCCGGGAGCGACATCGCCTTCCTCGGCGGGATGATCCGCCACATCCTGGAGAACGACCTCTGGTTCCGCGACTTCGCGATGGCCTACACGAATATCAGCCACATCATCGAGGAGGGCTACGGCGACCCGGAGCAGAACGAGGGCCTGTTCTCGGGCTACGACCCGGTGGCCGGGACCTACTCGCAGGACACGTGGCAATATGCCGGCAAGACCGTGCCCTCGCCGGTGGCCGAGCACCGGGTGCAGTCGCAGGAAGGCGGGTCGGACGAGGGCGAGGCCTTCGAGAGCATGACCAAGTCGCCGCCGCCGCAGGACCCGACCCTGCAGCACCCGAACTGCGTCTACCAGATCATGAGGCGCCACTACGCGCGCTATACCCCTGAGATGGTCGAGCGGGTGACCGGCTGCCCGAAGGATCTCTTCGTCCGCATCACCGAGACTTTTGCGCGGAATTCAGGGCGGGAGAGGACCGGGGCCTTCACCTACGCGGTCGGCTGGACGCACCATTCGACCGGCGTCCAGATCATCCGCGCGGCGAGCATCATCCAGGGGCTGCTCGGCAATGTCGGGCGGCCGGGCGGGGGCATCATGGCGCTGCGCGGCCATGTCAGCATCCAGGGCTCCACCGACATCCCGACGCTCTACAACATGCTGCCGACCTACCTGCCGCAGCCGAACGTGTTCCACGACCACGCCACCCTGGACCGGTATCTCAAGACCGAGACGCCGCCCACGGGCTGGTGGTCGAACATGCCGAAATACGTGATCAGCCTGCTCAAGGCCTGGTACGGCGAGACCGCGACGGCCGGGAACGACTGGGGCTACCAGTTCCTGCCCAAGCTCACCGGCGACGCCTCCCAGGAGCCGATGACCATGGCGATGTCGGACCGGGTGGTGAAGGGCCAGTTCATCCTGGGCCAGAACCCGGCCGTGGGGGCGGTGAATTCCGAGCTCGTCGAGCGCGGCTTCGCCAACCTCGAATGGATGGTGGTGCGCGACTTCGCCATGACGGAGACCGCCAATTTCTGGCAGCAGGGCCACCGGGTGCGCAAGGGCGAGGTCCGGCCCGAGGAGATCGGCACCGAGATGTTCTTCCTGCCGGCCGCCATGCCGGGCGAGAAGGACGGATCGGTGACCAACACGAGCCGCCTCGTGCAGTGGCACGACGTGGTCTGCGAGGCGCCGGGCGACAGCCGCTCGGATCTCTGGTTCATCGTCCATCTCGGGCGGCGCCTGAAGGAGCTCTACCGGGATTCCACCGAGCCGAAGGACCGGGCGATCCAGGCGCTGACCTGGGACTACGAACTCAAGGGCGAGAAGCAGGAGCCCGACGCCGAGGCGGTGCTGCGCGAGATCAACGGCTGGACCGTGGCGGACGGGCGGCAGGTCCCGGATTACCGCCAGCTCAAGGACGACGGCTCCACGGCCTGCGGCGGCTGGATGTATTGCGGCATCTTCCCGGAGGCGGGGAAGAACCTGTCCCGTTCGCGCCGGCCGGACGGGCCGGGGGAATCCGGCGCCCATCTCGGCTGGGCCTGGACGTGGCCGCTCAACCGGCGGACGCTCTACAACCGCGCCTCCGCGGATCCGGCCGGAAAGCCCTGGTCGGAGCGCAAGAAGATGATCTGGTGGGACGAGGCGCAAGCCAAGTGGACCGGCGACGACGTGCCGGACTTCCTGGCCGACAAGCGGCCCGATTACCGCCCGGACTGGTCGAAGCGGCCGCACGGCATGGACGCGCTCGGCGGCGACGACCCGTTCATCATGGAGGCGGACGGCAAATGCGCGCTGTTCGTCCCCTCCGGCCTCAAGGACGGCCCGCTGCCGACCCATTACGAGCCGATCGAGAGCCCGGTGCGCAACCCGCTCTATCCGAAGCAGCAGCGCAACCCGACGGCGAAGCTCTGGGGCCGGCCCGGCAACGAACTCCACGCCACCGCCGACCCGCGCTTCCCCTATGTGTTCACCACCTTCCGCCTCACCGAGATGCATTGCGGCGGCATCGCCACGAGGGTCATGCCGCACACGGCGGAGCTGCAGCCGGAGGCCTTCGTGGAGATCTCGCCGGAACTCGCCGCGGAACTCGGGATCGACCATCTCGGCTGGACGGTGATCTCGACCCTGCGGGGCGAGGTCGAGGTCAAGGCGATGGTGACGGAGCGGCTGAAGCCGTTCCGGATCGACGGACGGGTGGTCCACCAGATCGGGATGCCCTGGGTCTATGGCTGGCAGGGCTACGCCCGGGGCGACGTCGCCAACGTGCTGCTGGCGATCACGGGGGACGCCAACACCAGCATCCACACCACCAAGGCGATCACCTGCAACATCCGGCCCGGCCGCAAGGCCCGTCCGGACGTGCTCCGGCGGCCGGAGGCGGTGTCGTGAGCGCCCCCGGACAGGATTGCGGGCACCGGGCGCTCGCCGCCCTCGACACGGTGCTGGCGCGCAAGCCCGAGCGCGACGACGACACGCTCTCGGAGGCGACCGCCGAGCTGACGCGGTTCCGCGACGCGATCATCGCCGAGCGGCGCGGCGGCGGTATCCGCAGCGCAGAGGAGCGGCAGCACCTCGCCCATCTGAACGCGGTGCTGAGCGTCGTCCTCGGGGTGCACTTCCCCCTCGGGGAGACGCCCTGGGACGAATTGCAGAAGGCGCGGGGGTGGCTCGCCGAGTTGGTGGCGGCGTAGGATCCGATCGGGAAGCGGGCGACGAGACCCGTCAGGCCGGTCGACGGTCGTAGTCACCCGTCCAATCCTGCGGCCCGCCACCCTCCGCGGAGGCCCGGCGTTCGTACACATCACGCGCAATCATCCGGCCGCGGTCTTCGACCTGCTTGAGGAGATCGTCGGCCGACGGAATGACGCCCATCCGTTCCAGGGCCACCAGGAAGGCCCAGGTGTGGAGCAGGTGGACATGCCTGCCGAAGGTCATGCGTTTGACCTTGTCCTCCTCGAACAGGACGAGGATCTGGTCATCCCCTGGCAGAACATCGGCGACCCGTGCCGCGAACTCCCGGATGGATTCCTCACCGGCATTCGGAAATTGCCGTTTGATGGTCCGCCGCGTCGCTTCGGGGAGTTCCCGCCACATCGTACCGTACAGGGTGTCCACCGTCTGGACCCGGTTGCCCCGCCCGGCATACCAGCGCTCGAACGCGGCCTTGTCGGGTGCCGTATCGGGCCCGCGCGTCAATTCGGCGTGGATCATGTCGGTGACCAGGATCGGGCACCGGAACCGATCGAGCAGATCCAGACGATCGGCGAGCGCCAGCGTGATCAGGGGGCCCGTATCGGGGATCACAAGGTCAAGCATCGCCGCGTCCGTCGTTGAGAACGGACAGCAGCAGAGGCATCGCGGCGGCTAGCTGGGCCTCGACGTCCGCCTCGGCCGGACGCGGGAGGTGATGTCCGGCCTCGGCCATCGCGAGGATCAGGTCGCGAACCCCATTCAGGCCGAGCGACGCGATGGCATCGTCGGCGCTGATCTCGGCCTGGGCATAGGCCGACAGGACATCGTGCGGCGTGACCAGATCCATCCGTGTCTCGCGGTGCCTCTCCCGACCGAAGCCCGATGGTAGCACGGCCCCGGCGATGGCGCCCGCATCGTGATGGCCGCTGGAAGGGGACCGTCACAAAGCGCAACCGAGGCCGCGCCACGCCCGCCCATGTCGGGTAACCCCGGACGGCTTCGCTCCGCGCACGATGACGGCCGGATCCGGCCTCACCCCCCGAAAGCCCGCGGCAGCAGCCCCCGCACGCCGACATCGACCTCGAACAGCGCCCCGGCCTCCGGCACGCCCTCCGCCCCCCGCGAGGCCGAGGTGACGAACAGGCGGTCGAGCCCGTCGCCCGCGAAGGCGCAGCTCGTGATGTTGGGGGCGGGGAGGGTGACCGCCCGCATCAGCCGCCCCTCGGGATCCACGCGGCTGATCCGGCCGCCGCCCCAATGGGCGATCCAGAGACAGCCCTCCGCATCGGTGGTCATGCCGTCGGGCCAGCCCCATTCATCCGGGAAGCGCAGGAACGGCCGCTTGCCCGAGAGCGTCCCGTCCTGGGCGAGGTCGAAGGCGTAGACCGTCCGGGCGGCGCTGTCGCTGTGATAGATGATCCGGCCGTCGAGGCTGAAGGTCGGGCCGTTGGCGACCCCGTACGCGCCGTCCATCCGCTTCCAGGTCAGGTCGGGATCGAGCCGGTGCAGGGAGCCCGAGACCGCCGTCTCGGCCTGGTGCATGCTGCCGGCCCAGATCCGGCCGGCGAAATCCACCTTGGCGTCGTTCAGGCGGTTGTCGGGATAGTCGGGCTCCGGGTCGCCGATCGGCACGAGGCGGTCGGCCTCGAAGTCGTAGGTCGCGAAGCCGCTCTTGAGCCCGACGATGAAGTCCCGCCGGCCGGCGCGCGGGATGATCCAGCCCAAAGGCTCCGGGAAGGGCCGGCGGCCGGTCTCGCCGCTCGCGAGGTCGAGCCAGTTCAGGGCCGGGGCCTCGATGTCGACCCAGAACAGCGTGCCTCGCTCCGGCACCCAGATCGGGCCCTCGCCGAGCCGGTCGCGCCCGATCTGGCTTCCGGAACGGGCGACGATGCGGATCCCTGCTGCCATGGCTTCGCCTTCCGGTCAGGCCGCCCGCGAGGCCCGGCAGCCCCAGACGGCGTAGAACAGCACGTAGAGTTCGCAGGCCGCGGTGATCAGGAAGGAGTGCTGCAGCCCGAACCGGTCCGCCGCCCAGCCCTGCACCACCACCAGGGAGCCGCCCGCGATCGCCATGATCAGCAGCCCCGCGCCCTTCTCGGTGAGCGGCCCCAGGCCGCGGATGCCGAGGGTGAAGATCGTCGGGAACATGATCGCGTGGAACAGGCCGACCGCGATCAGCGCCCATAGGGCGAGAGGGCCGGTCCCGAAGGCCGCCACCAGCATCACCGCGCAGGCGCCGATCGCCGCCCCGGCGAGCACCGCCTCGGCCGGCCGGCTCTGCATCAGGTAACTGCCGACGAAGCGGCCGATCATCATCCCGCCCCAGAGCAGGAACAGGTAGCGCGCGGCCTGGACGTGGGTCAGGTCGCCGATCTCGGGCTGCGACACGAAGCTGATGAACAGGTTCGACACACCGATCTCGGCGATCAGGTAGATGAAGATCGCCGGCACGCCGAAGACGAGGTTGCGGTGGCGCCAGAGCGACCCGCCCGCGCCCCCGGCCTTGGCGGGCGCCGCGCCCGCCGTGCCGCCGATGGCCGGCAGCGGGAACCGGGCGATCACCACGGCGAGCCCGATGAGCACCGCCGCCACGATCAGGTAGGGCAGCTGCACCGACTGCGCGTCGGCCAGCCGCTCGGCTTGGGTCAGGACGGTGCCCGCCGCGGCATTGCCCGAGGTGGAGCGGCCGAGGATCAGGTAGCCGCCGAACAGCGGCGCCAGGGTGGTGCCGAGCGAGTTGAACGCCTGCACGAGGTTGAGCCGCGCCGAGGCGCTCTCGGCCGGGCCGACCACCGCCACGTAGGGGTTCGCCGCGACCTGCAGCAGGGTGATGCCGCTCGCGATCACGAACAGGGCGGTCAGGGTGATCGCGTAGGAGACCTCACGGGAGGCCAGCACCATCCCGAAGGTGCCGGCCGCCATGATGCCGAGGCCGATCACCAAGGCGCGCTGGTAGCCGACCCGCGCGATCAGCTTCGCCGCCGGGATCGAGGCTACGAAATACGCGATGAACCAGACCGACTCGATCAGCGTGGTCTGGGTGTAGTCGAGGTCGAACACGCTGCGCAGATGCGGCAGCAGCGTGTTGTTGATCACCGTGATAAAGCCCCACATGAAGAACAGGCTCGCCAGCAGCGACAGGGCCGGGCGGTAGCGCGCCTGATCCTGTACGCCGGCCGCGGCCGTCCGGCCCGCCGCCGGTCCGACGCTCGCGATCGGTGCTGCCATCGCGCGTTTCCTTTCCCTATCGGGCCAATTGAGCGGGCACCGTGTTGCCCCTTTCATTTGTCTGAGTATATACGGGATTCGCGGAGGTCAACCGCGGCTCCCGTGCGCGCGTGCCCGGCGCGGCAGGGAATCCACCCAGGGAGGACACGATGCGCGGCGTAGGACCCGTGGCGCTCTGCGCCGGCGCGATGATTCCGGCGCTGGCCCAGGCGGCCGAGCCGGTCCGGACCGTGTTCGGCACCCTACCGGACGGCCGCACGGTCGAGGAGGTGACGCTGACCAACGGCCGGGGGGTCACGGCGCGGATCCTGTCCTGGGGGGCGATCCTGCGGACGCTCGAGGTGCCGGACCGGACCGGCAAGACCGCCGACGTGGTGCTCGGCTACAACGACCTCGCGGGCTACCTCGCCAAGCCCAACTATTTCGGCGCGAGCGTCGGCCGCTACGCCAACCGCATCCGGGCGGGCCGCTTCACCCTCGACGGGCAGACCTACACGCTGGCCACCAATGACGGGCCGAACGCCCTGCATGGCGGCGCGGCCGGCTTCGACAAGCGGCTCTGGACGATCACCGCCGTGACGGGTGGGGCCGCCCCCTCGGTGAGCCTGCGCTACGTCAGCCCGGATGGCGAGGAAGGCTATCCCGGCACGCTGACGGCGACCGCCACCTACCGGCTGGACGACACCGGCACGCTCACCGTCACCTACGAGGCGACCACCGACCGGCCGACCATCGTCAACCTGACCAACCACAGCTTCTTCAACCTCGCGGGCGAGGGCTCCGGCCGCTCGATCCTGGACAATCTCCTGACCATCCCGGCCGAGCGCTACACGCCGGTGGACGCGACCCTGATCCCGACCGGGGAGCATCGTCCGGTGGCGGGCACGCCGTTCGACTTCCGCACGCCGACGGCGATCGGCGCGCGCATCCGCGACGGCCGGGACGCGCAGATCGTCCGCGGGCGCGGCTACGACCACAATTGGATCGTGACCGACGCGCCCACGGCCGAGCCGCACCCGGTGGCCCGGGTCGAGGATCCGGAATCGGGTCGAATACTGGAGATTGCCAGCAACCAGCCGGGGGTGCAGTTCTATGCGGGCAACTTCCTCGACGCGACCGCGGTGGGGAAATCCGGCCTCGCCTACCGGCAGTCGGACGCCCTGGCGCTGGAGCCCGAACTCTTTCCCGACACGCCCAATCAACCGGCCTTCGGCTCAGCCCGGCTCGATCCCGGCCAGACCTACCGGAACGTGATCACCTACCGCTTCTCGACCAGCCCCGCCCACCGGACCCACCGATGACCGATTCCAAGACCGCCCGGCCCCTGCGCTCCCGCGCCTGGTTCGACAACCCCGCCAATATCGACATGACGGCGCTCTACCTGGAGCGCTATCTGAATTTCGGCCTCAGCCTGGAGGAGCTGCGCTCGGGCAAGCCGATCATCGGCATCGCCCAGACCGGCTCGGACCTCTCGCCGTGCAACCGCCACCATCTCGTCCTGGCGGAGCGGATCCGCGAGGGCATCCGCGAGGCCGGCGGCATCGTGCTCGAATTCCCGGTCCACCCGATCCAGGAGACCGGCAAGCGGCCGACCGCGGGGCTCGACCGGAACCTCGCCTATCTCGGCCTCGTGGAACTGCTCTACGGCTACCCGCTCGACGGCGTGGTGCTGACCACGGGCTGCGACAAGACCACCCCGGCCTGCCTGATGGCGGCCGCCACCGTGAACATCCCGGCCATCGCCCTCTCGGTCGGCCCGATGCTCAACGGCTGGTTCAAGGGCCAGCGCACCGGCTCGGGCACGATCGTCTGGAAGGCCCGCGAGATGCTGGCGGCGGGCGAGATCGACAATGACGGCTTCATCAAGCTCGTGACCTCGTCGGCGCCCTCGACCGGCTTCTGCAACACGATGGGCACGGCGACCACGATGAACACGCTGGCCGAGGCGCTCGGCATGATGCTGCCGGGCTCGGCGGCGATCCCGGCGCCCTACCGCGACCGGCAGGAGGTCGCCTACCAGACCGGCAAGCGCATCGTGGAGATGGTGGCGGAGGACCTGAAGCCCTCCGAGATCCTGACCCGCGACGCCTTCCTCAACGCCATCGTGGTCAACTCGGCGATCGGCGGCTCGACCAACGCGCCGATCCACCTCGCGGCGATCGCCCGGCACATGGGCGTCGAGCTCGACATCACCGACTGGCAGACCTACGGGCTCGACGTGCCGCTGCTCGTCAACCTGCAGCCGGCCGGCGCCTATCTCGGCGAGGATTACTACCGCGCCGGCAGCCTGCCGGCCGTGGTGGCGCAGCTCATGAGCCGCGGCCTGATCCGCGAGGGCGCGCTGACGGTGAACGGCCGCACGATCGGCGACAATTGCCGCGGCGCGACGATCGAGGACGAGGACGTGATCCGGCCGATCGACAAGCCCCTGAAGGAGGCGGCCGGCTTCCTCGTGCTGCGCGGCAACCTGTTCGAGGCCGCGGTGATGAAGACCAGCGTGATCGGCGAGGAATTCCGCAAGCGCTACCTGTCGAACCCCGAGGATCCGGACGCCTTCGAGGGCCCGGTCGTGGTGTTCGACGGGCCGGAGGATTACCACCACCGGATCGACGATCCGAGCCTCGGCATCACCGAGGAGACCCTGCTGGTGATGCGGGGCGCCGGGCCGGTGGGCTATCCCGGGGCGGCCGAGGTGGTGAACATGCGCCCGCCCGCCGAGCTGATCAAGGCGGGCGTGCACGCGCTGCCGTGCCTCGGCGACGGGCGCCAGTCCGGCACCTCGGCCTCGCCCTCGATCCTCAACGCCTCGCCGGAGGCGGCGGCCGGGGGCGGCCTCGCGCTGCTGCGCACCGGCGACCGGGTGCGGGTCGATCTGCGCCGGGGCACCGCCGACATGCTGGTGGATGCCGACGAGCTGGAGCGCCGCCGGAAGGCCCTGGAGGCGGCGGGCGGCTACGCCTACCCGGCCTCGCAGACGCCCTGGCAGGCGATGCAGCGCGCCACGGTGGGGCAGATGCACACGGGCGCGATCCTGGAGGGTGCCGAGCGCTTCCAGCGCATCGCCCAGACCAGCGGCCTGCCGCGCGACAACCACTGATTGGCACAAGGTCCCGGATTCGAAAGGTCCGGGACCAGCCCTGTTAAGGTGTTTGGGCCAGCTGCGAAAATCGCAAGTCGTGGCTCTAACATCCTGAAAGAGCAACGCCTTTTCCCCTCCCCCTTGTGGGGAGGGGCCAGGGGTGGGGGTGGTGCAGGATGAGGCGCAGCGGTGCCGTCTGCACCACCCCCACCTCCAACTCCTCCCCACAAGGGGGAGGAGAGTGCGCTTGGCCCCTGTCTCGTTGCTTCCGCAAACACCTTAAAAGGGCTGGGTCCGGGACCTTTGGCGGGTGCAGGGCGGAACCCTGCCGGGTTCGGGCAAAGCCCGACATCGGGGTTTCACCCCGATACCCCACCAAAGGGCTCGCCCTTTGGAAACCCGGATTTTCAGGGCCGAAGCGCCAATTCGGTGTCGGCCAGGGCGAGGCGGACCAGTTCGGTCATCGTCCGGCGGGCGGCCTCCGGATCGCCCGCCACGATCGCCTCGTAGAGGGCCCGGTGATCGGGCATCGGGTCCCGGGGCATGCTCTGGCGGCGATGCTTGAAGATCGTCGTCCACGTGACGGCCGCCGCGATGGAACTCGACAGGGCGACCAGCGGGCCGTTGCGCGCGGCCTCCAGGATCGCGGTGTGGAAGGCCTGATCGGCGGCCCGGCCCTCATCCGTGCTGAGGCCGTGGCGGCCCATCTCCTCCAGGGCGTGGCCCATCCGGGCGAGATCGAGACTCGAGCGCCGCTCGGCCGCGAGCGCCGCCGCGGCCGGCTCCACGATCATCCGCAGCTCGAACAGATCGCGGATGAAGATCTCGCTCGGCTCCGATTCGAAGGCCCAGGCCAGGATGTCCGGATCGAGCAGATTCCAGCGGCTGCGCTGGCTCACCCGCGTCCCGGTGCGCGGGCGGCTCTCCACGAGCCCCTTGGCGCTCAGGATCCGAATCGCCTCGCGATAGGCCGTTCTGGAAACCTTGAGTTGCTCCGCGAACTCGATCTCCCCGGGCAGCACGTCGCCCGGCGCGTAACGCCCCCCCAGGATCGCCACCCCGAGGTCGCGCGCCACCGAGCCGTGGATGCGACGCGAGCCTGACGCAAGCGGAAGCCTGATATCCTCGTGTCCGCGATCCTGTCTCACCCACGACCTCCCAGTCCGAGCCACGGGACGGGCCAGGATCCCCAGGATCGTACCCGGAAGTTGTATGAGCGCAAGCGCCGGCATCCTTAAGCGATATGGCGGAAGCGCTTGCGGCTCAGATCGAACTGATCTAACCTATTTGTATGAGTAAACAACCTCAAGACAACGCGGCGATCCGCGGCACCGTCCTGATCGGCGAGGGGGACGTGACGACCTCGGAGACGTTCCGGGCCGTCGATGCGGCGACCGGCGCGGCCCTGGATCCGGTGTTCTCGGCCGCGGGCGCCGGCGAGGTCGAGGCCGCCTGCGCGCTGGCGGAGGCGGCCTTCCCGAGCTTCTCGGAGACCGATCCCGAGACGCGGGCGGGCTTCCTCGAAGCGGCGGCCGCGGCCATTGCCGATCTCGGCCCAGCGCTGATCGAGCGGGCGATGGCCGAGACCGGGCTGCCGCAGGCGCGCCTGGAGGGTGAGCGCGGCCGCACGATCGGGCAGCTGCGCCTGTTCGCGAACCTCGTCCGCTCGGGCGAATGGGTGCAGGCGACGATCGATCCGGCGCAGCACAAGCGCCAGCCGCTGCCCCGGCCGGACCTGCGCCGGCGCCATGTGGCCCTCGGCCCGGTGGCGGTGTTCGGGGCCTCGAACTTCCCGCTGGCCTTCTCGGTGGCGGGCGGCGACACCGCCTCGGCGCTCGCGGCCGGCTGCCCGGTGGTGGTGAAGGGTCATCCGGCCCATCCCGGGACCGGGGAGCTGGTGGCCCGGGCCGTGCGGTCCGCGGTCGCCGCGAGCGGCCTGCACGCGGGCGTGTTCTCCTACCTGCCGGGGCCGTCGAACGCCCTCGGCGCCGCGCTGGTATCGGATCCGCGGATCAAGGCCGTGGGCTTCACCGGCTCACGCGGGGGCGGGCTGGCGCTGATGCGGGTGGCGGCCGCCCGGCCCGAGCCGATCCCGGTCTATGCCGAGATGAGCGCGGTCAATCCCGTGCTGCTCCTGCCCGCGGCCCTGCGGGCCCGGGGCGCGGCCCTGGGCACGGCCTTCGTGCAGTCGCTCACGCTGGGGGCGGGGCAGTTCTGCACCAATCCGGGCCTGCTGATCGGCATCGCCGGCCCCGAGCTCGAGGCCTTCGCGGAGGCTGCCGGGGCGGCGATCCGGGAGAGCGCGCCGCACACGATGCTGACGGCCGACATCCGCGCCCGGTTCGAGGGCGCCGTCGCCGCCATGGCCGAGCGCCCGGGGGTGACGGTGGCGGCGCGCGGCGCGAAGGCCGGGCCGGGGGGCGCCCCCGCCGCGCTGCTGCGCACCGAGGCGCGCCACCTGCTGGCCGACCCGTCGCTGACCGAGGAGATGTTCGGCCCCGCGGGGATCCTGGTGGCGGCCGCCGACGGGGCGGAGATCGCCCGGGTGATCGCGTCCCTCGGCGGGCAGCTCACCGCGACTTTGCACCTCGACCCGGCGGACGAGCCCCTGGCCGCCCAGCTGGTGCCGCTGCTGGCGCGCAAGGCCGGCCGCGTCCTCGCCAATGGCTGGCCGACCGGCGTGGAGGTCTGCCCCGCGATGGTGCATGGCGGCCCGTTCCCGGCGACCTCGGACGGCCGCACCACCTCGGTCGGCACCCTGGCGATCGAGCGGTTCCTGCGCCCGGTCTGCTACCAGGACCTGCCCGAGGCGCTGCTGCCGCCGTCCCTGCGCCCGGACAATCCCTGGCATCTCGCGCGCCGGATCGACGGCGTCCTCGAACCGCAATCCGGCCGCTGACGGGCCGCCGGGCGGCTCGCTTCAGCCGCGTCTCGGGACGGCCCGCAGAGGCCGCCGACAAAGATGCCCCGGGGGGAAATGACGATGGGACGATCACTCCTACAATTCCAGCGCCCGGACGGGCAGCGGGGCGTCGCCCTCCTCGCGAACGGCACGGCGCGGCAGGTGCTCGGCGTCCGGACCGTGCTGGAGCTGGCGCGGAAGGCCCTCGCGGCGAGGGACGATCTGGCCGCCACGGCGGAGCGGGCCGGGCTGTCCGAAGTCGTCGATCTGGCAGCCATGCGCCTGCTGCCGCCGGTGGACCACGCGGATCCCGCGCATCTGCTGCTCAGCGGCACCGGGCTGACCCATCTCGGCTCGGCCGAGGGCCGCGACAAGATGCATCGCGCCGCCGCGGCCGATCCGGCGCCGACCGACTCGATGCGCATGTTCCGGATGGGCGTCGCGGGTGGCAAGCCGGCGCCCGGCGAGACCGGAATCCAGCCCGAATGGTTCTACAAGGGTGACGGCAGCGCGATCGTCGCGACCGGCGAGCCGCTGATCTCCCCCGCCTTCGCGCAGGATGGCGGCGAGGAGCCGGAGATCGCCGGGATCTACCTGATCGATGCCGACGGGACCCCGGTGCGCCTCGGCTTCGCGCTGGCCAACGAATTCTCCGACCATGTGACCGAGCGCGGCAACTACCTGTGGCTCGCGCATTCGAAGCTCCGCCCGGCGGCGCTCGGTCCGGAACTCTGGCTCGGCGCGCTGCCGCCGGACGTGCGCGGCACGAGCCGCATCCTGCGCGACGGCGCGGTGCTCTGGGAGAAGCCGTTCCTCTCGGGCGAGGCGAATATGTCCCACAGTATCGACAACCTGGAGCGGCACCACTTCAAATATGCGCTGTTCCGCCGGCCCGGCGACGTGCACGTGCATTTCTTCGGGACCGCCACCCTGTCGTTCAGCGACGGGATCGCGGCCCGGCCGGGCGACGTGTTCGAGATCGCGGCCGCGCCCTTCACGCTGCCCCTGCGCAATCCCCTGGCGGTCGCCCCGGCCGCCGACATCTCCGTGCGGGGACTCTGAGATGACGAATCCGATCCGCATCGGTCTGGTGGGCGTCGGCAAGATCGCCCGGGACCAGCATCTGCCGGTGATCGGCGCCTCGCCGGACTACACGCTGGTGGCCGTGGCGAGCCGCCACGGCGAATACGAGGGCGTGCCCAATTACCGGACGCTGTCCGAGATGATCGCGGCACAGGGCGACCTCCAGGCGGTCGCCCTGTGCCAGCCGCCGCAGGCGCGGTTCGAAGCGGCCCTGGCGGCGATCGAGGCGGGACTGCACGTCTTCCTGGAGAAGCCGCCGGGAGCGACCCTGGCCGAGGTCGGGCTCCTCGCCGAGGCCGCGCGTCGGCGGGGGGTGAGCCTGTTCGCGAGCTGGCATTCCCGCTTCGCGCCCGGGGTCGAGCCGGCGCGCAGTTGGCTGTCCACGCGCCGGATCCGGTCGGTGTCGATCGCCTGGATGGAGGACGTGCGGCACTGGCATCCCGGCCAGGACTGGATCTGGGAAGCCGGCGGGATGGGCGTGTTCGATCCGGGGATCAACGCCCTGTCGATCGCGACCCACATCCTGCCGCCCTTCTTCCTCACCGGCGCGACCCTGGAGATCCCGCAGAACCGGCAGGCGCCGATCGCCGCCGATCTGCGCTTCACGGACGCCGCCGGCACCCCGATCCACGCCACGTTCGACTGGCGCCAGACCGGTCCGCAGACCTGGGACATCCGCGTCGAGACCGAGGACGGGACCCTGGTCCTGTCGAAGGGCGGCGCGGTCCTGTCTATCGACGGCCGCGACCAGGCGCTGCCGCCCGAGGCCGAGTATCGCGGCCTCTACGACCGCTTCGCCGCCCTGGTCCGCTCCGGCGCCAGCAACGTCGACCTGAATCCACTGATCCACGCCGCCGACGCTTTCCTGCGTGGCGAGCGCCGCAGTGTGGAGGCTTTCACGGACTGACCGGGGAGGCCCCTGCGGAACACGAACGCGACAGAGCCGAGAAGGCCGCGCGGTTAAGGGGGAGTCACGATGAAAAGGAAGCATACAAAGTGGGCGGCGCTCGCACTGTGCGCTGCAACGATGACGGCTGGCGTCAGCGCGGCCGCGGCTCAGGTCGCGGCCACGGCGCCGGACGGGGGGCCAAGCCTGGTCAATCCGGGGCCGAAGGCCAGCCCGGCGCAGAAGGCCCAGTACCGTGCGAACCGGGCCCGGCGGCGGGTCATCCGTGAGGGCCGGAGCTTCGCGGGCGCCAGCAGCGCGGCGGCCTCGGGCATCGCGGAGGGCACCGCCGCGGCCCCGGCGTCGCTGCCGCCCGGTACCGTCGATCTCGGGCACGGGGTCACCGCGATCCTGAACTACACGGGCCAGTTCGCCACCAACCCATCCGGCGGCCGGCGCCAGGGCTCGGACTATGCCGGCCAAGTGTTCTTCGGCCTCGACGCCGATCTCGGCCGCCTCGCCGGGGTCGAGGGTGGCTCGGTGCACGCCATCGTGACCCAGCGCCACGGGCGCAGCCTCGCGCAGGACTATATCGGCAACACCACCAGCGTGCAGGAGATCTATGGCGGCGGCCAGACGGCGCACCTGACCGCGCTGTCCTACGAGCAGAAGCTGTTCGACAACCGCCTCGACATCGAGGTCGGCCGGCTGCTCGCCAATCCGAACTTCCTGGCCTCGCCGTTCTACTGCAACTTCCAGAACAACGGTATCTGCGGCGCGCCGAAGGGCGCGTTCAAGATGACGAACATCACGTGGTGGCCGATCGCCACCTGGGGCGCCCACGCCAAGGCCTGGGTCACCGACAAGGTGTTCGTGCATGCCGGCGTCTACGAGGTGAATCCGCGCGATCAGCGGGATGACCAGAACGGGATCGACTGGTCGACCCGCGGCGCGACCGGCGTCGTGGTGCCGGTCGAGGTCGGCTACTCGACCAATTTCGGCAACGACCCGCTGCCGCGCAACTACGGCATCGGCGCGATCATCGACCAGTCGGATTACACCGATCCGGTGCAGGACGTCCGGCGGGGTTCCTACCTGCTCAGCGGCCTCGATCCGCTGACCCGGTTCGGCCGGTCGGCGATCTACGCCCGGTTCGACCAGATGGTGTGGCGTCCGGATCCGGCCGGCGTGCAGGGCCTGACCCTGTTCGGGGCCTTCCTCGCCGGGACCGGCGGGCGGCAGTTCGAGGATTACTTCCTGAACGGCGGCGCCGTCCTCACCGGCACCTTCGCGGGCCGGCCCTACGACACGATCGGCTTCGGCTTCTCCTGGGAGCACTTCTCGCCGCTCGGTACCGCCAACCTCCGGGCGGCGCGCGCCAAGGTCGGCCTGGGCTATGGCGGTGTTTCCTCGTCGCAGACCATCCTGGAGGTGAACTACGGCATCCAGTTGACCCCGGCGATCCGCCTGATGCCGAACCTGCAATACGTCATCAATCCACAATTGCAGGAGCGCTACTTCGCTCAACCGAAGCGGATTCCCGACGCCTTCGTGGTCGGCGCGAAGCTGTCGGTGGACCTGTTCACCCTGGCGGGCTTCGCCAGGGGACCCGGGAGCCTCTGAGGCCCCCCTCCAGGCGAGCCGGCCCCGCCCGGCTCGCGGATCACCGGACGGACACGGCCGCGCGGGTCCTCCGCGCGGCCGTTCTCGTTTCGGGCCGGCCGGAGCCGCCCACGAAAAAGGGCCAGCCGCGATGGCTGGCCCCGATCATTCACCCGCCGCCGAGACGCGGGGAACCCCGCAGGGCTCACTCGGCCGCGGTCATCTCGGCGGTGAAGTGGCCGCACCAGTCGTTCGTGGAGACCACCGGCCACAGGCCCTTGGATTCCGGCTCCGGCTGGCTGACCGGCGGGTTGAACCGGCACAGGCCGGCATCGGCCTGGGGCGCCGCGCCGTTGCCGGTGTGCTCGTCGAAGAACTTGCAGCTCTCGCAATGGGCGTTGGCCATGTCGCGTATCTCCGAATGACGATCGGCGCCGTGCCGCTCTGTTGCGAATTAGAACAGCTATAATCTGGAAGTCAAGGCTGGTGCCGGGCGGCGCTGTCCCGACCGGGGGCTCGGGCGGCTCGATCGCCCGATTCGGGCCGTTCGATCGCGAAGCCGGGCTCGTGCCGCAGGCCGCCCCCGAGTCGGATGAGGCCTGTGCCTGGCAGCCGGCCGCCGACGGAGGATCGAACTCCTGCCGAGGCGGTCCGGAGATTAAACCTGCTGTCCAGCCGTTTTCCCGGAACGTCATCCGGATCCGCCGCGATGGATCTCCGCGGGCACCGGAATAAAACTTCGCTGCCAAGGCCGCAAAATGGGGAGAACAATTTTCCCGCGCCCCATGAATAAGGAAACGCCTTTCATTGACCTGCGGCGGAAGGGTCATCAATTCTAGACCCCCGTCGGGAGATCAGGCGGGGCGCCCGTGCGTTTCGACCGGCGCCCTGCGCCTCCCCCATGGGCACCGAGCAAGGCACCTGAAGCATGACACGACCGAGACTCGTCGGGCTGAGCGCGAACCTGCAGCGGCCGTCCAAGACCCGCACGCTGGTGGATGCCGTGCTGCGCGAAGCCAGCGCTCGAGGCCCCCTCGACGCCCGGGTTCTGGACTTCGTCGATGCCGGACCCGGCCTCGGCGCCGCCTGGACCCGTGATCAGCTCACGCCGGCCGCCCGCGCCCTGCTCGACGCGATCGAGGCGGCGGACGGGCTGGTCGTCGGCTCCCCGGTCTACAAGGGCGCCTATACCGGCCTGTTCAAGCACCTGTTCGACCTCGTCGATCCGGGGGCGCTCGCCGGCAAGCCGGTGGCCATCGTGGCGACGGGCGGCGGGGCGCGGCACGCCCTCGTGGTGGAGCACGCCTTCCGGCCGCTCTTCGGCTTCTTCGGCGCGCTCCAGATTCCCACCGCGGTCTACGCCTCGGACGCGGATTTCCAGGCGGGCGTGCTCGCGGAGGCGGGGGTGCAAGCACGGGCCGTGGAGGCGGGCGGGCAGCTCGCGGCGCTGCTGGCCCACCGCGCGGCCCAAGGTGCAGTCCAAGGCGCGGTCCAAGACGTGGCCCCGGTCGCCCTCGCGGCCGCCGAGTAAGTCTCAGAGCGAGTTCCCCGATGCTCGACCGCCGCAGCCTGCTCACCGCCCTGGCGGCGCTTCCCGTAGGCCTCGCCGTCACCCGGAGCGCCCACGCCACCGAGCCGGGGATCCTCCGGATCGGCTACCAGAAGAACGGCATCCTGGTCGTCGCCAAGCAGCAGGGGATCATCGAGCGCCGGCTGGAGCCCCTCGGCCATACGGTCCGCTGGGTCGAGTTCTCGTTCGGGCCGCCGCTGCTCGAAGCCCTGTCGCTCGACGGGATCGATTTCGGCCAGACCGGCGACGCGCCGCCGATCTTCGCCCAGGCCGCGCGCTCGAACCTCGTCTACGCGGCCGCCCAGGAATCCGGCAGCTCCGGCATCGGGATCCTGCTGCCGAAGGGCTCGGCGATCCGCAGCCTCGCCGACCTCAAGGGCAAGCGCGTCGCCTTCGCCAAGGCGTCGAGCGCCCACAACCTGACCATCGCGGCCCTGGAGAAGGCGGGCCTGACCTATGCCGACATCGAGCCGGTGACCCTGGCGCCCGCGGACGCGGCGGCGGCCTTCGCCCGGGGCAGCATCGATGCCTGGACGATCTGGGACCCGTATTTCGCCATCGCCGAGGCCGGGGAGGGGGTGCGCGTGCTGACGCGCGCCGCCGACATCGCCCTGCAGAACAACTTCTTCCTGGCGAGCCGGCCCTTCGCGGAGAGCCGGGGACCCGTGCTCGCCGCGACCATCGACGCCCTCGGCGAGGTGGCGGCCTGGTGCACGCAGAACCGCGGCGCGGTGGCCGAACTCCTGTCGCAGGGCACCGGCGTGCCGCTCGCCGCGACCCGCCGGGCGGTGGACCGGACCGATTACATGATCGGGCCGATGACCGAGCGCGTGATCGCCGCGCAGCAGCAGGTCGCCGACCGGTTCCACGCCCTGAAGCTGATCCCGAAACCGGTCCGGATCGCCGACGCGGTCTGGGCGCCCCCCGCCCGCAACGGCTGAGATCCATGACCGACCGCCCGTCCCGTACCCTGCCCCTGCGGCGCCCCGCCGGCCTCGCCCCGAACCGCCGCCTGCTGCTGTCGGCCGGTCTCGGCCTCGCGGCGGCCTGCGCCCTGCGCCCGGCCCGCGCGGCGGGCGGCACGATCCGGATCGGCTACCAGAAATACGGCTCCCTCGTGCTCCTGAAGGGCCGCGGCAGCCTGGAGTCGGCGCTGCAGCCGCTGGGCGTCACGGTGGCGTGGTCGGAGTTTCCGTCCGGGCCGCCGCTGATGGAGGCGCTCAACGCCGGCGCGGTGGATTTCGGCTCGGCCGGCGAGGCCCCGCCGATCTTCGCGCAGGCCGCGAGCGCGGAGCTGCGCTACGTCGCCACCGAGCCGCCGGCCCCCCGGGGCGAGGCGATCCTGGTGCCGAAGGACAGCCCGATCCGCAGCGTGGCCGACCTGCGCGGCAGGACCATCGCGCTCAACAAGGGCTCGAACGTCCATTACCTGCTGGTGCGCGCCCTGGAGCAGGCGGGCGTGCCCTACGACGCGGTGAAGCTCGCCTTCCTGGCGCCGGCCGACGCCAACGCCGCCTTCGTGCGCGGCTCCGTCGATGCCTGGGCGATCTGGGACCCGTTCCAGGCCGCCGCCGAGCGCTCCACCGGCGCCCGGGTCCTGGCGGACGGGCAGGGGGTTGCCCCCAATCGCCAGTTCTACCTGTCCCGGCGCGGCTTCACGGAGTCGAGCCCCGAGGTGGTCTCGGCCGTGCTGAAGGCGATCGGCGCGGTCGATGCCTGGGCCGAGGGTCATGCCGACACCGTGGCGGCGGAACTCGCCCCCTCGGTGGGCATCCCCGCGCCCGTGCTCAGCGTCGCGCTCGGCCGCCTGTCCTACGGCGTCGCGCCGCTGGACGCGACGGTGATCGCCGACCAGCAGAAGGTCGCGGATGCCTTCCACGGCCTCGGCCTCCTGCCGAAGCCGATCCGGGTCGCCGACGCGGTCTGGACGCCGCCCGAGCGCCAGGCCGAGGCCCAGGGAGCCAACCGCTGATGACCACCTCCAAGCGCGACCGCCTGCGCGACACCGCAATCCCCTGGCTGCTGCCGGCCGCGATCCTCCTCGGCTGGCAGGCCGCGGTCTCGGCCGGCCTCGTCTCGAACCGGTTCATGCCGGCGCCCCTCGACGTGGTCCGGGCCGGCTGGGAGGCCGGGCGGACCGGGGAGCTCTGGACCAATCTCGGGGTCAGCACCCTGCGGGCGCTGGCGGGCTTCGTGGTCGGCGGCGGCATCGGCTTCGCGCTCGGCCTCGCCAACGGCCTGTCGCGCCTGTCGGAGCGGCTGACCGACACCTCGGTGCAGATGGTGCGCAACGTGCCCCACCTGTCGCTGATCCCGCTGGTGATCCTGTGGTTCGGCATCGGCGAGGAGGCCAAACTGTTCCTCGTGGCGCTCGGCGTGTTCTTCCCGATCTACGCCAACACCCTGCACGGCATCCGCTCGGTGGATCCGGGCCTCATGGAGATGGGCCGGGTCTACGGCATGTCCCGCACGGAGCTGTTCACCCGGGTGGTGCTGCCCGGCGCCCTGCCGTCGATCTTCGTCGGCCTGCGCTACGCGCTCGGCATCATGTGGCTGACCCTGATCGTCGCCGAGACGATCTCGGCCTCGTCCGGGCTCGGCTACATGGCCATGCAGGCCCGCGAGTTCATGCTGGTCGACGTCGTGGTGCTGGCGATCCTGATCTACGCCGCCCTCGGCAAGCTCGCCGACGCCCTGACCCGCCAGCTCGAGCGCGCCTGCCTCGCCTGGAACCCCGCCTACAGGAGCGCCTGATGCTGCTCGACGCCGTCCGCCGCGAGGCTTTTTCCGATCCGGTCGCCGAGGCGCGGCAGACCGGAAGTTCCGCCCCCGCGCGCCAGCCCGCGGAGTCCGGCCGGCGCGGGATCGCCGTCACCGTCCGCGACCTGCACAAGAGCTTCGACGGCCATCCGGTCATCGAGGGCCTGAACCTGTTCCTGCCGGCCGGTGGCTTCACCGCGGTGGTCGGCCGGTCCGGTTGCGGCAAGAGCACCCTGCTGCGCCTGATCCTCGGCCTGGAGACGCCGACCGGCGGCCGGATCGACCTGGAGGGGCCGGAGGGCTCCCCCCGCCGCTCCGAGCCGCCGAAGCGGATCATGTTCCAGGAGCCGCGGCTGCTGCCCTGGGCGCGGGTCGTCGACAACGTCGCGGTCGGTCTCTCCGGCCAGGGCACCCGGGCCGAGCGCCGGGAGCGGGCGCTGGCCGCGCTCGCCGAGGTCGGCCTGTCCGACAAGGCCGGGCAATGGCCCGCGACCCTCTCGGGCGGCCAGCGCCAGCGCGTGGCGCTCGCCCGGGCGCTGGTGAGCCGGCCGGGCCTGCTCGCCCTCGACGAGCCGCTCGGGGCGCTGGACGCCCTGACCCGCATCGGCATGCAGGACCTGATCGAGCGGATCTGGCGGGCGCAGGGCTTCACGGCGCTCCTCGTCACCCACGACGTCGCCGAGGCGGTGGCTCTGGCCGACCGGATCCTCGTGGTCGAGGCGGGCCGCATCGCCCTCGACCTGCGGGTCGACGTGCCGCGCCCGCGCCGGCGCGGGGACCCGGATCTCGCGCGCCTCGAAGGCCGTATCCTCGATCACCTGCTCGGCGGCTCCGAGACGCCCGCATAACCGGGTTCCCAAAGGGCGAGCCCTTTGGCGGGGTATCGGGGCGGAGCCCCGATCGCGGGGCGCTGCCCTGCACCCGCGAAAGGTCTCGACCTTTCGAAACCTCTGACTTTCGATCAGCAAGGAAGACTCCGATGACTGCACCGCAAGACGGGCGCGCCGACGTCCTCTGGTTCCTGCCGACCCACGGCGACGGCCGCTATCTCGGCGCGCAGGAGGGGGCCCGGGAGGTCTCGCTCGGCTATCTCCGCCAGATCGCGCAGGGCGCGGACGACCTCGGCTATTACGGCGTGCTGCTGCCGACCGGGCGGTCCTGCGAGGATTCTTGGATCGTCGCCTCGGCACTGGCGCCGCTGACGAAGAACCTGCGCTTCCTCGTGGCGGTGCGGCCGGGCCTGATGGAGCCCTCCGCGGCGGCGCGCATGTCATCGACGCTGGACCGGATCTCGAACGGGCGCCTGCTGATCAACGTCGTCTCCGGCGGCGACCCGGTGGAGCTCGCGGGCGACGGCGTGTTCCTGTCCCACGACGCGCGCTACGCCGTCACCGACGAGTTCCTGACGATCTGGCGCGGCCTGCTGGCGGGCGAGACCGTGACCTTCGAAGGCGAGCACCTGCGCGCCGAGAACGGCCGGCTGATCTACCCGCCGGTGCAGAAGCCCTATCCGCCGCTCTATTTCGGCGGCTCCTCGCCGGCCGGCATCGCGGTGGCGGCCGAGCATTGCGACGTCTACCTGACCTGGGGCGAGCCCCCGGCCCAGGTCGCGGAGAAGATCGCTTCGGCCCGCCGCGCCGCGGAGGAACGTGGAAAAACCTTCTCGTACGGCATCCGCCTGCACGTGATCGCCCGGGAGACGGAAGCCGCGGCCTGGGAGGCGGCCGAGACGCTGATCTCCAAGCTCGACGACGCCACCATCGCCAAGGCGCAGGAGACCCTGAAGCGCCAGGATTCCGTCGGCCAGAGCCGGATGATGGCCCTCCATGGCGGCCGCCGCGACAAGCTCGTGGTCTCGCCGAACCTCTGGGCCGGCGTCGGCCTCGTGCGCGGCGGCGCCGGGACGGCGCTCGTCGGCTCGGCCGATCAGGTGGCCGACCGGATGAAGGAATACATCGATCTCGGGATCGACCGCTTCATCCTCTCGGGCTACCCGCACCTGGAGGAGGCCTACCGCTTCGCCGAGTTGGTCTTCCCGAAGCTGCCCTTGCGCGCCACCACGGGCCGCCCGGCGACGAACGCCCGCAACGACGGCCCGTTCGGCGAGATCATCGCCAACGACCTCGTGCCGGCCCGGCGCGTCGGGGCGCATTGAGGCCTGCATGGGTCTACCTACCGGTGCCGGACATGGCTGATCTGCATGCACGCCGCCCAGGTGTCATGGTGACGCCATCCTTGGCGCCCATCCGCCCTGCCCATCGCCGCGCGCCGTATGCGCGCGGCCTGGACGCGTGAAGGATGTCCATGACTTCGACCAAGACGGCCCTGCTGGCGATCGGCCTCTGCCTCGGCCCCATCCTCGGTCCCGTGGCGGCACGCGCGGAGCAATCCCCGGCCCGGGAGGCCCTCAAGCAATACTGCACCGGCGACTACATGGATTACTGCAGCGCCTACGCGCCGGGCGGCCCGGAGGTCGAGGCCTGCTTCAAAGCCAATTTGAAAAATCTTTCCCCCAACTGCTCGGCGGCGATCACCGCCTACAAGAAGGAGCAGCGGGCGACCAAGCGGGTCAGCGAGGCGCGCTGAGCGGCGGGCCTTCCCGGCCCCCGATCGGGGCCGGGATTGCGCCCGCGATGACGCGTGCCGGCGAGGCCCTGAGTTCCGGCGGTTTGCGCCGGAACCCGGCCGCCCGGCCGCGATCCCGGTCAGCGTTGCGGAAAACCCCTCACGCGTCCGGCCCGACGATCTCCGCCAGTGCGGCCTCGACCCGGCCGCGGAAATACTCCGCGTTGGGCATGTGCTCGGTCATCGCTCCGGCCCGGGCCGTGGCCTGCCGCAGGATCTCGGCGCGGAGCGCCGGATCGGAGCGCTCCATCATCTCCAGCATGATGCGCACGACGAGTTCGGTGGCGACCGACCGGGCCGGGTGGTCGTAAGCGGGCTTCGGTTCGTCCATGTCGGGCATTCGGGCGGGCTCTCTCAGGAATGGATCGGCGCGTCGTGCCGGTGGAACGCGCGCACGCGCTGCCAGACCGCCGTATCGTAGTTCGACGGCGTCTCAACCTCGCCGGTGAGCCACTTGAACAGGTCGCGGTCCGGCACCTCGATCAGCGCCTCGAACTGGTCGAGTTCCGCCTCCGACAGGTCGCCGATCTCGGCATCGGCGAAGCGGCCCATGATCAGGTCCATCTCGCGGATGCCCCGGTGCCAGGCGCGGTAGAGGAGGCGGCGGCGGCGCGGATCGAGATCGGCGCTCGTGCGGGTGGTGCCGGACATTTTTCGGACCTTCCGGTCGGAGGGGCGGGCGTTCACGCCAAGATAGGCGGCCGGGCGCCCCGGATCCAGCATCCGACCCCGGAGGCACCGAAGCGCGGGAGTTCAGGGAAGAAAAAGAAATTGCCTCCGGCCGACGCATCGTTATCTCGAAAGGCCAACGCCCCGGACGGGGCGGCGAGCGGGAGCACGACGATGCCGAAGGCGATCCGGGTCTACGAGTATGGCGGCCCCGAGGTGATGCGCTTCGAGGACGTGCCCCTGGCCGAGCCCGGCCCCGGGCAGATCCGCGTCAAGCAGGCGGCGATCGGCGTCAACTTCATCGACATCTACTTCCGCACCGGCGCCTACAAGTCCCCGCACATGCCCTTCACCCCCGGCAAGGAGGGCGCCGGCACCGTCACGGCGGTCGGCGAGGGCGTCACCCTGTTCAAGCCCGGCGACCGGGTCGCCTACGGCTCCGTGCCGGACGGCTGCTACGCCGAGGAGCCGGTGATCCCGGCCTCCGCGGCCGTGCCGATCCCCGAGGGCGTCGACGAGAAGACCGCCGCCGCGATGATGCTCAAGGGGCTGACCGTCGAGTACCTGCTGCACCGGACCTACGCGGTGAAGCCCGGCGACACGATCCTGTGGCAGGCCGCCGCCGGCGGCGTCGGCCTGATCGCCTGCCAATGGGCCAAGCACCTCGGCGCCACGGTGATCGGCACCGCCGGCAGCCCCGAGAAGGCCGAGCTCGCCCGGCAGAACGGCTGCGACCACGTCATCCTCTACCGCGAGGAGGATGTCGCCAAGCGCGTGCGCGAGATCACCGGCGGCAAGGGCGTGCCGGTGGTCTATGACGGCGTCGGACAGGCGACCCTGATGGGCTCGCTCGACAGCCTCGCGCCGCTCGGGTTGCTCGCGAGCTTCGGCTCGGCCTCCGGGCCGATCACCGGCCTCGACCTCGGCCTGCTCGCCCCGCGCGGCTCGCTCTACGTGACCCGCCCGACGCTCGCGACCTTCTCGTCGAACCGCGCCACCCTGGAGGAGGCGGCGGCCCGCCTGTTCACGGTGGTGCGCGCGGGCGCGGTGAAGATCGCGGTGAACGCCACCTACCCGCTCGCCGAGGCGCAGCAGGTGCATCGCGACCTCGCGGGCCGGGAGACCACCGGCTCGACCGTGATGCTGCCGTAGGGCCCGCAACGTGACACCAGGCCCCGCCGACCTGCTCCTCGTGATCGACGTGCAGGTCGATTTCCTGCCGGGCGGGGCGCTGCCCGTCCCGGAGGGCGATGCGGTGATCGGGCCGGTCAACGCGCTCCAGCAGAAATTCCGGCACGTCGCCCTGACGCAGGACTGGCACCCGGCCGACCACGTCTCCTTCGCGGACAACCATGCCGGGAAGGTGCCCTTCGAGACGGTCGCGCTCCCCTACGGCGCGCAGGTGCTGTGGCCCCGGCACTGCGTCCAGGGCCGCGCGGGCGCGGGTTTCGCGCCGGGGCTGGCCACCGACCGGGCGGGGCTCGTGATCCGCAAGGGGCTGGATTCCCGCGTCGACAGCTACTCGGCCTTCCTGGAGGCCGACCGGACCACCCGCACCGGGCTTGCCGGGGCTCTGCGGGAGCGCGGGATCACCCGCCTCGTCCTGTGCGGCCTCGCCACGGATTTCTGCGTCGCCTGGAGCGCGCTGGACGCACGGGATGCGGGCTTCGACACCCTCGTGGTGGCGGACGCAGTGCGGGGGATCGATGTCGAGGGATCGCTCGCGCAGGCCTGGGCGCGGATGGAGGCCGCGGGCGTGCGCCGGATCGCGGCGGCGGAGATCGGCTGAGCCCCCGGGGAGGCGAACCGCCGCACGGCAGGCGGGAGACTTCACGGCCGCGATGCGTTGGCCCGGCTCCAGCATCCGACAGGAGCCAGCATGTCGAACAAGCACCTCAAGACCGAGACACCCACGGATGCCGACCTCAAGGGCAATCCCGGCATCGGCACCTCGAAGGGCATGAGCGGCGCCGATCCCGCCGATCTGCAGGCGGATTCGACCTTCGAGGGTGACGTGGACAACGAGACGAAGCTGGATGGTGGCATCGACCCGGACCACCGGCCGCGCAAGAACGCCTGAGGGTTAGCGACCGCACATTGGCCCGAGCGCGGACGCGCGCCCGGGCCTGCGGTTTCATTCAGCGGACCGGCGTGCGGGCCGGCGCCTTATGCCCGTGCGGGGCGGGCGCGGCGGCCGGAATGGAACCGGTGACATTCCGATCCTCGTCACTGGGGGTCGGCACGTAAAGGCGGCCGGGGCTCGCCGTGTTGCCCATCAGCAGCGCCGTGTCGGAGGCGCTGAAGGCGGAAGTGCCATCCGCGCGGGCGACACCGGCCGAGAGGGTCAGCGCCAGCGCGCAGGCGGCGACCAGGGAAGCAGGGTTCGACATGGGGAGGGTCCTTCTGTTCCGGCGGCGTCCGTCCGTACGGTGCCGCGCGCCGTGCCCTCAATCTGGGAGGGCCCCGCCGAGCCGAAAGTGCGGCATCGCACAATAGGCGCTGCGTCGCAGCATAAGACTCTTAACCTAAAATTGATTATGTGACTAAAGCTCTAACCCCAGTTGCATCGACCCCGCCTCCTCCCCCTGCGCGAAACCCGACAGCGACACGCCGATCAGCCGCGCGCTACGCCGCAAAGGAAACAGGCCGGCGAGCAGGTCGAGGCCGATCCGTTCCAGGCTCGCCCGGTCGGGCACGGGGGCGACGAGCGACTTCGCCCGGGTGACCTGGGCGAAATCCGAGAACTTGAGCTTCAGGGTCACGGTCCGGCCGCGCAGGCCCCTGGCGGCCGCCCCGGCCCAGACCTTGTCGAGCAGGGGCGCGAGCCGGGCGGCCAGCACCTCGAAGGCGGCGGTGTCGTCCGAGAAGGTGGTCTCCGCCCCGATCGACTTGCGCACCCGGTGGGCGCGCACCGGCCTGTCGTCGATGCCGCGGGCGACCGCGTGATAGTAGGCGCCGGCCGAACCGAAGGTCTCGCGCAGGCGCTCCGGCGTCCAGGCGCGCAGATCCGCCCCGGTGTGGATCCCGAGCCGCTTCATCTTGGCCTCAGTGACCGGGCCGACCCCGTGGAACCGGCCGATCGGCAGCTCGGCCACGAAATCCGGCCCCATGGCGGGGGTGATGACGAACAGGGCGTCCGGCTTCCTGTGGTCGGACGCCACCTTGGCCAGGAACTTGTTGTACGAGACCCCGGCCGAGGCGATGAGCCCGGTGCGTTCCAGGATCTCGGCCCGGATCGCCTTCGCCACGGCCGTCGCGGTCGGAAGGCCCAGGAGATTCTCGGTGACGTCGAGATAGGCTTCGTCGAGGGCGACCGGCTCGATCAGGGCCGTGTGCCGGGCGAAGATTTCGCGGATCTCCTCCGAGACCGCCCGGTAGACCTCGAAGCGCGGCTTCACGAACAGCAAATCCGGGCAGAGCCGCCGCGCGGTCGCCGACGGCATGGCCGAGCGGACGCCGAATTTTCGGGCCTCGTAGCTCGCCGCCGCGACGACGCCCCGCTCCTTCGAGCCGCCGACCGCGAGCGGCCGGCCACGCAAGGACGGGTCGTCGCGCTGCTCCACCGAGGCGTAGAACGCGTCCATGTCGATATGGATGATCTTTCGGAGCGCGACCTCCGGATCCATCGCCGCCTCGGAGATCCGCCGCGAGTTCCCGCTCTGTTCCGGATGCAGGTGGGAAACGGCCGGGTCAAGCCGCGACGCTCCAACCGTTCACATGAAACATGTCGTTGCACATCCCGGAGGCTCGGCCGACACGCTCCGAGACCTGGTCGCCGCTTCCGCGAGTTGCCGGAATTTGCCGGGCCGCATACCTTTCAGAATGGCTTGCCGTTGAAGAATCGATCCCGTCGATGGCTCGTCCAATCGGCCGGACCATGGTGTCAGTGTTCAGGAGATGCCGGTGTCGGGATTGAAGTCGCGGCCCTTCTGGCGGGGCGTCCTGCAAGGCTTATCGGGCCCGGGCATGCTGTACGGCCAATCCCGGCTTCTGGATGACTTTGTCGAGGTCGGACATGACGGCGTGCGCCTGAAGTTCCTGGGCGGCCACCGTAGCAACGCCGGATCCCGCCGGGATGCGATGGATCTCGCACAGGCATTGGCTGATGCAGCAACTACGATCAGCCGGATGCATGGTACGCGGGGCGACGCCGGGATCGTTCACCCTGCCGCGCGTTCGGCCACGAAGCACGAACCGTATCAATCCTGAAAAGAATCAGACCCGGCCGCACGATGGCTCGCGACAAGGATCATGAGCGGACGCGGGTGACGACTGTTCACGAAGTCCGAGAAGGCATTCGCGAGGAAATGGAGCGCGCCCTCAGCGGCACCTCCCTTCCCGTGCAGAAGAAGCAGGAAGTCGTCACGCGCGTGGGCGCCGTCGTCGAGCGCTACATCAGCCCGTACCCGCATCCAGACGTGATCCGCCAGATCGAGGCACTCGCTCCCGGCTCCGCCGCTCTCATCGTGCAGACGGCAACGGAAACCATCCGGCACACGCACGAGATCGAGAAGCGTGAGATCGCTCTGCGCGAGGCCGAGCTGAGCCTGATCGGCACGCTGGCGCAGGAGGATCTTGGATCCGTTCGCGAGGGACGTCGCTACGGTCTCTTTGCGTTCGTCTGCATCCTGCTCTTCTCAGGCACGATGTATTATCTCGGTGCGAAAGAGCTGGCCTATATCGCCTTCGGAGTCGGTTCGATCGGCATTGTCGGGCAACTCATTACCGGCGGACGCAGGCTGAAGGGCGGTGGTGCGCAGGACATCGAGAAGAGATCCGCGTCAGCCACGCCGGACACCCCCAGCACGCAGCCGACAGTGCACGAATGATTTGGCAGGCCGCCTGGGCGCGTTCCACACCGCCTTAACTCAAGCCACGCTGCCGTAGAGGTCGTAGGCCTCGGCCCGGTCGATCTTCACGGTGACGATGTCGCCGACCCGCACCGGGCGCCGGAAGGCGGCATGGACGGTGCCGTCGATCTCCGGCGCGTCGGCCTTGGACCGGCCCCTGGCGGTCCCGCCCTCGACGGCATCGACGATGACGGGAAGCCGCCTGCCGACCTTGGCGCGCTGCAGCCGGAGCGCGATGCCGTTCTGCGCCTCCATGAACCGGCGCTTGCGCTCGGCCTTGACTTCCGGCGGGACGAGGTCGCCCAGCGCGTTGGCGGTGGCACCCGCCACCGGCTCGTACTCGAAGCAGCCGACCCGATCGAGCCTGGCCTCCTGCAGCCAGGCCAGCAGCTCCTCGAACTCGGCTTCGGTCTCGCCGGGGAAGCCGACGATGAAGGTCGAGCGGATCGCGAGGTCCGGGCAGGTCTGCCGCCAGCTGCGGATCCGGTCGAGCTGGCGCTCCTGGTTGCCGGGCCGGCGCATCCGCTTGAGCACCGACGGGCTCGCGTGCTGGAGCGGCATGTCGAGATAGGGAAGCACCTTGCCCTCGGCCATCAGCGGGATGACCTCGTCCACGTGCGGATAGGGGTAGACGTAGTGCAGGCGCACCCAGGCCCCGAGCTCGCCGAGTTCCCGGGTCAGGTCGTAGAACTTCGCGCGGACCTGACGGTCCCGCCACGGGCTCTCGGCATAGCGGATATCGACGCCGTAGGCGCTGGTATCCTGGCTGACGACCAGCAGCTCCTTCACGCCGGCCTTCACCAGTTTTTCCGCCTCGCGCAGCACGTCGGCCGCCGGGCGGCTGACGAGGTTTCCGCGCAAGGACGGGATGATGCAGAAGCTGCAGCGGTTGCTGCACCCCTCCGAGATCTTCAGGTAGGCGTAGTGGCGCGGGGTGAGCTTGATCCCCTGCGGCGGCACGAGGTCGAGGAACGGGTCGTGGGCCGGAGGCACCGCCTCGTGGACAGCGGCCACCACCGACTCGTAGGCCTGCGGCCCGGTCACCGCGAGGAGATCGGGATACTTTTCGCGGATCTCCTCCGGCTGCGCGCCCATGCAGCCGGTGACGATCACCCGTCCGTTCTCCGCCATGGCCTCGCCGATCGCCGAGAGCGACTCCGCCTTGGCCGAGTCGAGGAAGCCGCAGGTGTTGACGATCACCACGTCGGCGCCGTCATGCCGGCGGGCCAGCTCGTAGCCCTCCGCGCGCAGGTGGGTGAGGATCCGCTCGGAATCGACCAGCGCCTTCGGGCAGCCCAGCGAGACGAACGAGATTTTTGGGGCCGAAGCTTTGGGAGCCGGCGGGACAGGGGCGGGCGTGGCGGTCATGGGCGCATTCGACGGGTCGGACGCCGCCCGCGTGTATGGCCGGTGAGACAGCCACACGGAGCGCGAGGACGAGAATTCGGGATCGCACCCCTATAACCGTTCCAGGCCGCCCGCGCGAGACCGGCCGCCGCAGGGGTGGTCAGCCACCGGTGCGAGGCGTCATAAAACCCGAACCTTGGCTGTTGTGCAGCGGCTTGCGCACGATTCCTCAGAGCCCACATCAGCATGAGAACTCACGTGAAGGCCTCCGCTTCTCTCCCTCCCCGCAGAGGGGGGAGGGAGACCCGCGGTGTCAGATCCAAACGTGTGAGATCGCAGCTCCGCACGAGAGAGGGGTTTGTCGCGTTCCGTCGGCGGCGTCCGTGTCCGACACGGGTGTATGAACAACGCGGATCGTGCGTCCGGAGCAGGCCCCGCCCGCACCCGGCGGCGGTGCCTGCGTGGAACTGCCGCTTCCCCCGCGGCATCGCCTGTGCGACGGCAGCATGACGCCCAGCCAGAGGATACGGCCCCGAACCCGGTCATGTGGACCCGAGAGATCCCCTTCATCGATCCCGTCGCGGCCGCCGCCCGGCTGCGGTCCCTGCCGGGGCTCGCCTTCCTCGACAGCGCCATGCGGCACGATCCGCTCGGGCGTTATGCGATCGTGGCCGCCGACCCGTTCGCGCGCTTCCGTTTTCGCGATGGTCAGGCAACCCTGGACGGCGCGCCGGTGCCGGGCGGCCCGTTCGCGGCCCTGCGCGCCTGCCTCGCGCCCTACCGGATCGAGCCCTGTGCGGAAGAACCCTTCCCGGGTGGGGTGATCGGCTACTTCGCCTACGATCTCGGCGCGGCCCTGGAGCGGGTTGCAGCTCCGGCCCGGCGGGCGGGGCTCACCGACGACATCGCCCTGAACCTTTACGACACGGCCCTGGTGATCGATCAGGCCGCCGGCACCGCCCGCCTCGTCGCCACCGGCTTCCCCGAACTTGAGCCCGCCGCCCGGCAGGCCCGCGCCGAGGCGCGGCTGGCCGCCTTCGCCGACCGGCTCGGCAGCGAACCGGCCGAGGCCCCGGGCCAATCCGGAAAAAAACTCACGTGGCGCTCGAACTTCGACCGGCAAAGCTATGAGGATGCTGTCGAAAAGGTCCGTGCCTATATCCGCGCCGGCGACATCTACCAAGCCAACATCGCCCAGCGCTTCACCGCCGAGTTGCCAGCGGGCTTCGACCCCTTCGCCCTCTACCGGCGGCTGCGTGCCACCAACCCGGCGACCTTCGGGGCCTATCTGGACTTCGAGGGGCTGAGCGTCGCCTCGTCCTCGCCCGAGCGCTTCATCCGCCTCGACGGAAGGCACGTGGAGACACGGCCCATCAAGGGCACCGCCCGCCGGCTCGACGACCCGGAGGCCGACCGCTTGGTCGCCGAGGCGCTCCAGGCCAACGTCAAGGAGCGGGCCGAGAACGTCATGATCGTCGACCTGCTTCGCAACGACCTGTCGCGGGTGTGCAAGCCCGGCAGCGTCGCCGTGCCCACGCTCTGCGGGCTGGAGACCTACGCCAACGTCCACCATCTGGTGTCGGTGGTGACCGGACAACTCCGCGACGGGCTCGACGCCCTCGACCTCCTGGAAGGGACCTTTCCGGGCGGCTCGATCACGGGTGCCCCAAAAATCCGCGCCATGGACATCATCGCGGAGATCGAGGGCGATGCCCGGGAACTCTATTGCGGCGCCATCGGCCGGATCGGCTTCGACGGGGCGATGGACACCTCGATCGCGATCCGCACCGTGTTCATGGACGCGCACCAGGCGGTGCTGCAGGCGGGGGGCGGGGTGACCCTGCTGTCGGAGCCGGGCCCGGAATACGACGAGACCCTGGCCAAGGCCGCGCGCGTGTTCGAGGCCTTCGCATGATCCTCGTCCTCGACAATTACGACTCGTTCGTCTTCAACGTCGTCCGCTACCTGGAGGAGCTGGGCGAGACGGTCCGGGTCGTGCGCAACGACGCGCTGGATGTTTCCGGCATCCGGGCGCTGGAGCCGGAGGCCCTGGTGGTCTCACCCGGTCCCTGCACCCCGGCGGAGGCCGGGATCTCGCTGCCGGCGATCCGGGACCTGTCCGGCACGGTGCCGATCCTCGGCGTCTGCCTCGGCCATCAGGCGATCGGCGCGGCCTTCGGCGGCACGGTCGCGCGGGCGCAGCGCCCGCTGCACGGGCAGATGACGCCGATCGCCCATGGCGGCGAGCGCCTGTTCTCCGGCCTGCCGGCGCCGATGCCGGTCGGGCGCTACCACTCGCTGGTGGTCAATCCCGGTCCCGACATGGACAAACACCTCTCGGTCGATGCGGTCTCGCAGGAGGGCGAGGTGATGGCGCTGTCGCACCGGACCCACCCGACCTACGGCATCCAGTTCCACCCGGAATCGGTCCTGACCGAGGGCGGCCACGCCCTGTTCGCCAATTTTTTGGACCTCGCCCGCGCGTGGCGCGAGCGGCCGGAGGGACGCCGCGATGCTGTGGCGTGACGGGGCGATCACGCCCGGAACCACGGCCCCCCTCGACCACACCGACCGCGGCCTGACGCTCGGCGACGGCCTGTTCGATACGGCGCTGGCACTCTCCGGCCGCGTGGCCTTCGCGGACGCCCACATCGCCCGGCTGGTCGCCTCCGCGGAGAGTCTTGGCATCCCGGCCGAGCCGGAGCGGATCCGCGCGGCCATGCGGGCGCTGGCGGCGCAGGGGGAGCGGCTCGCGATCCGCACCACGCTGACCCGAGGCTCCGGCCCGCGGGGGCTGAAGCCGCCGGAGGACCCGCGCCCGACGCTCTTCGCCACCGCGGCCCCGAGCACCCGGGCCGTCGCCTTCGCGCCCCTGCGCCTGTGGCCGACCGCCATCGCCCGCAACGACACCTCCCCCGCCAGCCGCCTGAAGACGCTGGGCTATGGCGACGCGGTGCTGGCCGCCCGGGAGGCCGCGTCCGCCGGCTTCGACGAGGCGCTGTTCTGCAACACCCGGGGGCACGTCGCCTGCGCGGGCACCGGCAATCTCTTCGCCCTGTTCGGCACCACCCTGGTGACGCCGCCGCTCGACGACGGCGTGCTCGCCGGCATCGTGCGGGCCGAGATTCTTTTTGAGCTTGCCGCCGGATGCGGTCTGCGGGCCGAGGAGCGGTCGCTGAGCCTGTCCGAGTTCCTGGGCGCGGACGCCGTGTTCCTGACCAACTCCCTGCGGCTCCTGGCCCCCGTGACCGCCATCGGCGACACCGCCTTCCCGGGCGCCGGGCACCCGGCGGTGGCGAACCTCATGGCGGCCCTGCGCGCCCGCGTGGCCCGATCCTGCGGCGTCGCGGCGGATTTGGTCGCGTGACCGATCGGGCGATCGAGACCGGGCGGCGCCGGCTGCGCACCGGGCTCGCGGCGATCTACCTGTTCATCGGCGTGGTCCACCTCGTGGCGACCGACGCGATGCTGCCGCTGATGCCCGACCGGGTGCCGGAACCCCGCCTCGTCATCCAGGCCACCGGCCTGTGCGAGATCGTCGGGGCGATCGGCCTCCTTACCGAACGTTTCCGCCGGGCCGCCGCGATCGGCCTCGCGCTCTATGCGGTCTGCGTCTACCCGGCGAATCTCAAGCACGCCTTCGAACACATCCATATCGACGGCATCCCGGATTCCTGGTGGTATCACGGGCCGCGGCTCGCCTTTCAGCCGGTCTTCGTCTGGGCGGCGCTCTGGGCCGGCGGGCTGATCGACTGGCCGTTCCGCCGTACCGGAGGATCGGCCGGGCGCCCGCCCGCCGCCACACCCTGACAGGATCCCGTGATGCAGGGATCCCGGCGACCCAGGATCCTGCGGGCCCTGGATCACCGGATCACAGGCCGCCGGCCGCGCACGCCGCGGCGCAGAAAGGTTCCTCCACAGGACCCAGAGATTGGGAAAAGATCGGGCGGATACGCCCGGCCGGACCGGCGTTCCCCGTCCGGAAGCCGCGCACCCGTCCGCGGCGCCGCTCAACGGAGACAGACCGCCATGGCCAAGCAGAAGACGCTGCACGACGCCTTCTACGAGACCCTGAAGGACGTCTACTACGCCGAGAAGCAATCCGTGAAAGCGCTCAAGAAGTCCGCCAAGGCGGCGGAGCATGACGAGCTGCGCCAAGCCTTCGAGACCCATGCCGAGGAGAGCGCCCAGCAGGTCGAGCGCCTGACCCAGGTGTTCGAGATCATCGGCAAGCCGGCCCGGGCCAAGACCTGCGAGGCGATGCAGGGCATCGTCTCCGAGATGGAGGAGGATCTGGAGGAGTTCGAAGAGAGCCCCGCCGCCGACGCGGTGCTGGCCGCCTGCGCCCAGGCGGTGGAGCATTACGAGATCGCCCGCTACGGCACCCTGAAGACCTGGGCGGGCCAGCTCGGCTACGCGGAGGCCGCCCAGCTCCTCGACGAGACTCTGCAGGAGGAGAAGAAGACCGACGCGCTCCTCTCCAAGATCGCCGAATCGATCAACGCCGCCGGCACTCCGGAGGATGCGGAACCGTCGAAGGGCAAGGGCAAGAAGGCCGCCTGAACGCCCGTGCCCGGCGCCGCCATCGGCCGCGCCGGGCCTCGAGCGAGCGCGCGCGTCCACGCTATCCCGTGTCGGTGACTGGAATGGATATCCAGATCGAAAGCGGCATAATCTCCTTAATTCTAATATTTATTCAGAATATTCAGGGATCATATTCTGACATAGCGCAGAAATTGATATTGGTTCTTCGGATAGACTCAATTTTTTTGCAATTTTTTGATATTGAACGCACAGTTACGTTGTGATAGGCCCGCAGAGACAAGCATTTGACCACCGTCGATAGAGTCTTCGCGTCGTGTGGTCGCGTGCTTCCAAACACATTTCGGGCTCGATATTCAATGAGAATACTGTCTCGAATCAATATACTGACGAAAATCGTCACTCCTCTGCTGATCACCGCTCTCGTCAGCGCCATCACCGCGTATTCTGCAATCCGCACCCTGAATTCGATCGAGGAGCGCAGCAGCCTCGTCGCAGATTATCTGACGATCCGGCTGACGGGCCTCCACAACGTCCGGATCAGTTTCGGCGACGCCGCCCTCATGAACCGCAACATCCTCGTCGGCGACCCCAAGGCCGACCTGATCGACTACAGGAACCGCTACGACGCGGCCGTCCAGGCCACGCTGGCGACCCTCGACCGCCTCATCGCGGCGTCGCGGTCCGAGGCCGACAGGGCGAAGGTCGAGACCATCAGGCGGACCAGTGCCGCGCTGTTCGACACCGTCGCGCGCAGCAACGCGGCGGCCCTGGCGGGTGATCGCGACGGGGCTCTCCGGATCGCGTTCCAGGAGGCGGCGGCGACGCGCACGGCGTTCCACGCGGCCATGCAGACGCAGATCCCGGAGCTGGAGCGCCTGATCGCCGAGGGGAAGCAGGCGACGCGGGGCGACGTCGCGGATGCGACGACCCTGCAGATCGCCACGACCGTGGTGGGGCTGCTGGCGGCGCTCGGCGTCGCCGGCGGGATCGCGGTGTTCGGGGTCACGCGCCCCCTCGGCAGGCTGGTCGTCGCCCTGCAGCGGATGGCGGGCGGGGCGAGCGACGTCACCCTCGAGGCGGCGGGCCGCCGGGACGAGATCGGTGCGGTCGGCCGCGCCGTCGAAGACATCAAGGCCATGGTCGCCCGCAATGCCGCCGAGGAGACGGAGCGCCGGCACGCGGACGAGGCCGCCGCCGCCGCGGAGCGCAAGCGCGCGATGATCGCCCTCGCCGACACGTTCGAGCGGGCGGTGGCCGGCATCGTCGGGATGGTCTCGAACGCGGCCGCCACCCTGCAGGACACCGCCGGCCGGATGTCGGCCAGCGCCCAGGAGGCCGCCGGCCAGTCCACCGCCGTGGCGGCGGCGGCCGAGCAGGCCGCCGCCAACGTCAACACGGTGGCGGCGGCCACCGAGGAACTCGGCAGCTCCATTCAGGAGATCGGCCGGCAGGTGACGGGCTCGACCGACCTCGCCCGGCGGGCCGCCGGCGAAGCCGATCGGACCGCCGCCCAGGTCTCCGCCCTCAGCGAGGCGGCGACCCGGGTCGGCGACGTGGTGCAGCTGATCGCGAGCATCGCGGCCCAGACCAACCTGCTGGCGCTCAACGCCACGATCGAGGCGGCCCGCGCGGGCGAAGCGGGGCGCGGCTTCGCCGTGGTGGCGGCCGAGGTCAAGGAACTCGCCGGCCAGACCGCCCGGGCCACCGAGGAGATCGCCGGCCAGATGGCCCGGATCCAGGGCGCGACCGGCGAGACGGTGGGCGCCATCGGGACGATCACCGGGCGCATCCACGAGATCAACGCCGTCGCGGCGACGATCGCGGCGGCCGTCGAGGAGCAGGGGGCGGCCACGCAGGAGATCGTGCGCAATGTCGGGCAGGCGACGGCCGGCACCCGGCAGGTCACCGAGAACATCGTCGGCGTGGCCCAGGCCTCGGAGCAGACCGGCCGGGCGGCCGATCAGGTGCTCACGGCCGCGACCGACCTGTCACGTCAGTCCGAGCAGCTCGCGGCCGAGGTCGACCGGTTCCTCAACACCGTGCGGGCGGCGTGAGGGCCACCCTCAGTTCGGCTTCTCGATGGCGCTGAGGGGCGTCCAGTAGCAGCGCTCCTGCCCGGCCGCCGGCGCGAGGCAGCCGTAGCTCATCGTCCGGTCCTCCAGCCGGACCTCCTCGCCGGGCGCCCAGTTGCGGCACTCGCCGCTCGCGAGGCTGCCCTTCAGGAGCTGCCCGAACCCCGATTCGTCGCCGGCCATGACCAGCTTGAACAGGCGGTCCGTGACCTCCTGGCTGTGGCAGCCGAACCGCCCCTGGAGGATCGTCTCGGCTCTGGCGGGCCGGGGCAGGGCAGTCGCGGCTAGAACGAGGGCAGCGAGGGCGGGGAGGGCGAGGCGCATGGGCGGCAACATATCCGCGGGTTGAGGTCTGTCGAGCCCTCGGCGCGCCGGGCAAGCGCGGAGGATCGCCGCGGGGATCGTCCGCCTGGGCCGGATCTGCCGCTTGGGGTCCTGGCGAGAGGCCGTTTGCGACCCATCATTGCCATAGGAACGGTACAGCAGCCTGCTTGAAAGCGGTCGCTCGAACCTGTGGGAGTCAGGCCCTCTACCCTCCTGAGGCCGAGATGCTTGAACGGCGAGCGGTTCGCTCGATTGCATCGGCAATGACCCGGTACAAGGATGGCGGCAGATCATGGCCCATCCCGGGGATCAACATCATCTCCGCATCCGGGATCGAGGCTGCGGTGTCCTCGCCGCAGGCAGGCGGAAACAGAGGATCCTCCGCCCCGTGAACAACGAGGGTCGGCGCCGTGATTGCGGCGAGCCTTGACCTGCGGTCGCCAGCCATCCCAACCGCTGCGAGCTGGCGTCCGACTCCACCCGGCGCACGGCCTCGCCCAACTTCTTCCCAGAGGAGAGCACGGCAGGCTTCTTCGTCGAATGGATGAGCGGTGCCCGCGATACGCCGCGCGAAGGCAACGCTGTGATCGAGAAAACCCGCCCCGTCCGAGACAGGTTCGGGGGCGGGGCGCATCATCATCGTCATGGCGTCGGGTTCAGCCGACGGCATACCGCGATTGCCCGTGGCCGACATGATGGAGGTGAGCGAGAGAACGCGAGACGGGTGCTCGCTCGCCAGGATTTGGGCGATCATGCCGCCCATCGAGCGGCCGACGATGTGGGCTCGGCGGATGGCCAAGACATCGAGCAGGCCGAGCGCGTCCGAGGCCATGTCGTCGAGCGTGTAGGCGAGTTCCGGCTGCCGTCCTTCGGCGAGCGCCGAGGCCAAGGTCGTGAAGTCCATCGCGCCGTGCTCGGTGAAATGGGTCGAGCACCCTGTGTCGCGGTTATCGAACCGCACGACACGATAGCCGCGCGCCACCAACTCGCGGCAGAAGGGGGCAGCCCAGCGGATCATCTGTGAACCGAGTCCAGCAATCAGGAGGATCGTCTCAGCCGCCCCGTCGCCGAAGCTGTCGTAGGCCAGGGTGATGCCGTTGGCCGCCACACGGGCAGACCGGGGTTCCGGGCTCATATCCGGACGGCCCGGAGTTGCTCCGCCCACTGGATGAGGCGCTCCCTCATCATTCGGTCGCGGACGTACGCGATCTCTTCAGCGTCCAACCGCTCGACAATCTCGAAGCTGAATGCGTCCGCCCCATGCGCATTCCACGCGGTCTGGAGCGAACGGTGCGTGTTCGTGCCCTGCCGGAGGGTGAACCAGAGGCGGTTCTGGATCTTGGACAGGTCGGGCGCGCCGCCGACCCAAACCTCACCGGAGGCTATGCAGCGGACAGCGTAGATGCCGCTGTCGACCTCTCGCTTCTTGTAGGCGCTCACGACCGCCTTTCGGTCTTCCATTCTCATCATGTGCCCTCGCAGCTTGGCGGCGACGCTATCGAAGGCACCCCGGTGACGCAATATCACCCGGGTAAAATTGACATCAAGTGGCCGGTCCGGCTACGGCGGCGAGGATGGAGGTGCCATGCCTGGAGACCCTATGAGGACGTTCACCGCGTTTGTCGGTGTGCGGCGACTCGCGAGCGGTCGCTTGATCGACGTGGCTTTCGCCGTGAGATCGCACGAAGCGGAAGACGGCGATCCGATCTTGGTCTTCGCTGACGGTTCGGGTGCTGTCATCGACCTCGATCTGCGTGGAACAGAGGCGGATATCACCGCACGGTTCGCCGAACTCCCGACTGCGGGAGACGCGCCGAGCACTGCCGAGAGCCGACCGGATCCTGATGGTGCGCCAAGAAGCCGTGGTCGCCCGAAGCTCGGGGTCATCGCCCGCGAGGTGACGCTGCTTCCCCGTCAGTGGGAGTGGCTTGCATCCCAGCCAGGAGGTGCATCGCAAGCGTTGCGGCGCCTCGTTGACGAAGCGCGGCGGGCAGATGGTGGGCAGACCCAGATGAAGGCAGCGAGAGAGGCCGCCTACCGCTTCCTTTCGGCGTTGGCTGGCAATCTGCCTGGGTTTGAGGAGGTGATCCGGGCGCTTTTCGCCGGCGATGCCGACGGCTTTGCAGAGCGCATGACAGCATGGCCATCGGACATCCGAGACTATGCGCTGAAGCTTGCAGCCATCACCTGAGCCAGCGACCTGCGGCGGATGGCTGAGGTCCGCCCCAGCAACGGCAGCTTTTCAAGATCCGCGTCAGAAAGCCAACATTCCGGAAACCACCATTTGCGGACCCCGCACGTGGGCACCGAGGACGCGACTTGGGCGACGGGCCGCTACGCCCGTCCCCTCGCCTCGTCGCGCTTCACCGCCTGCCACGCGGCCTCCATGGCGGCGAGGTCCGACCGCCCGAGTTCGCCCCCGGCCGCCGCCAGATGCGCTGCCATCGCGGCGAAGCGGCGCTCGAACTTCGCGGTGCCGTCGCGAAGCGCCGCCTCCGGGTCGATCCCGGCATGCCGGGCGAGGTTGGCCACCGAGAACAGCAGGTCGCCGATCTCGTCCGCGACCGCTCGCTTATCGCCCGCCGCCAGGGCTTCGGCGACCTCGTCGGTCTCCTCGCGGACCTTGTCGATCACCTGGGCGGCGTTGCCCCAGTCGAACCCGTAGCCGGCCGCCCGCCGGGAGATTTTTTCGGCTCGGGTCAAAGCGGGGAGCGCGCGGGCGACTCCGCCGAGCGGGTCCGGCGCGGTTTGCGCTTCGCCGCGCGCCGCCCGTTCCTGCGCCTTGATCGCCGCCCATTGCGCCTCGACCTGCGCCGGGTCGCGCAGGGCAGAGCCCTCCGGCAGGAGCGTCCCGTCCGGGGCGAAGACGTGCGGATGGCGCCGGACCAGCTTGTCGCCGATGGCGCGGGCCACGGCGTCGAACGCGAAGGCGCCCTGCTCCTCGGCCATGCGGGCGTGGAACACGACCTGCAGGAGCAGGTCGCCGAGCTCGTCGCGCAGGTCGGCAAGATCGCCCCGCGCCACCGCGTCGGCGACCTCGTAGGCCTCCTCGATCGTGTAGGGCACGATGGTGGCGGGTGTCTGCGCCACGTCCCAGGCGCAGCCGCGGACGGGGTCGCGCAACGCCGCCATCAGGCGCAGGAGCCGGCCCAGTTCCGTCTCCGCCGGCCCGTCGCCCGACTCGTGTGTCTCGCTCATGCCGATGGGGTTAGAGCCGTTCCCGACCGCGTGGCAACAGGTCCCGGGTTTCCAAAGGGCGTGCCCTTTGGTGGGTTGTCAGGGCGAAGCCCTGACGAAGACCAGGGCTCCGCCCTGGACCCGCGAAAGGGCTCGCCCTTTCGAAACCATGACGTGATCAGCTCTCACCTCACCATTTGTAGCTGACCTTCGCCAGCACCCGCCTTGCGTCGCCGTAGAAGCACGACACGTTCGACTGGCAGGAGGCGACGTAGCGCCGGTCGCCGATGTTCGAGGCGTTCACCTGGAAGCGCCAGTTCTCGTAATCGTAGTGGACCTGCGCGTCGAACAGCACGTAGTCGGGCACCCGCAGGGTGTTGGCCACGTCCGCGAACGAACTCCCGACATAGCGCACGCCGCCGCCGAAGCCGAAGCCGCGCCACGGCCCGACCGGGATGGTGTAGTCGGCAAACAGCGAGGCGAGGGTCTGCGGGATGTTGACCGGCGTCTTGCCGACCCGCACCGGATCAAGGTCCCGCAGGGTGGTGAAGTCGAACTTGGTGAAGGAGGCCACGACGTTGAGGCCGTCGGCGATATTGGCCACCAGCTGCGCCTCGAAGCCGGTGGAGCGCACTTCGCCGACCTGCGTCTGGAAGATCGTGTTCACCGGGTTGGGGGTGAGCACGTTGTTGCGGTGGATGTCGAAGCCGGCGAGCGTCAGGAAATAGCCCTGGCCCGGCGGCTCGAACTTGACGCCGCCCTCGACCTGATCGCCGGTATCGGGTTTGAAGGCGCGGTTGTTGATGTCCACGCCGATCTCGGGCTGGAACGAGGTCGCGTACATGATGTAGGGCGCGAGGCCGAAGTCGAAATTGTAGATCGCCGCCGCGCGATAGGTGAAGGCGCTGTCGTTGCGGCCGTTGGTGTTGGCCGGGGTCAGGCGGTCGTAGACTTTGTTCTGGACGAAGTCCTGGCGGCCGCCGAGGATCAGGGTCAATTCCGGGGTGAGCTTGATCTGGTCCTGGAAGTAGAGGCCGACCTGCTGGAACGAGTCGGCGTTGATCAGGTAGGGCGAGGCCGAGACCGCCTGCGGGCCGTAAGAGGGCGCGAGGATGTTCAGGTCCGGGCCGGGGAAGCCCGAGGCCTGGTTGTCGTGGATCTGGAAGTTCCGGTACTCCACGCCCATCAGGAAGTCGTGGCGGAAGAAGCCGTCGGAGAACTTGGCCTCGGCCTGGGTGTCGACGTCGAGCTGCGCGATCTTGGCGTTGTCCCGGAACAGGTAGCGGCCGAGCTGGGTCTGGAGCGGGTCGGTGTAGCCGAGCTGGCCGATATAGGAATTCTGGTAGCTCTGCGTGTAGGCGTAGCGGGCGTTCTGGCGCACCGCCCAGGTGTCGTCGAAGACGTGCTCGAACTCGTAGCCGATGAAGGCCTGGTCGCGCTGGTAGGTGTTGAAGCCGGCATCGCCGACGTTGAGCGCGCGCGGGATGCGCAGGCCGAGCACGGTCGGCCGCGCCGTGCCGTAATAGGGCAGGAAGTTCGCCGTCACCGCCGTGTTGTCGTGCTGGAAGCTCGACAGCACCGTGAACTTGGTCGACCCGTCCGGCTTATAGGTGAAGGCCGGGGCGATGTAGTAGCTGTCGTCCGGCGCCCCCTGGACCTGCGTGCCGCCGTTGCGGGCATAGCCGGTGAGCCGGGTGAACCAGTGCCCCTCCTTGTCGGCCGGGCCGCCGACGTCGAAGGCGGCGTAGCGCTGGTCGAAGGAGCCGCCGCCGACCTCGATATAGCCGAACGGGTTCTCGGTCGGGCGCTTGCTGATCTGGTTGATCAGGCCGCCGGGATTGCCGGCGCCGAACAGCACCGCCGAGGGGCCGCGCAGCACCTCGATCCGCTCCAGCCCGAACGTGTCCACCCGGCTGTAGGCGAAGCCGTAGTTCAGGAGCTGCAGGCCGTTGAGGTAGAGGCCGTAATCGCTGACCACGAAGCCGCGCAGCTGGAAGAAGTCGAGGCGGGTATCGGCGCCGAAGGTGCCCGCATAGGTGCCGGCGACGTACTGGGTCGCCTGCGTCAGGGTCTGGGCGTTCTGGGTGTCGAGCTGCTGGCGGCCGACCACGGTGATCGATTGCGGCGTCTCGATCAGCGGCGTGTTGGTCTTGGTGGCGGTGGCCGAGCGCTTCGCCACGAAGCCGTCGATCGGCCCGGTCGGGCTCTCCACCGCCCGTGCGCCCGCCCCGGCCCGGGCCGCGACCGGGGCGCCGCCGCCCTGGCTCTCGACGCTCAGCTCCTCGAGCTGCACGCTGGCCCCGGCCGGGGCATTGCTGCCCGCGCCGCGGCGCGGCGGCGTCGCATCCTGGGCGAGGCCCGGCGCGGCCTGGGCCAGGACGGACAGGGAGGCGCCGGCGAGCAGGGCGCGCAGGGTGGCGCCGGGGACAGTCGGGCGGGGGTAAGCAACGCGCATGGGACCTGGCCGTGTGGGACGAAGCGGGCAGCCGACCGCGTTCGCCGGAGGCGGGCCCGGCGCTGCTGTCGCGCTGTTTAGAATTGTGCTAAACTACTGTCGGAACTGCATTTTCTTACGCCCGGAGTACGCGCGGCCGTGCCCTGCCGCAAGCGGCCTTCGCGCTTCCGGCGAGGTCTGTTGCCGTGGCGACACGCATCGGTAGTGGGCCTGCGAGAACGAAGATCGCCGCCGGGACAGGCTGACGGGCGGCCGCGGGTCCCCCCCTCTCCCCTCCGAGGGCTAGCAGATTCACGGATCGGAGCCGGCCATACCACGTCAGGATCGGGCGCGATGCCTATAATCCCGCGCGGGAGACGGTCGGGGGATGCTGCTAGGTTGAAACTGACAGGAACCGAAGCCATGTGTATTTGGCCTTCAATTGCTAGCCGTTTGTCATGGCAACTTTCTTCAATGACTTTTTCGAGGTGTCGGAGGACGATGTAGAAGCCTACGGCGCCTTCAACGTCTCCCTCATCAATGACTTGCCATTATTTATTGACCCGTTCTTGCTTTTTCACAGCGAGAAGGAAGAATATCAGCAACTACACGGCGAGATCCTCAAATACCTCATCTTTCTCAGGGATGAGGTAGCAGCAGGTCGCGTCACAGACGATCTAATTAAAGCGTGGTTTCGCTTTCCGGAGGTGAAGCAAAACTGGCTCGGGTTCTCTCAGGTTGGCAACGGCGGTACTGGCTTAGGGCAAGATTTTGCGGAGGCACTTAGCGCCAATCTCCATACTATCTTTGCGGACTTCGGCAAAGAGCGCATCTCTAAAGGCAGCCATCTAGAGAAAGTTTGCCTTATCAGCAGCGGCGTTGGCAAAGACAACATCAGCGATTTCACGTTGAATCTGATCTTGGACTACATCTGCCGCTACACCCAGGAGTTCGCCAGAGGGTATATACCACCGAAACTTCGCCGCACAGTTTGGATCGAGAAAGCAAAGTTCAACTATGAAACGCGCTCATGGCAGCGTGGGCAATATGAGCTACCGTTTATCAACGGCGACTACGTGCTACTGACCCCGAAAGATATGCTTACCAGAGAGGAAAACTGGATAAACAAGGGTGACATGGTTCGCCAGTTCGCTGAGATACCTAGAGCATTGCCTGACGCTGAATTGCGGGGCCAAGTGTTTGCCTATTTCGACAGTGTATTGGCAAAACCTAAAGGCAAAGAGCCGAGCCAGAAGGAGATTGCAGAGGCAACAATTAAAACATACTTGCAGTTTCCAGAACTGGTTGATTGGTATATTAAATTTAAAGAAGATCGCGGCGAAGAAGCCGCCGACGAAAGTTCAGCAAAAGTTGCTTTGACTAGATTTATTTTTGAGCATCAGGTAAAGGACATCCAAGCGCAGCTAGCATCCCAAAGTGGTTTCTATCGAATTAATGGCACAACCTATGAGGAAACCCACGAGCGGCTGGCATTTTTTAAAGATGTTATAGAGAACAAGGGCGGCCATCGTATTTTCTGGCATAATGGCGAGTCCATTCAGCGTGAGAGTGATCTTCAGATCCTGTGTAAGTTCATCTGGTGTGGTACGCCGTCAGATGCGAGCGCTGAAGTGAACGACGGTCGGGGGCCTGTTGACTTCAAGATTAGTCGAGGGGCTTTTGACAAAACTCTCATCGAGATGAAGTTGGCTAAAAACACCAAGCTTAAGCAAAATCTTGAGAAGCAACTGCCCATTTATCAGGCCTCGAGTAGCGCAAAGAAGGGCATCAAAGTAATTGCCTATTTTGATGCTGCCGAGAAAGCGAAAGTAATTGGTGTCTTGAAAGAACTTGGCATCGAGGGGCATCCCGACGTAGTGCTGATCGATGCGAGAAACGACAACAAGCCATCTGGGTCGAAGGCCTGATTAAGGGACCGCGAGGAACAAAAAATCTAGATGTATTATAAAAAAATTAACTTACATGCCATCTTTGGATGAAAATTACTAGGACAACAAACACTTTGGCCTGGGTATTCTCGATCAAAGTCGGCCTACGCCTGCAATTATCGCTATCCCCGCTCCGGCAGTAAGAGGGCGACCCGTCGCGCCCCCACGCGAATGTCGGTGACCACCAAAGATGGGTGAACAGAGTAGCCTCTGCGGGGGAGAGTCCGGCGGCCTTTGACCCGGATCGGCCTGAAACCGGGTCTCCAATCGCACTTTAGACATCGTGGGATAGTAGGGGAGGGCCGGCGCCCGGTGCCTACTTCACCCGCCCCGCGAGCCACTCGGCCAGCAGGTCGGCCACGGCGTCGCTGTTGGTCTCCAGCATCATCATGTGGCCGTTGCCGCGCAGGCCCCGGTCGGCCAGCGGGATCACGTCGGGCTTGGCGCCGGCCTGGGTCAGGAAGGCGGCCGTGCAGGCATCGTAGGTGGCGTGGAACGAGGCCTCCGCGGTCACCAGCACGGTCGGGACCTTGGCGAGGTTCGGCAGGGTCCGGGCGGGCTCGCCCTGGAGCCAGCAGCGCACGCGCCCCTCCGCGGCTTTGGCCTCCTGCACCACCACCAGATCCTCGGGCGCCTTGACGGGCGGGTCGAAGGTCAGCGGCATGCGGGTCAGCCCGTAGGCGCGGGCGCGCCCGTCCCCGCTCTTCTCCCAGAAATCCTTGCCGCCGCGGAACTGCACGTCGAAGAAGGGCGGCCCGCTCGGCTCGACCGCCACATGCGCCTTCACGAGGTCGGGCCGGGCATCCGAGGCCGCCCAGCCGAACAGGGCCGCCTGGCCGTGGGTGAGCAGGATCGCCGGCCCGATCTTGTCGAGGAGGGCCAGCAGCGCGGGATCGACCAGCTCCTCGGTCTGCTGGCTGTTGGCGAGGAACGGCACCTGGCTCGCGAAGAACTGGTCGAAGGCGGCATTGCCCTGCACGCCGGGGCCGCCCGGCCAGCGGGTGTGGAGCTTGGCCTGCGGGTACAGGTCGTAGACCTCCGGGGCCGTGTGGGTCCGCTCCAGGCTGCGGGTGCCGAGCCGGTCGTAGGGGCCGTAGACCTCCGGGTTGGTGCCCGAGCGCCCGCGCCCGACCTGATCGACCACGTAGACCTGGAACCCCTTCTCGACGAAGCGCTGGACCCAGCCCGGGCGCCCGTCCGCGGTGGCGAGGAAGTTCACGCCGGTCTGGGCGAGCCCGTGCACCATCACCACGGGGTAGGCTTGCGTGATCCGGGCCGGGGTCCGCGACTGCACGAACATCTGGCCGACCATCACGGTCTTGTCGCCGAGCTTCTGGTAGCGTCCGCCGATGTAGAAATAGCCCGCCCGGGTCACCAGCTCGCCCTGGGCCGGATTGTCCGGCGGCGCGCTGGGTGCGCGCACCGACCCTTGCGTGGCTCTCTGCACCGGCACCTCGGCCGGCACCGTCCCCTGCGCGCAGGCCGCCCCCACGGCCAGGGCCGCTACCTGAACGGCGAGCAGCGCCGCGCAAGCGCCGTTCGCGATGCCGTTTCCGGCCATGCCGTCTCTCCCGGGTGCGCCCTGCTCCGCGCGGGCGCTTATTGCGGGAAACGCAACGCTCGGCCACCGAAGAAAGCTGCACACGGGGCGGTTGTATGGGTTCCGACGAGCCTGAACCCAGGCGCATGCCAGCCGCGACCGTGGCGGTGCTGGCGCCGTGGGGCCGGCACGCCCACCTTGGGACGGTGCCGGCGCCGTGTTCGCCGGCCCCTCGCCCGGATCCACCCGCGGATCGTCTCGGGCGAGACCCGAGCCGAGGACCTCCATCGTGGACCCTGCAACCGCCAAGACCCTGGTCTCCGCCGCCCTGGTCGCCTCCATCGCCCTGTTCAGCCTCGTGTCGTTCCAGGCGTTCTTCGCCCAGATCGCCGCCGATCTGCGGGCCGTGCGGGTCCCGGTGCGCGCCGACCGCCGGACTCCGCCGCAGGCCTGAAGGGTTCTCAAAGGGCACGCCCTTTGGCGGGTTGTCAGGGCGAAGCCCGACACCGGACGCAGTCCGGCACCAGGGCTCCGCCCTGGACCCGCGAAAGGTCGCGACTTTTCGAAACCAGATCTTCTCGCGCGTGTCGAACGGCGCTCAGGCCTCGTCCTGACGGGCCCGCTCGCGCAGGAGGAACTTCTGCACCTTGCCGGTGGAGGTCTTCGGCAATTCGCCGAACACCACGTGGCGGGGCAGCTTGTAGGAGGCGAGCCGGCCCCGGCACCATTGGATCAGCTCGTCGGCGCTGGGCGAGGCCCCGGGCTTCAGCTCGACGAAGGCGCAGGGCGTCTCGCCCCATTTGGCGTCGGGCTTGGCCACCACGGCGGCGCCCGCCACCGCCGGGTGCTTGAACAGGGCATCCTCGACCTCGATCGACGAGATGTTCTCGCCCCCTGAGATGATGATGTCCTTCGAGCGGTCCTTGAGCTGGACGTAGCCGTCCGGGTGCTTCACCCCGAGGTCGCCGGTGCGGAACCAGCCGCCCTTGAAGGCGGCCCGCGTGGCCGCCGGGTTCTTGAGGTAGCCGCGCATCACCACGTTGCCGCGCATCATCACCTCGCCGATCGTGCGCCCGTCGGCCGGCACCGGCTCCAGCGTGTCGGGATCGCGCACGTCGAGGGCCTCGAGCACCGGATAGCGCACGCCCTGACGGGCCTTCCTGGCCGCCCGCTGGTCGGCCGCGAGCGCGTCCCAGTCGGCGTGCCACGCATTGACCACCGCCGGCCCGTAGCTCTCGGTCAGCCCGTAGAGATGGGTGACGTCGAACCCGGCCTCCGACATGCCGGCCAGCACCGCCTCGGGGGGCGGGGCCGCCGCCGTGAAGAAGGCGACCCGCTTGGGCAGCTCCCGGCGCTCGGCATCGGAGGCGTTGATCAGCATCTGCATCACGATCGGCGCGCCGCAGAGATGCGTCACCCCGTGCGCGGCCATCAGCCGGTACATGGCGTCGGCCCGGACCTGCCGCAGGCAGACATGGGTGCCGGCCACGATCGACAGGGTCCAGGGGAAGCACCAGCCGTTGCAGTGGAACATCGGCAGGGTCCAGAGATAGACCGGGTGCTGCCCGAGCCCGCCCGTGACCACGTTGCCGAGCGCCAGCAAAGCCGCGCCGCGATGGTGGTAGACCACGCCCTTCGGGTCGCCCGTGGTGCCCGAGGTGTAGTTCAGCGTGATCGCGTCCCACTCGTCGTCGGGCAGGGACCAGTCGTGCTCCGGATCGCCGCCGGCCAGGAACGTCTCGTAATCGGTCCCGCCGAGCCGGTCGCCGGGGCCGTCATGGACCGGATCGTCGACGTCGATCACGAACGGCCGGGCCGCCAACCCCTCCAGCGCCGCGGCGGCAATGCGGGAAAACTCCCGGTCGGTGATCAGCACCTTGGCCTCGCCGTGCTCCAGGCAGAAGCGGATCGCGGCGGCGTCGAGGCGGGTGTTGAGGGTGTTGAGCACGGCCCCGGTCATCGGCACGCCGTAATGGGCCTCGATCATCTCGGGGGTGTTGGCGAGAAGCGCCGCCACCGTGTCGCCGCGGCCGATCCCCCGGGCCGCGAGCGCCGAAGCGAGGCGGCGGGCGCGGGCGTAGAGGTCCCGGTAGGGCCGCCGCAGGGCGCCGTGAATCACCGCGACGTGGTCGGGAAACACCCGCGCGGCCCGGTCGAGGTAGAGCAGGGGCGTCAGCGGCTGGTGGTTGGCCGGCACGCGATCGAGATCGCGGTCGTAGATCGTGTCGCGGGCCATCCCGTCCTCCCGGCTGTCGTTCTGGCAAGTCTTTGCCGGAACAGTAGCTTGCCGGCGCGGGCGCGATCAATCGCGTCCGTCGAGGCGCCCGCCAGCCCGCGCACAGCTTCCGGCTTCGAAAAGTCGAGACCTTTCGCGGATCCAGGGTACTGCTCGGGACGGGATCTCCCGGGCTCGGTCCCGAAGGGCCGCCGGAGGGAGAGCCTTTTGGCGAGCCCGCTCTAATGCCGCGATTCGTCCTCGGGCTCCGGCAGGAAGCGGGCGAGTTCGAAGCCGATCTCGATCATCAGGTGCTCGATCCGGTCCGTGAGCGTCGGCCGGTGCAGGGCACGGGCGAGCTCGCGCAGGGCGATGACATGCTCCGCCATCCGGTTCACCACGCGCTCGCTCTGCAGGAGATTGGCCGCCTGCTCCTCGGTCCGGTCGATGGCGATGCCGCGCCCCCGCATGGCCCGGCCGGCCGGATCATGCTCGATCCGGCCGCGCATCAGCAGCGTGCGGATGCCGGCGCGGGTATCGCGGGTCCGGAACTCCGCCTCCACGGAACCGCCGATCACCGCGGCCGCGTGCAGGTAGCTCTCGATCCGGACGCGATCCTCGGGATGCGTGCGGTCGAGGAAGGCTTCAAGGGAGACGCCGCTCGCGGCGGCCTCCGGGTCGAGACCGAGCAGCCCCGCAAAGGAAGCCGAGAGTTCCAGCTGCCCGGCCCAGTAATCGTGGACCCACGTGCCGACCACGCCCGAGGCGTCGAGGACGGATTGCGGAATCGGGGCTTCGGCCATGCCATTCCTTGCGGGAGCGTCCAACATGTTTAAACTTGAGGTTTTCAACCTCCACCGCCTCCCTACTGTCACGGCAGACAAGCTAGAGTATGGTAACGTCCATGGGAAGTCTCTTAACCCATATTAGACCAAAGTTATTAACCTAAAGTTGAACAACTGGCGGAAACACCCGATCGGCTTGCAGGGTCCGGGCCACAGCTGATCTTAACGGGCCGTTAACCATATCGGACACACCGTGCGTCGGGGCGCCAGGGGTTCCGGATCGCAGTCGAGCGCGACGTGATCACCTGAGGTTGCCCCCAACGGCGCAGTGACGGGGAGTCGCACGCGCCCGGACGGATGCGCGGGGCCTTCTGGAGGACGCCCAGGATGAAAGCGATCACCTTCGTCACGCAGAAGGGCGGCAGCGGCAAGAGCACGCTGTGCATCTCCCTGGCGGTGGCCGCCCGGGAGGCGGGCCACACGGTCTGCATCCTGGAGATGGACCGTCAGGCCACGATCTCGGACTGGCTCGATCACCGCACCGTCGACGGCCCGGAGGTGGCGCAGATCGACGCCACGCAGATCGACGCCGTGATGGAGCGCCTGCGCGAATCCGCCTACGATTACGTGTTCATCGATACGCCCGGCGTCGATTCCACCGGCACGCTCTCGGCGATTCGCGCGGCCGATCTCTGCATCATCCCGTGCCGGCCGACGCCCGCGGACCTGCGCGCGTTCAAGCCGACGCTCGCGGCGGTCTACCGGCTGGAGAAGAAGTTCGCCTTCGTGCTGAACCAGACGCCGCCGCGCTCCTATCGGGTCCGCGACGCGGCCGACGGGCTCGCGGTGCTCGGCATCCTGCCCGACGTGAACATCGTGGCCCGCACCGACCACCAGGACGCGATCGGCCTCGGCCAGGGCGTCACCGAGTTCAATCCCAAGGGGCAGGCCGCCGGGGAGGTCCGGCGCCTCTGGTCCTGGATCGAGCGCCGCACGCAGTCCCTGAGGACGGGCCAGCATGTCAAAGCCGCCTAAGCTCAGCCTCGCGGCGATCGTCGCCTCGGCGACCCCGCCGGACAGGGCCGCATCGCTGACCCGGCGGCAGGGCGCCGAGATCGTGTCGCTCGCCCTGGCGCCCCCGGCGCCGAAGCCGGCGGCCACGCTCAAGCAGCGCGCCCGGCAGATGTCGGTCTATCTGGAGCCGCCGGTCTACGACCAGCTCCGCGACCTCGCCTACGCCGAGCGGACCAAGATGCACACCCTGATGCTGGAGGGGCTGGACCTCCTGTTCAAGCAGCGCGGCGCCCGCTCGATCGCGCAGCTGACCGAGACGCAGGACCGCTGAGGGCGGGAGCCGCTGCGCCTCTCCCTCCCCGTCTGCGGGCCGGTGAATCCACCCGCTGGGTCTGGCGCCGATACGCTGAAAAGCGAGCACTTTCCGCCGCTCCTGACGATCCCGGGATCGCGCGGGTGTGGGAAGAGAGCGTGCCTCCGCCCGCGATGCGCGAACGTCGTAGCCTCTGCGGGAGAGGAATGAGGCGTGCTGCCGTAAGGCCATTCCCTGTTCCTGTGCAGCCACATATCCGTCAACGTTGCGGTCACGGGCGAATGGTCCGGCTCTGCCGGGCGCCGCCCCTGAACCCCGGCTGCCGACAGCGTTCAGGCTTCCTTTACGCAACCGATACAAGTGTGGGTGGACCCGGCCGGTGCCCCTTCGCACGGCCGGATCCGGTCCGCCGCCGGACCCCGGTCACGCGTAGAGTTTGGTGATCCCCACGATGGTGCGCACGACGCTTCCCCGGCCTGCGCGCCTCGCCCTGCGGCTCCTGGCGGTCTCGGGCGTGGCCCTGGCGACCGCCAACTGCGCCACCCAGCCCCAGCAGAAGCTCGCCAGCGGCAACGGCATCGACCCGAAATACGGGGTCAAGGCGAGCCCGCGCCTCTACAACGAGGGCGACGTGATCCCGAAGGGCGGCGGGCGCCGCTACACCGGCAAGCCCTACGTGGTCGCCGGCCAGACCTACGTGCCCAAGGAGGACCCGCGGGGCTACGTGCGGGAGGGTCTCGCCTCCTGGTACGGCTCCGCCTTCCACGGCCGCATGACCGCCAACGGCGAGGTGTTCGACCGCCACTCGATCGCGGCCGCCCATCCGACCCTGCCGCTGCCGAGCTACGCCCGGGTGACCAACCTCGACAACGGCTACTCGATGGTGGTGCGGGTCAACGACCGCGGCCCCTACCATGCCGGCCGGGTCATGGACGTCTCCGAGGAGGCGGCCGACGCCCTGGGCTTCCACCGCCAGGGCACCGCGCATGTGCGCGTCGAATATGTCGGCAAGGCCTCGGTCGCCGGCAGCGACGACCGCAAGCTGCTCGCCAGCCTGCGCACCGACGGCCGCCCGGCCGGCCGCTCCACCGTGATGATGGCCGATCTCGGCCCCTCGGAGGAGACCGAGCGCTACGCGCGCTCCGCCCCGGCGCCGCTCGCCTTCAAGCCCGACGAAGAGCGGGTCCAGGAGCGGGCACAGGAGCGGGCACAGGAACGGACGGAGCCCGAGGCGGCCCCGGCGCCGCGCCCCGCGCCGGTCCGCGCCCCGATCGTGCTGGCCTCGGCCGCCGTGACGGTCCCGGCGGCGGTGCAGCCCACGGCCCCGCGGGTGCGGGAGTTCCGCCCGGCGCCGGTCGCCGCCGACGCCCACCTGAAGATCGCGGGCCTCAACCCGGCCGCCGTCGGCGCCGCCCCGCCGGCCGCCGGACACGGGGCGGGCGGGCACGGCACGGGGTCGAAGACCGCCGCGGCAAACCGCCTCGCCCTGGCGGAGACCGGCCGGCGGCCGGCCCCGGTTTCCGGCCCGGCGCGGCCCGGCGCCGCGGTTCCGACGCATCTCGCTCAAGCGTCCGCGGCGATGCCGGGTCCGGCCAAGCTCGCCCTGGCGCGCCTCGCCGCCACACCGGCCCCCAGAACCGCGCCGCACGCGCCGGCTCTGCACGCCGCCGTGCCGCAGGCGAGCCCGGCGAAGATCGCAGCGGCCGCCCAGGCGGCCGTGCCCGGCAAGGTGCAGTCCAAGATGGCGATGGCCAAGGACGGGCCGGGCAAGGCAGCCCTCGCCAAGGGGGCGCCGACCAAGGCGGCACCGACCAAGACGGCGGCGGCCGGGACGCGGCCGTCCCGCATGGCCGGGATCTACTGACGCCGCGGCCTGCGGCGCCGATCCGGCCTCCGCGACGGCATTTCGCGTTCGATCCGCCGTCGAAACCGTAATATGGTCACGCTTGTTATTGCGATACGGCTGGGGTTTGCCTGGCCGATCGGCAGGCGCGGGACGGAGCGGCGATGCGCAGGACCCTTCTCACCCTTCTCGCGGCCGCCTGCGCGCTGGGCGCCAGCCTCGCCGGCGCCGGCGCGCAGAGTTTCCAGACCGCGGCGCCGCACGCGATCCTGATCGACGCGGATTCCGGCTCGGTCCTGTTCGAGAAGGCCGCCGACGAGCGCTTCTCGCCGGCCAGCATGGCCAAGCTGATGACCACCGACATCGTGTTCGAGGCGCTGAAATCCGGCCGCCTCTCCATGGACACGGAGTTCACCGTCACCGAGGACGCGTGGAAGCGCGGCGGCGCGGGGGGCGGCGGCTCCTCGATGTTCGCGCAGGTCAACAGCCGCATCAAGATGGCGGACCTGCTGCGCGGGCTGATCGTCCAGTCGGGCAACGACGCGGCGATCACCATCGCGGAGAACATGGCCGGGTCGGAGGACGCCTTCGCCGGGCTGATGAACGAGCGCGCCAAGGAGATCGGGCTGACGAACTCGACCTTCCGCAACGCCACCGGCTACTCGGCGCCCGACCAGAAGGTCACGGCCCGGGACATGGCGAAGCTCGCGCTGCACATCATCGAGACCTACCCGGACTACTACAAGATCTTCTCCGAGAAGGAGTTCACCTGGAACAAGATCCGCCAGCAGAACCGCAACCCGCTTCTCGCCCTCGACATCGGCGCGGACGGGCTGAAGACCGGCTACCTGGAGGAATCCGGCTACGCGCTGACCGGCTCGGCGGTGCAGAACGGCCAGCGGCTGGTGCTGGTGGTCTCGGGCCTCAAGACCGCCCGCGACCGGGCCTCCGAGGCGCGCAAGCTGATGGAATGGGGTTTTCGCGCGTTCGAGCCCCGGCAGATCTTCGCGCCCGGCGAGACGGTCGCCGAGGCCTCGGTGTTCGGCGGACAATCGGGCTCGGTGCCGCTGGTGGCGAAGAAGCCGGTGCGGGTGCTGCTGCCCCGCGGCTCCAGCGACCGGGTGAGCGCCAAGGCGATCTACACCGGCCCGCTGGTCGCCCCCGTGGAGGAGGGCCAGCGGGTCGGTGTCCTGCGCGTCCAGCGCGGCGACACGGTCGCCCTCGACCAGCCGCTCTATGCCGGCGCCGCGGTGGAGCCCGGCACGCTGCCGCAGCGGGCCATGGATGCGGCGCTGGAATTCGGCACCGGGCTCGTGCGCAAGGCCCTCGACCGGGCCGGCAAAGGAGGCGCCAAGAGCAGCGCCGACAAGGCCGCCGCCGGGGCCGCCAACCCGTCGTGACCGCGCCGCCGTGACCGTGCCACGCATCGGAGACTCCGCGGGCGCGCGGGGCGTCTTCATCACCGTCGAGGGCGGGGAGGGCGCCGGCAAGTCGACCCAGATCGCCCGCCTCGCCGCGACCCTGCGGGCGCGTTCCGGACACGGCGTCTGCGTGACCCGCGAGCCCGGCGGCTCGCCGCGCGCGGAAGAGATCCGGACGGCGCTGCTCGGCGGGGTCGCCAAGCCCTACGGCCCCTTCGCGGAAGCGCTGCTGTTCAGCGCCGCGCGGATCGACCACCTCGACCGGCTGATCCGCCCGGCCTTGCGCCGGGGCGAGACCGTCCTGTGCGACCGCTTCATCGACTCGACCCGGGCCTATCAGGGGGCGGCCGGGGGCCTCGAACCGGGGGTGCTCGATGCGCTGGAGCGGGTCGTGGTCGGCCCGACCCGGCCCGATCTCACCCTGATCCTCGACCTCGACCCCAAGGCCGGCCTCGCCCGCGCGGCCGGGCGCGGTGCCCGGACCGGGCAGGGGGCCGACCGGTTCGAAGCCGAAACCCTCGATTTCCACATCCGCCTGCGGGAGGCTTTTCTGGCGATCGCCCGGGCCGAGCCGGAGCGCTGCGCGGTGATCGATGCGGGCCGCGATCCCGATTCGGTCGAGGCCGCGATCCGCGCCACCGTCGCGGCGCGGCTGCCGGACCTGCTGCCGGGGGAGGGCGCGCGGGGCGATGCGGCGTGACCAGGCTGGACGGTTTGCGGCGCGCCGCGTCTGCGCTATCTTCGGGAGTGGGACCGGCGGGGGCTACCGCCGATCCCTGGCATTCACCCGTTAAGGTGTAGCCAACTCAAGATCATGGGATGAATGGCGAGCTGGAGATGGAACCTCCACTCGCCATTTTCCGATCTTGAGAATGCCAGAGAGAGAACCATTCTCTGCACTCCCGGCCGCATCGGGCCGCGTGCGGCCGTCGCGGAGTGGGTTGGTGAGGCCCACCGTGCGAGGCCGGTGCGCCACCGGCCCCGAGGCGCTGGGCGCCGCCTGCCGATCTTTGTAAGCGGAGCCGTGGCGGGGTCGCCAGAGGGGCTGGAACCCGCCGGGACGAGATTTCGGGACGCGCCATGACGCCCATCGACCGCGCCGCCGACGATGTCGAGCCTGGCGACCTGCCCGGCCTCCCGCGCCCGCGCGAGACCCTGACGCTCGTCGGCCACGAGGCCGCGGCGGAATCCTTCGCGGCGTCGGTCGCGGCGGGCCGCCTGCACCATGCGTGGCTGATCGGCGGGCCGCCCGGAATCGGCAAGGCGACGCTGGCCTACCGGGTCGCGCGCCGCCTGCTGGCCTATCCAGGCGGCGGAGGGCCTGCCGGGCTCGACGTGGCGCCGGACGATCCCGTCACCGGCAAGGTGGCGGGCCTGTCGCACCCGAACCTCGTGGCCCTGCGCCGCCACCGGGCGCCCGGCGCCAAGGCGCTGCCGACCAAGATCGCGGTCGACATGGTCCGCCGGGCGCTCGACCTGTTCGCCGCGACGGCGGCGGATTCCGGCTGGCGGGTCTGCATCCTCGACAGCGCCGAGGATCTGAACGCCAACGCCGCCAACGCCCTGCTCAAGGTGCTGGAGGAGCCCCCGCCCCGGGCGCTGTTCCTGATCCTGTCGCACCAGCCCGGCCGGCTGCTCCCGACGATCCGCTCCCGCTGCCGGGCGCTGACGCTGCGGCCTCTGAGTCCTGAAGAGGTCGCCCGGGTGGTGCGCGCCCTGCCCGCGCCGTTCCCGCAGCCCGACGACGCGGCGCTCGCCCGGGCGGTGTCGTTGAGCGAGGGCTCGGTCGCCCGGGCGCTGGCGATGCTCGATCCGGTGACCGCCGGCCTCGTGGCCGAGGTGGAGACCCTGCTGGCGCGGGCGCGCAATCCCGATTGGGGCCGGGTGCTCAAGCTCGCCGAGACCCTGGCGGGCCGGGACGCGGAGGCGCGGTTCGAGGCCGCCCAGGACGCGGTGCTGCGCTTCGTCTCCTCCGAACTCGACCGGCGCCGGGACGAGCCGCCCGTGCGCCTCGCGGCCCTGGTGGAGGTCGCCGAGCGGTTCGGCCGCGCCGCCCGGGAGGCGGCCACCTATAACCTCGACCGGCGGCCGGTGGTGCTGTCGCTGTTCGGGGAGCTGGCGGAGGTGGGGTAGGGCGCGGCGGGATCGCCCCGGACCGGCCGTGCAATCCATCCCCGGTATCTCCGGACAACGGTCATGCCTCGGCAGAGCGGTCGGTTCGGCAGGGGTGGCTTTCGGCCGGTCCGCTTCGGACGGCACGGCATCGAAGCGGACGCGCCCCGTGCCCGCCACGAATTCGGGTCGGAGGGTGTCGAGTCTGGTTGTTACGTCTGATGATGGATTCAGGGCCGCCATCTGAGCACGGCGGGCCGGTATCAGCCCACCGTGTCGATCTTCGGCCTACCGTGCTTGCCGAGCCAGCCCCGATCCGGGGGTCCACGACTGGCCCTGCGTTTCCTGCAGAGATCCCGCATTCGCCGGCAGGGTTCGGTAGGAGTTCCAACCGATCACATGGACCGGCTCGCCACCGGGAGGCGCGGCATAGCCATGCCGGGCTAGCCAGCCGCGCATGTCGTAGATCTCGCGCTGCTGCTCGACGATGATCGCCTCGGCGAGCTGTCGTGTCCACGGGTCCTTGGCGCGGCTCAGCGCGACCCGGGCCATGTCGATAGCACCCTGGTGATGCGGAATCATCTGGATGCGGAAATCCGCATCCGGATCGCCCGTGTATGGCTGATCCATCGCCGCCATCATCTTGTGATGAGCGGCGATGAACTCGCGCGTGGCCAATGTTTGCGTCGCGGCCGGCTTTGGTCCGGCGTCGTGAACATGGCGTGGATGCTGAGCCCACGCAGCCGTGGTGGCGGCCAGCAGCGTGGCCGCGGCAACGAGATGTCGCATGGTATGTCCTATGGAATACGCCCCATCGACCGCTCGAGGGCGGATCGCGGGCGATGAACCGGGAGGGTCGGAGATGGGCCGCGCCGACCTGCGAGGGCCGCGGCTCAGGCGCCGAGCGGTCTCGGAGGCTCGGCTGGACGCTCGGGCTCGCGCCCGGACAGGACTGGCGGCGTCGCGAAAGCGATCCGGCGACCACGGTCGCTCGGGCCTACGACACTGATGACGTCACTGGTTACGGCGGGCGAGCAGCACGCTGCATCGCGGTTGCAAGACGGGCAGGAGGGCATCCCGCCGCGGCAGCCATCCTGTGTGGAACTCGCCCCGATCGCAGCCCTCGCCGCGACACCGCCCGCAGCGGTGCCGACGCGCTTCGCGTGGTCATGTCCGATGGTGTGGGGTCCGCCGTGTCCTTCGTGCGCCTGCGCGGACGCAACAACGCCGCCGGCCGTCAGCATGACGGCCAGAACGACGATCCTCGTCAGGTACGCGATGAGGCCCAAGCTCAGCCTTCGACGGGTTTCCAGTCCTGGACGCGACTCGCGTAACAGTGTGCCTGGTTCGGCGTCAATGCGTGCGCGACGCGGTCCGATGCGGGCCTCCTGCGATCCTGACAGCCGCTTCCAACCCATCGCACATAGGCCGGGCAGAAGGCGGGAGGGTCTACTCTTCGGCAGTCCGACGCGGCACCGTCAGCAGCTTTCCGGCCGAGAGGCGCGAGACCCGGCCCGTTCATCGACCGGGGCTGGATCTCCTGCGCGGCGTCGGCGGTTCGGCTAGATGTCATTGCTATGGAGGTTGTCCATCCGAGGGTGTCGAGCGAGGCTGTGGTTGCGACGCCTGCAACCCCGGACCCGGAGCCTCGGATGGACGCCCA
>NZ_VUOK01000003.1 GCF_009806555.1 Methylobacterium sp. 2A | reverse complement strand
TCACGTTTCGCCGCGCATGGGCCGCATGAGGGCACCGAGGAGGAAGCCGAGCTGCCCGCAGACCAGCAGGGCCAGCCCCCGGCGCATGCTGCCGCCGGTGCTGAGGTGGTGGATGTACACCCCGTAGGCCAGCTCGCCCGCCACCACGGGCAGGAACGCCAGCAGCCACCACACCGAGCCGAACCGGCCCAGCCCCAGCCCGAGCAGCGCGTTCAGCAACAGACCCTTCATCGCCGCCCGTCCCCGTCCCAGCCTGGGTCGGGTGGTAGACCGATCCCGAAGCCCGCGCCATCGCGTCCGGGCCTGCCTCAGCGCGATCCCGGCGTGTGTCCCCGCGACCCGCTCTAGCGGCTGCCGCGCTGGGCCAGCACCGCCGGGATGGTGCGCAGCATGATCGCGATGTCCCGGCGCAGGCTCCAGCGGCTGGCATAGTCCAGATCCAGCGCCACCCGCTCGGCGTAGCTCGTGTCCGAGCGGCCCGACACCTGCCACAGCCCGGTCACGCCCGGCGGCACGGCAAAGCAGGTCTGGAACGCCCGGCCGTAGCGGGCGACCTCGGCCGGCACGATCGGGCGGGGGCCGACCAGGCTCATCTCGCCGCGCAGGACGTTCCAGAGCTGGGGCAGCTCGTCGAGCGAGGTCTTGCGCAGCACCTGCCCGATCGGAGTGATGCGCGGATCGTTACTGAGCTTGTGCGTGGCATCCCACTCGGCACGGGCCTGCGGGTCGGCGGCCAGGTGGGTGGCGAGCACGGCCTCGCCGTCGGGCACCATCGAGCGGAACTTGAGGCAGCCGAAGGAGCGGCCGTCGCGGCCGAGCCGCATGTGGCGGAAGATCGGGGCGTGACCGTCGCCGGCCCAGACCAGCAGGGCGATGAGCAGGAGCAGCGGCAGCAGGAGGAACAGGGCGGTGACGGCGACGGTGACGTCGAGGCCGCGCTTGGCCGCCCAATCGAGGCGCAGGCCGCGGGCGACGAAGGGGGTCTCGGGCAGGACGAGGCTGGTGACGGCCTCGGCGGCCCCGCCGACCGGTCCGACGAGGTGGCCTGCGGCCGGCTCGACGATCTCCGTCTGCTCGGCCCGACGGTGCGCCGCAGCGAAATCGGCGGAGGCGGCAGGCTCAGCACGAGTCAGCATGGTCTCAGCTCCTTTGGCGAGCCCAATGGCGAACATTAATGATTGGTTATTAAGCCGGTTGTAGCGGCCGAAAATTGTTTTGACAAGCACGCGTTCTATTCTCTTGATCAGAGGCCGCTTATCAAGAGCGTAGAAAATCGGAACGCGATCACCAAACGAAGGGGAACCTTCCAGCGCAGCCCCAAGTATTTCGCATGACGCAGACTACTTAGACGTATGATCCAGAATAAAACATTCCAGCTGACTTGGCCTCGACCAAGGTCGCGCATTTAGAAATACAGGCCATGCATAGGCCCTCCGGATCTGAGCATAGACTCTGAAGCACTTTGCCGTTGGCAGAGGCATAGCGGCATTGGCCATCGAGCGCGCTTCACCTTGGCTCGGATAGCCCTTGGACGGCGTCAAGGCTGGCCCGGCAGTCGCCCCATCCTGTGCAACTGCGAGACGCCTTCGGCTCTGCGAGATCGCGCAGCGGGGATCTCTACATGACGCGGCGTCCGGCCTCGAAGTCCGGTTGGCATAGCCCATCCACGTCGCGGCCGGCCGACGCAGGAGGCAGAAGGCGCGCCATTTCATCCCGAACTGCGCAAATTTCACCACTCCAAATTGCACACCGGTCATGCGATGAGGCCGTCAGGCCCGGCAGTTATCGGGCGGGCGGATGACACCACTTCAGCACGAACCGTGCTGTTGCTTTGCACCATAAAACTGGCTATCGTAATTACAAATCACTGCAATAGAAATTTCAGCGTCAGATGGATAAGCTCTTCTCGTTCCGTCGGAGGCTTTCCGTGAGTGACGGCCTGGAGTTCTCGCAGATCACGGGTGTTGGACCGCAGCCTTCCATCATCTCGCATCCAAGATAGCAACGCCGAGCCGTCGCCGCGAACGCCAACTGGACCGATACGCATGCTGGATAAGACACAGATCTTTACAGCCGCCCAGCAGCAGGAAAGTACGCGCCGCGATCGGCGGCATACTGGCCTGGAGGATCTATTTGATTTCCTCCGCAAATGGGCGCGCATTATTGCTGGCAGCGCAGTCGTTTTCGCAATCCTAGCGCTTGTCTACGTGCAAGTCTCGCCTCCGGACTACGTGGCGTCCGCACAGATTTTGATCAATCCGCCGCAGCCCCAGCAACTCCTCAAACAGGATTCGGGCCTGATCGACCTAACGCTCAACAACTCACAGGTCGAAAGTCAGATTGAGATCATCCGCTCCTACAGCACGATCCTGCCGGTCGTTCAGGAGCTGAAGCTCGATACCGATGAGGAACTGGCCGCTCCGAACAGGCCAGACGCGCAGAACAATAAGCAATTGTACGGTGTCGTCGGCCGGTTCGCCAGCCGCCTCGACGTGAAACGCGTTTCGCAATCCTACATCATCCAAGTCTCATTCAGATCGCAGAGCGCAAGCAAAGCCTCCAAGATCGTAAACGCCTTGTGCGAGGCCTATATCAAGAATCAGCTCGCGCGAAAGGTCGAAGACGCGACCCGCTCGCGGGAATGGTTGGAACATCGCGTTCAACAGTTGCAAACGCAGCTGCACAAGGCCGCCCATGCCGCCCAGGATTTCCGGACCGGGGTCAGCAGCCAGGCACAGACGACCGGGCAACTGGATGCGGAGGTGACGCTCTCCCAGCTCGACAGCGCCACGACGACCTACCGGAAGATGTACGAGTCGGCTCTGGAGAAGCTGACCGAGAACGTCCAATCGACCTCGTTCCTCGTCGCCGACGCGAACATCGTGTCTTCGGCGAGCCCCGAGCTGGCTCGCGTCTTTCCAAATCCCAAACTCGTGATCGCCGTAGCGCTGCTCGGCGGCGCGCTGTTCGGTGTCAGCATCGCGGCCCTCCTCGACTCGCTGGACACGTCCGTCCGGTCCAGCTCGCAGGTCGAGGATGACCTGAATTGCCCGTGCTTCGGGAAACTGAATCTCTCCAAGGGTGCGCGACGGACGCTGCGCAGCAAAACCCGCCACAGAATCGATACGCGAACGAAGTTCTTTCTCAACCGGGTCATGGTCGCGGTCGAAGCGGCCAATCTACAAAATTCGCGTCACACGATCGGAATCCTCGCTATCTCGGATGGCAACGCCTCCGCCATCCTGACCAAGCAGCTCGCCAACACGCTGGCCCTGTCGGGCAAGAAGACCCTGATCGTCGATGCCAGCATGGCGCCGACAAATCCCCTCACGTCCCTAGCCTACGCATCCGGGTTCAACCCGACGGTCTCGCAAAGTGACCACGAAGCACGCGATGATGTGAGCCGCATCGTACCCGTCTCTTCAAATCTATCGATCATCCAGTTGGAAGCGCCGATCGATACGACGTCATCGTTCGGCGGAATTTCGGACCATATCGTTTTCTCGTCGGCCGCATCGGCCTACGACAGCATCATCACGAACCTTCCCGATCTGGAGACGATACCGACCTCGCTATCCATATTGTCGAACATGGACGCCATCATCCTGATCGCACATCTCGGAAAATCCTCGAAGGAGAGTTTGTCCGAAGCCGCCGATTTCATCAGGGCGAGCGGCACCTTGTTGCTCGGCGTTGTTCTGGACGAGTCGAAGGTCTGAACATGGCAGCACGAATGTGGGTGCCGGGCCGGTCCTCGGAGGGCGAGCGCGTCACAACGACGTGAAGCCGATCGCGATGCGACCTGGAACCGCGCAAGGTCATGAGTGTGGAATTTCCTGATCAGAGATCTCCGCCTCTGTTCAGCTGCCGGTTTGGATCCGCCTCGCCCGGCGCCGTCGTTGGGTTCGCGTGGCGGTCACGCATTATACACATCGCTGGGACCCGGATGTGCGGGCAAGCTGCCGCGCCGGTGGTAATTACGGAAGCGCCGGCGACGCAGACCATCTATCGTGCCGTGACGGAAGCGGCGCACGTGACTTCGGCCAGATCACTCAAAAGCCTTCAGGATAACTCGCAGCCCGTACCGCAACGCTTCGCGCTCGATCGTGCATGTTTCAGCGCAAACACGCTCGAGTCGTGACCGTATCACCGCGCATCATGCGACACTGGCCTTCCGACGTTCGCCCCATCCAATGCATGACGCCTTCTGCAAGCGAGACCTAATCGGATGTCCGCGATCGATCCTTCGCTGCCCTTGCTTCACCTCATGTGTGCGGCCGATCGGAATTATGGTGCGTATGCGGGCCTGGTCATGCAGTCTGCCATGGCTGTGGCTCGAAGGAGCCGAATCCATTTTCATCTTCTGTCGGACAATGTCGCACCGGACGATATCGCAAAGTGCCGGGCCGCGGCGAGTCGCGGCGGCCATGAGTTCACGAGCTATGAAGTTTCTTCGAAGCTCGATAATCTCCCCAAAGAATTACGAATGGCCAATCACCTGAGCCGTGCGGCCTATTCCCGCCTGCTGTTTTCAGATCTGCTACCCGAGAATATTCAGCGGATCATTTATCTCGATTGTGATATCATCTGCAAACAGGATATCGCTGAGCTGTGGGATTTTGGAGATACCCTGAAGACCATCGCAGCCGTGCGAGATCCCTGGCTGGATCCCGACACCGAGCTTAAATCGTCTCTCGGATTGGCGCCACACAATGTCTATTTCAATTCCGGCGTCCTGCTGATTAACGTCGATGCATGGCGTGCCGAGCATACGGAGGATCGTCTCCGCGACTTTGTCTTGACGCGGCGCGATATCAAACATGCCGATCAGGACACGCTCAATGCGGTGCTGTCAAAGGATCTGATGGAACTGCCGGAAAAGTGGAACATGATGATCAATCACCCGCGCCGCGAAGACGAGAACCGGTTGCGAGAGACGGCGGGGATCCTTCACTATGTCGGTGGTTTCAAACCTTGGCATTTTGGTTACGGCCTGCTTTACCCGACGAAGGGTCAGCCTTACGCCTCCATCAAGCGGCGCTCGCCCTGGGCGTCGAAGCTTCCTGATTTCCAATCCCGTCGGGTGACGAAGAAATTCCGATCGCTTGTTCGGCAGTGATCGCCACGACGGAGGCTCAAGTGCGGGCGACCTACGCAACGACGGCTTTGCTCTTCGGTCTCGTGGTCCTCTCGGGCTCCCGGGCTTCGGCCGAAGACAATCGAACCGATTGCATGGACATGATCAATGCGCTGAGAATAAAGGCCGGCTCTGATTATGATGCGGCTGCCGGAAAATTGAGAGCCAAGGGCTGGCATCAAACCTTCACGACAACTCAGAATATCGCCCTTTGGACGAAAGGCGGACATACCGTTACGGTGACGCTCAATCCGGGCAATGGAATGTCCACCACGACGACCGGTGCAGTTCGTTGCAGGCATTGACCACTGGACTTGTCGAGATCAAACCGTCTTCGACGGCAGTTGCACCAAGATACCCTGATCTATCGCGGTAGGAGATACTTGGCGATCGATGGGACATTGTCACGCCAGAGCGCGCTCTGGCGCTGGTAATCCGTCAGGCGATGCGTTTCGCCCGCGAAATCCTCAAGGCCGACAATCGGCTTTCCGCAAAAGTATGGCCTCCGCGGAGGGCGGGGATAATAATTGAAGAAAATCGCGGTGCGATTCTGGCCCGTGGCGGGTTTCCCACGGTGGTAATAGCGCGCCGTATCGCAGAAGATGACGCTTCCCGTCGGACCGGTGCAGGTCACAATTTCGTCGGCGGAGATGTTGCGCCCGATGATCCGTTCCAACTTCTCATGACGCGCCGGCCGCGTGTAGGGACGCGCGCCTTTGAACAACCGGCTACGGATCATCTCGAACGGGCCGCCATCCTCGCCGACATCGTTAAGATAAATGGCAATCTTGACGATACTTTCGTCCTCGCCATCAAGGTGCCAGACGCGGGCGCCCCTTTCGCATCCATCGGCAAGCGTGTAGAAGAAATTAAAGCCGCCGAATGCGACCGGCAGCCCGAGATAATTTTCGACGATCCGAAGTAGACGCTCATTCAAACCAAATAGGTAGATATCAGGACGGTCTTTCAATTCGATTTTATTGGCTTGTATCAGATAAGGATCATCCAAGTGCGCGGGGCCTGCAGCCACGCGCATCTCGATATCACGACGGACATCGCGCGCCTGCGATAGCATCTGCTCCGACCCGACGAGGTCGAGATCTTCCAGTCGCGTTTGGTACACACCTGCTTCGCGCAGAGCCGTCACAATTCTCTGATCCGCTTCGCTCAGTGCCGTCGGAACGTCTCTTCGCTGCGCGCGCAAGATGTTATAGTAGTTCTCCACATTTCGTCGTGCCACATCGGTCGACATGAGCCCGTGTACTGCGTTTCTAGCGATACTTCCAAACTTACGACGAACACGCTTAGCGATGTACATTCTGCCGGCCCCTTCTTTGCTCGCCACCATGCAAAGCGTATGCCCGGAACTCGTGGTTATGCGCCAAATACTTTAGCGAACCGGCTGAATAAATCACCGAATCGCATGTTAAGCAGCTTTTAACACCCAATATCGGACGTTTGTCAAGAAATTTGGCGAAAGCTTCCGATCATCCGTGCTGACGCCTGCCATAGATCCCAGGAAGTATTGTCCAATAATCTACATAGCAAATTCAATGCCTATCGCACGATAAATCCCCTGCACCGACCGATATTCCGATCCGCCTCCTATCCCGACGAGGATTTCGCCCGCGTCGGCGCACCGCATTGCCTGCGGGGCCGCATGCCGGATCGGGTTCGCGTTCGCCGTGAGGGCCAATCCCGCAACACCGCCTTTGGTTGCGTCCAGCCTCCGACCCAGACACCGAGCTTTCCAAATTGACGGACTAGGGCGGCCGGTAGCGTTATCACAGCGGGAAATGAAAGCGACGACTTCAGCGCCGCATCGCATATTATTACCGAGGCAGAAGGTTGTTTGACTATCCTGCCGCAGCCACTATATCCGCCCATGATATTGACAGATGCGTTAGGTATAGTTATGCGGGTACGCTTCTATTCGCTTTTGGCGGGTGCGTCGGTCCTGGCGGCGATCACCGCGACACAGGCTGAGCGCTTGACGCGCGGCCCCATCACGCGGCTGGCACAGGATATGCCGGCGCCTACGCCCACAGGCCTCGGCAAAACGGTCGTGGCGAAGACGATTGGCGAGCGGGACTTCATCGACAAAATCGGCGTCAATACGCATATTTCCTACACAGACGGCGGCTATGCCGACGTTGCCAAGGTGCTCGAGTCGCTCCGGTATCTGGGCGTCAACAACCTGAGAGACGCGGTCCCAGACCCGTCGCTGCCTGGAGGTGGCGGATCGCATTTCGGCGCATTTGCGTCCTCCGGGTTCACGTTCGACTTCGTCGTCGCGTCCAATCTGCCGCTGTCGAAAACCTTGTCGCTGCTCGAAGATTTCGCACGGGTTCATCCGCGGGCGATCACGGCGGTCGAGGGTCCCAATGAGGTGAACAACTGGCCTGTCACGTATAAGGGCCAGACGGGCCCGGATGCAGCCGTTGAATACCAGAACGATCTATTCAAGGCAGTGAAAGCAAATCCGGCACTCGATCAGCTGCTCGTTTACAACCTGACGTCCTGGCCGGAATTGTTCGGCAAGTTCGACGTCTACAATGCGCACACGTATCCGCCGAAGGGCGAACAGCCGGAGGCCGCGATCCGGAATGTCATGGATCAGGCCGGTCGCCTGGAGCCGAAGGACAAGGCCGCGATCACCGAGATCGGATACTACACGCTTCCCGGGAAGGGCACGTGGGGGGGTGTCGACGAGCCGACCCAGGCAAAGTTGACGCTCAATCTCATCCTCGATTCCGTCAATGCGGGCATCTCGCGAGTCTATCTGTATCAGTTGCTCGACGCTTACCCCGACCCGGCGGCGAGCGAGATGGAGAAGCATTTCGGGCTGTTCGACATCACCTATCGGCCCAAGCCCGCCGCGACGGCGATCCGCAATCTGGTCCGGACGGTGTCGGCGAAGGGTCAGGCGGAAGCGGCCGGCGCGCAGCGGACACCAAACCTGACGGTCTCGTCGGACGGCCTGGACGTCAAACACCTTCTGGTCGACGGCGACGGCGATGTCTCGACGCTCATCCTGTGGGATGAACGGAAAATCTGGGACCCTGAGAACAACACGGCCCTGCCGGTCAAACCCGTCCCCGCCACGGTGGAGAGCGAGGACGACATGACCGCGGTCGAGGTTTTCGATCCGACCGCGGGCGCTGAGCCGATCGAGAGGTCCGAGAAAGCGCGGTCGGTGACCGTGCAGTTGCAGGGTTATCCGAAATTGGTCCGGTTCCGGACTCGCCGCCAGGGACCGCACTGATCACGCCGGACTGGATCCGGATCATCCCGCGCACAACGCGGACGCATGCCGGGTTCGTCGCTCCACGGATTGCCGGAGTGACGCCCCTTGCCAGGGCTGCGGGGCGCGATCCCTGGCACGCCTCCGGGCGGCCTCGCCAGCGGCTGCATCGTGTGGCCCCGTGCGGGAACGGCCAAGGGAAAAGCACCGTTGGTGGTGATGAGCGTTCTGAAGACCGTGATCGGTGCCCTCGGGCTGTGTGCCGCGCTCCTTGTCGGCGCAGCCGTCCTGTACGGTCCGGATCGTGACGCGGTACCCGTGCGGCCAGCGGGGCTCACAGCAGCCGCCATCCTCGCCAGCGACGGCATGGGCCCGGACGGGCGGATAGCCGAATCCGCACCCGGATCACCGAGGCCCCGCCGAATGATCCTGAGTGGCGCGCAGGCCGCTCAACCCGCAGGCTGAGCCGGCTCGTTCAGACGCGATACTTCCCGTTACGCTTCACGAGCACCCGGGTCCCGACCGGGACGCGCTCGTAGAGGTCGGCGATGTCCTCGTTCAGCATCCGGACGCAACCCGACGAGAGTTGCTCTCCGATGCTCCAGGGCTCATTGGTCCCGTGAATCCGGAACAGGATATCGCGGTTGCCCTGATAGAGGTACAGGGCCCGGGCGCCGAGCGGATTGTCGAGCCCCCCCTTGCGCATCCGCGGCAGATCGGGATTGAGCGAGACCATCGTGGTCGTCGGGCTCCAGTCCGGCCAGACGCCCTTGCGGCCGACGCGCGCTTCGCCCTTCCAGGAGAAGCCGGCCTTGCCGACGCCGACCCCGTACTGCATCGCGGTCCCATCCGCTTGCACCAGCACGAGCTGACGCTTGTCGATGTCGACGACGATCGTTCCGGGCTGCTCAGGACCGTTATAGCTGACCTGCTGGCGGCGGAATTTCGGGTCCAGCCGCTCCGTGTCGACCAGCGGGATGTCGAAGGGCTTGTCGGCCTTGGTCCCGATGTACCAGGCCGCATCATCATCCTGTGCGACCTGCATGGACCGGGTCTGACAGGCGCCCAGCGATGCGATCAGCGCGAGGGCGAGCAGAACCCGTGAGGGCATAAACCTGCGACTCGCTGCCGGGCGTTGATCCGCGTTCATCAGGTGCGTCATGCGGTATCCGATCATCCCGACATGCGTACCGTCATCGCGCCGGTGACGATGTAGCTTTTCCGCCGCAGCAGGCTCCGGCTGGCCGACTCGTGCGGCCACGATTGCGCCCTAATTCTGATCGGCAGCCGAGCGCTGTTGGAGCCTGCGCGGAGTGAACGATGCCCGAGACCCAGACGCTTCCGGTTCAGACGGCCGACGCACCTGCCGCTTCGCTGAGCCCCGCCATCCACCTCGATCACTGCGTGATCCATGTCAGCGATTGGGCGCGGTCGAATGCCTTCTACCGCGACGTGGTGGGTGCCGAGATCGTCGCGCGGGGGGACGGCTTCGCCTACCGGTTCGGCGGCGTGCAGCTCAATTGCCACGGGCCCGGAGTCCATCCGAAGATGGTGGCCGCGCAACCGGTGATGCCGGGCAACAGCGATCTCTGCTTCCGATGGTCGGGGGCGATCGAGGAGGCGATCGCGCATCTGGAGACGCGGGGCGTACCGGTGGAACTCGGACCCGTCGACACGTTCGGTGCGGCAGGGGCCGGCGTCAGCGTCTATTTCCGGGATCCGGACGGGTCTCTTCTGGAGTTCATCACCTATCCGGCCGCGTAGGACCGGCCCATGCATCGTTCCGGAAGCGGGGACGACGTCCCGGGAGGATGCGTTAGCCGCGGCTCTCGGCCAGTGCCTGGTTGGTCTGTTCCAAGCGCAATGCCAGCACCCGCATCAGGGCGATGCTGATCTGTGGAAATTGTGCCAGCAATTCCAGGAACACGCCGCGGTCGATGCGCAAGGCCGTCACCGCCGTCTCCGCCGTGACGGTCGCCGAACGGGGCTGCTCGGCGAGGATACCCATCTCGCCAACCAGGGCGTCCTGGCCGAGAAGCGCCAATCGCACCGGACCGGCGGGGCCGTCGATGCTGACCTCGGCGGCTCCCTTGAGGATCACATAGGCCGCATCCGCCACGTCGCCGCGGGCAAAGAACCGTTGCCCGGGTTCGAAATGCACCCGCTCACTGGTGAAAGCCAGAAGCTTCAGGCGCGCCGGCTCGACCTCGCGGAAGAGCGGCACCTGCTTCAGGGAGGAAACCTCGGTGTCGAGGGTCATACGGGGGCTCCACAGCGGGTCTGAAGCCCTGGACGGCGGCGCCGGACGGGCCTGCACATCCATGCGGTTCGGCGGACGCTTGTCCAGCCCTGCCCGGCTTTTCGGCCACGCGGTCGTGATGGTCGCCATTCTCGTTCTGGCAACCTCGCCGGTCCGGGCCCGGTTGGCCCAGGCCGACCTCGCCCGGGTCGCGGTGGCTCCGCCCCAGGGAGCCCACGCCCCGCTCGATCTCACCGCCATGGAGGCGGAGACCGGACAGGCTGTGACCTTGGGGAGCGTCATCGGCGGCCGGCCCGTGCTGCTGCTGCCGGTCGACTACACCTGCGGCAATGTCTGCGACCCCATGGTGTCGATGTCGGCCGATGCCCTGGCGGCGACCGGCCTTGCGCCGGACGCTTATGCGTTCGTGTTGGTCGGCATCGATCCCCGCGACGATACCGCGGCCGCACGCCGCATGCTGGCGGACACGCTGGGCGGGCGCGTCACTTCCGTGCACCCCCGAGCGCTGATCGTCTCGGAGGCGGCGCTGAAGCGCCTCATGGCATCGTTCGGCTACACCGCGATCTACGATGCCGGCACCGACAGCTTCGCCCATCCCGCCGCGGCGCTGCTGCTCGCCGGCGATGGACGGGTGGCCCGGGTGCTCTCCCCGCTGGCGCTGACCGGACGGGATCTTCGCCTCGCCCTGACCGAGGCCGGGGAAGGTCGCGTAGGCGGTTTGGCGGATCGCCTGGCCCTGCTCTGCTACGGCTACGATGCCGCACGGGGAATTTACACGCCGATGATCCAGCGGATCCTCACCGTGGCGGGCCTCGTGACGATCCTGGCGATCGGTCTCCTCATCGTCGGGCTGACCCGCCTCGCGCGGAAGCGGGCCGCCTGACAGGATCCCGGTTCAGCGCTTCGTGGACAGCCCCTGCTCACCGGGCCTGGGCGCTCCGCGCTTGGGGCTGGCGTTGAGATGCGGCGAGTCGATCGGCTCGTCCCGCGTCGTCGGCGTGGCTGAGTCCTCCGGGGCGGGCATTGGCGGCAGGGGTGGCGTGTTGGGCTGCGGCACCGGCGCTTCGCCGGCGGCATCCTTCACCATGTTGCGGTTCGTCATCCGTGTCCAATTCCTCGTCCTGGCCGCGTAGCGGGGCAGGTCGCGCGCAGCTTTCGATCGCGCCTTCGAGGCTTCCGCCTGCCGCCGCACCCGCATTCCCGCAGGTTCATCACCGACCAACGCAGCGGACAACATCCTGGTTGCGGCCAAGCTTGACTGGAGGAAGCTTGACGACGTCTGCGGACAGGAACCTTGGTTATTGCTGAAGGTTGTTGCGAGGTGAAGCGAAGCCTGAGGAGGAACTGATGGCATCCGGAAACTCGACCTCGAAGCGGGGCTTTGCCTCGATGGACCTCGAGCGCCAGCGGGAGATCGCCAGCAAGGGCGGACGCAGCGTCCCGGCCGAGAAGCGCTCCTTTTCCCAAGACCGCGAGCTTGCCTCGTCCGCCGGACGCAAGGGTGGTCAGTCGACGGGTACCGGCCGCGCCGAGTGAGGCTGGACGGTAACCGTTTCGCGTAGCGGCGCCGCGTCCACGGGACCGGCGCCGTTTTCGTTCCCGCTTCGCCTCACAGAGATGCGCACCAACGCGAAAGGGCCCCGCCTTCCCGACGGGGCCCTTTCGCGTTGGTGTGTCGGCTGTTTCAGGAAATGCAGCGACCGGGGGTCATGCGCCGGGCTTCGGGGCTCACCAGGGAACTGAGGGCGGTCTCGCAGCCCTCGCGGACGAGCCGGCGATTCGGCTGCTTGAGGATCGGCTTCATGCTCAGATCCTGGGATTCCTCGGCAACCGGGGCAGCGCGCCCGTCGAGTTTCTGAACACCCGCGACACGCGTCGGGCTGATCGCCAGCGAGACCGGGCGCATGCCGGGCAGCGGTGCCGGAGCGAGCTGCGCAGCCGGGACCGGCGGCACCCAGCGGTCCGCCGTCTCGCGCACGACAGGCCGAACCAGCACGGTCAGGAGAGCGGCAGGAGCACTCACGCCCAGAATGAAACCAGACCGCAGCATAGCCCCGACCTCATTGCGAGAGCTTGACAGGATGTTTGAACAACGCGCCCCGCAATCGCAGGTTCCTAACCTATCGCGCGCCCAGGAATGCTGAGTATTCGACCGCGCGCCGGCTGTTGGTGCGACGGCGCACCCGCGCTATCCACAACCATCCCCTGTGGCGTTCATGCCACGCTCGCCAACAAAGTGCGCGTTTTGGAACCCTGCGGACGGACGACCGTTCTATCTGCACCCGGCCACCTGGTCCTCCCCGCATTCCCCTTGTGCATCGGCCGGAACCTCATCGACGGGCTGGAGCCTTCTCCGGCCCGTTTTTTTGTGCGCCGTCCACCACCCGAGCGGGCAACAAAAAACCCCGGCTCGCGCCGGGGTTGCCGATACAGCCTGATCCTCGGACCAGCGCCTGACTCCGCGCCGGCCCCTCCTCGCCGGGCCTAGGCCGTCTTGGCCTCGCGCCGACGCGCCGTCTGCTGGAAGAACAGCGCTTGGCTGATCACCGCGGACACGTTCGCGGGCTGGAACGGCTTGGCGATGAGGAAGGCCGGCTCCGGCCGTTCGCCGGTGAGGAAGCGCTCCGGATAGGCGGTGATGAAGATCACCGGCACCTCGAAGGTCTTCAGCAGGTCGTTGACCGCGTCGAGGCCGGAGGAGCCGTCGGCGAGCTGGATATCCGCCAGGATCAGCCCAGGGCGTTTCCCGCCCTCACCGGCGATCTTGATCGCCTCGGTCCGGGTCCGGGCGACGCCGATGACGTTGTGGCCGAGGCCCTCGACGAGCGCCTCAAGATCCATGGCGATCAGCGGCTCGTCCTCGATGATGAGGATCTCGGTCGCCATGTCGGCGGCGAGCTCGCGGCCGGCCTCGTCCACGAGGTCGCGGACCTCCGAGACATCGACGCCGAGGATGATGGCCGCATCCTCCTCGGAGAAGCCCTCCAGACAGGAGAGCAGGAAGGCCTGCCGCGGCAGCGGCGTGATCTGGCCGAGGCGGACCTCCGCCGGAAGATCGTGCTGGACCTGCTCGCTGCGGCCGTTCACCGAGAGCGAATTCCAGATCCGGGTGAAGACCCGGAACAGATCGGCCTTGATGTTCGTGCTCCGGCCCAGCGTGTCCGGTTCGTTGACAAGGGTCTCCAGGGTGGCGGCGACATACGCGTCACCCGCCACTTGGCTCCCCGTGAGCGCGCGCGCGTAGCGGCGCAGGTACGGCAGGTGCTGTACCACGAGTTGCGATGTCGACATTCGATCCCCTGTGCCTCGCCGTGTTGCCCGGCCACGTTTCCCCGGTCCACGACCGAAGACATGCCGGGGCCGGCTTTCTGTCCTGCGCAGCTTACCGCCCAACGCGGAGGCCGGCACTCCGTTCCACCCCCCGGCGGAACCGATCCCGGCGGGCAGGCGTTGCAGCCGCAGCCATGGCGTATGTCGAGCCGCAGCACAATGTGGCCGGGCCAAGTTCGGCATCAAGGGGCATGTGGATGGTCGATAAGGGGAAGGGGGCGGGTCTTCACGCGCGCGAACCGCACGGAAGTACTGCTTCGAATCGCCACGTGCAGAGCCCGGACCCGATGACCGGGCAAACTGCGCCCGCCTCCCGAGCATCACCACGCGGCGGGCTCAGCGAGCAGACCCGCAATCGCCTCGCGACACAATTGCGCGCGATGTACGATACGATGACCCAACAGCCGGTCCCCGACCGCTTCGCCGAGCTCATCGCGAAGCTCGACAGCAATGAGCACGGCCAGTCCTGAGATCGGCAGACCAAGGATTGGCGGCGCAATAGCCGCAACAAAAAAGCCGCCGCGTGAGGCGCCGGCTTCGTGTGTTCTCAATACGCCAGCCCCAGGTCAGGGCCGGCGCCTATCGAGTCCTCTTCAGAGAGTCGGCGAGCGACCCCGCATCAGGCCGATCACGGCCGAGATCGCGAACAGGACAATCGCCACGAAGAACACCAGCTTGGCAGCTTCCATTGCCGTGCCGGCAATGCCACCGAAGCCGAGCAGCGCAGCAACGAGGGCAACCACGAGGAAAGTTACGGCCCAACCGAGCATCGTTCGTATCCTTCGAAAGTATCAACGCGGACGGGCCGCGTCGTTCTGAACACGAAAACGCCAAGGTTTTGCTCTGGTTCCGCCAGGATAACAAAGTCCGATGTGGACGGCGTGCGCGCTTTGACGGGGCGCGACGATGGGCAACGGAACGGGACAGGGTCGGTAGCGTTCGAAGATAGGTCCTCAGGTTCGATTCGGGATCCGTGATGCTGCAATCTGCCAAGAACGCCGTTCGAGTGAAGGTCGCCGCGCTGCGGGCCCGCGTGGCGGCGGCCGGCGATGCCCTGCGTGCTGCCGCGATCGGTCTCGCGCCCGCGCCCGCCCTCGTGCCGGTTCGGGTGCGCAACCGTCGGCCCGGTCGCCTCGGCTGATCGCGCGCCACTGAAGCTCGGCCGAAGCTTGGACTCGCCCCGGCGACGGCACTCGGTGCATGCCGCGTGGATAGCCCGGCGCTCAGCGGACCGCGGTGTTGCAACGCTCCGGAGGGCGGTCCAAGAAAGCTGCACCGACGTGCGGGGCAGCGATGGCGGACGCGGACGAGAGCAGCCTGACCCTCGATCCATCCATGCCTGCGCCCGGGCGGCTGGAGCCGGTTGCCCCGCTGATCCGACGGCGGGTCGCGCCGAATGGCGGACCGTTCACGGCGACCGGCACCTGCACCTACGTGATCGGAACGGGTCGGGTCGCAATCCTCGATCCCGGGCCCGACGACCCGAGCCATATCGACGCTCTGCTCGCCGACCTGTCCGCAGAACGGGTCGCAGCCATCGTCGTCACCCACACACACCGGGACCATTCGCCGGGCGCGCGGCTTCTCGCGACGCGCACCGGGGCGCCGATCGTCGGATGCGCACCGCACCGGCCGGCGCGTGCGCTGACAAAGGGTGAGGTTCCGCTGCTCGACGCCAGCGCCGACCGTGGCCACGCCCCGGATCGTATCATGACGGAGGGGGATATCGTCTCCGGCCCGGGCTGGACGCTGGTGGCGGTGGAGACCCCGGGCCACACCATGAACCACCTCGCCTTCGCCTTGCCGGAAGCGCAGGCCCTGTTCTCGGGCGATCACGTCATGGCGTGGTCGACCACCATCGTGGCGCCCCCAGACGGCGCGATGCAGGCCTATTTGGCGTCCATCGAGAAGCTGCGTGGACGCGACGAAACGGTCTACTGGCCGGGCCACGGCGGCCCGGTTCGCGAGCCGGCGCGATTCCTGCGCGGGCTGGCAGGTCACCGTCGCCAGCGCGAGGCGGCGATCCGCGCGCGACTGTCCCGCGGCGACACTGGCATCGATCAGATCGTCGCGGCGATCTACCAGGGTCTCGATCCGCGCCTGCGCGGCGCGGCGGCGCTGTCGGTCTTCGCCCATCTGGAAGATCTGGTCGGGCGCGGGCTGGTGGCGACCGACGGGGCCGCACGGCTGGACGGCACCTACAGGCCGGCCTGAACCGCGCCGGATCACTTCATCGCGAGGGCGAGGTTGGCGACGTCGTCGAGGTAGGTGCGGATCCGATCGGCGTTGCCGCCGAAGTCGCGTCCGCCGAGCCGGGACGCCGAGCGCACGTCGATCCGCGCCCCGTCGGCACGGGGCCGGATGCGGACGGTCACGTCGTCGGGCAGGTTGAGAACGAGTCCGCGCGCCACGGCCTCGATCCGGCCATTGCCGGTGCGGCCGCCCGGCCGGATCGCCTCGACGATCTGCCAGTGACGCTTGAGCGCGGCCTGGCGGGCCAGCTCGAAGGCCTCGTCGGCGCCGATATCGAGGGTCAGCGGGGCGATCTGGGGATAAGCGCCGCGTTGGCGCTCGCGGAGGGCGGCGCCCGGATCGGGCGGATAGCGGCCACCGCGGGCCGCGAAGGCCGCGCGCGAGCGCGAGAACGCCGGCGGATTGTCGATATCGGTGGTGACGTCCGACAAAGCGGGCAGCCGCAGGCCGCGCAGGCCGCGATAGGCAGGATAGCCCAACACCAGCAGCGCCAGGATCAGCCCGCCCAAAGCGGCACCGAGGCCGCGCGCGCCCTCGCGCCAGACCCGCACAAAGGCGAAGACGGCCGCAACGATCGCGGCCAGCGCAACCGCAAGGCCGGCCAGCAGGGCGACGAGCGCGGCATCCGTGTCGGTGCGCGGATCTCGCACCAGAAGCAGCGCGATCCCGGTGGCGACGACGGAGAACAGCGCGAGGTGGCGGGCCAACGGCCCCGCGCGGGTGACGGGTTCCTCGATCAGCAGGCGGCGCATGGCACTCATGGATGGGCTTCGAGGCTCGATCCTAAGCAGGTTTCGCGAAAGTGACGGCCGGTTTCGCGTCGAAAACTTACGGCCCACCGAGGACCTGAGCCGGCAAAGCGTCGGCCGGCCAAGGCCACTCGGCTTCGAGCTTGGCCGTGCGCGGCGCCACCGTGATACCCACCGTGCGGAGGTCAATCACGGGGCGTATGCACGGGCGCTCACGGGCAAGCCGTGTCCACCGGCGGCCAGACCCTGCAGATCCGGGGGCCCGAAGGCTTCCGGCAATGCCCCCTCCCCCGCCGGGGTGGCGGGCTCCGAGGTCTCGGCATGGGCGGCGGTCCGAGCGGCCAGGGCATCCCAGGGACCCGAGACCTCGAACAGCAGGCCGCGGGATGGATCGGCCGGGCTGCGCAAGGCCAGATTGCCCCGGATGTCGAGCCGCCGGGCCGGCAGCGAAACCTGCCCCTGCACGCTCGCGCCGACGCTCGGCCCGAGCAACCCCGCTTCGACGATCTCGCCGACTCCGTCGGTAAAACGCAGCGTGACGGCGGCGCGCTCGATGGCCGTCCGCCCGTTGCGCCGCGCGAGCGCGCCGGGAGCAATGGCGCCATTCCGGTGCACGACATCGGCGAGATCGAGTCCCGTGATCGCCCCGCCCGCGACGGTGATCGCCATCCGCCCGCCGAGACGCGCGAGCATGGCCGCTGTGTCGCGTGCGCTGGATTCGACATTGAACTGGCCGTGGACCGGGCCGGCCAGCCAGCGCGTCCCGCCGGTTCCGCTCAGCAGGCCGCCAAGATCGACCCGGTCGAGGCTGCCCTGAAGACGCATGTCGGTCTCGGCCCGATCGGCCCCGCTGGCGAGTGTCAGGCGTCCCTTCAGCAATCCATCCTGCACCCGCGCGCGGTTCACCGCGATTTCCAGTGCCGCGTCCCGCACCAGGACGCTCGCGGCCAGATCCTGCACCTGTACCGACCCGATCTGGCCCGTCGCGGCCGACAGGCGCAGATCGAGATCGCCCCGGGTCAACGGCGCCAGCGCCAGCGGCACCGGGTCGCGCCCGAGGAGCTGACCGGACTCGTCGGCCAGGGCCGCGAGATCGAGTGTCTCGGCCGCCAGCGTCGCCTGCACCGAAAGGCGTGGCGCATCGCCCGGCCCCAGCAGCACGGCACCCGCGCCTTCCAGCACGTTCTGACCGAGCCCGAGGCGCAGGCGCGTCCAGGACACGGATCGGTCCGCGGTCTCGAAAAGGCCGGTGAGCGAGAAGGCACCGGCGAGGGGCGAAAGGGGCGCCTTCAGGCCGAGCCAGGCCAGGCTCTCCGGCAGGGATCGGGTTTCCGCGCGCATCTGCCCGGCGAGGCTGGGCCAGGCCTGTCCCGGAACCGCCGGTCCCACCGTGCCGTCGACCGCGAGGCTGCCCTCCGGCCACGTCACTTCGCCGGTGATCGGGCTGCGCCCGCCGGCGACGAAGTCCTTCGGGCGAAAATGGGCGACCGTGACGCGTGTCGGCACATCGCGCCACGTCAGGCGCGCGCTGCCTTCGGCGGACGCGCTCCACGACGGCCAGGACATGTCGAGGTCGATGTCCCGGACCGCGCCATACCCGGACGCGCGCGTGCCTCGCACGGTGATCCGGGACGGATGCGCCGTCATCCCGGATCGAACCTGATCGGCGAGGCGGGCACGGACGCCGCTCCAGTCGCCGGTGCGCACGGACAGAACGCCGCCCGCAAGGTGCAGGCCGCCGGCCGCCGCATGACCGGTGAGCAGCTTAAAGGGGTCGAGATCGATGCCGAGGCGCCCCTCATCCACCAGAGGCGAGCCACCCCCGTCGGCGGTGATGCGGGCGCGTTCGAAGGTGAGCCTGGGCAGCGGCAGCGGCGTCAGGGTGGCCGGGCCCTGGATCGTCAGGCTCAGACCGTAAGGTCTCAGTGCGCGATCCGCGAAGGCCTGCGCGCGGCCGCCATCGACCGGCCAGTCGTGCAGGCCGAGCCCGACGGCGATCAGACTGAACGGGACGAGGAGGACGATCGGGCGACGCAGCGACATCTTACTCTGTTGGGGACCGCGGATGCGGCCGAAGCCAGGTGCCGCATCAGCCTCCCGAGCCGCTGCGACCCGACAGGGACTGCATGTCGAGGTGGCTTTTTAGCGTCCGCGGCAGGATTTGTCTGCCGCCGTTGCGCATGGACTCACCGCGGCCTGCGCGGGACCGGCGTTACGGATCGCCCTGGAGCGTAGGGGCTCAAGCGGCGCAGCACTGGATTTCATTTCCGGAATCGGGAACAGCAGACGTGAGGAAACGCGCGCTTCGCGGACGTGGCCCGGGTGCGACCGGTCGCGTCCGGCGGTGAAAGGAAGTTCGATGAAGAAGGTCTACACGGATGCCGCCGCGGCGCTCGCCGGCCTGCTGCGCGACGACATGATGATCATGTGCGGCGGCTTCGGCCTGTGCGGCATCCCGGACGAGCTGATCGAGGCAGTCCGCCTCTCGGGCGTCAAGGGCCTCACGGTCGTCTCGAACAATGCCGGCATCGACGGCGTCGGCCTCGGCAAGCTCCTGGATACCCGTCAGGTGCGGAAGATGATCTCGTCCTATGTCGGCGAGAACAAGGAATTCGCCCGCCAATATCTCGGCGGCGAGCTGGAGATCGAGTTCAACCCGCAGGGAACGCTGGCCGAGCGGATCCGTGCCGGCGGCGCCGGCATCCCGGCCTTCTTCACCAAGACCGGCGTCGGCACCAAGGTCGCCGAGGGCAAGGAGGTCCGCGCGTTCGACGGCGAGCAGTACGTGATGGAGCGCGGCCTGTTCGCCGACCTCGCCCTGGTCCACGCCCATACGGGCGACACCGAGGGGAACCTGCGCTACCGGATGACCGCGCGCAACTTCAACCCGATGATGGCCACCGCCGCCAGGATGACGGTGGCGCAGGTCGAGCACCTCGTGAAGCCCGGCGAGATCGACCCGGACACGATCCACACCCCCGGCATCTTCGTGAAGCGCATCATCGACGTGGGCGTGCGCGACAAGCGCATCGAGCAGCGCACGACGCGCAAGCGCGGCGACAGCACCCCGGCCGCGGCGGCCGGCGGCGGCACCCACTGATCGAGGGAGAGGAGACCCCCATGGCCTGGACCCGCGAGCAGATGGCGGCGCGCGCCGCCAAGGAGCTGGAAGACGGCTTCTACGTGAACCTCGGCATCGGCATCCCGACGCTGGTGTCGAACTACATCCCCGAGGGCATGTCGGTGCAGCTCCAGTCGGAGAACGGCATGCTCGGCATGGGTCCCTTCCCGTACGAGGGCGAGGAGGACCCTGATCTGATCAACGCCGGCAAGCAGACCATCACCGCGCTGCCGACGACGAGCTACTTCTCGTCGGCTGATTCCTTCGGGATGATCCGCGGCGGGCACATCAACCTGTCGATTCTCGGCGCCATGCAGGTGGCCGGTAACGGCGACCTCGCCAACTGGATGATCCCCGGCAAGATGGTGAAGGGGATGGGCGGCGCCATGGACCTCGTGGCGGGCGTCAAGCGCGTCGTCGTGGTGATGGAGCACGTCGCCAAGAACAAGGACGGCACCGAGAGCCCGAAGCTGCTCAAGGCCTGCGACCTGCCGCTCACCGGGACCCGGGTGGTCGATCTGGTGATCACCGATCTCGGGGTATTCGAGATCGACAAGAAGGGCGATGGCGGGATGACGCTTATCGAACTCGCCGATGGCGTCACCGAGGACGAGATCCGCTCGAAGACCGAGGCGGATTTTTCGGTGGCCCTCAGGGGGTGAGAAGCCGCGGGGGGAACCCGCGGCCGAGCCCGCTCAGGCTGCCCGGACCCCGTCGAGGAACCGGACCACCTCGGTTTTGAGCCGTTCGAACTGGCTCGAAAGCTCGGAGGCGGCACCGAGCACCTGGGTCGCCGCCGCGCCGGTCTCCTCCGAGGTCTGCGCGACGCCCACGATGTTGCTCGTCACCTCCTCGGTGCCGGAGGAGGCCTGACTGACGTTCCGCAGGATCTCGCCGGTCGCCGCGCCCTGCTGCTCGACCGCGGCCGCGATGTTGGCGGTCCGCCCGTTGATCTCGCCGATCCGCGCCGCGATCGCGTTGATCGCCGACACCGCCTTCCCGGTGGCGCGTTGAATCTCGCTGATCTGGCCGGCGATCACGTCCGTCGCCTGGGCCGTCTGTCCGGCCAGGGCTTTCACTTCGGCGGCGACCACTGCGAAGCCGCGCCCCGCCTCGCCGGCCCGGGCCGACTCGATGGTCGCGTTCAGCGCCAGGAGATTGGTCTGGCTCGCGATGGTGGCGATGAGCCCCACCATCTCGCCGATCCGGCTGGAGGCCTGATGCAGGGCTTCCACGAGCCGCGTGGTCTCGCTGGCCTCGTCGACCGCGATCCGGGCCAGATCGACGGAGCCCGAGATCTGCCGCCCGATCTCCTGGATGGACGATCCGAGTTCTTCGGCGGCGGCGGCGACCGTCTGGACGTTGGCCGACGCCTGCCCGGCCGCCGCCGCGACGGCGGTCGATTGCGCGGCCGCCTCGGTGGCGCTGCTCGTGAGGGACGCGGCCGTGTTCTGCAACTCCGACGCCGCGGATGAGACCACGCCCACGATGCTCCCGACCGATCGCTCGAACACGTCGGCGAGGTCCGTGGTGACGCGCTTGCGCTCGGCCGCGATCTCCAAATCGGCGTGTCGGCGCGCTTCGGCCTCCTCGACGGCCTTGCGGGCGACCATGCGCTTGATGCCTTCCACTGCGCGTGCAACCGCGCCGATCTCGTCGCCGCGCGCGGCGTAGGGTACCGCGAGATCTGCCTCGCCCTGCGCCATCCGCTCCAGGGCACCGACCAGGCGCCGCAGGGGACCCGTCACGCCGAGGACCACGATCAGGCAGGCGAGGCCGAGCGCGACGAGGATCCCGATAGCGGCGACGGCGAGCGAGGCTGTCACGGCCGCGTTGGCACTCTGCACGGAGACGTTCCGGGCCTTCTGAAGCTCGTCGGTCAGCTTATCGACCTGAACGCGCACCAAGTGGCCCAGGTTGTTGCGGATGATGAGTCCCTCGGTCAGCAGAAGCTTGTGGGCGGTCTCGTTCTCGTTCCTGAGAGCGTAGCTGCAGACGCGCTCCAACATGCCGGTGAATTCCGCGACGCTCGCCCGGAGTCGATCATAGTCTGCGCGTTGCTCTTCGGTCTCGGTCAGCGCACCCAGCTTATCGAGTATCGACGCCACGTAATCCCTGCTCTTATCAAAATTGTCCTTGTACTCAGCCATCTCGCGCGGGCGGGTCTCGATAATCACATCCCGAACGTGAGCGGACATTTCGCTGATGTTGACCCGCGCTCGCAGGATCAGGTCGAGCCGGCGGGCCTCGAAATTGACGACCTTGCTGGTGCGGTCCGACAAAGCCAACAGATTTGCGCGCGCATATAAACTCAGACCTAGCGCGACCGAGACCAGTAGCAATATTGGAATAATTATTTTAAAGAAAAGTCTCTTCCTCAAAAAAACAACCATTGCACGCTCCGACCCGCCCCGAACAGCAGTGGACCAAAATAAATCTCCTCAAGAGTTTTGTCGAGCAAACCTCAAAGATATTGAGCAAACTTTCGGTTTTGTAAGCCGACAATGTTTCGAATATCGGAACTTACGATCAATGTCTCGCCACCCACGAGGCTGCGGTTGCAGACCCCGAACTCCTTCGGGGCGTCGATTTTTTTTTCAAAGGAGTTCAGACGCCCCCGGAGCGGCCGGTCAAAGCTTGCTCCGGGGGTGACGCAGTCTGGCCGCCGGATCCGATCCTATCCGGGCCGGCCCGTCGTGGCGGCGTCGTCCGCAGCGCGCAGGCGCGAGCGCGTTGAAACAAAGGCTCAGCGCTGCGCTCGATTGTAACGCGATCGGGCGCGGCTCTCAGACTACATCGGCGGGGTCAGGCCATCCTTACCGACCGCCACCAGCTTGCCCTCGGCCTTGCTGCCGTCCTTCGCCACGACCGCGAAGACCTTGGCGCCCGGCTGCAGGATCGCCTTGTCGCCCGGCTCGAAGGCGACGATCGGGGCGGAGGCCGGCACCACGATCTCCTTGGAGCCATCCTTGCCGTAGCTCACCGTCAGGGTGCGCTCGCCGCCCGAGGCCGCCTTGTCGGCCTTCACGGTACCGTTCGTCATCGCGCTCTTCACCTTGGGAGCGCCCGACGATTCGGCCTTCACGGTGCCGTTGGTCATGGCGCTCTTCACCTTGGCGCCGGCACCCGCGGTCCGGTCGGTGATCGTATCCCAGCCGTAATGGCCCTCGCCGGTGCCGCGCATCGACTCGGGGAAAAGCACCACCTCAAGAGCGGTCATCGGGTTCTCGCCCTTCGTGGCGGTGCCGATGAAGACGCCGTCCTTGATCGCGTCGAGGCTCGACGGGACCACCCAGGCGAACTTGGCGCCGCTCACGTCCACGGTCTCGGACTTGCCGTCGTCGGTCTTGATCGTGACCGTGCTGCCGTCGGCCTTGTCGATCGTGCCGCGGACGCGCTCGACCTGAGCGGCGAAGGCCGCGCTCGACAGAAGGGCCGTCAGGCCCGCGGCCGCGAGAGTCTTGCTGAGATGCTTCATGGGGGTCCCATCCTGGCTTCAGGAGCCGGGTTATGGGGCGCGGCGCGCTTCAAACAAGGTTGCGCGCAAGTGAAATGCTCTGATCGGAGAAACAAACGAACGGGAGTTCGGAGACGCCGCCTCGAAGGATGCTCGAAGGGAGGCTCGTCGAGGAACGAGGCGCGACAGCCCCGTGACTCCCCCTCCCCCTCTGCGGGGGAGGGTGGGCGCGCGCCAAATCGCGCGCCCTCCCCGTTCTGATCAGGCCGCGAGCGAGCGCAGCACGTAGGGCAGGATGCCGCCGTTGCGGAAATATTCCAGCTCGTCGAGCGTATCGATCCGGCAGGTCAGCGGAACCTGCTTCACCGAGCCGTCGGCGGACTTGATCTCCGCGGTCAGCGTCTGGCGCGGCTTCAGCTCGCCGGCCAGCCCCTTGATGGTGACGGTCTCGTCACCCTTCAGGCCCAGCGACTGCCAGCTCGTATCCCCCTGGAAGACCAGCGGCACCACGCCCATCCCGACGAGGTTCGAGCGGTGGATGCGCTCAAAACTCTCGGCCACCACGGCGCGGACGCCGAGCAGCTTCGTGCCCTTGGCCGCCCAGTCGCGCGACGAACCGGTGCCGTACTCCTTGCCGGCGAAGATGACGAGCGGCGTGTGCTGCTCGGCGTATTTCTGCGCCGCGTCGTAGATGAACATCTTCTCGCCCGAGGGCTGGAACAGCGTCCACCCACCCTCGACCACGTTGCCGGACTCGTCCTTCACCATCTGGTTCTTGATGCGGATATTGGCGAAGGTGCCCCGCATCATCACCTCGTGGTTGCCGCGGCGCGTGCCGTACTGGTTGAAGTCCTGCACGCGCACCTGATGCGATTGCAGGTAGGCGCCGGCCGGCGAGGCCGCGCGGATGTTGCCCGCCGGCGAGATGTGGTCGGTGGTGATCGAGTCGAGGAACAGGCCGAGGATGCGGGCGCCCTCGATGTCCTCGACCGGCTTCGGCGTCTTCTCCATGCCGACGAAGTAGGGCGGGTTCTGCACGTAGGTGGAGCCCGGGTTCCACGCGAAGGTCTCGGCCTCGGTGACCTCGACGTTCTTCCAGTTCTGATCGCCGCCGAACACGTCCGCGTAGCGGGACTTGAACAGCGCCGAGGTGATGTTCTCCTCGATGAACTGCTGCACCTCGGCCGAGGACGGCCAGATGTCCTTGAGGTAGACGGGTTTTCCGTCGGATCCCTGGCCCAGCGGCTCCTTGGTGATGTCGATCTGGAGCGAGCCGGCGAGCGCATAGGCGACGACCAGCGGCGGCGAGGCGAGGTAGTTCGCCCGCACGTCGGGATTCACGCGGCCCTCGAAGTTGCGGTTGCCCGAGAGCACCGCCGCCGCGACGACGTCGTTGTCGTTGATCGCCTTGGAGATCGCCTCCGGCAGCGGGCCGGAATTGCCGATGCAGGTGGTGCAGCCGAAACCCACGAGGTTGAAGCCGAGGGCGTCCAGCGGCTCCTGCAGGCCGGATTTTTCCAGGTACTCGCCGACGACCTGCGAGCCGGGGGCCAGGGAGGTCTTCACCCACGGCTTCGAGCGCAGGCCCTTGGCGACGGCGTTGCGGGCGAGCAGGCCCGCACCGATCATCACCGAGGGATTCGACGTGTTGGTGCAGCTCGTGATCGCGGCGATCACCACGTCACCGTGGCCGATGTCGAAGTTCGTGCCCTCGACGGGGTAGCGGCGGGCGAGGTCGGCCGCCTTCTTGAACTCCGTCTCCATGGAGGCGGCGAAGCCCGCCTTGGCGCCGTCGAGCAGCACCCGGTCCTGCGGGCGCTTCGGGCCGGCGAGCGAGGGCCGGACCTCGCCCATGTCGAGGTGCAGCGTGTCGGTGAAGACCGGGTCGGGGGTCTGGGCGTCGCGCCACATGCCCTGCGCCTTGGCGTAGGCCTCGACCAGGGCGATCCGGTCGTCCGAGCGACCGGTGACCTTCAGGAAGTCGATGGTCTTCTGGTCTACGGGGAAGAAGCCGCAGGTCGCGCCGTATTCCGGCGCCATGTTGGAGATCGTGGCCCGGTCGGCGACCGCCATGTCGTCGAGGCCGGGGCCGTAGAACTCCACGAACTTGCCGACCACGCCCTTCTTGCGCAGCATCTGGGTGACGGTGAGCACGAGGTCCGTGGCGGTGGTGCCCTCGGGCAGCTTGCCCGACAGCTTGAAGCCCACGACCTCGGGGATCAGCATCGAGAGCGGCTGGCCGAGCATGGCCGCCTCGGCCTCGATGCCGCCGACGCCCCAGCCCAGCACCGCCATGCCGTTGACCATGGTGGTGTGCGAATCGGTGCCGACGAGCGAGTCGGGATAGGCCACGTCCGAGCCGTTCTCGGACTTCGTCCAGACGGTCTGGGCGAGGTATTCCAGATTCACCTGGTGGCAGATGCCGGTGCCCGGGGGAACCACGGAGAAGTTGTCGAAGGCCGATTGGCCCCACTTCAGGAAGGTGTAGCGCTCGCCGTTGCGCTCGTATTCCAGGGCGACGTTGTCGGCGAGCGCCTTCGGGGTGCCGAACTCGTCGACGATGACCGAGTGGTCGATGACGAGATCCACCGGCACCAGCGGGTTGATCTTCTGCGGGTCGCCGCCGAGCGCCACCATGGCGTCGCGCATCGCGGCGAGATCGACCACCGCCGGCACGCCGGTGAAGTCCTGCATCAGCACGCGCGAGGGGCGGAACGCGATCTCGACCTCGGCCTTGCCCTTCTGGTCGAGCCAGCCGACGGCGGCCTCGATATCGGCCTTCTTGACCGAGCGGTCGTCCTCGTAGCGCAGCAGGTTCTCGAGGATCACCTTCATGGAGAAGGGCAGCGAGGCCGCCGAGGCGAGGCCGTTCTTCTCGGCCTCAGGGATGGAATAGTAGGTGTAGGTCTTGCCGCCCGCTTGAAGCGTCTGGCGGGCCTTGAAGCTGTCGAGTGAGGGCACGGCTGGTTCTATCCTCGCTGCGGGTTGTCGAACACGCGCAGGCAAGACCTGCGCTACGAAGTTGTGTTCGGCCTGTGTAGCGCCCGACGGGCGCGCGCCGCCCCGGGAGCGCCCGGGCAGGAGACGATGCGCGGGGGCGATTTGGACGCCCGTGATGCCGCGCGGCGCAGCCAAGCGAGGATATAGAACTTTTCGAATCTGGCCGCTACCGGGTCGCGATGACAGGCGCGTTTTCCTGTCGGCGCAGGCATGGCGGATGCGCGCCCTTCCCTCCCCCGTCTGCGGGGGAGGGAGTCGCGTAGAGCGGACGTCTTAGCCCTCGCCCGGCCCCCCCGCCTTCGACAAGGCCTTCAGCCGATTCGGCTCGGCGGCGAGCTTGCGCAGGGACGCGACGTTGGCGGCGGCCTCCGCGGGGCTCATGTCCCGGCGCAGGATCGCCTCGGCATCGGCCGTGCGGCCCTTCAGCCCCAGCACTAGGGCGAGATTCGCCCGCACCCGGGCGTCGGCGCCCGGCTGGTCGGCGGCGAGCCGCAGGGTCTGCTCGGCCTGATCGAGATTGCGCGACAGCGCGTAGGACAGCCCGAGATTGGACAGGAGCGAAGGCTCGTTCGGCCGGATCTTGAGGGCGGCCTCGTAGAAGCCCTGCGCGCGCACCTGATCGCCGAGTTGCGCGGAAGCCGAGCCCTGCGCCGACAGGATGCGCCAATCCGGCGCGGCCGGGGAATGGGCGTTGGCGAGCACGTCGATCGCCTCGCGGTAGCGGCCCACCTCGACCAGCGACTTGCCATAGGCGCCGAGCAGGAACGTGTCCTTCGGATTGCGCAGGGCCGCCTGCTGCAGCACCGCCGAGGCTTGGCTGATCTGGTCGTTGGCGCGCAGCGCCCGGGCATAGGCAACCGCCGCACGGCCGTCGCCGGGATTGGCGTTGAAGCGCTCGGCCAGGGCCTCGACGTCCTGACGCGACGTGGCCGGACGATCCCCGATCGAGCCGGTGGTCTCGGGGCCGGAGGTGTTGCAGCCGGCAAGCCCCAGCGCCAGCAGGGCCACCGACAGGGCGGCGCGGCGCCCGGCACGAATCTCGGGGCGGGCGATCCGGATCAGGGCGGTCATCATGGTACGCGGCGCCTCCGGGCAGGCCGGGGGTCCGGGCCTGTGCTTCACCCCTCCGGCCGGCCATTGATAGAGCGTTAACCCTAATCACCGGTTAAGCCGCACAGCGCGCAAGAGGCACATGACCGAGCCCGTGACCCAACCCGAAACCCAGCCGATCACCCCCGGTCTCCTGCCCAGCGACACGTCTGCCGTGCCGGTGATGCTCGTCACCGCCGCATCCTGGGGCGATGGTCAGGCTGCCCTGGATCCCAACCAGCGGCGTTTCGCGGAGGCACTCGGGTTCAAAGCGAAGGCGGGGAGCCTCGCCCTCCTGCCCGGCGCCGATGGCGGCCTCGCCCGCGTGCTGTTCGGCCTCGGCGACACAGAGGCGGCGGCCTACGACCGGCTGATCGCCGGCAAGCTGCCGGGGCTGCTGCCGGAGGGCCGCTACCGCCTGGAGGATGCCCCCGACCCCGCCGAGGCCGCCCTCGCCTGGCTGATGGGCAGCTACCGCTTCGGCCGTTACCGCGCCGGGAACGGCACCAAGGCACGGCTCGTGGCGCCGGCCGGCATCGACGCCGCCGAGGTCGAGCGGATCGCCGCCGCGGTGGCGTTCGGCCGCGACCTGATCAACACGCCCGCCAACGACATGGGCCCCGCCGAGATCGAGGCCGCCGCCCGGTCGCTCGCCGAACGCCACGGCGCGACGATCGCGGTCACGCAGGGCGATGCGCTTGCGAAAGAGTATCCGCTGATCCACGCGGTGGGCGCCGCATCGCCGCGGGCGCCGCGCCTCATCGACCTGACCTGGGGGCCGGAGAACGCGCCGCGCGTGACCCTCGTGGGCAAGGGCGTCGCCTTCGACACGGGCGGGCTCGACATCAAGCCGTCCGCCGCGATGCTGCTGATGAAGAAGGACATGGGCGGGGCCGCCGCGGCGCTGGCCGCCGCCGACATGGTGATGGGTTCCGGGCTCAAGATTCGCCTGCGGGTGCTGATCCCCGCGGTGGAGAACGCGGTTTCGGGCAACGCCTTCCGGCCGGGCGACGTGCTGCCGAGCCGGGCAGGGCTCAGCGTCGAGATCGGCAACACCGACGCGGAGGGCCGGCTGATCCTCGCCGACGCGCTGGCGCTCGCCGAGGCGGAGTCACCCGACCTGATCCTCGACTACTCGACGCTGACCGGCGCCGCCCGGGTGGCGCTCGGGCCGGACCTCCCGGCCTTCTTCACCGAGGACGAGGGTCTGGCGGCCTCCGTGTCGGAGGCCGGCCGGAACGCCGCCGACCCGGTCTGGCGGATGCCGCTCCACGCCCCCTACGCGAGCCTGCTCGACTCCAAGGTGGCCGACCTCAACAACGTCTCGGGCGGCCCCTTCGCGGGGGCGATCACCGCGGCGCTGTTCCTGCGCCGCTTCGCGTCCAAGACGAAGGCGCACGGCCATTTCGACCTCTACGGCTGGAATCCCTCGACCAAGCCGGGGCGTCCGGAGGGCGGCGAGGTCCAGACCTCGCGGCTCACCTACGCGCTGCTGAAGGCGCGCTACGGACGCTGAGGGGACGGTCAGGCCAAGCCCGCCAGCCGCAGCACCACCCCGGCCCCGGCACAGAGCGCCAGGGTCGGCAGCGTGCCGAGACCCAGGCGGAACACGGCGAGGATCGCCGCCAGCGTCAGCCCAAGGGCCGCCGGGTCGAGGCTCGCCGGCACCGGCCAGTCGAAGTGCAGCGGCCCGAGCGGCACCGTCTCGACCTGCCGGAACAGCGTCCGCAGCCCGAACCAGACCGCGAGGTTCAGGATCACCCCCGCCACCGCGGCGGTGATCGCCGAGAGCGCCCCCGCCAGCCGCCGGCTGCCGCGCAGGCGCCCGATCAGCGGCGCGCCGGCGAAGATCCACAGGAAGCAGGGCACGAAGGTTACCCAGGTGGTGAGCAGCCCGGCGAGCGTCCCGGCGAGCAGCGGCGGCAGGGTCCCGGGCGCCCGGAATCCCGCCAGGAAGCCCACGAATTGCAGCACCATGATCAGCGGGCCGGGCGTGGTCTCGGCGAGGCCGAGCCCGTCGAGCATCTCGCCGGGCTTCAGCCAGCCGTAATGTTCCACCGCCTGCTGCGCCACGTAGGCGAGGGCCGCGTAGGCGCCGCCGAAGGTCACCAGCGCCATCTTGGAGAAGAACAAAGCCACCTGCCCGAAGACCGGCGGAACACCGGGCCCGAGCAGAAGCGCCGCCACGGGCAGCAACCAGATCGCGAGCCACAGGGCGCCGATGCGCAGGGAGGAGGCGGCGCCGGCCCGCTCCCGCGGGAGCATCGCGGCGCCGATGAGGAAGCCGGCCTCGTCCGTCCCCGCATCCTCGGCAGTCGCATCGGGTCTGCGGCGCGCAAGCCCCAGCAGCCCCGCCGCGATCACCACCAGCGGAAACGGCACGGCCAGCAGGAAGAGCGCCGCGAAGGCGGCGAGCGCGACGATCCGGTCGGTCCGATCGCGGAGCGCCCGGCCGCCGAGCCGCCAGAGCGCCTGGAGCACGATCGCGAGCACCGCCGCCTTCAGGCCGAAGAACAGGCCGGCGACCACGTCGACATGGCCGTACAGCACGTAGAGCCAGCTCAGTCCCATCAGGGCGACGAGCCCCGGCAGCACGAACAGGCCACCCGCGACGAGCCCGCCCGCCGGCCCGTGCATCAGCCAGCCGATATAGGTCGCGAGTTGCTGCGCCTCCGGGCCGGGCAGCAGCGTGCAGAAGCCGAGCCCGTGCAGGAAGCGCCGCTCCGAGACCCAGCGCCGCTCCTCCACGAGGATCCGGTGCATCACGGCGATCTGGCCGGCCGGCCCCCCGAAGGAGAGCGCCGCCACCCGCGCCCAGACCGGAACGGTTTCGGCGAGCGGCGGCATCCTCAAGCCGTCAGCGGCAGCCCCGTCTCGATCAGGCGCGCCCAAAGGGAGGCTCCGTAGGGCGCGGCCGCGTCGTTGAAGTCGTAATGCGGGTGGTGGAGCGAGGCACTGTCGCCGTTGCCGATGAACATGTAGGCGCCGGGGCGGCGGCCGAGCATGTAGGAGAAGTCCTCGGCCGTCATCATCGGCGCAACGGTACGATCGACGTTCTCCCCGCCCACCAGCGCCTCCGCGACGTCCGCCATGAACGCCGTCTCGGCCGGGTGGTTCTCGGTGACCGGGTAGCTCGACCCGAATTCGGTCACCCCGGTGGCGCCGAAGGCCGCCGCAATTTCCGCCACCAGCGTCTCGATGCGCGCCTTGATCTGGCTCCGCACCGCCTGGGACAGCGTGCGCATCGTGCCCCGCATGGTCACGGTCTGCGGCAGCACGTTGAAGGCCTCGCCGGCATCGAGCGCGCAGACCGAGACCACCGCCGATTGCAGCGGATCGAGGTTGCGCGCCACGATGCTCTGCAGGGCGATGATCACGTGGCTTGCCACCAGCACGCTGTCGACGGCGTTCTGCGGCAGGGCCGCGTGGCCGCCCCGCCCCTCGATGGTGAGGGTGAACCGGTCGGTGGAGGCCATGATCGGCCCTGGCCGGATCGCGAAGGTGCCGACCTTCATGCCGGGGATGTTGTGCATCCCGTAGACCGATTCGATGCCGAACCGCTCCATCAAGCCATCCTCGACCATCGCGTCGCCGCCGCCGCCGCCCTCCTCGGCGGGCTGGAAGATCAGCACGGCGGCGCCATCGAAATCGCGGGTCTCGGCGAGATATCGGGCGGCCCCGAGCAGCATCGTCGTGTGCCCGTCATGGCCGCAGGCGTGCATCTTGCCCGGCACGGTTGAGCGGTAGGGTAGATCGCGCACCTCCTGGATCGGCAGCGCGTCCATGTCGGCACGCAGGCCGATGGCGCGGTTGGACGAGCGGCCCTTGCCGCGGATCACGCCCACGACCCCGGTCCGGCCGATGCCCTCGACCACCTCGTCGCAGCCGAACGCCCGGAGCCTTTCGGCCACGAACCCGGCGGTGCGCTCGACATCGTAGAGCAGCTCGGGATGGGCGTGCAGGTCGTGCCGCCACGCCGTCATCGTGTCGGCGAAGTCGCGGATCCGTTCGAGGACGGGCATCGGGTCGGAACTCTCGGCGCCTGCAGGTCTCACGGCGACCAGCAAAGCCGGGGCCAGAGCCGGCGTCAACGGCCACGCTTGGGGGAGCAGGCCTGCCGCCGCGCGCAGATTTCAATCAGTGCGTTACGTACTTCAACAAGCTTCGCCTTATGATGACGGCGCTGTAGGGTCGCGATCCTCAACCTGAGGATGCACCCATGCGCAGGGCCGTGCCGCTGTCCCTGATCTCGCTCGCAGCCCCGCTGCTGCTGCCCGCGGCGCCGGTCTCTGCGATGCCGGGCATGCTCAACGCACGGGGATGCCACGGCCACCCGCGGCACTGCCATCCGCGCTCCGAATGGCCGACCAACCGGCGGGGACGCCACACCGTCGCCGGCCGCTTCTTCCGGGACTGAGGCGCCGCGATGCGCTTCGATCTCAGGATCGCCCTCGCCCTGGCGGCCCTGTCGGCGGCGTGGATGTCGGCCTTCGCGCCGGATGCCGCGCTGGCCCGCGCCTGCTTCCAGCCGGACGAGTCGAAGCTGGACAGCCACCAGCACTACGAGAGCCGGAGCGACGGCTGCGACGTCCATGGCCCGGCCAGATCCCGCGACGGTAGCAAGCCACCGGGGGCCTCGGCCCGATGCCGCGACGGGACCTGGAGCTTCAGCCACACCCGCAGCGGAACCTGCTCCCGCCACGGGGGCGTCGAGCGGTGGGAGAGCGGTGGGTTGGTGGGGCCACGCCTGCTGGCTATGGGCGACCAGGTTTACGCTCTGCGTGTCCTCGTCCGGCAGCGCGACGAGGCGCGGGTCGCCTCGCCGGTGTGGGCGACGACATCCGCTTCGAGACTTGGCACCGCGCCTCTCCCTCCCCCGCAGAGGGGGAGAGGAAGAGAAGCGGAGCCGTTCGCTTACCCATGAAGAGACGCGTGAGCATCGAAGCCCCGCCGGCACCACGCCCGCGCCGGTTCACACCCCGGTAAGCGCCGGGTGCGACCATGCCGCCGAGCCCGGGATCCCTGAATGACCAGCCTCGTCGGAACGCCGCCACGCCGCGCGCAAGCCGGCCGCTCGCCCTTCGACAGCCCGACGCTGCTGATCGTGCTGGTCCTGATCGCCCTCTCCGGCCTCTACGACCCGCGCAGCCTCGCGCCGATCTTCGACGGGCTGCGCCTGCCCGATACCGACGACATGATGCGCCTCGTCGGCGTGCGCGACCTGCTCGCCGGCCAGGGCTGGTTCGACGCCGTGCAGCACCGGATGCTGCCCCCGACTGGCATCGCCTCGCACTGGTCGCGCCTGATCGATCTGCCGATCGCGGGGCTCATCCTGGCCTTCACGCCGATCCTCGGGCAAGCCGCCGCGGAGGCGGCCGCGGCTTCGCTCTGGCCGGCCCTGCTGTTCCTCCTCTACGGGGCGCTGGCCGGCCTCGGGATGCGCCGCCTGTTCGGATGGCGCCCGGCCCTGCTGGTTCTGTTCGTCGCGCCGCAGACCGCCGTGTTCCTGAACGTCTTCCGCTTCGGGCGGATCGACCATCACAACGCGCAGCTCTGCGCCGTGCTGGCGATCGCCCTGGCGCTGGCGGATCCGGCCCGGCGGATGCGGCGCGGGCTCGTCGCCGGTACCGTCGCCGGCCTGTCGCTGGCGATCGGGCTCGAGACCCTGCCGGTCATCGCGGCGGCGGGCCTCCTCGTGCTCTTCGACTGGCTGCGCCACGGCGAACGCGCCGCCGGCCTGCTGGCGGGCTACGGGCTCGGGCTGTTCGGGGCCAGTCTCCTGATGTTCGGCCTCCAGACGGCGCCGTCCCTCTGGGGCGTTCCGGCCTGCGATGCCCTGTCTCTGCCCTGGCTCCTGCTGGCGGCCGGGGCCGCCGCGATCGGCGGGGCGGCCCTGCTCACCGAGCGGCGCGGCCTGGGCCGGACCGGGCGCTGCGCGCTCACCGTCCTCGTCGGCGCCGGGATGGCGGCCGGCTTCCTCCGGATCGCGCCGTCCTGCCTCGCCGGTCCGTTCGCCGGCATGGACGACCTCGTGCGCCAAGCCTGGCTCGACCAAGTGGACGAGATGCGCAGCGTCCCGCAGTTCCTGCGCGGCGAGCCGGATGTCGCACTGCCCAACATCATGCCGATCCTGGTGGCCGCGCTCTACGCCGTCGCCATGGCGTTCCGCGAGCGGGTGCCGGACCGGCGCCGCTTCTTCGTCGTGGTGGCGGCGCTGATCGTTCCCGGCGCGCTGATCACCCTCGGGCAGGCGCGGGGGATGTATGTCGCCGGGGCCTTCGTGCCGCTGCTCGGCGCGGTCGCGCTGGATCGCGCCATCGTGGCGCTGCGGATGCCGGGATCGGGCCTGCACCGGCTGGCGCTGGTTCTGCTGGCGATGGCGATGCTGAGCAAGGCCTGGGCTCTCGCGACCGCTCAGCCGGCCCGCCTCCTAGCCCCGGCCGCCATCGGGGCGCAGAGCGTGCCCGCGTCCAACTGGCGGACCTGCACGGCGCCCGCCGCCTACGCGGCGCTCGACCGGCTGCCGCCGGGGCTCGTGCTCAGCCGCATCGATCTCGGCCCGGCCCTGCTGCTGATGACCCATCACGCGGTGGTCGCCGCCCCGTACCACCGCAATCTCGTGGGGATGCGCGCGGCGATCGAGGCCGCGGAGGGATCGGAGGAGACGCTGCGGCGGGTCGCCCGCGAGCGCGGCGCCGATTACCTGCTGCTCTGCACGGCCGCCCTCGACCGGTCCGAGGCGGGCGGACCCGAGCCCTTCGCCACGGACCTCGCCCGCGGCGCCGTGCCGGACCCGGACTGGCTCGCCCCGGTCACCGACCTGCCGGCCGGCCCGGCCCTGCGGGTCTGGCGCATCCGGCGCGACTGAGCCGCCCCTATGTCGGAGCCGGCGAGCCGCCGGCCCGGCGCAGGCGCAGGGCATTGCCGAGGACGAAGACGCTGGAGAACGCCATCGCGCCCGCCGCCAGAATCGGCGACAGGGCCGGCCCGCCGAAGGGCACCAGCACGCCCGCCGCGACCGGGATCAGCGCGGCGTTGTAGGCGAAGGCCCAGAACAGGTTCTGGCGGATATTGGCCATCACCGCCCGGGAGAGCGCCAGCGCCTCCGCCAGGGCGTCGAGGGACCCCGACATCAGCACCACGTCGGCGCTGTCGACCGCGATGTCGGTGCCGGTGCCGATGGCAAGCCCGACATCGGCCTCGGCCAGCGCCGGCGCGTCGTTGATGCCGTCGCCCACGAAGGCCACGGGTCCGTGCTCCGCCCGGAACCGCTGGACCGCCTCGACCTTCCCGCCCGGCAGAACCCCGGCGGCCACAAGGTCGATGCCCAGGCCCTTCGCGACGCCGGCCGCGGCACCGGGATCGTCGCCCGTCACCATCGCGACCGCGAGGCCCCGCGCCTTCAGCGCCGCCACCGCTTCCCGGGCGCCCGCCTTCACGGGATCGGCCACCGCCAGGATTGCGGCATGGCGGCCGTCGAGGACGAGGTGGATGGGGCTCCGACCCTCGGCGGCCAGCCGCCCGGCGCGGGCCTCCAGGTCCGGATCCCGGGCGACGCCGAGCCGGTCGAGGAAGCGCGGCGCGCCGAGGGCCACGTCCCGGCCCGCGACCCGGCCGGCAACGCCGAACCCCTCGACGGCTTCGAAGTCGTCGGGCGCGGGCACGGCGAGATTGCGGTCCCGCGCGGCCGCCACGACGGCACCGGCCAGCGGATGCTCGGAGCGCGTCTCCAGCCCGGCGGCCAGCACCAGGGCCTCGTCCTCCGGCAAGCCCGGCCGGGTGAGGAGATCGGTGAGACGGGGGCGGCCCTCGGTCAGCGTGCCGGTCTTGTCGAGGGCGACGACGCGCACGTCGCGCAGGCGCTGCAGGGCGGCGCCGTCGCGGAACAGCACGCCCCGCGCGGCAGCCCGGCCGGTGCCGACCATGATGGCGGTCGGCGTGGCGAGGCCCATCGCGCAGGGGCAGGCGATGATCAGAACCGCCACCGCGTTGACCAGCGCCGTCCCCAAAGCGGGCGCCGGCCCCAGCAGCAGCCATCCGAGGAAGGTCAGAGCGGCGATCCCGATCACCGCCGGCACGAAGCGCCCCGTCACCCGATCGACCAGCGCCTGGATCGGCAGCTTGCCGCCCTGAGCCCGCTCCACCATCGCGGTGATCTGCGCGAGCACGGTGGCGCCGCCGACCGCATCGACCCTCAGATCCAGGCTGCCGCGGCCGTTGAGGGTGCCGCCGACCGTCCGGTCGCCCACCGCCTTGCGCGCCGGAACCGGTTCCCCGGTCACCATGCTCTCATCGACGTCGCTCGTGCCGGCGACCACCACGCCGTCGGCGGCGACGCGCTCGCCGGGGCGCACCCGGACCACGTCGCCGAGGCGGAGTTCGGCGAGCGGCACCTCCGCTTCGGCCCCGTCGCGGACCACCCGGGCGGTCTTCGGCGCAAGATCGATCAGCCGGGCGATGGCCTGCCCGGTCCGGCCCTTGGCCCGGGCCTCCAGGGTCCGGCCGAGCAGGATGAGCGTGACGATCAGCACGCTCGCCTCGAAATAGAGATGCGCTGCCCCCGAGGGCAGGAGACCGGGGGCCAGGGTCGAGACCAGGGAATAGAGGTAGGCGGCCCCCGCTCCGAGCGCGACCAGGGCATTCATGTCGGGATGCCCGCGCAGCAGCCCCGGCAGCCCGCGCAGGAAGAAGCGCCGGCCCGGCCCGGCCAGAACCAGGGTCGCCAGCACGGCCTGGATCAGGGCGGCCGCGGACCCGCCGTGCAGGCCGGGCAGGACGTGGCCGCCCATATCGAGTACCACCACGGGCGCGGAGAGGAGCGCCGCCGCGATCAGGTCGCGGCGCAGCACCCGGGCCTCCTCGGCGCGGCGGGCCGCCGGATCGGTGGGCGTGTCCGTGTCGAGGGGCCGCGCCTCGTAGCCCGCCTCCGCCACGGCGGCCACGAGATCGGGCATCGGCACCAGCCCCTCGGGATGGCGGATCGCGGCGCGACCCGTGGCGAGGTTGACGCTGGCACCGGTCACCCCCGGCACCGCGGCCAGCGCCCGCTCGACCCGCCCGACGCAGCTCGCGCAGGACATCCCCTCGATGACCAGAAGGGTCTGCGCCTCGGGCACCGGATATCCGGCATCCGCCAGCGCCGCCGCGGCCTCGACCGGACCAGCCTGCCCGCTCAGCACGAGGCTCGCCCGGCCGGTGGCGAGGTTGACCGCGATGTCGCGGGCCCCCGGCAGCGCCGCGAGCGCCCGCTCGACCCGCCCCACGCAGGAGGCGCAGGACATCCCCTCGACGGGGAGATTCAGGGCCACCGGGGCAACGGATCTGAGCGCGGTATCCATGATCGTTCAGATGGGGATTGTTCGGGGTGGTCAAGGGTCAGGTATGCGTGGCGCCGCTGTCACATGTTGTGAGATCGGCCACCTTCGGCCAAGCTTCCCCGAACACTGGAATCGCGGGCAAACATGGCCGAACCGCTGACGATCTACGGTGATCCGGGCTCGGGCAACTGCCTGAAGGTCAAGTGGGTGGCCGCCCATCTCGGCATCCCGGCGACGTGGCGCGACGTGGACGTGCCCGGCGGCGGGACGCGCAGGCCCGAATTCCTGGCGCTCAACCCCGCCGGGCGGGTGCCGATCGTGGTCTTCCCCGACGGCGCCGTGCTGTCGGAATCGAACGCCATCATCATCCACCTCGCGGAGGGCTCCACGCTGATCCCGCAGGCCTCCTTCGCCCGGGCGCGGATGCTGCAATGGATGTTCTGGGAGCAGTACAGCCACGAGCCCTACATCGCGGTCCGCCGCTACCAGCTCCACTACCTCAAGCGGTCGCCGGATGACCTCGACCCGAAGCTCGCCGAGCGCGGCGCCGATGCCCTGCGGCTGATGGAGGGGACGCTCGAACGCTCCGCCTTCCTGGCGGGCGAGACCCTGAGCCTCGCCGATGTGGCCGTCGTGGCCTACACGCGGATGGCCCATGAGGGCGGCTTCGACCTCGCGGAATACCCGGCGATCCGAAACTGGATCGCGCGCGTCGAGGCCTGGCTCGGGATCGGGGCCTATCCGGGGCCGGCCTGATCGGTCACCGGCTGCGCGGGGGTCGCCCCGTATTCCGGCAGGCTGACCCGCACGACGGTCCCCTGTCCGACCGTGCTCTCGATGGTGAGCCGCCCCCGGTGGCGGTTCAGGCTGTGCTTGACGATGGCGAGCCCGAGACCCGTGCCGCCGCGCGCCCGGCTCGACGCGGCATCGATCCGGTAGAAGCGCTCGGTCAGCCGCGGGATGTGCTCGGGCGCGATGCCCGGCCCGTCATCGGCCACAGACAGGACGATCCGGCGGCCGAGCCGGGGATCATCCTCCCGGATCAGGCCGACGCTGATCCGGCCGCCGCCGTACTTCACGGCGTTCTCGATCAGGTTCTCGATCACCCGGACGAGTTCGTCGGCATCGCCGGCGACGCAATAGGGGCCGTCACCGTCCTCGAACCGGATCGTGGCGCCCCGCGTCTGGGCGGGGGGCCCCTGGGCATCGACCATCTGGCGGGCGAGCGCCCCGAGATCGACCACGTCGGTCGGCGCCACGTGCTCGCGCAGCTCGATCCGCGAGAGCGACAGCAGGTCGTCGATCAGCCGCGTCATGCGCAGGGCCTGGACCCGCATGATCTCGAGGAAGCGTTCGCGCGCCTGCGCGTCCTCGCGGGCCGGTCCCTGCAGGGTCTCGATGAAGCCGATCAGGGTGGCGAGCGGCGTGCGCAGTTCATGGCTGGCATTGGCGACGAAATCGACCCGCATCGCCTCCAGGCGCCTTGCCGAGGTGAGGTCGCGCAGGAACAGCAGCGCGCTCAAGCCCGATCCATCGGGCATCGGCAGCGCGCCGATCTGCACCTCGAAGGTCCGCTCCAGCGGCACCCGGGTCGAGAGGGCGACGCGGCGGGGCAGGCCCGAACTCAGCACCGCCTCGATGCCGTCGAGAACCTCGGGGTCACGGAGCGCGAAGGACAGGGGCCGGGCGTGGTGCAGCGCCGGCAGCAGCGCCCGCGCGGCCGGGTTGGCCTCCACCACCAGGGTCCGCCGGTCGACCAGGATGACCGGGTCGGGAACGTGGGCGAGCAGCGCCTCGGCCACCGCGTGGCGCTGCGTGGTCGCGGCCGGCCGCGGCGGCGATTTGGTCGGGCCGCGGCCACCGAGCCAGCCGCCGAGGCAGATCGCGCCGAGGCCTGCCAGGATCAGCGGAAGGTCGAGGTGTCCGGCGAGCGCGGCCGCCAGACCGAACAATCCGCCGGCGATCGCGGCGCCGCTCCAGGCCGGAGAACTGCGCAGGGGCTCGGACATGGCGGGCGGTCCGGTCCGGTCAGCGCGGTCCGGCCTCATCGCGCCAGGCCCGGCCGGACGGGCCGGCGGTGCCCTCCGGAGGGCCGGGATCGCGCGCGCCGCCCGCCCGCTTCACGATCTCGTAGAGGCCGAGCATCGCCAGGGCGGTCACGAACGGCACGACGTAGTAGCAGCCGCGGAACAGCAGCAGCGAGGTCAGCACCTCGTTGCGCGGCAGGCTCGACAGGGCGAGCAGCACGGTCGCCTCGAACACCCCGATGCCGCCCGGCGCGTTCGACGCGATGCCCAGCATGGCGGCGAGCACGTAGATCGCCAGGAAGGTGGTGAAGCCCAGCGTCGTCTCCTGCGGCAGCAGGACATAGAGCACCGCCGCCGCCGCGCAGACATCGCCGATGCCGACGAGCATCTGGCCGATCGAGACCGAGGCGCCGGGCAATTCCAGACGCCAGTGCTTGACGGTGATGCTGCGCTTCTTGGCCGAGACCCAGGCGAGATAGCCCAGCACCAAAGCGAGCGCCACGAGACCCACGGTCTGATTGATCCGGATCGACGTGAAGGCGAGCCCGGCGAGCTGACCCGCCTCGATGATCAGGCTGAGGCCCAGGACCACGCCCATGCCGAGCCAGAAGGTGAAGCCGGCGATCACCGTGAGCGCCGCGATCTTGGGCGTGGTCAGGCCCTGCCGGGAATAGATCCAGTAGCGGATGGTGCCGGCAGTCAGCAGCGGGAAGCCCAGGGTGAAGCTCACCGCATAGCTCGTGAACGAGGCGAGCGCGGTGATCCGGTAGGGCACCTTGATCCTGAGCTGGCGAAGGGCCAGCGCGTCGTAGCCGGTGAGGAACAGGTAGCTGATCCCCACGAACAGGAAGGCGAGGCCGAGCTGTCCGGCGGTCGCGGCCGCGATCGCGCTGCGCACCTCCGCCCAGCTCACGCTCTGGACGAGCTTCCACAGGACGCCGAGCGAGACCGCGAACAGCACGATGCTGGCGCCGGTGCCGATCCAGGCATAGCGGCTGCGCCGGCTCTTGCGTTTTTCGGCCGAGGCCTCCTGCTGGACCGGCTCAACCGGCTCGGCCGGCTTCCGGTGCTGATCCTGAAAATTCATGCCGTTCGGCGTCCGCCCTTCCGGCTGCGCGGCCCGGCCACGGCCGTGAGCCCGCGCCGGATGGTCCCGGACCGCGGCCCGTTGCCCCGCATGTAGGCCGAACGCAGGCGCAAGGCCAGGGAAGGTGCCGCCGTGATGGGCGTTCTATCCTCAGCCGGTTGTCCCATCGAGGATTGCAGCCGCCTCCGCGAGGCCGCGTCGGATGCGGGCCGGCACCTCCGGCGAGGTGCAGACATAGGTCGGGCTCGGATGCGGGATCTTGATCACCGGCAGGCGCGGGCGCAGCGCCGTGATGGCGGGCGCCGCCTCGCCCGCGTAGCGCCCGGCCAGCACCGCCACGGCGAGATGCGGCAGGAGATCGATGAGCGGCGCCAGATAGGGGGCGGCCGCCGCGACTTCGGCCCGCCGGGGTGCCCGGTTGAGGGCGCCCTCCTGGTGGATCAGCCAGGGCACGGCGTTCCAGATCAGGGTGTCGGCGCGCCTGAGCTCGGCCTCGGCGAGGAAGTGGAACAGGTTGGCGGCGGTGCCGTTCGCGCTGTCGCGGGTGACGAAGCCGGTGCGCAGCACCGCCGGGCCGGGCGTCTCCAGCAGGAGCAGCATCCGCGCGCCGACGCCGCCGTCCAGCGGGTCGGGGATGGGGACCGGAGCGCCGCGCTCGGCAGAGATCCGCGCGGCGAGCGCCCGGATCGGCGCGATGTGCGGCGCCCCGATCAGCGCGCGGCGGGCCGCGAGCGCATCGGGGTCGGCCAGCGATTTCGGCGCCTGCGGCTCAGCCGGCATCGAGACCGGGGATGGATAAACCGAGCCGGCCCGAGAGGCGGAACCGCTCGATGCCGTTCTCCCGGACGAGCCGCGCGTCGAGGCCCGCCTCGCCGCCGAACTGGAAGCCGATCTGGCTGGCATAGGCCGCGCAGGCGGTGCGCTTCCGGGCCTGGGCGTCCGGATCGAGGGTCACGATCCGCGCGGGAAGCTCGGCGAACAGGCTCGCGAGCGGTTCCCGTGGGGCGGCCTCGCGCACCGTGTAGGGGAAGTCGCGCCACCACAGGATCGGGGGCCTTGGATCGCAGCCGCGCAGCGCCCGGACCGCCTGGACGTGATCGACATGGCCGCCGATCGCCTGCGGGGCGAGGAGGAGGTCCGGTTTCTCGGCGGCGATCAGAGCCGCGATGGCGGGTGCGAGGTCGCCCGCGATGCCGTCATCGGCCCGCGTCCCGGAGAAGAGCTCGGGTGCCGAGCCGTAGCCCCTGTGCGGCGCCTCCCGGAACGGCAGATGCACGGGCGGGGCGATGCCGAGCGCGGCGGCAGCCCGGATATCCTCGTCCCGGCGCAGCGCCATGTAGTCGATATCCGCAGTCAGGCCCTTGTCGAGCTGGCAGGCGAGCGCGAACCCCTTCGGGTCGGCGACGCTTCCGGTGAACAAAGTCGCCATGACCACCCGCCAGCCCCCCTGCGCGAGCCGCGCCAGGAGGCCGCCGCAGGAGAAGGCCGCGTCGTCGAGATGGGGCGAGAGGGCGAGCGCGGTGGGCATGGTTCGGAATGATCGCCTTCGACAGGTCCGATCCTCGCCCTCATCCTGAGGTGCTGCGGAGCAGCCTCGAAGGAGGGCTCCAGGGATCGCAGCGCTTTCTGGAGGGCTCCTTCGAGGCCCGCTGGCGCGGGCTCCTCAGGATGAGGGATTGGATTGGAATTCCCGAACCTAACGCATCCGTCAGAGCAGGTGCGGCTCGGCGCGGAAGCGGCAGGTCGGATCGTAGGGCAGATCCTCCGCGAAATCGGTCGCCGGCTTCTCGTGGCGCACCCGCGCGTAGATCTCCATGATCTGCCGCCCGACCGCGTGCCACGAATAGACCCGCCGGCACTCCTCCAGGCCGGCCGTCGCGAGGCGGCGGCGCAGATCGGCATCCGTGATGATCCGGGTCAGCGCGGCGGCGAGCGCCGGCACGTCGCCGGGATCGACCAGCAGCCCGTTCTCCCCGTCGCGCAGGCAATCCGAGACGCCGACCGCGTGGCACGAGACCGTGGCGAGCCCTGCCGCCAGCGCCTCCAGGATCGTGTTGGAAAACCCTTCCGCGTAGGTCGGCGAGACGAACACGTCCGCGCGGCGGTAGAGGTCGGGCACGGAGCCGTACTCGGCATAGCCCGTGAAGGCGATCTCGCGCTCCGAGAAGGCGTGCTCCGCGGCGAGCGCCTTGGCCGGGTCCACGTCGGGCCCGATCCCCGAGATGGTGGCGGCAAACGGCGTGCCCTGCGCGCGCAGGAGCGCCAGGGCCTCGATGAAGTCGAGCACGCCTTTCCGGCGGTCGACCCGGCCGTGATAGAACAGCCGCACCGGGCCGGCATGAGGCGCCGGCAACCCGTCTCGGGTGCCCTGCGCGAACCGGTCGGTATCGACCGCGCCGGGCACGATGGTGAAGCGCGCGGGGTCCGATCCCAGCCGCTCGCAGACCTCGTCCACGAAGGAGGCGCCGCCGATCAGCAGCGCGTTGGCGTGGGCCAGAACCTCGCACATGGCGACCCGGTGCGTCTCGCAGCAGGAGCCGACCCAATGGCCGTCGCCGCCCTGGATCGAGACGACGCTCGGCACCCCGAGTTTCCTGGCCGCGAGCAGCACCGCCCAGCCGGTCGGATAGCCGTACTGGGCGTGCAGGATGTCGAAGGGCTTCTGGGCGTGCTCCCGGGCGATGGCGTCGACCATCGTGGCGATGTCGCGCTCGAAATCGCCGGCGGTCTGCTCGCCGAGCTGTTCCAGGCCGATCACTTTGACGCCGGGCACAGGCGGGGGCGGCCCGCCGCCATAGACCCGGGTGCCGAAGGCATCGCCCCGGTACTGCGAGATCATCGTCACGTCGTGGCCGGCCTCGACCAGCTCGCGCAGGAGGTTCTGCGCGTAGACGCTCATGCCGGATATCGCCGGGAAGTAGCGGCGGCTGAGGAAGAGGATTCTCATATCCGCCTGCGGTCCGAACTGTCAGCCGAATGGCCTCCCCTACCCCTTGCGGGGAGGGATAGGGGTGGGGGTGGTGCAGGATTGAGCGGTGCGGGGCCTCCTGCGCCACCCCCACCTCCGGCTCCTCCCCGCAAGCTTGAGCGATCCCGGGCAGGCCCGGGGTCGCCAGGGGAGGAGAGAAGCGCGCACCTCCTCACTGCCATTGCCGCCGCGTCTCCTGCTCGCCGGCCAGCACCGGCCCCGGACGTCGGCAGCTGCGGAGATAGTCCAGCGCCTGCGGGATCATCACGTCGGCCCGATGGCTCTCGCGGGAGAGCTCGACGCAGATCAGCTTGCCGAAGCCGACCTCCTCCAGGGCTTCCAGAACCCCGGGCACGTCCATGTCGCCCTCGCCGAAGGGCAGGTGGATGTGGCTGCCGCGCTTCATGTCCTCGATCGCCACGGTGCCGATCCGGTCGGCGAATTCCCGCACGGCGGCCGCCGGCTCGCGCTCGCCGGTGACGAGGCAGTGGCCGGTATCGAGGGCGAGTTTCAGCCCCGGCACGGCGAGGGCGGCGTAATCGTCGAGCGTCTCGATCAGCATGCCGGGCTCGGGCTCCAGGCAGGGCACGACCCCGGATTCGGCGGCGAAGGCCGCGACCTCGTGCAGCCCCTCTTCCAGCCAGCGCCGGGCCTCGCCGTGGTCGACGCCCGGCTTCGGCACGCCGGCCCAGAACGAGACGGCCTCGGCGGAGAGCATGGCGCCGATCTCGATCGCCCGCTTGAGGAAACCGACCCGCCGGGCGCGGCCCGCGGCGTCGGCCGTCACCAGCGTCGGCTCGTGCTTGGCGGACGGATCGAGGAGGAAGCGGGCGCCGGTCTCGATGACGCAGGCGAGTTCCAGCTTCTCCAAGAGGCTCGCCACCCGGCCGGCTTCCGTCGCCCAGGTCTCGGAGAACGGGTCGAGATGGTGGATGTCGAGGGTGAGCGCCACGCCGTCGTAGCCCGCCGCCTTGATCAGGTGGAGCGCGTCGTCGAGCCGGTGGTTGGCCGCGCCATTGGTGTTGTAGGCGAACCGGAGCGTCATGCCGCCCTCCCCTTTCGCTCTGCGAGGCGGAACGGCGCGTGGTGCGATTCCGGCTCGCGGTAGAGCGGATAGTGGCGCCCGACGATCCGCTCGGCCAGGGCGGTATCGAACAGCGGCTGGCCGCCGAACCGTTCCAGGGCCTCCGGCGTGAGGCGAACCGGACGCAGGGTCTCGCTCTCGGTGCCGAACGTGATCAGCGGGTGGTCGCGGTCGAGGAGTTTTCGCGTGTTGCGCTCGCCGATCCGGTAGTAGCTCATGGTCTCGACCTCGAGCCCCGGCACGATCGCCTTCACGACGCCGACACCGCCGCCCGGGGGCGTGCAGTCGATGTAGAGCACGTCGAACCCGGCTTCTGTGAGCCGGTCGCAGGCGATCTTGCCGCGCGCATGGCCATCGGCGGCCGGCGTGGAGGGCAACTCCGAAAAACGCTTGGTGCTCCGCTCGGAATAGACGGTGTCGGCCAGCACCCCGCGCAGATCGGCGGCCGGCATCTCGATCCATTCGAGCATCGCCTGAAGGGCGCGGCTCTCCTCAAGGTCGAGGCTGGGCAACGCCTTCTGAATGAACGCGTCGACGTAGCCCGGCGGGGTCACCGTGGCGGCCATGGCGAGGGGGCCGTGCCCGAAGGTCTTGCGGACGCGGGCGGCCTGGAACTCCAGCAGCGCCTTGCGCAGCGCCCGCTCCCGGTCCGGATCGCAGGCCTCGCCGCAGGCCGACAGCGCGATCGGCGCGGGCGTGCGCGCCGGGTCCTCATCGTAGCCGACGACGTAGAGATTGGTCAGGCCGAACTGGTCGGTGGCGAATTTCGGCAGCGCCCGGATACCGAGATCCTTCAACCGCGCCAGCATCGCGGCGTTCTCCGGGCCGATGCCGTCGAGGTCGAGCATCACGCCCTGGTCGAGCGCCCGGAAGAGGAGGCCGTTGCCGTCCCGCTGGAGCAGCTCCAGCACGCCGTGACCGAGGGCGAAGGGCACGTCCGGCCCGGCGCCGAGGCCGTTGGTGATCAGGTTGGTGAAGGGCTTGTAGCCCTCCGACAGCTCGAAATAGTCGGTCGCCGCGATGTCGAGCGGCATCAGGACGATCTCGCCGGTGGCGTGTCGGATGGCGGGCGTCCATTCGAGCACCGTGTCGCGGCCGACCGGCGAGCCGGCGGGCAGGCACAGGGTCAGCGGGTCGGCGACCGACTGGGCGCCGTAGACGCGGGCGAGATCGGCGTAGCTCGCCCGCTCCTTCGCGCGGGGCAGCACCGCGAGGGACGGCATCAGGTTCTCGGCGATCTCCGCGACGGCGCCGATCAGCGCCTCGTCGTCGGTGGCGCCGTAGCCGATGCCCGACGGCATCGCGCCGACGAAGAACGGGTCATCAAGGAACAGGGCCACGAACCAGACCGGGATGCCGGTGCGGTCGAGGGGCGCCAGCGGGAAGCCGACGATGCGCCCCTCGGGCAGGATGTCGAGATAGGCCCTGACCGGATCCGGCAGGGTCTCGGGCAGGCCCTCGATCGGCCGCCTGGCGCCGAAGCGGTAGGGGCGCGGCGCCTTGATCCGCTCGTGACGGGCGCGGTCGTCCTGGTCGTGGAAGGCGTCTGCGTTGCTCACGTCGTGTTCCCGTCTGCCTCGAACCGTCGCCTGCTCCCTCTCCCATCCATCCCCCTCATCCTGAGGTGCCGGAGCGCCGCGGAGGCCTCGAAGGAGGGCTCCAGAGGCCACTGCGATCCCTGGAGCCCTCCTTCGAGGCCCGCTGGCGCGGGCACCTCAGGATGAGGGCGTGGGTGGGAGGTGCCAGGACCCGGTTGCGTGATCGAATATCCTGCCCGCTACCCCTGCCCGTAGGCGCGGGCGACGAGCCGCATCGTGTGAAGGTCGCGGGACGCCGAGTACGCCGCCCGCTCCTCGGGACGGCGCAGGGCCGAACCGAAGGCCCGCACCTGCTCGGTGAAGGGCGAGCTGTCGGCGTCGAAGGCCAGCGGCTCCGCGCGTCCGCTGGCACCGTCGATGAAGGTCAGCGCCCCTCCGGCCGTCTGGCCCATCGTGTTCTCGGCCACGAGCATTCCCTTCGTGCCGACCACCTCCAGGCGGCGGCGGGGCAGCGCGTCGGGGCAATTATAGGCGACGTGCAGGCTCGCCAGGGCGCCGCCCGCACTCCGCCCGATCAGCAGGGCGCCGTCATCGACCGCGTAATCCTGCGCCCTGGTCTGGGTCAGGGCCGCGAGATCGGCGATCGGCTCGCTGAGCAGGAAGTCCACGAGATCGAGCCCGTGGGGCGCAAGATCCATCAGGGCGCCGCCGCCGGCCTGGGCGGCGTCGATCCGCCAGTTCGGCTGGCCCGCCTCCGACCAGTCGCGCCCGAGCCAGCAGGCGTAGACGATCCGCACCGCCGTCACCGTGCCGAGCCGCCCGGCCTCGATCTGCGCGCGGATCATCCGGTGGGCCGGGTGATGCCGCTGATCGAAGGCCGTCCCGTAGAAGATTTTTTGCGACTCCACCGCGCGGACCATGGCCTCCGCGTCACCGAGCGTCGCCGCCATCGGCTTCTCGCACAGGATCGCCTTGCCGGCGGCGGCGAGCGCCTCGACGGCGCCGCGATGCAGGTGGTTCGGCGTCGCCACGTAGACCGCCTCGACCTCCGGCTCGGCGATCAGGCCGGCGAGACCGGCATGCGCGCGGGCGCCCGCCTGTTCCGCCGCCGCGCGGCTTGTCGGATCGGGATCGCAGACCGCAACCAGCCGATGCCCGGCGGCGCGGATCCCGGGCTCCATGTAGTCGCGGGCGACCCAGCCGTAGCCGACGATGCCCCAGCCGACCGCGTCCATCACCACCGCTCCGGCAGGTCGACGAATTCGCGCACGCGGACGCGCTGCGTGTCCGGGGCGTCGGGGTTTCCGTCGAAGGTCAGGTGCTCGGGGCCGGGGGAGTGCAGCGGATAGGTGGCGCGGGGGGCGTATTCCGCCTCGTAGCGCTCGGAGGGCCAGCGGATGACGTAGCGGTCACCCTCGGGTGCATAGAGGGGGTTGAGCCGCAGCACGGTGCCGGGCTTCGGCAGCGTCAGGCCGTCGACCAGGGCGCGCGGCGCCGGGCGCATCCCGGGCCCGCACACCACCGAGAAGGCCTCGCAGCGCCGCAGGGCCGCGGGCTCCTGCGGCGCCGGCGCGCGGACCCCGACGAGCGCCCGGGTCAGTTCCGCGTCGTCGTACACGAGGGCGTCGGGAAACAGCTCGGCGATCTCCTCGGCCGTGACCGCCCGCCCGGTCGAGAAGCCCGGGCAATCGCGGTTGTGGATGTGGCTGAGCGCCAGCCAGCCATCATCGCCGGCATTCTGGCGGAGGTTTTCCAGAAGGGCCGCCTTGTCGTCGAGGAAGTAGAAGGCGTCGTTGCAGGCGACGAGATCGACCGGCGCCCCCGGGATCGGCCAGTGCGGCGAGCCCGCGTCGAAGCAGACGAGCTGCGCCTTCTCGGCCACGACCCAGTGGCGCGCGACCCAGAGCTTGGCGAAGACCACGTCGGCCCCCGCGACCTTGCAGCCGCGCCGCTGCAGCTCGCGCAGGTAGTGGCCGATGCCGCAGGCGAACTCGAAAACGCACGTCGGCTCGTTCCAGTGCGCCTCCAGCAGCGACAGCCCGGCCAGGAAAGTCGGATCGCTCCAGCGATGCAGGAAATAATCGCCGACGCGGCCCCAGCCGAGGCGGTGAACGGCGTCGCGCAGGGTCGCGGTGCGCCGGTCCTTGATAAGCCGGATGATCGCGGCCGGGTCGGCGGGCGGGCCGTTCCACCAATCGTCCTGATCGACCAGCAGGGCGGCCAGCGCCTCGTCGGATTCGCCCGCGTCGAGATGAGCCAGCACCCGCTCGACCAGCGCCGCGCGGTTCACCCGCAGATACGGGATCCCGTCGATGACGGGCCAGCGCGCACCGGTCTCGGCGTCCCGCAGGGCATGCGGGCCGTCGGCCTTCAGCGGGTTGCCGGTGTCCGGCGCGAGGAGTTCGAACGGGATCATGGCTCTCGGGACCGCCCGGGCAGATGGGCCGCGGGGTCCGGCGATCAAGGCGGGATCTGCGATCAAGGGATGTGCATGTCGGCGAGGACGCGATCGTGGAACCCCTTCACCGGGCCGGCATGGACCAGCTCCCACTCGTCGAGCACCATCCCCATCGTGGTCGAGGCGCCGCGCAGGTGCTGGGCGATCTGGAGCACCCGGTCGATGCAGTCCGCCGCGTGGAAGGCGCGGCCCTCCCCGGTGGCGTCGTCCGGCAGCACCGCGCGGGCGCGCTCGACCTGGCCGCGCAACGGCTCGGCGAGTTCGGCGAGCGCCCAGGCAGTGGTGGCGGCCATGATCGGCCCGAGATGGTCGCCGAGCAGCATCTCGCCGGTGAAGCCGGCATCCGGCATGGCAGCGTTGTGGACGTGGTGGGCCATGGCGGCCAGGAACACGGTGCCGGGATCCGCCCGGTAGAACGGGCTGAGGCACACGCCGTAGACCGCCACCATCAGGCAATGCTCGGCGTGGTTCTCCGGCGGTTCGAGCAGGATGCGGGCACGGCCGGGACAGGTCACGCCGGCCCGCGGCTGCTGTGCCAGGGCGGCGACGAAGGCGGGCAACGGTCCAAGCTCGGCCGGTGGACGCGGAGCGAGCCGAGCCCGCAGGCGAGCCCTGAGCGCGGGATCGAGTTCGCCGGTCACGGCGTCGAAGCCCGCGATCAGCACCGCGGAGGCCGCATCGTCCGAGAGGCCGGCGGCGGTCAGGAAGGCTGCGTCGAGGTCGCACAGGCGCGTGGCCGCGAGAGTCGTTGCCGTGATGTCGAGGGCGACATCGTCGGGCGCGGCGCCGCCGGTCAGGAGCCCCCACGCTTGCGCGAACAGGCGCTCGGCGATCGATCCCGTGCGGCCCGCAGAGCGCACGCGCTTGAGGTCGTTCATCTCGACCAGAAGGTCGCGCAACGCCTCGGGCGCGGCGGCGCCGGGTTGGAGCGGATAGATCTCGCTGGACATCGTTTCTTTCGGTCCGCAGGGAGCGGTTCGCGTGGGGGCACATGCCCAAACCGCCGACCCTCGGAAACTAAACCGCGAATCCCCTCCCCCTTGCGGGAAGAGGTCAGGGGTGGGGGTGGTTCAGGATGGAGCGTCCCGGTGCCACCTGGACCACCCCCACCTCCGGCTCCTCCCCGCAAGGGGGAGGAGAGAAGGCCTGCGAACGTTCAATGCACGCCGAGCCAGTCCCGCAGCATCTGCTCCTGCTTGCCGAAGGCGTGCTCCGGCCCGTGGCCGTTCTTGACCATCGGCGCCTTGAAGAAGGTCGAGAGCTGCTCCTGCACGCCGCCGTCGCCGCGCTTGTGGGCGAGGTCGAGCACGCGGGCGATCTCGATGACGAGCGGCGCCGCCAGGATCGAGTCCTTGCAGAGGAAGTTCACCTTCACCTGCATCCGCTGGCCCATGAAGCCGGTGACGTCGATGTTGTCCCACGCTTCCTTGTCGTCGCCGCGCGGGCGGTAATAGTGGATGTGCACGAGGTGGTCCTCGACCGGGTAGCCGAGGATCGAGTCGAGCACCGTGCCCTTGGTGTTGAGCTTCGACTGGAGCGAGTTCGGGTCGTTCAGGGCCAAGCCGTCGCGGTTGCCCAGGATGTTGGTCGAGAACCAGCCGTCGACGTGGAGCGCGCGCGCCTTGAAGGCGGGGGCCAGCACCGTCTTCATCATGGTCTGGCCGGTCTTGCCGTCCTTGCCGGCCACCGGGACGTTCAGCTCCTTGGCGAGGTCGAGGAGCGCCGGCACGTCGGCCGCCACGCTCGGGGTGAAGTTGGCGTAGGGGATGCCGCTCTTGATCGCCGCATAGGCGTAGAGCATCGCGGGCGAGATCGCCTCGTCGCTCGAATCCAGCCCCTTCTCGAAGGCGGCGGTGGAGTTCAGGGTCGGGTCGTTGAGGTCGGGCCAGCGCTCGGTCGAGGCGAGGTTCACCACGACCACATCGTCGAGGTTGCTCTCCTTCTGGAAGCGCCGCAGGTCGTTGGCGATGACCGACACCGCCTCGCGGTGGTCCTTGGCGACGATGCGGTTCCGGCCGTCGATGTTCTTGCAGAACTTGGCGCTGCCCACCGCCGGCCAGGGCGTGATGCCCTTCAGCGCCTCGGCACCGTCCTCGATATCGTCCTTCGACAGCACGCCGTGGCCGCTCGCCGCGGTGGCGAGGTCGTCGCCGTTCAGGTCCCAGCCGCCGAAGACCAAATCCTTGTAATCGGCCATGCCCGCCACGGAGAGGCCGGCGAGCGGCAGCCCGTCGAGCCGGTTCGAGCCGGATTTGATCATCTCGATGCCGGCGATGGCGGTGGTGGCGACGGCGCCACCCATGCCAACGAACGCGACACCGACGCGGCGACCGGACTGCATGCTCATTGGAAACTGATGTCCTTTTGCGGACGCGGGTGGCGTCTTGAAGGGTCCGTCCTGGGACGGAAAGTTCGCCCGCCCGGGGCCGTACCTAACTGGCTCAGTGCTCCGGCGTTCCAAGCCGAATGCGACAACTTTGCCCCGTCAGGACATGCGCTTCACGGATGAAGACGCGCCTTCCGGCGCGAGAGGACTTGTCAAAACAAGACGTTGGCGCCGTCTCCGATTGTATCGGATCTGAAGCGCGCGCGGCACGGTCCGCCGCGATCCGCGTCCTTAAGGCCCGCCTAACGGGCACGGTTAACCCTTCGTTGACCGTGCCACGCTTGGATCACGGGGTCGTCCCATTCTGGTCACGGCCGGCGCCGATACGGCCGCCGCTCAAGAGAGCCCGGCCGCCAGACGCCGGGCCGACGCAAGGACCGATCTGAAGAGGATTGAGGATGGGGGTTTTCCCGGAGCCGGCGCGTCGCGCCGACGACGTGAGCCGACTCGTGCCCGACGCGAGCCGTTTCGAGGATGAAGCCGTGGCGTGGCTGCCGCGGGCCGGCCGCAAGATGGGGCGCCGGTCTTCCCGCCCGATGCACCGGAACCGGCTGCGCCAAGTCACCGGGAAAGTCACCGGTACGGTGGCGCTCGGACTCGTCGCCGGGTTCGGATTGCCGCAGGCCGCCTTCGCGCCCGCCTATTTCGCCCCCACCGCCCAGGCCCACGACCGGGTCGACACCAGCCCGCGCGCGGCCCAGGCCCTCACGGCTCGAACGCAGATGCAGGAGACCGCGGTGCCGGAGCCGTCGGGCCGGGATATGGCCCTGCGCTCGACGCTCGATCAGGATCTGCCGCAGGACGCGCAACAGGGCGCATCGGCCGACGCCGCGCTCCGGTGGAACGGCCTGCCCGTGCCGGAGCAGGAGCCGGCGACGACGGCGCTGATCCAGGACGACCTCGCCGCCCTGCCGCGGGTGACGCAGGCGCAGGGCGAGGACGCCGTGCGGTTCGGCGAGCGCACCGTGCCGCGCAAGGTGGTCGACACGATCGTGAAGGCCTCCGACGAAGCGGGCGTCGATCCCGTCTACATGATGGCTTTGGCCGACAAGGAATCGAGCTTCGACACGGACGCCAAGGCCGCGACCTCCTCGGCGCAGGGCCTGTTCCAGTTCGTCGCCCGGACATGGCTCGAAATGATCCGCGATTACGGTGCCCGCTACGGGCTCGCCGAGGAGGCCGCCGCCGTGAAGGGCCGGGGCGCCGCGATCACGGTGGCCGGCCCCATGCGGTCGCGGATCCTCGGCCTGCGCAACGACCCGCGGGTGGCGGCCCTGATGGCCGCGGAGCTGATCAAGCGCGATCGTGAGCGGATCGAGGCCCGGGTCGGCCGGGCGCTGACCAAGACCGAGCTCTACCTCGCGCATTTCCTCGGCACGGCGAGCGCCGGGCGCTTCCTCTCGCTCTCCTCCGAGAAGCCCGACGAGGTTGCGGGCCGCGCGTTCCGCAGCGCCGCCCGGGCCAACCGTCGCCTGTTCACCGAGGCCGACGGCGGCAAGCGCCGCAGCCTGACCGTGTCGGAGCTGCACGATCGGCTCGACGGCATGATCGACCGGCGGCTCAACCGCTACCAGGGCGTCACCGCGGTGGCGGAAGCGCTCGACAAGGCGCAGGGGCAGACCGATGTCGCCAGCACCGACGAGGCGGCTTCGACGGCCGGCAATCGCCGCGTCGAGGTGACGGAGGCGCTGCCGCCGGACGGGGTGTGACGGCCGCCTCACCTCAATGGCCACCGGCCGGTGCTCCGCCGCCGAGCCTGACGCTCTTCAGGCTGAGCGCGATCGGCACCGCGCAGGCCGCGACCAGGCCGAGCACCCAGAACACGTCGATATAGGCCCAGTAGGCGACCTCCGTGCTGAGTACGCTGCCGATCCAGGCGGTCGCCTGGTTCTGCGCCTCGACGCCGACATAGCCGTGCTCGGAGAAGTACTGCGTCGCCTGCCGCATCGTCTCCTGATAGGCGGGCTGGCCCGGATTGATGCTCTCGACCAGCCGGCTCTGATGGAACTGGCTCCGGTACGCCAGGATGTTCTGGGCGAGCGAGACGCCCATCGAGCCGCCGACGTTGCGGGCGACATTGATCAGCGCCGAGGCCTGATCGGTCTGGTCCTTGCGGATCCCCTCGTAGGAGGCCGAGGTGATCGACAGGAACACCATCGGCAAACCCAGGCCGATATAGACGCGCGACCACGCGAAGAACGCGAAGGTCGTGGTGCCGTTGAGCCGCGTCAGATCGTACATCCCGAGCGCCACGATCATCATGCCGGTGGCGATCAGCCATTTCGGCTGGACGTAGGCCGATGCGCGTCCCGTGAGGAACATCATCACCACCGTGACGATGCCGCCGGGACCGAGCACGAGGCCTGACAGGGTGGCGGTGTAGCCGTAATAATCCTGCGTGATCTGCGGGATGAACTGCGTGGTCGCGATCAGGATCGCGCCGGTGAACATCATCACCACGAAGCAGGATCCGAACTGGCGGTTGCCGATGAGCCGCAGGTCGACCGCCGGATTGTCCTTGTTCAGGAGCCACGGGATCATGGCGACGAACGAGACCACCATCAGCACGCCGGAGACGTTCATGAGCGTCGAGGTGCCGAACCAGTCCTTCCGCTGGCCCTCGTCGAGGATCACCTCCAGCGAGCCGAGGAACAGGGCGACCAGCAGGAAGCCCACGATGTCGAAGCGGATGCCCTTGCGCACCAGGGCGCGCCGCTCCTTCTTGGCCGCCTCGCTGTCCTCGATCAGCCAGTACATCAGCCCCAGCGCGATCACGCCCACGGGGCCGTTGATCAGGAAGCACCAGTGCCAGGAGGCGTTGTCGGACAGCCAGCCGCCGAGCGTCGGGCCGATCACCGGCGCGACCACGATGGCGACGCCGTAGAGCGCGAAGGCCTGGCCGCGCTTCTCCGGCGGGAAGGAATCGGCCAGGATCGACTGCGCCAGCGGCGCCATGCCGCCGCCGCCGAGCCCCTGCAGCACCCGGAAGAACAGGAGCGATTCCAGGCTCCAGGCGAAGCCGCACAGGATCGACGAGATCGTGAACAGCGCCACCGACCACATGAAGAACGCCTTGCGGCCGTAGCGCTTGGCCAGGAAGCTCGACGCCGTGAGCGTGATCGCGTTGGCCACGAGGTAGCTGGTGACCACCCAGGCGGCCTCGTCAGGACCCACCGCGAGGCCGCCCGAGATGTAGCGGAGCGCCACATTGGCGATGGTGGTGTCGAGCACCTCCATGAAGGTCGCGAGCGCCACGACGCCCGCGATCAGCCAGGGATTGTGGCCGCCCGGCGCCTTTCCGGGCGCCTTGCCGGGCGCCTTGCCGGGCGCCTTGCCGGGCGCCTTGCCGGGCGCCTTGCCGGAGGAGGCTCTTCCGGCCATCGCGCTCACCGAACCTTGACGGTCGGGACGATCGACATGCCCGGGCCGATCGAGACATCCGTCGGCCAGTCCTTGACCACGATCTTGACCGGGATGCGCTGCGTCACCTTCACGTAATTGCCGGTGGCGTTCTGCGCCGGCAGCAGGCTGAAGGCCGTCCCGGAGCCCGGCTGAACCGAGGCCACGGTGCCGTGGATCTTGCGGCCGGGATAGGCATCGATCTCGATATCGACCGGCTGGCCCGGCCGCATGTCGTTGATCTGCGTCTCCTTGAAGTTCGCCGTGACCCAGATGTCGTCGGGCACGAAGGTCGAGAGGGTCTGGCCGGCCTGGGCGAGCTGGCCGATGCCGCCGGTGAGCCGCACGACCCGCCCGGGTTGGACCGACCGGATCGTGGTGTAGCCGAGGTTCAACTGCGCCTGCTCGACCTGGGCCTTGTCGCGGGCGAGCTGTGCCTGGGTCGAGGCCTTCTGGGCCTCCAGCGAGCCGATCTGCTTCTGCGCCGCGACGACGCTGGCATTGGCGCTCTGGAGCGAGGCCTGACGCTGCTGGAGCGTCGAGGTCGCCGACTGCGATTGCTGGATCGAGCCCGAGCCGCGCTCGGCGAGGTCCTTGTAGCGGGCCGCGTCCTCTTGCGCGAATTTCAGCGCCGCCTCGGCGGTGGCGACCTGCGCCTTCGACACGTCGATATTGGCATTCTGCGCCTGGATCTGGGCATCGATGTTCTTGATCGCGGCCTGATCGGCCTCGACCTGCGCCTGGGCCTGATCGAGGGCGATCTCGTAGTCGCGCTGATAGATCTGGAACAGGATCTGCCCGGCCTCGACATGCTGGTTGTCGGTCACCGGCACATCGACGAGGTAGCCGCCGACCTTCGGCTGGATCGAGATGCTCCGGGCATCGACGAAGGCGTCGTCGGTATTCTCGTATGGATGCATGTAGAGCAGCCAGTAGAAGAAGATCCCGACGCCGAGGGCAATGACCGCGAGGCCCCCGAGCAGGAAGGCCCACGGATGCCGCCGCAGGATGTTGGGGCGGGACTGGCCGCCCTCGGCCTCGTCTTCCTCCTCGGCCTGGGCCGCGTCGCCGTCGGTCTTGCCGTCGGCCTGGGCAGAGGGGTCCTCGTCCTCCGAGCCGGGCTTGCGTGCCGTTTCGGGCCGGCCGAGATTCAGGACATCGCGATCCGGCGCGTCGTGGTCGCCGGTTCCGGTCCGGCCCTCGGCCGGCCGCGCGCGCGCGTCGGCTTCGGGGGCCTGCCGCTGATCGTCAAACATGGGAAGTCGCCGCCCGATGGGCCGGTCACCTGACGGCGACCGGGCGCTGCACATCGCCCGCCTCGCCCTGCAAAAGCCCGCTATGGCCGCAAGGTTCCATCAGGGATCAACCGCCCCCAGGAACGGTTACCGCAATGCGGCGTTCTGCGCCCGAAACCTTTGCCGTTCACGGCTGTGTTCCGGAGTCTTGCCATGACCAGCAGCGTCACACCGCAAAGCGGCCCGACAGGAACCTCCCCCGGCGGCGTTCCGCTGGTGGGTGTCGCCCGCCTCGATGCCATGAGCGCGGCGCTCGCCCGCAACTGGTGGCTCGTCGCCCTGCGCGGCGTCGTCGCGATCCTGTTCGGCGCCCTCGCCTTCATCGCACCGGGCGCCTTCGTGCTCTCCCTCGTCCTGTTTTTCGCCGCCTATACGTTGACCGACGGCGTCTTCGCCATCCTCGGCGCGATCCGGGCCGCGCAGCGCCACGAGCGCTGGGGCTTCCTGCTCCTGGAGGGGATCGTCGACATCGTCGTGGCGGTCGCCGCGGCGCTGGTGCCGGCGGCGGCCGTCTGGGCCTTCGTGCTCCTGCTCGCCGCCTGGGCTCTGGTGACCGGCGGCCTGATGATCGCCGCCGCGTTCCGCCTGCATCTCCATTACGGGCGCTGGTGGCTGATCCTCGGCGGCGCCGTGTCGATCCTGTTCGGGATCGCGCTGATCATCAATCCGGGCATATCGGCTTTGGTGCTGACATGGTGGATCGGCGGCTACAGCTTCGCCTTCGGCGTGCTGCTGCTGATCCTGGCGTTCCAGCTCCGCAATCGGCATGGCGCCGCCGGGCCGTCGCCGACGCCGGTCGGACGGTGAGCCTGTCCGGTGATCGATCTGCGTCGCGGCGCCGGAAGGACACCAGTCACGATGCGGCTTAGAACGGGCCTGCGGCCGGAATGACCGGCCCTGGGATGCCCATGCGATGATGCCCGATGCGCCGGAGAGCGCCCCGGCCGACGGGTCGGCACCGTCAAGCCGGAAGACCGGGCGGGATCCCGGCGCTCCCGATCCCCGCTCGGCCGCCCGGGAGGCACGGCGCGCCGCCGGCGACCTGACCCGCAGCCTGTGGGCGCTGATCGTCGCCGGCGTCCTGGCGCTTGCTCGGGCGGGACGCGCCGTGACGGCGCGATCACGCAGCCTGTTGGAGCGGCGCCGCCTCCGACCGGAATCCGTACCTGCGAGACCGGCCGTGGTTTCGCCGCAGGCCCGCGCCGCGTCGCCGCTCCTTGCGCGTCTGCGCCGGCGGCCTCTCCTCCTCGCCGCCGGGGCCGCGATCCTGCTGCCGATCCTGGCGCTGGGCGTCTTCCTGCTCGCCGCCCTCCTGACCCTGCCGCCGCTCGGCGGAGCCGTGGTCGAGAGCGGTCAGCGGGCGATCACCGTGGAGGCCGATGACGGCCGGGTCTTCGCCACCCGCGGCAGTTTCCGCGGCCAGAAGCTCACCGCGGCCGACCTGCCGCCCCACCTCGCGCAGGCGATCGTGGCGATCGAGGACCGGCGCTTCTACAGCCACTGGGGCATCGACCTGCGCGGCCTCGCCCGCGCCGCGTGGCGCAACGCCCTGGGCGGCGGCGTGCGCGAGGGCGGCTCGACGATCACGCAGCAATATGCCCGCCTGACCTCCCTCAATCAGGAGAAGACGCTCTGGCGCAAGGTCCAGGAGGCGATCCTGGCGCTGCGGCTCGAATCGACCATGAGCAAGGACGAGATCCTGCTCGGCTACCTCGACACCGCCTATTTCGGCGCCGGGGCCTACGGGGCCGACGCGGCGGCACGGCGCTATTTCGGCAAGCCCGCCAAGGCGCTGAACCTGCCCGAATCCGCCATGCTGGCCGGGCTGGTGCGCGCACCCTCGACGCTCGCGCCCACGCGCAACCTCGGCGGCGCCAAGGAGCGGGCCGACGTCGTGCTCCAGGCCATGGTGGAGACCGGCGCGATCACGCAAGCCGAGGCCGACGCCGCGCGCCGGCAGAGCGTGACCCTGAAGACGCCGCCCGAGGCGCCGCCCGGCACCAATTACTTCCTCGACATGATCGCGGGCGACGTGAAGCGGCTCGCCGGCAAGGACGGCGACCTCACCGTCCGCTCGACCCTGAACCTCGATCTCCAGAGCCTCGCCGAGGGCGTCGTCGCCCGGCGCCTCGACAAGGACGGGCGCCGCCGCAAGGTCGGACAGGCCGCCATGGTGGTGCTCTCGAAGGAGGGCGCGATCCTCGCCATGGTGGGCGGGCGCGACTACGAGGACAGCCAGTTCAACCGCGCCGTCCAGGCCAGGCGCCAGCCGGGCTCCCTGTTCAAGCTCCTGGTCTATCTGACCGCCTACGAGCAGGGCTACACGCCGGATTCCGTCATGGTCGACCGGCCCGTGCAGATCGGAGACTGGGAGCCGGAGAACGATGACGGGCGCTACCGCGGATCGGTGCCGCTGCGGACCGCCTTCGCGCTCTCGATCAACACGGTGGCGGCGCAGCTCGGCCAGGAGGTCGGCATCCCGGCGGTGATCGCCACCGCGCGCAAGCTCGGCATCCAGTCCGATCTGCCGAACGTGCCGAGCCTCGTGCTCGGCTCCGGTGCCGTGAGCCTCCTGGAGATGACCCGGGCCTACGGCTCGGTCCTGGCGGGCCGCACGCCCCTCCAGGCCTACGCCATCCAGGCGATCCGCGGCTCGGCGCCGCAGCCGCTCTACGTCCAGACCGACCCCGCCCCCGGGCCGGGCCTCGCTGAGGCCCCGCGCACCATGATGCTCGACTCGCTCCAGGCGGTCGTGGAATCCGGCACCGGCAAGGCTGCGCGGGTGCCGGGCCAGATCATCGGCGGCAAGACCGGCACGAGCCAGGATTTCCGCGACGCGTGGTTCGTCGGCATGACGCCGGATCTCGTGGTCGGAATCTGGGTCGGCAACGACGACGACAGCCCGATGAACCGGATGTTCGGCGGCGAGATGCCGGCCGGCATCTTCCACGACTTCGTCCAGCGGGCGGCGGAGAAGCTGGCCAGGGGTAAGCCGCGCCCCTCGGCCGAGCGGGCGGAGCCGGTCCGGGCGGCGGCGCCCGCTGCAGTCCCGGCCGCCGTCGGAGAGCTGCGCGGCGTGCCGGAGGTGATCGATACCGGGACCCTCACTCTGCGCGGACGCGTCGTGCATCTGCTCGGCGTCGAGGGCGAGCGCGGCCACCTCGCCCGCCAGCTCGCGAGCTATCTGCGGCGGCGGGAGGTGGTCTGCACCGGGCTCTCGGACGGCGCCACCGCCCGCTGCCAGATCGAAGGCGACGACCTCGCCGGGCTGATCCTGGCGGCCGGCGGCGCCCGCGCCACGGAGGACGCGCCGCCGGATCTGCTCGGCGCCGAGGAACAGGCGCGCGCCGAGCGGGTCGGCCTCTGGGGTCGCTGAAGGCTCAGCCGTTCCCGAGCTTGGCCAGGGTCTTCGGATCCGGTTCGCCGTTGAAATACCGTGTCAGCGCCTCGGCGAAGAGCGGCTCGTCGGGCGCGGCGGCGGCGAACAGCGTCATGCTGGAGCGGAACTTCACGTCGTCCGGGGAGCCGAAGATCGCGTGCGCCGAGCGGCCCGACACCCGGTTCACCGCCGCCGTGCAGGCCCGCAGGCGTTCCCCGAGCGTCGGATGGCCGAGATAGGCCCGGGCCTCGTCCAGGGAGCCGATCGCGTAACGCTGCGCCATCGGGCTTGAGCCGAGGCCGGCGATCTGCGGGAAGATGAACCACATCCAATGGCTGCGCTTCTCGCCTGCTTCCAGCTCCGCCAGGGCCCGCGCATGGACACCCGCCTGCGCCTCGACGAAGCGGCTGAGATCGTAGGTATCCGCCATCACCGCCCTCCGCTCCGGTCGCGCTCCGTGACGCGCCGGCCGCCCTGGTGTAAGCGCCGCCCATGTTCGGCACGCTCGTCGCCTTCATGGTCGCGAATCCCGCGACCAGTCACGCCCTGACGGCCATCCTCGAGACCGCCGGCATGGCGGTTGCCCTGACCCTGCTGCGCACGCCGCGGCCGGAGGGCACCGCCGCGCTCCTCGTCTCGACCTACTATTATGGCCGGGAGGCCGGGCAGCGCGAGCACGACATCAAGCATGCGGGCTGGGATGCCGTTCAGGCGCATCTCGGCGCCGAGTTCCTGTACGGCTGGTCCCTGCCGAACCTTCAGCAATGGGTGGCGCCGACCTGCGCGGCCTGGGCGGTCGCGGGGGCGATCTGGTGGCTTCGCTCCCGGACGGAACGGGCCGGCGGGGCTTCCCGGTAGCGATCCGGGAGCGGCCATCAGCTGCGCGCGAAGGGACCGTCCGAGGGGCCGATCTCGCTGCGGTCGCCGAGCAGTCGCCGCCCCGAGGCGATGATCTGGACCGTATCGCGGCTGCTGCACTGACGCCGGGCCAAGGCCTCCAGATCGCGCAGGTAGTCGATCACGGGACTGCGCTGCTTCTCGCCCCGTCCGATCACCGGTTCGACCCTGGCGGTCACCGTCCCGGCCACCGTGTTCCAGAAATCGGGCGGGCAAGCCGCCGGCTCCCGAATCGAAGGCTCGTGCATCGCTCGTACCCTCCTGCCTCACCGACAGAGCTTTTCGGGTGATTCACGAAGCGTCGCATTCACTCATGTTGAAGGCCGCCACACGATCTGGCGATCACCCCGCCGGCCTCGCGCCATCGTCATCCGCGCGGGCCGGACCTCCTGTCGCGAACGGGACAAAACAGGGGCTGCCTTCGCGCGTTTGCTTCCTGACGGACGCGCAGGGGGCGACATGGCGGCGGATGGTTCACCGACACGGGACAGTACGGCCCGACAGGGTCAGGCTGAACGCCGAGGGGAGACACGCCTGCGCTCGATCGCCAAAGCGGTGAGCTGGCGGCTCGTCGGCAGCCTCGACACGCTGGTGCTGTCCTACCTGTTCACGGGGAACGTCCTGATCGCCGGCTCCATCGCGTCGACCGAGACCGTGACCAAGACGGTGCTGTATTACCTGCACGAGCGGGGTTGGGCGCTGGTATCGCTGGGGCGGGCCTGAAGGACGATCCTGACCTGCCGCGCCCCTCTCTTCCCGCCTCTGCGGGGAGCGGGAGAGACGCGGAAGCGTTCGCCCCGCTCCGCGACCGAAATGCGCGAGCCACCAGCCGATAGCCCGGCCTCGAAACGAAAACCCCCGTGGACAGGTCCACGGGGGCCTCGATCCTCGGCAACCAGACGGGTTGCCCGCTCTGCTTACTTGATCAGGGCGAGCAGCGCCTTGCCGGCCTTGGAGTTCAGCTCCTTGGCGTCCAGCGTGCCGTCGCTGTCCGGGTCGGCCAGTTTGAAGCGCTCGGCGACCGCGGCGAGATATTCCTTCTTGTCGAGGGTGCCGTCGCTGTCCGGATCGGCCTGCTTGACGCCGGCCGCGCTGAGACGGCCCTTCAGCTCGCGGGCGTCGAGGGTACCGTCGGCATCCTTCTCGAGACGATCGAAGGTCGCGGAGGCGACCGCCTCGACTTCCTTCATGTCCACCGTGCCGTCATTGTCGGTGTCGATCATCTTGACGGCGCTCGCACCGCTCATGGGCTTCGCCAGCGCGGCCGGAACCGACAGGCTGGACACGGCGAGCGCAACCACGGCGAAGCCACTGAGAACACGAAGGGTCATTGCCAAATTCTCCCGAAACATGATGCGCGATCTTCCTAGTTGGCGATTCGCTTTGCTGCAAGTGCGAAATCGGCGGATCACGGTCGTTCGGAAGGGCTCAACAGCATCGCCCATGTGGAAAGGGGCCGGCGGATGCCGGCCCCTCTAGTCCTGAACAATCGTCAGTCCTTTGTCGGCGGACCGAATCAATACCCGTCATCGCGGCGGACGATCGATTGATCGTCGTACCGCTGGCGCCGAGAGAGGCGATCCTCCGCGTAGACGCGATCGCGGCGATACGCCTCGCGCCGGAAATCCCGCTCACTGCGGGCGCGGGGGCGCAGGTCCACAATGGAACCATCGGGCCCGAGATCGATGCGCTGCGCCGCTGCGGGAACGAGGCTCGCGAAGGAGGCGGCCAGGACGGCGCCGGCACGCGGGATCTTCATGGGATTCCCTCCGTGCGTTGGATACCCGACCGGTCTTCGTGCGGATCGTTCCCCGACAGACCCGATTCTTCCCGCGCCATCCCGGCTCTCGATCGCGATCAGGCCAACGTCGCCAGATCCTGGAACCAGTGCTGAGCCTGCACATAATTCTTCACCCGCGACGAGAGCGCATGCGGATTGGTGTCGTGCACCACCCAGACCTGCACCGCATCGTCGACGACGATCTCGTGAATGCGCGCGAGCAGCTTATTCTGCTCCTCGACATCGAAGCTCGCCTTCACCTTGTCGCAGAGGGCGTCGACCTCGGGATTGCGGTAGTGGCTCCAGTTCACCCCGTTCGGGGCGATCTGCTTCGAATCGTAGAAGCGCAGGATCGCGTAGAACGGGTCCGAGGTGACGTAGGCGATATTGCTGGCGCTGATCCCCTTGAGGCTCGGATCCGCCGCCCCCTGGCGCCAGGCGGTGTAGGCGACCTCAAGCTCCACCGTCTTGAACTCGACCTGGATACCAACCTCCGCCCAGCTCTGCTGCACGTACTCGTTGATCGGCAGCGACAGCATCTGCCCGGTGCCGCCGGTCGGGATCAGGACCGTAGCCTTGACCGGGTTCTTGGTCGAGAACCCCGCCTCCTCCACGAGCTTGCGCGCGGCCTCGACGTCGGTCTTGATCTGGAAGCTCGGCTTGCCGAACCACGGGCTCGATTGCTGGACCTGCCCAACGGCCGGCTGCGCCAGCCCGCCCATCAGCTCGACGACGCCGGCCCGGTCGATCGCGAGGTTGGCGGCCTTGCGCAGGCGCAGATCCCGCCAGGGCGAGCCCTCCAGCATCGAGAGGTGGTAGTTCCAGACATGCGGCGTGTCGTTGCCGACGACGCGCATGCCGGCGGCCTTCAGGCGCGGCACGGCGTCGGGTGCCGGTGCCTCGATCAGGTCGACATTTCCGGAGAGGAGCGCGTTCACCCGGGCGAGATCCTCGGGCACGCAGGTGAGCGTCAGCTTGGCGAGCTTCGGCACCCGCCTGGGGTTCCAGTAGCCGACATTCGGCAGCAGTTCGAGGCGGACCCGCGGGACCAGCTGGCCCATGCGGAACGGCCCGGTGCCCGACGGCTCGAAGGCGAACTTCGCCCAGTCGCGGCCGACCTTCTCGTACTGCGCCGGCGAGGAGATCAGGAACCAGAGCATCTGGTACGGGAACAGGCTGTCGGGCGTCTTGGTGGTCACCTGGACGGTCCTGGCATCGAGCTTCTTGTAGCTCGCGACGCCGGGCAGGCGCGGGCGGACCTGCGCGGCCTGCCGCTGGTCGAAATGCGGTGCCTCCTTGTTGAGCACCTTGTCGAAGTTCCAGATCACCGCGTCGGCGTCGAAGGTCGAGCCGTCATGGAACGTCACGCCCTCGCGCAGGTGGAAGGTCCAGAGCTTCGGGTCGGCCTTGTCGGCCTCCCAGGACGTGGCGAGGCCGGGGACCATCTTGCCGGGCCGGTCGGCGATATCGAGTTCCCAGGCGACCAGCGGGTCGTAGAGGGTGAGTCCGGTGAACTGGTAGCCGCCCGCGCCCCGGTCGGGCTGGCCGGTGGTGAGCGGCAGGTCGGTCATCGAGATGCCGTAGGTCAGGCTGCCCGGCGATGCGCCCTGCGCGCCGGCCCGGCCGGGTGCCCCGAACGCGGCCAGCGCCGCGCCCCCGACCATGAGCGAGCGGCGTGTCGGCTTGATCAGGTCCATCGTGTCTCTCGGCTGGAAGCGGATGCGCCGCATGGAGCGGCGCCCGCTCTCCAGGCGCGGCGGCGTTCTCCGCGCCGCGACCCCATGCTGCATACAGTATCATGCACGCATCATGCCCAATCGGGCGGCAGCCGGTCGGGCCGCACTCAGGCCTGCCAGACCTGCCCGGGTCTGAGGGCCAAAAACCGCTCCGGCGGGAGGCCGGCCGCCCCGAGCGCCGCATTCAGCGCCTCGGCGGGACGTTCGATCCCCTCGTCGGTCAGCTGGAACGTGCCCCAATGGTGGCCGAGCGCTTGTTCGGCGCCGAGGAGACGGAAGGCCTGCACCGCCTCGGCGGGATCGACATGCTGCGCGCGCATGAACCAGCGTGGCTCGTAGGCGCCGATCGGCAGGGTCGCCAGCCGGGGCGGTCCGAATCGGGCCCGGATATCCCGGAACAGCGACCCGTCGCCGAAGCCCGTGTCGCCCACGTGGTAATGCACGCCCCGGGGCGAGGTGATCACGAAGGCGCACCACAGGGCCATCCGCCGGTCGCGGATGCCCCGGGCCGACCAGTGATTGGCCGGGGTCAGGTGGACCTGCAGGCCGTCGCCGAGATCGACCGACTCACCCCAGTCGCGGGCCTCGACATGCATGGTGTCGTCGTAGCCGCGCAGGATCGTGTCGTTGCCGAGCGGCGCCACGATCAGCGGCTGGTGCGCCTGCCAGATCCGCGCGACGGCCGGCCCGTCGAGATGATCGTAGTGGTTGTGGGTGATCAGCACCGCGTCGATCGGCGGCAGGTCGGCGAAGGCGAGGCCCGGCGGGTTGACGCGCTTCGGCCCCGCGACGCGGACCGGGCTCGCGCGCTTGGCGAAGACCGGGTCGATCAGGATGTTGCGGCCGGCGACCTGCACGAGATAGCTCGCATGCCCGATCAGCACGACCCGCAGGCCCCCGACGCGCTCGGGCGGGTGGTCCGCCGGGAAGGGGCTCGGGAAGCTCTTGGGCCAGGGCTCCCGCTCGCGCTTGGCCTGCCAGCGGAGCACGTCGGGCAGGGACTTGTCGGTCGCCTGATCCGGCCGGAAGAAGCGCAACCCGTCGAAGTGATCCGAGACGGGGCCGCGATAATAGGGGTTCCGGCCGCGCCGGTGGGCGGCATAGCCGACGCCGCCGAGTGTCATCACCGTGGCCGCGCTCGCGACCGTAAGCAGGCTGCGCCGTTTCATGCTCCCGGAGATGGCGGGTGGCGCGCGCCGGTCAAGCTCCCCGGCCTTGCGGCGGCGAGCCTCAGTCCACCGCCTCGGCGGCCAGCGACAGCCGCGCCCGGTAGACGATCTTGCCGACACCGTCGCGCACGCAGGCGACATAATCCTGGCGCTCGACATCCGGCAGCATGTCGCGGGCGATCGCCGACATGATCCGGGTGACCTTGACGCGGGCGGCCGGAAGATCCGGCAGATCGAAGCCGACCTCGTCGCGGATCGGCTGCGAGCCGTCGTGAAGATCGATGAAGAAGCGAGGCATCGGCGCCAAGTGTCTCGGAAAGAGGTACTGCGGTGGGATAATTGCTCTCGTCATGGTTAATAGGAACTTAATTTGCGGATCGATCAGTTTCTCCGCTGGCTTGATCCCCCGTCGGGGCCTGTGCGGGATCGATCCGTTTCCGCGCGTTACCTCCTCCCCTCTGCGGGCTTACGGATTCACCCTTCGGATTTGGTATCATCGTGCGGTTGCCGAGTGGGGCGCATGAGCCAGCGTCGCCTCTCCAAGAGGGATATGTGAACGCCGCAGCCGCAACGGGGAAGGAAAACACGCTTGATTTTCAACCCTTTGGTGTCCGGCGGAGACGTGTGAATCCGCAAGTCCGCGCGGGACAGGGACAGCGAGAGGGATCAGGTCTGTCCGAACGAGGCGCGACCTGGACGCGCTTCAATGGCGCGCTCGATCCAGCCCCTTCTCGTCCCTCACCCCAACCCTGTCCGGCTCGGGAGACCGGGCCTGTCGCGCTCTGCCGCCACCGTCGAGGTCCGCCGGAGATGTGTGCGGATCGCGATCGACACGCCTGCTACGGCTGGTTCGCCGTCAGGAGCGCCAGCGCAATTCCCGCCGCTCCAGCGGGTTCGCGAACGGGCGCCCGTCGCGCGATGATTCCAGCGCCTCGCGCTTCAGGCGGAAATACCATTGCGACGGCAGATCGCCCTGGCCGAACAGCACCATGGTGGGCTTGCGGTCGAGGCCGTCCTGCGCGTGCTGGAGGACCTGCTGGTCCTGGGTCAGGAACTGCCGCATCAGCGGCCGGGCGACCGGCTTGAGCAGGTTCAGCGCCGGCATGTTCCAGTAGAGGGCGTTGGTGAGCAGCGTCCGGTCCGGCGTGAGCGGCGTCGCAAAGGTGTAATTCGCCACCCGCTTCTCGCCCGCGTGGATCCGCTCCAGGCGGCTTCCCGGCAGGCGAAACTCGATCTCGACCTCCGGCACGCCGCCGAGCAGCCGGTAGACCGGGGAACTCGTCGTTGTGGCGTGGCTCGTCATGACGAAGCCGTGGGGCACCGGCTGGAAGGTCTTCACCTTCTCGCGGAGCTGCTTCGAGGGCCGGAACCACCACGTATCGTGGACGAAGGCGACGTGCCCGGGATCCACGAGGCTCAGGGTGGTGAGATCGAAGGACGCCTCGACCACGAGTTCCACCACCAGGGATCCGGCGGGCGTGAAATCGAGCTCCGGCAGCGCGGGGACATCGCCGCCGGCCGGTCCGGTATGGGGGTTCACCCAGAGAAAGCCGGCGCTCTCGCGGATGGGAAAGCGCTGGACCTGGATGCGGGAGAAATCGGCGGCGTCGTGCTCCGAGAGGGTCGGCACGTCGCGGCAGCGCCCGTCCGTGCCGAAGCGCCAGCCGTGGAACGGGCACATCAGGGTGTCGCCGTCGAACCGGCCCTTCGACAGGGCCATGCCGCGATGGGGGCACCGGTCGCGCAGGGCGAAGGGGGTTCCGTCCGGGGCGCGGCCGAGCACGATCTGCTCGCCGTTCAGCTCCACGGCGCGCAGGCCCGTCTTGCTGCCGGCCCTGCCGAGGCTTCGCGACTGGCCGACGCAGTACCACGCATTCCCGAGCGGCTGGCGCATGGCGCCGGGATCGAGGGCGGCCTCGTCGGCGGGGCGCGGCGGGTTGGTGAAGGGCGCGTTCACGGCGGTTCGGGCTGGCGGCGGGGTGCCCGTCATACGCCCGGCGGCCGGGTCGGCAAAGCGCGGAGCCGGGGAGGACAAACGGGCGCAGGCGCGGGGCTTCACAAGCCGCCTCCGGCCCCCTACCTTCGCTTCACCCGCAACCAACGAAAGGAGGTGATCCAGTGTCTCATTGTCATCAGCCGTGTGTCTCGGCTCATCGGACCTGGACCGTCGCCTCCGGCGCGTCGCTCTAAGACGCGTCAGAGCCCCGATCTCGGGACAGTTCCGCCGGACAGCACGGTTCGGCAATGGAAGGGCCATCCTCTCGGGTGGCCCTTCGTCGTTGAAGGTCTAGCGCTTCTGCATCTGGAACAGCGGCTGGGCCAGGGCCTCGGTCCGGGCGCGCCACAGGTCGCGCTCCTCGCGCAGCGCGTCGCGCTCGCCGACGAGGGCGACGCGCTCGGCGGCCGCCTTCTCCCGCTCGGCCTGCATCGCCTCGCGCTCGGTCCGGAATCGCTCGCGCTCCCCACGCATCGCCGCCTGCTCGGCCCGCAGCTCTTCGAGGGAGCCGATCTCGTCCTGGATATGCGCGCGCAGGGTGCGGATCTCCTCGGCGAGCATCGCCTGCAACTCGTCCTGCCGCTCGTGCTCGAGGCGCAGCTTCGCCTTCAGCATCAGGTTCTCGGCCATCAGCTCGGAGATGTCGGCATCCTCGGGCTCGGCTGCCTGCGCCGGGCCGGCGGGCGCCACCACCCGCGGCGACCACGCGGCCTCGGCGGTTCCGCGACCGGCCTTCGGATCGGGACGGGCGGCCTCGGCCGGGCTGTGCGTCTTCATCGCCGAGAGCCAGTCCCGCAGCGGACCGGGCGCGGGGCGGTTGCCGGACTCGGGCGGCAGGGAGCGGGCGGGTTCCGACATGGGCGGCGTCCTGATGGAATGCGCCGAGTGAAGGCGGAACATGCTTAACGACTGGTAAAAGAGCGGCGCGTTCCCTGGCCGCGGAGAGGGCCGGACGCCGCTCAGGCCGCGGCCTGGTCCCCGGCGCCGAGCGGCACGGTAGCCCCGTCGCTCCGGCCGAGCATCAGGAAGACCACCAGAGCGGTGATGGCCGTGATGCCGGCGAGCAGGCCCAGGAGCCGGCCGAAAGCCGCGCCGTAGAGCGCCACCACCGTCTCCGGCAGGAGGCCGGGCATCACGGTGAGGGCGCCCCGGAGATCGCCGCCGGCCAGAAGCTGGCTCGCCAGCGAAACGGGTCCGCCTGGGCCAACGGCATCGATCCGCGCGGCGATGAGGAGCGACAGGACCGCGCCCACCACGGCGAGCGCCACGCCTTCGCCGGCGACCCGCACGGTCGAGAACAGGCCGCTGGCCATGCCGGCGCGCTCCTTCGGGACGACGCTGACGGCGAGGCCGTCCATCAGGCCCCAGGGCAGGCTGATCCCGATGCCGACGAGGAGCATCGGCAGGGCGGTGACGAGGGGAGGCGCGCCGATGGGCGTGAGCGCCAGCCAGAGGAGGCCACCGGACGAGACCAGGAGGCCTACGCCGCAGATCGTGGCCGGCCGGAGCCAGCGCGTCAGCGTCCCGGCGGCCACCGGCAGGACGACGAGCGGCGCCGAGAGCGCGACCATCAGGCTGCCCGCCGCGGCCTCACCCATTTCCTCGATGCCGACGAACCGCACCGGCAGCAGGATCAGCAGGATCACGAACCCGTAGGCCGGCGCGGCCGCGAGCAGCTGGACGCCGACGAAGCGGGCGTAGCGGAACAGGCCGAGATCGAGCATCGGCCGCGCCACCCGCCGCTCAATGACGATGAAGGCCGCCAGGCAGAGGCCGGCCCCGGAGAGGCAGCCGAGGACGACGCTGTCGGCCCCACCGCGCGCGGGGACGAGCAGCATCCCGTAGGTGAACAGCGTCAGCATCGCGGTGAAGCAGAGGGCGCCGCGCCAGTCGAGCCGCGAGGCCGCGGGATCGCGGCTGTCCCGCACCGCCCGGCGGCCGAGGAGCGTGGCGAGCGTCGTGAAGCCGACCACCGTCAGGAAGACGCTGCGCCAGCCGAAGGCCTCGATCATCAGGCCCGACGCGATCGGCCCCAGCGACAGCCCGACACCGAAACTCGTGCCGAGGAAGCTGAAGGCGCGCAGCCGCTCCGACCCTTCGAATTCCTGCGCCAGGGCGGCTGCGCCCCCCGCATAGGCGGCCGCGGCGGCGAACCCCTGAAGACCGCGCAACAGGTCGAAGACCAGGATGTCGGGCGCGGCCACGAGCGCGAGCGAGGCCAGCGCGAAGGCGCCCGTGCCGGCGAGGAAGATGCGCTTGCGCCCGTACCGGTCGGCGAGGGCGCCGGCCGCCAGCAGGGTCGAGCCGAAGGTCAGCATGAAGGCGTTGGTGGCCCAGGCCATGGCGACGGGGCCGCCCTCCAGGCTGCGGCCGATCGCCGGTAGGGCGACGGCGGTGCCAGTGAAGGCCAGCGGCATCGCCACCGCGGCGAGGCAGATGGCGAGCAGGGCGAGCCGTTTCGTGGCGCCGACCTGCGGCGCGACGCGCGCGTGAAGCATGAGGATATCGTCCGAGGCGAAAGGGGAGGCAAAGCGGGAGGCGCCATCGCCCCCCGGCCTGCGTTCAGTTTATCTGCGCTCGAATGGGCGATAAGACCGGCTCCGTTCCGATCAATCCGGCACGGAACGCTCGAATGGACCCGTGATGAATCGACTGGCTGGCCTGTCCGCCTTCGTGCGCACGGCTGATCTCGGCAGCTTCGTCGCCGCCGGCCGCGCGCTCGGGCTGTCGCCCTCCGCGGTCGGCAAGGCGGTGACCAAGCTGGAGAACCAGCTCGGTGTGCGCCTTCTCCAGCGCTCCACGCGCAGCCTTCGCTTGACCGACGAGGGGCGGGCCTTCCACGAGCGCTGCCGGCGCATCCTCGACGACCTCGACGACGCGCATGCGAGTGTCCTGCGGTCGCGCGAGGCTCCGCGCGGGCGAGTCCGGATCTCCTGCCCGATCGTCGCCTATCACTTGCTGCTGCCGGTGCTGCCGGATTTCCTGGCACGCTACCCGGAGATCGAACCCGATCTCGACTTCTCCGACCGGCTCGTCGACCTGATCGAGGAAGGGGTCGACGTGGCGATCCGCAGCGGCCCCTTGCCGGATGGCCGAATCATGGGGCGGGCGCTGCGGCCGTTCCGGCTGCTGCTCTGTGCAGCACCGGCCTATCTCGACCAGTTCGGCGTTCCGAGGACGCCGCGGGAGCTCGACGGACACGCCAGCATCGGCTTCCGCTTTCCGAATTCCGGCAAGGTCCAGGTCTGGCCCCTGCGCCAGCCCGAGGGCGACGCAGAACCCGACCGGCGCCACAGGATCGTGTGCAACAACATGGAGGCGCTGCACGGCGCAGTCCTGTCCGGCCTCGGGGTCGGCTGCATGCCGGACTTCTTGGTGGCGGGTGCGCTGAGAGCGGGCACCCTCGTGCCTCTCCTCCTCGATCATCTCGATGCACCGGGGCAGTTCAACCTGATCTGGCCGTCGAGCCGCCATCTCTCCCCAAAGGTGCGCGTGACGGTCGATTTCATCGCCGAGCGGCTGTTTTCGAGCGAATGCCGGATTCCGGATCCGCTTCCCGCGCCCGAAGCCTGATCCGGGAAAATCGGAGCAAAAATTGACTTTCGCCGCCGGCGCGGCTACGCCCCGCGCTCCCGATCCGAAGCAGATCGACCGATGCCAAGCCGACCGGTCCCATGAGGCCGGAGGTCAACGCCCGACAGCGCGTCTGCGCCCTCGGGCGCGATGGGTGTTGGCCGTTTCGCCACGACGGGCCCCGCCGGCCGAGGCACCCGCATGACGCCAGATCAGCAAACGTTGAAGATCGAGGACGCGATCAACGAGACCTGCCCGTGGTCGGGCAAGCCGATCTCGGCCGACTCGCTGACGCTCTATAACGGCGCCGTGGTGGGCTTCTGCAACCCGGAATGCCGGGACAAGTTCGCCAAGGCCCTGCGCAGCTTCGAGGCCGCCCTCCAGGCGCGCCGCGTCGAGCGCGCCGGGCTCGAACAGTAAGCGCGGGGCGTCAGAGCATGTTCGAAGGTCTGTCCGACCGCCTCTCCGGCATCCTCTCGGGGCTCACCCGCCGGGGAGCGCTCACCGAGGCCGACGTCACCGCCGCCATGCGCGAGGTGCGCCGCGCCCTGCTGGAGGCCGACGTCGCCCTCGAAGTCGTGCGCGGCTTCACCGACAAGGTGAAGGAGAAGGCGGTCGGCGCCGTCGTGCTCAAGTCGGTGACGCCCGGCCAGATGGTCGTGAAGATCGTCAACGACGAGCTCGTGGCGATGCTCGGCACCGACGCCGAGACGATCGATCTCAACGCCCCCGCCCCGGTGCCGATCCTGATGGTCGGCCTGCAGGGCTCGGGCAAGACCACCACCACCGCCAAGATCGCCCGGCGGCTCTCCGAGCGCGAGAAGCGCAAGGTGCTGCTCGCCTCCCTCGACACCCGCCGCCCGGCCGCCATGGAGCAGCTCGCGGTGCTGGCGAAGCAGGTCGGCGTCGAGTCGCTGCCGATCATCGCCGGCCAGTCGGCGGTGCAGATCGCCAGGCGCGCCATGGATGCCGCCCGGCTCGGCGGTTTCGACGTGGTGATGCTCGACACCGCCGGCCGCACCACGGTGGACGAGGGCCTGATGGCCGAGGCCGCCGAGGTGAAGGCCGCGACCAAGCCCCACGAGGTGCTGCTCGTCGCCGACGCGCTGACCGGCCAGGACGCGGTCAACACCGCCCGCGCCTTCGACCAGCGCCTCGGCGTGACCGGCATCGTGCTGACCCGGATGGACGGCGATTCCCGCGGCGGCGCGGCTTTGTCGATGCGCGCCGTCACCGGCAAGCCGATCAAGCTCGTCGGCACCGGCGAGAAGGTCGATGCGCTGGAGGAATTCCACCCGTCCCGCGTCGCCAACCGCATCCTCGGCATGGGCGACATCGTCTCGCTCGTCGAGAAGGCCGCCGAGACCATCGACCACGAGCAGGCGCTCCGCACCGCGGAGAAGATGCGCAAGGGCAAGTTCGATCTCGAAGACCTGTCCATGCAGCTCGCCCAGATGGAGAAGATGGGTGGGATCGGCGGCCTGATGGGCATGCTGCCCGGCATGGGCGCGATCAAGAAGCAGGTCGAGGGCGCCAATCTCGACGAGAAGATGTTCAAGCGCCAGCGCGCCATCATCTCGTCGATGACCCCGCAGGAGCGGAAGAACCCCGACCTCCTCAAGAACTCCCGCAAGAAGCGCATCGCGGCGGGCGCGGGCGTCGATGTCTCGGAGATCAACAAGCTCCTGAAGATGCACCGGACCATGGCCGACATGATGAAGGCGATGGGCTCCGGAAAACGCGGGATCGGGCAGGCGCTCGGCTCGATGTTCGGCCTGGGCGGCGGCATGGGGGGTGGAATGGGCGGCGGCATGCCCGGCCTTCCCCCCGGCATGCCGGAACCGACGCCGGAGCAGATCGCGGCCCTGGAAAAGCAGTTCGGCGGCAAGCTGCCGCCGATGCCGCCGGGCCTGGGCGGCGGGGGCGGCATGCCGAAGCTTCCGGGGCTTCCGGGCCTCGGCGGCCCGAAGCTGCCGGGTCTCGGTGGGTTCATGCCGGGGAAGAAGAAATGAGCGTGCTCGCGGCGCAGGCCGTCGATCCCGAACTCGCGCGTCTGCGCGACAGCATCGACAACTTCGATGCGGCACTGATCCATCTCCTCGCCGAGCGGTTCCGCTGCACGCAGCGGGTCGGCGAGCTCAAGGCCCGAAAGGGGATCCCCCCTTCCGATCCGGACCGGGAGGCCCGTCAGGTCGCCCGGCTCCGCAAGCTCGCGGTCGAGGCCAAGCTCGACCCCGATTTTGCCGAGAAGTTTCTGGCCTTCGTGGTCAAGGAAGTCATTCGGCACCACCAGTCGATCAAGGCGGACCACGAGTCCCAGATCGAGCAACAGCGAAAGTAGTCAGACCATGGCCCTCAAGATCCGTCTCACCCGCGGCGGCGCCAAGAAGCGCCCCTATTACCGCATCGTCGTCGCCGACGCCCGCGCCCCGCGCGACGGCCGCTTCATCGACAAGGTCGGCGCCTACGACCCGATGAAGGCCAAGGACGATCCGGCCCGCATCGTGCTCGACAACGAGAAGATCCAGGGCTGGCTCGCCAAGGGCGCGCAGCCGACCGACCGCGTCCTGCGCTTCCTCGACCAGGCGGGCCTGGCCAAGCGCCCGACCCGCAACAACCCGCAGAAGGCCGAGCCGGGCGAGAAGGCCAAGGAGCGCGCCGCCAAGCGGGCCGAGAAGGCCGCCGCCCCCGCCGAGGACGCCGCCGCTTAAGGCGCGGATCATGGCGCGCCGCCCCGCAGGTCCCTCCCCCCGCGACGGCGGCCGTCGGGGCCGCATGAACGCGGCGGTCGGCGCGATCGCGCCCGACGCCGCGACATCGCCCAAGGCGCCGGCCCCCAAGCCGGCGTCGCCGGCCGACCCGAACCTCGTCCTGATGGGCGAGTTCGGGCGGGCGCACGGGCTTACCGGCGAGGTCCGCCTCAAATCCTACACGTCCGATCCGCGGGCGATCGCCACCTACGGCGCCCTCCTGACCGCGGACGGCCGCAGCCTGACGCTCGCCGAGGTGCGCCCCGCGCCGGGCACCTCCCCCGACATGCTGATCGCCCGGGTGAAGGGCGTCTCCGGCCGTACAGCCGCCGAGGCGTTGAACCGGGTCGCGCTCTACATCCCCCGTGACCGCTTGGCCGCCCCCGAGGACGAGGACGAGGTCTATGCGGCCGACCTGATCGGCGCCACGGCCGTGGATGAGGCCGGCACCGTGATCGGGACGATCGTAGCCGTGCCGAACTATGGCGGCGGCGACCTTCTGGAACTGCGCCCGCCGAACGGCGGCGCCACGGCGCTGCTGCCCTTCACCAAGGCCTTCGTGCCGGTGCTCGACATGGCGCAGCGCCGCGTCACCGTGGCGGCGCCGGAGGATCTGTTCGCCCCGCCGGGGGAGAAGCCGGCCGACGATCCGGGCTGAGGCCGCCGCGGCGGGGAGTCAGGCCTGTTTCCGGATCTCCGAACAATCCCCCTCATCCTGAGGTGCGAGCGCAGCGAGCCTCAGGATGAGGGGATTGGTTTGGAATATCGGTCCCTCGGCCGAATCAACGGGATGTGCTACGGCGCCGGCGCCGCCACCGCGGTCCGGGCGATCACCAGCGGCTCGGCGCTCAGCGCCAGCGGCCCGTCGAAGGGCCGCTCGTGGAGCGCGATCAGGCCGAGGGTGGTGACCATCGCCAGCGAGAAGGTCGTCAGAACCGTCGCCTGGGCGGCGGGGTGCTCCGTGTGGACGAGGCCCAGGGCCACCAGGGTGAGCGCCGCCAGGATCAGCAGGGTCAGCCACTTGGTCCCATCGCTGGCGGTCTGGCTGAGCGCCAGCCGCTCGCCGCGGTCGCCCCGCAGCGCCATGGCGGCGCCGACCAGCGCGCTGTGGGTCGGCGCCCCCGCCTCCGCGGTGATCTTCGGATCGGAGACCGTCTCCAAGAGGCGCCGCAGCCCGGCCCCGGCCTCCGGGGCATAGCCGCCCTCGCTCATCCGCGGCCATTCCCGCTCGATCACCGCGTCGAGATAGGCGACGAGGGCTGCCCGGATGTTGCGCATGTCGGAGGCCGAGGCGAGGCTGAGATCGTAGAGCGCCAGGGCATCGGCGCGCTCGGCCTGGAGGGCGCGGGCGGCCGAACGCTGGCGCTCCCAGGCATCGTTGGCCACGAAGCCCGTGAGCAGGGCCAGCAGGGTCGCGAGCGCGGTGAAATAGGTGGGCACCATGCCGGCGCCGAGGCGGCGCATCACCGGACGCGTCGGGCGCAGATGCGACAGCCCGTACAGGACCGCGCTGAGGGCGCCGAACAGCAGGGCCAGCACCGCGAAGATCGCCCAGAGCGGTTGATCGAGCCAGAGTCCGAGGAGCATGCGGCGGCCTGCATCGTGGGCGACGGGTCCGCGATGCTGACAACCTTGAGCTGAGAAAGGGTGAAGGTTGCACCGCTCACCGCACGCCTCTTCAGGCGCCCTACCGCTGCGTCGCCCCGGACCGGCAGGGCCGCACCGTCTGCGGCGCCGGCCGCCGATCGGGCGCGGGGGAAAGCGACCGCTAGCGCACCGGGCGGGGCAAGCGCGTCCGCAGCGCAGGCCGGCCCCGAAGGCAAGGCGTAGAAGAGGAGTAGAAAATCGATCACCACGAACAACTAGAACCGGACAGGCAAATACAACATTCTCCAATCGCCAACATAAACGATATGGTATTTCTCGAATGGATGGTCTATTAATTGACGACAATTGAGACGGCAGATTGCTTCAGATGCCCGAAGAAGCTCGCAACGACGCTCGAGAAGAGCATGATGCTTTCGCGATCGGCGATTTCGTCCTGGAGAACGGCGCAAAGATCCGCGACCTGCGCATCGCCTACACAACGTTTGGCAATCTGAATCCAGATAAAAGCAACGCCATCCTGTTTCCGACTTGGTATTCCGGCACGCACACGATTCTCGAACAGGCCTATATCGGCCGCGGCAGACCGCTGGATCCCGATCGATATTTCATCATCCTGGTCAATCAGATCGGCAACGGCGTATCGTCGTCGCCAACGACGGTGCCGCCGCCCTACGGCAGAGCCCGCTTCCCGCAGCCCTCCATCGCCGACGATGTCAGGGCGCAGCACCGGCTCGTCACCGAGGCTTTCGGCATCACACGGCTGGCGCTGGTTCTGGGCGGCTCGATGGGCGCCCAACAAACCTGGGAATGGGCCGTCCGCTTCCCGGAAGCCGTCGCCCGGGCGGCCCCGATCGCCGGCACCGCCGCGACGACGCCGCACAACCAGCTGCTGGTGGACACGTTCATCGAGGCCATAACCGCCGACCCCGCCTATGACGACGGCTGGTACGCCGAGGGCGCCGTCCACAGGGGGCTCCGGCGTCATGCCCGCCTGTTCGCCGCCGCGGGCTTCACGCCGGCGCTGTTCAACCGGGCGCTCTGGCGCGACCACGGCTTCACCACGGTCGACGATTTCCTCACCGGCTTCGTGGAGGGCCATTTCCTTCCGCAGGACCCGAACAACCTGCTCACCCTGCTGCGCAAATGGCGGAGCGGCGACGCGCGCCCGCATGGCGGGGGCGATCTGGCCCGGGCTCTGGCCCGCGTGACGGCGCAGGTTTCCGTCATCGCCATCGAGGAAGACGGCTTCTTCCCCCTGGCCGATATCGAGGCGGAGCAACGGCTGGTTCCGCACAGCCGACTGGTGCGCGTCACCTCGCCCTGGGGCCACCTCGCCCTGTTCGGCCTCGACCCTGACTACAACCGCGCGGTGGATTCCGCGCTCGGTGCCCTGCTCTCGCTCCCGGCACCGCAGGAGGTCCCATGAGTGCAAGCATCCTCCCGTTCGTGGACGAGCCGCGTCCGGCGATCGATCCCCACCCGCTCAGCGACTACGTGGCCTGGGCCGGACGCCGCAACCGCAATCCGATCCTGGAGGTGTTCCGGGAGCGTTTTCCGAAGACCGGCGACGTCCTGGAACTGGCCAGCGGCGCCGGATTGCACATCAACTACTTCGCCCCGCATTTCCCCGACGTGGCGTTTCAGCCCTCGGACCTGACCGAGGAGGTCTTCGCCTCGATCGAGGCCAAGCGCGCCGAGCAGGGGAACGCCAACGTCCGCGACCCGATCCGCATCGATCTGACCGATGCCGCGACGTTTCCGTCCGACGAAAGGCGCTACGACGCGATCTTCGTCATCAACATCTTCCAGGTCGCCCCCGTTGCCATCAACGACGGGATCGCCGCCCTGGCCGCGAAGACCCTGAAGGATGACGGCCGCGTCTACATCTACGGCCCGTTCAAGATCGACGGTCGGTACACGACCCCATCGAACCAAGCCTTCGACGAGGAGATCCGCGCCGCGGCCGTGCCGGAATGGGGGTTGAAGGATGTGCGCGATCTCGAGGCCGCGGCCAGGCCGCACGGCATCGTTCTCACGGAGACGATCGAGCGGCCGGCCAACAATTTCATCCTGGTCTTCGGCCGGGCCGGGTCGCCGGCCACAAACCATTCGACATCATGATCGTCCGGCCGGCCCCTTATGCGCCCCTCGGCGACGCGGGTGCGCCGATCCCGGCAACGCCCTGACGTCCGGCGTCGGCTCCCCATGGCTGCACGCGTCGCCATCGTTGTCGGGGCGGGAGCCGTCGACGGGCTCGGAGCGGCGCTGGCCCGTCGCTTCGCCGCCGAAGGTCTCACGGTCTTGGTGGCCGGGCGCACCCAGCGGCGCCTCGGCGCGATCGTGGCCGGCATCACCGAAGCGGGCGGCCGAGGCGAGGCCGTGCCGACCGATGCCACCGACGAAGCCCAGGTCGCGGCCCTGTTCGCGCGCGGCCGGGCGATCGGGCGGCCGGAACTGGTGGTGTTCAACGCGGGCGGCAACCTGCCTGCGCCGGCCCTGGACCTGGGAGCGGGGCCGTTCGAGACCCTGTGGCGGCAAAGCGCGTTGGGCGGGTTCCTGGTCGGCCGGGAGGCCGCCCGTCACCTGCCGCCCTCAGGGGGCGGAACACTCCTCGTCACGGGTGCCACGGCCTCGCTGCGCGCCAGGCCGCCCTTCCTGGGCTTCGCCTCCGCCAAGGCGGCCCTCCGCGCGGTCGCCCAGGGCCTGGCGCGCGAGTTCGGCCCCGAGGGCCTGCACGTCGTCCATGTCGTGATCGATGGCGTTCTGCAGGGCGATTATGCCGCGACGCATTTCCCGACCCTGGTCGCGGCGCGTGGCGCGGAGGGTCTCCTGTCGGTCGCGGATGTCGCAGACCTCTACTGGTTCCTCCACACCCAACCCCGCAGCGCCTGGACCCACGAACTGGATGTCCGCCCCTTCAAGGAACCGTTCTGACCCCCGACCGACCCATTCGATCATGCAGGAGAGCCGTTTCATGACCATCCCGGCCGTCTTTCTCTATGCCGAGTACCAAGTTTCCATCCCGTTCGAGACGATCGAATGGCAGCCCATCGACGAGGACATGAAAACATTTGCGGGCCTCCTATCGAAAACGTGGCTGAGCGGCATCAAGACCAACAGCGTCGGCGGCTTCTACGCGTTCGACAGCCTGAAGAACGCGCAGGCCTATATCGACGGGTTGCTCGTCCCGTTCGCGGCCCGGATCGGGGGCAACTTGAGCGTCCGCCTGTTCGATGCGGAGGTGACCCGCGCCGCGAGCAGCGCCATCTACTCCCCCTACTATCCGGCCGCGTCGGCCACGCCCTGATGGCGGGGCGCCGGCGGGCGTCCGAAACTCTCCGGCGTTGACCGGGCCGCCCCGTGCGCGCGATCAAGCGCCATGACGCGCACGGACACGCCCTGGCGGGCCACGATCCTCACCCTGTACCCGGAGATGTTCCCCGGCCCCCTCGGCGTCTCGCTCTCGGGCGATGCCCTCGCCCGGGGCACCTGGAGCCTGGAGGCCCGCAACATCCGCGAGCATGGCCTCGGCCGCCACCGGGCGGTGGACGACACCCCGGCCGGGGGCGGCGCCGGCATGGTCCTGCGCTGCGACGTGCTGGCGGCTGCCATCGACGCTGCGAGCCCCGCCGACGATCCGCGCCCCAGGCTGCTGATGTCCCCCCGCGGCCGGCCGCTGACCCAGGCGCGGGTCCGCGCCCTCGCGGACGGCCCCGGCGCGGTGATCGTCTGCGGCCGGTTCGAGGGGGTGGACGAGCGGGTGATCGCCGGGCGCGGCCTGGAGGAGGTGTCGATCGGCGATTACGTGCTCTCGGGGGGCGAGATCGCCGCCCTGGTGGTGCTCGATGCCTGCGTGCGGCTCCTGCCCGGCGTGATGGGCAAGACGGAATCGGGCGTCGAGGAGAGCTTCGAGGGCGGCCTCCTCGAGTATCCGCATTACACGCGGCCCCGCGACTGGGAGGGCCGCGCGATCCCCGACGTGCTGTCCGGCGGCAACCACGCCGCCATCGCGCGCTGGCGGCGGGAAGAGGCCGAGCGCATCACCGCCGAGCGGCGGCCGGATCTCCCCGGCGTCGCTCAGGCCGCCTCCAAGTCGATCACCGGACCGTCCCGGTCGTAGTCCAGGGGATCGCATTGGAGGGCCCGCGGCTCCGGCCGTCGCAGGCGGCTCGGGAGCGCGATATGGGCCGTTAACGCCCCAATAACCACAAGCAGAGCAGACCAGACCGCCACTATCCCGGCGCTGTGCATAGACATCGCTGTACCTCAAACGCTACGCGGCACAGCATTAAGCCTAACGGGCCAGGCTTAATCGACTGTTCCGCGCGCGCCGACTGCCTGTCCCGGCCGGGGCCAACCCGTCAGGATTGCAAGGCTGACAAGCGCTTGCCAGACGGCCGGTTTCGGCGCATGCGCGAAGCTGGGTTCTCCTCCCCGCCGAGGAGCGCTCCTCTGCAGGATGGATTCGCGATGACCAGCCGCCCCACGCAGCGCCCGCGCGTGCCCCATTTCTCCTCCGGCCCCTGCGCCAAGCGCCCGGGCTGGACCCCCGCCGCCCTGGCCGAGGCCGCGCTCGGCCGGTCGCACCGCTCGCCGCTGGGCAAGGCCAAGCTCGCCCGGGCGATCGACCTGACGCGCTCCGTCCTGCAGGTGCCCGCCGATTACCGGATCGGCATCGTGCCGGCCTCCGATACCGGCGCGGTCGAGATGGCGATGTGGACGCTGCTCGGGCCGAAAACCGTCGAGGTCGCCGCCTGGGAGGCGTTCGGCAAGGAATGGGTCACGGACGCGCTGAAGCAGCTCAGGATCGATCCGCGCATCCACCAGACGCCCTACGGCGTCCTGCCGGATCTCGCCGCGATCGACACGAAGCACAACGACGTAGTCTTCACGTGGAACGGCACCGCGGCCGGCGTGAAGGTGCCGGACGGCGACTGGATCGCGGCCGACCGCGAGGGTCTGACGATCTGCGACGCCACCTCGGCGGCCTTCGCGCAGCCGCTGCCCTGGGACAAGCTCGATGTCGTGACCTTCTCCTGGCAGAAGGTGATGGGCGGCGAGGCGGCCCACGGGATGCTGATCCTCTCGCCCCGCGCCGTGGCAAGGCTCGAAAGCCACACGCCGTCCTGGCCGCTGCCGAAGGTGTTTCGCCTGACCAAGGACGGCAAGCTGATCGAGGGCATCTTCAAGGGCGACACGATCAACACGCCCTCCATGCTGGCGGTTGAGGATTACCTCGACACCCTGGCCTGGGCCGAGCGGATCGGCGGCCTTCCGGTGCTGCACGCCCGGGCGGATGCGAATGCGAAGGTGATCTACGACTGGGTGGCGCGCACCCCCTGGATCGCGCCGCTCGCGGTCGATCCGGCGACCTACTCGAATACCGGGGTCTGCCTCGTGATCGCCGATCCGGACGTGCTGGCCCGCGGCGACGCGGCGGTGTCGGCCTTCGCCTCCAGCCTCGTCGAGCGCCTCGACCGCGAGGGCGTCGCCCTCGATATCGGCGCCTATCGCGACGCCCCGGCGGGCCTGCGGATCTGGTGCGGCGCCACCGTGGAGACGTCGGATCTGGAGGCGCTGACGCCCTGGCTCGACTGGGCCTTCGCGGAGGAGAAGGCGGCGCTGACCAAGGCGGCCTGAACACCCGGCCTGCGCCGCTCCCGTCCACCCTTGCGGGAGCGGCCGCACGACCGTGCCGCCGCGCCGGGATTGCGCGACGTCTCAGACCACGCTTCGGAGGTCCGCGATGAGTCGCCACGCCGTTGTCCGCTGCGCCTGGGATTCGGAGGCCGCCGTCTGGTACGTCTCGGACAGCGATGTGCCCGGCCTCGCGACGGAGGCGGCCTCGCTCGAAGCGCTGCGGCAGAAACTCCCCGGCATGATCGAGGACCTTCTCGCGGTCGTTCCGCGTGTCGATCTATGTCTTGACCTTGCGGCTCACGTCCCGGATCGTAGACGCTGAAGCATCGAGCCTTTGCCGAACGCTGGAACGTGCATCACCGGCAAAGTCCGGCGATGCCCGGAGCAAGCAATGGCCCATAAGATCATCGGCCTCATCGGCGGGCTGAGCTGGGAAAGCTCTGCGGAATATTATCGGCTCATCAACGAACGCGTTCGAGCCCGGCTCGGGCCGCTGCACTCGGCGCGCTGTCTGATGTGGTCGTTCGATTTTGCCGAGATCGAAGCGCTGCAGCATGCGGGGCGCTGGGACGATGCAACCGGCCTCATGATTGAAGCGGCCGATCGCCTCCAGCGCGGCGGCGCCGAGATCGTGCTCATCTGCAGCAACACGATGCACCGCATGGCAGACGACATTCAGAGCGCCATCGCGGTGCCGCTCCTGCACATTGCCGATCCGACAGCCGAACGTATCAGGACGGCCGGGCTCCGGTCGGTTGGCCTGCTCGGGACAGCCTTCACCATGGCGCAGGACTTCTACCGGGGGCGGCTTGCGGACCGTTACGGCCTGGATGTCCTGATCCCGGACGAGGCGGACCGCGCATGCGTCCATCGCGTGATCTACGACGAGTTGGTCCAAGGTCGGATCGAGTCGGCCTCCCGCGACGCATATCGCGCCATCATGGCCCGCCTCGTCGAGCGGGGCGCCCAGGCGATCATCCTCGGTTGCACGGAGATCATGCTGCTGGTCGGGCCGGAGGACAGCCCCGTTCCTCTTTACGACACCACCGCGATTCACGCCGAGGCCGCCGTCGATCTTGCCCTGGCCCCATGAAAAACCCCGGCCCTTTCGGAGCCGGGGTTTTCCGTTTCGAAGACGCGGCCCCGCAGGGCCGCGCCATCCGTCTCAGTAGTTGTAGGCGCGCTCGCCGTGATCGGCGATGTCGAGGCCCTCGCGCTCCTCCTCCTGCGTCACCCGCAGGCCGATCGTCAGGTCGACGAGCTTGTAGAGGATCGCCGAGCCGATGCCCGACCAGAGCAGCGTCAGGCCGACCGCCTCGGCCTGGATGATCACCTGGCTCATCATGTCGTAGGCGCCGACCACCATCTCGCCCGGCTTCGACGAGTAGTCGGGGATGCCGACGCCGCCGAGATTCGGGTCGACCAGGATGCCGGTCGCGAGCGCACCCAGGATGCCGCCGACACAGTGCACGCCGAACACGTCGAGCGAGTCGTCGTAGCCGATGGCGTTCTTCACCGTGGAGCACATCACGAAGCAGACCACGCCGGCGACGAGGCCGAGCACGATCGAGCCCATCGGGCCGGCGAAGCCCGAGGCCGGGGTGACGGCCACGAGACCCGCGATCGCGCCCGAGACCATGCCGAGCAGCGACGGCTTGCCCTTGAGCACCCACTCGGCGAACAGCCACGCCACGGCGGCGGCGCAGGTCGCCACGAAGGTGTTGAGCATGGCGAGCGCGGTGGTGCCGTTGGACTCGAGGTTCGAGCCGGCGTTGAAGCCGAACCAGCCGACCCACAGGAGCGACGCGCCGATCATCGTCATGGTCAGCGAGTGCGGGGCGAGCAGGTCGCGGCCGTAGCCGATGCGCTTGCCGAGGATCAGGCAGCCGACGAAGCCCGCGATACCGGCGTTGATGTGCACCACGGTGCCGCCGGCGAAGTCGAGGGCGCCCTTCTGGAAGAGGAAGCCGGCATCCTTGTTGACGGCGTCGAGGGCGGCCTGCGCAGTCGCCTTCGAGGCGTCGTCCGTGGCGGCGGCGAGCGCCTTGGCGGCGTTGCCGACCGCATCCGGGCCGCCCCAGTACCAGACCATGTGGGCCATCGGGAAGTAGATGAACGTCACCCAGAGGATCACGAACACCACCAGCGCCGAGAACTTGATCCGCTCGGCGAACGCACCGATGATCAGCGCCGGGGTGATCATCGCGAACGTCATCTGGAAGCACAGATAGGCGTATTCGGGGATCACGACGCCGTTGGAGAAGGTCGCCACGGTGGAGTTCGGGTCGATGCCCTTCAGGAACGCCTTGGAGAAGCCGCCCACGAAGTCGTTGATGCCGCCGCCGTTGGTGAAGGCGAGGCTGTAACCGTAGAACACCCAGAGCAGGCCGACGATCGCCACGATGGCGAAGACCTGGGTCAGGACCGAGAGCATGTTCTTGGTGCGCACGAGGCCGCCGTAGAACAGCGCGAGGCCGGGCACCGACATCATCAGCACGAGGGCCGAGGAAATCAGCATCCAGGCCGTGTCACCCTTGTTGGGAATCGGTGACGGCGGCGGCGAAGCGGCTTCCGGTGTCGGCGTCTGCGCGAGGGACGGCTCGATCAGGAGGGCGGCGATCGCCGCCCCTCCCAAGCCGAGCATGAGGGCATGACGAAGTTTCATGGGCACGTGGCTCCCGGTCGTAAATCCGTGTCGTTTGAAAAGAGAGAATCTGCAGCTCGCTGGCCCGGTCGCGCCGGGCCGCGGATCAGAGAGCGTCGGCGTCGGTCTCGCCGGTCCGGATGCGCACGGCTTTCTCCAGCGGCATCACGAAGATCTTGCCGTCGCCGATCTGGCCGGTGCGGGCCGCCCCCGCGATGGCGTCGATCACGCTCGACGTCAGGTCCGAGGCGACGGCCACCTCGATCTTCAGCTTGGGCAGGAAGCTCACCGCGTATTCCGCACCGCGGTAGATCTCGGTGTGGCCCTTCTGGCGGCCATAGCCCTTCACCTCCGTCACCGTCAGGCCGTGGACGCCGATTCCGGTGAGCGCGTCGCGCACCTCCTCGAGCTTGAACGGCTTGATGATGGCCATCACGATTTTCATGGGCGACGCCCCCTTCGAAATGCCTGGGAACCGTTGCCGTCACCCGATCCGCCGACGACCCGGCTGGGCCGCCGGCGGGCTCGGGATGGCCCGCGGTCGAACGCCGCTATTCAAGGAGCGTGCCAGATAAGCTTGACCGGGAACCTTTTCCGGACCCGCCAATCTGCACACGAATTGACCGATTGTGATCACGCGATGCGCACATCCCGTCGATGCCTCGCCCATCCGATGCGCAATCTGCTCAAGAAAGGGGAAATCGCCGTGTTGCCGATCGGCAACGCACGCTCAGGAACGGATTCTAATCCCGAACCGGACGGATCAAACCTTCCTGGGCCACCGAGGCCACGAGGTCGCCGGCCTGATTGAAGATCTGCCCGCGGGCGAAGCCGCGCGCGCCCCCGGCGACCGGGCTGTCCTGTGCATAGAGCAGCCAGTCGTCGATCTTCACCGGCCGGTGGAACCAGAGAGCGTGGTCGAGGCTCGCCGCCTGGATGGTCGGATCGAACACCGAGCGCCGGTGCGGGATCAGCGACACGTCGAGCAGGGTCATGTCGGAGGCGTAGGCCAGCACGGCCCGGTGGAGGGCCGGATCGTCCGGCAGGGCGGCGGCCGCACGCAGCCAGACGTTGAAGACCGGCTCGGGGGGCGGGCCGCCCTTCCCGGCGGCGATGTAACGGTTCAGATCGACCGGCCGCAGGGCGATCGGCCGCTCGCGGCCGAAATAGGCGGCGATCGCCTCCGGCACGGCGCTGCCGCCGGCCGCCACCAGGGCCTTGCCGTCGAGGAGCCCCTCCGGGCCAGCCACCCTCGGCATCGCCGGCTGGTGGACCAGCCCCTCCTCCACCACCTGATACGAGACCGTCGTGGCGAAGATCGCGCGCCCGTGCTGGATCGCCTTGACCCGGCGGGTCGTGAAGCTGCGCCCGTCCCGGATACGTTCGACCTCGTACACGATCGGCGTGCGGGGATCGCCCGGCAGCATGAAGTAGGCGTGCAGGGAATGGGCGGGGCGGTCATCCGGCACGGTCCGGGTGGCGGCGACCAGCGCCTGGGCCACGACCTGCCCGCCGAAGACCCGCCGCCAGCCGGTCTTCGGGTTCTGACCGCGGAACAGATCGACCTCCAGCCGTTCGAGGTCGAGGATGGCGATCAGTTCGGCGACGGCGTCCGTCATCGCGTCGGTGTTGGCATCCGTCATGGCGCGCGGGGTTTCCGTTCGTTGCCCACATGCGACATAGGCCTATCGGACGAACCAAGCCAACGCCTCCCGCGCGGGAGTCACAACCGGAGATCCGCCACGATGACGGCCGAGACGCCCCGCCCCGGCAGCCGCCGCCTCCTGATCGCCGGGGGCGGCCTGCCCAGCCTCGCCTTGGCGCTCGCCGTGAAGCAGGCCCATGGGCCGGCGCTCGCCGTCACGGTGATCGATCCATCCGGCGCCGATTCGGCCCGTCATCGCGGCCGGGCCTACGCGCTGGCGGCGGGGGGCCGGCGGATGCTCGACCGCCTCGGCGTCTGGGACCGGGTCTCGGGGACGGCCGAGCCCATCACCGCGATGGTGATCAGCGACAGCCGCCTCGCCGATCCGGTGCGCCCGACCTTCCTGACCTTCGGCCAGGACGGGGAGGACGACAGGGACGAGGGCGAGCCCTTCGCCCACATGATCGAGGCCGAGCCCCTCGCCGAGACCCTGCTGCGGGCCTGCCGCGAGGCGGGCGTCGCCCTCGTGACGTCCGGCGTGGTGCGCGCGACACCGGAAGGCGCCGCGATCCACGCGGAGCTGACCACGGGCGAACGCCTGCGCGGCGACCTGCTGGTGGCCGCCGACGGCGCGCGCTCGCGCCTGCGGGAGGCGGCGCGGATCGGCTGGGTCGGCGGGTCCTACCCGCAGGTCGGCATCGTGGCGACGATCGGCCACGCCCGGCCGCACGGGGGACGCGCCTTCGAGCATTTCCTGCCCGCGGGTCCCTTCGCGATCCTGCCGCTGCGGGACGGCGGCGTACTCGGACACCGGTCCTCGATCGTCTGGACCGAGCGCGCCGACGCGGTCGACGCCCTGCTCGCGGGGGAGCCCGACGAGGTACTGGCCGAGATCGAGCGCCGCTTCACCCTCGACCTCGGCCCTCTGAGCCTGGAGCACGGGCCGAGCCGGCATCCCCTGGCGGTCGGCCTCGCCCGGCGCTTCTATGCGGAACGCCTCGCCCTGTTGGGCGACGCGGCCCACGTGGTCCACCCGATCGCCGGCCAGGGGCTGAACCTCGGCCTCGCGGATGCCGCCGCCCTCGCCGAGGCGGTCACCGGCGCGCTGCGCCTCGGCCTGGATCCCGGCGGCCCCGACATCCTGCGCGACTACGAGCGCGCCCGGCGCTTCGACAGCTTCGCCATGGCGGCGGTGACCGACGGGCTGAACCGCCTGTTCTCGAACGACGCCCTGCCGCTGCGCCTCGCCCGGGATCTCGGCCTCGGGATCGTGGACCGGCTGCCGGGGCTCAAGCGCTTCTTCATCGGCGAGGCCGCCGCCGCGCGGGGTTCGCGGCCCCGGCTGATGCGCGGGGAGGCGTTGTAGCGGGTGGGACCGGCGATCAGCGCGCGCCCTCCCCGCGCCGCTCCATGATCCAGCGCGTCGCCTCGGCCCGGGGGGCGACCACGTCGGTGTCGGTGCGCAGCTGCGGCGAGTAGGCCGGATCCTCCGCCAGCACGTCGTGCCAGCGGCGTAGGAAGCGCGCGGTCTGCGAGCCCGGGGCGAAGCTGGTCTGACGCGACGCGCTCTCGTGGTGCGCCATCTCGGCGAACGGCGTGTAGACGATGCGGTAGCCGAGCTGGCGCATCTTCAGGCACAGGTCGACGTCGTTGAAATCGAGGGCGAAATCCTCGTCGAGGCCGTTGACCGCCTCGAGCACGGCCTTGCGCGTCGCGAAGAGGGCACCGGTCACGGCCGAGCAGTCGCGCTGGGTCAACGCCCAGTCGCCGTAGGTCGGCTCGGCCGCGTCCCGGTTGTACCAGGGATGGGCGAACACGTCGAAGATGCCCCCGGTCATGCCGGCATGCTGGATCTTGCCGCTCGGGAACAGCAGCCGGCCGCCGACGCCGCCGACGCCCCGGTCGAGCGCGAAGGTCAGGAGCGCCTCGATCCAGCCGGGCCGGCGCACCACGAGGTCGTCGTTCATCAGGATGACGAGGTCCGTCTCGGCGGCGCGCCAGAGCGTGTTCATCTTGGCCGCGTAGTTGAATGTCTCGCCCGACGCCCGCGTCGTCGGCAGGCGGGTCACGGCGAAGCGATCCGCGCGGCCGCGATAGATCGCGTCGTCGGCCACATCGTCGCCGATCAACACCCGGATCCGGTCGGCCGGGTAGGTGCTCCGGGCGAGACTGTCGAGCAGGTTGATCACGTGCGGCTTGGCGCCCTCCACGGGGCGGCCCTGATCGTCCTTGGGGCGGCTCTGGTTGGTCGGCACCACGAGGGTGACGGGCGGGCGCGGGTCCAGCGTCCGGCGGATCTCCAGGGTGTCCGCGGTCAGCCCCGGCCCGGTGCGCAGGGGGATTCCCGTGGCCTCGAACCAGTGGTCCAGGGCGTGGGCCCGGGCCGTGCGCGTCGCCTTCGGCCGCTCCAGCGGCGAGGCGATCAGGGTCTCGGGGATCCGGTCGATGCCGATGCCGGCGGAGATCGCCCCGAGCAGGAACCGGAACCACGCGGCGCTGGCGTAGCGCTGACGGACATCCGGCCTGAGGCCCGCGAAGGTCGCGGCGCGGATCAGGAGCGGAAAGCCGATATAGTCGTCGGCCATGAGAAGGGCCGGGTTGAAGGCCGGCTTGCAGTGGACGCTCCGGACCTGACCCACGCCGTCCACCACGGCGTCGTCGCCGTAGAAGATGCCGATATCGGGCCGCTCGGCCATGGCGCGCGTGAGCTGCGCCACGAGGTCGGGGCGCAGCTCCGAGGCCGCCGGGGCCACGAACACGGCCCGGCAGGACGGCAGCTGCCCGGCGGCGACCTGGTCGAGCCGGCGCTCGTCGATCGGGCGATACTGGGGGTCGAGGGGCAGCGGCAGGATCGCGTCCGGCCACGCGAGCGCCCCCCAGGAGGCCGACGGGGCCGGGACCGGCTTCTTCTTCAACACGGGTCGCGTCTCCGGGGCGTCAGATTCGTTCGGCGGCCAGGAGACGAACGAGGCTCGCCTCCATGGCGGCCGCCACCGCGCCGGTGGACAGCCGCTCGCGGATCCGCGCCCGGGCCGCCGCTCCGATCCGGGCCGCATCCCCGCCCGTCACGGCACGGGCCGCGTCGGCGAGCGCCCGGGCGAGGTCCACCTCGTCCACCTGGCCCCATTCGGCACCGCGCAGGTACGGGCCGTAGGTCTGGTCGAGGGCGGTGACCTCGGCCTTCACGGGGAAGCCGCAGGTGGCGTCGAGGAAGTCGCGGCAGCCGCCGTAATCGGTGGCGACCACGACCTTGCCCATCTCCATCGCCTCCGCGATCGTGAGCCCGAAGCCTTCCGAGGAATGCGACGAGGCGTAGACCGCGCAGAGCTCGAACAGGGCGCCGAGCTCGTTCTGGGAGAGCGGCTGGTCGATCACCACCACGTCGCCGGTCTTGCCGACGAGGTCGAGGAGCTTCCTGCCCTCCTCGGGCAGGTCGAAGACGTGCTTGGTCTTGAGCACGAGCTGCCAGCCCGCCTGCCCGAGCCCGGCTGCCCGGAACGCCCGGATCAGCGCGTGCGGGTTCTTGCGGGCGAGATAGCTCGACCCGTCGAAGGCGTAGAGGATCACCCGCTTGGCGGGGTCGATCGCGAAGGCCTTGCGCAGGTTGGCCTTGGCGGCGGCGCTCGCGGGCTCGCCGGCCTCGTTCTCGACCACGTAGGGCACGACATCGACCGGGATGTCGGTGATCTGCCGGAAGATCGCCGCGCAGAATTCCGTGGGCGCCCAGATCGCGTCGAGGCGATCGACGGTCGGCAACCAGCCACCCGGCACGTGGGAGGTCTCCCAGACGAACAGGCCGATCTTCAGTCGCGCCTGCGCGGCAACCGCCTGCTGCGCGTCGCTCATGAGCGAATGCCAGCTGTCGCCGTTGAAATGCACCAGGGCGACATCCGCCGCGCCCGAGAAGCTCCGGGCCTGCCAGGCCGGCGCCACCCGGGCGTGGACGTGGAAGGGCCGCTCCATCGGGTGGATGTTCAGCGCGAACGGCGCCCGGTGCAGCGCGCGGGCGTAGCTGCGGGCGGCGACGCCGAGGCCGTTGGCGTAATTCATCGGCGCGATGAACGACACGCGCAGCGGCCGCTCGGGCGCCCGGGGCTTGCGCAGGTCCGTCCAGATCTTCGCGCCCGGATACGTGTAGGTCACGTCGAGCCGGTCGAGGTCGAAGCCGCTCTTCGCGATCGCGTCCCGCACCGCCGCCCCGCCGATCGCCGCATGCTCGCCGAGCAGCGAGCGCTTCACGAACGGGAAGCCTTGGGCCAGCATGTTCTCCCAGTCGAACAGGGTGCGGTTGTTGCGCGGGTCGTTGACCAGCGACATGTGCTTGTTCTGCGCCGAGAACAGGCTGCGCATCCCGAGCCCCGCCGCCCGCATCCGCTGCGAGAAGGTCAGCTCGTACTCGGTGATCACCGCGTTCTTGTCCGGCCAGTTCGCCACCGACAGGATGAAGTGGTTGAAGGCGTAGGAGGACAGGCAGCGCCGCTTCAGGGCCAGGAAGAAGCTCTGCAGGTGGTGACTGTAGTAGAAATTGTCGGCGAGCCCGATCACCGCCTCCGGGAACGCGTCGATCTTCGCCAGCAGCGCGGAAAAATCGTTCCGGTCGAGGGGACCGACGAGGCTGTCATTGGCGAGATACAGGGTTTCCGAATCGAGGAGATCGACATCCTCCAGCAGGACATGCGCCCAGGCGGCGAAGTCGAACCCCGTGTTCTCGCGCAGGTAGACCGAGGCGCACAGATCCAGGATCGCCTGCGGCACCGCGTTCTTGAGCTGGTCGGCGGCGATGATCAGGACGATGTCGGCCCCGTTCTCCGCGAAGGCCTTCAGGTAGGGCTCGACATGGCCCCGGATCCGCCCCTCGGGGCAGTGGGTGATGAACAGGGCCGTGCGGCCGTGCCGGCGCGGCTCCCGCTTCAGGCAGGAGAGGCGCGCGTCGGACGCCTCCGGCACCGCCGCGCCCGGCACGCGGCGGGTGAGCCGCCCCGCCTCCAGGCCGGTCAGCACGTAATCGACGAGCGGGTTGAGCCCGAGGGCCGCGACCTTCGGATAGCGGGCGCGATACCAGGGCGCGTCGAAGCGCGGCGACGGGCTGGTGCTGCGCCCGCCATCGGCGAGGAAATGCACCAGCGGGTTCTGCCCGGATTCGTCGTCGGCGAGGTAGGTTTCGGCGTACCAGCGCGTGTCGAACCAGGGGCCGGGATCGAGACCTTCCGCAGCGCCGTGCTCCAGATAATGGACCAGGGGATTGAGGGCGTCGGCCCGCACGGCGGCGGATTGGGCGGCGTACCAATCGGGATCGAACAGCGGATGGGGCGCGTAGCGGCGATAGCCGCCCGCCATCACGTAATGCTCCAGGGCCTCGAGCCCGCTGGTCTCGGCCTCGGGACAGCGCGTGCGGTAGAAATCCGCGTCGAAGATCCCGGAGCTGCGGATCAGGTCCACGTGCCGCGACAGGCCGGCGAATTCTTCCGGATTGCGCAGGTAGCCCTGCTTCCGGCCGGTCTCGTAATAATGGGCCAGCGCGTTGCCGCCGGCCGCCCGGGCATCCGGGTAGCGGGACAGATACCAGGCCGTGTCGAACAGCGGCGACGGGTCGGTGTCGGGGTTGGCCAGGAAGTGCAGGAACGCGCGGCCGCGCTGCTCCGCGCCACCGAGATAGCGTTCGGCGTACCAGTCCGGATCGAATAGCGGGTTGGGGCGGATCCCGGCCTCGGCGCCCCGGTCGCGGAAGTGGAGCACCGGATTGATGCCCTCGGCCCGGAGCCCGGGAACGGAATCGAGGTAGAGGTCGCCGTGGAACAGCGGGTGCGGCCAGCGCCCCTCACGGCCGCCATGGACCGCGTAATGCACCGCCGGATCGATCCCCTCGCCGACCACGTCGGGGTAGCGCCGGGCGTACCATGCCGGATCGAACAGGCCCGACGCCTTGACTGCCTGGATGACATCCGCCTGCCGGGGCTCGCCGCGGCGGCGCTTGAGACGGCTGGCCAGGGGGCGCGCGAGGGACTGCGCCGCCCCGGCGAGGCCGGCCTTCTCCGACGATCCGGCAGCGAATACATCTCGAAGGCGCATGGTCAGGTCCGGATACGCGGGAAGCCCGTGCAGCTGCCCAGGCCGCGATCCGCGAAAGACATCAGGGGATTCGGCCGGTCCGGCGATCGCGGGCGGGATCGCCCCGGCTGAGGCGCCTTCCTAAAGGTCCGGGTCGCCAACGCCAAGACCCGGCCGCCGGACCGCCGCCACCACGCCCGGGGTCCGCGGGACAGCGTCCGGAATTTCCGCTCCTCACCTATCCCGCAGTCGCCCCGTTCGTGTACGAGGCGCGCACGGCAGGGGTCGACGGCAGGCGGCCCGGCGATCGATCCGCATCCGGACGGAGCGCGGAGTCCCTGCGGGGCGCGCTCAAATGCGCGACCCCGACGCGCCCGAGGCCGGCCGCCTGCGCGGTCCGCGAACCATGGAGCCTACCGCAATGCGTGAACGCATCATCCTCCGCGCCGGCGAAGCCCTGGTGGCGGGCGGCCCGCCCAACACCGCCTCGGAGCCGGAGGTGATCATCGGCGAGCTCGACGGGCCGGTCGGCACCGCGCTGGCGACCCTGACGGGCGACCAGGTCGTCGGCCACAGCCGCGTCTTCGCGCTGCTCAACACCGACATCATGGTCCGCCCGGTGACGCTCTGCGTCTCCAAGGTCAGCGTGACCGAGAGCAAGTACACCTCGATCCTGATGGGCACGGTGCAGTTCGCCATCGCCAACGGCGTGCTCGACGCGGTGCGCGCCGGCTACATCCCGAAGGAGAAGGCCAACGACCTCGGCATCATCTGCTCGGTCTGGTTGAGCCCGGGGGTGATCCAGGCCGAGACGGTCGATCACAAGGCGCTGTTCGAGATCCAGCGCAGGGGCATGACCGAGGCGATCCGCAAGGCGATGAGCAACGAGCCCTCGATCGACTGGCTCCTCGAGAACCAGGACAAGATCGTGCACAAGTACTACACGATGGGTCTTGAGGGTAAGATCTGATCGATCGATCGACCGCGCCGGGCCTGGCCTCAGCCGTCCTGATGGGCGTGCCGGTGCGCGCCCTCCCCATGTTGGGCATGGCCGCCCTGGCCGTGATGCCCCATCGGGTGCCGGCGGCTGACCCACCAGAGATACGCGCCGAGCACACCGAACACGAGGTTGAGCCAGAACGTGTAGTTCAGGCCGAACCGCGTGAGTTGCGCGCGTGCGTCGACCCCGTGATCCGGCACGAGGCCGAGCCCGGTGAAGGCGAGGTCCATGACGAGGGCGGCGATCACCATCGTCGCGTAGAACACGGCCGCGATGTAGGCGGCCATGCGCCAGCCGAAGTAGCGCCGGTAGGTGTCGAGGAGCGGCAGCACGATGAGGTCGGCATAGAGGAAAGCGAGCACGCCCCCGAAGCTCGCGCCGCCGGCCCAGAGCACGGCAGCCAGCGGTACGTTGCCGATGGAGCAGACGAAGGTCGCCACGGCGATCAGCGGACCGAGCAGCGCGTTGGCGGGCACCTTGAGCCAGGGCGAGGCGTCCGTCAGGAACAGGGATTTCCACACCGCGTCGGGCACGAAGGCCGACAGGAACCCGCCGACCAGGAAGCCGATCGCCAGATCCTTCCAGAGCATCGACCATTCCATGGTGAAGTTCTGCGCCACGCGGATGCGGGTCTGCGGGTTCCGCAGGCGCTCGCCGAGGGTTTCGCCCGCCACGGTCATGCTCATGTGCTGGTGACCGCCCGCTTCCTCCTCGTGCCGGCGCGCCGCCTCGGCGATCCGCGCCGGATAGGTCAGCCGCACGAGGACGGCCATGACGATGATGAGCACGACGCCGCCGATCCACTCGCCCGCCATGAACGGCCAGCCCATCAGCAGGTACAGGACGATGCCGAGTTCGAGCACGAGGTTGGTCGAGGCGAACAGGAAGGCCAGCGACGGGATCAGCGCCGCCCCCTTCTTGAACAGCGTGCGCATGATCGCCGCGGACGCGTAGGAGCAGGACGAGGAGGCCATGCCGGCGAGCGAGGCCAGCGCGACCTCCTTCGGTCCGTCACGCCCGAGGGCGCGCTTCATCGCATCGGTGGAGACCACCGATTGCAGGAGCGCCGAGATCGCGAAGCCGAGCACCAGCGTCCAGCCGGTTTGCCACGCCATGCCGGCCGCCATCAGCAACGCCTGCCCGAGCTTCGTGACGAGTTCCTGCATCCGGCGCGCACCTCCTGCGGGAGAAGCGGCGAGCGGGACGACCGTTCCCCGGGGGCCGCCGGCGTGCGGCGATGCCGACCTTGCCAGCCCGGTATCATCGGGCCCACACTCGCAGGGTTGACCGGCGGGGTTCCACGGAGCCCGGGCAGGAGATGGATAGCAGCATGACGCAGGGGATCAGCCCGGCCACCACCCTCGACGACGGCATCGTGGCGACCGCGGAGAGCTGCCTCGCCGATGTCGGCGCGGCCCGGGAGGCGATCCACGGCGTGATCTTCGGCCAGGAAAAGGTGGTCGATCTCGCCCTCGTGACCATCCTGGCGGGCGGCCACGGCCTGCTGGTCGGCCTGCCGGGCCTCGCCAAGACCAAGCTGGTCGAGACGCTGGGCACCGTGCTCGGCCTCGACGCGCGGCGCGTGCAGTTCACCCCGGACCTGATGCCCTCCGACATCCTCGGCACCGAGATCCTGGAGGAGGATGCCGAGCGCCGCCGCGCCTTCCGGTTCGTGCAGGGGCCGGTCTTCACCCAGCTCCTGATGGCCGACGAGATCAACCGCGCGAGCCCGCGCACGCAATCGGCCCTGCTCCAGGCCATGCAGGAGGGCCACGTCTCGGTGGCGGGCGCCCGCCACGACCTGCCGCGCCCGTTCCACGTGCTCGCGACCCAGAACCCGATCGAGCAGGAGGGCACCTATCCGTTGCCCGAGGCGCAGCTCGACCGGTTCCTGCTGGAGATCGACGTCGGCTATCCCGACCGCGCCGCCGAGCGGCGCATCCTGATCGAGACCACCGGCGTCGACGAGGTGCGACCGCGCGCCGTGATGTCCACCGAGCAGTTGCTCACCGCCCAGCGCCTCGTGCGCCGGCTGCCGGTGGGCGAGGCCGTGGTCGAAGCGATCCTCGACCTCGTGCGCGCAGCCCGGCCCGACAGCGGCGACACGATCGTGAAGGACAAGCTCCTCTGGGGTCCCGGCCCCCGGGCCAGCCAGGCGCTGACGCTCGCCGCCCGCGCCAGAGCGCTGATCGAGGGCCGGGTCGCCCCCTCGGTGGCCGACGTGAAGGCGCTCGCCGAGCCGGTGCTCAAGCACCGCATGGCGCTGAGCTACGCCGCCCGTGCCGACGGCGAGACCATCGAGGGCCTGATCGCCAAGCTCGCGGAGAAGATCTGATCCGGAAGCATTTTCGAGTTGGGTGGATGCCGGCTAACATGAAGAAAATGCGTGCTTTCAAGCCATCGTCAGCGCTGAGCCGCCTCGGAGGGCTGCGCTGACGATGGTTGGAACCCACGCCCTCGACGCGGGCAGGCGCACCCCCGGCCGGCGCGAGAGCGAGGGCGCGACCGCCCTCTCCGACAAGATGCCCCGCCTCGTGCTGGAGGCACGGCGCGTGTCGAGCCTGCTGGCCCACGGCCTGCACGGGCGCCGCCGGGCCGGGCCGGGCGAGAGTTTTTGGCAGTTCCGCCCCTTCGTGACCGGCGAGGCCGCCGCGCGGGTCGATTGGCGCCGCTCGGCCCGGGACGACCGGCTCTACGTGCGCGAGCGCGAATGGGAGGCGGCCCACAACATCTGGCTCTGGATCGACCGCTCGGCCTCCATGGGCTTTTCTTCGGACTTGGCATCTGCGCCGAAGGTCGAGCGCGCGCTGATCCTGGGGCTCGCGCTGGCCGACGCCTTCGTGGAGGGCGGCGAGCGGGTCGGGCTCCTCGGGCTGACCCGGGCCAGCGCGTCGCGGGGGATCGTCGAGCGGCTGGCGCAGGCGCTGGTCGCCGATACGGCCGGCCTGACCCAGGACCTGCCGCCGCCGGCGCACCCCGCCCGCTTCGACGAGGTTGTTCTGATCGGCGACTTCCTCACTGCACCCGGGCGGATCGCGGCCGCCGTGCAGAGCCTCGCGGGCCGCGGCAGCCGCGGCCATCTGCTGATGGTGGTGGATCCGATCGAGGAGACGTTCCCGTTCACCGGTCAGGCCGTGCTGCACGACCTCGAAGGCAGTCTCAGCCTCGATATCGGCGACGCCGACGCCTGGGGCACGCGCTACCGCGCCCGGATCGCCGAGCACCGGGCCGCCGTGGCTGACATCACCCGCGGACAGGGCTGGACGCTGACGATCCACCGCACCGACCGGCCGGCGAGCGAGGCGGCTTTGCGCCTCGCCACGCTGATCGCCGCCCGCGGCACGGAGTGAGCCCGCCATGCTGGGTCTGACCTTCGCGGCGCCCCTGGCGCTCGCCGCCCTGATCGGCCTGCCGGCGCTGTGGTTCCTGCTGCGGGTGACACCGCCGCGTCCGCGGCGGATCAACTTCCCGCCGCTCAAGCTCGTCGCCGACCTGATCCCGCAGCGGCAGACCCCGGCGCGCACGCCGCCCTGGCTGCTGATCCTGCGGCTGCTCATCGCCGCCGCGCTGATCCTGGCGGTGGCGGGTCCCGTCTGGAACGCCGGCGGCATCGGGGCCGGTGGCGGGCGCAGCGCCCTCCTCGTGCTCCTCGACAACGGCTTCCCCGCCGCCCATGACTGGCGCGACCGGCTTCGGGTCGCCACCGACGCCGTGGAAGGCGCCGCGCGCGATGGGCGGCCCGTCGCGGTGATCGGTTTGGCGGATGCGCCCGCAGCCTTCGAGGCGAAGACCCCCGCCGCCGCCCTGGAACGGCTGCGCGCCATCGCGCCCCGCCCGATCCTGCCAACCCGCGACGCGCATCTCGCCGCGATCGAGACCTTTCTGGACAAGAACCGGGGCGCCGGCCTCGTCTGGATCAGCGACGGCGTCGCGGGCGCCAACGACACGCGCTTCGCCAGGGGGCTGGCCGACCTCGCCGGCGACAGGGGCGCCGCCCTGACCGTGCTGCGGGCCGACCGGCCGCCGGCCCTGGCGCTCACGGCCACCGAGAATGCCGGCAAGCTCGTCACCCATGCCCTGCGGGCGGTTCCGAACGGGCGCGATTCCGGGGTGATCCGGGCGCTCGACCAGAAGGGCCTGCCGCTGGCCGAGCGCGACTTCACCTTCGCGGCCGACGCCACCGAGGCCGAGGCGAGCTTCGAGCTGCCGGTGGAGTTGCGCAACAGCATCAGCCGGCTGGAGATCGCGGGCGAGCGCTCGGCCGGCGCCGTGGTGCTGCAGGACGAGCGCGGCAAGCGGCGCCGGGTCGGCCTCGTCTTCGGCGGGACCATGGATCAGGCCCAGCCCCTGCTGGCGCCGACCTACTACCTGTCCCGGGCGCTCCAGCCCTTCGCGGACGTGCAGGAGCCCCGCGGCGCCAAGGGCACGGCGGACTCGATCAACCAGCTCCTCGACAATCAGGTCTCGGTCCTCGTGCTGGCCGATGTCGGCGCGCTCGACGAGAAGACCACCGCCCGGATCGAGAGCTTCGTGAAGGAGGGCGGCATGCTGCTGCGCTTCGCCGGCCCGCGGCTCGCGGCCGGCAACGATCCGCTGGTGCCGGTGCGGCTGCGCCGGGGCGGCCGGACGCTCGGCGGCACCCTGTCCTGGGACAGCCCGAAGACGCTCGCGCCCTTCCCGCCCGAGAGCCCCTTCGCGGGGCTGAAGCCGCCGGCCGATATCGGCGTCCGCCGCCAGATCCTGGCCGAGCCGGACGGCGATCTGCCGAACCGGACCTGGGCCTCCCTCCAGGACGGCACGCCGATCGTCACGGCGCAGAAGCGCGGGCAGGGCACGATCGTGCTGTTCCACGTCACCGCCGACACGACGTGGTCGAACCTGCCGCTCTCCGGTCTGTTCATCGACATGCTCCGGCGCGTCGTGGGCTTGGCCGGCGCCTCGGCCCCGGTCCAGGGCGACACCCCGCGGGCGGCAGCCCCGGTGCTCGCCCCGCGGGTGACGCTCGACGGGTTCGGCGCGCTCGGCTCGCCGCCGGCCTCGGCCACCGCGGTGTCGGCCGATTATGCCGACCGGGCGAACGGCGAGCACCCGCCGGGCTTCTATGGGCCGCCGGACGGAGGCATCAGCGTGAACGCCCTCAAGCCCGACGACCGGCTGAAGCCCCTCGACACCGCCGCCCTCGACGGCGCCCGGTTCGGATCGCTCGCCGGCGCCGAGACCGTCGATCTGCGGCCGAGCCTGTTCACCCTGGCGCTGCTGCTGCTGGCCCTCGACACCCTGGCGGGGTTGTGGCTCGGCGGCTTCCTGCGCCGCGGCGGCCTCGCTGCCCGCCTGCGCGGGCGCCCGGCTTTGCTGGCGCTCGCGGGCCTCGTCCTGCTGGCGACCATGCCGGCCTTCCCCGTCCGTGCCGAGGAGCCGACCATCAACCGGCCGAACGGCATCGAATCGGCCCTGATCACGCGGCTCGCCTACGTGATCACGGGGGACGCCGCCGTCGACGAGGCGAGCCGCACCGGCCTCACCGGCCTGACCCAGATGCTGGCCTCCCGCACCGCCCTGGAGCCGGGGGAGCCCGCCGGCATCGATCCCGCCAAGGACGAGCTGGCCTTCTATCCGCTGATCTACTGGCCGATCGCGCCGGGCCGGCCGCAGCCCTCGGAGACCGCGATCCGCAAGATCGACGCGTTCATGCGCAACGGCGGGACGGTCCTGTTCGACACCCGCGACGCGCTGACCGCGCGGCCGGGCGGCCCGCCGACCCCCGAGGCCACGTATCTCCGCACGATGCTGGCGACGCTCGAAGTGCCGGAGCTGGAGCCGGTGCCGCTCGACCACGTGCTGACCAAGGCGTTCTACCTCGTGGACAGTTTCCCGGGCCGCTACGCCACCGGCCAGACCTGGGTCGAGGCCCTGCCGCCGGCCGCCGAGGGCGCCGAGCGCCGCCCGGCCCGCGCCGGCGACGGGGTGAGCCCGATCATCATCACCGGCAACGACCTCGCCGCCGCCTGGGCGGTGGGTCGCGGCGGTGAGCCGCTCTATCCCGTGGTCGGCGGCGACCAGCGCCAGCGCGAGATGGCGTTCCGGGGTGGGGTGAACATCGTGATGTACACGCTCACCGGCAACTACAAGGCGGATCAGGTGCATGTGCCCGCGCTGCTGGAGCGGCTGGGGCAGTGATTGTTTTTCGTGACGATCCGCACAGCACCGCCCCCCCTCCCCCCTTTGCGGGGGAGGGTACCCTGCGCAGCAGGGGGGGAGAGGGGCGCGACGATGCAGGACAGGGTAGAGTCCTCCATGCCGGCCGCGCCTCTTCCGGAAGCCGGGTTCCCCTCTCCCGACCCCTGCTGACGCAGGGGCCACCCTCCCCCGCAGAGGGGGGAGGGAGACGCCGCATCACGGATCCGGAGCGCTCCGCCCCATGCTGAGCCTCAGCTTCACCCCCCTCCTGCCCTGGCCGGCCATCGCCGTGCTGGGCGTGATCGTCGCGGTCCTGGCGGTGTTCGCCGTGCTGGCGCGCGGCCGGACCGCGCTGTTGCGCGTCCTCGTCCTCGCCCTGGTCCTCGCGGCGCTGACCAACCCGGCCCTGGTCCACGAGGATCGCGAGCCCGTGAAGGACATCGCGGCGATCGTGGTCGACCGCTCCGGCTCGCAGCAGCTCGGCGACCGGCCGCAGATGACCGACGCGGTCCGCACCGAGCTGCAACGCCGCTTCGGGGCGCTCGCCAACATCGAGACCCGCTTCATCGACGTGCCCGACGCCAAGGACGGCGACGACGGCACCAAGCTGTTCACGGCCCTCGGCCAGGCGCTGGCCGATGTCCCGCCGGAGCGGCTGGCCGGCATCGTGATGCTCACGGACGGCGTGGTCCACGACATCCCGGCCTCGATGGCCCAGCTCGGCATCAAGGCGCCGCTCCACGTCCTCGTCACCGGCCATCCCGACGAACGCGACCGGCAGATCAAGCTGCTGGAGGCGCCCCGCTTCGGCATCGTCGGCAAGGATCTGACGATCCGCGCCGAGGTGATGGAGCGCGGCGGCACCGGACATGCCGTCGTCACCGTCCGCCGCGACGGCGAGGAGATCGGCCGGCGGGACGTCGCCACCGACAAGCCGTTCTCGCTGACCACCCGGATCGAGCATGGCGGGCCGAACGTGGTGGAGATCGAGGTCGAGCCGCTGCCGGGCGAACTCACCACCGTCAACAACCGCGCGGTGCTGCCGATCGAGGGCATCCGCGAGAAGCTGCGCGTGCTGCTGGTCTCGGGCGAGCCGCACCAGGGCGAGCGGACGTGGCGCAACCTGCTGAAGTCCGACGCCAACGTCGATCTCGTCCACTTCACCATCCTGCGCCCGCCCGAGAAGCAGGACGGCACGCCGATCTCCGAACTCTCCCTGATCGCCTTCCCGACGCGCGAGCTGTTCGTCCAGAAGATCAAGGATTTCGACCTGATCATCTTCGACCGCTACGCCAACCAGAGCGTGCTGCCGCAGGCCTATTTCGACAACATCGTCCGCTATGTCCGCGAGGGCGGCGCCCTGCTGATCGCCGCGGGACCCGAATTTGCCGGCCCGGCGAGCCTCGCGCGCACCCGGCTCGCGGGCATCCTGCCGGGCGATCCCGACGGGCGGGTGGTGGAAAAACCCTACAAGGCGACGCCGACCCAGATCGGCCAGCGCCATCCGGTGACCCGCGACCTGCCGGGCTCGGACGCGAACCCGCCCGCCTGGGGCGACTGGCTGCGCATCGTCGAGGCCCGGACCCGCGCCGGAATCCAGCCGATCCTGTCGGGGGCCGACGGCCTGCCGCTGCTCGCCCTCTCCCGGGAGGACAAGGGCCGCGTCGCCCTGCTCCTGTCGGACCATGCCTGGCTCTGGGCCCGGGGCTACCAGGAGGGCGGCCCCTATCTCGACCTGCTGCGCCGCCTCGGCCACTGGCTGATGAAGGAACCGGCCCTCGAAGAGGAGGCCCTGCGCGCCCAGACCACCGGACACGGCCGGGAGATCCGGGTCGAGCGCCAGACCATGGCGGATCAGGCCGAGCCGGTCACCGTCACCGGGCCGACCGGCAAGGTGACGACGCTCACGCTCAAGCCCAAGGAACCGGGCCTCTTCACCGCGACCTTCGACGCCGAGAGCCTCGGGCTGCACACGCTGCGCTCCGGCAACCTCGTGGCCTTCGTGAGCGTCGGCCCGGCCAACCCACGCGAGCTCGCCGACGTGTTCAGCGATACCGAGCGGCTGAAGGCGGTGGCCGAGGGCTCGGGGGGCTCGGTTCGCCGGGTCGCCGGATCCGGGGGCGCCGTCGACGTGCCCCGGCTCGCAGTGGTGCGCGGCGGGCGCCTCGCCGGCGCGGACTGGATCGGCTTCCGGCCGAGCGACAGCGCCAATATCCGCGGGGTCGAGGTGTATCCGCTGGCGCTGGGCCTCGCGGCGCTCGCGGCCCTGGCGGCTGCCCTACTCGCCATGTGGCTGGTGGAGGGAAGACGGGGCCGGGCCGCGTGAGACGTTTTATGCGCGCGCTTCCCTCCCCCGCAAAGGGGGGAGGGAATCTCTGCGCAGCCCCGTGCGGAAGCGCGCTCGACGCCCGGGGCACGCCCGGCCTATGAGCCTCAGCGAACGCCCGCGCCCCACGCGGGTCCCCACAACGGAGACAGCCTGCCCGTGACAGCGCAGACCGTGACCGGACGCCTCCTCGCCGCGACACTCCTCCTCGCCTGCCTGCATCTCACCCCGGCCCACGCGCAGGAACCGGCCGCGATGCCGTCCGATCCGCCGTCGATGCCCGCCGCCACCGGCCAGTGGGTCCACGCGCTCACGCTGATGGGCCAGCCGAAATACGGCCCCGACTTCAAGCATTTCGACTACGCGGACCCCGCCGCGCCCAAGGGCGGCCTCGTGCGCCTCGGCGCCCAGGGCGGGTTCGACAATTTCAACATCATCGTGTCCGGCCTGAAGGGCGACCTCGAGAACGGCATCCAGCAGATCTACGATCCGCTGATGACCCAGTCGTCCGATGAGCCGTTCACCTCCTACGGCCTGATCGCCGAGGCGGTGCGGGTCGCCCCCGATCTCGGCTCGGTCTCCTACCGCCTGCGCACGAACGCCCGCTGGCACGACGGCCAGCCGATCACGCCCGAGGACGTGGTCTGGTCGTTCGACATCCTGAAGGCCAACAGCCCGTTCTACGCCGCCTACTACCACACCGTCGCCAAGGCCGAGGCGACCGGGCCGCACGAGGTGACCTTCACCTTCTCGGAGAAGGGCAACCGCGAGTTGCCGCAGGTGATCGGACAGTTGCGCATCCTGCCCAAGCACTGGTGGATGGCCAAGGACGCCAACGGCAAGCCGCGCAACCCGACCGAGACCACCCTCGAGCCGCCGCTCGGCTCAGGCCCCTACCGGCTGGCGAAGTTCGATCCCGGCCGCAGCGCCACCTACGAGCGCGTGCCCGACTACTGGGGCAAGGACCTGCCGGTGAATGCCGGGCAGTACAACTTCGACACCGAGCGCTACGAGTATTTTCGCGACGGCACCGTGCTGGTCGAGGCGCTGAAGGGCGATCTCTACGATTTCCGCGCCGAGAACATCGCCCGGAACTGGGCGACCGCCTACGACGATTTCCCGGCCGTGAAGGAGGGCCGCCTGATCAAGGAGGCCTTCCCCGACCGCGGCATGGGCACCATGCAGGCCTTCGCGTTCAATACCCGCAGGGACAAGTTCAAGGATCCGCGCGTGCGCCGGGCCTTCAACCTCGCGATGAATTACGAGGAGATGAACAAGGCCCTGTTCTACGGGCTCTACAAACGGATCAACTCCTACTTCTTCGGCTCGGAGCTGGCCTCCTCGGGCCTGCCGGAGGGGGACGAGAAGGCGATCCTCGAGAGCGTGAAGGACAAGATCCCGGCTTCCGTCTTCACCACGCCCTACACCAACCCGGTGAACGACAGCCCCGAGGCGGTGCGCAAGAACCTGCGCGAGGCGGTCGGCCTGCTGCGCGAGGCGGGCTACGAGCTGCGCGGCGGCAAGATGGTCAACAAGGCGACCGGCGAGCCGCTGACCGCGGAGTTCCTGGAATCCCAGAACGTCTTCGAGCGGGTGATCCTGCCGTTCCAGGCGCAGCTGAAGCTGATCGGGATCGACACCACCCTGCGGGTGATCGACCCGGCGCAGTATCAGAACCGGATTCGCAACTTCGACTTCGACATCACCACGACGAACTGGGGCGAGTCGCTCTCCCCGGGCAACGAGCAGCGCGAGTACTGGGGCTCGAAGGCGGCCGACAGTCCCGGCTCGCGCAACCTGATCGGCATCAAGGATCCCGGCATCGACGCGCTGATCGAGAAGGTGATCTTTGCGAAAGACCGGCCCACCGTGATCGCAGCGACCCGGGCGCTCGACCGGGTGCTGCTCGCCCACGATTACGTCGTGCCGCAATGGTCCTCCAGCGAGCAGCGGACCCTGCGCTGGAACCGCTTCGGCCATCCGGCGATCCTGCCGCTCTACGCCAGCTCCGGCTTCCCGACGACGTGGTGGTACGACAAGGCGCTCGCGGCCAAAACCGGGGCGCCCCGTTGACGGGCGCCCTCTGGCGGCCGACCCGGCGCGGGATCGTCCTCGGCAGCGCCGCCCTCGCGGCTTTCCGGCCGGCGAAGGCCGAGGACGGGGAGCGCCACGGCCTCTCCAGTTTCGGCGAACTGAAATACCCGCCGACCTTCGCGCATTTCGACTACGTGAACCCGATCGCGCCGCGCGGCGGGCGTTTCTCGGCGACGCTGTCCGACACGACCGGCAACCAGGCGTTCAACACCTTCAACACGCTCAACATCTACGTGCTGCGCGGCGAAGGCGCGGCCGGCATGACCCTGACCTTCGACAGCCTGATGGTCCGCGCCCTCGACGAGCCGGACGCGGTCTACGGTCTGGTGGCACGCGCCGTCACGGTGAGCCCGGACGGTCTGACCTACACGTTCCTCCTGCGCCCGCAGGCCCGGTTCCATGACGGCGCGCGCCTCACCGCCCGGGACGCCGCCTTCAGCCTCAAGCTCCTGCGCGACAAGGGCCACCCGGAGATCGCCGAGGTGATCCGCCCGATGACGGACGCCCGGGCCGAGGGCGACGAGCGGCTCGTCGTGACCTTCGCGCCCGGCCGCGCCCGGGACCTGCCGCTGTTCGTGGCGCAGCTGCCGATCTTCTCCGCGGCCTATTACGGCACCCGCGACTTCGAGGCCTCGACCCTGGAGCCGCCCCTCGGCTCCGGCCCCTACCGGGTCGGCACGGTCGATGTCGGCCGCTCCATCGCCCTGGAGCGGGTGCCGGATTACTGGGCGGCCGACCTACCCGTGACTATCGGCCAGAACAATTTCGACGCGATCCGGTACGAGTATTTCCGCGATCGCACCGTGGCGTTCGAAGCGTTCAAGAGCGGGGCGTTCACGTTCCGGGAGGAATTCACCGCCCGGGTCTGGGCCACCGGCTACGATTTCCCGGCTCTCACCGAAGGCCGCGTTGTCCGCGAGACCGTGCCGGATGCGCGGCCGAGCGGCACGCAGGGCTGGTGGATCAACACGCGCCGCGAAGCCTTTCGCGACCCCCGGGTGCGCGAGGCGATCGGGCTGTGCTTCGACTTCGAATGGTCGAACCGGAACCTGATGTACGGCGCCTATACCCGCACGGCCTCGTTCTTCGAGAATTCGGACCTCAAGGCGACGGGAAAACCCTCGGCCGAGGAACTCACCCTGCTGGAGCCCCTGAAGGATCTGCCGCCGGAGGTGTTCGGCGAGGCCTGGACGCCGCCGGTCTCGGACGGGTCCGGCCAGGACCGGGCGCTGCTCAAGCGGGCCGACGCGCTGCTGCGCGAGGCCGGCTGCACGCGCTCCGGCGGCAGCCTCGTCCTGCCCGGCGGGCGGCCGCTGACGATCGAATTCCTGGACGACGAGCCGGTGTTCGAGGCGGTGACGCAGCCGTTCATCCGCAATCTCGGGCTGCTCGGCATCAAGGCGAGCCTGCGCATGGTCGATCCCGCGCAGTATCAGACGCGCCTCAAGGATTTCGACTTCGACGTCACGCCGCGCCGCTACAGCAGCGGTCTGACGCCGGGCGCGGAGCTGCGCGAGACCTACGGCTCACGGGCTGCCGGGACGACGGGCTCGAACAACCTGTCGGGCATCGCGGATCCCGCCATCGACGCGCTGCTCACCGCCATCGCGGACGCAAAATCCCGGGCGGATCTGACCACCGCGTGCCGGGCCCTCGACCGGGTGCTGCGCGCCGGGCGCTACTGGGTGCCGATGTGGTACGCCTCGACCCACCGCCTCGCCCTGTGGGACGTCTACGGCCGCCCGGCGACCCCGCCGAAATACGACCTCGGCGCGCCGGGAACCTGGTGGTTCGACGCAGAGAAGGCGAGGCGGATCGGGCGGGAGTGAAATCTTGTCCCTCTGCACGATCGCGTCCGAGGACGTTTGGAAACACCGACTCTCCCACCCGCGACCTCATCCTGAGGTGCCCGCGTCAGCGGGCCTCGAAGGAGCCCTCCAGATGCCTCGGCGATCTCTGGATCCCTCCTTCGAGGCCTCCGCTCCGCTTCGGCACCTCAGGATGAGGTCGTGGATGGGAAGCCTCATTTCGTCAGCCTCTGAGAGACCATGCTCGCCTACATCCTGCGCCGCATCGGCCTGATGATCCCGACCCTGTTCGGGATCATGCTGATCACCTTCACGATCGTGCAATTCGCCCCCGGCGGTCCGGTGGAACGGGTGCTGTCGCAGCTCCAGGGCCAGCGCGACGGCGCGCTCTCACGCGTGACCGGCGGCTCCGGCGATCTCGGCGGCGGCGCACGCCCCTCCGGTGGCGGCGGCGAGGCGAGTTCCCGCTATCGCGGCGCGCAGGGCCTCAGCCCAGAATTCATCGCCAAGCTGGAGAAGCAGTTCGGCTTCGACAAGCCGGCCCCGGAGCGCTTCGCCAAGATGCTCTGGGACTACGCCCGCTTCGATTTCGGCCGCAGCTATTTTCGCGACGTGACGGTGATCCAGCTGATCCAGGAGCGCCTGCCGGTCTCGATCTCGCTGGGTCTCTGGATGACGCTCCTGTCCTACGCGATCTCGATCCCGCTCGGCATCCGCAAGGCCGTGACGGACGGCGAGCGCTTCGACCGCTGGACCTCCTTCGTGGTGATCATCGGCTACGCGATCCCGGGCTTCATGTTCGGCCTGATGCTGATCATCCTGTTCGCGGGCGGCTCGTTCTACCAATGGTTCCCGCTGCGCGGCCTGACCAGCGAGGGCTGGGAGAGTTTTTCGACGTGGCACAAGGTGACCGATTACGCGTGGCACATGGTGCTGCCGCTGACCGCCCTGGTGATCGGCGCCTTCGCGACCTCGACCCTGCTCACCAAGAACTCGTTCCTCGACGAGATCCGCAAGCAATACGTGCTGACCGCGCGGATGAAGGGCCTGTCCGAGCGCCGCGTGCTCTACGGCCACGTGTTCCGCAACGCGATGCTGATCGTGATCGCGGGCTTTCCGGGGGCCTTCATCTCGGCCTTCTTCACCGGCTCCCTGTTGATCGAGACGATCTTTTCCCTCGACGGGCTCGGGGAGCTGTCGTTCCGAGCGATCGTGGGCCGAGACTACCCGGTGGTGTTCGCGACCCTCTACATCTTTTCCCTGCTCGGGCTCGCGGTGAACCTGCTCTCGGACCTGATCTACGTCTGGATTGATCCTCGGATCGACTTTTCGGCGCGCGCAACATAAAGATGTTTCCGGTCATCCCCGCAAAATAAGAACCTACAATCGGCAGAAGATTTCCCTCCGGAACGCATCGTTTAGGAAATCAGCTTCGCTTCCCGCGCCTTGAACAGGTCTTACATGGCTGACACCGATTGCCTTTGCTGGCAAAAACAAGGCCGCCTTGGCCCTGGCCGCACCTGAAGGTGCCCGGGCCGAGGCGATGTCCTCTGGCGCGGGCTCATCGTCGATGTTGGACCAGGACGAAACGACGAAATCAGAACTGCGTCATCGTCCGATCGCCGTCATCGGAGCGGGCTTCAGCGGCACGATGGCGGCGATCCAGTTGCTCGCCCGTTTGCCGCGGCGCCAACCGGTTCTGTTGTGTGAACGGGCGGAGCGTTTCGGGGGTGGTCGTGCCTACGCCACCGGGAACCCCGACCATCTGCTCAACGTGCGCGCCGCCAACATGAGCGCCTATCCCGACCGGCCATCTCATTTCGAGGATTGGCTGTCGGAGATCGCCGCGGGTGGGGCGGAAGCCGGTACCGGCAGCCCTGCGATCGGTCATGGAGGTGACGGCATCTGGCGAACCCCTGCCGGGACCTTCGCGGCGCGCGGGCTCTACGGCGATTACCTGGCGGGACTTCTGACCGAAGCGATGACGGGCGGTACGATGCCGCGCCTGCATCTGATCAACGACACGATCATCGACATCGTGCCGGATGGGAACCATCTGGTCCTGATTGCCGAGGGCGGCCTACGCGTCGAAGTTGCGGGTGCGGTGCTGGCAATGGGCAACCTCGCCCCGCCCCAGGAACCGCCGAGCCGCTTCCGTGTCGATCCGTGGCGTCCGGAGCAATACGGACGGCTGCATCCGGATCACCCGGTTCTCATCATCGGCACCGGCCTGAGCATGGTCGACGCGGTGATCAGTCTTCGGCGCCACGGCTTTTCCGGACGGATCATCGCGCTCTCGCGGCGCGGTCAGATCCCGGCCGAACACCAACGCGCCGATCCCTGGCCGCGTCCGGACTTCACAGCCGCCGAAACCCGCTCGCTCACCCGGCTTCTGGTCCGGATTCGTCGCGAGGTCGCCGCCGCGGCGGAAGCCGGCATCGGCTGGCATGGGGTGATCGACGCCCTGCGGCCGGTCACGGACGCCCTCTGGCTCGGATTGCCGCCGGCCGACAAGGCCCGCTTCCTGCGCCATCTCCGACCGTTCTGGGACACGCATCGGCACCGCGCCGCACCGCCCGTGGGGGCGGCCATCGCCGGCGAGATCGAAGCCGGCTCGCTGCAGGTGCGGGCCGGCAAGCTGGTGGCGATCGAGGATCAGGCCGGTGAAGCGCGCGTGACATACCGACCGCGGGGGGCATCCGAACTCGAAACCCTCGCCGTGCAGCTCATCCTCGATGTTCGCGGCGTCGGTCGTGTCGCCGACACGACCGACCCGCTCCTGCGCAACCTGATCGATCGCGGCCTCGTGCAAGCCGGCCCGTTCGGCCTCGGCCTCGCCGTGCATCCCGATCTGACGGTGATGGGCACCGCCGAAACCCCAGCGCGCCTCTGGACGCTGGGCCCACTGCTCCGCGGCACATACTGGGAATGCACGGCCGTGCCGGATATCCGCAACCAGGCCGTCGATCTGGCCCGGTCCGTCGCGGCGGCGCAGTGATCGTCTGGCGGGCCGAGCCCGGCGCAGACACGAGAGCCCTTCCCGATCAGGACACGGAGCTCGGAGGATGGGTCTTCAACACCCGTCCCATCGTCAAGCGCAGCGCCTGGGCACTGCGATAGCCCACCGCCGCCGCCACCGCCCGCGGCGGGATACCCTCGGCCGTGAGCGCCAGCGCCCGGATCACCCGCGCCCGCGCCCGCCAGTCGCCGAAGCTCAGGCCCGTCTCCGCGCGAAAGCCCCGGGTCAGCGTGCGCCGGCTCGCCCCGGCCCGGTCGGCCCAGGCGTCGAGATCGTCCTCCGAAGCCGGATCCTCGATCAATCCGAGGCAGACCCGGCGCAGGCGCGGGTCCCGCGGCAGCGGCAGCGTGAGCGGCGTCGCAGGCGCGCGGCCGATCTCGTCGAGCACCAGGGCCGCGAGGTGTCCGCCGCGGCCCTCCTCGGCGTAGAGCACCGGCTCCTCCGCCAGCGCCGTCAGGGCTGCCGCGAGCAGCCGCGACACCGCGATCACCCGGCACCCCGCCGGGAAGCCCGCAACCGCGGCGGGATCGAGATAGGCCGAGCACATCGCCACCGCGCCGTGTGTCGCCACCGCATGGGGGAGGCGCGGCGGGATCCAGAGGGCGTGGCCCTCGGGCACGACCCAGGTGCCGTCCTCCGCCGAGGCCATCATCAGCCCGGCGGTGGCGTAGAGAAGCTGCGCCCGCGGGTGGAAGTGCCGGTCGAGCATCATCCCGGCCGCGTAGGCCTTGGGCATCACCGCGACGGCGCGGGGCACGTCCTGATAGTCGGCGGCATCCGTGGATCGCCCAGCCGGCGTCAGAAATGGCCCGTTCGCATGCATATCCGGCCCGACACCTCCATCGGGTCAGGCTATCAGGGTCCGCTCCCGGAGGATACGCCGCGATGGATTCGGACACCCTGTCCCGCCGCACCCTGCGCTTCGTCAACGTCGCGCACGCGCTCGATCACTTCGTGCTGCTGATCTACCCGACCGCCGTCATCGCCATCGCCGCTCAGACCGGCCTGGGCTACGGCGAGCTGATCGGGCTCGCCACCGGCGCCTTCGTGGCCTTCGGCCTGTGCTCCCTGCCGATGGGATCGCTCGCCGACCGGTTCGGACGGCGCAACATGCTGGCGGTGTTCTTCTTCGGCTACGGGCTCGCGTGCCTGGGCGTCGCCACCGCCTCGACGCCGCTCGCCTTCGCCCTCTGGCTGTGCGTCCTCGGGCTCGCCTCGGCGATCTACCACCCGGTCGGCTCTGCGATGCTGGTGACCCATGCCCGGCGGCTCGGGCGCGATCTCGGCATCAACGGCGTCTGGGGGAATTTCGGCGCGGCCTCGGCCTCCGGCGTCACGGCGCTGCTCGCCGCCGCGATCAGCTGGCGTGCGGCCTTCGTGGTGCCGGGCCTGATCTGCCTCGCCTGCGGCGCGGCCTTCCTGGCGCTGGTCCCGGGCGACGGCGAGGGCAGCGGCAAGAAGGCCGGCGGCGCGGCGGTGATCCCCGTCACGCGACCCTGGGCCCTGATGGCGATGTTCGCCCTGGCGATCTTCGCGGGCGGCCTGACCTTCAACCTGACGACGATCAGCCTGCCCAAGGTGATCGACGAGGGCGTCGGCCAAGCCCTGCCGCTGGCGCTCACCGGGTCGCTGGCTACGGTGGTGTTCCTGTTCGGCGCGCTGATGCAGCTCGCGATGGGCCGCCTGATCGACCGCTACAGCCTGCCGACGCTGTTCGTGGCGCTCTCGGTGCTGCAGCCGCTGGGGCTGGGGATCGCGGCCGTCTCCAGCGGCCTGCCGCTGCTCGCCGGGCTCGTGATCGCCATGACGGCGATCTACGGGCAGGTGGTGATCAACGACGCGATGATCGCCCGCTACGTGCCCCCGGCCTATCGGGCCCGGGCCTACAGCGTGCGCTACTTCGTGGGCTTCACGGCAAGCGGCTTCGTGGTGCCGGCCATCGCGCTGCTGCACGATCGCGGCGGATTCGGGCTGGTGCTGGGCTGCGCCGCGGCGTGTGGCGCGGTGATCTGGCTGGCGGCGATCGGCTTCCTCAAGCTGACGCAGGGCGGCGACCGGCCCGCGCTGGCCGCCGCCGAGTAGGGTCGCCCGGCAGGCTCACGCCACGCAGATACCCGGTACGGCGATCGGCCGGAACAGGTGCGGGCTGACGGTCGTGCCCTCGGGATAGGCCGTGAGCCGCCCCTGGAATTCGGGGTTGGTGAAGGCGGCCCTGAAATGCGCGACCGATTCCCAGACAGCGTAGTTCAGGAACGCGCCGCTGCCGGCGATCCCCCGATGGAGCTGGGTCGTGATGAAGCCGGGCTGACGCTTCATGAAGGCGGCGTCCACCTGCCACGCGGCCAGGAGCTTGTCGGCTCCTTCGGGCGGCACCACGAACGTGTTGACGAGGACGACCGGGCCGTCGCCCTCATCCCTCAGTTGATCCGCCAGCGCGACGGCGCGATCGGTCTCGATGAATGTCGGCATGGTGGTCCTCCTCCAGTGGATGGGGCGTGACGGGATCGGTGGCGCTGTCGAGCCGGCCCCGCAGGGTGCGCAGGAGATCGCCCGCCGCCGTGACAGCCTCGGCGGAAAGCCCGTCGGCCAGGGCCTCGGCCCAACGCTGCTGGCGCGCGTGCGCGGCGCGGTAGGCGGCCTCGCCTGCCGCGGTCATGGTGACCAGCATGGCGCGCCGGTGATGGGGATTGGGCGCGAGGCGAACGAGGCCATCCGCCGCCATCTCGCCCACGGAGCGCTGCACGGCCTGCCGGGTCAGGCCCATGGTGCGCGCGAGATGCGCCACCGGCAGCGGCACGGGGGCCAGCGCGATCGCGCCGAGCACCTGCCAGCGCGCGCTGGTGAGCCCGAGATCCGCCACAAGGCCGTCCCCGGCCGCCAGCAGCGCGCCGTTCAACCGGAAGACGTCGAGGATCAGAGCCGTCAGGACGTCGCGCGGGCGGCACACGCATTCAGGTTCTTTGGATCGGCTCGACATCTTGGCCGAACGCGTAGCACTTTCGCAGCATACTGTCAAATTGACAATTCGTTGTCAAAATGCCGTTTGCGGGTCCGGCCCGGCGCTGCTACGCGGCTCCGTCCGATCCGCGAGCGTCCTGTGACCGTCCTGTCCCTCGTCATCCGGCCGGAGCGGCCGGAGGACACCCCCGCCATCGCGCGCCTCCAGGCCCGGGCCTTCGGCCCCGGCCGCTTCGCCCGCACCGCCTATCGCCTGCGCGAGGGTGCGGCCGAGCGGATGGATCTCGGCGTCACCGCCTGGGTCGGCAGCTTCCTGGTCGGTTCGGTGCGGATGGGCCCGGTCCGCACCGGCGCGACGCGCTTCGTGATGCTGGGGCCGCTCGCGGTCGATCCGAGTTTCGAAGGCCGCGGCATCGGCGGCACCCTCACCCGCGCGGCGATCGCGGCGGCGCGGGACGCCGGGGAAGGGCTGGTGATCCTCGTGGGCGACGCGCCCTATTACAGCCGCTTCGGCTTCAGCCCGGTCCCGCCCGGACGGCTGATCCTGCCGGGGCCGGTCGATCCGGCGCGCTTGCTGTGGCTGGACTTGGAAGCAGGATTTTCCGAGCGCGTCTCCGGCCCGGTCGAGGCCGTCCGCGCCGGGACTCACGACAGCTCGGTCTAGAAGGCCGCCCCGCCCGCTCGGTCGATCAGGCGGGGCGGATCGTGGGCAATTAGCGCCGGGCGCCGGAACCGCTGGTGCCGGAGGTCGCGGTTCCCGAGCCGCCCATCCGCGAGGTCGAGCCGGTCGCGTCAGAGGGGCCGGACTTCATCTCATGGCCGGGCGCATAGCCGGATGCACCGGGGCTGCCCGCCCTGCTGCCGTGTTCCTGCATCTCGTGACCGGGCGTCCGGGACGCGGCGCCCTGTTCGGCCGCGAAGGCGGTTCCGCCGAGGGCCAGCGTGGCCAGGACGATGATGGGCAAGCGCTGCATGGCGTTTCTCCTCCTGTTGGGGCCTCTCAATGCCGAACCCGCCGAGACCGTTCCGCCCTCCTCGGGCTCCGTCACGGACCCGACTGGGCTTCACGCCCGCCGCAGCGCCAGGGCCGCGATCAGCCCGGCCGCGAGCAGCGCCAGCGCCACCGGCGTCGCCGAGGTGGCGGGCCACGCGGAGGCGGCGGCCGTGAACAGGGCCCCGAAGGTCATCTGCGTGAAGCCATAGAGGCTGGAGGCCGAGCCGGCGGCGTGCGGGACGACGTTCATGAGCCCCGCCACCGCATTGGGGCTCAGCAGGCCGACGCCGACCGCGTAGGCGAAGAGCGGGGCGATCAGGCTGACGACGCCCAGCATCCCGGTGCGGTCGACGATCAGCAGCGTCACCGCCGCCGCGATGCAGAGCAGGTTGCCGCGCCGCGCCGCCGTCCGGATCGGTACCCGCGCGGCGAGCCGGCTCGCGAGGACCGCCCCGCCGACCATCCCGAACACCACGATCAGGCAATCGAACCCGACCTCCTGCGAGGAGCGTCCGAGCCGGTCCACGAGCAGGAACGGCGCCACCGCCAGGAAGGCGTAGAGGCTGGTGCCGCCGCAGGCCCCCGCCACGAGGTAGGCGCGGAAGACCGGGATCCGCACGAGCCGGATATAGCCGGCCAGCACCGCGACGAAGCCGGGCAGCGCCACCTTGTGCCGGTTGGTCTCGGGCAGGGTGAACACGACCAGCACACCGAGCACCGCCACGAGCGCGGCCAGCACCACGAACACGGCCCGCCAGCCGAAGGCCTCGTTGACGACGCCGCCGATCGCGGGCGCCAGGGCCGGGGTGAGCGTCATCGCGGTGGTGAGGATCGCGAGCTTGCGGGCGGCGTCCTCGCGGGTCGAGACATCGCGCACCATGGCACGGCCGATCACCAGCGAGCCGCAGGCGCCGAGCGACTGGAGCACCCGCGCCACCAGCAGCACGCCGATATTGGGGGCCGGGATCGCGAGCAGCAGCCCGGCGAGGTAGACGCCGAGCCCGCCGATCAGGATCGGCCGCCTTCCGTACCGGTCCGAAAGCGGCCCGTAGAGGAGCTGCCCGCCGGCGAGCCCGATCAGGTAGACGGTGATGGTGAGCTGCGCGCCGGCCGCGTTGGTGCCGAGATCGACCGCGACGGCGGCCAGCGCCGGCACGAAGATGTGGAGCGCCACCGTCCCGGTCATGGTCACGGCGACGAGGAGCAGGAGGGACGCCCGGCGCTCCTCCGTTTCGGGACTTCGGTCAGCCACGGGATCCTACGCGGTTCTCGATCCGGCAGCATGCCGGGCGCGGTCGCGCTACAGCAAAGGCCGGGCCCGGAGCCATGCCGGCAGAACGCGGCTGACAGGCGGGAGCCGCTACGGCTTCGGCGCCGGGGCGTTCGGGTCCTTGCCTGGGACGGTGACGTCGAGCTCCTTCGCCCGGTCGACCGCCTCGGGATTGGCCTGCGCAGCCGGCTCCTTGGCGGCCGGGGCCGTCGGCGCGGTCGGCTCGGCCGGGATCGCGCTCGACGGCTGGCCCTGCTGGTCGCCGTCATGGGCGGCCGCCGGCGGTGTCGGGGCGTTGCGGTCGCTCGATTCGCTCGGCGCGCGCGGGGAGCCCGGAGACTTCTCCTCGACCGGCTTGGCGGTACCGGCATCGGCGGGCTTGGCCGGGCTCTCCTTGCCCTCCGAGGGCTTGGAAGCGGCCGGCTGCGCGGCCGTCGGCTTGTCGGCGGGTGCGGCGGCCGGCTTGTCCCCCGGCTTCGCCGCCGCCGGGGCGGCCGCGGGCGGCGCCTCGGTCTTCTCGACGGCCGGCAGCGGCTTCGGGTCATCCGCGTTCTTGCGCAGGTAGGCGATGACGTTGGCCCGCTCCTGCGGCGAAGCGATGCCGGCAAACGCCATCTTGGTGCCCTTCACGTAGCCCTTCGGGTTCGTCAGGAACTCGTCGAGATCCGCGTAGGTCCAGGTGCCGCCCTTCTCCTTCATGGCGGCCGAGTACTCGAAGCCCGGATGCGAGCCCTTCGGCCGCTCCACCACCCCGTAGAGGTCCGGGCCGACCTTGTTCGGGCCGCCCTTCTCGAAATTGTGGCAGGCATGGCAGGCCTTCGTGCCGGCCTCGCCCTTCTCGACATTGGCACTCGCCAGCCGGACCGCGATCGGCTCGACCTTGGCCTCCGGCGCCGCGGCGGCAGCGGCCTCGTGCTCCGGCTCGGGCAGGTCGTAGCCGGCTTTGCCCGCCGGCTTCGGATGGTAGATCAATTCGGCGACGAAACCCGATCCGGCCGCGAACAACAGGGCGCCGAGGACTGCGCCCAGGACCTTGTTCACCTCGAACGAGTTCATGCTCTTCTCGCGTCTCGGCCCGGGCCCGTCGCGCGCCTGATCACGGGCGAGCGAGCTCGGACGCCGGACATTGGAAGATTTCGAGGTTGCCTTAGCCGTTCCGGACGGTCGCTGACAATGCCGGCAAGGGCCTCAGCGTCGCTCCGGCGCAGAATTGTGCCATCGAATCGTCAAGCTTGTCACCGGGCGGCAACTTTTCGCCGAGACCGTGCCCCGGACCGGGGGACGACAACCGGAGACCGGCCTGTTAAGCAGCCGGCCCGCACGCCGGCGGGCCGTCCCGGTCCGGGCGTGCGCTGCGAATCGTCGGGTCCGAACGCGATGTCCGATCCCCTGGTCCTGATCCCGGCGCGCCTCGCGGCGACGCGCCTGCCCAGCAAGCCGCTGGCCGACATCGCCGGCGAGGCGATGATCGTCCATGTCTGGCGCCGGGCCGTCGAGGCCGGGATCGGCCCCGTGGTCGTGGCCACCGACACGGCTGAGATCGCCCGGGTCGTGGAGGCGGCGGGCGGCCGCGCGGTGATGACCCGGGCCGACCATCCCTCCGGCTCCGACCGGCTCGCCGAGGCGCTCGAGAGCGTCGATCCGGAGGGCCGCCACGATGTGGTCGTCAACGTGCAGGGCGATCTGCCGACCATCGATCCGGCGATCATCGGCGCCTCCGTCGTGCCGCTCGCCGACCGCACCGTCGACATCGTGACGCTCTGCGCGCCGATCACCGACCCGCACGAGGCCGACAATCCGAACGTCGTGAAGCTCGTGGGCCATTCGGTCGGCCCCGGGCGGCTGCGCGCCCTCTACTTCACCCGCGCCCGCGCCCCCTGGGGCGACGGGCCGCTCTGGCACCATATCGGCCTCTACGCCTACCGCCGCACGGCGCTCGGCCGCTTCGTCGCCCTGCCGCCGGGCGAGCTGGAGAGCCGCGAGAAGCTGGAACAGCTCCGCGCGCTGGAAGCCGGCATGCGCATCGACGCCGTGATCGTCGACGACCTGCCGCTCGGCGTCGACACCCAAGCCGACCTGGACCGCGCCCGCGCCCTGCTCCAGGGCCGGCGCCCGAACTGACCGCCCGACGAATCCGCGAGCCATGACAGACCGCACCATCGCCTATCAGGGGGAACCCGGGGCCAATTCGCACATCATCTGCGCGCAGGCCTATCCGGACTGGACGCCGCTCCCCTGCGCCAGCTTCGAGGACGCCTTCGCGGCGGTCACGGAGGGCCGGGCCCAGCGCGCCATGATCCCGATCGAGAACTCGATCGCGGGGCGCGTCGCCGACATCCACCACCTGATCCCGGTCTCGCCGCTGCACATCGTGGCCGAGCACTTCCTGCCGATCCATTTTCAGCTGATGGTGCTGCCGGGCACGCAGATCGCGGCGCTGAAGAGCGTCCACAGCCACGTCCATGCCCTCGGCCAGTGCCGACGGATCATCCGGCGCCTCGGGCTGAAGGCGGTGGTGGCCGGCGACACCGCCGGCGCGGCGCGGGAGGTCAAGGAACTCGGCGATCCGAGCCGGGCGGCCTTGGCGCCGGCTTTGGCCGCCGAGGTCTACGGCCTCGACATCCTGGCGCGCGATGTCGAGGACGAGGCGCACAACACCACCCGCTTCGTGGTGTTCTCACCCGAGGCCGAGCCGGTCGCGCCCGGGACGGGACCTTGCGTGACGAGCTTCGTGTTCCGCGTGCGCAACATCCCGGCGGCGCTCTACAAGGCGCTCGGCGGCTTCGCGACGAACGGCGTCAACATGTCGAAGCTCGAGAGCTACATGATGGACGGCGAGTTCACCGCCACACAGTTCTACGCGGAGGTGGACGGCCACCCCGAGGATCCGGGCCTCGCCCGCGCGCTCGACGAACTCGGCTTCTTCTCCCGGGAATTGCGGGTGATCGGCACCTACCCGGCCCATCCGTTCCGCGAGGCGGCAAGGCCGGCGGCGGAGTGACAGGCGCGGGACGGTACCTCATACCCCGTCATTGCCGTAACGACGTTTTGTAACTACGCTTCGGCATGGGCTTTCAGTGAGACCCCGACAAGGATGCAGCGAATCAAGCTAAGCATCTCATCGGATTCCGACAGGCTGCGGAGATCTTTCGGAATTTCCGGCTGACTCGTGAAGACAGGCGCCGCGACTACGGCGAGCGCCGGTTCATCAGCCTGGGGCCTACGATGAAACAGTGCTGCGGGTCGTCTATGTCGAACGCGACAACGACATCCGCATCATTTCGGCATGGAAGGCGAACCGCCATGACAGGCAGGTCTACGCAGAAGCCCGAGCCCGTGCGCAGGGCAACCGTCCGGTTTGAAGGGTTCGAGGACATGCCGGCGGCCGAACCGCTCAGCGATGCCTTCAAGGACATGAGCGATGCGGAGATCGAACGGCGCGCGGCCACAGACCCCGATGCCGGCGCGATTCCCGCCGGTTTTTGGGACGAAGCGGATGCTGTGCTGCCCGAGGGCAAGGAGCAGATCACGCTTCGACTCGACGCGGAGGTGCTGCGGCACTTCCGGAGCTCCGGAACGGGTTACCAAACCCGGATCAACGCGGTGCTGAAGAGCTATGTTCGGGCCCAGGAGAAGCGGCGATAGCTTGAATGTTCACTCCCGCCGCAGCACCCGATCCACCGCCAGATCCGACCAGAAGCCCGGCCGGAAATCCCGCTTGAGCGCCTCCGGATCGTAGATGGTCTCGACCCAGGTCAGGAAGTCGATCCCCTTCGCCTCACCCTCGATCCGGTAGCGGGCGAAGAAGGCGTCGAGGATGCCGGTCTTGGCGAAGCGGAGATGGCCATAACGCGCCGAGAGCTGGCGCGCGGCCTCGGCGACGGGGCGGCCCTCGTGCAGGATCAGGTAGAGGGCCGAGGCCAGGCCGGCGCGGTCGGCGCCCGACTTGCAGTGCATCACCGCCGGATACTCGATGCCGGCGAAGAATTCCTTGGCGGCCAGGATCGTCGCCGGGTCCGGCGCCTCCCGGGAGCGCAGCACGAATTCGACGAGCTTCAACCCGTGGCGCTCGCAGGCCTCGCGCTGCAGCGGCCAGGAGCCGTGCTCGCGCCCGCCGCGCAGCGAGATGACCGTGCGGACGCCCTCGGCCCGGAAGCGGGCGAGTTGGTGCGGCCCGGGCTGGGCGGAGCGCCACAGCGCCCCCGAGCCGACCCGGTGGCGGTTGAGATAGGCGAGCCGGAACACGCCGTGATCCATCAGCAGCATGTTGGCCCAGGCGCGCAGCCGGTCACCCGGGCCGGCGATCGGCCGCTCGAAGCGGGCGATTCGGGCCATGCGGCGCGCGTAGCGCGTCTCGGGCTTCAGGAAGCGGTTGAACAAGGCCGGGCTGCCGCGGGGACGGAACGCGCGCTCTACCAGCCGCCCGCCGGGCCGGCAATTCACCACCGGATCGGCCTTCGGGCCGCGCGCTGCGGGATTCCGGCGCCGATCTTGCCTTCACTCTGCCCGGATCGGCATCGAACCTGGGCGGACCGCGCGGGTTATCCGCCGGTCGGACGAGGGGAGGCCCGAAGCCCATGAGCACGCGCACCACGAGCATCCGCCGGGCCCGCGAGGCCGATCTCGGCGGCTTGTCCAAGGTGTTCGATGCGTCGTGGCGCGAGGCCTATCGCGGCATCATCCCCGGCGTCGCCCTGGAGCGCCTGATCGCCGGCCGCGACCGGGCATGGTGGCGCGGTGCCCTGCGCCGGGGGCGCCCCGTCGCCGTGGTGGAGACGGTGGACAGGATCGTCGGCTACGCGGCCTACGGGCGGACGCGCAGCCGGGCTCTGGGCACCGAGGCCGAGATCGACGAGCTGTATCTCCTGCCCGAGTATCAGGGTGTGGGCCTCGGCCGCCGCCTGTTCCGGGCGGTCCGCAACGATCTCGCCGATTTCGGACTGACGCAGCTCGGCGTCTGGAGCCTGGAGGACAACGAGCGCGCCGGCGCCTTCTACGAAGGCCTCGGCGGCAAGCCGGGACCGCGGGTGCTCGACCGGGTTGCGGGCGTTCCGCTTCCGAAGATCGGCTTCCTGTTCGGCTAACGTTTCCCCAGGCGCGTTGCGGAACCGTAGCGGCGACCGATTTGCAAGAGCGGGCGGCGCCTCTAAGAGAACCGGGATAGAACCGGCACCCCGGATCCTGGAAGCGGAACGCCATGAGAATCGACGCCATCCCGCTCGGCAAGAAGCCGCCGCACGACATCAACGTGATCGTCGAGGTGCCGCTCGGCGGCGAACCGATCAAGTACGAGATGGACAAGGAATCCGGCGCGCTGGTCGTCGACCGGTTCCTGTACACGCCGATGTTCTATCCGGGGAATTACGGCTTCATCCCCCACACCCTGTCGGGCGACGGCGACCCCTGCGACGTGCTGGTCGCCAACACCCGCGCCGTGGTGCCGGGGGCGATCATCAGCGCGCGTCCGGTGGGCGTGATGGTGATGCAGGATGAGGGCGGCGAGGACGAGAAGATCATCGCGGTCCCCTCGCGCCACCTGACCAAGCGCTACGACCGGGTCGAGAACTACACCGACCTGCCCGAGATCACGATCCAGCAGATCCAGCACTTCTTCGAGCACTACAAGGATCTGGAGCCCGGCAAGTGGGTCAAGTTCGTCCGCTGGGGCGACAAGGAGGAGGCCCACCGGCTGATCGAAGCGGCGATCGAGCGCGGCAAGGCCAAGAAGTAACGGGTTCCGACCGGCCTCTCCTCCCGGAGGGGCCGGATCGTCCGGCGGCGCCTGAACCGATCTCAGGCGTCGATGCGGCGCAGGCCGGCTGCGTAGCGCCGCGCATTCTCCACGTAGCGCAGGGCCGCCTGACGCAGGCCCGCGATTTCCGCCTCGTCGAGGATGCGCACCGCCTTCGCAGGCGCTCCGACGATCAGGCTGTGATCCGGGAATTCCTTACCCTCGGTCACCAGGGCATTGGCACCCACGAGGCAGCCGCGGCCGATGCGGGCGCCGTTCAGCACCGTCGCCCCCATGCCGATGAGGCTGCCGTCGCCGATCGTACACCCATGCACGATCGCGCCGTGGCCGACCGTCACGTCCGTCCCGATGACCAGAGGAAAGCCGGGATCGACGTGCATGATCACGCCCTCCTGGACATTGGTGCGGTCGCCGATGCGGATCGGCTCGTTGTCGCCGCGCAGGGCCGCCCCGAACCAGATCCCGACATCGAGACCGAGATGGATCCGGCCGATCACCTGTGCGTCGGGCGCGATCCAGATGCGGGCTGGGTCGGCGATCTCCGGCACATGGTCTTCGAGAGCGTAGAGCGGCATGGCGGGCTTTCGTCGGGGGATCTTCGGGACGGCGACACCGGCATCCGGACGCGCCCGGGATCGAAGCCGTGGATCAGTGTCGCCTGTCGCGGGAATGGCACGGTCCGTCCGGGCTGCCAATGCTAGCCTGACCCGACATGCAATGCGGACGCGAATCGGACACGGGATGACGCAGCTCTCGGCATCGATTGGCCTGATGGGCTTCCTGCTGATCCAGGGCGCCGGATCCGCGGCCGATTTGCGCGAGATCGCGCCGCGCGACGGTTTCCGCGCGACCTGCGAGGATCTCGGGACCTTGTGCTTCGCCGATGCCTGCGGCCGCGACCAGATCGAGGCGGCCCAGAGCTGCCGGGCGCGCTGCCCGAGTGCGGCGATCATGAGCGTGATCCCGGCGAGCTGCCCGCCCTCCGAGACGCAGACGTTCTCGGTCCTGCGCCGACGCGGCTGAGGCCTGCGTTCCGGCCTTTCCGCCGCTCCAGTCCCGACAAGAAAAATCAAGCGCCCGCGGCAACGAATCGCGGAAGCTCGCATTGACCCATCTCGAAATGGTGACTGACAGACGTGAGGGCGCGGACGGATGCTCGCGAATGCGCGCGATGCCCGCAGGCGAATGATGCGGACAAGTGATCTTCATCCCCCGCGGGCGGGATTGAATTCGGACCCGATTCTCTACGGTGTTGCCGCCGGATTGGCGGCCCTGTTCCCGCCCGTGAAGACCTCGAACGCTCCGACCGAGCCGACCCGGGCCGATCAAGCGGGCAGATCCCAGGGCACGACCGACGCCCCCTAGGCGAGGCGTTTCCGTCAGGACGCGAGCCGGGCGAGCAGCAGCAGCGTTCCCAGCACCGGAACGGTCGCAGCAAGCCAGAGGGCACCGGCGTGGACCCCTTCGGGGCCGAAGAAGCGCAGGCTCCGCGTCGCACCGGGGCGCAGATCCGCCCCGTGTCCGATACCGATCCCAATTGGCATCTGTAATCTCCTCGGCACGCGAGGAGTAGAAATCGACACCCACCAAGATCGTCTGAATCACCGCAGGCCTTCCTGCGGCGTGGTGAACGATCGCTTAAAGCGCGCGGTCGAACTTCAGCTCGCCGTTCGGGCTCTTCAGGACCAGCTGCGAGCCGACCAGATCCCACACCGCCGAGGTGCGCAGGGCGATGAAGAAGGCCTGCTCCGAGGCAGCCAAGCCCTTGTCGCAGCTCTTCTTGGTCAGCGCGAGCGGGCCGACCGCGATATGCTGCTCCTTGAGCGGGAAGGCCGTGGCCGCGAAGGTGTTGCAGCCGCCGTAGCCGCGGGCGCGGTACTGCTTGTCGATGATGAAGCTCGGCCGATCGCTGCCGGAGAACGGCTTGCCGTTGAGGCTCACCGCCGTCCAGGTCGAATCGAGCGGGAAGATCTTCTCGCTGGCCTTGGCCCCGGGCACGTACTGAGGCTTCTTCTCATCCTCGCCGCCGGGACGGCGGTTGCCCTTACCGAAGCCCGTGGGCGCCCCCATCTGGGCCTGCGCCTGCGTCGCTGCGGTGACACCCGCGGCCAGAACCGCGCAGGCCAAGGTTGCGATCAGCACCCCTCTCATCGTTCAGTCCCCATCTCGCGCGCTCCGCGCTCAGGTCATCCCGGATCCGGACGCGCCGCCAGAGGCGTTCCGAATCCCCGCGCCCTGGCGGATGCGACAGGATTTCAGCACAATTGTGGTCGCGCCGCCGATACGTCCGCCCGGAAACGATCGGCGGCGGTCATCGTTGTTGATCATTGAAGATCGGGAGAGTGGCCTTGGCAGGATCGGACGAGGGTGCGCAGAGCGGCGCGGGCGCTCCGGCGATGAGCCCGGCGCAATCGCGGGCGGCCCGCGGGCTGCTCGGCTGGTCCGAGGCGGACCTCGCCGCGAAGGTCGGGCTCGACGAGCGGCGCGTGCGCGATTTCGAGGGCGGTTACGGTGATCTGCCGAGCGGGCAGATCGAGGCTCTCCGCAGCGCCTTCTGCACGGCCGGGGCGGTCTTCACCGAATCGCCGACGCCGGGTGTCCATTTGGCAGAAGCGTCCGGTACCGACGAGGGGACCCGCCTCGGCGCTCTCACCACCGAGAACGACCGGTAGTCCGAACGCGCCGCTCAGGGCGCGTTCAGGCGTTCGGGTCGATATCCGGGGTCACGCCATGCTGACTGCCTGGAGCGATCCGTGACCGACCCTCTCAGCCTCCGCCCCCGGAGTACCGCGCGTCTCGCATCTGCCCGGACGGTGGCCCTCTGATGCGCGCCGATGCCTTCCTGGCGGCTGCCGATGCCCTTCCCCTCGGCAGCCTCGACGCGCTGGTCGGAGCCGGCGGCCTCGTCGTCGTCGCGCCGCATCCCGATGACGAGAGCCTGGGCTGCGGCGGCCTGATCGCCGCGGCACGGGCAGAGGGGCGGGCGGTCCGGCTCGTCGTGGTCAGCGACGGCTGCGGTTCGCACACCCATTCCCGGCTCTATCCGCCCGAGAAGCTCCGCACCCTGCGCGAGGCCGAGACGGTGCGGGCGGTAGCGGTCCTCGGCCTCGCGGCGGGGGACGTCACCTTCCTGCGCCTGCCCGACGCGCATGTGCCGAGCGACGGCCCGGTCGCCGAGGACGCCGCGCGGGCGGTCGCGCGGGCCGCGGCCGACTGCGACGCGGGTGCCGTGTTCGTGACCTGGCGGCACGACCCGCACTGCGATCACAAGGCGGCAGCCGCCATCGTCGGCCTCGCCCGGCCCCATATGCCGCACGTGCGCATCTACGAATATCCGGTCTGGGGCTGGACCCTGCCGCCCGAGACCGAGGTCGGCCCCGCCCCGACGGGCCTGCGCCTCGACGTTGCGCCGTATCGCGCCACCAAGGCCCGCGCGGTCGCGGCACACGAATCGCAGACGACCGATCTGATCGCGGACGATCCGCAGGGATTCCGCCTGGAGCCCGCCATGATCGAACGGCTGTGCGGCCCCTACGAGCGCTTCGTCACGGTCCCTGCATGAGCCGGCGGACGGAGACCGTGCCGGCGGATTATTTCGCGGGCATCTACGCCAGCGATCCGGATCCCTGGCGCTTCACCAGCTCGGCCTACGAGCGCGACAAATATGCGGCGACGCTCGCGGCCCTGCCGCGGGCGCGCTATCGGTCGGCCTTCGAGCCGGCCTGCTCGATCGGCGTCTTCACCCGCGCCCTCGCCGAGCGCTGCGACCGTCTGCTCGCCGTCGACCTCGTCCCCGCCGCGGTCGAGGCCGCGCGCGCCCGCTGCGCCGACCGGCCCAACGTCGAGATCCGGCAGGGCGCCATGCCGGCCGATTGGCCCGAAGGCCGGTTCGATCTCATGGTGCTATCCGAGTTCCTGTACTTCCTCGGGCCGTCGGATCTGACCGCGCTGGTGCGCCGGGCCGGGGAGGCGATCGAGCCCGGCGGCGACCTGATCCTGGTTCACTGGCTCGGGGTGACCGATTATCCGCAATCCGGCGACGCGGCGGCCGAGGGCTTCATCACGCAGGCGGCGCCGTTCGCCGGCCTGCTGCATCAATCCCGGACGGCCGCGTATCGGCTCGACGTCCTGCGCGCCGGGTCGCCCGCGTGAGCGCCACGGTCATCACCCTCAACAAGGGCCGGGACGCGCATCTCGCCCGCCTGCTCGAAGGGCTCGCCCGAGGGACGCAGCCCGCTGCCTGCATCGTGGTGGAGATCGGTGACGCGGCCCCTCTCCCGACGCTGCCCTTCCCGGTGGAGCGTGTCGCGTTCCCCCATGCCGGCCTGCCGCTGGCGGCCGCGCGCAATGCCGGCCGCCGGGCGGCGCGGACCGACACGCTGATCTTCCTCGACGTGGATTGCATCCCCTCGGCGGGGCTCGTCGCCGGTCTGTCCCGGGCGGTTACTGAGCATGACGGCCTGATCTGCTGCGAGATCGGCTACCTGCCGGCCGGCGCCGTGGCGGATGACTGGCGGGAGGCCGACCTCGACCGGCTGGGGCATCCGCACCCGGTGCGCGCCTTCCCGCCCGCCGGGATGGTGGTGCCGGCCCCGAAACCGGGCCTGTTCTGGTCGCTGGCCTTCGCCGTACGCGCCGCGACCTACGACCGGCTCGGCGGTTTCGATGAATCGTTCTCCGGCTACGGGGCGGAGGATACCGATCTGGCGTTCCGGGCCGACGCGGCCGGGGTGCCGATCCTGTTCCTCGGCGGCCCGCGGGCCTATCACCAGCATCACCCGGGCTACGACCCGCCGCTCCAGCATTTTCGCGACATCGTCGCCAACGCGTCGCGGTTCCAGGCGCGGCACGGCCTCTGGCCGATGGACGGCTGGCTCGACGGCTTCGCCCGGCTCGGGCTGATCGCGGCGGACTGGCGGGAGGGGATCGAAATCCGGCGCGATCCGACGCCGGGGGAGATGGCGGCGGCGCGTCTGCCGGATGACCGGCCGTTCTGAACGACACCATCCTTCCCATTGGGGAGGCGGTAGAATCAGCGTTCGCGCGCTGGTTCTTGGCGAAGCGGAGGGTGAAGCTCCACTCGCCGCTTTCTGTTCTGGCGATCGTCAGAACGATGACCATTCGTTCGACTCCCGGCCGCAACCGGCCGAGGTCACACAAGAACTTGCGGCCAATCACGGGCGGGCCGGTGAAGCCCGCGGGACATCCGTACCACTGGCGTCCCGGAGAGGCGCAACCGACGTTGCGCCTCCGTCGAATCAGCCCTTCATCGCATCCGCCTTCTCGATCAGCGCTTCGGCCATGCGGATCGAGGCGATGTCGATCAGGCGGCCGTCGAGCGAGACGGCGCCGCGCCCCGCTTTGGCGGCCTCTTCCATCGCTTCGAGGATGCGGCGGGCCTTGGTGACCTCGGCCTCGGACGGGGTGAAGACCTGATTGGCCAGATCGATCTGGCTCGGGTGGATCGCCCACTTGCCTTCGAAGCCGAGCGCCGCGCAGCGCTTCGCCGCCGAGACGTAGCCGTCCGGATCGGAAAAGTCGCCGAACGGGCCGTCGATCGGGCGCAGGCCATAGGCGCGGCAGGCGATCAGCATGCGGTTCTGGGCGAACAGCCACGGGTCCTGCCAGTGGGTCTGGCGGTTGCCACCCTCGTCCTTGTCGGTCAGCACCGAGAAGTCCGGGTTCACGCCGCCGATCACGGTCGAGCGGGCGCGGGTCGAGGCGGCGTAGTCGGCCACGCCGAACGACATGGCCTCCAGGCGTTTTGAGGACTGGGCGATCGCCTCGACATTGGCCATGCCGAGGGCGGTTTCGATCAGCACCTCGAAGCCGAGCTTCTTCTCGCGCTTCTTGGCCTGCTCGATCTGGGTGACCAGCACGTCGATGGCGTAGACGTCCTGCGGTACGCCGACCTTGGGGATCAGGATCATGTCGAGCCGCGGGCAGGCTTCGACGATGTCGACCACGTCGCGGTACATGTAGTGGGTGTCGAGACCGTTGATGCGGATCATCATGGTCTTGTTGCCCCAATCCAGGTCGTTGAGCGCCTGGATGATGTTGGTGCGGGCCTTCTCCTTGTCGTCGGGGGCCACGGCGTCTTCCAGATCGAGGAAGATCACGTCGGCCGCCGAGGCGGTCGCCTTCTCCATGAAGGTCGGGTTCGAGCCCGGGACGGCCAGCTCGGAACGGTGCAGGCGGGCCTTGGCCTGCGGGATCAGGGTGAAGCTCATCGTGGGGTCTCTCTCCTGGTGACGGTTCTGATGCCGGTGCGGGGTATCCGCTCGGCGGTGAAAATGGCGCTCGCACCGCGTGGCGACAGAGCAAGACTTGTTGTTGAGGGCGCGCGGCTCTCCCTCCCCCCTTTGCGGGGGAGGGTGGCCCCTGCGTTAGCAGGGGTCGGGAGAGGGAAACCCGGGTTCAGGTAGGGAGGCTACCTTCATGAAGGCCACCGCCTTCTTCTGCACCGTCGCTCCCCTCTCCCGTCCCCCTTCGGGGGCCACCCTCTCCCGCAGAGGGGAGAGGGTTTGGTGCGTGCAGATCCCGCGCCGCCTCACCCGGTCGCCCCGAAGCCGACCGCGATGCAGTTGATCGACAGCAACAGCGCCGACTTCACCGCCTCGCGCCTTTCCTCGTCGGTCTCGGCGCGGTAGCGGGCGAGCAGTTCCACCTGCTCGCGGCTCACCTGATTGATCGTCGGCAGCCGGCCCTTCAGGCGGTCCCGGAACAGCGGGAAGCGCTCGGCGAGTTCCCCGCCGCCGCTCACCCGCAGCACCATCGCGCGGGTCAGCGCGTATTCGGCCTCGATCATCGAGAAGATGCGATCGCGAATGCCGGCGTCCGGGACGAGGCCCGCATAGGCGCGGGCGATGTCGAGATCGACCATCATCAGCGTCTTCTCGACCTCGTCGAGGACGAGGCGGAGGATGCGGGATTCCTGGAACAGGCGCTTCAAGGTTGCTTCGCCCTCGCGGCCGCGCACGTCGATGAAGCTCGCAAGCCCCGAGCCGACCCCGTACCAGCCGGTGATCACGTGCCGGTTCTGCGACCACGCGAACACCCAGGGGATCGCACGGAGATCGGAGAGCGACCGGGCGCCGAAGCGGCGGGCCGGGCGCGAGCCGATGTTCAGCAGCGCGATCTCGTCGAGCGGGCTCGCCGCCTGGAAGTAATCGACGAGGCCGTCGGTCTGGAGCAGCTGGACATAGGCCGCCCGCGAGGCGCCGGCCAAAGCCTCCAGCGCGTCGTCATGGCCGGGGCCCGCCCGCTCGCCGTCGCCGGCCAGTGCGTGCTCGAACACCGAGGCCGCGAGCAGTTCCATCTGGTAGGCGGCGGTGCCGCGGTTGGCGTATTTGAACGAGACGACCTCGCCCTGCTCGGTGGTGCGGAACCGGCCGCGGATCGAGCCCGGCGGCTGGGCCATGATGCCCTTTTGAGTCGGCACCCCGCCGCGGCTCACCGAGCCGCCGCGCCCGTGGAAGAAGGCGATCCCGACACCGAGCTCTTCGCCGAGCCGGGTCAGCTTGCTCTGCGCCTTGTAGAGCTCCCAATTGGCGGCGACGAAGCCGCCATCCTTGTTGGAATCGGAATAGCCGATCATCACCTCCTGCACCCCGCCCTGCCAACGGGTGGAGCGGCGCACCACCGGCGTGCCGAGCAGCGCCCGCATGATCGCCGGGGCGGCGCGCAGATCGTCGATCGTCTCGAACAGCGGCACGATCGGCAGCGGGCAGATCTCGGTGCCGGCCGCGTCGAGGAACACGCCGGCTTCCTTGGCGAGCAGGTAGGCGCCGAGCACATCCTCGACCGAGCGGGTCATCGACAGCACGAAGGCGCCGAAGGCCTCGCGGTCCAGGGCCTCGCGCATCTCGGCGACCAGCGCGAAGGTGGCGAGCGTCTCGCGCGCCGCGTCGGGCAGATCCTCGAAGGAGCGCTCCGGATCGCGCGGACGGGCGAGTTCCGCGTCGAGCCATTGGCGCCAGGCGGCCGAACCGAGGGAAGGCGGCTCACCGTCGCCGTTGCGCTGGCGCCAGAGGGCGTGGAGCGTGTCGGTGGTCCGGGTGGTGTTCTCGCGCAGGTCGAGCCGGACCGTCGAGAACCGGAAGATCTCGACCATCCGGCGGACCGGGCGGACGAGGTCCCGCGCCAGCGCCCCGCACTTCGCCTCGGTCAGGCCGCGCTCCAGCACGCGCAGGTCCTCGATCAGCCCGTCCGCGCTGGCGTAATCGGGGCCGGAGGGATGCGCGCCCTCGTTGCGGGCGATGGTCGCCTCGATCTTGCGCAGGACGCAGGAGAGATACTGGCGATAGGGCTCGCCCGGGTTGCGCCGGGTGATCGCGCGGGCCTGGCCGCTCTCGGCGAGCTGCCGGTCGAGTTCCGCGCGGAAACTGTCGGGCAGCGGCAGCGCGCGCTCGGTGAGCGACAGGGTGCGGCCCAGCTCGCGCACGCCGTCCCGGTAGCGGGTGAGCGAGGCGAGCGCGTTCCGGTGCAGGGTCTGCCGGGTGACGGCGGCGGTGACGTAGGGGTTGCCGTCCCGGTCGCCGCCGATCCACGAGCCGAACTGGAAGAAGGGCGGGACCTTGAAGTCGGTGCCCGGATAGGCTTCGGCCAGCGCTTCGTGCAGCGTTTCAAGGGTTTCGGGCAGCATCTCGAACAGGGTTTCGTCGAAGAAGTGCAGCCCCCAGGCCACCTCGCGCTCGACGGTCGCCTTCTCCAGATGCAGCTCGCCCGTCATCCAGACCAGCTCGATCTGGTCGCGCAGCGCGTTCATGAGCCCGTTGCGCTCGCGGTCGGTCCAGCGCGGCATCTCCAGCTCGCGCAGCACGAGGTAGATCCGCCGGAACTTTTCCAGCACCGTCACCCGCTTGCCCTCGGTGGGGTGGGCGGTGAGCGTCGGGCGGATGCGCAGGTCGGTGAGCAGCGCCTGGATCTTCTCGGGCGGCACGCCCTGCTTGCGCGCGTCGGAAAAGACCTTGGCGAAGGAGCCGCCGAGCGCGGCGCGGCCTTCCGTGCGCTCGACATGGCGGCGGCGGCGCATCGCGGCGTTCTGCTCGGCGATGGAGATCAGCTGGAACCAGATGCCCTGCACCTGGAGCGCGCGCGCCAGCATCTGCGGCGAGAAGCGCGAGATGTCGGCGGTGCCGTGCAGCACGGCTTCCAGATCCGGATCGTGCCGGCGGGCGACGTCGAGCAGGGCCTGGAACAGGATGTCCAAAGCCTGTTCCGCCGAGGTGCCGACGATCACCGGCGGCGCAAAGGCCGTGGCGTCGACGAGGCCCGGGGTTGCGTGCAGGGTACGGGTCATGGGGCCACCTCGTGGCGCACTACTGCATTCCCCTCCCCCTTGCGGGGAGGGGTTGGGGGGTGGGGGTGGTGCAGGAGGCACCGGAACGCCCTAACCTGAACCACCCTCACCCTCGGTCCCTCCCCACAAGGGGGAGGGAAGGATCTACGCCGCCCGCGCCAGCACGTCGGCCACGGTCTGCCCGAAGCTGCCCGGATCCGGCGCCACCGTCAGCCCGTACGAGCGCATGATCTCGGCCTTCTCGGCGGCGCTGTCGCCGGCCGCCGAGATGATCGCGCCGGCATGGCCCATCCGCCGGCCCTTCGGCGCCGTCAGCCCCGCCACGAAACCGATCACCGGCTTCGACATGTTCTCGCGGATCCAGGCCGAGGCTTCGGCCTCCTGCGGGCCGCCGATCTCGCCGATCATCAGCACCGCGTCGGTGTCCGGGTCGGTCTCGAACAAAGCGAGGTGGTCGAGGAAGGACGAGCCGTTGATCGGATCGCCGCCGATGCCCACCGAGGTCGAAATGCCGAGGCCCAGCTCCTTGAGCTGCGCGGCGGCCTCGTAGCCCAGCGTCCCCGAGCGGGAGATCACCCCGACATTGCCCGGGAGGTAGATGTGCCCGGGCATGATGCCGAGCATCGCCTTGCCGGGAGAGATGATGCCGGCACAGTTCGGGCCGACCACCATGGTGCGGCGATCCCGCGGATAGCGCATCAGGTAGCGCTTCACCCGCATCATGTCCTGGGCCGGGATGCCGTCGGTGATCGAGCAGACCAGCCGCAGCCCGGCATCGGCCGCCTCCATGATGGCATCCGCCGCGAAGGGCGGCGCCACGAAGGTGATCGATGTGGTCGCGCCGGTCGCCGCCACCGCCTCCTTGACGGTGTTGAACACCGGCAGGCCGAGATGGGTGCGCCCGCCCTTGCCCGGCGTGACGCCGCCGACGACGTTCGTGCCGTAGTCGAGCATCTCCTTGGCGTGGAAGGTGCCCTTGTCGCCCGTGATGCCCTGGACGATGATCGGGGTGGTCTCGTCGATGAGGATGCTCATGGCGCGGTCTCCCCTCAGTGCCGGGTCTTGTCTTGGGAACCCTTGGCCGCCGCGCAGGCGTCGACCGCCTTGCGGGCCGCCTCCGACAGGGTGTCGGCGGTGATGAGATCCAGGCCGCTCTCGGCCAGGATTTTCTTTCCGGCCTCGACATTCGTGCCGGCCAGCCGCACCACCAGCGGCACGTCGATCTTGACCTCGCGGGCCGCCTGGATGACGCCCTCCGCGACCCAGTCGCAGCGGTTGATGCCGGCGAAGATGTTGACGAGGATCGCCTTCACGTTGCGGTCCGAGAGCACGAGCCGGAAGGCCGTGGCGACCCGCTCAGGCGAAGCACCGCCACCGACATCCAAAAAATTCGCCGGCTCACCGCCCGCGTGCTTGATCATGTCCATGGTGGCCATGGCCAGACCCGCGCCGTTGACGATGCAGCCGATCTCACCCTCGAGGCCAATGTAGCTGAGGTTGTGCTCGGCGGCCTGGGCCTCGCGCGGATCGCCCTGCGAGGGGTCGTGCATGTCGGCGATGCTGGGCCGGCGGAACAGGGCGTTGTCGTCGAACGACATCTTGGCATCGAGGGCCAGCACCCGGTCGTCCTTGGTGACGACCAGCGGGTTGATCTCCAGCATGGTGCCGTCGCAATCGCGGAACGCCCGGTAGGCGTTCATGATGGTCTTCACCGCGGCCGAGACCTGCTTGATATTGAGCCCGAGCTGGAAGGCGATCTCGCGCGCCTGGAACTGCTGCAGGCCGACCGCCGGCTCGACCACCACCTGGATCAGCGAATCCGGCTCGTTGGCGGCGATCTCCTCGATGTCCATGCCGCCGCGCTGGCTGGCGATGACGCGGACGCGCTCGGCCTTCCGGTCCAGCACGTAGCCGAGATAGAGCTCGCGCTCGAACGGGTCGGCGGTCTCCACGTAGACCCGCTGCACCGGCTTGCCCTCGGGGCCGGTCTGGTGCGTGACGAGGCGCTTACCGAGGAGGTCCTTGGCGGCGTCGCGGACCTCGTTGTAGGTCCGGCACAGCTTGATGCCGCCGGCCTTGCCGCGGGCACCCGCGTGGATCTGCGCCTTCACGGCCCAGAACGAGCCGCCGAGCTCGGTCGCCGCGTAGACCGCCTGATCCGGGCTGAACGCGATCGCGCCTTTCGGGACGGCCACGCCGAAGCTCGCAAGCAGCTCCTTGGCCTGATACTCGTGGACGTCCATTCGGCGCCTCCTCCGCGGTTCGTTGCCGCCGTTCGACGCTTTTCATTTTAGTTGAGTCGAAGGATTACGCCCGTCAAATTTTTTAAGCTGCTGATTGATCGCGACTTTTTCGCGGCCGCAACACAGATCGTATTCTATTCCGCAATGCAACATACAGAACGACAACGAGGCCGGGGCATGATGCACCCGGCCTCGACTGTCGATCAGGAATTTGGGAACTGGGCTTGGATGCGCTGGCAAGTATAAAGCTTCAGCGACAGCAACGCGCATCCCCTCCCCCTCTGCGGGGGAGGGAGATGCGCACGATCGTTCAGTTCACCTTGGCCTTCACAATCCCGTAGACCTTCTCGGTCAGCGCGCCGGCATCCGAAAGTAATTCCTCCAGCTCCTTCAACCGCTCGTCGGCGAAATCCCGGTCCTCGAGCCCCTTGGCGTTCACGTAGACGTTGAGCGCCGCGCTGCGCAGGCCGGCATAGGCCGAGAGAACCGCCACGCCGGCATCCGAGACGACGTTGAGATTCCCCTTGTCGGCCGTGATCGCCGCGAGGTCGATCACCGCGCGGCAGGCCCGGCAGCAGGCGAGCGGCACGTCGCAGGCCGTCTTGAGCGCCGCCTGGATCTTGTCCGCACGCGCCGCCTTCTCGTCGTCGGTGGCCTTGGGCAGGCCGTAGGCGCCCATCACAGCGTCGAAGGCCTGGACGTCCTCGCCGATCATGCCGGTGAGGACGACCCGCAGCCCCTCGGACCGGGCGAGCACGTCCTTCAATTCGGCCTCGACCTCGACATACTTCTTCTTGCCGATGGTGAGGTTGCAGACCATCGACACCAGGGCCGCGCCCATGGCGCCGGAGATCGCCGCCGCGCCGCCGCCGCCGGGGGTCGGGGCGGCGCTCGCGAGCTCCGTCAGGAAGGTCTGGATGGACGCGTTTTCCGGCGCCTGCTGCGTGTCCGACATGGGCCTCTCCCCGATCAGGCCATCGACTTGGCCAGCGCATAGATCTCCTCGGCGTCGAGCACCTTGTCGGTGCTCTCGAAGAGCTGGCCCACGCAGGCCCGGTGCAGCTTGAGCTTCAGGCCGCCGATGCCCAGCGCGCCGAAAGCCTGCTTGCCGTTGCGTTCCTTGCCCTTGTCCATCACCTCGATGCCGCCGATGCCGGTCGGGGGCTGGGCGTTGTAGTCGGCCACGAACGCGATGGACGATTCCTGCGCCCAGGCGGCCTCCGGCAGCAGCTCGACGCCGATGGCGCCGGCCGTGAACACGAGGTTCGTGCCCTTCACCAGGGCGATGCGCGAGGCTTCGTCGGGGGTCGCGGCGGCCTTCACGTTGACCTTGAAGCGCTGGTTGATCTGGTCGGCGGCGGCCTGGGTCTTGTCGAGGGCGCGACCCGCGATCGTCACCTCGGCGCCCTCGCGGGCGAGCAGAGCGGCGGAGCGCATGCCGACCGGGCCGGTGCCCGCCAGCACGACGGCCTTCTTGCCCTGGAGCGAGCCGGCGGCCTTGGCCACCAGCGCGACGCCCGCGGCGGCCGTGGTGTTCGATCCGTTGGAATCGAGCATGACCGAGACCCGGAACGGGCCGAAGAAGCGCTTCTTGACCGCGGTGAACAGCGCCTCGCCGGCCGCCATGTTGCCGCCGCCGACGAAGATCGCCGTCGACTTCTTCTCGGAGCCGCCGCGGGTGTAGATCGTGCCGTCCACCAGCGCGCCGACATTGTCGGGATTGACGCCGCCATAGCCGGTGACGTGGTCGGCGCCGCCGTCGTAGCCCACGACCGTGTCGAACACGTTCGGCACGGCATCGGTGTCGAACAGGAACAGCAGCTTCTTCGTCATGTCTTTTGGGACCTTTCCGTCGCGCCCTCAAGGCGCCGTCAGGGTGTCTTTTGATCGTGATCGGAATCAGGGGCGGGATCCGCGCGTCCCCCTCCCCCCTCTGCGGGGGAGGGTGGCCCCCGAAGGGGGTCGGGAGAGGGGAGCGACCGTGCAGAACAAGGCGCACCGCTCACCAATGCTCTGCCCTTTTCGGAAACCGGGTTCCCCTCTCCCGACCCCTGCTGACGCAGGGGCCACCTTCCCCCGCAGAGGGGGGAGGGAGAACCCGCCCGCTACTCCACCACGTTCTGCGGCTTGCCCGCCACGAAGGCCTCGACGTTGTCGACGAGCTGATCGGCCAGGATCTGCATCGCCTCCTTGCTGGCCCAGGCCACGTGCGGGGTGACGATCAGGTTCGGCAGGTCGGCCTCGCACAGGATGTTGCCGTCCTTGGGCGGCTCCTGCGCCACCACGTCGAAGCCCGCGCCCGCGATGGTGCCGTCCTTGAGCGCTTCGAGCAACGCCGCCTCGTCCACCAGCCCGCCCCGGGCCGTGTTGATGAGGATGGCGTTCCTCTTCATCTTCTTGAGCTCGGCGGCGCCGATCATCCCCTTGGTGTCGGGGGTCAGCGGCACGTGCAGCGTGATGACATCCGACTGCGCAAGGATCGTCTCGAAATCGACGAGCCCGTCCTGCGGGAAAACGTCGTAGGCCAGCACCTTCATGCCGAGCGCCTCGGCGCGCTTGCCGATCGACTTGCCGAGCGCCCCGTAGCCGACGATGCCCAGCGTCGAGCCGGCGATGTCGTAGATCGGATAATCGAAGTAGCAGAACTGCTTGGACTTCGCCCAATCGCCCCGCTTCACCGAGTTGGCGTAGGGCACGATCGCCCGGCGCAGGGCGAACATCAGCCCGACCACGTGCTCGGGCACGGTGTTGAACGCGTAGTTGCGGATATTGACGACCGTGATGCCCTGCGCCTTCGCCTGAGCCTTGTCGACCACGTCGGTGCCCGTGGCGGCGACCGCGATCAGCTTCAGGTCGGGGAGCTGCTTCAGCGTCTCGGCCCGCATCGGGACCTTGTTGATCAGCGCGATCTCCGCCCCCTGGAGGCGGGAGACGATCTCGTCCGGCGTCCAGGTCGAGTCGTACTCGACGTATTCGTGCGGGAAGTTGAACGGCCGGACCTTCGCGTCGAGGGACTCACGGTCCAGGAACACGATCTTCTTGGTCATAGGACCCCTCTCGGACGACGGGCGGTTTCCTCGATAATCTTGGTCTTCTTTGCGCGTCGGGGCGGGCCCGGCAACCCGGACCCGCCCCGATCGCGTGCGCGGCTCAGGCCTTATGCAGCGGATTCTCGCGCAGGTAGCTGGAGGCGGCGGCGACGCCCGAGCCCGGCGTGACCTTGATGCCGCAATCGAGCATGGCCATCTCGGCGCCCGCGATGGCGCCGAGCAGCGACAGCTCGTTCAGGTCGCCGAGATGGCCGATGCGGAACACCTTGCCGGCGACTTTCGACAGGCCAGCCCCCAGCGAGAGGTTGTAGCGCTCGTAGGCGTGGGTGATCACCTTGGCGGCGTCGGCGCCCTCCGGCACCACGATCGCCGTCACCGTGTCGGAGTTCCATTTCGGCTCCTTGGCGCAGGGCTTGAGGCCCCAGGCCGCCACGGCCTGACGGGTCGCCTCGGCGAGCACGTGATGGCGGTGGTAGACGTTCTCCAGCCCCTCCTCCTTCACGATCGCCAGGGATTCGCGCAGGCCGTAGAGCAGCGGCAGAACCGGCGTGTAGGGGAAGTAGCCGGTGGCGTTGGCGGCGAGCTGATCCTTCCAGGCGAAGTAGGCGTGGCCGAGCCGGTCGTTGCGGCCGGTGCCGCCCTCGGCGACCTTGAGCGCCTTCTGGCTGATGCAGATCAGGCCGAGGCCGGCCGGCAGCATGAAGCCCTTCTGCGAGCCCGCGATGGCGCAATCCACGCCCCATTCGTCCATCTTGAACGGCAGCGAGCCGATCGACGAGATGCCGTCCACGAACAGCAGCGCCGGGTGACCGGCGGCGTCGATCGCCTTGCGCACCGCGCCGATGTCGCTGGTGACGCCCGTGGCGGTCTCGTTGTGGACGACCATCACGGCCTTGATGGCGTGATCCTTGTCGGCGCGCAGCGCCTCCTCGATCTTCTGCGGATCGGCGCCGGTACCCCATTCCTCATCCTGGACGATCACGTCGAGGCCGAGGCGCTGGGCCATGTCGACCCAGAGGTGGCTGAACTGGCCGTAGCGGGCGGTGAGCACCGTGTCGCCGCGGCAGAGGGTGTTGGACAGGGCCGATTCCCAGATGCCGGTGCCCGAGGACGGGAACAGGACGACCGTTCCGGCGGTCGAGCCGAACACCATCTTGGCATCCTGCAGCAGCGGCCTCACCAGTTCGGGGAAACTCGGCGAGCGGTGATCCTCCGACGGCACGTGCATGGCGCGCAGGACGCGCTCCGGGATGTTGGTGGGTCCCGGGATGAAGAGGTGGTTGCGACCGGGGCGCCGGGTTGCGGCCATGATGGTTCCTCCGATTAATCCCTTGCGCGCGGGCTCGCGCCCGCGCCGGTTGTCCAAATCTCTTCGGGAGCCGGCCCGGTGGCGGTCGCGGCGCGTTCCACGCGCCTTCGATCGCCGGCCGAGGCCGTGAAGTGGGGGGCGCTGCGGAGCGGCAGGCGGCCTCACGCCGCTCGCGTCGCGGCGCGCCCCCGCGCGCCGGTCGCCTCCGAATTGCCGTCCCGTCCAACGGCCCCGGGGCCGTCCTCGCCGCCTTCCTGTCCATGCCCGGCCGAGCCCCTACGGGCCGCCAGTTCCTGGTATTATGAGGCGGCGATGCTCGAAAGGAAAACCGGAAAAACTTCCGGAACTTGGCAAAAAAATTTTTTGTGCGCCGCAACGAAGCCGATCTTCGGTTGAGAAGCTTCGCCGCACTGCACGCCTTCTGCGGAGGAAACCGCAGCGATCGCGTCATCAAACTGAGATGGGATCGCGCTCTGGATTCCGACACCGTTCGCCGCCGGGAGAGGAAGCCGTGGCCGAGGTTGAGGAGATGCCGGTCCGGGTGCGGACGCTGTTCCTGTCGGATCTGCATCTCGGGACGCGCGGCTGTCAGGCCGGGATGCTGCTGTCGTTCCTGAGGGATTACGACGCCGACACGATCTACCTCGTCGGGGACATCGTGGACGGCTGGCAGCTGCGCTCCGGATGGTACTGGCCGCAGGAACACAACGACGTCGTCCAGAAACTGCTGCGCAAGGTCCGCAAGGGCGCCAAGATCGTCTACCTGCCGGGCAATCACGACGAGTTCCTGCGCGACTATGTCGGCATGAATTTCGGCGGCATCGAAGTCGCCGAGACCGCGATCCACGAGGCGGCCGACGGGAAGCGCTACCTCGTGATCCACGGCGACCAGTTCGACATGGTGGTCCGCCACTCGCCCTGGCTCGCCCATCTCGGCGACGGGGCCTACACGCTGGCCCTGACCCTCAACACGCTGCTCAACAAGGTGCGGCGGCGGGTCGGCCTGTCCTACTGGTCGCTCTCGGCCTGGGCGAAGCTGCGGGTGAAGAACGCCGTCAGCTTCATCGGCCGGTTCGAGACGATCCTGGCCGAGGAGGCCCGGCGGCAGGGGGCCGACGGGGTGATCTGCGGCCACATCCACCACGCGGCGGACCGGCCGATCGGCGACCTGCGCTACCTCAACACCGGCGACTGGGTGGAATCCTGCACCGGGCTGGTGGAGCATTACGACGGCCGCATCGAGGTCCTGCATTACCCGAGCCTCCTGCGTGCCCGGGCCGCGGAGGCCGTGCCGCAGGCGGTTCCGGGCCGGCGCGCGGTGGCGTGAGGACGCCCCGGTGAAACTCCTGATCGCCAGCGACGCGTGGCATCCGCAGGTCAACGGCGTGGTGCGCTCCCTGGAGCAGATGGTCCGCCGCGCGCCCGAGCACGGCTTCGAGACGACCCTGCTGACGGCGGCGGATTTCCCCTCGCTGCCCATGCCGGGCTATCCGGAGATCCGCCTCGCCTATGCGGCGCGGGCGCGGGTGGCGGCGCGCTGGCGGGCGGAACGGCCGACCCATGTGCACATCGCCACCGAGGGTCCGGTCGGGTACGCGGCGCGGCGCCACTGCCTGTCCCACGGCCTGCCCTTCACCACGAGCTACCACACGCGCTTTCCCGAATATCTCGCGGCCCGCCTGCCGGTGCCGGAGGCGTGGTCCTACGCCTATCTGCGCCGCTTCCACGGGGCCGCCCGCGGCACGATGGTGAGCACCGCCTCGCTCCAGGGCGATTTGGAGGCCCGGGGTTTCACCCACCTGATGCGCTGGACCCGCGGGGTCGATACCGAGCGGTTCCGCCCGGCCGCGCCCGGCGCGGCGGCGCCCGCGGAACTCGCCGGCCTGCCGCGGCCGCTGTTCCTCTATGTCGGCCGGCTGGCGGTGGAGAAGAACATCGCGGCCTTCCTGAAGCTCGACCTGCCGGGCACCAAGATCGTGGTCGGCGACGGGCCGGACCGGGGGCGGCTCCAGGGGCTGGCGCCGGGGGCGCGGTTCCTCGGCACCCGGACGGGGGCGGCGCTCGCGGCGATCTACGCGGCCTGCGACGTGTTCGTGTTCCCGAGCCTGACCGACACGTTCGGGATCGTGCTGCTGGAGGCGCTGGCCTGCGGCCTGCCGGTGGCGGCCTTCCCGGTGCCGGGCCCGAACGACGTGATCGGGGGTACCCGGGTGGGGATCCTCGATCCGGATCTGCGCGCCGCCGCGCTCGCCGCCCTCGACCTGTCCCGGTCCGAGTGCCGGGCCGAGGCCCTGCGCCGGGGCTGGGAGGTGAGTGCCCGCCAGTTCTTCGGCAACATCATCGAGGCGCATGGCGGCGAGCGGCAGGTCCGGGATGCCGCCTGAACGGGTTTCCAAAGAGCTTGCCCTTTGGTGGCGCGTCGGGGCAAAGCCCTGACTGTCCTGCAGGGCGCCGCCCTGCACTCGCAAAAGGTCGCAGACCTTTTGAAACCCTGACTTTGGTGATCCTGCGGAGAGGGCCATGCGAGCCGCCCGGGCGACGGCACGCCCGTTCGATCCGTCCCGCGCCACCGCCTATCCGGCGGCGATCGGCTGCGACGAGGTCGGGCGCGGGGCCTTGTGCGGCCCGGTGGTGGTGGCGGCGGTCTGGTTCGATCCGGCGGCGATCCCGCCCGCCCTGCTCGCCGCCCTCGACGACAGCAAGCGCCTGCCCGAGCCCGAGCGGGAGCGGCTCGCGCCGCTGATCCGTGCCGAGGCCCGCGTCGCCGTGGCGGCAGGATCTCGGGCGCTGATCGACCGCATCAACATCCGCGCCGCCACCCTCGACGCCATGGCGCGCGCGGTCGCCCGCCTGGGGATGACGGCGCCGGTCCTCGTCGATGGTCGGGACGCGCTGCCTGGGCTGCCTGGTCGGGCCGTCGTCGGCGGCGATCGTCTGGTGCCGCAGATCGCCGCCGCCTCGATCCTGGCCAAGGTGTTTCGCGACGCGCTGATGCGGCGCCTCGCCCTGCGCCATCCCGGCTACGGCTGGGAGCGCAACGTCGGCTACGGCACGGCCGTTCACCGGGCTGGCCTGACCGCCCTCGGCCGGAGCCCGCACCATCGGCTGAGCTTCACCCGGGGGTTCGACGGGGTTCCCCAAGGGCGAGCCCTTGGGCGGGTTCTGAGGGCAGAGCCCTGAGATCTTGACCAGGGCGCTCCCTCAGAACAGCGCCAGTTGCGCCCCCGGCCGGCGGAACGCCTCCCGGTTCAGCGCCATCCGGCCGAAGCCGTAGCCGAGCCGGGTCCCGGCGATCCGGACGCGCTGGCCGATCATCGCCGCGTAGGCACCCTCGCCGCGGAAGCGGTGGCCGAACCGGGGATCGTTCTCGCGCCCGCCCCGGGCCTGCCGCAGCAGCGCGAAGGCGCGCGCCTGCCGCTCCGGGTAATGCTCGGCGAACCAGTCGGCCACCAGATCGGCGACCTCGCCGGGCAGCCGCAGCAGGGCGTGGCCGATGCGGCTCGCGCCATGCTCCCGGGCGCGGGCGAGGATCGCCTCGATCTCGTGGTCGGTCAGCCCCGGGATGATCGGCGAGACGTTGACCATCACGGGCACCCCGGCTTCCCTCAGGCGCGCCATCGCGGCGAGGCGCTTGTCCGGGCGGGGCGCGCGGGGATCGAGCCGCCGGGCGAGGACCGGATCCAGCGTCGCCAGCGAGATCGCGACGAGGACGAGACCGTCGGCGGCCATCTCGGCCAGGAGGTCGAGATCGCGCAGCACGAGGTCGGATTTCGTGGTGATGCCGACCGGATGCCGCGCGTCCCGCAGCACCTCCAGCACCGCCCGGGTGATGCGATGGGTGCGCTCGGCCGGCTGGTAGGGATCGGTGGCCGTGCCCAGCGCGATCGTGTCCGGGCTGTATCCCGGCGCCGCGAGTTCCCGCAGGAGCAGCCGGGCGGCGTCCGGCTTGGCGAAGATGCGCGACTCGAAATCGAGCCCCGGCGACAGGCCGAGCCAGGCATGGGTCGGCCGCGCGTAGCAGTAGATGCAGCCGTGCTCGCAACCGCGATAGGGGTTGATCGAGCGGTCGAACGGGATGTCGGGCGACGTGTTGCGGGCGATGATCCGGGCCGCCCGTTCCGGCGTCACCTGCGTGCGCAGCGGGGCGGGATCGTCGGCTGCCCAATCCGGATCGTGGAAGGTTTCCCGCCGCGCCGCCTCGAAACGGCCGGTGGGATTGGAGGTCGCCCCCCGCCCACGGCGCCCGGCCTCGGGCGGCGTGCTGGCGGCGAGCCGCCGTGCAGCCCCTGATCGCGCCCCATCCTGCGAACCCGCCGCATCGCCCGCCATGGGGATTACCTCTGTTTCACGTGAAACATAGAGCGAACATTCGGTCGGTGGGCGCCTGTTTTTCAGGCAAAGCCCGCTTGTACACGGCTCTCGGTAACGTACCCGCCTTCCGGAGACGCGGGAATGGTTTACGGCGGCGCAGAATCGTCTATGCGCGCGCTCATGCTCTCTGCGGTAACCTATCTGGCCGACCCGGCCCATCCGGACGCGATCGATCGCTTGGCCGATACCCTCGGCGTGCTCGTCTCGGGTGTCGCCGGCGGGCTGATCGGCGACGCCGTGATCGTGTCGGGCCATGCGAGCGAGGCGGTTGCGGCCGTCGCCGAGGCGACCGGCGCGACCCTCGTCGTCCACGGGGGCGGCAGCCCCTACACGGCGGGCGCCGCCGTGGCGCGACGGGACTGGATCCTGTGTCTGGAGGCTGGAGACGTGCCGGCCGAGGGCTGGATCCGCACCCTCGACCGGTTCGTCGGCACCGCCCGGCCGGAGACCGGCCTCGGCCGCCTGCGCCGCCCGGCCGCCGGCTGGCGAACCCGCCTCGTCGGCCGGATCGAGACCCTGACCGGCGCCCCCCGGGCCAGGGCAGGCGACGTGGTCCGCCGCGAGGCGCTGCGAAACGGGCCGGCCTTCCCGGCGCGCCTCACGGTTCGCCCGTTGATCGCCCGTATCGACCGGGCGTGAGGGGAAGAATATTGCGGCCCGCCACGTTGTTGTCGATCACATCGCTCCTACAACTCTGAGCTTATGGCAAAGGATTTGCGGCCCCTGCACGCGGAGGCACGCTGACCTGCCTCAGGAGGATGTTGTGATGGATGCGTCGGGCCTGATGGGGCGGAAATCGGTCGACGACATCATCGAGAGCGGCGAGGGCGAACAGCAGCTCTCGAAAACCCTCGGCGCCCTGTCGATCACCGCCATGGGAATCGGCGCGATCATCGGCGCCGGGATCTTCGTTCTGACCGGCACGGCCGCGGCCCAATATGCCGGGCCGGGGATCATGCTGTCCTTCGTGCTCGGCGGCATCGCCTGCGCGTTCGTCGGCCTGTGCTACTCCGAGATGGCGGCGCTGATCCCGGTTGCCGGATCGAGCTACACCTACACCTACGCGACGCTCGGCGAATTCTTCGCGTGGCTGATCGGCTGGGACCTGATCCTCGAATACGCCATGGGGGCCGCTACCGTGGCGGTGGGCTGGTCAGGCTACGTCACCAGCATCCTGAAGGATGTCGGGATCGTGATCCCGGCACAGTTCGCGCACGCGCCCGGCACGCCGATCGATGGCGGCGGCACCGCCCTGTTCAACCTGCCGGCCGTGCTGATCGTGGCGCTGATCACGCTCCTGCTGATGCGCGGGACGAAGGAATCCGCGCGCTTCAACAACATCATGGTGGCGGTGAAGCTCACCGTCGTCGTGGCCTTCATCGCGCTCGGCTGGGGCCACGTCGATTCGGCGAACTGGCATCCGCTGATCCCCGAGAACGACGGGACCTTCGGGCATTACGGCTATAGCGGCATCCTGCGCGGGGCGGGCGTGGTGTTCTTCGCCTTCATCGGCTTCGATGCGGTCTCGACCGCCGCCCAGGAGGCGCGCCGGCCGCAGAAGGACATGCCGATCGGCATCCTGGGCTCGCTCGCCGTCTGCACGATCCTGTACGTGCTGGTGGCCGCGGTTCTGACCGGCCTCGTGCCCTACAAGGCGTTGAACGTCCCCGATCCGATCGCCAAGGGCGTCGACGTGATCGGCATCGGCTGGTTCGCGCTGCTGATCAAGCTCGGGGCGCTGACCGGCCTGACCACCGTGATCCTCGTGCTGCTCTACGGCCAGAGCCGGATCTTCTTCACCATGGCGCAGGACGGCCTGCTGCCGAAGACGTTCTCTCACGTCCACCCGACCTACCAGACGCCCTACCGGAGCCAGGCGCTGATCGGGGTCGGGGTCGCGCTGGTGGCGGCCCTGGTGCCGATCAACATCCTGGGCGAGATGGTGAGCATCGGCACGCTCGCCGCCTTCATCCTGGTCTGCGGCGCGGTGATCTACCTGCGGCGCACAGACCGCCACATGAAGCGCCCGTTCCGCGCCCCCGCGGTGCCGGTTGTGCCGATCCTCGGCATCCTGTTCTGCCTGCTGCTCATGGCCGGCCTGCCGCTCGACACGTGGCTGCGGCTGCTGATCTGGATGGTGATCGGGCTCGTCGTGTATTTTTTCTACGGGCGGAAGCACTCCGTCCTGCGCCGCAAGGAGGGGAATGCGGCCTAGACGTCTCTATGGAGTTTTGTGAGCCGGAGACGGGTTATGGCGAGAATGAACATGGCCCGGTTATCAGCCGCTGAAGTGTTGGAGTGGGTCCAGAAGGTACGGCCCAGCGCGAGTCCGATGCAGGGTCAGGCATGCCACGCACAATCGACAGTCTTGCCGAACCCACACCCGCACGGCTAAGCTAAACTTGGCACTCGGTGATTCTGCGAGGCAGCAACGGGTCGGCCTGCACTCCACGAGCGCGGTCGGTTTAGAGCTCCTCACAAAACTCCCGGGCACCGGACATTTCCCTCTGGCCGCGACAGCGCAGCGGGAGTTTTGTGAGAGGCTCTTAAAAACGCAGTCTTTTGCGATCACCGCGCGGCATAATTACACCGTGACCCTTTGGGCAAATGAGCCGGATTACATTCAACCAATCCTGGTCTTTGGGGACTATTAGACTTAAACAAACAAAAACAATGACGCGATAATAGACAAGGTACGCGGTTATGTTTGACACACCTGTTGCGATTATTATTTTCAACCGGCCCGATTTGGTCAAGGGATTGATCGATCAACTTCGCCCAGTCGCACCCAAGAATCTTTTTGTGATCGCTGACGGACCACGTCACTCCGCGGATGAGCCTCTCGTAAGATCGGCGCGACAGGAAATAGAAGCGATAAACTGGCCGGCAAATGTTAGAAGGATTTATTCTGATATAAATCTCGGCTGCAAAAATCGTGTAGTGAGCGGACTTGAAGAGGTATTTCGAACGGTCGATCGAGCAATTATTTTGGAAGACGACGTCTGGCCTGACGAAACATTTTTTACATTTTGCGAAGAAATGCTTGACCGGTATGAAACGGACAGCCGCATATTTACGATTTGCAGCGGAAACTTTGTTGGCCGACCTGTTCCAGGGCAATCCAGCTATCATTTCTCGCTGTACGGATCCTCCTGGGGCTGGGCGACATGGCGCCGGACATGGCAAGCATACGACAGCACCATGGCTTTATGGCCGCAACTCAGGCAGGTTAACTGGCTTGCCTCGCATCTTGGTTCTTTGGAAGAAGTACAATTCTACCAGAATCCCTTCGATCTTACCCATGCAGGACAGATAGACACCTGGGATTATCAATTTCTGTATTCGTGCTGGATAAATAACGCTCTTAACATTGTGCCGAACGTCACGCTCGCGCGCAATGTCGGCTTCAATCGTCCGGACGCCACTCATACTCTCGTTGATAGCCCGGCCGCACATGTACGCGCCGAGAAGATGAAGTTTCCGCTCAAACATCCGCCGGCCATGATTCAGAGCACCGGCGCCCGGCAGATGTATCGGCAATTTCATCAGGGCCACACACCGCGCCAGAGCGACATACCTGACTTTTTTACGTAGAGCTCCGACGCTCAAACCTGATCGCTGGCTCAGCGTATCCGGTATTTCGAGATCGATGACCTGCCGAGCAACGTGCGATATGCGGACTTCAAGCACGCAAGGCGTTTCAGAAAGCTGATGCAGGTCAGGAATGGGACGTCGCGAGATAAGCGCGGCTGTCGGCGTCTGATACCTCCTGGCCGCTCGCTATGGGGCGGTACGGCTTGATCCGGTTGTTCAAGCCATCATCTCGAGCTTTGCGAAGAAGCGCGCCGCTTATCTGCGGAGCCCTCCTCCGCCGTGGGGGCAGGCAGCGACGTGGCGCCGGCTTCAAGCCGAAAGACTCGCCCCGCGCCGCAGGTGCTCATCCAGCCGCGGCATGATCTCCACGAAGTTGCAGGGTCGGTGCCGGTAGTCGAGCTGCTGGGCCAGGATCCCGTCCCAGGCGTCCCGGCAGGCGCCCGGGGAGCCGGGCAGCACGAACACGTAAGTTGCCTGCGCGACCCCCGCGGTGGCGCGGGATTGCAGGGTCGAGGTGCCGATCTTGTCGTAGGAGATGCGGTGGAAGACGGCGGAAAAGCCGTCCATGCGCTTCTCGAACAGCGGCTCCAGCGCCTCCGGCGTCACGTCGCGCCCGGTGAAGCCCGTGCCGCCCGTGGTGATCACCACGTCGACGCCCGGATCGCGCAGCCACGCCTCGACCTGCCCCCGGATCGCCGGGATCTCGTCCGGCACGATGGACCGGGCCGCGAGCCTGTGGCCGGCCTCCGTGAGGCGCTGGACCAGCGTGTCGCCGGAGCGGTCGTCCTCCGGGCGGCGGGTGTCCGACACGGTGAGCACCGCGATCGACAGGGGAATGAAGGCGCGGGGCGTGGGCTGATCGGCCATGGCGTGCAGTCTCCGGAACACACCTGCGATATGGGTCGGCCGCATCGGGATGTCGCCCCTTGCAGCCGGGCGCAAACTCGGCTGTGCTCCCGCCACCGCGTCGGAGACCCTCATCCATGCACATGTACGGCAACTGGCGCTCGGCCGCCGCCTTCCGGGTGCGGATCGCCCTCAAGCTGAAGGGCATCCCCTACGAGGAGACCTTCATCGACATCGACGCGGGCGACCACCACAAGCCGGAATTCCTGGCGATCAATCCCCAGGCCGCCGTGCCGGCCCTGTTCGACGGCGACGGCCCGCCGCTCACCCAGTCGCTCGCGATCCTCGACTATCTGGAGGAGACGAAAGGCGGCGTGCGCCTGCTGCCGGAGGAGCCGAAGGCCCGGGCGCGGGCGCGCTCCCTGGCGCAGGTGGTGGCCTGCGACACGCACCCCCTCTACGTGCCGCGGGTGCGCAATTTCCTGATGGAGCATTACGACCTGCCCCGGGAGCGGATGCTCGACTTCCTGCGCAACGCCTTCGAGACCGGCCTGCGCACCCTGGAGGCCCGACTCACCCGGGAGCCCGGGACCGGCCGGTTCTGCCAGGGCGACGCGGTGAGCCACGCCGATCTCTGCCTCGTCAGCCTCTGGGTCGGCACCGGCATCTTCGGCGTGGACACGGCGGCCTACCCGACGGTCGGACGGATCGCCGCCGAATGCCTCGCCCTGCCGGCGGTGGCCGAGGCTCATCCCCTGCGTCAGCCCGGCGCCCCGCAGCCCTGACCCACCGGCCTGACTCGCGGTGCGGGTTTCGGGCACGCGTGGCTTCGTCACGGGTGCCCTCGGCAGGCAGATGTGGCAATCGGACACCCGGCCCGTGTAAGCAGGCCGGCGTTTTAATCCCGGTGCGGGAGCGGAAAGAGTGTCGATGGCATCGGTCGAGAACGAGTCAGGTCTGCATCGCGTCGTCGTGGTGGGTGGCGGCGCCGCCGGTCTCCAGCTGGTGACGAAGCTCGGCGACAAGCTCGGGCGGGGCAAGCGCGCCCACATCACGCTGGTGGACCGCGCCCGGACGCATATCTGGAAGCCGCTGCTCCACGAGGTCGCGGCCGGCAGCCTCGACGTGGGCCACCACGCGGTCGACTACCTGCATCACGCCCACATCCACGGCTTCCGCTACCGGATCGGGCAGATGACCGGACTCGACCGCACGGCCCATACGATCCAGCTCGCGGCGAGCCACGACGCAGAGGGCCGTGAGGTCACGCCGGAGCGTACGGTTCCCTACGACACGCTGGTGATGGCGGTGGGCTCCACCACCAACGATTTCGGCACGCCGGGCGTGGCCGAGCACGCCATCGCGCTCGACACCCAGGACCAGGCGGTGCGCTTCCACCGGCGCCTCGTCAACGCCTCGCTGCGGGCGCACACCCAGGCCGGCCCGGTCCGGCCCGGGCAGCTCCACGTCACGGTGATCGGCGCCGGCGCCACCGGGACCGAGCTGGCGGCCGAGCTGCACCGGACCCTGCGGCACGTGGTCTCGACCGGCCTCGACAAGATCGATCCGAGCAAGGACATCCGCATCACGCTGGTGGAGGCGGCCGATCGCATCCTGCCGGCGGTGCCGCAGCGCCTCTCGGCCGAGGTGATGCAGCTCCTCAACAAGATCGGCGTCGATGTCCGCGTGAAGGCGCGGGTGACGGAGGTGCGGGCGGACGGCGTGCAACTCGCCGACGGCACCTTCATTCCCTCCGAACTCGTCGTCTGGGCGGCCGGCGTGAAGGCGCCGCCCTTTCTCCAGGGGATCGGCGGCCTGGAGACGACGCGCACCAACCAGCTTGTCGTGACCCCGACCCTCCAGACGACCCGGGACCCCGACATCTTCGCGATCGGCGACTGCGCCTATCTGGTCGAGGCGGGCTCCGACACGCCGGTGCCGCCGCGCGCCCAGGCCGCCCACCAGCAGGCGAGCCATCTGATCGGCCAGATCCAGGCGAAGATCGACGGCAGGCCACTCAAGCCCTTCAAGTACAAGGATTTCGGATCGCTGGTCTCGCTCGGCGAATACTCGACGGTCGGCAGCCTGATGGGCTTCGTGCGCGGCAAGAACATGCTCATCGCCGGGCTGTTCGCCCGGGTGATGTACCGCTCGCTGTACAAGATGCACGAGCAGGCGCTCCACGGCACCGTCAAGACGGCGCTCGACACCCTCGCGCGCGCCCTCACCCGCCGCACCGAGCCGCGGGTGAAGCTGCATTAAGCGCGCCTCATGCGCCCGGGGAAGGAACAACCCTATCCCCGGGCCCGGGCGCGGATCATGAAGTTGTCGTAGGTGTATTCCGCCACCTGGAACCAGAGGTATTCCTCGTTGCGGAAGGTGCGCATCGCCTCGTAGACACGCCGGAAATCAGCGTTCTTGGCGGCAATCTCGCCATAGACGTCGTTGGCGTTCTTGAGGGCGGCCTCCATCACCTCCTGGGGGAAGGGCCGCAGCAGCGCGCCGCCGGCGACCAGCCGGCGCAGGGCCTGGGGGTTGCGCGCGTCGTACTTGGCCTGAACCTCCGCGCCCACTTGGGCGGCGGCGGCCCGCAGGACGGCCTGATAGGATTTCGGCAGACCCTTCCAGGCCTCGGCGTTGAACCAGAAGTGCAGCATCGCGCCGCCCTCCCAGAATCCGGGATAATGGTAGACCGGCGCGACCTTCTGCAGCCCGAGGCGCTCGTCGTCGTAGGGGCCGATCCACTCGGCGGCGTCGAGTTTCTTGGCTTCCAGGGCCGCGTAGATCTCGGGACCGGGGATCGACTGGGGCTGGACGCCGAATTTGGTGAGCACCTGCCCGCCCATGCCGTCGATCCGGAACTTGAGCCCCTGAAGATCGGCGAGGCTCTTGATCTCGCGCCGGAACCAGCCGCCCATCTGCGCGCCGGTATTGCCGCCGGGCAGGCAGACGAGACCGGCCTTCGCGAAGACCTCGGCGAACAGCTCGGCCGCGCCCCCCGCCTGCCACCACGCGGCGGCGCCCCGGGCGTTGAGGCCGAACGGCACCGCGGTGGCGAGCGCGAAGGTCGGATCCTTGGCCATGCCGAGGGTCGCCGGCCCGTGGCCCATCTCGACGGTGCCGGCCGCGACGGCGTCGAGCAGCCCCTCCGCGGGCACCGGTTCACCGGGGCCGACGACCTTGATCTGGAAGCGGCCGTCCGTGGCTTCGGCGACGATCCGGCTGAGGCTCTCGGAGGCACCGAACAGGATGTCCAGGGTCTTGGCGTAGGCCGAGGACAGGCGCCAATGCAGTTCGGGGGCGCCCTCGGCCCGGGCCGGGGCGGCGAGCGGCGCGGCGACGGCCGCACCGAGGCCGGTGGCCAGGAGGCTGCGCCGCGTTCCGGCCTTCGAGGGGCGCGCGATAAGCGTGTCGTCCAACGGCATCTCGTCCGAGCGTGTGAGTTCCGTCCGGCGCGGATTCGCCGGCCGCAGCTAGCATGTCCGCACCGGTTCTCGAAAGCCGCGGGCGGCGGCGGCAGTTCCGTCGCGGCTCGAAACCCGCGATGACGCGTGCTAGGCGCGGGGGATGCAACCCACGCCCTCCGTCACCCTGCATACCGTCTGCGGCCTGGAGGAACTGGCCGGCCACGGGACGCGCGGCGTCAGCCACGTCCTGTCGCTGCTCGATCCCGGCACGCCCGAGCCCGAGGCCTTCGCGGCCTATGGCGACCATACCCGCACGACTTTGCGCTTCCACGATTGCCTCGGGCCCGGCGACGGCCTCGTGCCGCCCGAGCCCGAAGATGTCGCGGCGATCCTCGCCTTCGGCCGGCAGCTCGACGGGGCGGCGCATCTGCTGGTGCATTGCCATTACGGCCTGTCGCGCTCCACCGCGGCGCTGCTGATGCTGTTCGCGCAGGCCGAGCCGGAGGCTCCGGCCGACGCCCTGGTGGCGCGGCTTCATGCCCTGCGCGAGCCCGCCTGGCCCAACGCCCGGATGATCGGATTCGCGGACGCGCAGCTCGGCCGGAAGGGGCGGTTGAGCGAGGCAGTGCGGCAACTTCACGCCCTGCAGTTGCAGGTGCGCCCACACCTCGCCGAGCTGCTGCGGGGGCTGGGGCGCGGGGCGGAGGTGGACGCGGCGGAGGCCTGAACGGGCCGATTCGCGAGGCGCGGATCGGCCGGGAACCGGCATCTTCTCTCGGGTGCGCGCCGCGGGGATGAGGTGCCCGTGGGCGCCGGAAAATACGAATTCCGGTTTCCTTGATTGTCGTTCGGCCCCGCCGAAAGATCCCTGCATGGGCGCCTCGGGCGGCGCTCCGCAGGGAGACGTGCACCATGCCGAGCCAGGATCTGTCCCACGCGAGACCGGAAACGCTCGCCCTCCATGCCGGCTGGCGGGCCGACCCGACGAGCGGCTCCGTGGCGGTGCCGATCCACCAGACCACCTCGTACCAGTTCCGCGACACCGACCACGCCGAGAGCCTGTTCGCCCTGAAGGAGCTCGGCAACATCTACACGCGGGTCACCAACCCGACGGTGGATGTGCTGGAGCAGCGCCTCGCGGCCCTCGAAGGCGGCGCGGCCGCCCTCGCCCTGGCCTCCGGTCAGGCGGCCTCCGCGCTTGCCGTGCAGAACCTCGCGCGGGCCGGCGACAACATCGTCTCCTCGACCGATCTCTACGGCGGCACCTGGAACCTGTTCGCCAACACCCTGGCCGAGCAGGGCATCGAGACCCGCTTCGTCGATCCGGCCGATCCGGCTTCCTTCGCCCGGGCGACCGATGACCGGACCCGGGCCTATTACGCCGAGACCCTGCCGAACCCGAAGCTCGCGGTCTTCCCGATCCGCGAGGTGGCGGAGATCGGCCGTCCGCTCGGCATCCCGCTCATCGTCGACAACACCGCGGCGCCGCTGATCGCCCGGCCGTTCGACCACGGCGCGGCCGTGGTGGTCTACTCGACGACGAAGTACATCGCCGGCCACGGCATCGCGATCGGCGGGGCGATCATCGACGGCGGGACCTTCGATTGGGCAGCCCATCCCGGGCGCCAGCCGGCCCTGAACACGCCCGACGCGAGCTATCACGGCGCGATCTGGACGGAAGCCGCCCAGCCGATCGGGCCGGTCGCCTACGTGCTGCGCGCCCGGGTGCGGCTCCTGCGCGATCTCGGGCCGGCGGTATCGCCGCTCAACGCCTTCCTGACGCTCCAGGGCCTGGAGACGCTGCCGCTGCGCATCGAGCGCCACAGCCGCAACGCACAGAGCGTGGCGGAATGGCTGCAGGGCAGGCCCGAGGTCGCGCGGGTGATCCACCCGGCCCTCCAGAGCGGCGAGGCCCGCGAACGGGCCGACCGGGTCCTGACCGGCGGCTATGGCGGCTTGGTCGGGTTCGAACTGGCGGCGGGCCGCGCGGCGGGGCGGCGGTTCATCGATGCCCTGCGGCTGTTCTACCACGTGGCCAATATCGGCGATGCGCGCAGCCTCGCGATCCACCCGGCGAGCACGACCCATTCCCAGCTCGGCCCGGAGGCGCTGCACGCCACGGGCGTCTCCGACGGGTATGTCCGCCTCTCCGTCGGCATCGAGCATCTCGACGACATCCTGGCGGATCTCGATCAGGCGCTGGCGGCGGCCGGCGGTCTCGCCCAGGCGGCCTGACCATGCGCACTCTCCTTCGGCGCCTCATCGCCCGGACGGCCGCGCCGCATCCCGAGCCGTCCGCCTCCGATGACCGGATCCCGCCCTTCCCGATGATCGATGGCGGCGCCCTCGCCTGCCCGGACCTCGCCGCCTCCCTGGTGATCCTGGCCGTCTGCTACAGGAGGACGGCGCATGCCCGACACGACTGAAAGCGGCCGCGCGGTCTACGACGCGGTGCTCGGCGCGAATGCCCGCTATGCCGCGGGGTTCGACAAGGGTGGCCTCGCCCTTCCGCCTGCCCGGCGCTTCGCCATCCTCACCTGCATGGATGCGCGGCTCGATCCGGCGAAATATGCCGGCCTGGCCGAGGGTGATGCCCACGTCATCCGCAATGCCGGTGGCCGGGCCAGCGACGACGCCATCCGCTCGCTGGTAATCTCGCACAAGCTGCTCGGCACGACGACGTGGTTCGTGATCCACCACACGAATTGCGGCATGGAGCTGTTCACCGACGCGGTGATCGGCGATCTCCTGGAGGACAACCTGGAGACGGCGCAGTTCGACGGAACCACGTGGTCGAATCCCCGTCACGGCGGCGGCTCGCCGGCCGGCCGCACGATCGACTGGCTGACGATCTCCGACCGGTTGGGCAGCGTCGCCAGCGACGTCCGACGGATCCGGGCGCATCCCCTGGTCCCGGCCTTCATCCCGATCTTCGGCTTCGTCTACGATGTCGCCACGGGGCGCCTGGAAGAGGTGCCGGCCGCCAGCGAAGCGGGACGCCCGACCGCATCGCCGTCGATACCCTGAGAGCCTGCTCGCCCTGAAAGCCTGGGTTTCCAAAGGGCTTCGCCCTTTGGCGGGTTCTCAGGGCAGAGCCCTGAGAGAGTCACCAGGGCTCTACCCTGGACCCGCGACAGGTCTCGACCTTTCGAAACCATGACCTGATCCGCCAGCGCGAGGCGGAACACTTTGCTCCCGTCGAACAGGCTCAACCCGATCAGGCCGCCAGCACTGCCATGTCCGGCCAGAAGACGCGCAGGATCGCCGCACCTCTCGAGGCGGCCATTTGCGACGCGCCGCGTTCCACGACTTCGCCCCCCAGGCGAAGGTAGAAGCGCAATGCCGCTGCATTGGCCTCGTACACCCAGAGGTGGAGCCCTTTCAGGTCCGCCTCTGGTTCGACGCAGCCTGCGAGTGCCGTCATGAGATACGCCCCGATCCGCCTCCCGCGCATCCGCGGGAGGACGTGCAGGTTATCGATCAGACTGCCCCAGACCGGATCGCGGTCGCGATAGACGCATCCGAAGCCGAGCGCGGTCGCGTCCGTCGTTTCCGCGAGGAGGATCGTTCTGCGTGGGTCCGGGCGTCCGAGACGATCCGACCAAAATAAACGACGCTCGTCCGCGATCGGCCCGGCGAGGTAAGTCGGATCCAGGACCGTCGCATAGGCGTCGCGCCAGCTGGCCGTGTGAAGGGATGCGACCGTGGCCGCGTCGCTCGACACGGCGCACCGGATTGTGATTCCGCCGAAATCCATCGCCGGATCTGAGCTCGGCGAATGCCGGAGGTCAACGTCGGTCCAGGCAGAGCGACATCTCCGGCCACATATCGGCTCGGAGCCGCGCGAAACGCCTCACTTCCCCGCCGGCGTAAAGCTCCCGTCCTTCCACACGTAGAGCACGTAGCCCTGCGCGGTGACGTCGCCCTTGGCGTCGAATCCGACCGTGCCGAGCACGAGGTCGAACCGTTCCGTGTGCAGCGCCTGCGCGATCGGCTTCGGCTCGGCCGAATGCGCGAAATTGCCGGCCGCCACCAGGGCCTGCATGGCCGCGTAGCCGTAGATCGTCGAGCCGGTCGGGTCGACGCCCTCGGCCTTGAAGGCCTTCACCACGTTGGCGGCGGCCGGCTGACGGCTCGGATCGAGGTAGAAGGTCATCAGCACGCCGTTGCTCGCGGGGCCCGCGATCTTGGCGAAGTCCGACGTCGCGATGGCCGAAGTGCCGAACCATTGCGGGCGAAACCCCCGATCGGCGGCGATCTTCACGAGGCGCCCCATCTCGCTGGCGTCGCCGCCGTAATACACCACATCGATCCCCGCGCCCTTGAGGCGGTCGGCCAGGGCGGCATCGTCGGCGTCGCTCGGCGAGAACGAGAGCGACAGCGCCTCGTTGACCCCGATCCGGTTGAGATTGTCCTTGGTGGCGGCGGCGAGCGCCCGCGAGGCCGGGGTCTGGTCCTGGATCAGCGCGATCTTGCGGTCGCGGAACCGCTCGGCCAGCACGGCGGCCGACAGGCGGGCCTGATCGTCGTCGCGCCCGCAGACCCGGAACACGGTCGGCAGCCCCCGGTCGGTGAGCCGGGCCGCCACCGAGGCCGCGGTGATCATCACCATGCCGTTCTGGGCGTAGATGTCGGAGGCCGCGATCGAGGCGTTCGAGCAGACATGCCCGACGACGAGACGCACGTTCCCGCGCACGAAGTGGTTGGCCACCGCGGTCGCGGTGTTCGAGTCGCAGGCATCGTCCTGCACGTCGAGCGTCACGGGCTGGCCGTCGAGGCCGCCCATGGCGTTGGCGTCCCGCGCCGCGGCCTCGACGCCGCGCAGCACCTGCTCGCCCACCGCCACATAGGGACCCGAGCGCGGGACCGCGACGCCGATCACCACATCGGCCTTCGCCGGCACGGCCGGGAGGAGCGCGACACACAGGCTCAAGGATATCAGCGCGGGCCGGAACGGCCCGCTGGCGGGGACGACGCGTCCGATCTTCATCGGGCTCTTCTAGGCATCCTTGCGCGCGGCGACCACAGGCGGAAGGCATGCGGCATCCGCGCCGCATTTCCGCACCGCACCCGATGCCCTTACGCGAGGACGCGGGGAAACGCGATTTTTTTCCGCGCCCTGTCGGCCGTCGTCCCGTCTTTACTTCGCGTAATAGTAGGCCGTGGCGACCGACGAGATCGGGCCGGTGACGCCGCTGAAGGCGGAGAGCACCTTCGAGACCTCGGTGAACGGCGCGTTCGACACGTAGATCAGGTCGCGGTTGCGCATCCGGAACGCCTGGGACACGAACAGGCTGTTCGGGTCGCGCATGTCGATCCGGTACACCACCGGAACCAGCGGCGTGCCGAGCAGCTTCGAGCCCGGCTTCAGCCGCCGCACCACGCTGGCCGGCTCGAACCGGAAGATGAAGGTCCCGGCCGGATCGGCGGCGAAGTCCGACAGGCCGCGCGCCTTGGCCAAAGCCTGCGCTAGCGTGATCCCGTCCGCCTGGAACGGCAGCTCGGTGCTGTTGCCGAGCGCGCCCACCGCGATGAAGGTCTGCGGATCGCGCACCAGCGTCAGCACGTCATTGGGCCGCAGGTAGATGTTCTCCCGCGGGTTCGACACCACCGTGGTCAGCGGCACGGTCGCGGTCACCGACCCGCGCGAGAGCCGCACGAAGGTCTCGTTGACCGGCGAGCGGTTGCCGCCGGCGGCCGCGATGACGTCGAGGATGCGGTCGCCGTGGCCCGACAGCGGCAGGCGGGCGCCGGCCGCACCCTCGCCGGTCACCGTCACGGCCTGGCTGATCGGCCGGGTGACCGAGACCAGCACCTGCGGCTGGATCGCCTTGCCGGCGAGCTCGTTCTCGATCAGCGCCTGGACGTCCTGGGGCCGGCGGCCGTCGACCTTGATCCGGCCGGCATAGGGCACCGAGATGGCGCCGTCGCGCCCGACCGGCTGCTCGGGGATGAGGGCGGACTTGGAACCGGCCGAGAAGCGGTCGGCCACGAGCGGCCCGGAGAACAGGCCGCCGGAGCCGGCTTCCCAGATCGAGACCGAGACCATGTCGCCGATGCCGATCACCGGCTCGGCCGACGGGCGGTGGTCGCCGAAGGAGGCGAGCAGGCTGTCGAGCGGGCGCCCGCGCAGGGCCTCGATCACCGCCGGGGTGACGTCGATGATCTCGTAGCGCGCCAGCAGGCTGCCGTCGGCGGTGGCCACCTCCGAGCCCGCCTGGATCGCACTCGCCGTCGGACCCGCCGCAGGCAGGTACGTGCAGCCCGACATCGCCATGGTGGCGAGCAGGGCGAGGGGAAGAGTTCGCATCCAGATGTTGTCCATCGGTATTGCCGAACCCGTGCCTAGCCGATGGCGGCCCGGGTGTCCGTAGCGGGTGAGCCACACTCCGCCCGTGACGGCCGAGGTTGCCGTTTCATCCTCGCTAAGCACAGCTTTTTCGGGGCAGGCGGACAGCATTGGGGCTTTTGCGGGGGATAGCCGCGCGCCGGCTGTCTTCGATCAGGGGCCGGCCCGTCGCATTGGCCCAGGGCGAACCGGCATGGGTCGGGCTTCTGCCGGGGGCGCGGACGATGGCGTGTTCGGATCCGGGGTCGGGGTACCGCCGCCACCCCCGCGAGCCGACCGCCGGCACACGGCGATCCCGTTCCGGTGAGGTGTCGCGGCGGCGATCCTTGGTGAGACGGGCTTTGCGGCGGGCTTGGCGATCAGGGCCGCCGATGCATCGGGATGATGAGGTCAAGCCCCGTCGCGAACCGGCTCAGTTGCCCTGTTCGACCGCGGTGCTGATCTGGTTGTAGACCCCGCCCATCCGGCTGACGTAGATCCGGATGCTCCCGGCGGCGACGAGGAAGATCAGGGAGCCGATCAGCGCATATTCGATGGCCGTCGAGCCGCGCGCGTCGCGGGCGAACCGAGCTGTGCCGGCCATCCAGGCGTTGCCCGCGCCGGCTGGGACTTCGGACTGGGCGGCATCCTTGCCAGCGCCGTCGCAACTCGGCTCATGCATGGTCGAAACCGCCCTTTCACCGCGCTACGCCACCCCCTATGGCAGCACGGCCCGTCATTGGTTCTAACCACCGGTCGATTGCTGCAGTCTTAATCAAGTCTTCGAAACCAAGGTCACCACGAATAAGCGGCACAATTTTCCCCGATCGGGCGCACCCGCAGATCCGGGTGCGCCCTCAACCGGTCAGGCATGCCCGGCCTTGTGCCGGAGATCATCGATCCGCTTCGAGGCTTCGGCCTTGTCGAGGTCCGGGTCGAACGCCTTCGGTTCCTTGGCCTCCTCCGACAGGGTCTTGAGATAGGACGCCTGAGCGCCGGTCATCGGCTCACCCCCGGTGGTCCACTGGTCGGGATCCTTGATCTGGTTGGACACGTCCTTGGGATCGGCTTTGGGATTCTGGTCGGATTCCGGCGCCTTCGCGTCCGACTTCGAGGCTGACTTCGCGGTCGACTGGGACATGGTCGATTTGTTCCTGAAATGTTCTGACGTCCCGAGGAGAACGCGCGGCCACGCGGGCAGTTCCGGCGCTGCCGCGGCGGCGATGCGTCGTCCCCGGTCTTTCCATCCCGGCCTTCGGTCCTATTGATGACACGCGGTGCCCCGGGGCACCTCGGAGGTGGGGGGCCTGACGATGTCCCAGCAGATGGCTCACGGGGTCGGACGGCGGATCGCCGACGCGCAGGTGCTCATCGTGATGGGCGTCTCGGGATCGGGCAAGAGCACCGTCGCGGCGCTGATCGCCGAGCGGCTGGGCTGGATCTTCATCGACGGCGACAGCTTCCACAGCCCGGAGAACGTGGCGAAGATGCATGCCGGGCACGCCCTCGACGACGCGGACCGCGCCCCCTGGCTGGCGCGGATCGCGGCCTGGATCCAGGCGAGGCTGGAGGCCGGACAATCGGCCGTGGTGGTGTGCTCGGCCCTGCGCCGGGCCTACCGGGACATCCTGACCCGCGGGAGCCGCCGGGTGCGCCTCGTCTACCTGGAGGGGGACAGGACGCCGATCGCCGGGCGCCTCGCGGAGCGGCACGGGCATTTCATGTCGCCGCTCCTCCTCGACAGCCAGTTCGCCACGCTGGAGCCCCCGGGCCCCGACGAACACCCGATCATTGTCGGGATCGCCGACCCGCCCGCATTGATCGCGGACCGCGTCGTGGCGCATCTCGAGGCGGAGAGCGGAGCGAGCCGATGACAGCCCAATCCGGCAAGGCCACGGGGATCGCCCTGGTCATCTCGGACGTCGACGGCACCCTGGTGACCGCCGACAAGCGCCTCACGCCCGCCACGGTCGCGGCCGTGGGAAGGCTTCGGGCCGCGGGGATCGGCTTCAGCATCGCCTCGGCCCGGCCGCCGGTCGGGCTGCGCGGGCTCGTGGCCGAACTCGGCCTCGACCTGCCGATGGGGGCGTTCAACGGCGCCGGCGTGGTCCGGCCCGACCTGTCGACCATCGAGGAGCGGACGATTCCCGAGCCGGCCGCCCGGGAGACCCTGGAGCGGATGCTCGCCGAAGGGCTCGACGTCTGGGTGTTCGCGAAAGGCGCATGGTGCCTGCGCGATCCGCACGGGCCCTACACCGATCTCGAACGCCGCACGATCGGCGCGGAGCCCCGGGTGGTGGCCGACCTCGGCACGCTCATGGGAGATGCCGCCAAGATCGTCGGGGTGAGCCGCAACCACGCCCATCTGGCGGATTGCGAGGCGCGGATCGGGGCGGCGCTGGCCGACCGGGCCACGATCCACCGCTCGCAGCCCTACTATCTCGACGCCACCCCGCCCGATCTCGACAAGGGCCGGTTCGTCGCCTGGATGAGCCAGCATCTCGGCATCCCGCCCGAGCGGATCGCGACCTTCGGAGATGCGGGCAATGACCGCCCGATGTTCGCGCGCAGCGGCTTCTCGGTGGCGATGGGCAACGCCGAGGACGCCGTGAAGGCCGCCGCCAGCGCCGTCACCGACAGCAACGACGCGGACGGCTTCGCCCACGGCGTCGACCGCTTCATCCTTCCTGAGGACGCACCGTCCCAGGGGACGCCGGTCTGGCGCGAAAAGACAGGTCGATAGAAGACCTTAGCACCAGCCCTTTTAAGGTGTTTGGGTCAGCTGCGAAAATCGCAAGTCGTGGCTCTAACATCCTGAAAGAGCAACGCCTTTTCCCCTCCCCCTTGTGGGGAGGGGCCAGGGGTGGGGGTGGTGCAGGATGAGGCGCAGCGGTGCCGTCTGCACCACCCCCACCTCCAACTCCTCCCCACAAGGGGGAGGAGAGTGCGCTTGGCCCCTGTCTCGTTGCTTCCGCAAACACCTTAAAAGGGCTGACCTTAGCGCCGTGTCTGACGGCGATCGGCCCCGGCTCCCATGAGCCCTCGGCCGGGATGCGGATCGGCCCAGCACCGCATCCCTGCGAATGTATCCGGCCTGTGTCCGGCGGAGCACAGGGAGCGGCCGCGCCCCGCCCGCCCACAGCTTGCCGAAGCGGGGCCGCTTTCCGGCCTCATTTCCCCGCGACCTAGCTTGACCAAGGACAACAGCACCGGGTCTCGGAATGCATCGCCTTCTCCTGGCCGCCGCCCTCGCGGTCGTGCCCGCCGCCGCCTTCGGGCAGGCGGCGCACGACAACATCGACGCGTTGATCGAGCAGCAGGCCAAGGCGAACGGCGTTCCGGCAAGCTTCGTGCACGCGGTCGTCAAGCGCGAGAGCAACTACAATCCGCGCGCCAAGGGCGGCAGCGCGCTCGGCCTCATGCAGATCAAGCACGCGACCGCGCGCAGCCTCGGCTATACCGGCGACGCCGCGGGGCTCCTCGATCCGGCGACCAACCTCCGCTACGGCGTGGCCTACCTGGCGGGCGCCTATCGCACCGCGCAGGGCAATCTCAGCCAAGCCTATCACTATTACAATCGCGGCTACTATTACGCGGCCAAGCGCCAGGGCGTCTCCACCGAGGTCGCCTCGGTGGTGGCCCCGGTCGCCGCCTCGGCGAGCGCGCTCGCGAGCCTGTTCGGCGGCGGCGCCGCCGATGCCAATGCCGCCGCCCCGGCCCTGGCCTATGCCCCCAACGCCGCCTCGGTCGCGGCGCCGACCGAGACGGTCGAGGTTCCCCTTCCGCCGCGCCGTCCGGCCGCCCTCACGGGCACGATCCAATTCGCCAGCCTGACCGTCGAGCCGGCCGCCGCGCCGGCCGGCGCGCCCCCGGCGGCGCAGACGGCGCAGGTCGAGTCCGTGGAAGTGCCGCTGCCGCCGCGCCGGCCTGCCGGGTTCGGTGCGGCGGCCCCTGTCCCCGCCGAGCTCGCGGAACTGCGTCTCTCGCCCAAGGCCGAACCGGTGGCCGAACCGGCTCCGACGACCTCTGCTGCGACGACTCCTGTGGCGATGACCCCTGCGGCCGCGTCGGCGCCGATCGCCGAGGCGGTCGAGGTTCCGCTGCCGCCGCGCCGTCCGGCCGTCCGGATGCTGGCCGCGGCCGGGCCGCGACGCGCGCCGACCGGCGCGACGGTCCAGGAGGCCGTGGCCCTCCCGGTCGAATAGGACCAGGCGACCCGGATGATCCGGCAACGGACACCGGGCCGGGCCTCTGCCCACACAAGGATCATGCTCAAGCCTTGACCATCGGGTCGTTCCGCAACACATAGGCGCCACGCCAGCAGCGTGGTTGGGCCGGTGCGGCACAGACCGTCGGCCGGTCGCAGCGGCCGGAGACGGGCGGCGCAACACAGATCTCTGGGCAGGATACGCGGGTCTCCGCGCGCGGGGTCGGGCAGCCTTTGTCCGAACCGTCGGGCGCGACCGATCTCGAAGCGGCAGACATGCAGGGCACGGACTCTGCTTTCGAGCTGGCAGGAAAGCGGACGGCGCCATGACCGGCGTGGTAGAACAGGAATCCCTCTTTCTCACGGACCTCGGGCGCCGCGTCAGACACGCGCGCACCGTGCGCGGTCTGTCGCGCAAGGTCCTGTCGCAGACCTCGGGCCTCTCCGAGCGCTACATCGCGCAGCTGGAGGGCGGCCAGGGCAACGTCTCGATCATCCTGCTGCGGCGGGTGGCCAACGCCATGGGCGTGCGGCTCGACGACCTGATCACCGGCAACGACGCCCAGCCCGACTGGCCGCTGATCCGCGACCTCCTCAGCCACGCGAGCCCCGCGCAGGTCGCCGCCGCCAAGCAGGCGCTCTCCGGCGGCAACCGGGCCGAAGCGGGCGACCGCCCGCGCGTCGCCCTGATCGGCCTGCGCGGCGCCGGCAAGTCGACCCTCGGCAAGCTCGCAGCCGAGCGGCTGGGCTGGACCTTCGTGGAGCTCAACGCCGAGATCGAGCGGGAGAACGCGCTCTCGGTGCAGGAGATCTTCGCGATCTACGGCCAGGAGGGCTACCGGCGCCTGGAGCAGGCGGCCCTGCGCCGCCTGACCGAGCATCCCGGGCCGCTGATCCTGGCGACCAGCGGCGGCATCGTGGCCGAGCCCCTGACCTACGACCTGCTGCTCCAGGCCTTCTACACGATCTGGCTGCGCGCCCGGCCGGAGGAACACATGAGCCGCGTGCGTGAGCAGGGCCACCTCGCCACCACGGGCGACCACGCCTCGGCGATGCAGGAGCTGCGCGCCGTGCTGGCGAGCCGCGAGCCGCTCTACGCCCGCGCGCCGGCCACGGTGGACACGTCCAACATCCCGGTCCAGACGATGCTGGACCGGCTGACCTCGGCCATCGAGGCGCGGTTCGGTCAGGCGGTCTCGCCGGTCGGGTAACCCAGTGACAGCCATGCCGGTGACGCGGGCTCCGGAAAGCTCCGGCCCTTGATCGCCGCGCCGCGGCGCACCACGCTAGGGCGTGTCATCGAGGGTCATGGTTTCAAACGGTCGAGACCTTGTGCGGGTGCAGGGCAGAGCCCTGCTGTCGGGCTCTGCCTGATGTCGGGGCCCTGCCCCGGCACCCCGCCAAAGGACGATCCCTTTGGAATCCCGCGACCGGAGATCGGACGATGATCCACGGCCCAGGAACCCGCTCTCACTCGGAGGCTCGGACATGAGCGCCAGTCCTGTCCGCAACGCGGAGCCCCGCGACCTCGCGGTCCTCGATCCGGTCTGGTCGCGGCTGCGCGCCGAAGCCGAGGACCTGCTGCACACCGAGCCGCAGCTCGCCTCCTTCATCGTGGCGACCATCCTCAACCACGCCACCCTGGAGGGGGCGGTCTCGCACCGGGTCGCGGCCCGCCTGGGGCATCCGTCGCTGCCGGCCGAGCTGATCGCCCACGCCTTCCACGAGGCGGTCACGGCGGATCCCGCCATCGGGCAGGCGTTCCGGGCCGATATCGGCGCAGTCATCGACCGTGATCCCGCGACGCTCCGGGCCATCGAACCGGTTCTCTACTTCAAGGGCTTCCACGCCCTCCAGGCCTACCGCCTCGCCCACCACGTCTGGAACCGCGGCCGACGCGACCTCGCCCTCTACCTCCAGAGCCGCGTCTCGGAGGTCTTCCAATGCGATATCCACCCGGCCGCGCGGATCGGGCGGGGCGTGTTCCTCGACCACGCGACGGGGCTCGTGGTCGGTTCGACCGCGGTGATCGAGGACGACGTCTCGATCCTGCACGCCGTGACGCTGGGCGGCACCGGCAAGCAACGGGGTGACCGGCATCCCAAGATCCGCCGCGGCGTGATGATCGGGGCCGGGGCCAAGATCCTGGGCAATATCGAGGTCGGGGCCTGCGCCCGGGTCGCGGCGGGCTCGGTGGTGCTCCGGCCGGTGCCGCCCAACACCACGGTCGTGGGCGTGCCGGCCCGCGTCGTCGGCACCGCGGGCTGCGACGATCCGGCCCGCGCCATGGACCAGCTCGTCGCGCTGGACCAGTTCATTCACCTGGGCGACGGGATCTGACCGTCTTCTGCGCGCTTGCCGCTCCGCCGCGGGCGTGGCAAGCCCCAGCCCCATCCGCCCACCCGCAGCGCCTGCGCCGCCAGGGAGACCCAACAGCGTGACCAAAGCCGAGACCGCGAAGCTCCAGGACTACCTGCGCCGCAAGTTCGCCAACAACAACATCCGCCTGACGGCGATGAAGACCGGTGATTCCGCCGAGGTGTTCATCGGCGACGAGTCGATCGGCGTGATCGCCGACGACAAGGAGGACGGCGACGATTCCTTCGTCTTCCGGATGGCGATCCTGGACATCGACCTCGAGGAAGACGCCTGAACCACAGGGCGAATCGGTTCCGCCGGCATCGACCTGTGCATGGGTTAACGCGAACCGGCGGCCTTGCTTAACAACCAGTAAACGGTGTGGCTAAACTGCGCGCGACCTGTACAGGAGCGCGAATAATGGTTGTCACGCCTGCCGCCCTCGATTCGATCCGGACGCTGTGCATCGGCCTCGCGCTCTCGGGGCTGATCGCCAGCGCCTTCGAGCTGTTCGCCGCGCGGCGGGCGAGCTTCAGCCTGCTGGAGCGCGGCGGCCTGCCGGCGGTCGCCGCCCTGCCGATGCTGGCCTTCTCGGCGCCCTTCATCATCCTGCGCAACACCGTGCGTGGCCGGCGGATCGAGGGCCGGCCGATGCCGTTCGTGATGCTCGCCACGATCATCGCCTGCGGCTGGAGCCTGCTTTCGGGCCGGGTCGCCCTGGACTTGGCGGCGATGCTGGTCGGAGTCTGAGACCTCAGGGCTCGGCGGTCGCCACCTGGGCGGCACCGTCCCTCCCCTCCAGGGAGACCCAGGCCGGTCCGTCCTGGCCGGCGCGCTTGATGAAGCTGTAGCCCGTGCGCCGCCAGGGGCGGATCGCATCGGTCTTGTTGTCGAGGATGAAGTCGCCCTGATCGGTGCGCACCGTCAGCACCGCATGGCCCTCGTTGATCTCGTCGATCACCACGGTCATCAGCAGGGCGCGCCGGGGCAGGCCGCGTTCCGCCAGCATCCGCCGCTTCAGGAGCTGGTAATCCTCGCAATCGCCCGACCCATCATCGGGAAAATCCCAGCGGTCGACGACGCCCCAATGCGCTTCATCGGTGATCGGCCGGATGCGTGCGTTGACCCGGCGGTTGACGCTCAGCAGCGTCCGCCAGACCGCCACGGTCAGCGGGATCACGCGGGGCTCGGCGGGATCGAGGGTGCATTCCTCCGGCCTCCGCGCGCAGAATTCGGTCCAGCCCGCGATGGCGCGGACGGCCCCATTGGGCTCTTCCACGGAGGCCACCCCGGGCAGGACGAGACGGGCATGGGCGTGGGTCGTCGCGCCGCCCAACGTTAGGATCGACCCGATCAGGGCGAAACTGGCAGCCTGACGCGCCCGGCGCGCCGTCCTCGCCCATCCGCGCCACCGCAGGGGCGCGAACGCCTGACACGTAAACCCGCCATCCGCGTGCCGCATGGTCCAAGCCCCGCCGCCCGATGATGACGGAAAGGTGACACGGCCTCTTGCGACGCACAACGGCTTTGTGGGGCATGACAACGCGCGAACCGAGGCAGGGTTCCGTTTACGGACGGTGTTACATCCGCAGAACTCCACAGTTCTGCATGCGTCGAGGGAATACCGGCGTTGCGCGGCATCCGAAGCCCTTGATTCGTGCCCGCTTTGCCGGCTTGTCAGAGGACGCCCACGCGATGGATTCGCGGTGGGCTCCCCATCGTGCAAAACATCGGCCAGTCCATCGGGACCTGAGCCGCAGCCGAGAAGAAGAAGGACACCGTGATGCAGCCCGCCATCCAGCAGGTGATCAGAGCGCTCGCCGAGGATGGCCGGGCCGGCGCGATCCAGATCGCGGAGCATGCGGTCAGCGCCTATCTCGCCGACGCGCCGAGTGAGGGCGACCGGGCCCTGTCGCGGGACATCCTGGTCCGCGACCTCGCGAGCCTTCGGGGCATCGCGCCGCATCTCGCCGGCTTCATCGGCCGGGTCGAGGCCTACGTGGCGAGCCTCGCGCAGCCCTCCCTGAGCCGCGCCGCCTGAGGCCTTATCCACGTTCCGCCGCTTACTGTCCCGTCACTCAAGGCACGCCCCTGTGGCGTGCCTGACGCGGTCATGACGTAGCGCGTCCCCACTCGCCGCGCGCGGCTTGCGGATTGACGCATCGACCACCGGAGACTGAGCACGCAGGGCTCCGCGTCTCTCCCTCTCTCCTTTGCGGGGGAGGGAGAGACGCGGAGATGTTCGCGCTCGATCCCCAACGCAGATATGTGAATCTGAAAGCCCGCACGCGCGAGCGGGCTCGCAGCGCCCATCAAACACGTCGCGATCCGGTGGGGCTTCGAGCCAGCCCTTTTAAGGTGTTTGGGCTAGCTGCGAAAGTCGCAAGTCGTGGCTCTAACATCCTGAAAGAGCACCGCCTTTTCCCCTCCCCCTTGTGGGGAGGGGCCAGGGGTGGGGGTGGTGCAGGATGAGGCGCAGCGGTGCCGTCTGCACCACCCCCACCTCCAACTCCTCCCCACAAGGGGGAGGAGAGTGCGCTTGGCCCCTGTCTCGTTGCTTCCGCAAACACCTTAAAAGGGCTGGGCTTCGAGCCTTTCCCTGCTGCGCTCTGTGCACCACACCGGCTACCGCCCCAGCGGCGCGCTCCTTACCGGTTCGCGGTGGTGACGGGGGATGTGACGCCGCCGAGGGAGACCCAGGCGACCGCGTCCTGGCTCTCGCGCTTGATGAACACGTAGCCGGTCTTGTGCCAGGGCAGGATCGCGTTGGTCTTGTTGTCGAGCACGAGGTCGCCCCGGTCGGTGATCAGGCTCAGCACGGCGTGGCCCTCGCCCTTCTCGTCGATCACGACCGTCATGCGCATGGCCCGGCGCGGCAGGCCGGCCTCGGCCAGGAGGTGGCGCTTGAGCAGCTGGAAATCCTCGCAATCGCCGATGCCGTCCTCGGCCAGATCCCAGCGGTCGGCCACGTGCAGGTGGTCCTGGTCGGTCATCGGCTCGATCGCCTTGTTGACCCGGCGGTTGACCGACACGATCGTGGCCCAGATGGCGGGCGTGAGGCTGATGCGGGCCGGCTCGGTGCGGTCGACCGCGCACTCGGCCGCGTAGCTCTGGCAGAACGTCACCCAGGCCGCGATCGGCTTCGCATCGCCCTGCACCCGGGCGCCGGCCTCCGTGGGCAGGCTGGCCAGCGTCTGCGCCTCGGCCGTGGCGGCAAGGCCGGCCAACCCGAAGACCGCGAGGGCCAGGCCGCGCACCGCGCGGCGACCGCGGGAGAACCGACGCGATGCGGAACCGGACACAAGTCCCTGCACCTTGGAAACCGCGAACCGCATCGCCGTGTCTCAACCGTTAAGCTCTCGTTAACGAAAGCTCTCACGCCGGCGGCCCGGCGGCAATCCGCCGATTAACAAAAGGTTAATGCTGTGCGCAACGCGGATAATCCGACCGCTCCGCGCGGATCACCGACTGCGTCCCGCCACAACGCGAAATTGTGATGGGACCGTCGCGGCTCCGAGGCGGCCGGGCGCCGTTGTGATCTTACCGCACCCGCGCGACGACGCCTGTGGGCGGCAGGAGGAACGCCAATGCGGTGTGGTGCGGATGGAATCGCCGGGATCATGCTGGCCGGACTTGCGGCGGGCTCCCTGTGGACGCTTCCCGCCCGGGCGGCGCCCCCCGCCGCCCCGGCCCCCGCCGCATCCAGCGCGACCGGCCTGAAGAGCGATGGGCCGACCCAGCCCGCCAAGGTCCAGGACGGCCAGTACACCGACAAGAACGGCGACCCGACCTACCACATCACCGATGACGGCAAGAAGGTCGATTGGTACACGATGTCGGGCTACCTCCGGTACAACGCCAATTGCATCGTCTGCCACGGGCCGGACGGCATGGGCTCGACCTACGCGCCCTCCCTGGTCGATGCCCTCAAGGGCATGGACTACGCGCATTTCGCCGGCATCATCGTCGGCGGCAAGAAGGACGTGAACGCCGCGCAGGAACTGGTCATGCCGGCCTTCGGGGATAACCGGAACGTCATGTGCTACATGCCGGATATCTACACCTACCTGCGTGCCCGCTCGGACGGGGCGCTGGGCCGCAACCGCCCGCCGGAGCACGAGCCGAAGCCCGCCGCCTTCGAGAAGGCCGAGGATGCCTGCATGAAGTGAGGCCCGGCACGACACATCCCGTATCGGACGGCAGAACGCCCCCGTTGCGCAGATCGGTTGCGCACGACATACTCACCCGCGCGACAGATAGAGTGGGCAGCAAGCCCGCCGAGGGGGTCCGCAGGGGGTGAGACGTGGCTCAGGGATCGGGTGTGCGCCGCCATCTGTGCGGCATCTGGACGGCCTGGACGGAGGCGGCCACGGCCGCAGACGCGGTCTCGGACATCGCCCGCGCGATCCATGAAGCCCACCTGTCGCAGATCGTCGTGTTCTTCTCGGCCGATTACGACGCCGAGGCCCTGGCGCAGGAACTTGGGACATGGTTCCCCGGCGTGCCGGTCTCCGGCTGCTCGATGTCGGGGGGGATCGCGCCGGCCGGCGGCCTCGACCGCGGCCTCGTGGTCATCGCGTTTCCGGCCGAGCGCTTCCGCATCGTCTCGACGGTGCTCGACGCCATCGACCATCTCGATGTGGAGCGGACCGCCTCGGCGGTGCGGGCCCTGCGCCGGACCCTCGACCCCCTCGATTCCTGCCGGGAGGGCCACCCGGCCGCGGCCGGTCGCCGCTTCGCCCTGTCGCTGATCGACGGCCTCGCCAACGCGGAGGAGACCGTCGTGTCGGCGATCGCCTGGGCGCTCGACGGCATTCCGATCGTCGGCGGCTCGGCCGGCGACGACCTCCGCTTCCGGGACGCGGTGGTGCTCCATGGCGGCCGGATCCACCGCAAGGCGGCGGTTCTTGTCCTGGTCGAGACAGATTTCTCCGTGGAGATCTTCAAGAGCGACAATTTCGAGCCGACCCAGACCAAGTTCGTGGTCACCGCCTCGGACGGCGAGCGACGCGAAGTCCAGGAGCTGAACGCCGAGCCGGCGGCCCGGGAATACGCCATGGCGATCGGCCTCGATCCGGAGGGCCTGTCGCCGATGAGCTTCGCGGCCTATCCGCTCGCCGTGAAGGTCGGCGGCGAGTATTTCTGCCGCTCGATCCGGCGGATGAACGAGGACGGCTCGCTGAGCTTCTTCTGCGCGGTGGACGAGGGCGTGGTGCTGACGCTCGCCGAGCCCCGCGACATCGTCGCCTCGACCCGGGCTGAGCTCGCCCGCCTCGACGCGCAGCTCGGCGGCGTCGACCTGATCATCGGCTTCGAATGCGTGCTGCGCCGCCTCGATGCCGAGAGCCGGCAGGTCCGCCACGGCATCACCGACCTCTACCGCCGCTACGACGTCGTCGGCTTCGAGACCTTCGGCGAGCAGTACCGGGCGATGCACCTCAATCAGACCTTCACGGGCATCGCCATCGGCAAAAGTCTCGCGTCCGGCGGGGCTCCGGTCGCGTCGTGACCCTGCATCCGAACGGGCTGGAAACCGACGAATCCCTGCGCCGGCGGATCGAGAAGCTCGAGCGCATCAACGCCGCGCTGATGTCGCATGTCGAGCGCAGCATGGACCAGCGGGGCAGCGCCTACTCGCTGTTCCAGACCGCGATCATGCTGGAGGGGCGCGTCCGCACCCGCACCGAGGAGCTGACCGGGCTGATGCACCGCCTGGAGCGCTCCAACGCGGCACTGGCCGCCGCCAAGGAGGAGGCCGAGACCGCAAACCGCTCCAAGACCCGCTTCCTGGCCGCGGCGAGCCACGACCTGCTGCAGCCGGTGAACGCCGCCCGCCTGTCGATCTCGGCGCTGGCCGACCTCGACGTGCCGCCGGAGGCGCGCACCATCGCCGGACAGGTGGAGCGGGGGCTGCAGACGATCGAGGACCTGATCAAGACGCTCCTCGACATCTCCAAGCTCGATGCCGGCATCGTCCGCCCGCAGCTGCAGCCGGTCTTCCTGCCCGATCTGCTGGCCGAACTCGCGGAGAGCTTCAAGCCGTTTGCCGAGCGCAAGGGATTGCGGCTCGCGGTGCGCTGCCCGGACCTCACCGTCACCAGCGATGCGGTGCTGCTCCAGCGCATCCTGCAGAACCTCGTCTCGAATGCCGTGCGCTACACCGCCAGCGGCGGCATCGTGCTCGCCGCCCGGCGCCGTGCCGGCGGCGTCCGGGTGGAGGTGACCGATACGGGCTGCGGCATCGCCGATGAGGATCGCGCCCTCGTCTTCGACGAGTTTTTCCGGGGCGGCGCCCGGTCGAGCAGCGGCGAGGAGCCGGGCCTGGGTCTCGGGCTGTCGATCGTGCGCCGCATGGCCCAGGCGCTGGACCATCCGCTGACCCTGGCCTCGCGGCCGGGCCATGGCACGCGGGTCACGCTCGCCCTGCCGCTGAGCGCGGTTCCGGCCGCCGCGGCGCCGCCCGCGCCGATGGCGACCCGGCTGTCGGGAGCACACGTCCTGGTGGTGGAGAACGACGCCTCGACGGCCGACGCCCTGGCCCGCCTGCTGCAGAACTGGGACGCCCGGGTCTCGACATGTCGCGATCTGGCCGGCGTGCGCGCGGCCGTGGCGGCGGGGGCTGCGCGGCCCGATATCCTCCTGCTCGACTACCATCTGGACGAGGGCGCCTGCGGCCTCGACATCGCCGCCTATCTGCGCGGGCAGCGCCTCGATCCCCTCCCCGTGATCGTGACCACCGCCGACCATTCGACGGCGGTGGAGGAGCGGGTCGCGGCGGCCGGCGCCGAACTCGTGCGCAAGCCGATCAAGCCGGCTCAGCTGCGCTCGCTGCTGACTTATATGCTGGCGTGAGCGGCGCCAAAACAATCCCTCCGCGCCGTGACATAGAACACACCGCCCCCCTCGACGGCCCGCCCCGCCTGCGCGACAGGACCGGCATCCACGGCGCCCCCGCGCCCGGATTTCCCCCGCCATCGACGTCACGGACTCTCCGGGCGCCGCAGGAGCGCGCGATCATGGCGCAGGTCCCGTCCGGTTCAGGCGCCGCACAGAGTGGCAGCGCACAGGACGGCTTGCCGCCGCGCGAGCGGGTCCTCGCCATGATGGCGATCGGGCTCGCCATGACCATGGCGGTCCTCGACGGGGCCATCGTCAACGTGGCCCTGCCGATCATGGCCAAGGACCTCGCGGTCAAGCCGGCCGACGCGATCTTCATCGTCAACGCCTACCAGATCGCGGTGACCGCGAGCCTGCTGCCGCTGGCGGCTTTGGGCGACATCTTCGGCTTCCGCCGGGTCTACCTGCCCGGGCTCGCGGTCTTCGTGGCCGCCTCGCTCGCCTGCGCGGTCGCGCCGAGCCTGCCCCTGCTGATCGCGGCACGGATCGTCCAGGGTCTGGGGGCGGCGGCGATCATGAGCGTCAATATCGGCTTCGTGCGCTTCATCTACCCGCACCGGATGATCGGCCAGGGCGTCGCCAACGTCGCGCTGGTGGTGGCGGTGGCCTCCGCGGCCGGCCCGACGGTCGCGGCCGCGATCCTCTCGGTGGCGACCTGGCCGTGGCTGTTCCTCGTCAACATCCCGGTGGGCCTCCTGGCGCTGACGGTGGCCTCCCGCACGCTGCCGGTGACGCCCGCGAGCGGACGGCCCTTCGACGGCATCAGCGCCGTGCTCAACGCCCTGACCTTCGGCCTGCTCATCATCGGCATCGACGGGCTCGGCGATCCCGGGGCGCAGAGCGTGGCCGTGGCCGAGCTGGTCGGCGCCCTCGTGATCGGGGCGATCTTCGTGCAACGCCAGATCCGACTGCCGGCCCCGCTTCTGCCGGTGGACCTCCTGCGGATCCCCGCCTTCGCGCTGTCGATGGCGACCTCCATCGCCTCGTTCTGCGCCCAGATGGTCTCCTACGTGGCGCTGCCCTTCTACTTCCAGGACGTGCTGCACCTCTCCAGCACGCAGACCGGCTTCCTGCTCACCCCCTGGCCGATCGCGGTCGCCGCGATGGCGCCGGTCTCCGGGCGCCTCGCCGACCGCTACCCGCCCGGGATCCTCGGCGGGATCGGGCTGGCCATGCTGGCGACCGGCCTCGTCTGCATGACGCTCCTGCCGTCGGCGCCCGCGACCCTCGACATCATCTGGCGCCTGACCCTGTGCGGCCTCGGCTTCGGCCTGTTCCAGTCGCCCAACAACAAGGTCATCGTCACCTCCGCGCCGCGCGACCGGGCGGGCGGCGCCAGCGGGATGCAATCGACGGCGCGGCTCACCGGCCAGTCGCTCGGCGCCGCGCTGGTGGCGGTGATCTTCGGCCTGACCCATGGGCTCGGACCCGGCCGGGCGGTGACCCTCTCGCTGTCCTGCGCGGCGGCGCTCGCGGTCGTCGGCGGCTGCGCCAGCGTCCTGCGGCGCAGTCGGGCCGGCTAGGCCGCGCCGGCATGTGACCCGCACCGGGCACGCGCGTTGACGCTGCATCGCACCGTTGGAGGATTCGATGGATCTCGATCTCACCGGCCGCAAGGCCCTGGTCACCGGCTCGACCGCCGGCATCGGCTACGCCATCGCCAAGGAACTCTGCGACCTCGGCGCCGAGGTCGGCATCAACGGCCGCACGGCCGAGCGGGTGGAGGCGACGCTGGCCAAGCTGCGGGGCGAGGCGAAGGCCGGCCGCGCCTTCGCGGCGCCGGGCGACGTCGCCACCGCGGAGGGCGTCGCAGCCCTGGTGCAGGCGCTGCCCACGGTGGACATCCTGGTCAACAACACCGGGATCTTCGAGCCGAAGCCGTTCTTCGACATCCCGGATGCCGACTGGCAGCGCTTCTTCGACGTCAACGTGATGAGCGGCGTGCGCCTGTCGCGGGCCTACACACCCGGCATGGCCGAGCGCGGCTGGGGCCGGGTGATCTTCATCTCCAGCGAGTCCGGCATCAACACCCCAACCGAGATGGTCCATTACGGGATGACCAAGACGGCCCAGCTCGCCATCGCGCGCGGCCTCGCCCAGACGGTCGCGGGCAGCGGCGTGACGGTCAACAGCGTCCTGCCGGGGCCGACCCTCTCGGAGGGCGTGGCGGAGTTCATGAAGCAGATGGCCGGCGGGCGGGCGGATCCCGATCTTGAGGCGATGGGCCGTGCCTTCGTCGCCGAGCACCGGCCAACCTCGCTGATCCAGCGCCTCGCGCGGGTGGAGGAGGTGGCGAACCTCGTCGCCTATCTGTGCAGCCCCGCGGCGAGCGCCACGACGGGTGCCGCCTTGCGCGTCGACGGCGGGGTCCTGCAGGGCATCGCATAGATCCACGCGGCCGGGGCGACGTCCGGCCCGGCGCAGCACGTGGTCACGGACGCCTCGGCCAGCGATGGGTCCGCCTGGATCCCCGGCCGGAACAGCGATCGGGCGCCGACCAAGCAGAACTCTTCCGCTTCGGGCCATCGCCCTAGGGTGGTCCGGGTCGGCCCGGGCGCGCGCAGCGAAGCGCGATCCTCGCAGACACGAAACGGCCCGAACCGTCCCGGGGCGGCACGCCTCGATTCCGATCGGACCTGCGGTTTCCGGATCGCGGGCCCGCGCCGCTATCAGCCGAGGGCTTGCGGGCGCCCGTCATATCCATGCGGCCTTCTGCGATGCTCCTAGAGCCGATGGTCCGGACAGGGCCGGGCCTGGCTCTAGGGAGCGATCAGGCCTTCAGATGCGCCGCGAGGTGCTTGTTCATCTCGAACATCGAGCACTTGTCCTTGCCGAACACCTTCTTCAGCTTGTCGTCGGCCACGATCTCGCGCTTGTTCTCGGGATTCTGAAGGTTGTGCTTCTTGATGTATTCCCAAACCTTACTGACCACCTCGCCGCGCGGCAGCGGGCTGGTACCGACGATCGCGCCGAGCTCGGCCGAGGGCTTCAGCGGCTGCTGCAGGGCGTTCGGCTTGGTGCCGGCGGCCGACTTGGTCGCGGCGGGCTTGGCGGCCTTCGCCGGAGCGTCCTTTTCCGCAGTCTTGGTGGTCTTGGCCGCCTTCGGTGCAGCCTTCTCGGTCTTTGTGGCCATAAACTTCCTCCGGTTCTCGGGCCGCAGGCCGGGGCATGATCGCCCCACGGCCGAGCCAGCATAGCAGCAACTAAGCGGTGCCGCTGCCGTTCCAAGGGGAAATCGCCTTCCCGGGCCCCTCATCCACAAGGCAGGCGCGAAAATCCACAGCGAAGGCGGCCGATCCGGGCAGTCGCGAAGATGATTCACCGATCGAGGTTACGCGAAACCTGTTCTTAACAATCTTGCCGCTGATGTGCTTGCATGTTCGCCCCGGCTCTCACCCTCGCACTGCTGCTCGCCGCCGGGCTCGTGACGGCCCTCGGGATCGGCATCCGCACCGAGCCGGCGGCCTCCGGCACCGAACCGGGCCGCGGCCTGATCTGAGAATCCGGGATTGCCCTGGCGGACCGCCCGGTCCATCTGCCCGCCGGCATGACCGATCCGACCATCCCCACGACCCTCGCCACGACCCTGGAAAGCACGGCCCACGTCGTCCAGGTCGCGCTGAGCCCCGTCTTCCTGCTCTCCGGCATCGCGACGCTGCTCAACGTGTTCGGCGCCCGCCTCGCCCGGGTGGCGGACCAGGCCGATCGCGTGTCCGAACTGCTCGCCGGCGCCACGGACGCGGAGCGCCGACGCCTGGGCCGACGCCTCGACCGGCTGCACCAGCGATCGCTGGCTCTGGACGCCGCTGTGGTCCTCGCGGCCCTCGGCGGCGTGGCGACCTGCGGTTCGGTGCTGACGCTGTTCGTCGGGGCGCTGCGCGACGCGACCGTGGCGACGCTGCTGTTCGGACTGTTCGGAGCGGCGATCCTGTGCACGCTCTGCGCCCTGATCGTCTTCGGGTTCGAGATGCTGCTCGCGAGCCGCGCGGTGCGGGACCGGGTCAACGAGCGACGGGCCCAGGCCGGCCTACCGGCCGATCGCTGAACAGGCCGCGGCGGTGGAACCGGCCACCCGCCTTCCGCTTGGTTCACAGGACCTACGGGGTGCGGATCGTCCCGCATCCCCCGACAGGGAGCAATCATGCCGACGGATCTGCCCACCGAACGTGCCGTGAGGAAGCCCGGAACCCTGGAGCTCGACCCCGCCGGCGGCGAGGGCATCGCCATCGACGAGACCCCCCGGCTGATCGGCTCGCACAAGGTCGAGGGGGCGGACGTCTACGACCGGAGCGGCCGCCATCTCGGCGCGATCCACACGATCATGGTGGACAAGATATCCGGGCAGGTCGCCTACGTGGTGCTGGCCTTCGGCGGGTTCCTGGGCCTCGGCGAGACCCATCATCCCCTGCCCTGGAACGCGCTGAGCTACAGCACCGATCTCGGTGGCTACGTGGTCGACATCGAGCCGGGCGTCCTCGCGGGCGCGCCGACCCAGGCGGGATAGGCCGCCTTCCGGAGACGTCCCCGACCCGCGGTTCTCCCTCGCGGACCACCGGACCCGCACATCGCCCGTGATGCCGTGGCTGCAGAACGGAACGCGGGTTCCCTCTCCCGCACGGGAGAGGGCGGCGGGTGCGCTCCATCACGTATGTCGATGCCCAACCCGGACGTGTGCATCCGGTAACCTCAAGGAGGGGAGAGCGGGCGGCCGATCCGATAGCCGGGACGGTCCCCGGCGATCCGGCCGCTCAGAACTTCCCGCCCAGGCCGACGCTGCCGCCGGGCGCCATCATCGGCCCCATCGAGCCGCTGCTGGTCCCGGCTCCGACCGCGCCGTTGCCGCCGTCGAGATCCTCGCGCCGGATGCGCCGCTCGCCTGAATCGGCCGAGCGCGTCGCGGTGCCGGCGGTCTTGGGGATCGCGAGCTGCCGCGTCGGCGCGGTCTGGAGCGGCCGCCCGTCGGCATCGACCGCGGCGTTGCGCGCCTCGCGGTTCGGCAGGGCGCCCCGCATCGAGGGCGGGAGCCCGACCTCGGTGTCCGGCATCACGCCGCCACCGCCTCCGAGCGCCTGGCAGCCGGCCGTGAGGGCGGCGAGCGCCGCGCCGAGCGCGAGGCCGCGCAGGGCGGGGCACCGCGACGGGGAGAGGGTCGGCATCGTGTGGTCCTCGAAAAAGGCCGTGGTGATGTCCGCGGCTCGCGTGACTTATCGGCCGCTGTCTACTCCGGGGATGCGGCGAAAACCAGACACCCGCACAGCGCCCCCGGACATGGCGGCCCGGACCTTGCGGCGCGGCCGCCGGGATCCATAACTTCGCCCAGGTCCTGCGGCACGACGGCCATCCGCAGGCGCAGACCTGCCGGCGGCCGGCCCGGATCCGGCCGACATGGTCGCGGTCGCGCCGGCATGCCGGCCCGGCCCGGCCCTTCCTCAGAGGACGTAGCGTGTTCAGAACCAACCGGATGATCGCGGCCATGACGCTCGCCCTCTGGGCGTCGGGAGCCGCGGCGCAGGTCCAGGCGAGCGGGAGCGACGGTGCGGCCGGCCAAGCCTCGCCCCAAGCACCTGCGGTCAATCCGGCCCCTGCGGTCAATCCGGCCCCTGCGGTCAATCCGGCCCCTGCGGTCAATCCGGCCCCCGCGGCGAATCCGGCTCCTCCGGCTGCCCCCCTTCCGGGCGCGCCCTCTGCGACATCTCCGGGCTCCACGCCGCCGGCCGCCGCGGCCGCGCCGGCGCAGCAGCAGGGCACGCCCGCCACCGTCCTCGACACGCAGGATTACGAGAGCCTGCTCGGCCGCAGCGTGCGCAGCGCCCAGGGCGACGAACTGGGTCGGGTCATCGACATCATCATCGACAAGGAGGGGCACCCCCGGGCCGCGATCATCGATTTCGGCGGCTTTCTCGGGGTCGGCACCCGCAAGATCGCCGTCGACTGGCGGGCGCTGCGCTTCACGTCGGACGGCGGCAAGGAGCGCAAGCTGTCCGTTGCGCTGACCCGCAATCAGGTCCGCGTGTCGCCCGAGTACAAGTCGGGTGAGCCGATCGTGGTGCTCGGCCCCGCGAGCCCTGCCGCGCCGGCGGCCGAAGGCGATCAGGCTGCCGCGCCCGCGGCCGCGTCGGCGGCGCCACCACAGCCGGCCAGCCCGGCGCCCGGCGCCGCATCACCGGCATCTCCCGCCGCCACGGGCCAGACCCCGCCCGCCGCCTCCCCGGAGAAGGCGCCGGATAAATGACGGTGGCCCGATTGAAGGTACGAACCGCCGTCTCCCCCCGCGAGCGCGAGATGCCCCGGCAGGATCTCCGCGCGCGGCCCGTGCGCCTGAAGGACCCGGCGGCCGAGCTTGCGCGCGAGCCCGCGCCGGCGGCCGGCGCGGCGGCGGGCGAGCGCCGCATCTCGCCGGCGAGCCGCTACGGGCTCGACGCCTTCGCGTTCTTCGTCGCCAACCTGCAGACCGGCTTCGGGCCGTTCCTGGCCGTGTACTTCTCGCAGGCCAAGTGGACCCAGTCGGATATCGGCTTCGCCCTCACGGTCGGCAGCCTCGTCGCCCTGCTCGGCCAGGTGCCGGGCGGAGCCTTCGTGGACGCGGTCCGCTCCAAGCGCTTCGCCGCCGCGGTGGCGGTGATCGGCATCGCGGGCAGCGCCTTCGCGCTGGCGGTCTGGCCGAGCTTCCCGGTGGTGCTGCTGGCGATGGCGGCACATTCGGCGGCGAGCTGCGTGCTGACGCCCGCCATCGCGGCGATCAGCATCGGCCTCGTCGGGCGTGCCCATGCGGGCGAGCGCCTGGGGCGCAACGCCAGCTTCGCGGCCCTCGGCAACGCGCTGGGGGCCGCCGGGATGGGCGCCATCGGCTACTACCTGTCGAACGGCGCGGTGTTCTACCTGACGGCGGCGCTCGGCATCCCGACGGTGATCGCGCTGGCGCGCATCCGCGCCCGGGACATCGATCCCGGGGTGTTCAAGGAGCCGTCGAGCGCCCAGGCGCCCCGCGCCGCCGGACAGGACGGGATCCGCACGCTGCTCACCAACCGCGGGCTCCTGTGCTTCTCGGCCTGCATGGTGCTGTTCTTCCTCGCCAACGCGGCGATGCTGCCGCTGGTCGGCAGCGTGCTGACGCTCCGGGCGAGCGAGACCGCGACCGCCCTGGTGGCGGCCTGCATCATGGTCCCGCAGGCGGTGCTGGCGGTCAGCGCCCCCGCGGTCGGCCGGGCGGCCGAGCGGTTCGGCCGCTACCCGGTACTGCTGCTGGGCTTCGGCGCCTTGCCCGTGCGCGGCCTGATGCTCGCCTACACCACCAACCCCTACGGCCTCGTCGCCATCCAGGTGCTCGACGGGATCTCGGCCTCGGTGCTGGGCGTGATGGTGCCGCTCATCGTCTCCGACCTCACCCGCGGGACCGGGCGCTTCAACCTCGCGCTCGGCGCGGTCGGCACCGCGATGGGCATCGGCGCCGCCCTCTCGACCTCGCTGGCGGGCGTGATGGCCGACCATCTCGGCAGCCACAGCGCCTTCCTGGGACTCGCCTGCATGGGCTTCGCGGCCTTCATGCTGGTGGCGCTGATCATGCCGGAGACCCGCCAGGCCGAGGCTCATCCGGTGCAGGGCGCGGCCTGACCGTCGCGGCACCGGATTCGCTTGGGTGTTTCCCGGCCGCTCAAGCGGTGTTCAGGTTTGACGGATAAAAGCGCACGGGAGGTGCGGACCGGTGCAACATATGGCAACGCTCTCGCGTTGCCGCTGCGGGTTAGACTGCGCCCGCGCTGCACTCCGCCTTGCCCGTAAGCCAGAGCCGCGCGAATACGGAATGGTCACCGCGATGGAAGAGCTGCACCGATACGCCGACAGGCCCTTCGCCTTCGTCGGGCGGTATCTCCGCCGCCGCTGGCTGCCGCATGTGGTCATCCTGATCTCCGTGCTCGGCGCCGTCGGCTTCTCGGTCTCGACCGATTACGCCCTGAAGGGCGTGGTCGATGCGCTCACCAAGGGGCCGGGTCCGGGCAACACCGTGATCTGGAGCGCGCTCGCGGTCCTGATCGGCTTCATCGCCGCCGACAACATGCTCTGGCGCGTCGCGGCCTTGACCGGCGCCTTCACCTTCGTGGGCATCACCGGCGACATCCGCCGCGACCTGTTCCGGCACCTGACCGGCCATTCGCCGACCTTCTTCTCCGACCGGCAGCCGGGCACCCTGGCGTCCCGCATCACGGCGACCTCGAACGCGATCTTCACGGTCGAGAACATGTTCGTGTTCAACGTGATGCCGCCGACGGTCGCGGCCTTCGGGTCGATCGCCTACATCGCCACCGTCAACGTCACCATGGCGTGCATCCTGGCCGGCGTCTTCGCCGCCGTCGTCGTGCTGATGTTCAAGATGGCCGCGGCCGGCAAGCCGCTGCACCACGACTTCGCCGCCAAGGCCGCCTCGGTCGACGGCGAGATGGTCGACCTCGTCGGCAACATGTCGCTCGTGCGCGCCTTCTCAGCGTTCAAGCGGGAGGGCCAGCGCTTCGAGGGCACCGTCGCCACCGAGATGCGGGCGCGCCGCTCCTCGCTCCTCTACCTCGAGAAGCTGCGCATCGTGCATGCGGTGCTCACCGTGCTGGCGGTGTTCGGCCTGCTCTACTGGGCGATCCAGATGTGGGAGGCCAAGGAGGCGACCAACGGCCAGGTCGTGCTGGTCTGCACGCTGGGCATCCGCATCCTCGCCGCCACCCGCGACCTCGCGGTGGCTCTGGTCGATGCCACGCAGCACACGGCCCGCCTGTCCGAGGCGCTGCACACGCTGCTGCAGCCCCACGACCTCGTCGATCACCCGGAGGCCAAGCCGCTGACCGGCCAGGGCGCCAAGATCGAGTTCGACCACGTCGCCTTCAATTATCCGGACGGACGCCCGGTCTTCACGGATTTCGACCTCGTGATCGAGCCCGGCCAGAAGGTCGGTCTCGTGGGCCGGTCGGGCGGCGGCAAGTCGACCCTGTTCTCGCTGCTCCAGCGCTTCTACGACGTGCAGAAAGGGGCGATCCGGATCAACGGCCAGGACATCCAGCGGGTGACGCAGGAATCCCTGCGCGAAGCCATCACGGTGGTGCCGCAGGACGTCTCGATGTTCCATCGCTCCCTGCGCGAGAACATCCGCTACGGACGGCCCGAGGCGACCGACGAGGAGGTCTGGCAGGCGGCCGAGGCGGCCCATTGCACCGACTTCATCAAGGCCCTGCCGGAGGGGTTCGACACGATCGTGGGCGATCGCGGCGTGAAGCTCTCGGGCGGCCAGCGCCAGCGCATCGCCATCGCGCGGGCGATCCTCAAGAATTCGCCGATCCTGCTCCTCGACGAGGCGACCTCGGCGCTCGACGCGGAATCCGAGGAGGCGATCCGGCACGCGCTCGCCAACCTGATGAAGGGCCGGACCGTCATCGCCATCGCGCACCGTCTCTCGACGCTGCAGGATTTCGACCGGATCGTCGTGCTGGAGGGCGGCCGCATCGCCCAGGACGGCTCGCCCGACAAGCTGACCCATCTCGACGGCTTCTTCCGCGAGCTGATGAAGAAGGAATCCATGGCGATGGCGCTCGCCGCGGCGTGAGCGCACGCGGATCGACCGAGCCGAATGCCCACGCGCGCTCCCTCCCCCCTTTGCGGGGGAGGGAAAACCCGCGTTCCGTCCCATGCCCCCGATTCCGCCCTCGCGGTTCCCACCCCCCGACCGCGCTGGTAGATCCACCCCACGCCGCGACCCGCGGACCGGGCCTTGCATCGGCAGCGTGACCGGCCCGCGGCCGCGGCATCCCGACCCTGAGCGCTTCCGTGCCCGACCTCGCCCACGTCATCCGGGAGATCTCCGAGGAGATGGCCCAGCGCTCCGACCGGGGCCAAGTCGCCGACTACATCCCCGAGCTCGCCCGCATCGACCCCAAAAAGTTCGGCCTCGCGGTGATCGACGCCGAGGGGCAGGCCTTCACGGGCGGCGACAGCGACACGCCGTTCTCGATCCAGAGCGTGTCCAAGGTCTTCACCCTGACCCTGGCGCTCGGCATGGTCGGCGACCGGCTGTGGAAGCGGGTCGGGCGCGAGCCCTCCGGCAATCCGTTCAACTCCATCGTCCAGCTGGAGCGCGAGCGCGGGGTGCCGCGCAACCCCTTCATCAATGCCGGCGCCATCGCGGTGACCGACCTGATCCTCTCCGGCCACGAGCCGCGCGAGGCACTGGGCGAGATCCTGCGCTTCATGCAGTTCCTGGCCCAGGATTCCAGCATCACCATCGACGAGCGGGTGGCGGCCTCGGAGAAGCGCACGGGCTTCCGCAACGCCGCGCTCGCCAACTACATGAAATCCTTCGGAGTCATCGACAATCCGGTGGATTACACGCTCGGCGTCTACTTCCACCATTGCGCCATCGCGATGACCTGCCGGCAACTCGCCACCGCCGGGCGGTTCCTGGCCCATAACGGCCGCAATCCGACCACCGGCCATTCCGTGGTCTCGGCCGAGCGCGCGCGCCGCATCAACGCGATCATGCTGACCTGCGGCCATTACGACGGCTCGGGCGAGTTCGCCTACCGGGTCGGCCTGCCGGGCAAGAGCGGCGTCGGCGGCGGCATCCTGGCGGTCGCGCCGGGCAAGGCGTCGATCGCGGTCTGGTCGCCGGGCCTCGACGCCGCCGGCAATTCCCATCTCGGCCGGATCGCCCTGGAGCGGCTGACGCAGCGCATGGGCTGGTCGGTGTTCGGGGCGTGACCAGCGGCTTGCACGGTGCGGATTTCCGCGGCACTGCGCCGGGGCGCCGATCCGGCGTCTGAGGGAACGCGGCGGCATGGCGACGCTTACGGCGACACGGGGCTCGGCCGACGCTCTCGATCCGGGCAGCCTCCTCGCCCGCCTGGACCGGCTGCCGCCGACCCGGACGATCTGGCGGCTCGTGGTGCTCCTCGGCCTCGGCTTCTTCTTCGAGCTCTACGACCTGCTGTTCACCGGCTATGTCGCCCCAGGATTGGTCAAGGCCGGGATCCTGACGCCGACGACGCCTGGCCTGTTCGGCGCGAGCGGTGTCGCGAGCTTCGTGGCCGCCCTGTTCACCGGCCTGTTCATCGGCACCCTGCTGTGCGGCTGGCTCGCCGACCGGTTCGGGCGTCGGGCGATCTTCACGTGGTCGCTCCTGGCCTATACGGCCGCCAACCTCGTGATGGCCTGCCAGCACGAGGCCTTCGGGCTCAACCTCTGGCGGCTCATCGCCGGGATCGGCCTCGGGCTCGAGATGGTGACGATCGGCAGCTACCTGTCGGAGCTGGTCCCGAAGGCAATGCGCGGCCGCGCCTTCGCTTTGTGCCAGGGCGTCGGCTTCTCTGCAGTGCCGGTGGTGGCGTTCCTGTCGTACCTGCTGATCCCGGCTGCGCCGCTCGGCATCGACGGCTGGCGCTGGGTCGTGCTGATCGGGGCCTCGGCGGCCCTGATGGTGTGGTGGCTGCGCGCGGGCCTGCCGGAGAGTCCGCGCTGGCTGGTCGAGCACGGGCGCCTGGCCGAAGCCGATGCCGTTCTGCGGCGGCTCGAAGCGCAGGTCGCGGCCGAGGCGGGCGGCAGGCTGCCCCCGCCCGCCGCGCCGGATCCGGTCCAGCCACGCGGGGCGTTCCGCGACCTGTGGGTGCCGCCCTATCGCCGCAGGGCGCTGATGATGGCCGGCTTCAACGTCTTTCAGACCGTGGGCTTCTACGGCTTCGCCAACTGGGTGCCAACCCTGCTGGTGGCGCAGGGCATCACGGTGACGTCGAGCCTCGCCTACACGGCGCTGATCGCGCTCGCCGCCCCGGTCGGACCGCTGATCGGACTTCTCATCGCCGACCGGTTCGAGCGCAAGCATGTGATCGTGGCGGCCGCCCTCGTGTACATCGCCTGCGGGCTCGCCTTCGCGCGGACCACGGAGGTCGCCGCGATCGTGGCGCTCGGGATCGGCCTGACGCTCGCCTCCAACGTCATGTCGTACAGCTTCCACGCCTATCAGGCCGAGCTGTTCCCGACCGGCATCCGCGCCCGGGCGGTGGGCTTCGTGTATTCGTGGAGCCGGTTCTCGGCGATTTTTACCGGATTCGTCATCGCCTTCGTGCTGCGCGAGACCGGAACGGCGGGGGTGTTCCTGTTCATCTCGGCGGCGATGCTGGCGGCGGGGCTGCTCGTCGGGCTCCTCGGGCCCCGGACGCGGGATGTCGCGCTGGAGAAGATCGCCGGGTGAAGGCCCTCACCAGGGCGGCGGGCCGAAGCGATCGCGGTAGCGGCGCGCCCGCGGCAGGGCATCGTGGAGGAACTGGCCGGGCTCCCGCAGCCACAGGCCCTCGTGACGCCGGGAGCGCTCCTCCGAGACGAGGACCTCGGGCGGCAGCGCGATCAGCGCAGCCTGCCAGCCCGGCCACCAGTGCCGGGCACGTGCGAAGGTGTGGGCCATGTAGCGCGCCCGAGCGCTATAGCCGTGATAGTCGAACACCCAGGCCTCGGTCGCCACCACGATGTGGTTACCCGTGAAACCGGGCGCGGGCTTGAACCAGAGGACGGCCCTGTCCGGCCCGCCGTACCGTTCGAGGAAGGCATGAGCCAGGATGTGGCAGGCGCCGCAGGCGAAGAACACCCGGTCGGGCAGGCTCCAGCGCTTGACGGGATCGCGCTTCGCGCCGGCAGTTCTAAGCCGATACATGCCGTCCTCCGGTCGCCTCACCGGCTTCGTCCGGGATCGAATCGTGCTAGCCTGACACCATGGTCGCACAGCCGAAGCCTCGGATGACCGTCGATGAGTTCCTGGTCTGGGCCGAGGGCCGGCCGGGGCGCTACGAACTCGTCAATGGCGAGATCTTCGCGATGGCCCCCGAACGGGCTGGACACGCCTTGGTGAAGTACGCGGCTCAGACGGCCCTGAGCCGGGCGATCGAGAAAGCCGGACTCCCCTGCCACATGATGCCGGACGGGATGACGGTCCGCATCGACGCGACGACGACATTCGAGCCGGACGCGCTGGTCTATTGCGGGCCATCGATCGACCTCGACGCCGTGGAGGTGCCGAACCCGGTCGTTGTCGTGGAGGTGCTCTCGCCCGGGACCAGGTCCGTCGATACCGGGATCAAGCTGATTGGCTATTTCCAGGTTGCGAGCCTGTTCCATTATCTGATCCTCGATCCTCTGAAGCGTATCCTCATTCATCATCGTCGCGGAACCGGGAAGGCCGTCGAGACGAACATCGTGTCGGAGGGCACCCTGGATCTCTCGCCGCCGGGTCTGCAGATCGCCGTGGCCGAGCTGTTCATCGGGATCTGACGCCGAGGCTCGGCCAGCCGTCACAGTCGAATTGCGTGGATGGGCCATCATGACCGCACAGCCGAAGCCGCGGATGACGGTCGATGAGTTCCTGGTCTGGGCCGAGGGCCGGCCGGGGCGCCACGAACTGGTCGATGGCGAGATCTTCGCGATGTCGCCCGAGCGTGTCCGGCATGCCGAAGTCAAGGCGTCCGCCTATCTGGCGCTTCGATCCGCCCTGGGCCGGACGCAGCTTCCGTGTCGCGCGCTGCCCGACGGCATGAGCGTGCGCATCGACCGCACCACCCTCTTCGAGCCCGATGCCCTCGTCTATTGTGGCGCGCGTGCCGACCCGGACGCGATCGAGATCACCAATGCCGTCATCGTGGTCGAAGTGGTCTCGCCCAGCACGGCGTCGGTGGACTCAGGCCGCAAGCTCGCAGGCTATTTCAGTCTCGCGAGCGTGGCGCATTACCTGATGATTGATCCGGTCAAGCGGGTGGCCATCCACCATGGGCGCGACGCTGAAGGCCAGATCATGACCCGCATCGCGACCGAGGGCACCCTCGACCTGACCCCGCCCGGCCTGACGCTGCCCGTCTCCGACCTGTTCGCCGATCTCCCGCCCCCCGCAGATCCCGCGGCTTGATCCGATCCGAGGCGGATGCCACAGCGGCGCGAACCCGAATCAGGACGCCCGATGACAGCCTCCCTCGATCTCCTCGTGCTCGGCAACGCGATCGTCGACGTGATCGCCCGCGCGGACGAGTCCTTCCTCAGCGCCCAGGGCGTCGCCAAGGGCGCCATGCAGCTCATCGACGAACCCCGGGCGGAGACGCTGTTCCAGGCCATGGGCCAGACGACGATCGTGTCGGGCGGCTCGGGGGCGAACACCGCCGTGGGCGCGGCCCTCCTCGGCGCCAGGACCGGCTTCGTCGGCAAGGTGCGGGACGACGAGCTCGGCACCCTGTTCGGCCATGACCTGAAGGCCACCGGCGTCGGCTTCACCGTCCCGGCGGCGACCGAGGGGCCGGCCACGGCCCGCTGCCTCATCCTGGTGACGCCGGACGGCGAGCGCACCATGAGCACCTATCTCGGCGCCTGCCAGGGCCTCTCGCCCGAGGACGTCGACAAGGCCCTCGTGAGCTCGGCCAAGGTCGTCTATCTCGAAGGCTACCTCTGGGATCCGCCGGCCGCCAAGGACGCGTTCCGCAAGGCCGTCGAGATCGCCCACCAGGCCGGCAACGCCGTGGCGCTGACCCTGTCGGACGCCTTCTGCGTCGGCCGCTACCGGGACGAGTTCCTGGGCCTGATCCGCGACGGCAGCATCGACATCCTGTTCGCCAACATGGGCGAGCTCCAGAGCCTCTATCAGACCGACGATGCCGAGGCCGCCGTGGCGGCTTTGCGCGACGAGCGCAACGCCCGCGGCCGTCACCTGCTCGGCCTCGTCACCCGCTCGGCCGACGGCGCCCTGGTGGTGCAGGGCGGCGAGGTCCGCGCCGTCGCGGCGAGCCCGGTCCAGGCGGTGGTGGACACGACCGGGGCCGGCGACCTGTTCGCGGCCGGGTTCCTGGCCGGCCACGCCCGCGGCCTCGACAACGTCGCCAGCGCCCGCCTCGGCACGCTGGCGGCCGCCGAGGTGATCCAGCACATCGGCGCCCGCCCGCAGACCGATCTCGTCGGCCTCGCCAAGGCGCAGGGGCTGCTCTGAACCCGCTCAGGCGGCCCGCACGGTCGCGAGGAAGCGCGTCACCTCGCGGCCGAGATGCTCGGAATGCTGCGTCAGCTCCGAGGCCGCGGTGAGCACCTGATCCGCCGCCGTCCCGGTCTCCTTCGCGGCCTCCGCGACGCCCGTGATGGTGCCGGTCACCTCGCCGGCACCCTGCGCCGCCTGCGCGACGTTGCGGACGATCTCCTGGGTGGCCGCGCCCTGCTGCTCCACGGCGGCCGCGATCAGGGTCGTGACGGCGCGGATCTCCTGGATGCGTCCGCCGATCCGGCCGATCGCCGACACGGCATCGCCGGTCGATCCCTGGATCCGGGCGATGTGACCGCTGATCTCGTCGGTCGCCTTGGCGGTCTGGCCCGCCAGCTCCTTCACCTCCGCGGCCACGACGGCGAAGCCGCGCCCCGCCTCACCGGCGCGCGCCGCCTCGATCGTCGCGTTGAGGGCCAGCAGGTTCGTCTGCTCGGCGATGGTTGTGATCATCGTGACCACGTCGCCGATCTGCGCGGCCGCGCCGCTCAGATCCTGCACCAGATGCGCAGTGGCGTCGGCCTCCTCGACGGCTGCCTGCGTGAGCGCCGAGGAACTCGATACCTGACGGCCGATCTCCTGGACCGATGAGCCGAGTTCCTCGGCCGCGGAGGCCGCGGTGTTGACGTTGGCGGCGGCGGTCTCGGCCGCACTCGCCACGCGCCTGGACCGGTCGGCCGTTCCGGATGCCGTCCGGGTCATGACCGTGGCCGTGTCCTGAAGGGCGGAGGCCGCCGCCGAGACCGTGCCGATGATGCCGCCGACGGCGTTCTCGAAGGCCTCGGCGATCTGGTGCATCCCGGCCCGGCGCTGCGCCTCGGCGCTGGCGCGGGCTTCGGCGGCCTCGGCCTCGAGCGCGCGCGCTCGCGTCAGGCCATCCTTGAAGACCTGGACGGAGGCGGCCATGGCGCCGATCTCGTCGCCGCGTCCTGCGCCCGGGACCGATGCGGTGAGGTCGTTCGCCGCCAGCCGGCTCATGACGCCCGCCAGGGACCGGATCGGCCGCGCGACCAGGCGCCAGATCCACCACAACGTTGCCCCCGTGACGAGCAGGCCCGCCAGCAGGAGGCCGAGCGACGCGGTCCAGGCCGTCCGATAGGCCTCCTCGGCGCGCTGCGTCGAATGTTGCGTCCCCTCGGCGTTCACCTGTGCCAGATCCGCGAGCGCCTTGAAGCTGTCGACCAGCGGCGCGCGGGCCGGCGCGATGGCATTGCGGGCCGCGTCCCGGTCGCCGCGCTCGAGCGCGCTGATGATCGCCGCGCGCGCGGCGAGATACCCCTGCCACCGCTTCTCGAAGGCGTCCCATAGCGCTGTCTCGCGGGGCGAGCTGATTCGGGCACGGTAGGCCCGGAACGCCTCTGGGACGGTCACGTTCATTTCGACGAATTCCTGGTCGAGATCCCGGTTCTCGTTCGCATCGACGGCGATGACCTTGCGGATGGTCGTCGTGTGGTATCGCAGAACCAGAAACTGGATCGCGTTTAACTCGGCGTCCTTGCGCATCCAAACATCCCGGATCTCCGCGGCGGATGCATTGACCTGCTCAATTTCTGCAAAGTTTCCTCCCGCATTGACGAGAAGCAGAACGAAATAAATAATTGGCGGAATAGCTACCTTAAAAATGATACTCTTGAACCAGATCATCTTGAGCCCCCAACCCTAACAACCTCACGGTTGTGGCATGGATTGATGACGTCAAGCTGTCGAAATTGCTGTCGCGTGATGATCCCCACGCAGAATTGCCCGCACAACGTCATCGGACGGATAGCCCTACCCGATACCCTTCGTTGCGCGGGTCAGGGCCGCAGCAGCACCTTGCCCACCGCCGCCCGGCGGGTCAGCAGGCCGAAGGCTTCCGGAAACTCCGCCAGGGGGTAGGTGCCGTGCACCTGTGCGGTGAGCTTGCCCGCGGCGACCCAGTCGAGGAGCCGACGCTGGTCGGCCCGGTGCGCCTCCGGCTCACGCTCCAGGAAGGCGCCCCAGTGGACGCCCTGCACGTCGAGTTCCTTCAGGAGGATCAGGTTCAGCGGCAGGCGCGGGATCGCGCCGGCGGCGAAGCCGATCACGAGGTAGCGCCCGCGCCAGCCGAGCGCGCGCAGGGCCGGTTCTGCGAAGGCGTCGCCGACCGCGTCGTAGACGACATCGACCCCGCCGCCGGAGATTTCGCGCAACGCGTCCTTGAGGGTGGCAGGATCGTAGACGAGGCCCGCCTCGGCCCCGTGGGCACGGGCGACGGCGAGCTTCTCCTCGGACGACGCGCAGGCGATCACCCGGGCACCCATCAGCCGGCCGAGTTCCACGGCGGCGAGGCCGACGCCCCCGGTGGCGCCCAGCACCGCCAGCCATTCCCCGGGCCGGAGCCGCGCCCGGTTGGCAAGCGCGTGGAGCGAGGTGCCGTACGTGATGGTGAGCCCGGCCGCCTGCTCGTCCGGCACCGCGTCCGGAACGGGCGTGAGCCGCCCTGCATCGATGGCGATCCGCTCGGCGCAGCAGCCGTGTCCGGCATGGACGATCACCCGGTCGCCCACGGCGACGCCCGAAGCCCCCTCCCCCGCTCCTTCGCCCAGCGCCTCGACCACGCCGACACCCTCGCCCCCCGGCGAGAACGGCAGTTCGGGCTTCACCTGATAGCGGCCGGCCACGATCAGCGTGTCGAAGAAGTTCAGCGCCGCGAGCCGCATCCGCACCAGGGCCTGGCCCGGCCCCGGGACCGGATCGGGGCGCTCGACGATCTCCAGATGGTCGGGCCCGTCGAGCCGTGTGCACAGCAGCGCCTTCATGGCGTCCCTCCTCCCGTTCCGGTTCGTTCCGTTCAGGAGGGCAGTTCTGGTCTCATAAGCCGCGCGGTCAAGCCGTCCCGATCATCTCGCGGATGCGGGCGCCCAGCACCTCGACGCCGAACGGCTTGGTCATCACCTGCATGCCGGGGGCGAGCTGACCGTGGCCCAGCACGGTGGCCTCCGCGTAGCCGGTGATGAACAGCACCTTGAGCCCCGGGCGCCTCTCCCGGCCGGCTTCGGCCATCTGGCGCCCGTTCAGGCCGCCGGGCAGCCCGACATCGGTCACCAGCAGGTCGATGCGCACGTCGGATTGCAGCACCTTGAGCCCGGCGACGCCGTCGGCCGCCTCGATCGCCGTATAGCCGAGATCCTCCAGCACCTCCGTCACCAGCATCCGCACGGTCGGCTCGTCATCGACGACGAGGACGGTCTCGCCGGGGGCGGCCCGGGGCGGCGCGCCGAGCGCGGCCTGCGCATCCTCCTCCGGCACCGCGCCGCCGTGGCGGGGCAGGTAGAGGCAGACCGTGGTGCCCCGGCCGACCTCGGAAGCGATCCGTACCTGCCCGCCGGATTGCTGGGCGAAGCCGTAGATCATCGAGAGGCCGAGGCCGGTGCCCTGCCCGAGGGGCTTCGTGGTGAAGAACGGCTCGAACACCCGCTCCACGACCTCCGGGGGCATGCCGGTGCCGGTATCGGTGACGCAGAGCGTGAGATACGGCCCCGGCGGCATGTCGAGGCGGCGGGCCGCGTCGGCGTCGAGCCGCGCGTTGGCGGTCGCGACGGCGATCCGGCCGCCCTCCGGCATCGCATCCCGGGCGTTGATGCACAGGTTGAGCAGCGCGTTCTCGAGCTGCGGCGGATCGACCAGGGCCGGCCAGAGCTCGGGCTCACCGGTCACCTCGACCGCGATGGCGGGCCCGACGGTGCGGCGGATCAGCTCCTCCAGGCCGGCGACCAGCCGGTTCACATCGGTGGGCTTCGGATCGAGGGTCTGGCGGCGCGAGAAGGCGAGGAGCCGGTGCGTCAGGGCGGCGGCGCGCTTGGTCGCGCCCTGGGCGGCGCTGATGTAGCGATCGACATCCATCATCCGGCCCTGGCTCAGCCGGGTCTGGATCAGCTCCAGCGAACCGGAGATGCCGGCCAGCAGGTTGTTGAAGTCGTGCGCGAGGCCGCCGGTGAGCTGGCCCACCGCCTCCATCTTCTGCGACTGCCGCAGGGCCTCCTCGGCGGCCGCCAGGGCGTCGGCGCGCTCGCGCTCGGCGGTGAAGTCGCGCCCGACTGCGTTGATCCCCCCCTCCCCCGGCCGGGCCGACCAGCTGATCCAGCGGTAGCCGCCGTCCCGGTGGCGGTAGCGGTTGTCGAACCGCGTGAGGCGCTCACCCGCGGCGAGACACTGCGCCCCCTCGGTGGTGCGGTCCCGATCGTCCGGGTGGACGAAGTCCATCAGGTTGGTGCCGACGAGTTCGTCCGACCGCCAGCCCAGCACCTCGGTCCAGGCCGGGTTCACCGCGGTGATCGTCCCGTCGAACAGGCTGCGCAGCATCATGTCGGTGGAGAGCGTCCACAGCGCGTTGCGGTCGGCGGTCCGCTGCGCGACCTGCTGGGCCAGGGTGCCGTTGAGGCGGCCGAGTTCCGTGAGCGCGGATTCGAGCTGGGCGCGGCTCTCGACCAGGGCCGCGTCGGCCAGCACCCGGCCGGTGGTCTCGTTGGTGAGGATGAACAGGCCGGCGACCTCGCCCGCGGCATCGAGGACGCGCGAGTACGAGAAGGTCCACCACGTCTCCCGGGCGCCCCGGTCGGTGTCGAGCCGCCAGGGCAGATCGACGAAGCGCTCCGGCCGGCCCGCCAGGGCGGCGTCGATGATCGGCTTGGCTTGATCCCAGGCATCGGCCCAGACTTCGTCGAACCGCGCGCCCATGGCCCACGGCAGGCGCGGCCCGAGCAGCGGGACGTAGGTGTCGTTGAAGAAGAAGTGCAGATCGGGTCCCCAGGCCAGGATCATCGATTCCGGCGAGTTGAGCACGAGGGAGAGCGCCGCGCGGAAATCCGCTGGCCACGCCTCCGGGGGGCCGAGGGGGTGGTCCGTCCAGTCGCGCGCACGGATCATGCGCGCGGCTTCGCCGCCACCGGCGAGGAAGGCGAGTGGGTCGGTCACAAGCTATGAATGGCGCAAGTCATGGGCGTACGGCGTATGACCGTCTTTGGCGGCATCTCCAAGATGCCGCTATCGATCTCTGGCGCGAGAACGCTTGAACAGGGTCGATTGTGAGAGGCTGTAGGCGGACGGCATGACGAACGAAGGATTGTTTCGCCTCGCCGACAGCGACGCGGCTCGCGCGGCGGCCGAACGCCTGTTCCGGGCGGTGCGCGACGAGTTGCGCCCTCAGCTGCCCGCCTCGGCGGAGATCCGGCATGTCGGAGCGACCGCCATACCGGGTTGCCTGACCAAGGGTGATCTCGACGTGGTGGTACGCGTCGCGCGCGCCGACTTTGCCGACGCCGATGAACGGCTCGCACGGCTTTTCGCCCGAAACGAAGGATCGACCCGAACCGACGCGTTTTCGGCCTTCGCGGATGCGACCCGGGCGCCGCATCTCGGCGTTCAACTGACCGTCCAAGGGGGCGCCCTCGACTTGTTCCGCCTCTTCGCCGACGCATTGCGGTCCGACCCGGCACTTGTGGAGCGCTACAACGCTCTCAAGCTGGCACACCAGAACAAGCCGATGGCACCCTACCGGGCCGCCAAGGATGCGTTCATTGCCAGTGTGCTGAATACGCGTTTGCCAGGCCCATGAGGTGGCGCATGGCCCTGATTTGCTTTGCTCCGCTCGTTGCGATCGAGATGTTCAACGCCAATCCAGCCCCCACCTCATCCTGAGGTGCCGGAGCGCAGCGCAGGCCTCGAAGGAGCCCTCCAGCCAGCCGCGCGATCCCTGGAGCCCTCCTTCGAGGCGGCTTCGCCGCACCTCAGGATGAGGGGATGGATTGGACAGCATGGATATTGCGACCTTCCGACATAAGCCGGCCAAGCGCCACAGCCGCGCTCTCAATGCGCCTCCTGCCAATTCCCCGCGGCCTTAGCTTCCACCACCAGCGGCACCCGTAAGGTCAGAGCCGGCGCCGGCGCCTGCTCCATCACCCCGGCGATCACCGGGATCGCCGCCTCCACCTCCTCCTCGGAGACCTCGAACACCAGCTCGTCGTGCACCTGCAGCAGCATCTGCGCCTTGAGCTTTTGCGCCGCCAGCGCCCCCTCCATCCGGGTCATGGCCCGACGGATGATGTCGGCGGCCGAGCCCTGGATCGGCGCGTTGATCGCCTGCCGCTCGACGCTGGCGCGCTCGGACGGGTTGTTGGAGCGGATCTGCGGATAGTGGCAGACCCGGCCGAACAGGGTCGTGACGTAGCCCTTGTCGCGGCAGCTCCGCTTGGTGGTGTCGATGTAGTCGCGGATGCCCGGGAACTGCTCGAAATACTGCTTGATGAAGGCCGAGGCCTCCTCGCGGCCGATCCCCAGCCGGTCGGCCAGCCCGAAGGCCGAGATGCCGTAGATGATGCCGAAATTGATGGTCTTGGCCCGGCGCCGCAGGTCGGGCGTCATCTCCTTGAGCGGCACGCCGAACATCGCCGAGGCCGTCGCCGCGTGGATGTCGATCCCGTCCGCGAACGCCTTTCGCAGTTCCGGGATGTCGGCCATGTGGGCCAGCAGCCGCAACTCGATCTGCGAATAGTCGGCCGAGATCAGCCGGTTGCCGGGCGCGGCCACGAAGGCGCGGCGGATGCGCCGGCCCTCCTCGGTGCGGATCGGGATGTTTTGCAGGTTCGGCTCGGACGAGGACAGCCGCCCCGTTGTGGTCGCCGCCAGCGAGAACGAGGTGTGGACCCGCGCCGTCTCGCGATCCGCATGGGTCTGGAGCGAGTCCGTGTAGGTGGATTTCAGCTTCGAGAGCTGGCGGTATTCCAAAATTTTCTTGGGGAGTTCGTGCCCCGCCTGGGCCAGTTCTTCCAACAGCGTGGCGGGCGTCGCCCATTGGCCGGAGGGCGTCTTCTTGGCGCCCGGCAGCCCCATTTTCCCGAACAGGATGTCGCCGATCTGCTTGGGCGAGCCGACCGAAAATTTTTCCCCCGCATCCTCCTGGATCTCCTCCTCCAGGCGCACCAGGATCTGCGAGAAATCGCCTGAGAGCCGGCTCAGCATGTCGCGGTCGACCCGGATGCCGCGCTGCTCCATCCGGGCGATCACCGGCAGCAGGGGCCGCTCCAGGGTCTCGTAGACCGCAACGCGGTGCTCGGCCACGAGGCGCGGCTTCATCATCCGCCACAGGCGCAAGGTCACGTCCGCGTCCTCGGCCGCGTAGGTGGTGGCCTTGTCGATGGCGACCCGGTCGAACGTCACCTTGTTTCGGCCGGTGCCGGCGACATCGGAAAACGTGATCGGCTGGTGGCCGAGATGGCGCCGGGCGAGTTCGTCCATGCCGTGGCCGCCCTTGCCGGCGTCGAGCACGTAGGAGATCAGCATCGTGTCGTCGAAGGGCGCGATCTCGATGCCGTAGCGGGCGAGCACGACCCAATCGTATTTCAGGTTCTGGCCGACCTTGAGGACGCCCGGGTTCTCCAGGAGCGGCTTCAGCCGGGCAATGGCCTCCTTGAGCGGGATCTGACCCGGCACCGGCTCGACCACGTCGGAGGGCGCGGCGCCCTCGCCGAACAGGTCGGTGGCGTCGGCCTGGACCTTGGCGGCCTGGACGTGAGCGAGCGGAATGTAGCAGGCGCGGCCGGTGGCGACCGCCAGCGAGACGCCGACCAATCCGGCCTTGTGGGCATCCAGCGCGTCGGTCTCGGTATCGACCGCGATCACCCCGGCTTCTTCGGCCTCGGCAATCCAGGCGTCGAGCTGCTCCAGGGTCGCGACGGTCTCGTAGGCGGCGGTGTCGAAGGGCGCTACGGCTTCCGCGGCCCGGGCCGCCACCACGTTGCCGGGCGTCGCCTCGACGGGCGCCCGGGGTTTGGCGGGGGCGTCCGGCAGGTCGAGGTCGGCGAAGGGATCGACCTCGCCCCCCTCAGGGGGAGCGGCGCCCGGCGGGCGCTCGGCCCCGGCCGCCGCGGTTTCGGGGTCGGGCGGCACGGAATCGCCGAAGAACGGCACCGCGTCGCTGCCGCCCGCGCCGTTCGCGTAGCCATGCGGTCGGGCGCCCGGCAGGAGCCGCGGATCGGGTTTCACCGCCTCGGGGTCGACATGCAGCATCTGAGCGATGCGGCGGGTGAGCGTGTTGAACTCCATCGCCTTCAGGAAGCCGACGAGCTTGTCCGGATCGGGCTTGGGCACGCCGAGATCGTCGAGGGGCACCGGAACCGGCACGTCCTCCATCAGCGCCACGAGCTTCCGCGAGAGCCGCGCCTGATCGATGCTGGCGAGCAGGGTCTCCCGGCGCTTGGGCTGCTTGATCTCGCCCGCCCGCTCCAGCAGCGTCTCCAGGCTGCCGAATTCCTTGATCAGCGCGGCCGCGGTCTTCAGGCCGATGCCGGGGACGCCGGGCACGTTGTCGGAGGTGTCGCCGATCAGCGCCAGGGCGTCGCCGATCTGGTTCGGCTGAAGCCCCTCCCACTTGGCGATGATCGCCTCGACGTCGAGATTGCGCTCCGGCCGGTAGCCGGGCTTGCCCTTGGCGCCGGATTCGAAATCGTAGAACCGCACCTGCGGCCCGACGAGCTGCATCAGGTCCTTGTCGGAGGAGACGATGATGACGCCCGCGCCCCGCGCCTCGGCCTGGCGGGTATAGGTGGCGATCAGGTCGTCGGCCTCGTAGCGCTCCAACTCTACCGCGTGCAGGCCGAAGGCGCGCACGGCGTCGCGCATCAGCGGCATCTGGCGCTTGAGGTCGTCCGGCGCGTCGGGGCGGTGACCCTTGTAGTCGGGGAACATCTCCTTGCGGAACGAGCCCTCGGACTTGTCGAAGACGATGCCGAGATGGGTCGGCATCGTGCCGGCGGCGCCGTCCTGCAGGAACTGCGCGATCTTGGTGCAGAACAGCCGCACGGCGCCGGTGGGCAGCCCGTCGGAGGGGCGGGAATTGTACTTCTGGTCCTGGTTGATCGACTGGAAATAGGCCCGGAAGATGAAGGACGAGCCGTCGACCAGGATCACCTGATCGCCGGGGCCGACGGGTTTGGTCTCGGGGCTCGCGTCAGGCTTCGCGTCGGTCATGGGCTCAGGCGGCTCGGGGCGATCAGGGGTCGGGCGCGCGGGCGAGTTCGGCGCGGCAGGCCGCGACGAGAACGGGCAACTCGTGGTGGACGGTGAGCCAGACGATGTCCAGCGTCACCCGGTGATAGCTATGGCGATAGACGTTGCCCGCATCCGCGATCTGTCGCCACGGCACGTCCGGATACCTGGCCTTCGTCTCGGCGCTCAATCGGCGGCTCGCCTCCGAGACGATCTCCAGGCAGCGCACGACCGCGAAGTGCGTGCGCTCGTCCGCCCCGAAAGTCTCGAGCGTGAAACCGGCCACGAAGCGCGCGGCACGCTCGGCGTTGGCGATGATGTCGGCGCAGGCCGTCCGCTCGCGCTCAGAAGGCGAAAATGGCATCGCGCTCTGCGTGCTTTCGGACCCTATCCTTCAGGGCCGCTCGGTCCGCCACGTCGACCCGGATCGGAAATAGGTCGTCGATGAAGTGGCACAGCCCGACATAGCCGAAAAGACCGCCGACGACGGGCGCATCGATTTCGATCATCACGTCGAGGTCGCTGTCGGCCTGCGCCTCCCCACGGGCGACCGAGCCGAACAGGGCCGCATGCAGCACGCCGCGGCGGCGCAGCTCCGCCTCGTTGGCGCGCAGGATGTCGAGGGCGGCAAACTTGTCCATAACCGTGGGACCGGAGGAATCGGCGCCCATCAGCATAACAGAACCGCGGGATTGGAGGATCACGCCGCGAGTTCGCGCCCGAGCACCTCCACCCGGCGCAAATCATCGACGAAGGCCGCGTAGGCCTCCTCCTTCGCCTCGTCGGGCAGGCGCAGCAGGTAGGAGGGGTGGACCGTGATGAAGCCCTGGAATCGGTTGTCGTGCCGGTCGAACCGGAACGGGCCGCGCGCCCGGGTGATCGGCACGGCCTTGCCGGTCAGGGCCAGCACGGCGGTCGCGCCGAGCGCCACCACGAGCTTGGGGGCAACGAATTCCAATTCCCGATCGAGCCACCAGCGGTAATGGCTGACCTCACCGGCGGTCGGCTTCTGGTGGATGCGGCGCTTGCCGCGCTCCTCGAACTTGAAGTGCTTGACCGCATTCGTGAGATAGCTCGCCCCCCGGTCGATCCCGGCCTCCGCCATGGCGCGGGAGAGGATCTGGCCCGCGGGTCCGACGAAGGGCCGGCCCTGCCGGTCCTCCTGATCGCCCGGCTGCTCGCCGACGAAGGCGATCGTGGCGCCGACCGGCCCCTCGCCGAGCACCGCCTGGGTGGCGCCCGGCACCAGCGGTTCGGTCCGGCGGATGATCGCGTTGAGTTCGTCGAGGCTCTTGGGGTCCTGATCGGCCATCGCGGCGACGGCGCGGGCGGGTTCGCGGCGTGTGGGCAAGGTCGGCTCCCTCTCGATCATCGCTTCGGTGCGCCCGGCCGCCGCCCGGACCAGAGCGGGGATCGCGGCGGTCTCCGGCATGTTGTGCCAGTATTTCTTGGGCATCTCGGCCCGCATGGCTTTGAGGTTGGTGCGGGCCGGGTTGAACGTGCTTTCGTAATAGGTCTGCCAACCGGCCTCGAAGCCGTCGCCCTCGGGGAGTTTTCCGCGGTCGCCCGGAGGGCCGAAGGTCAGGGTCTCGGTGTCCCAATGCGCCGAGCCGTCGGGCGTCAGGATCGACCAGCGCATGCCGCGGAAACGGCTGACGAAGAACGGCGCGGCCGCCTCCAGGATGTGGTGATCGGGCTCGAACCACGCGACGTAGTACTCGCCGCCGCTATCCTCCGCCCGGCGGAAGCGCAGGAAGGCGTGCATCTTGTGAAGGTCGCGCCCGATCGCCTTCGCCATCCGGTGCAGGCGGTGGACCAGCGGATCGCTGCCGACCTCCATCAGGTGCCGCTCCCCGTGGCAGACCCGCCAGATCAGGGCGTAGAGCAGGCCGTAGCGCTCCGGATCGCGGTGGGGGATCACCTGCGGGATCAGGGCGGCGACGGGCTTGAGCAGGGCGAGCGGGGCGGCGGGCGCCTGCTCCGCGTCGGCGCCGAACAGGCCGGGGGAATCCGTCACCGACCACGTCACGGCCTCGGGCGGCACGCCCTGCGCAATGAGGCTTCGGACGGCGTTGCGGAAGCCGTCGAGGTCGGCGCCGGGGCGCAAGGCGATGGCGCGCGGCCGACAGGGATCCCCGCCCCCCTCTGCGGGGGAGGGTGGCCCGCGAAGCGGGCCGGGAGAGAGGAGCACGGCTTCCGGAATGAGCGGAGCCGGTTTGAAGGCCAAAACCTCATTCTGCACCGTCGCTCCCCGCTCCCGACCCTCGCTCACGCGAGGACCACCCTCCCCCGCAGAGGGCGGAGGGAGAGTTGTGGTTCCGCGCTTCATCAGAACAGGCTCAGCTGCGTCGCCGGCTCGACCAGCCGCGTGCGCAGATCGAGCCGATCGGTCAGCCCCACCGGCCGATGGTCGGCCGCGACGAGGAACGGCCGTGCCCGCTTCAGCCCCGAGGTCAGCCGCGCCACATCGTCCAGGCGCAGGGTCGCGTGGCGGCGCGCCGTGACGATCTTGTCCACCGCGCGGGCGCCGAGGCCCGGCACCCGCAGCAGCCATTCCCGGTCGGCCTTGTTCACGTCCACCGGGAATTTCTCGCGGTGCTTGAGCGCCCAGGCGAGCTTCGGGTCGATGTCGAGGGCGAGCATCCCGCCCTCCGAGGCGTCGGCGACCTCGTCGGGGGTGAATTCGTAGTACCGCAGCAGCCAGTCGGCCTGATACAGCCGGTGTTCCCGCTGCAACGGCGGCGGCTTCGGCGGCAGGATCGCGGAGCCGTCCGGGATCGGGCTGAAGGCCGAGTAGTAGACCCGCTTCAGCCCGACGCTGCCGTAGAGCAGCGCGCTCTTGCGGATCAGCGCCTCGTCGGTGGTGGCATCCGCCCCCACGATCACCTGCGTCGAGTGACCGGCCGGCGAAAAGCGCCGCTTCTCGGCCTTGGCCTGCACGATGCGCTCGCCGATCTGCGCCATCGCCCCCTGGATCGCGGCCCCGTCCTTCTCGGGCGCCAGCCGCTCCAGGCTGGCCTCGGTGGGAAGCTCGACGTTGATCGAGAGCCGGTCGGCGTAGAGCCCGGCCTCCTCGATCAGCCAGGGGCTCGCCTCCGGGATCGACTTCAGGTGGATGTAGCCCGCGAAGCCATGGTCGCGCCGGAGCGATTTCGCTACCCGGGTCAGCAGCTCCATCGTGTGGTCGGGCGACTTGATGATGCCGGAGGACAGGAACAGGCCCTCGATGTAGTTACGCTTGTAGAAATTGAGCGTGAGGTTGACGACCTCCTCGACCGAGAACTTCGCCCGCCGCACGTTCGAGGAGCGCCGGTTGACGCAATAGGCGCAGTCGAACAGGCACCAATTGGTCAGCAGGATCTTCAGAAGCGAGACGCAGCGCCCGTCCGGCGTGTAGGCGTGGCAGATCCCCGCCCCGGTGGTGGAGCCCAGCCCGTCCTTGCCGGCGGCGCGCTTCGGCGCGGCCGAGGAGGCGCAGGAGGCATCGTACTTCGCGGCATCGGCCAGGATGCGCAGCTTCTTGGCGAGGGTCTCGTCCATCGAACAGACAATGAACAACGCGGCCGAAGGTGCAAGGCCGACCCGCTGTTAACCCCGAGCCGCGATGCCGCACCCGTCAACCGGCCTCCTCCGCCTCGGCATCCACCACCCGGCGGGCGAGATCATAGGAAAAGCCGGCCCGGGCCAGGGCGGCGAGGTCCCGGTCGCGGTGCGCTTCCCGCAGGTCCGGCCGGCGAAACGGCCCGAGCCGCCGCCGCCTAGCGTAGGCCCGGGCGGCCTGATCGTCGATCGCTTCCCCGTCCGGCACGGCGTCGCGCTCGGCCTGCATGGCGGCCTCGACCACGTCGCGCGGCACCCCCTTGGCGGCGAGCTTGGCCGAGACGCCCCGGCTCGACGTGCCGCGGCGGCGCAGCGTGGCGACGCGGGTCTCGGTGAAGCGCGCATCGTCCACGAGGCCGGCCGAGACCGCCCGCGCCACGGTGGCGGCGATCATCTCGGCGAAGGCCGCCGGATCCTCGCCGCGCAACCGCGCCCGCTTCTCCACGCGCCGCGCCAAGGTCCGGCGCAGCATCTCGGTGGAGGCGCTGTAGCGCTCCAGGTAGTGCAAAGCCGCCCGTTCGAGCCAGGTAGGGCTGATCGGCTTCGGGGGCGGGGCCACGATCTCACGGCCGTCCGGCCCGGATCCTGCAACGAATGGTCGTTTCACCGGTTCTTCACGATCTCGACAGGTTTGCGTTCCATGATTTGGGTATGGAACGCGCGCAACGCGACAGGCTCGGCCATGGCCCGAACCACCGTCCCTCGCCCGACCAACCGCGATCCCCGTGGCGGCGGCGCTTTCATGCCGTGGCGGCCGCTCTGATGCGCCGCGAATGGCTCCTGGTCCTGGTGGCCGTGGGGCTGGCCGCGGTCGCGGCCGCGATCGTCTATCTGTCGCGCCCGAACACGCTCACGGTGGCGGTCGGCCCCAATGACGGGCCCGAGGCCGCCTTGATCGAAGCCTATGCCGGCGCCCTCGACCGGGCTCGCGAAGACGTGCGCCTCAAGGTCGTGCGCTACGGCGACGTCCGCGACAGCGCCCTGGCGCTCCAGCGGAACAAGGCGGATCTCGCCGTGGTCCGGCCGGACGTGTTCCTGCCCGAGAACGGCCTGACGCTCGCGATCCTGCACGACGAGGCCCTGGTCATCGCGGCGCCCGAGGCGTCCGATCTCGACGATATTCCCGCTTTGGCGCGCAAGCGCCTCGGCATCGTCGTGCGGCACAGCGCCGACCTGCCCTTCCTGACGAACCTGCTCTCCTTCTACGATCTCGTACCGGAGAACCGGCCCGCTGCGGCCACCGAAGACGCTCAGTCGGCCGAGGAGGCGGAGGCCGGTCACGTCGTCGTCGTGCCGCTGAAGGTCGGCGAGGTGACGGCCGCGCTCAACGACAAGCGGGTCGATGCGGTCGCCGTCATCGCGAGTCCCGCCTCGAAGACGGCCGCCGCGATGGTCCGCGCCGTCGAGCTGGGTTCGCCGGAGCACAAGATCGGTTTCGTCTCGATCCCGGACGGGGATGCGATCCTGCAGCGCTTCCCCGAGCTGCAATCGGTGACCATCCCGGCCGGGACGTTTGGCGGGCGCCCGAAGCGCCCGGACGAGGACATCAAGACCGTCGGCGCCTCCTATCGCCTGATGGCCCGTGGCACGGTCAGCCGGGTCGCGGTGGCCTCGGCGACGCAGCACCTGTTCGAGTGGCGCTCGCGGCTCGCCTCGACGGCCCCCGTCGCCAAGCTGATGAAGGCGCCCGACTTCGACACGACGGTGGCGGCGACCTCGGCGCGCCTGCCGAACCATCCCGGCGCGGTCGATTATTTCGAGCGCGAGCAGCAGACCTTCCTCGATCGCTACGAGGACTACATCTACCTCTTCGCCTTCTTCGGCGGCACGATCGGCTCGGGCTTCGCGTGGCTCGGGCAGCGGCTCGCCCGCAAGCGCCGGGAGCGCATCGACTTCGTCCTCGATCGCCTGCTCGCCATCATGGGCGAGGTGCGGGCGGCGACGCAGAGCGACGCGCTCGACGCCCTCGCGGTCGAGACCGACGGGCTGGTGGCCGACGTGGTCTGCTACGCCCGGGAGCGCAGCATCGATGCCCGCACGGTCAGCGCCCTGATCCTGGCGGTCGACGGGGTTCACGCGGCCATCGCCGACGCGCGGCGGCAGACCGATCAGGTAGAGACGCGCCGGACCACCCGCAGCCGGACGGCGCGGCTCCTGGCCCTCGACCTGCCGGCGGCGGAGTAGTGGCCCGCGCAACATGCGAGGACCGCACCACGCGCCGCCGCGCCGCATGGCTGGCGGCGTAGGGATATCATGCTAACGGGAGCCATGTTCGATCCCGTCGCCGCCCTCGACACGGTCCTGGAGGACCTCGACCGGGAGGCCCGCGAGCCCACCAAGCTCCGGGCCGCCCTGGTGCCGCAGCTACGCCGGGTGATCGAGGAAGGCCACCGGGCCGCCGAAGCCCAGCTCCTCGAAGACCGCAACGGCCTGCGCTGCGCCCAGACGCTCTCGAATCTCACGGACGCCGTGGTCCGGGCGATCCACGACGCCGTGGTCTGGCGGCTCTACCCGAACGACAACCCCTCCACCGGCGAGCAGCTCGCCGTGGTCGCCACCGGCGGCTACGGACGGGGCACGATGGCGCCGGGCTCGGACATCGATCTGCTGTTCCTGCTGCCCTACAAGCAGACCGCGTGGTCGGAGAGCGTCGTCGAGGCGATGCTCTACGTCCTCTGGGACCTGAAGCTGAAGGTCGGCCACGCCACCCGCTCCGTGGAGGAATGCCTGCGCGAGGCGCGGGCCGACATGACGATCCGCACCGCCCTGCTGGAGGCGCGGTTCCTGTTCGGCTCGCGGGTCCTGTTCGAGGAGCTGGTGACGCGCTTCGACGCGGAGCTGGTGGTCGGCTCGGCCGCCGAGTTCGTGGAGGCGAAGCTGCGCGAGCGCGACCTGCGCGTCTCGAAGGCCGGCTCGTCGCGCTACCTCGTGGAGCCCAACGTCAAGGACGGCAAAGGCGGCCTGCGCGACCTCAACACGCTGTTCTGGATCGCCAAGTACACCTACCGGGTGCGCGATCAGATCGAACTCATCAGCGCCGGCCTGTTCACCCCGGAGGAATACGCGCTGTTCGAGCGCTGCGAGGAGTTCCTGTGGCGGGTGCGCTGCCACATGCACTTCGTGACGAAGCGCGCGGAGGAGCGCCTGTCCTTCGGCCTGCAGCCGCGGATCGCCGAGCGATTCGGCTACGAGGCCCGCGGCGGCCTCTCGGGCGTCGAGCGGTTCATGAAGGCCTATTTCCGCATCGCGAAGGATGTCGGCGACCTCACCGCCATCGTCTGTGCCGAGCTGGAGGCGCGCCACGCCAAGCGCACGCCGGTGCTCGACCGCTGGATCGGCCGGTTCCGCGACCGGTTCCGCGCCACCGCCATGGAGGCGGAGGATTTCTGGATCGACCACGGTCGGGTCAACCTCCGCGCCGAGGACGCTTTCGAGCGTGACCCCGTCAACCTGATCCGCCTGTTCTGGCTCGCCGACCGGCACAACCTCGCGATCCATCCGGACGCCAAGCGGCTGGCCAACCGCTCGCTGCGGCTCATCAACCCGTCGCTGCGCGGGGACCCCGAGGCGAACCGCCTGTTCCTCGACCTCCTGACCTCGCGCAACGCCCCCGAGGAAGCCCTGCGCGAGATGAACGAGGCGGGGGTGCTCGGCCGGTTCATCCCGGATTTCGGCCGCATCGTCGCGATGATGCAGTTCAACATGTACCACCACTTCACGGTGGACGAGCACCTGCTCCGCACGGTCGGCGTGCTGGCCGACATCGAATCGGGACGCTCCCAGGAGGCCTACCCGCTGGTCTCGCGCCTGGTTCACACGATCCACAACCGCACGGCGCTCTACGTGGCGATCCTGCTCCACGACATCGCCAAGGGCCGCCCGGAGGACCACTCGATCGCGGGCGCCGCGATCGCGGAAAAACTCTGCCCCCGCTTCGGCCTGAACCAGGCCGAGACCGAGACGGTCCGCTGGCTCGTGGAACATCACCTGCTGATGTCGATGACCGCCCAGAGCCGCGACCTGTCGGACGCCAAGACGATCGAGCGTTTCGCCGCGAACGTGCAGAGCCTGGAACGCCTGAAGCTCCTGACCATCCTGACGGTGGCCGACATCACCGCGGTCGGCCCCGGCGTCTGGACGGCCTGGAAGGGCACCCTGATCCGCACCCTGTACGACGAGACCGAGGTCTACCTCTCGGGCGGCCATTCCGAGATCGCCCGCACCGACCGGGTGCGCCTCGTCCAGATGGGGCTGCGCGAGCGGCTGCAGGGCTGGTCGTCGGAGGAGTTCGACGCCTACGCGGCCCGGCACGGCCAGGCCTACTGGCTCAAGGTCGACGGCCCGCGCCAGCTCAAGAACGCGCTGTTCCTGCGCGAGGCGCTGGGCGACGGCCGCACCAGCGCCACCGACGTCGCCCTCGATCCCGTGCGGGGGGTGACCGAGATCACGATCTACTCGCCCGATCACCCGCGCCTGCTCGCCATCATCACCGGCGCCTGCGCGGCGGCCGGCAGCAACATCGTCGACGCACAGATCTTCACCACGACGGACGGATTCGCCCTCGACACGATCGTCATCTCGCGCGCCTTCGAGCGGGACGAGGACGAGCTGCGCCGGACGAAGCGCATCACGGCCTCGATCGAGCGGGCGCTGAAGGGCGAGATCCGCATCGCCGACCTCGTGGCCGACAAGCACCCGCCGACGACCACGCGCGCCAAGACCTTCCCGGTGCCGCCGGACGTGATCATCGACAACGCCCTGTCGAGCCGGGAGACCGTCGTGGAGATCACCGGCCTCGACCGGCCGGGTCTCCTCTACGAACTGACCACGGCGTTCGGCCGGCTGTCGCTCAACATCACCTCGGCGCATGTGGCGACCTTCGGCGAGCGGGCGGTCGACGTCTTCTACGTCACCGACCTCACCGGCACGCGGGTGACCCAGCCCGACCGGCAGGCCGCGATCCGCAGGGCCGTGATGGATGTGTTCGCGGGCGACGTCGCCGCCCTCAAGGCCGAGGGCCTGGAGGCGCTGGTCGCCGCGCCGCCGCCCCGCGAGGCTTGAGCAACGGGTTGATTTCGCTGGCGCCGGGCCAGATATCAGCGCCGGTTCCGCGTGCCTGAACCCCTCCCCCGGACGACTGAAACACGATGACGAGCAACGACATGCCCCAGGATGACCAGCGCCAGACCACGGTCGAGGCCGGTGCCGGTGCGGCCCAGGACCCCGCCTCCGCGGGCCAGGGCGCCGAGGCGTCCGTCGATCCCATCGCGGAGACGCTGGCCCTGCTCACCGCCGAGCGCGACGAGCTGAAGGACCGGATGCTGCGCACGCTCGCCGAGATGGAGAACCTGCGCCGCCGCACCGAGCGCGAGGTCGCCGACGCGCGCGCCTACGCGGTCACGAACTTCGCCCGCGACGTGCTCAACGTGGCCGACAACATCCGCCGCGCCCTCGAGAGCGTGCCGGCCGACGCGAAGGCCTCGGCCGAGGGATCGCTGAAGGGCCTGATCGACGGGATCGAGCTCACCGAGCGCGACCTCGCCAAGACCTTGGAGCGCCACGGTGTGAAGATCGTCGAGCCGCAGGGCCAGAAATTCGATCCGAACCGGCATCAGGCCATGTTCGAGGTGCCGAACCCGGAGGTGCCCGCCGGCACGGTCGTGCAGGTGGTCCAGTCGGGCTACGTCATCGGCGACCGGGTGCTGCGCCCGGCGCTCGTGGGCGTGGCGAAGGGCGGCCCGAAGGCGGCCGCCAACCCGGCCGACGCCGCCTGAACGGGCCGGCGGCGCGTCCTACTGGCAGGGCAGCGCCGCCGCGAAATCGGCGATGAACTGCGCCGTTTCGCGGGTGTGGGCCGGGGCGCGCGGGTCGCGGGCGACCACGCCCGCCTCCACCTCCAGACGGCGATTGCAGGCGCAGGCCGTCAGGGTGCCCGACAGCGGATCGGTCGAGCAGGCGTCGTGATGCGCGCAGGCGCGGTCGAGTGCGTCGATGGGCTTGTAGCCGGGGCCGCGGTTCCCCGGCCCGCAGAAATTGCCGTAGATCAGAACGGCACCCCGTCCGTTCGGCCCGGGCGGTATGATCTCCTGAGCCTGCGCCGTTCCGGCGAAGGCGGTGAGACCAAGGGCGACAAGCGTCGTCGCTGTGACGTGCAGGCGCAGAGTGTTCACGGCCCATCCTGTCGGAAATGCCCCGCCACCGCGCGGTGCCGCCCGCGCGGCATCCGGCACCGGCGCCTCCAGACCAGCCTTGGACATGCGCGACCAGTCTACGAAGTCCCGAAGCCGAACGCCGCGCATAGCGACTCAAACCGGCGACCTCGTCAAGAACCATCGCGCGCAATACTGATGAGAATTGGCGGTTCACCTCTGCACCGACCCTGGCAAACCTCGAATTCTGTTTGCCGGCACCATAATACGCCGGGAGACCGGCATCGTCGTATGCGGCTCCAGTGAAACCGCGGTCGAGGTGGCGGTAGAGGGCTTCCACCTTGGCGGACAGCGCCTCGGTAAAGGCGTGCTCGATGCCGCCACCCGCAGCGTCTCCGGTCCGGTCGGTGCCGGGTTGCGTATCGGATCGGCGGCAGCGTCGGACGAGCGGGAACCACCGCCATACGCGAAGCCGTCGCGGCCCGGGCGGAAGGCATGGCCGGCGTTCACACCGGCATGGAAGGCTGTTCAGGTGGAGGCCGGCAGGACCGACAGCGGCGGTGGCGGCGCGCGATGGAGCAGATCCGTAGCCTGGGCGCCGCGCGCGATGCAGGCTGCCGCTGCGTCGAGGAGCGCAGCGCGAAACGCCATCGTCTTGGGAGCGCGGGTTTGGGGCGGCGCGGAGCCGCCTGGGTCAGAGGGCCAGGAGCAGCAGGCCGACCACGGTCACCGACAGGATCAGGCAGAGCGCGAGATCGAGGACGGGCGCTCCGCCGCAGGTGGGTGCAGCCCGCGCGTCGTCGCGGCCGGACTCGGTCAGGGCGATCACGTCCGCGCCTCCCCGCGCCCGGTGGATTGCATGGCCGTCCTGGCGGCCCTCAAGGCGCGGTCGGGCGTGGTGGCCCGCCTGGGTGCCGCCGCCCCGTCTGAGGGGTTGACGGGAGCGGCGGCCTGCGGCGCCTTCGTGCCGCCGGCGCGGTGGACCGTATCCGCGACAGCGAGACCGAAAGCGGGCAGTGCGAGAGCGGCGACGACGCAGACGATGCGCCCGAGCCGCGGCATGGGATTGCCCTGGGAGAACTGCCTGCCGGCGAGTTCCTCGACCCTGAGGGGCGGCAGCGTGTCTCCGACGAGAACGCGCGTGTCAGCCGTCATGCGTGAACCTCCGCTCGATCCGTGGGAAACTTGACCACATCGCGAACTTACGTGTGCAAAAATCCCACGTCAATTTGGAAACAGCGTTTCGAGGTGTGCCTGCGCACGCTGTGGGATTGTCTCCCACGCAACATGCGGTAACAAGGCGGTCATGTCCGAGACCGCCGAGACACCGCGGGAGGGCGCGGCCCTTCACGCACCGCTGGCACGGCTCCTGCGGCCGCTCGTGCGCCTGCTGGTGGCCCGCGGCATCACCTTTCCGGCCCTCACCGACCTCCTGCGCGAACTCTACGTGAACGTGGCCGAGTACGATTTCGCCCTGTCCGGCAAGGACCAGACCGATAGCCGAGTCTCCCTGCTCACCGGCATCCACCGCAAGGAGGTGCGGCGCCTGCGCGGGGCCGGCGCTCCCGTGAGCGCGGTGCCGGCCGTCGTCTCGCGCACCAGCCGGATCATCGCCCGATGGATCGCCGACCCGGCCTTCACCGATCCGCAGGGCCATCCCCTGCCGCTGCCGCGGAATGCCGAGGACAACGCGCCTTCCTTCGAGACCCTGGTCTCCGGCGTCACCCGTGACCTGCGTCCCCGCGCCGTCCTCGACGAGTGGCTCGATCGGGGGCTCGCCTTCACGGATGCAGAGGACCGGATCGTGCTGGCGGAAGCCGCCTATGTCCCGCGCGGCGACGGCGCCGAGGGGCCGCAGCTCTACTATTTCGGCCGCAACCTGCACGACCACATCGCGGCGGCCGTCGCCAACATCATCGGCGACACGCCGCGGTTCCTGGAGCGGGCGGTCCACTATGACGGGCTCTCGAAGGAGCTCGCGGTCAAGCTCGAAGCGCGGGCCCGCGAGATCGCCATGGAGGCGCTGCAGCAGGCCAACCGCGAGGCGCACGCCGCCTGTCAGACCGATCCGGGCGGGGATCACCGCTGGAATTTCGGACTCTACGTCTACGCGGAGGCTGCGCCGCCCGCGCGCGCCACGGACGGACGCTGAGGAGCCGGCCGGTGCGAACCCTGCCCAACCGCCGGTTCGTCCTGCGCCTCCTCGCAGGCGCGGCGACGCTGCTGCCGGCCCCCGTCCGGCCGCAGGAGGCGCCGCGCGACCAGGGCATCGGCGGCACCGGCATGATGCGGACCGACGCGCCGCGCGAAAACCCGCTTGGTGAGGGCGACCGCGGCATCGGCGGCACCGGCGTGATCGGCACGATCCGGCGCTTCGGCTCGATCATCGTCAACGACCTGCGCATCGCCTATCCGCCGGAGGTGGAGGTGCGCATCGACGGCGCGGCCGCGAAGGCCGCCGATCTGAAGATCGGGCACGTCGTCCACGTGGTGGCGCGGCCGGAGGGCGGCGGTCTCGCCACGCGCCGCATCGACGTGACCAGCGAGGTGGTGGGGCCCGTGGAGGCGGTCGCGCCGGGGCGGATGATCGTTCTCGGCCAGCGGGTCTCGACCGCGGGCCTGACGGGCGACTGGAAGCCCGGCGCTCGGGTTGCGGTGAGCGGCCTGCGGCGGCCGGACGGGGTGATCGTGGCGAGCCTCATCGAGCCGCGGGAGGCCGGGCCGGATCGGGTCGCCGGGCCGGTGCGGCGCGGGGAGAACGGCGCCCTCCTGATCGGGTCCTTGCGCCTGCAGGAAGCCGACGCCCTGCCGCCGGGCAAGCGTGCCCTCGTGACGGGCTCGGCGGCGGGCGGCGTCCTGCGCGCGACCAACGCCGCCCAGATCGGCCTGCCCTTCCCGCCGGGGCTGAAGCAGGTCTCGATCGAGGCCTATATCGGCCGTGCGGGCACGGGCCTCGACATCGGCTCCGGCTACCGGATCACCGGCCGGCCGGGGGCGAAGGTGCCGCGACAGGGAAGCGTCCGCGCCGTGCTGACCGCCGGCATCGCCCGGGACGGCGACCTGACGGTGGAGCGGCTGCGGATCGAGGACCGCCTCGCCCCCGAACCGCCACGGCGCGAAGCCCCAGGCTTCGAACGGGAGCGCGATCGCCTGGACCTGCGCAACCTACCCGACGAGCTGCCGGGGCGTTTCGGCGCGGAGCCCGGCGGCCGATCGGGTGGCATCGGCGACAGCGGCGCGCCGCGGGGCTTCGGCATCGATACCCGGCCCGGGAATGGGCCGGTTTCCGGTGGCGCGGGCCCGGGCAGCTTCGGCGCACCGCGTGGACCGGGCGGTCCTCCGCCCGGCGGCCCAGGCGCCTTCCCGGTCGGCCCGGGCGGGTTCGGCGGCCCAGGAGGCCCCGGGGGTGGTCCAGGTGGATTCGGAGGGCCAGGGGGTCCGCCGGGCGGCCGTCGCTAGGGCGGCCCCGTTCGCGCGCGTTCCCGGCCGGAGGTCTGTGAGTCTGCCAGCCCCACCTGTCCAACCGCCTTCAGCCCTCCGCCTCGCGTTGCAGAAGATCGCGCTTGCGCGCCACGCCCCAGCGATAGCCGGAGAGGGCACCGTCCGCGCGCACCACCCGGTGGCAGGGAATCGCGACGGCGATCGGATTCGCACCGCAGGCCCGGGCCACCGCTCGCGTCGCGGCGGGGAGTCCGATGGCACGGGCGATCTCCGCATAGCTCGCGGTCGAGCCCACGGGGATGCGCTGCAGCGCCTCCCAGACCCGCTGCTGGAAGGCGGTGCCGCGGATATCCAGGGGCAGGTCAAGGCCGCGCCCCGGCGCCTCCACGAGGCCGATGACTCGCGCCATCCAGCCCTCGAAATCCGGGTCGCCGCCCACGATCTCCGCCCCCGGAAACCGGTCCTGCAGATCGCGCAGGAGCGGTTCGGGCGCCTCGCCGAGCAGGATCGCGCAGATGCCCCGATCGGTGGCCGCGACCAGGATCGCACCCAGGCTGCAGGCGCCGATCCCGAACCGGATGCGCAGGCCGGCCCCCCCCTTCCGGTAGAGCGCCGGCGCCATGCCCAGACGCGGGGCGCCCTCCGCGTAGAAGCGGCTCGCCGCGCCGTAGCCGGCCTCGTACAGCGCTTCGGTGACGGATCCTGCCCCAGGCAGCCGGGCGGCAAGTCCGGCGGCCCGGTGGGCGGCGGCGTAGGCCCGCGGCGTCACGCCGGTGGCGGCCTTGAACACCCGGTGGAAGTGATAGGCGCTCATGCCCGCGGCCCCGGCGAGCGCGGCGAGGGTCGGGGCGGTCTCCGCCGTTTCGATCAGCCGGCAGGCACGGGCAACCGCCTCGGCCCGGCGTTCGGCAAGGCCGGGTGCGTCGGGTCGGCAGCGCCGACAGGGGCGAAACCCGGCGGCCTCGGCCTCGGCGCAGGTCCGGTAGAAGCTGACGTTCTCGGGCCGGGCGGCGCGTGACGCGCAACTCGGCCGGCAATACACGCCGGTGGTGCGGACCGCGTACACGAAGGTGCCGTCCGCCCGTGCGTCGCGGGCGGCGAGCGCCGCCCAGCGGTCGGCATCGGGATCCGTCGCCGGGTCGGGGCTTGGAACGAAGCTCATGGCAACGGCACTTCGAAGCTTGGCGGATTCGGCGACGCGGGGCATGGCGGACATGGCCTGGCAAGCGAGGGACGATGCGCCATCCTGGCGGCCGGATGGCCGCGCGGCATCCCGCGCCTTGCTGCCGAATTGAGGGCGGCATCGTCCCAGATCCGGCACGATGCTGTAAAGCGGGCGACCCGGCCCAGATCGGGCGAACGCCTCGCGAGGGTGACCGTGGCGCCGAGCAACACCGACCATATCCACATCGGAAAAGACGGCTGGCTGTTCCTGAAGACGGGGACGAACGACGTCCTCGGCCAGTACGAGCGGCCGGAGGAGACGACCGAACTCGTCTGGCAGTGGCGGAGCCTGATCGCGACGCGGGAGCGGCGCCTGCGCGCCATGGGCATCCTCTACCGCCACGTCGTCGCTCCGGAGAAGCTGATGATCTACGATCACCGGCTCGACGGGATTACCATCCGCCCGTGCGCCTCGCCGGCCTATCGGCTGCTCCACAGCGAGCCGCCGGGCCGCTTCGGCCCCCTCGGTCTCTACGCCGCCTGGCGCCGGCGGCAGCGCTGGCGGCAGACCTGCATCGACCTCGTGACGCCGCTGCGCGCGCGACGCGATGCGGCCGATCTCTACTGCCGGACCGACACCCACTGGTCCTTCGAGGGCTGCTATCTCGCCTACGCGCAGATCTGCCGGGCGCTCGGCGCCGAGCCCCGGGCGGATCTCCGGGACCGGCCCTCCTTCGAGACCGACCACGATGGCGACCTGGGCAGCGCCTTCGATCCGCCGCGGCGGGCGCGGTCGCGGACCGTGATGATCCAGCAGGATGCGGTCCGGACCTATGCGAGCCCGATCGTCGAAGCGCGGGAGAAGGCGGGCCTCCTGCACACGCTGCATGTCGGCGCCCATGTGGTCTACGGGAACGCCGCGGCCACCGATCCCCGCCGCTTGGTGCTGTTCGGCGATTCCTTCTCGCACGTCATGCCGTACATGCTGACGATCCTGCTGGCCGAAACCTTCCGGGAACTGCACTTCGTGTGGAACACGTCGCTCGACTGGTCCTACATCGCGGGCGTCCGGCCCGATATCGTGCTCACCGAGGTGGCCGAGCGCTTCATGGTCCAGCTGCCCGACGACACGTTCTCGGTGGAAGCCTACGCGCAGGCGCGGTACGGCGCGGAGCTCGCAGCGGCCCGCGCGTGAAGGCTGCGCGGATCCGAGACCCTGCCGTGCTGCACCGCCTGCCTGTCCCGCGCTCTGCGACAGTCCGACACGAACCGGTCGATTCGGTGACGCAGTCGGTCCCAGCTTCCGGGGGCGGGATATGTCCCGAATGCATCATTTTTCAAACCGTATTCGGGGTACAACGCTGCGGTTGATAACAACGGTATCAAGGGAGCCAGCCATTGAAGGCGTTGATCGGAAAATTACACGGCGATCTGATCTTCAGCCGGCGAACGCGCGTCCTCGCCGAAGCCCTGGCCGGTCTGCTTCCCCGCAACGCAACCGTCCTCGATGTCGGCTGCGGCGACGGAACCATCGCGGGGCTCTGTCGCACCATCCGGCCCGATATTCACATCGAAGGCATCGATGTCCTGGTGCGGCCGAGCACGGTCATTCCGGTCAGCGCCTTCGACGGACAAGTTTTGCCGTTCCCGGATCGATCCTGGGACGTCGTCACGTTCATCGACGTCCTGCACCACACCGAAAACCCGGGTCAGCTTCTGCGGGAAGCCTCACGCGTCGCACGACAATACGTGATCATCAAGGATCACCTCTCCCAGAACAGCATCGACCGCCTGTCGCTTTCCTTGATGGACTGGATCGGCAACGCACCCCACGGCGTTGTTTTGACTTATAACTATCAATCGTTGAAACAGTGGAAAACTTTATTTTCAAATGCAAAACTTATAGTCGACACCGAGACCGTTGATGTTCCACTATACGTTTTTCCGTTAAACGTGATTTTTGGGCGAAAGCTTCATGTCGTCACGCGGCTTCGCCCCGATAGCCCCGGCTGATAGCTGTCGGGTGCGCATAGCGAGGCAGCAGCCGTGCCTGATCCTAGTGCAAGAGGGGATCGTGCGGTTGAGCACGCCTGTTTTGCTGGTGCCAAGCGGCGATCAACAACGCCAATAAGGGGATCAACCAGATAACGCGTGCTTGGTAGCGGGCGAAGACGCCCGATATGGCCCCGCATATCACCGCATTCAGGATCACACCGGTTACGATGAGCATCGCGGCTCCGGCGAGCGCAGGGACCTGTTCGATTCCGCGCATCTGCGCGCGCGCGAAGAGGCCAAAGCATTTCGTCTTGAGCACGGACCACGCAACGAAGATCCACGCCAGCATCACGACAACAATGTGAACGACCGCAATCAAGAGAGGATTTGCCCGGACATCACAGGCCTGCGGGACAGCCGCACAGGATTTCATATCGGGAACAATGCGCAGGATCGCCGTCCGATGCCACCACGCGAATTGCAGAAATCGTGCGGGTGACTTCATGGGCTCCCAAACGTAGAAGGTCATGAGCTGCTGCAGCCCATTCTGCAGAATGCGCGTGATGACGGCTGCGGGCGCGCGCGCGACCACTGCGGATACGAAGGCCGGCTCCTCGTTTCGCAACCGATCCCGAATCTCATAGTCGGAGGTGGAGAAAACGCCCTTCGAAGGATCCTCCGACCAGAGGACCTCGTCCTCACTGGCAAACGGCCGATCCGCGAACTGGCACAAGGTCGGGCTGGCCCCGTTCGGACACACGGCCGCCAGATAGTCTCGGCCGGGCCCGTCAGCGAGGAGACGCGCCATGAGGAAGGGCGGCGTGCGCTGCGCGACCCCGGTATCCGCCCTGTAGATCACACCGAAGACCCAATTCATGGACAGGGCCACCAGAATGGCCAGGGTGAGCCATCCCGCCCGGTTCGCGATGACCCGCAATGGCGCTCCGGACACGGCCAGGATCGCGAGGGCCATGCCGGACAGAGCCGCGGCGAGCGCGACGTTGGCCGCATGAAACGTCAGGCTTGCAACGAGCAGCAGCCACAGCAGGAAGCGCTCCGATGCGGGCGGGCGCGCCGGGGAGGCGAGGATCGTCACCGCGATGATCAGCAGTCCGGCATAGAGATCCGGCATCGCGAAGGCGGTGAAAAACGGCAGGCTCGTGCCGAGGCCGAGCGCGAGAACGACGCCCTGGTAGAAAACGGGCGTCGCCTCCGGCGACACCCTGCGGATCAGGACGCAGATCGACCACGCCGCCAGGAAGGCCTGCGCCCCGGCCAGCAGCCACAACGTTCCAAATCTGACCGCCAGGACGAGGACCAATCCGTAGAACGGGGATCGACCGCCTGCGATGGTCGCGGGCGTCTTGTCGCGCATCGCTTGCGACCCCGGCAGGACCGAGGTCGGATCGGTCCGGCGGTTCTCGTCGAGGTCCGGCAGCGCGAGGCCCAGGCGCGTGGCGAGATACTCCCCTTGCGAATAGTACCATGCCGTATCGGTGAAGACCGATGGCCGTCCATTGGCTGCCGCGACGGCGAACAGCACGGCAGCGGCCAGGAGGATGTGCATCCACCAGGCTCTGCGTTCGCGGCCGGCTGCAACACCGCGTGCAGTCGGACGGCGCTGCGCGACGGCGTCGGGCGTTGCGGCTGTCATCGCGATCCTGAATTCCGGCCGGAACCATCGCGGCATCCGCCGAGAGCCGTTGCCGATCGCCTTGCGATCGAGACCATCTCCAACCCCTGTCTGGGCGCGCGATCGTGCATCGCGCCGCTCCCCGGTTCGGCGGGGAGCGTTCGTTTCAGGCCGCCGGTTGCCGGGCTTCCGGTGCCGGAACCTCGATCTGCGGAGCTTGGTACTGAAGGAATTCAGCCTCGTTGCCGCCGATCACGGCCAGGAGGAAGCCGCCGAGCGCGTTCTGGGTGCCGACCACCAGAAGCGTCGTTCCGGCAACCGCCGGCAGAACACTGCCGATCGGTCCGTAGCTGTGCCGCGACCAGTACCAGATCACCAGCGCAAGGATGGTTACGCCCGCCGTGACGGTGATGAGGCCAGCGCCGAGCATCGTCTCCAGCGAGATCCAGGATGTCTACCGCACAAGACGCCGGCTCGATCTCCGGTATCCTTCCCGGATACCGTAAAGATGCGTTGCCGCAGCAAAAAGGCTCAAGCTGTGGGCCAGCCCGAGCATCGCACCGGCCAGGATCACCCAATAATTGCCAAGGAAGAACGTCCGTTCCGTGCCCAGGGCCAGGGCGGCCGCGGCCAGAAACACGATTGCGAGACCGCCGCTCGCGAGCAGAGCGGCGGGGGCTGCGAAGATCCCGGTCGGGCTCAACATCAGCAGGTAGCGCAGGTGGCGCCATCCGTCCCGCCATGGGCGAAGGTGCGAACCGCGACCGCGGCAATCGCGCGACAGGGTCGCCGGGCGCTGGGTGATGCGCTCGCCCTTCAGCGCCGCCTTGATCACCATCTCGCTGGCGAACTCCATGCCGCTTCCGCGCAGGTTCAGCCGGCGATGGCAGCCTTTCGTCAGAGCGCGCAGGCCGCAATGAGCGTCCTCGATACCGGCCCGGAACAGAAGGTTCAGGATGCCGGTCAGCACAGGATTGCCGATGTAGCGGTTCTTCCACGGCATGGCACCAGCCGCGATGCCGCCCTGAAAGCGCGACCCCATGCACAGATCCGCACCGGAGCGCAGAGCCGCCACCATGGCGACGGCGTCGCGAAAATCGTAGGAGCCGTCGGCATCGCCCATGACGAGGTAGCGGCCCTGAGCGGCGTGAAAGCCGCCGTTCAGCGCGGCGCCATAGCCGCGCCGGGAAACCGCGACTACGCGGGCGCCGGCAGCCGCCGCGATCGCGCGGCTCTCGTCGATACTGCCGTTGTCCGCGACGATGATTTCACCGGTCAGCGCATGCGTCTCGCTGAGTTGCTCGAGGGCTGCGCGCGCCGTCTCCAGGGCGACGGGCAGAGCCCGTTCTTCGTTGAGGCACGGAATAACGATCGAGACGTCGATCGGGCTCACGCTTCGCGCGCCTGAAGTCCAGTCGTTCCGACTCATGGAAACCGTCCGAGCTGCTCGCCGGACAAGCTAAGGTGTCCCAACCTACGGTTCGGTTAACCAAATCGGTATCGGCTGACGTAGGATTTGAATTTTCTCATACGTGACAAGATCAGCACCGAATGAGCCCAGCGCCATGCTTCCCGTCGGCAGCCGGCGCGGGGGTGATCTGTTCGATGAAGCGAGCACTCTGAGCCATCGCCGCGCGTTGCGATGAGCCGCGCCCCGATGGGCTGATGGCTCATCGCATTCCGGTATCGTGACGGGTTCTCGCCGCAGAAGCGGCAAGCCCACCGCACTCCCTGCTCAAGCCTCCAGCTTGGCCACCAGCGCATCCGACAGGGCGAAGTTCACGTAGACGTTCTGAACGTCATCCTGATCCTCGATGACCTCGACGAGGCGGATCAGCTTCTCGCCGGTCTCGTCGTCCACGTCGATCGTGTTCTGCGCCTTCCAGATCAGGCCGGTGCGGCTCGGCTCGCCGAACCGGGCTTCGAGCGCCTTGGCGACCTCACCGTAGGAATCCTGGGCGCAGATCACCTCGTGCCCGTCCGGGCCGGAATTCACGTCGTCGGCGCCGGCCTCGATGGCGGCCTCCAGCATCGTGTCGGCGTCTGCCACCGAAGCCGGGTACGCGATGACGCCGACACGGTCGAACATGAAGGCGACGGCGCCGGTCTCGGCGAGGCTGCCGCCCGACTTGGTGAAGGCCGAGCGCACGTCCGAGGCGGTGCGGTTGCGGTTGTCGGTCTGCGCCTCGACGATCAGGGCGGCGCCGCCGGGGCCGTAGCCCTCGTAGCGGATGTCCTCGTAATTCTCGCCGTCGGCGCCGGCGGCCTTCTTGATGGCGCGCTCGATATTGTCCTTCGGCATGTTCTCGGCGCGGGCCGCCAGGATCGCGGCGCGCAGGCGCGGGTTCATGGCCGGATCGGGCGTGCCGAGCTTGGCCGCCACCGTGATCTCGCGGGCGAGCTTGCCGAACACCTTCGAGCGGACCGCGTCCACCCGGCCCTTGCGGTGCATGATGTTCTTGAACTGGGAATGGCCTGCCATGGCGTATCGGACTTTGTGCGTTGGCGCGGGCGGGGATGAGGACCCCGCCGACGCGGCTGTGAGGTCGCCCGCGTTATAGGCCGCCGGGTTTCGGCGAAGCAACGCGCTCACCCACGCAGTTCGTGATCGGATCGCCCTGGAAAGATTGCCGCGATCGGGCGTTGCCGCAGGGATTTTCTCGCGCGCTGGGGACCCGATGTCAGGCCGGAACGGACGCAATACGGTGATGGTGGCGGGCGCGAGCGCCGGCGTCGGACGGGCGGTCGCCCACGAATTCGCCCGGCACGGCTGGAATGTCGGCCTGATCGCCCGGGGCGAGGCGGGGCTCCGGGGCACGATCCGCGATGTGGAGCAGGCCGGCGGCCAGGCGCTGGCCTTCGCGGCGGATGTTGCCGACGCGGACGCGGTCGCACAGGCCGCCGACGAACTCGCCGAGCGGTTCGGCGGCATCGACGTGTGGGTCAACAACGCGATGGTGACGATCTACGCCCCCGTGCAGGAGACCAAGCCGGACGAGTTCCGGCGGGCCACCGAGGTCACCTATCTCGGGCAGGTCCACGGCACGCTCGCCGCTCTCAAGCACATGGTGCCGCGCGACCGGGGCACGATCGTCCATATCGGCTCGGCGCTGGCTTACCGGTCGATCCCGCTCCAGGCGAGCTACTGCGCCGCCAAGGCCGCGGTGCGGGGTTTCGTCGATTCCTTGCGCAGCGAATTGCTCCACGACGGCAGCCGGGTGCGGCTGACGATGGTGCAACTGCCGGCGGTGAATACGCCGCAATTCGACTGGGCGCGCTCACGGTTGCCGCGCAAGCTCGAGCCGGTGCCGCCGATCTACCAGCCGGAGGCCATCGCCCGCCACGTATTCCGGGCGGCCCACGACGCGCCGCGGGAATTGTGGATCGGCGCCTCGGCCTGGAAGGCGATCGTCGGCAACATGCTGATTCCGGGCTGGATCGACGGCTACCTCGCCCGGCACGGCTACCGTGGGGAGATGACCAGCGTGCAGGCCCAGAAGAACCGCCCCGACAACCTCTACGACCCGGTCGACACCGATCCCGGGGCGCATGGCCGCTTCGACGCGCGCGCGACCGGGCATGTGGCAGCCGCCGATCCGCGCTGGCTCAAGCTCGGGATCGCGGCGGCGCTCGGGGTGGTGGCCGGCACGATGCTGTTCGCCACGGAGGCGCAGGGTCGGAGCGAGGGGCGTCGTGCGGGCCGGCGCGACCCTCGCCTGGACCGGCCCTAAGCCTTTGTCGCGATGCGCTCTCTTGCGCCGAACCCGTCCGCTTCGGCAGGGCAACCTCGTCGTCGGAAGCGGTCCGAAGTTTCACGCCGCACGCACGGCGGCGAGGAAGCGCAGGATCTGGGCCGGGGAACGCGCGGTCCGACAGGGTTGAGGTCGATCTATGGACAGGCCGCAGCGGTCGCTTTTGCAGCACCGGCTTAGCGACGTCCCGCGTGCCAATCCTTCAGGGCGGCCAGCGTCACCACGTGGCGCGGCCAGGCAAGGCCCGCGATGTGCCGGTGAGGCTGCCCCGGCTCGCCGAGGTCCGAGACCGCCGAGAAGGCGCCGTCGAGCCGGTGGCGCTCGGTGTAGCGGCTGCGGGTCGCCAGCACCGGCAGGCCGGCGGCGCGCGCCGAGCTGATGCCGGCAGCCGAATCCTCGAACGCGACGGCCTCCGAGGCGGAGACATCCAGGCCGGCGAGCGCCAGGAGGAACACATCCGGAGCGGGCTTCTTGCGGTCCGCCTCATCGCCGGCCGCGATCACGTCGAAAGGCTTGGCGCCCGGCGGGAAGTTGACGGCGAGCAACTGATCGACATTCGGCCGGCTGGTGGTGGTGGCGACGGCGAGCCGGAGGCCGTCCGCCCGGGCCTCGGCGAGGAGCCGGGCGATGCCGGGACGCAGGGGCAAGCGGCGCTCCGACACGAGGGCACCGTAAGCTGCGGTCTTGCGGGCGTGGATCTCCGGGGCGAGCGCATGGAGCGCCCCGGCCTCGGCCGGGTGCTGCGCATCGATGTAGTGGGCGAGCCGCTCCTTGCCGCCCATCACGGTGAGCAGGTCGGCGTAGAGCGCCGGATCCCAGTGCCAGGGCAGGCCCAGTTCGGCGAAGGCGCGGTTGAACGCCTGCCGGTGCAGGTCCTCGGTCTCGGCCAGCGTGCCGTCGACGTCGAAGATCAGCGCCCTCAGCACGACAGGTCGCGACCGGAGGCGCCCTCCGCGCCGTCCCGGATCGCCGCGATGCGCTCGGCATAGGCGTCCGGACCGCCGCTGAAGACGGCGTTGCCGGCCACGAAGGTGTCGGCGCCGGCACGGCTCGCGAGCTTCACGGTCTCGGCATCGATGCCGCCATCGACCTGGATCCGGATGTCGCGCCCCGCCACCATCGCGCGCACCCGCGCCACGGATTCCATGCAGCTTTTGAGGAACTTCTGGCCGCCGAAGCCCGGATTGACGGTCATCACCAGAACGAGATCCGCGAGGTCGAGCACCGGCTCGACCAGGGCCGCCGGGGTTCCGGGATTGATCGCCACCCCGGCGCGCTTGCCGAGGTCGCGGATGGTCTGGAGCGAGCGATGGATATGCGGCCCGGCCTCGGCATGGACCGTGATGCCGTCGGCGCCGGCCTCCGCGAAGGCCGCGAGGTAGGGATCGGCCGGGGCGATCATCAGGTGCACGTCGAAGTATTTTTGCGTGTGCGGCCGGAGCGCCTTCACGACCGGCGGGCCGAAGGTGATGTTGGGCACGAAGTGGCCGTCCATCACATCGAGATGGATCCAGTCGGCCCCGGCGGCGTCGATGGCGCGGGTTTCTTCCGCGAGCTTCGAGAAGTCTGCGGAGAGGATGGACGGGGCGATGACGGGAGGCAGCATCACAGGTCTTTCAGCAACGAGCGGGCACAGGCAGGTTTGAGCGGGCTAAGAGCCTCTCACAAAACTCCCGCCAGGCTGTCGTGGCCGGAGGGCGCCCCCCCTGGTGCCCGGGAGTTTTGTGAGGAGCTCTTATTCCATCAAGACCCTCATCCTGAGGTGCCGGAGCGCAGCGGAGGCCTCGAAGGAGGGCTCCAGTTATCGCGTGGCCAGCTGGAGGGCTCCTTCGAGGCCCGCTGGCGCGGGCTCCTCAGGATGAGGCTGAGGATGGGGGCAACATTCTGGCGGGTTCCAAGATGTCCCCTCCCTCTAGGCCAGCCGGCGCCGCCGCTCGACGAGCTGCATGATCATCGGCGTCAGGATCAGCTGCATGGCGAGGTCGAGCTTGCCGCCGGGGATCACGATCGAATTCGCCCGGCTCATGAAGCTGTCGTGGATCATGGAGACCAGATAGGAGAAGTCGATCCCCTTCGGATCCTTGAACCGGATCACCACCATCGACTCGTCGGCGGTGGGGATCCAGCGGGCGATGAACGGGTTCGAGGTGTCGACCGTCGGCACCCGCTGGAAGTTGATGTCGGTGAAGGAGAATTGCGGGCAGATGGTCTGCACGTAATCGGGCATCCGCCGCAGGATCACGTCGGTAACGGCCTCGGTGGAGTAGCCGCGGAACGAGCGGTCCCGGTGCAGCTTCTGGATCCATTCGAGGTTGATCACCGGCACGACGCCGATCTTCAGGTCGGCGTAGCGGGCGATGTCGACATCCGGGTCGGCGACGCAGCCGTGCAGGCCCTCGTAGAACAGAAGGTCGGAATCGGGGGGGAAGGACTCCCACTCGGAAAAGCTGCCCTCCGGGATGTTGTACATCCGGGCGTCGTGCTGGTCGTGGGCGTAGTGGCGGGTGCGGCCGGTGCCGGATTCGGCGTAGCTGCGGAACACCGCCTCCAGTTCCGGCAGGAGGTTCGCCCGGGGCGCGAAGTGCGACAGGGTCGGCTCGCGCGCCATCATGGTCCGCATCGTGTCCCGGTCGAAGGCGTGGAAGCCGTCGCCCTCGATGAACACCGCCCGCACATCCTCCCGGCGGAAGATCTGCTCGAAGGTGTTGCGCACCGAGGTGGTGCCGGCCCCCGAGGAGCCGGTCACCGAGATGATGGGATGCCGCGCCGACATTCTTTCCGGGCTTCGCGTGGCGCTTACGAGCGCATCAGGCCGCGCTGGCCGAACAGCGGCGAGCGGCCGGCATCGGGCTTGCCGCCGCCGTAATAGGCGGCGACGCACTCGACCTCCTCAGTCGAGCCGCAGACCAGCGGGGCGCGCTCGTGGATCCCGGTGGCGACGATGTCGAGGATGCGCGTCTGACCGTCGGTGGCTGCGCCGCCGGCCTGCTCCACCAGCATCGCCACGGGGGCGACCTCGTAGAGGAGCCGCAGGCGGCCGCGGGCGTAATTCTTCCGGGCGTCGCCGGGATAGAGGAACACGCCGCCGCGGGTCAGCACGCGCTGGATGTCGGCCACCAGGGAGGCGAGCCAGCGCATGTTGTAGTCCTTGTCGCGCGGCCCCTCGGTGCCGCGCTGGCAATCCTCGATATAGGCCTTCACCGGGGCGTCCCAGTGCCGGGCGTTCGAGGCGTTGATGGCGAATTCCTTGGTGGCGGCCGGGACCGACATGGCCGGGCTCGTCAGCTTGAACGTCCCGTCCTTGCGGTCGAGCACGTAGGATTGGGTGCCCTGGCCGAGCGTCAGGATCAGCGCGGTGGCCGGACCGTAGGTCACGAAGCCCGCCGCGATCTGCGCCGAGCCTGGTGTCGTGAACGACGCGATGGGGTTCGACGGATCCTTGATCGATGGCCGGATGCCGAAGATCATCCCCACCGCCATGTTGACGCCGATGTTGGAGGAGCCGTCGAGCGGGTCGATGGCGACGGCGAGCGGCGCGTCGGGATTGAGCCGCATCACCTCCTCGGCCTCCTCGGAGGCGACCTCGGCCACGGGGGCGCCGCGCAGGGCCGCCGTCACGCTCTCGTGGGCGATCACGTCGAGCGCCTTCTGGACGTCGCCGTCGCTGTTGTGCTCGCCCGCCGCCGCGAGGTCGCCGCCGAGCGCCCCGCGCCCGATCCGCTCGCTGATCTCCACCGCGGAACGTGCCACCGCTGCAATCACCGCGGCGGCGTCCTTCAACGCCGGGTTGCCGTCCACGGCCTGCGCCAGACAGGTATCGAGAGGCGTCCCGATCGCCGCTGAGATTGCCATCGGCTTAACTCTCCTGCTCGGATCCCGCCCGCCGGGATCGCGCGTTCCGCGCGGGCTCTGTAGCGGCCGTTCGGCCCTCAAGATAGCGGCCCCGGCAACCGGATCGACAGGAGCCGGTCGCCCTTCGTTCAAGATTTCTGTGCGATCTTGTAAGGAAGCACAAAAAATACGAGACCCCGGCCATGCGCAACCTCTCCCTCAAGCAGCTTCAGGCGGTGGCGGCGGTGGCCCGGCTCGGCACCATGACCCGGGCGGCGCAGGAGCTGAACGTCACCTCGGCGGCGCTCTACGCCCGCATCCGCCAGCTGGAGGAAGAGGCCGGCCTCCTGCTGTTCGACCGGACGCCGGGCGGCCTCAAGCCGACGGATGCCGGCCGCGAGATGCTCTGGGCGATCGACAGCATCAACACCGTGCTGGAGACCTGCACGGACCGCCTGCGGACGCTCCGCGGCGCCGAGGGCGGGCGCGTGGCGCTCGGCGTCGTCTCCACCGCCAAGTATTTCGCCCCGCAGGTGATCGCCGGCTTCGTCAAGAAGCATCCGGGCGTCGAGATCAGCCTGTCGGTGCGCAACCGCGGCCAGACCGTGGAGGCCCTGCGCGGCTACGAGATCGACTTCGCCCTGATGGGCCGCCCGCCCCGGGATTTTCCGATCGAGGCCGCCACCTTCGGCCCGCACCCGATCGTACTGATCGCGGCCCCGGACCATCCCCTGGCGGGGCGGCCCGGCCTGACCCGCGAGGATCTCGCCGACCAGCCGTTCTTCCTGCGCGAGGAGGGCTCGGGCACGCGGATGGTGTTCGAGGAATTCATGGCCGGCGTGCTGGTCAAGCGCGCGCCGCTGGAGATCGACACCGGCTCGAACGAGACCATCAAACAGGCGGTGATGGCCGGGCTCGGCATCGCGCTGCTCTCGGTCCACTCGGTGGCGGCGGAGCTGGAGAGCCGCCGCCTCGTCCTCCTCGACGTGAAGGGCCTGCCGATCCGGCGCGACTGGTACGCGGTGCGCCGCGCCGACAAGGTGCTGGGGCCGGCGGCCTCGGCGGTGTGGTCGTACCTGATGTCGGAGGGCGCGCAGAGCCTGCCGGGCGTCGCGCAGAGCGGGCTGGCGCTGGCGGGAGCCGGAGCATGAGCGCGGCCGGGATCGTCGTCGCGGGCGCGGGCCAGGCGGGCTTCCAGCTCGCCGCCTCCCTGCGCGAGGGCGGCTTCCGGGAGCCGATCACCCTGGTGGGGGACGAGGCCGCCCTGCCCTATCAGCGTCCGCCCCTGTCGAAGGCCTATCTCGCCGGCAAGACCGATCGGGAGGGCCTGTTCCTGCGCCAGCCGGGCTTCTTCGCCGAGCACGCGATCACGCACCGGCCGGGCATCCGGGCCGTCGCCATCGACCGGGCCGCGCGCCGCCTGCACCTGTCGGATGGGGACAGCCTCGCCTACGACCACCTCGTCCTCGCCACCGGTGCCCGCAACCGCCCGCTGCCGGTCCCCGGGGCCGATCTCGGCGGCGTGCACCAGCTGCGCGGCCTCGCGGATGCCGACGCGCTCCGGGCGGAGATCGCGGCGGCGCGGGCGATCGCGGTGGTGGGCGCGGGCTTCATCGGGCTGGAATTTGCCGCCGTGGCGGCCGCGCGCGGCCTCCCCGTGACGGTGATCGAGGCGGCCGAGCGGCCCATGGCCCGGGCGGTGTCGGCCGAGATGGGCGCGTTCTTCCGCAGCGCCCACGAGGCGGCGGGCGTGCGCTTCGCCTTCGGGGCGGGCGTCACGGCGATCCTCGGACGCGACGGCCGCGCGACCGGGATCGCGCTGGCGGACGGGACGGAGCGTCCCGCCGATCTCGTCCTGATCGGCATCGGCGTGCTGCCGAACCGGGAACTCGCCCTGGAGGCGGGTCTGCCGGCCGAGGACGGCGTGCGGGTCGATGCGTTCCTCGCCACCCCCGATCCGACGATCTCGGCGATCGGCGATTGCGCCCGGTTCCCGAGCCCCTTCGCGCACGGGCTCACGGCGGATGGCACGGTGCGGATCGAATCCGTCCAGAACGCCATCGACCAGGGCCGCTGCCTCGCAGCCCGGCTCCTCGGCAAGCCTTCCGCCTACGGCGCCTTGCCCTGGTTCTGGAGCGACCAGGGCCCGCACAAGCTGCAGATCGCCGGGCTGTCGGGTCCGGGCGATGCCAGCGTGGTCCGCGGGGCGGGCCCGGCCTTCTCGGTGTTCCGCTTCCGCGACGGGCGCCTGAGCGCGGTGGAATCCGTCGACCGGGCGGGCGACCACATGGTTGCCCGGCGCCTTCTCGCTGCCGGCACGCCGCTGACGCCGGATCAGGCGGAGGATCCGGGCTTCGACCTCAAGGCGCTGGCGATGGGGCGGTCCTGAGCGACGCTCACCCCGGGAACGCCACCGGCGCCGGCTTCTGCCGCAGGGCGAAGGCGGTGCCGATCCCCAGCGCCAGGATGGTCACGGCGCAGCCCGTGAGCGCCCCGAACTGCCCGAACCGCACCAGCGCCTGCCCGATCACCGCGACGCCGAGCGCCTGCCCGCAGAAGAACGAAAAGGCGTGGAGCGCCACCGCCGAAGCCCGGGCCGTGGGCGCGACCTCGGTGACCTGGGTCTGGTAGGTGTTGTGCAGCATGTAGAAGCCGAGCCCCATGGCGGTGAGCGCGGCGCAATCGACCGGCCACGAGCCCGCGAGCCCGACCACGGTGAGCGACGCGCCGCAGATCAGGCCGCCGCCGATCAGCATCCGCGGCAGGCCGAGCAGCCGCACCAGCAGCCCGACCAGCGCCGAGTAGAGCAGGCCGCCGACCGCGAACCCCGCCAGCACGAGGCCGGCCTCGCGCGGACCGCCCTCCCCCCGGGCCTCGAGCAGCGGCGCGAGGTGCGGGAACACGCCGAAGATCGCGATCGCCTCGATGAACACCGCCGAGAACAGCACCCGCGCGCGGGGATTGCCCAGGATCGTCCGGTAGCGCGTCACCGCCTCGCGGAAAGCCGGGCGGCGGGCCGGCGGGCGGCCGGCGCGGTCGAAGCCGAACACCGTCGCGGCGCAGGCGCAGGCCGCCACCGCGGCGGTGACCGCGAACACCCCGCGCCAGCCGATCGCCGCCTCGATCAGGCCCGCGAAGGTCGAGCCGGAGAGCTGGCCGAGGATCACCGCCACGAGGAAGCGCCCGATCGCCACCTGACGGCTCTCCATCGGGACCCGGTCGCCGAGCAGCGCCAGCGAGAGCGGGATGCAGCCCCCGGCGGCCGCGCCCGCAAGCATCCGCAGGCCGAACAGGCTGGCAAGATCGGGGGCGACGCTGCACAGGGCGAGGGCCACGGCGAGCACCGCAAGGCAAGTGCTCATCACCCGCTCCTTGCCGAGCGCATCGCCGACCGGCCCCAGGACCGGCTGGATGAACGCGTAGGGCAGCGCGAAGGCCGTGGAGAGCAGCGCCACCGTGTGGGCATCGCTCGCGAGGTCCCGGGCGAGCACGCCGACCAGAGGCTCGACCGAGCGCAGCGCGAAGGTGCTGCCGAAGCCGGCGCAGGCCAACACCACGATCAGTCGCGGGATCGAGGTTGCCGGCGGCGCGGCGCCAGCCGCGGCGGAGGTGAGAGCCGGCTCTGTGCGGTCGGTCATGGGGGCGCTTCGCGACGCGGACTGGGATCAGCCAAGCCGCATCGCATCTCCCCGGCTTCAGCGGAACCCCGCCGTGCGACAGATCAGTGCGCGTAGAATGCGGGATCCGACTCGTCGGTCGGATGCTCGAACGCCCAGCGCAGGGCAGAGGAGAGCGGCACGTTGTAGTTGAGACCGCGCGGGGGCACCGGCTTGAGGAACCAGCGGTCGTAGATCGTCAGGATCTTGGGGCTGCGGTAGAGTTCGGCGGTCGCCCGGTCCACCACCGCCTTGAAGGCCGGGTCATCCCTGCGCATCATGATCCCGTAGGGTTCCGGGTTGGACAGGGTCTCGTCGCTGACCACGTAGGCGGACGGCTCCTTGGACTGGGCCGCGACGACGCTGAGCTGCACGTCGTCCATCACGAAGGCCGCCGCCCGGCCGGTCTCGACCATCAGGAAGGCCTCCGGGACGTCCTTGGCGGCGATCACCGTGATGCCGAGCTTGCGCTCGTTGTTGGCCTTGATCAGCATCAGGATGTTGGTCGAGCCGGCCACCGACGAGACGGTCTTGCCGCGCAGGTCGTCCAGGCTGGCGATGTGCTGATCCCTCTTGGAGACGAAGCGGGTGGCCGTCAGGAAGTGGGTGTTGGTGAAGGCCACCTGCTTCTTGCGCTCGGCGTTGTTGGTCGTCGTCCCGCATTCGAGATCGACCGTGCCGTTGGTGATCAGCGGGATGCGCGAGGAGGAGTTCACGAACTCCATCGCGACCTCGAGGTCCGGCTTCTTCAATTCGCGCTTCACCGCGTCGGCGATCGTCATGCAGATGTCGATCGCGAAGCCGACCACCTTCTCGTTCTGATCGATGTAGCTGAACGGCGGCGCGGTATCGCGCACGCCGAGGACCAGCCGGTTGCTGTCCTGGATTTTCTTGAGCGTGCCGGTGAGGGCCTCGGCCTGGGCCGGTGCGGCCTGGGACAGGGCGAGGAGGGCCGCGAGGAGGGAAAGCAGACGCATGGGCTGGCTTGATCCGATCGTCGCGCGGGAATGCGGCCGGAAGAACCGGCGGAGCCCGGATGCGCGCCGGATCGGGCTCCGGGCGACCTCTCAGCAAGAGTCCGGCCGCGAAGACGCGATCCACCGGCGGACGATTGGATTTCGCCACCCGTCTCTGCGGCGCGGGTTACGGCGCGCGCAGCACCGGCGCCGTGACGCGCAGGAGGCCGCGCGCGGCACGCCCGGCTCCTCGAAGACCACGCGCACCCCGGACGAGCGCGTATTGGGCGCGTGATAGAACATGATGTCGGCTTTATCGGCCATTCCGTTCCGCCCGATATTGCCGATTCGCGCGGCGCGCCCGCTCATACCGGCCGGTGCCGGGGTCAACCGCGCGGGACGCCCCCTTCACCGCGGACCGGAATCGCGGCAGGAACGTTGGGCGATTGTGCGTTGCCGCGCGTTGGCCTGTCGGCCGGCAGGTCGCGAGCCGGGAATGTCGCGAGCCGGGGATTCGAGTTCTGATGGCGAAGATTCTGCTGGTCGAGGACCACGAAGAGATCTGGGACTTCCTGTCCCGGCGGCTCAAGCGCCGCGGCTACGAGGTGATCCTGGCCCATGACGGCGAGGCCGGCGTCCGGCAGGCGCGCTCGGGCCAGCCCGACGTCATCCTCCTCGACATGAACCTGCCGATCCTCGACGGCTGGTCGGTCGCCCGCACGCTGAAATCCGGCACCGACACGCGGGCGATCCCGATCATCGCGCTCACTGCCCACGCCATGTCGGGGGACCGCGACAAGGCGATCCAGGCGGGCTGCGACGACTACCACCCCAAGCCCGTCGATTTCTCGAAGCTGCTCAGCCAGATCAGTGCCGCCCTGGGCGAGACCGCGCAGGCGAGCTGAAGCGCGGATCCGTTCGCGTCCACGGCCGTTCCCACCCGACCCCTGCGCGTGAGAAGCCTGGAGCGTGTCCGTGAGCGAGGATCCCGTCACTGCCCAGCGCCTGCGGGAGGGCCTTCCCGTCATCGTGGCGTTGGCCTCGCTGCTCCTCGTCGTGGCGACGATGGCGGCTTTGTATCTCGGGCGCGATATCCTGGTGCCGGTGACGCTGGCGATCCTGCTGAGCTTCGTCCTGGTGCCGGCGGTGCGGATGCTGCGGCGGCTTCACGTGCCGCGCGCCCCGGCGGTCCTGCTGGTGGTGGTGATCGTGTTCGGCGCCCTGTTCGGGATCGGCAGTCTGATCGCCAGCGAGGCTTCGCAGCTGGCCGCGGACCTGCCCCGCTACACCCAGACCATGCGCACGAAGATCAAGGATCTGCGCGGCGCGACCGCCGGGAGCAGCAGCCTCTCGCGCATCGTCGACATGGTGCAGGATCTGAGCGCGACCCTGCAGCCGCCGCCGGCCGCGGAGGTCCGTGGCGAGCGGGGATCGGCAACCCATCCCCTCACCGTCGAGATCAGCCCCGCCCGCGCCAGCGTGATCGACACGCTTCAGACCTTCGCGGGTCCCATCCTGCATCCGCTGGCCACCACCGGCCTGATCCTGATCTTCACGATCTTCATCCTGCTCCAGCGCGAGGATCTGCGGAACCGGGCGATCCGGCTTGCCGGGGGCTCGGAGGACCTGCGCCGGACCACGGCGGCGATCGACGACGCCACCAGCCGGCTCAGCCGCTTCTTCCTGGCCCAGCTCGCCCTCAACATCGTGTTCGGTCTGGTCATCGGCGTCGGCCTCTGGCTGATCGGCGTGCCGAGCCCGACCCTGTTCGGTGTGCTCGCCGCAATCCTGCGGTTCGTGCCCTATATCGGTGCCGCGATCAGCGCGCTGCTGCCGCTGATCCTCGCCGCCGCGGTCGATCCCGGCTGGTCGATGGTGATCGCCACCGCGGCGCTGTTCCTGGTGGTCGAGCCGATCTGCGGCCACGTCGTCGAGCCGCTGCTCTACGGCCATTCCACCGGCCTCTCACCGATCGCCGTCATCCTGGCGGCGACGATCTGGACCTTCCTGTGGGGGCCGATCGGCCTCGTTCTGGCGACGCCGCTGACGGTCTGCCTCGTCGTGCTCGGGCGGCACGTGGAGCGGCTCTGGTATCTCGACGTGCTGCTCGGCGATCAGCCGGCCCTGTCGCCGCCCGAGATCTTCTACCAGCGCATGCTGGCCGGAGATCCGGCCGAGGCGATCGATCAGGGCTGGCAATTCCTGAAAGCGCGTGCCCTCGTCACCTACTACGACGAGGTCGCGCTGGCCGGCCTGCTTCTTGCGCAGGAGGACATGTCGCGCGGGACCCTCGACCGCGAACGCCAGCAGGAGGTCGGCGCGGCGATCCGCACCGTGGTGGATCGCCTCGGCACAGCGCCGGTCGCGCGGCGGACCCGGCGGGATGGCGGGCGCAGTTCCGACACCGAGACCGCGGCGGCGCTGGCCGCGATCGGGCCCGACCGGGATATCGCGGGGATCGTCCTCACCCGCGAGGAGCTGGCGCCCCATTGGCGCAGCGCGACCCCCGTCCTCTGCGTGTCGAGCCGCGGCCCGTTCGACGAGGCGGCAACCCTGATGCTGAGCCAGAGCCTGGCCCGGCACGGACTCGCCTCGCAGGTCATGTCGATGGCCGCGATCCGCGCCGGTGAGCGACCCGAGAACCCGGAGGGGCTTGCGCTGATCTGCTTCTCCTATCTGGAGCCGGTGAGCCTCTCGCAGATCCGCTTCACCGTCCGCCAAGCGCGGGCCGCGGTGCCGGGGGTGCGCATCCTCGTGGGCTTCTGGCGCGAGCGCGACCCGGCTACGCTGGACCGCCTGCGCCGTGCAACGTCGGCGGACTTCCTGGTGACCTCGCTCAACGAGGCGCTGTCGGCGGTGCTTGGCGCCTGCCGCGAGCCGGCGCGCCTGCGAGCCGCCCCGGTGTCGCCGGCGGCGCTGCCCGGCAAGGCACGCGAGACGGCGACCGTTTGAGCGTCGGGACGGAGAACCTGTGCGGTCGACTTCGCGTTGCAGACCGCTAGAGTCCCCATCGGCAGGTCGTGACGGGCCACATGCACCTGCCGAGCCCGGAGGGTGAAGACCGCCTCGCATGTCCGAGACCCCAGAGACCCCGCCCGCCGGCCCTGGCCCCCAGGTCCGGGACAGCGCGCCGAGCGACGTCACGGATCGCAAGAGCGACATCTTCTTCGCGGCGGTCGAGACGACGCGGATGCCGATGATCGTCACCGATCCGCGCCAGCCCGACAACCCGATCATCTTCGCCAACCGCGCCTTCCTGGCGATGACCGGCTACACGCCGGAGGAGCTGATCGGGCGCAATTGCCGCTTCCTGCAGGGCCCGGACACCGACCGCGAGACCGTGGCGCAGGTCCGCGCGGCGATCGCCGACAGGCGGGAATTCGCCACCGAGATCCTGAATTATCGCAAGAACGGCTCGACCTTCTGGAACGCGCTGTTCGTCTCACCGGTCTACAACGCCGACGGCGAGCTCGTTTACTATTTCGGTTCGCAGCTCGACGTCTCGCGCCGCCGCGATGCCGAGGAGGCCCTGGGCCAAGCGCAGAAGATGGAAGCGCTCGGCCAGCTCACCGGCGGCATCGCGCACGATTTCAACAACCTGCTGCAGGTGATCGTCGGCTACGTCGACATCCTGGCGGCCGGGCTCGAGAAGCCGGATGCCGACCGCGCCCGGCTGGGGCGCGCCACCGACAATATCCGGCAAGCCGCCGATCGCGCGACCACGCTGACGCAGCAACTGCTCGCCTTCGCCCGCAAGCAGCGGCTGGAGGGGCGCGCCGTCAACCTCAACACCCTGATCGAGGGCATGGGCGAGATGGTCGCCCGCTCGGTGGGCGAGGCGGTCAAGGTCGAGCTCGATCTCGCTCCGGACCTCTGGAACTGCCGCGTCGACCCGACCCAGACCGAGGTCGCGATCCTGAACGTGCTGATCAACGCCCGCGACGCGATGCCGGAGGGCGGCACGGTGCGGATCTCCACCGAGAACAGCGAGGTCGCCGCCCGCGCCCGGGAGATCGGCCCCCTGCGCGACGGCCGGTATGTCAGCATCGCGATCCGCGACACCGGCACCGGCATCCCGCCCGCGGTGCTGGCCCGGGTGATGGACCCGTTCTTCACCACCAAGGAGGAGGGCAAGGGCACGGGCCTCGGCCTCTCGATGGTCTACGGCTTCGCCAAGCAATCGGGCGGTGCGGCGCAGATCGAATCGACGGTGGGCGAGGGCACGACGGTGCGGCTCTCGTTCCCGGCGACCGACGGCGACGTCAACGCGTCGCCCAAGGTCTCCCTGCGATCCGTCGACCGGCAGGGCACCGAGACGATCCTGATCGTCGACGACCGCGAGGACGTGGCCGAACTCGCCCGCACGATCCTGCGGGATTTCGGCTACGTCACCCTGGTGGCCAGCAATGCCCGCGAGGCGCTGGAGATCCTCGATTCGAGCGAGCGGGTCGATCTGCTGTTCACCGATCTGATCATGCCGGGCGGCATGAACGGCGTGCTGCTCGCCCGGGAGGCGCGACGACGCCAGCCGAAGCTCAAGGTGCTGCTCGCGACCGGCTACGCGGAGGCGAGCCTGGAACGAACCGATATCGGCGGTTCGGAGTTTGACCTGCTCAACAAGCCGTACCGGCGCACGGAGCTGGTCCGCCGCGTGCGGGCGATCCTCGACGGTCCGACCGGGGTCGGCTGAGCGCACGGGAGCCGCGCGATGGCACAGGGCGACAAGTCGAAATACACGGACAAGCAGAAACGCAAGGCCGAGCACATCGCCGAGTCCTACGAGGCGCGCGGCGTGCCGGAGAACGAGGCCGAAGCCCGTGCCTGGGCCACCGTCAACAAGGACGATGGCGGCGGCAAGAAGCCCGGCGGCTCGGGGCGCGGTCAGGACCGGGGTCACCCGGCGGCCCACAAGGGCGGCGAATCGGGTGGCAAGGCGTCGGCCGGACGCAGCGCGGCCGAGCGCTCCGCCTCCGCCAAGAAGGCCGCCGCCACGCGCAAGGCCAACGCCGCCGCGCGTGCGTGATTGCCTGCCGCCGACCCGGCGCCATCCGGCAGCGGTGGATCGACGATGTCGGGGCGAGACATCTCGATTGTATCTCCGGCCTAGTCCAACGGGATGGCTGCCGGCGACGGTCGCGCCCGTCCCCGAGGGAACACACGGCCGCGTCCTACGACGTCAGCCTCGAACCTGCGCCTCGGCGAGCTTGACGAGCGTGTGCAGCATCCGGTTGGCCGGCGTGGGGATCCCCAGCGCGGCGCCCATGCGCACGACATAGCCGTTCAGGTGGTCGATCTCGCTGGGACGCCCCCGGGCGAGGTCCTGCGCGGTCGAGGAGCGCTGATCGGCCATGGTGGTGCTGAGGCTCAACACTCGGTCGAGGATATCGGGCGCCACGGACAATCCGGCCGCCTCGGCCACGGCGACGCATTCCCGCACCACGTCGGCCATGCACGCGACAACGCCTTCGCCCTGGACCAAGCGTCCGTAGGGAAGCTGCGTCAGCGCCGAGAGGGCGTTGTAGGCGCAGTTGAGGATCAGCTTGCCCCAGAGGGCGTCGACGGCCCGCTCCGACACCGTGGTCGGGATGCCGGCCGCCGAGAAGGCAGCGGCGATGCGCGCGCTCGCCGCCGAGGCGCCGAGGATCAGGTCGCCCCGCCCGTTGTGGCGGACGCGGCCCGGCCCGGCCATCTCGGTGGCGACGTAGACCGCAACCGGCACGACGGGCCGCCCGAGCACCGCGGCCAGACGCCCGGCATTGTCGACGCCGTTCTGGAGGCTCAGGACCGCCGCCGCGGGATCGAGATGCGGGGCGATCATCGCGCCGGCCGCTTCGGTGTCGCCGGACTTCACGCAGACCAGGACGAGATCCGCGCCGGCGACCCCGTTCCCCGCGGTGGTCGCCCGCACCGGCACGGAGGCGGTGCCGCTTGCGCTGTCCAGAATCAGCCCCGACGCCGCGACGGCCTCGACCAGGGCCGGGCGCCCGATCAGCGTGACCGCGTGGCCGGCCTTCGCCAGCATGAACCCGTAGTAGCAGCCGACCGCGCCGGCTCCCACCACGGCGGCGTTCAAACCCATGCCGCTCATCGCGCCGCGGCCGCCGCGCGCTCGGGATGGAACGGCGCCGCCCCGACCTCCGAACGGACATGCTCGAGAAGCGCCTGGACCGGATGGCGCAGCCGCACGCCGTCGACCAGCTTGGCCTGGGATCGGCAGGAATAGCCGTCCGCCAGCAACGTGCAGCCGGGGGCCTCGGCGACGTGGCGGGCCCAGCTCAAGCCGTAGATCGCCTCCGAGGTCGCGCGGTGGCGGGCCTCGTGCCCGTAGGTCCCCGCCATGCCGCAGCAGCCGGCCGCCGGCACGTCGAGCCGCAGGCCGAGATGGGCGAACACGGCCTGCCAGTCGCGCACCGCACCCGGCGCGTTGGTGCGCTCGGTGCAATGCGGCAGGAGCCGCATGGTCCGGCCGCCCCGGCGCGGCGCGATCCGGTCGAGCCGGGCCGTCAGCCATTCCTGCAGGAGATGCACCTTGGGCACGTCGGCGCCCAGCGCCTGCGCGTATTCGGACCGGTAGGTCAGCGTCATCGACGGGTCGATCCCGACCAGCGGCACCCCCTGCCGGGCGAGATCGCGCAGCATCGCGGCGTTCGCACGCGCGACGCCGGCGAACCGGGCGAGGAAACCGTGGACGTGCAGCGGCTTGCCGTTCGGTCGGTACGGCACCAGCCAGGGCCGGAAGCCGAGGGCGATGAGCAGCGCGCAGGCATCGGCCACCACCTCCGCATCGAAGTGGCTGGTGAAGGCGTCCTGCACCACCAGAACCGCGGTCTCGCGCTCCTGCGGGCTCAACCGGGCCAGCGCCTCCGGGCTCGCGACGGCGACGCCGAGTTCCGCGAGCCGCGTCCGGAGATCGACCGGCGACAGGGGCGGGATCGCCACCAGCCCGGCCCTGGCCAGGAGCAGGCGGGTGATCGGGCTGGTCAGGATCGCGTTGCTCAGGCGCGGCGCCCGGGCAGCCAGCGGCAGCAGCGGTTCCAGGGCCGCCACGAGGTGATCCTTCAGGGGGCGGGCGTAGCGCGTGTGGTAGAGCGCCAGGAACTTCGCCCGGAAGTTCGGCACGTCGACCTTGATCGGGCACGATCCCGTGCAGGATTTGCAGGCGAGGCAGCCATCCATCGCCTCCTTGACGGCATGCGAGAAATCGTCCCGCGCGGAACGCGGTCGCACGGCGCCGAGCAGCGTGGCGGCCACGTCGCGGAGCCAGCCGGAACGCTGTCGCGCCAGTTCGGCGGCCGGATCGAACCCTTCCGCCGCAGCCCGCCGCAGCCACTCGCGCATCAGCGAGGCACGGCCCTTGGGCGAATGCCGGCGCTCGCGCGTCGCCTTCCAGGACGGGCACATGGCCTCATCGGCGTCGAAGGAGAAGCAGGCGCCGTTGCCGTTGCAGTGGAGCGCCGCGTCGAAATCCTGCCGGACCGGAGCCGGGATGGTGCGATCCTGCTCGCCCCGGCGCGGCACGCCGTCGATCCGCGTGAGGCTCTGCCCCTTCGCGGAGGCGATCTTGCCGGGGTTCATCCGGTCGCCCGGATCGAAGGCCCGCTTGATCGCCTCCAGCGCGGGCATCAAGGGCCCGAAGGTCGCGGGCACGAATTCCGAGCGAAACCCTTTGCCGTGCTCGCCCCAGAGCAGGCCACCGTACTTCGCGGTGAGCGCGACCACGCCCTCCGTCACCTCGCGGATCAGGCCGTTCCGGTCCGGATCCTTGAGGTCGATCGCCGGGCGGACATGCAGCACGCCGGCATCGACGTGGCCGAACATACCGTAGCGCAGCCCCTTGCCATCGAGGAGCGCCCGGAACTCGGCGATGTAGTCGGCAAGCCGCTCGGGCGGCACCGCCGTATCCTCCACGAACGGGATCGGCCGGGCATCGCCCTTGGCGGCGCCAAGGAGGCCCACCGCCTTCTTGCGCATGGTCCAGAGCCGCTCGATCGCCGGGCCCCGGGCGATGGTGAAGCCGAGGCGCTTGGTGTCGGGGCCGCGCTCGGCCTCTAGCATCCCGGTGAGCCGCCCCAGGGCGGCCTCGACGCCGGCCGCGTCGTCGCCGACGAATTCCACGAGGTTGATCCCGTCCACCGGCCGCCCGGCCGGGTCGTCGGGGAAGAAGGCCTGCACCTCGGCCCAGATCGGATCTTTTCGCGCGAGGCCCAGCACGGTCGAGTCGATGGTCTCGACCGAGGCGGCGCCGAAGGGCAGCAAAGCCTGCGCGTCACGCAGCGCCGCGTCGAAATCCACGTAGGAGAGCGCCACCAGCACCGCGGCCTTCGGGATCGGCAGCACGTTGAGCCGCGCCTCGGCGATCAGGGCCAGCGTGCCCTCCGATCCACAGAGCACGCTCTTGAGGTCGAACCGCCCCTCTGCATCGCGCAGATGCGCGAGGTCGTAGCCGGTCAGACAGCGGTTGAGCTTGGGAAACCGCTCCTCGATCAAAGCCGCGTTCTCGGTGACGACGGCATCGACGGTGCGGTGGATCTCCCCGACCCGGTCGTTGCGCCCCTTGGCGGCCTCAAGGCCCTCCGCATCCAGGGGCTCGGCAGTCCAGACCGTGCCGTCGGTGAGCACGCAGGTCAGCGCCAGGACATGGTCCCGGGTCTTGCCGTAGAGGCACGAGCCCTGGCCGCAGGCATCGGTGGAGATCATCCCGCCGATCGTGGCGCGGTTCGAGGTCGAGAGTTCCGGCGCGAAGAACAGGCCGTGCTTGGCCAGTTCCCGGTTGAGCTGGTCCTTCACGACACCCGGCTCGACCCGGACGGTGCGGTTGGCGACGTCGATCTCCAGGATGCGGTTCATGTGCCGCGAGGTGTCGACCACGAGGCCGTGGCCGAGCGACTGGCCGTTGGTGCCGGTCGCGCCGCCCCGGGGCCGGATCACGATCTCGGCAAAGCGCGGGTCGTCGAGGAGTTTTGCGATCCGCACGAGGTCGTCGCGGGAGCGCGGGAAGGCCACGGCCCCCGGCTCGACCTGATAGATCGAATTGTCGGTGGAGAAGACGGTGCGGTCGGCATCCGACAGCGACAGGTCGCCCGCGAAGCCGCGCAGGCGCAGCTCCGCGCAGGCCGCGGCATAGAGCGGCACGGCCTCGGTGTGGCGGGTCAGGACCGGGATCATCCACGCCTTCTACACCCGGCGGACCGCCAGGGAAGATCGGCGGTTCTGTCACAGCGGCCCGATCGTGGCTGGCATCCGCCTTGCCACGCGCTCAAAACCTTCGGAACGGATGCCCATGAACGCGAGCGTGGAACGGGTCAGGGATGCCCTGGCCGAGCTGATCAAGGCGGCCCTGATCTCGGACGACGCGGCGAGCCTCGCCTGCCGGGACGCGGGCCGCGCCAAGATCGCGGCGCTCGCGGGCGATCCGCCCGACCCGGCGAGCCTGCGCATGGACGGCGCCTGGACGCTGGCCATCCACGATGCCGAGACGCCGGATCTGGCACCGCTGGAGGGACAGGTGAACCTGACCCTGCCGCGCGCCTGCCCCTTCACCCTGGAGGCGATCGTCGCGCCGGGCTTCGACGTGGATCAGGCGGTCGACCATATCCGGAAGATCGCCTCGACCGGCTGAGCGCGCCTGTTGAGGAGCGCCGGCGCGGCGTTGCCCTGGGCGGGTCCGGGACCCATGTTAGGCGCATAGGATCGAGTCGGTCCTCAGCCCGCACGGGCTTCGTTTTCCGAGACTTATCCGGCACCCATCGTTTGGCACGACGCACCACCGCCCCGGCGGCCGAGCCCGCCGCTCCGCCGCCCTTCCCCACCCGTGAGCAGATCCTCGCCTTCGTGGCCGAGTCGAAAGAGCGCGTCGGCAAGCGGGAGATCGCCAAGGCCTTCGGCATCACCGGGTCCGCCAAGATCGAGCTGAAACGCCTCCTCAAGGAGATCGAGGCGGACGGCGCCCTCGACCGCGACCGCGGCGGCCTCACCCCGGCGGGCCATCTGCCGCCGGTCGTGCTGGCGGATATCCGCGCGCGCGACCGCCACGGCGATTTTCTGGCGGTTCCGGCGGAGTGGACCGGCACCGGCAAGCCGCCATCCATCGTGCTGACGCAGGGGCGCGGCCCCCGCAAGGGAAACCGGCCGGCGCCGGGCATCGGCGACCGCGCCCTGATCCGGGTCGAGCGCGACGCCGAGGGCGGCTATAGCGGCCGCGTCGTCAAGGTCATCGGGAAGAACAAGGCCGAGATCATCGGCGTCTACCGGGCAGGCGCGCAGGGCGGCCGGATCGTCCCGGTGGAGAAGCGCTCGCAGGGGCGCGAGATCCTGATCCCGCCCGGCGAGGAGGGGCAGGCCCGCGACGGCGACCTCGTCAGCGTCTCGCTGGAGCGCGAGACCCGCTTCGGCCTGCCGCGGGGCCGCGTGCGCGAGCGATTGGGCTCGCTCGGCTCCGAGAAGGCGGTGAGCCTGATCGCGCTCCACCTGCACAACATCCCGCACGTGTTTTCGGATGCGACCCTGGCCGAGGCGGATTCCGCCAAGCCCGCCACGCTGAAGGGCCGGGAAGACTGGCGCGACCGGCCGCTGCTCACCATCGACCCGCCGGACGCCAAGGACCATGACGACGCCGTGATGGCCGAGGCCGATCCCGACCCGGCCAATCCGGGCGGTTTCATCCTCACCGTCGCCATCGCGGACGTCGCCGCCTATGTGCGCCCCGGCTCCAGCCTCGACCGCGAGGCGCTGGAGCGCGGCAACTCGGTCTACTTCCCCGACCGGGTCGTGCCGATGCTGCCCGAGCGGATCTCCAACGACCTCTGCTCGCTGCGCGAGGGCGAGGACCGGCCGGCGCTCGCGGTGCGCATGGTCATCGCGGCGGACGGCGAGAAGCGCCGCCACGGCTTCCACCGGGTGATGATGCGCTCCCGCGCCAAGCTCGCCTACGCGCAGGCGCAGGCGGCGATCGACGGGCATCCGGACGACAGGACCGGGCCGCTGCTGGAGACGGCGCTGCGCCCCCTCTGGGCGGCCTACGCGGCCCTGCGCGCAGCCCGGGACCGCCGCGGGCCTCTGGCGCTGGACCTGCCCGAGCGCAAGGTCCTGCTGAGGCCCGACGGCGCCGTCGACCGCGTGATCGTGCCGGAACGCCTCGACGCCCACCGGCTCATCGAAGAGTTCATGATCCAGGCGAACGTCGCCGCCGCCGAGACGCTTGAGCAGGCCAAGCAGCCGCTGATCTACCGCGTCCACGACGAGCCGGCCCTCGAGAAGATGCGCGCGCTCGGCGAGGTCCTGGCCTCGGTGGGGATCAAGCTGCCGAAGGAAGGCGCGCTGCGCCCCGCCCTGTTCAACCGCATCCTGGCCATGGCGGCCGAGACCGAGCACGGGGTCTTCCTCAACGAAGTGATCCTGCGCAGTCAGGCGCAGGCCGTCTACGCCGCCGAGAATCTCGGGCATTTCGGGCTGAACCTGCGCCGCTACGCGCATTTCACCTCGCCGATCCGGCGCTACGCCGACCTGATCGTCCACCGGGCGCTGATCACCGCCTGCCGGCTCGGCAGCGATGGGCTGGCGCCCGTCATCGCGGCGGGCGAGCTGGCGCAGATCGGCGAGCAGATCTCGGCGGCCGAGCGCCGCGCCATGGCGGCCGAGCGCGAGACCATCGACCGGCTGATCGCCCACCACCTCGCCGATCAGGTCGGCGCGACCTTCGCGGGTCAGATCGCGGGCGTCACCCGGGCCGGTTTGTTCATCAAGCTCGACGAGACCGGGGCGGACGGATTCGTGCCGATCTCGCAGCTCGGGGCCGACTATTTCCGCCACGAGGAGGGCCGCCACGCTCTGGTGGGCGAGCGGACCGGCGAGACCTTCCGTCTCGGCGACCGGGTCGAGGTGCGCCTCGTGGAGGCCGCGCCGGTGGCCGGCGCCCTGCGGTTCGAACTGCTGAGCGAGGGCCGCTCCGGCGCCCGGAAAGCCAGCCCCGGCAAGAAGCCCGGCGGCCGGCCGTTCAAGGCCGCGCCGCCCGGCCGCCCTGCGGGAATCCGCAACACCGGGTCGCGCCACCGCGGCTCGCGCCGCTGAGCCGGGCGGTGTAGACCTGGGACATGGCCGCCGAAGCGATTCCCCAGCGCACCCGCCTCGTCCCCGCGATGGCCCGGGGCTTGATCGGCCGCTGCCCGCATTGCGGCCGGGGGCGGATCTTCGGCCGCTTCCTCAAGGTGCGGCCCGAATGCGACGCCTGCGGCCTGGAACTGCATCACCACCGGGCCGACGACCTGCCGCCCTACGCGGTGATCTTCATCGTCGGCCACATCGTCGGCTACCTGATCCTCGAGACCGAGAGTGCGTACGACGTGCCGCTCTGGGTCGAGATGGGCGTGTGGCCGGTCGTCACGCTGGCGATGGCCCTGGCGCTGCTCCAGCCGGTGAAGGGGGCCGTCGTCGGGCTGCAATACGCCCTTGGCATGCAAGGCTTCGCCACGCTACCGCGGAGCCGTCCCGCCCCGGGGCTGGAGGAGACGCGCCTTGCCGCTGCCGCAGCAGGAATCCCAGACCGCGACCGCGCCTGAGCACAAGCCCGCCCCGGCGCGCCTGCGCCCCCGCGACGCCGCCACCATGATCGTGCTCGACCGGCGCGGACGCGGCGGCCCGAAGGTCCTGATGGGCCGGCGCAACCCGAACCTCGCCTTCATGCCTGGCAAGTTCGTCTTTCCGGGCGGCCGGATCGAGTTCGGCGACCGCCACATGCCGGTGGCCGGGGCGCTGCCCGACTACGCGGAGGCTGCCCTGACCCGGCAGGTCTCGCGGCCGCCGCACCATCTCGGCCGTGCCCTGGCGCTCGCCGCCATCCGCGAGACCTACGAGGAGACCGGACTGCTGCTCGGCACCACGGAACATGGCGCCCCGGAGGAGACGCCCGCGGGTTGGGAGGGGTTTGCCCGGCACGGCGTCCTGCCGGATCTGGAGGCGCTGCACCTCGTGGCCCGGGCGATCACGCCGCCCAAGCGCGTGCGCCGGTTCGACACGCGCTTCTTCGCGGTCGACCGGCAGATGGTCGCGGCCGAGGAGCCCGGACGCGTGACGGCCGACGCGGAATTCACCGAACTCGCCTGGGTCCGCCTCGACGCGGCCCGCAAGCTCGATCTGCCGTACATCACCCGCGCCATCCTGGACGATCTGGAAGCCCAGATCGCCGCCGACTTCGCTCCGCACCGCATGATTCCCTTCCACTACGAGCGCTACGGCCGCCGCGAGCGGGTGGCTTTGTGAACCAAGAGGAATTGGGTCAGGACGTGCGGCGGGTGATCCGGCCGGAGGATGTGGCGGCGATCGCGGCGGCCGTGACCTGCGTCACCGTGGTCGGCATCGGGCTGAGCCTGTCGATCCCGCTCCTGTCGATCGAGCTGGAGCGGCGCGGCGCGTCGAGCACGCTGATCGGGATCAACACCGCGGTGGCGGGCATCGCCAGCATCTGCACGGTTCCGTTCGTGCCGCGGCTCGCGGCGCGGATCGGAGTCGCGCCGCTGCTCGGCCTCGCGCTGGTCGTCGGGGCGGCGAGTCTCGCGCTGTTCCCGATCCTGCCGGGCATCGCGCTCTGGTTTCCCCTGCGCTTCGTCTTCTCGATGACGCTCGGCGCCCTGTTCGTGCTCTCCGAGTACTGGATCAACGCCGCCGCCCCGCCGGAGCGCCGCGGCCTCGTGATGGGCATCTACGCCACCGTGCTGGCGGCGGGCTTCGCGGTGGGCCCGCTCCTGCTGGCGCTCGTCGGCACCGAGGGGCTCGCCCCCTACGCGACCGGCGCCGCCCTCATGCTGGCCGGCGGCTTGCCGATCCTGCTCGCCCGCGGATTGTCGCCGACGATCGAGCCGGGTTCGGGCCAGGGTCTCTTCGGCTACCTGCGCCTCGCCCCCGGCGCGCTCGCGGCCGCCCTCGCCTACGGGGCGGTCGAGACCGGCATCTTCGCGATCCTGCCGCTCTACGGCCTGCGCCTGGGTTATGACGCACAGGGCGCGGCCGGGCTCGTCAGCCTGATCGCGCTCGGCAACGTCCTGTTCCAGATCCCGTTCGGCTGGCTCGCCGACCGGTTCGACCGCGGCGCGGTGCTGCTCGGCGCGGGCCTCTCGGGGGCCGTGGGCTCGGCGCTCATCCCCCTGACGGCCGGCAGCCCCCTGGCGTTCGGGCTGCTGCTGCTAATCTGGGGCGGCATCGCCGGCACGCTCTACACGGTCGGTCTCGCCATGCTCGGCGATAGGACGCCGCCAAACGACCTCGCGGGCGCCAACGCGGCCTTCGTGGTGCTCTACAATGTCGGGCTGATGCTGGGGCCGCCGGTGATCGGCGGCGGGCTCGATCTCGTGCCCCCGCACGGCTTCGCGCTGGCGCTGCTCGCCCTGTTCCTGGCCTTCACCGCCTGGCTCGCCCTGACGGAGTGCAAGCGCACCCGCTCTTGACCTGCCCGGCCCGATCGGGCATTCACCCGCCCGTATTCGGCCGGGTCTTCCCGGCCATTTGCGTTTCGCTCACGCGGAATGCCGCACCCCTGCAGGAGCGCCGCGCCATGGCCAAGGCCGTCACCGTCAAGATCAAGCTCATGTCCACCGCCGACACGGGCTACTTCTACGTCACCAAGAAGAATTCCCGGACGCAGACCGAGAAGCTGTCGATGCGCAAGTACGACCCGGTCGCGCGCAAGCACGTCGAGTTCAAGGAAACCAAGATCAAATAAGCCGACGCGCCGCAGCCCGGTCGTCGCAAAGCCGCTCCGGAGACGGGGCGGCTTTTTCGTGCGTCCCGCCATATGCGCGCAGGGCGCAACCCGCGATCAGGCGGATGACGCTTCCGACGAACCCGGATCGAGCGTCCGCGCCAGCGAGCGGGCGATGGCCACGAGGGCGGTGACCATCGGAGTCGACGGCTCGCGCCGCGGGGCGACGAGGCCGATCGTATGCACCAGATCCGGTGCGGTGATCGGGATGGCCCGAACGCCCTCCATGGGCCCCAGGGCATCGACCAGGATCTCCGGCATGACCGAGGCCCAGCGCAGGGTGCGCACATGGGTCAAGAGCACGATCATCGAGTTCGATTCGAGGGTGGCGGCCGGCTCGGCGCCCGATTCCCGGATCTGGTGATCGATGATCCGCCGGTTCTGCATGTTGGGGGTGAGCAGACAGAGCGGCAGGCTGCCGGTCTCGGCCCAGGTGACGCTCTCCCGCTGGTCGAACGGGCCGCCGATCGCCGTCACGAGGCGGTAGCGCTCCCGGTAGAGCGGCACGGAGATCACCCGCCCGAGGGGCTCGTTGTCGAGGTAGGTCAGGCCGGCATCCGCCTCCAGATTCTCGATCAGCGAGAAGATGTCGGTCGAGGTCGCCGACTCGACCGTCAGCCGCACGTCCGGATGCCGCTCCCGATAGGGCGTGGTCAGCTGCACGATCATCGGCAGGGCGGTGGGGATCGCCGCGATGCGCAGGTGCCCGGTCAGACCGCGGCGCAGGCCCGTGACCTCCTCGTGCATGGCGCGGGCGTCGGCCACGATCCGCCGCGCCCATTCCAGCACCCGCTCCCCCTCGGGGGTGAAGCCCTGGAAGCGCGAGCCGCGCAGCACGAGCTGCACGCCGAAGCGGTTCTCCAGCTGCTTCACGCCGGCCGAGAGCGTCTGCTGGGTCACCCCGCAGGCCTCGGCGGCGTGTCCGAAATGCTGCTCGCGGGCGAGCGCGAGCAGGAAGTCCAGCTTGTCGATCACCACGCAGGGATCCCGGCACCGCGAGTCGCCGGGAGCCTAGCGACCCCCGGCAGCACCGACAACCGGGCGACGCGGTCGCTCACCGGAACAGGATGAAGGCCTTCGACAGGGTGATGCCGATACCCCAGACGATCGGGATGCCGACCACCGCCCAGGCCACGGCCGCACCGGGGCTGAAGCCGCCATGGCCGATGCCGAAGGAGCCCGACGGTCCGGACGCCGTTGCGCCGGCCTTGACGTCGAGGGCGGCACGCTCCGTGTCGGACATGAACCAGCTTTGGGCCAGGGGCCGGACGAGCAGGTTGCAGAGGAACCCGACCGCCAGGAAGCTCGCCAGCACGTACATGGTCCGGCCGTAGAGGTCCGCGCCCTGCACGCCCGCGGCGACCTGCGCCTCGCGGATCTTGGTGATGACGAACGGTCCGACGATGCCCGCCATCGACCAGGCCGTGAGCAGGCGCCCGTGAATGGCGCCCACGAACTGCGTGCCGAACACGTCGGCGAGGTAGGCCGGCACCGTCGCGAAGCCGCCGCCATACATGGACAGGATCACGCAGAAGATGGCGACGAACAGCGCCTGCGAGCCGATGCCGGCCGCCCAGGGCGCCGCCGCGTAGAGCACTCCGCCCAGCGCGAAGAAGATCGCGTAGGTGACCTTGCGGCCGATGCGGTCCGACATCGACGCCCAGAAGAACCGGCCCAGGATGTTGAACAGGGAGAGCAGGCCGACGAAGCCCGCCGCGATCGCCGCCACCTGCGCCTTCTGGCCCCCGTCGAGGGCGGAGAAGGTCGTGCCCGGCTGGCCGATCAGCGCGCCGCCGAAGATTTCCTGCAGCATCGGCGAGGCGAGCGCCAGCACGCCGATGCCGGCCGACACGTTGAGGAAGAGGACGAGCCAGATCATCCAGAACTGGACGGTCTTGTGGGCATCCCGCAGATGGACGTGTCCCGAGGCGATCATGGCGCTCCTGGCCGCCGGCGCCGTCCAGCCGTCCGGGCGCCAGCCCGCGGGGGGGACGCGGTAGCCGAAGGCGCCGCCCAGCATGAACACGATGTAGCCGAGGCCCATCACCGCCAGCGTCTGCCAGACGCCGACGGAATCCGGGCTCCGGAAGGTCTTGATCAGCGTGTCGGCCAGCGGCGAGCCGATCATGGCGCCGCCGCCGAAGCCCATGATGGCCATGCCGGTCGCCATGCCCCGGCGGTCGGGGAACCACTTGATCAGGGTCGAGACCGGCGAGATGTAGCCGAGGCCGAGCCCGATGCCGCCGATCAGCCCCATGCCGAGCCAGACCAGCCAGAGCTGGTGGATGTAGACGCCGAGCGCGCCGATCAGGAAGCCGCCGCCCCAGCACAGGGCCGCCGCGATGCCGGCCTTGCGCGGGCCCGCCCGCTCCAGCCAGCCGCCGAACAGGGCCGCCGACAGGCCGAGCATCACGATGCCGATCGAGAAGACCGTGATGAGGTCGCTGACGCGCCAGTCGCAGGTGGTGGTGAACAGGGCCGTCATCACGCCCATGTCGGGACAGGCCGCCGGCGCGGGCTGGCCGACCGAGAGCGCCCGGGTCAGCGGCAGCCAGAACACCGACAGACCGTAGGCCATGCCGATGCAGAGATGGATCGCCAGCGCCGCGGGCGGAACCAGCCATCGGTTGAAGCCCGGCTTGGCGACGATCCGCTCGCGGGACAACAGACTTGGCGTATCCCCGGGCGCGACCGCGCCCGCTACTCCAGCACCCATGACGATCTCCTCAGCGGCGGTCACGTCGATGGACCGCTCGATGCGGAAGGATGCGCGATCTGTGTACAGGGTGCTAGCGGGATGCATCCCGCGTGGACAGATTTAATCCCGATCTGCGCAATTTGCAGGCGAATTACAGCGTACGGGGTGGATTTCCGGAGGCGACGTCCAGGCTCTGCGCGAAGACCGTCGGATGTCTCCGGCCTCGATCCATGCGGGTTTCCGGCATGATTCCGACCCGGGCACGGTACACGACAGGGATGCCGTCTTCGCCGAGTGAGGCGCGGATCCCCTCTCCGGCTCAGGAGAGGGGGCAGGTTGCGCCCGTCCGGCACGTCAGCGCACGACTGTCCTGTACCGTGCGCACCAGGGACATTCGCGCCCCGGGACATGAGCGAAGACAGTCGCGCGCGCGTCTTGTTGCCCCGACGCTTCAGCCCGCGTCGCTGGCACCTTCGCCGAGTTTTTGCGGGTCGCGGGTCGCGGGGCGGACCGGGCTCTCGGCCTGGGGTTCGGCACCGCGCATCGCCCGCTGCACGAGGATATCGGCCCGGTCGCCCATCTCGGGCAGGGCGGCTTCCAGTTTCGAGACCATCTTGGGCGTCCAGAACGCCACGATGTGCTTGTGCACCCCGGCGACCGCCTCCTCCTCCGGATAGGACCGGAAGAAGGACGCGATCTGGTTGGCCATGCGGAGGAGCTTGTCCTCCTGCGTCAGCGCGCTCATCGCCTCACTCCGCCGCGTCGAGAGTCTGGGCGATGCGCGTCAACGAGAAATCCTCCTCGTAGAACTTCGCCTGCCAGTCGGAGGGCCGGTTGGTCCGCCGGACCTGCACCGCCGTCACCTTGTATTCGGGGCAGTTGGTCGCCCAGTCCGAGTAGTCGGTGGTGATGACGTTGGCGCCGGTCTTGGCGTGGTGGAAGGTCGTGTAAACGACGCCCGGCTGCATCCGCTCGGAGATCCTGGCCTTCAGCGCGATATCACCGGAGCGGCTCTCCAACGAGACCAAGTCGCCGTCGACGATGCCGCGCAGCTCCGCGTCGAAGGGGTGGATCTCCAGCACGTCCTCCTCGTGCCAGCGCGAATTGTGGGTGCGCCGCGTCTGCGCGCCGACATTGTACTGGGAGAGGATCCGGCCCGTGGTGAGGATCAGCGGGAACTTCGCCCCCGTCCGCTCCTCGGTGGCCACGAACTCGGTGATCATGAACCGGCCCTTGCCGCGGACGAACCGGTCCACGTGCATCATCGGCGTGCCGAGCGGCGCCTTCTCGTTGCAGGGCCACTGCACCGAGCCGAGTTCGTCGAGCTTGGCGTAGGACACGCCGGTGAAGCTCGGGGTGAGCCGGGCGATCTCGTCCATGATCTCGGACGGGTGGCTGTAGTTCATCGGGTAGCCGAGCGCGTTGGAGAGCAGCACCGTGCCCTCCCAATCGCCGTAGCCGCCCATCGGGGCCATCACCTTGCGCACGCGGGAGATGCGGCGCTCGGCGTTGGTGAAGGTCCCGTCCTTCTCCAGGAACGAGGCGCCCGGCAGGAAGACGTGGGCGTATTTCGCGGTCTCGTTCAGGAACAGATCCTGGACGACGATGCACTCCATCGCCTTCAGGCCCGAGGTCACGTGGTGCGTGTCCGGGTCGGATTGCGCGATGTCCTCACCCTGGATGTACATGCCCTTGAACGTGCCCTCGACGGCCTCGTCCAGCATGTTGGTGATGCGCAGGCCCGGCGCGTTGTCGAGCTTGGCGCCCCACAGGGCCTCGAAGCTCTCGCGGGTCGCGTCGTCCGACACGTGGCGGTAGCCGGTCAGCTCGTGCGGGAACGAGCCCATGTCGCAGGAGCCCTGCACGTTGTTCTGGCCGCGCAGCGGGTTCACGCCGGCGCCGAGCTTGCCGATGTTGCCGGTGGCCATGGCGATGTTGGCCATGCCCATCACCATGGTCGAGCCCTGGCTGTGCTCGGTGACGCCGAGCCCGTAATAGATGCCGGCCGCGCCGCCCTTGGCGTAGAGCCGGGCCGCCCCGCGAACCTGCTCGGGGTCGAGGCCGGTGAATTGCTGCTGGTTCTCCGGGGAATGGCGCTCCTCGGCGATGAACCGCGCCCAGGACTCGAACTCGGCCAGATCGCAGCGCTCGCGGATATAGGCTTCGTCGATCAGCCCCTCGGTGACGATCACGTGCGCCAGCGCGTTGATGAAGGCGACGTTGGAGCCGGGCTTCAGCGGCAGGTGATAGTCGGCCTTGATGTGGGGCGACTTCACGAGGTCGATCTTTCTCGGGTCCGCGACGATGAGCTTCGCCCCTTGCCGGAGGCGCTTCTTCATCCGCGAGCCGAAGACCGGGTGGCCGTCGGTCGGGTTGGCGCCGATCACCAGGATCACGTCCGAATGCTCGACCGACTTGAAGTCCTGGGTGCCGGCCGAGGTGCCGAGCGTCGACATCAGGCCGTAGCCGGTCGGCGAGTGGCAGACGCGGGCGCAGGTATCGACGTTGTTGTTGCCGAAGGCGGCGCGCACGAGCTTCTGGACGAGGTAGGCCTCCTCGTTGGTGCAGCGCGACGAGGTGATGCCGCCGACCGAATCTTTCCCGTATTTCGCCTGGATGCGCTTGAACTCGGAGGCCGCCCGGTCGATCGCCTCCTCCCAAGAGACCTCGCGCCACGGATCCGTGATCTTCTCGCGGATCATCGGCTTGGTGATGCGGTCCTTGTGGGTGGCGTAGCCGTAGGCGAAGCGGCCCTTCACGCAGCTATGGCCCTCATTGGCCTTGCCGCCCTTGTAGGGGACCATGCGGACGACGCGCTCGCCCTGCATCTCGGCCTTGAACGAGCAGCCGACGCCGCAATACGCGCAGGTCGTCACCGCGGCGTGCTCGGGCTGGCCGAATTCGTGGATCGATTTTTCCTGCAACGTGGCCGTGGGACACGCCTGAACGCAGGCGCCGCACGAGACACACTCGGATTCAAAAAAATTGGTCGGGCCGGCGGCCACGCGGCTGTCGAAGCCGCGGCCCGCGATGGTCAGCGCGAAGGTGCCCTGCACCTCCTCGCAGGCGCGGACGCAGCGGTTGCAGACGATGCACTTCGACGGGTCGTAGGTGAAATACGGATTCGACTCGTCCTTCGGCAGGTACTTTTCGGCCGTCGGCGCGACGTGGTTGTCGCCGTCATAGCCGTAGCGCACGTCGCGCAGGCCGACGACGCCGGCCATGTCCTGCAGCTCGCAATCGCCGTTGGCCGCGCAGGTCAGGCAGGTCAGCGGGTGGTCGGAAATGTAGAGCTCCATCACGCCCTTGCGGAGCTTGTGGAGCTTGTCCGACTGCGTATGCACCACCATGCCGTTCTCGGCCGGCGTCGTGCAGGAGGCCGGGGTGCCGCGGCGTCCCTCGATCTCCACGAGGCAGAGGCGGCAGGAGCCGAACGGCTCCAGGCTGTCGGTGGCGCAGAGCTTCGGGATCTGCGTGCCGGCATGCATCGCCGCCGCCATCACCGAGGTGCCGGCCGGCACCGTCACCGCCATGCCGTCGATCGTCAGCGTCACCGTCTGCTCGTTGACGCGGATCGGCGTGCCGTAGTCGATTTCTTTGATGAGGGCCATGGCGCTACCTCACTCGGCCGCCGCAGGCAGCGAGCCCGCGCGGCGAAAATCTTCGGGGAAATGGGTGACCGCGCTCATGACGGGCATCGGGGTGAGCCCGCCCATGGCGCAGAGCGACCCGTCGGTCATGACCTCGCAGAGATCCTCGACCAGCTTCAGGTTCGCGTCCGGCCGGATGCCGGCGATCACCTTGTCCATGGTCTCGACCCCGCGGGTCGCGCCGATGCGGCAGGGGGTGCACTTGCCGCACGATTCGGCGGCGCAGAACTCGAAGGCGAAGCGGGCCTGGTTCGCCATGTCGACGGTGTCGTCGAACACCACGATGCCGCCATGGCCGACGAGGCCCTTCCTGGCCGCCATCGCCTCGTAGTCCAGGGGCGTGTCGAGGAGATGGTCGGGGAAGTAGGCCCCGAGCGGCCCGCCGACCTGCACGGCCCGGACCGGTCGGCCCGAACGGGTGCCGCCGCCGAAATCCTCGATCACCTGCCGGATGGTGATGCCGAACGCCACCTCGATCAGGCCGCCATGCTTGATGTTGCCGGCGAGCTGGATCGGCAGGGTGCCGAGCGAGCGGCCCATGCCGTAATCGGCGTAGGCCTTGGCGCCGTTCTCCAGGATCCACGGCACGGCCGTGAAGGTCATGACGTTGTTGACCAGCGTCGGCTTGCCGAGGAAGCCCTTGAGCGCCGGGATCGGCGGCTTGGCGCGCACGATCCCGCGCTTGCCCTCCAGGCTCTCCAGCAGCGAGGTCTCCTCGCCGCAGATATAGGCGCCGGCGCCGAGGCGCACTTCCAGGTGGAAGGTCTTGCCCGAGCCCAGGATGTTCTCGCCCAGCACGCCGGCCTTCACGCCGTTGGCGATCGCCTCCTTGAGGGTGGCGAAGGCCTGCGGGTACTCGGAGCGCAGGTAGATGTAGCCGCGCGTGGCGCCGGTCGCGACGCCCGCGATGGTCATGCCCTCGATGAGGTTGAAGGGGTCGCCCTCCATCATCATCCGGTCGGCGAAGGTGCCGGAATCGCCCTCGTCGGCGTTGCAGACCACATACTTCTGGTCCGCCTCGGCGAGCATCACGGTGTTCCACTTGATGCCGGCCGGGAAGCCGGCACCGCCCCGGCCGCGCAGGCCGGAATCGCGCACCGCCGCCACGATGCCCTCGGCATCGAGCTTCAGGGCCGCCTCCAGGCCGCGATAGCCGCCATGGGCCCGGTAATCCTCGACGGAGACCGGGTCGATCACGCCGCAGCGCTGGAAGGTCAGGCGCTGCTGCCGGGCCAGGAACGGGATCTTTTCCGGGTCGCCGAGGCGCAGGGCATGGTCGCCGCCCGTGGTCAGGCCGGCATCCAGAAGGGCCTCGACATCCTCGAGCTTGACCGGCCCGTAGGCGATCCGCCCCTCCTGGGTGCCGACCTCGACCATCGGCTCCAGCCACGCGAGGCCGCGGGAGCCGGTGCGCACGATGGTGACGTCGAGGCCGCGGCGCTCGGCGCCCGCGAACAGCGCGCGGGCGACCTTGTTGGCGCCGAGACCGAGCGCGACCGCATCGCGGGGAACGTAGAGGGTGACGCTCACTGGCGCACCTCCGTCAGGGCAGCTTCGAGGGCGTCGGCAGTCAGGTGCGCGACCGGTTCACCATCCACCAGCGCGGCGGGGCCGTTGGCGCAGAGCCCCAGGCAGTAGACCGGCTCCACCGTGGCGTTGCCGTCGGCGGTGGTCTCGTGCCAGCCGCAGCCGAGGCGGCCGAGGATTTCGCGGTGGAGCTTGTCCGAGCCCATGGCCTGGCAGGCTTCGGCCCGGCACAGCTTCACCTCGTGACGGCCGGCGGGGCGGGCGCGGAAGTCGTGGTAGAATGTGACGCAGCCATGCACCTCGGCGCGGGACAGGTTCAGCGCATCCGCGATCAGCGGCACCGCGCCGGAATCCACGTAGCCGAAGGTTTCCTGCAAGGCGTGCAGGATCGGCAGCGTGGCCCCTTCGAGATGGGTGTGTTCGGCGATGATCCCGGATGCGCGCTCCGCGCTCCAGGGCTCGTGACGCGCCATGGTTTCCTGCCCAGTCTGGTCCTTTTCTAATGCGAAGAGGAACAGAAATGCCGATTGGCTTCAATCGTGCAGTCCGGTTGCGTGACAAAGGACGTCTGTCGAACTGTCACGCGCCGCGGGCATCAGAACGCGCAGTGCGTTAAACTCCTGTCACCGACCGATTTTTCGAATCGATACCTCGGAAAAAGAATCTTTCTCGCGACGCAACATGAATTTGTGCTCTGCACGAAATTGCATGGTGTCGCGTCGCTCAAGCTGTGCCGGGCTTGCGATGCGTGGCCCCACCGGCCGGCCAGCCCGTCGCGGGCACGACCATGCAACCTCCGATCGGAGGATCCTGAACCACGCTCCGATACGGAAGTCGCGACGGTTTCCGGAAAGGCCCTGAGTCCGGGCCTTCGGCGCAGCGCCGTCTCAGAACTCCATTTCGAGTTCTTCGATCTCGTCCGGCTCGTCGGCGGCAGCCTCCGCCCATTCGACCATCAGCGGCCAGTGCAGGATCGTGTCCCGATAGGCCGCGGCCCGGGGCGGCAGCGCCACGTCGTAGGTGCGGAAGCGCGTGCAGACCGGCGCGTACATCGCGTCCGCCAGGCAGGGCTTGGCGCCGAACAGGAAGGGCCCGTCGTAGCGGTCCAGGCAATCGTCGAAGATCGTGACGATGCGCTCGATATCGGCCTTCGCGCCGTTGAACAGCCGGAAGCCGGGATGGAAGGCGCGCAGGTTCATCGGCAGGGCCGAGCGCAGATTGACGAAGCCCGAATGCATCTCGCCGGAGATCGACCGGCAATGGGCGCGCTCCGCCACGGGACCGGGCAACAGGCCGGCCGTCGGAACGATCTCGCCGAGGTACTCGGCGATGGCCAGCGTGTCCCAGACCACGACATCGCCGTGCCGCAGGCGAGGCACCAGGAAAGACGGCGACAGGTGCAGCAGTTCCGCCCGGCTGCTGGCGTCAGTCCCGGACAGAACCTCGGTCTGGAAGTCGAGACCCGCCATCCGGCAGATCAGCCAGCCCCGCAGCGACCACGAGGAGTAGTTGCGGCTCGAAATGGTGAGCGTAGCGGCCGTCATCGTCCTGCCCCCAGGCACGTCGCCGAACATGCGGTCTGCGAGGCCTGATCCAAGACTCGTGCCGAGGGGGCTCGCGAATCACCGCTGTGAGCGATTCTACTCCCGTCGCAGGAGCGCGGCGACCTCTGCTTCCTCGGCGGCCGACAGGCCGCGCGTCGGTGCCGGCCGCCGCCGGCGGGCGAGGCGCCAGAGTCCGAATCCGCCGAGCAGGACCGCGAGCACCGGCGTCAGCCACAGCAGCAACGTGTGCAGGGCGAAGACCGGGCGCAGCAGCACGAACTCGCCGTAGCGCGCGACCACGTAGTCGCGCACGGCCGTGTCGCTGTCGCCCTTCTCCAGCCGCTCGCGGACGATCAGGCGCAGGTCCTTGGCGAGCGGCGCATCGGAATCGTCGATCGACTGGTTCTGGCAGACGAGGCAGCGCAGTTCGGCGGAGATCTGCCGGGCGCGGTGCTCCAGGGCGGGGTCCTTCAGCACCTCGTCGGGCTGGACGGCGTGGGCGGGGGCGATGAGGACGAGAGCGGCGATGAGCGCGGCGCCGAGTCGGGCGCGCGCCCTCCCTCCCCCCTCTACGGGGGAGGGTGGCCCCTGCGTCAGCAGGGGTCGGGAGAGGGGAGCCCGGCTTCCGGAAGAGGCGCAGCCTTCATGAAGGCCGGAGCCTTCTTCTGCACCGTTGCTCCCCTCCCCCCCCCTGCTGCGCAGGGTACCCTCCCCCGCAGAGGGGGGAGGGAGAACCGCAGCGGGCTTCATATCCGCGACCGCGCCCATCACTCGGCCGGCACCGCGTTGGGCAGCGGGCGGGCCTTCGCCTTGGCGGGAGCGCCCACGCGCATCCGGCGATCCGTGAGCGAGAGCCCGCCGCCCAGAGCCATCACCACGGCGCCGAGCCAGATCAGCAGAACCAGCGGCTTGTAGTAGAGCCGAAGTCCGACGCTGCCGTCCTGGCCGATCTCGCCGAGGCTCGCATAGACCTGGCTCACGCCGACGGTCAGCAGGCCGGATTCGGTCACCGCCATCTTGCGGCTCGGGTAGAAGCGCTTGCCGGTCTCGACCTGCCCGACCTCGTCGCCGGCCCGGGTCCGGATCGTCAGATAGGCGGCCGCCTCCTCGTAATTCGGACCCTTGCGCGGCGCGACCCGCTCCAGCGTCGCCGTATAGGGCCCCGTCGTCAGGCTCTGGCCGGGCTTCAGCGTCGCCAGCCCCTCGGCGGCCCAACCCTGCGCGGCGATGCCCAACACCACCACCCCGACGCCGGCATGGGCCAGCGCCGTGCCCCAGGCCGAGCGCGGCAGGCCGATGGCACGGCGACCGGTCTGGCCCAGCGAGCGGGTCCGGCTCGCCCCGTAGCCGCGGGCGCGGGAGACGATCTCCAGCGCCGAGCCGATCAGCAGGTAGACCCCGAGGCCGATCCCCACCGGCGCCATGACCGGACCGCCCCAGGTCAGGGCGAGCACCGCGAAGCCGACCACCAGGGCCAGGGCCAGCGCGGCGAACAGGCGCTGCGCCGCGGCGAGCACGTCGCCGCGCTTCCAGGCCAGCGCCTGCCCGGCGGGGACGATCAGCAGGAGCGGGATCGCCAGCGGCACGAAGGTGGCGTTGAAGAAGGGCGGCCCGACCGTGATCTTCTCGCCCGTCAGCATCTCCAGGAGCAGCGGGTAGAGGGTGCCGACCAGCACGGTGGCGCAGCCCGCGACCAGGAACAGATTGTTGAGGACGAGCGACCCCTCCCGGGAGATCGGCGCGAACAGCCCGCCCTGCCGCAGCAGCGGCGCCCGCCACGCGAACAGCGTCAGCGAGCCGCCGATGAACAGCACGAGGATCGCCAGGATGAAGACGCCGCGGGTCGGGTCGGTGGCGAAGGAATGCACCGAGGTGATCACGCCCGAGCGGACGAGGAACGTCCCGATCAGCGAGAGCGAGAAGGTCAGGATGGCCAGCAGCACCGTCCAGACCTTCAGGGCGTCGCGCTTCTCCATCACCACGGTGGAGTGCAGCAGCGCCGTGCCGGCGATCCAGGGCATCAGGGAGGCGTTCTCGACCGGGTCCCAGAACCACCAGCCGCCCCAGCCGAGTTCGTAATAGGCCCAGTAGGAGCCCATCGCGATCCCGAGCGTCAGGAAGCACCACGCGGTCAGCGTCCAGGGCCGCACCGCCCGCGCCCAGACGGCGTCGATCCGCCCGTCGATCAGCGCGGCCACCGCGAAGGCGAAGCTGATCGAGAAGCCGACATAGCCGACATAGAGGAGCGGCGGGTGGATCGCGAGGCCGGGATCCTGCAGCAGCGGGTTGAGGTCGTTGCCTTCGAGCGGCGCCGGGATGACCCGGCTGAACGGGTTCGAGGTCGTGATGATGAACAGCACGAACACGAAGGTGATCAGCCCCTGCACGCCGAGCGTGTTGGCCCGCAGGCGCGGCGGCACGGAGGTCTTCGCCGCCGCCACGCAGGCGCCGAACAGGGTGAGGATCAGGACCCAGAGGAGCATCGAGCCCTCGTGGTTCCCCCAGACGCCGGAGATCTTGTAGACCAGCGGCTTCTGCGTGTGCGAGTTCTCGACGACGTTCTGGACCGAGAAGTCGGACGTCACATGCGCCCAGGTCAGCGCCGCGAAGGCGAACAGCACGCAGGCGAAGGCGCCGAGCGCCGCCTGCGAGGCGATCTGCCGGAGCGCCGGGTCGCCCGAGCGGGCGGCCCAGATCGGCATCACCATCTGGACGAGGGAGATCGCCAGCGCGAGCGCGAGGGCGAAGTGGCCGGTCTCGACGATCATGCGGCTCCCCTTAGCGCTCGCTGCGCGGGCCGAGGGTCGAGTCGGCCGCCGCCGTCACGGGCTTCGGCGCCGGCGCGGCCTTGTTCGGGCCACCCTCCTGCCAGCGCCCCTGCGCCTTCAGCGCGTCGGCGACCTCGCGGGGCATGTAGGATTCGTCGTGCTTGGCCAGCACCGTGTCGGCGCGGAACAGCCCGCCCGGCTCCAGCACGCCCTCGGCGACCACCCCCTGCCCTTCCCGGAACAGGTCCGGCAGCAGGCCCTTGTAGTGGACCCCGACGGTGGCGTTCGTGTCGGTGACGGCGAAGTCCACCGCCTGATCCGGGCCGCGCTTGAGCGAGCCGTCCTTCACCAGACCGCCGAGCCGCAGGCGCGTGCCCGGCGCGATGCCCTGCAGGGCGATGTCGGAGGGCGAGCGGAAGAACACGATCGAGCCGCTCATGGCGTACAGGATCAGCCCCACGGCCAGCGCCAGCACGCTGCCGCAGGCGGCGATCAGGATCAGGCGGCGGCTCTTACGCGTCACGATACGTCCACCCCGCGATCCGGCGGGCGGCGTCCCGCCCAGGCCCGAACCGTTCTCATTCTAGCTCATGAGGGTGTCGGCTCCGGACGCGCCTGGGTCAAGGGCGGGCGCCGGGACCGATTGTCGTACGAGTGGTCCCACATTGCCGGCCTCGCGGCTTCGTGCGGTCAGGGCGCGGCCTTGCCGGGCAGGTCGAGTTCCCGGGCGAGCCCGTCGAGCCGCGCCACCGCCTCCCCGTTGGCGGCGAGCGCCATCCGGGCGCGATCCAGAGCCTTGATCGCCTGATCGCGCTCGCCCAGCGCGCTGTAGGAGCGCACGAGCCGCATCCACTCGTCCGGGGTGCCCCCGCGGGCCGCCAGCCGCCGGTCGAGCCCATCGACCATGCCGCGGATGGCGGCGTCGCGCTCCGCCTGCGGCATGGCGCGCACCGCCGCCATCGCGGCCTCAGTCTCGGCCCGGGCCGCCGGCCCGGAGGGGGCGGTCTCGGCGGAGCGCCCCGGGCCGCCCTCCGGATCGAGGCCGATGGCGCGGGCGCCCTGCTCCACCTGGGCCAGCCCCTGTGGATCGCCGGCGAGCGCGGTGCGGGCGCGCGCCAAGGCGGCAGCCGCCTGATCGTGCTCGCCCAGCACGGCGCGGGACCGGACGAGCCGCAGCCACTCGTCGGGTGTGCCGCCGCCGGCCTTGAGCCGGGCATCGAGCCCGTCGACCATGCCGCGGATCGCCGCCTGCTGCGCGGCGGGGATTTTTGGGGCGGCCGACGGTGTGGCCGGGGGTTCCGGCTCGCCCTTGAGGCGGGCGAGGGTCTGGCGCACCACGCCGAGCCAGGGGGCGTCGGGCGGGCTCGCGGCTTCGAGGGTCGTGAGCTGGCGGATCGCCTCGCCGGTTTCGCCGGCCTGCTCGGCCGCCCGGGCGAGGTAGAAGCGCGGCTTGGGCGCGTTCGGATCCTTGGCCTGCGCCTTCTCGAACAGGGCCTTGGCCTCGGGCGTCACCGTGCCGTCCGCGGCCGCCGTGAGGGCCTCGCCCTGATCGGCGAGGAGGTCGGCGGTCTCGCCCTTGAGCCGGGCGATGTTGCCGTAGGCGCGGGCCGCTTCGTCGAACCGGCCGGTGCGCATGTAGACCGGGGCGAGCACCGCCCAGCCGCGGGCATCGTTCGGGTCGCGGGCGAGCCGCGCCTCGATCTGGCCGACCGCCTTCATCAACTCGTCGGCGCCGCCGCGGGCGGCCTGCCGGTCGGCCTCGGTCTGGGCCGGCAGTTCCGGCGAGCCGTAGAGGCCGTAGGCGATCAGCGCCACGAGGGGGATGGTGGAGACCGCGAAGGCCGAAGCCGCCCGGCGCCGGCGCAGCCGCGGCTCGGCCGGGCGCGCGGCCTCGACGGTTCCGGCCTCCTCGGTCTCGCGCGTCACCTCGCGGCTCGCCCGGAGCAGGCGGCGCGCCGCCTCGGCCTTGGCCGATTCAGCCTCCTCCGGGGCGATCAGGCCACGGTCCAGATCGCGCGCGATCTCGGCGATCTGGTCCTCGTAGAAGGCGGTCTCGGTGGCGATCGCGGCGCCGCCCGTCTCGCCCGCCGGCACGATGGCGCGCCGCGACAAGGGCCAGAGCAGGCCGAGGACGGCCGCCGCGGTCATGGCCGCCAGGATGAACCAGATCGCCGTCATCGAACGCCGAAAACTCTCTCTTAGTGCGACCGAAATCGACGCAGACCCGTCGCCTCACCCAGGACCTATGACAATCTCTGCGAAAACAACAAAAAACCCCGCCTGGGCGGGGCCTTCAAACGTCTCACGAAGAGCGGAGCAGAGACGACCGCAGCGATCAGTCGCGCTTCTCGCGCCCGACACGCAGCCGATCCAGCTGCTTGAGCGCACGATCACGATCCCGCGCCGAAGTTCCCGCATCGCGCGACCGGATGCCGTCGAAAACGCGGTTGCTGACGTAGGCATCGTCGCTGCGTGACTGCCGCAGGGCGATGGTCATGGCACTCTCCTGAACGGCTGCATCCTCCACACGGAGGCAGTCATGTCAACTATCGCTTCAGGACCCAGAAACGCCTGCCCCATGGGTCCGTTCCCGACTCGATCACGGCGTACCCTTCATCCTCAAGCACACGCGTCAACAAGATATGCTTGCGCAGCGCTTTTTCGGGAGGGTTGCGAGACTTCGTGACGCGATAGATGACCGGCGGCCGGACACGACCAACGAGCGCTCTCAACCCGGCGCAGACGATCGGCATGATCAGAGATCGAGAGGGATCGGGTCGATAGGGCTGAGCGTAAGCCCGATCCTGCGTCTCGAAGCTCGAAGGTCGGCCCATCGCCGGATAGACTGACGACCAGTATCGTGAAGGAAAATTCGTGAAACCAGACCACGCTTGGGCGGGATGACGGATTCTGCGTGTAGGTCAGCCTGCACTCGACTTGCACCAAGCGATCCGTCTCGCCGCAATGTGCAACCGGGACGACGACGACGTGAGATGTATCGTCGTTGACCTCAACGCATAAAGCGAGGGGGATTTCCGAGACGAGCAAGACAAACGCCACGGGCCTAAGAGCTCCTCACAAAACTCCCGAGCACCGGATATTTCCCTCTGGCCGCGACAGCGCAGCGGGAGTTTTGTGAGAGGCTCTAAACCGCTTGCTGAGGCCATCACGCGGAGTGAGGCCGGAACCCGGAGGCTCGTGGCAGGCACTTCAACGTCAACGACAGTATCGTCGTGGCAGCTTCCACGCGTCAACATGGGACACGCGGTTCGGCAGAGGCTCAATGGGTCGTCGCCCCCACCGGCGCGTCGCCCGGCACCTCCAGCACCGCGCGCAAGCCCCCCAGCGCCGCCTGCTCCAGGGTGAAGCGCCCCCGGTAGAGGGCGGCGAGGTCCGCCACGATGGAGAGGCCGAGACCGGAGCCGGGCTTCGACTCGTCGAGCCGCCGCCCCCGCCCGAGCACGGCCTGGCGCGCCTCCGGCGGCAGGCCGGGGCCGTCATCCTCGATGGCGACGACGAGGTGGGGATAATCGGCCTTGGTCACGGCCTCGGCGCGGATCGCCACCCGGGCATGGGCCCATTTCGAGGCGTTGTCGACGAGGTTGCCGACCATCTCCTCGAAATCCTGCCGCTCCCCGCGGAAGCGCAGCCCCGGAGGCACGTGGACGTCGTAGGCGATGTCCTTGTCGCGGTAGATCTTGCCGAAGGTGCGCACGAGGCCGGCCAAAGCCGGCTCGACCTCCGTGGAAGTGCCGAGCGTGCCCGCGAGCGCGGCCGCCCGCGCCCGGTCGAGATGGTAATTCACCTGATCGCGCATGACGGCGGCCTGCTCGCGGATCTTCTGGGCCAGCTCCTCCGGCGCATCCGAGGCGCCGACCTCGTTGACGATGATCGAGAGCGGCGTCTTCAGGGCATGCGCGAGGTTGCCGACCTGCGTGCGGGCGCGTTCCAGGATCTCGCGGTTGGTCTCGATCAGGAGGTTCACCTCGCCGGTGAGCGGGGCGATGTCGCGCGGATAGGTGCCGGTGATGCGGTCGGCCTCGCCCCGGCGGACGGCGCCCAAAGCCGCGCGCATCTTCTTCAGGGGCGCGAGGCCGAACCGGATCTGCAGCAGGGTGGTGAGCGCCAGCGACAGGCCGAGCAGGCCGAACGTGATGGTCAGCGAATTGCGGAACCGATCGACGTCGTTGACGATCTCGTCCGCCGGCCCGGCGACCCGAACCGTGTAGCGGCCCTCCTCGCCGAGATCGACATCGCGCTCCATGATGCGCAGCAGCCGTCCGTCTTGGGCCTTGCCGTAGCCCTGGCGGATCTGGCCGACGCCGACCTTGCCCTCGGAATCGGTGGCGGGCGGCAGCGGCACGCCGACGAGCGAACGGGAGGTGCGCACGTCCCGCGGCTTCGCGTCGGGCTTGCCGACCTGCCAGTACCAGCCCGACAGGGGCAGGTCGAAGCGCGGATCGCCCAGCGAGAAGGTCCGGCTCTCGGGATCGTTGGGCGAGACGAGGTCGGTGGCGAGGTTGTTGGTGAAGACGAGCAAACGGCTGTCGAAGGCCCGCTCGGTGTTCTCGCGATAGAGCGTGGTCAGGATCCAGGCCGCGATCAGCAGGATCGCCGAGCTCGACAGGAAGGCCGAGACGGCGAGCCGCACCGCGATCGAGCGGCGGCGCAGGGAGAGGAGGCCGATGAGGTCGGTCATGGATGCGTCGGTGGTTCAGACGGGCGGCGCCGCATCGTAGAACACCTCCCCCCGCATGAGCGGCCGCGCCGTGCGAAAGAACGCGCCCCGCTCCGCCTGCCAGACACCGCCGTCACGCGTCACGGCGGCGTCGGCGGTGAGGATGCCCGAGGGCATGCCGACCCGGAGCGCCGCGTCGGTCACACGCGCGGCCTCGTGGACGAGGCTGCCTTCGATCCGCGCGGCGACCGCGAGGCACAGGGTGGCGGTGAGCGGCAGGGCCTGGTGCGGCATGCCGTTGGAGATCACCCGGGCGGTCAGATCAATGTCGGCGGCCCGCACCGGCTCGCCGGAGAGGCTGCCGGCCTCAAGCGGCGGCGCCACGATCCCGACGAACGGCACGTGGACGATGCGCGCAGCGGCCTCAAGGTCGGACGCGATCCCCATCGCCACCGAGGCGGCGCGGCGGATGTGCCCGAGCCGGTCGAGCAGGCCCGGCACCGCCTCCAGGGCGGCGGGCAGCTCGGTCCCGGTCAGCCCCAGATCGGCGGCGCGCACGAACACGCAGGCATTGGCCGCATCGACCAGCGAAGCCTCGATCGGCCCGAGGCCCGGCACGTCGAGGCTCTGGCGGACGGCCCCGGTCGGCAGGAGCCGGCCCGTGGTCGCGCCGCCGGGATCGATGAAGTCGAGGCGGATCGGCGCGCCCGTACCGGTCACCCCGGGAATCGCGAGGTCGCCGCGGTAGACGGCACGGCCGTCGCGCACCGCGAAATGCGCCTCGATCAGCTTGCGCGTGTTGGTGTTGTAGATCCGAAGCCGCACCAGGCCGTCGGGAACCGCGATCAGCCCCTCGTCCACCGCGAAGGGTCCGACTGCGGAGAGCATGTTGCCGCAATTGCCCGACAGGTCGATGCGGCCCGCGCGGACCACCACCTGCACGAAGGTGTAGTCGATATCGGCATCCGGCCGTTCGGAACGCGCGACGACGCAGATCTTCGACACCGACGAGACGCCTCCGCCCATGCCGTTGAGCTGGCGCCCGAACGGGTCGGGGCTGTCCATGGCGGAGAGGAAGACCGGTTCCCAGGCGGCCAGATCCCCCGGCACGTCCCGGCGATGCAGCATCAGCGCCTTGCTGGTGCCGCCGCGCATGAAGACCGCCGGCAGCGTGCCGGGTTGGGCCGCCCCGCTCACACCCGCGCCGGCGGCTGGTTCGGATCCACGAGATAGCCGAGGCCGCGCACCGTCTGGATCAGGTCCACCGCGAGCTTCTTGCGCAGCCGCCCGACGAAGACCTCGATCGTGTTGGAATCCCGGTCGAAATCCTGATCGTAGAGATGCTCGGTGAGTTCGGCGCGGGACACGACCCGGCCGGTATGGTGCATCAGGTAGGAGAGCAGCCGGTATTCGTGGCTCGTCAGCTTCACCTGGGCGCCATCGACGAAGACCTTGCCGGAGCGGGTGTCGAGGGTGACGGGGCCGCAGGCGATCTGGCTGGTGGCGTGGCCGGCGGCCCGGCGCAGGAGCGCGCGGACCCGGGCCATCAGCTCCTCCATGTGGAAGGGCTTGGTGACGTAATCGTCCGCGCCGGCATCGAAGCCATCGACCTTGTCGGACCAGCGGTCCCGGGCGGTGAGGATGATCACCGGCGTCTTCACCCCGGCCCGGCGCCACTTCTGCAGCACCGTGACGCCGTCCGCCTTGGGCAGGCCCATGTCGAGGATGATGGCGTCGTAGGGCTCGCTCTCGCCGAGATAGCCGCCCTCCTCGCCGTCATAGGCCTTGTCGGCGACGTAGCCGGCCTCTTCAAGGGCGGCGACCACCTGCCGGTTGATGTCCTTGTCATCCTCAACGACGAGCAGACGCACGGCTCACTCCCCTCCGAAACGATCTCGGCGCCCGCTCAATACTGTCCAGCCACGCTGCCGGTGCGCGCGTCCACGATGACGTGCACGAAGTGACCGTCCCGACGCAAGGCGGTCAGCATGTAGACCAGGGTATCCTCGTAACGGCACAGGCTTGCCCGCTGGATCTCGGCCCGGGGGATCACCGTGCGGGCCGCGCGGATCGCCGCCACGGGCGGGATCACCCGGCGCTCGCCGACCTCCTCGCGCATGTCGGCCGGCGACAGGCAGGTCTCGATCCGCAGCGGGGCCTGGCTGGAGACGGTGCCCGTCTGCGGGGCCGGCCCGTCATCGGCCATGGAGCCGAGGCCGCCCGCGGCGAGGGCCGCGGCGGTCAGGCTGATGGCGACGAGGGCGATGGCGTAGCGCATTGAGGGCAGATGTGGTCCCGGAGCACTGAATGCGCCCTGAATATGGAGCCGTTGACGCGTCCCGGCGGGTGCGTCGAGCAGGCGTCGGGCTGGAAATCGGCGGGCGGACGGCATCGTGCCGGCACTACGGCCGAGGCCGCGACCGGTTCCCGCCGGGCCTGCGGCGCGGGTTCACATCGGCTGCGGAACGATCCCCGGAGGCCGAGCCGGTCAGGGCCTGCCGGAGCCGTTGGGTCAGCGTCTGCTCCCGGTCGGCGCCCTTCGGATCAGCTCCACGAACACCTCTCGGGCATCAGGGCCGCGCCCGACAGCGTTGCAATCGCGCATGGCCCCGAGCCTCTGTTTTGACGCGCCCGCTTGCACCGAACCGGTATCCATTTCGGCGGATAGCATCTTAAGTTCAGTCTCTATATTGAACGCGGTACAATTCTACACCTTGACCTGTCATGGAGGAGGCCATGACAGCAAACCGGACCCTGATCGCCCCTTTCTTGCTCATCACGCTGCCGATCGGCGCGGTCTTCGCGCAGACCGATCAAGCGAGTACTGCAGACCGCGTGTTGTCGACCGGGAAAGTGCCCAACACGACCGCCGTCGGGCAGACCAAACCGCCGAGCCGCGATGCGAGCCCGACCTCGCTCACGCCCATCGAGCGCCGGACGCCGGATCAGGTTTCGAATGACGCAATCGTGGCCAAGATCTGCGTTCGGTGCGCCCCCGAACCCGCAACCGGAGATCCGCTCTCTGAGGATCCATCCGTCCGTCTCGCCGGCGGGGCGCGATGGTCAGTTGGACGAACGCATCGGCCAGCGCGACGCCGGCCTGAACACGGCCGCGCCGAGACAGCAATCGGATCTGGATACCGTCGCCCTGGCGTCCGCGCATCGTGAGCGCGCGGCGTCGGTCCAGGAGAAGACCCACGGTCTTTGGCAATCGTGGCTGGTGTCGGTCTGTGACGGCTGTGGCGACCAGCGGCCAGCCAGAGCCCTCAAAATGGAGGATTGGCCCGACCGCGACGGGCCGGCCGCCACCGGATCGCTTACCCACACGACGCGATCGGCTGCGGCACGCCAGGATATCAAGCTCGCAGGACCGCACCCGCGCGGCAGTCTCGAAGCGGATCTCTCGCCGGCAAACATCGATTCGATCCGACGTATGCCGCGGCCATGACCGGCGTAGTCACACACGGGCTTAGAGCGTGCGCGACTGCGATCACGGCCCGGTACTAGACCTTTGCCAAGACGTGCTCTCGTGCGCCGGACCGGCACCCCCTTCGGCGGGACGGCGGCAGGCAGCCGGCATGGAGAATGGCATCCGGGAACACGTGATGAAATCCGCGGGTTGTGCCTTCGTCTTATGGAGTAGAACATGCTGACAGGTAGCCTGTTGTGGCTTTTGGGCGTGCCGATTCCCGTCCTCATTCTGATCTGGTTTTTCTTCCTGCGTGGTCGATAGCCTCAGCCCCGGCATCACGACGGGCCGCGTCAAACCGAAAACTGCCGCTCGCCGCGATCCTGTGATTGGCCCGTCGGCGAAACTGTCCCCCCTCAGCCAAGACCGCCAGATTGTCGCCGCGGCGAGGACGCTCAGGCAGCGCGCCGCCCGGCCCGGCGGCCAGCGATAGGCCGGCGCGGGTGACCGGCTGCGCGAAGGCGAGCGCGGCGGCCGATGCCTGCCACTCCGACGGATAAGAGCGCCTCACAAATTTCCGGGCTTTGGGAGTGAATCCTCTGTCCGCGCCAGCACAGCGCAAGTTTTGCCAGAGGCTTTTGCCCTCCATTCCGGATTTTGCGCACTGCGACGTCAGAATCCGTCCGCTGATGGGCGATTGTGACTCCAGGCCCACGGGGATCATGGATGCGGCCCATCTGCGCTGGTCTACGCGCAAGAGCGTTCGCCTTCTATTCGAGGCGGACTATCCGGTTGAGGGATTCAGCGGCTCAGCCGGCGGATGGATGAGCCTCCACAACTCTACCCCGCTCCGCTGGCCCACGCAAAACCAGAGAAGCTTTGTTCTCGGCCAGATTTGCCGATTTGCGCCGAAGTTATCCACTGTGCAGCATATCGTGTCGGCTCGACCGAGATAGATCCGAAACTCCCGGCACCGGTAACTCAGGCCGCACGCAAGGCCGACAGCCCCCGGGCAGGAGGCTCACGCAGTCCGGGCCGCGACAGATCCCGCTCAATGCGGCGTCAGCCCGACCTTCGCGAGCACGATCCCCCCGAACGCCAGCAGCGCCGCCGAGGCCAGGCCCCAGCCGATCCGGTACAGCGACTTCACCTGACCGTTGACCTCGGCCAGCCCCCTGGCCGCCTCGGCCCGCGCCCCGTCCACCGCCTTGTCGATCCGCCGCTCGATCTCGTCCCGCGCCACGAAGGCCTCGATGTCCCGCCGGTAGGCCACGCCCTCCAGCTTCTCGTCCATTCGGTCGAGCTTGCCCCCCAGCGCGTCCATCTGACGGCCGGTCGCCTCGACCCGCTCGATCAGGCGCCCGATCCACTCGGGCAGCGTGTCCGCCATGACCCCGCCCCTCCGTGCCCCGCCCGCCCGCGATGTCCGCGCCCGGGGCGGCCTCGCGTCCGCCACGGCGCGAGGCCCGTGATCCTCGGCGCTCATCCCTTCGCCCCGATCACCTGCGGCACGATCTTGTCGACCGAGCGGGCCAGCATGTAGGCGCCGATCCCGACCGTCAGCAGCGACCACAGCTCCGCCGGCACGCCCTTCAGCGCCGCCACCACCTCGACCTGCAATCCGAGCATCGGCGAGACCACACCGACCCAGGTAATCATCGCCAGCGCCCACAGCACCGTGATCGGCCGGGCGTTGCGGGCGAGCGGGCTCTCCGAGCCGGCATCGGCCTTCATCACCTCGGCCATCGCCCGGCCGATCTCGCCCTGCTGCTCGATCAGGGCCTTCTGCAGGTCGAGCTGCACCTGAAGCCGCTGGCCCTCGTCGGGCAGTACCTTCGCGAGGATCGGGCCTATGGCGCCGAGCAGGGCCGGGAGGAGCGCGAGGAATCCCATGATCAGGCCCCCTTCTGCATGTTGCGGCGGATCGCGTCCCGCAGGCGCGGCCACCACGCGGTTGGTTGTGGGCTCGGCGCGGCGCCCTGGGCGGCGCCGGCCGGGAGGGCGGCTTCCAGGGCCGCCAGGAAGCTCCGGTGGTAGCCGGCGATCCGCGCGCCGTTCTTCGCGCCGTCACCGTTGACGATGGCGCGCGCACCCACCGGATCGTCGGTGTGCGCATCGAAGTACCGCCCGAGCGTGTGGCCGGGGCGGAACAGCCCGTCGCGGGCGCCGAGCACCAGGATCGCGGCGCTGGTCGCCGGCACCAGCGCCAGATCCGGATCGCCCACGAGGTCGAGCCCGAGGAGCCGGCCGAAGGTCCGGTAATTGTCGATCCACGTGAGCTGCGCCGCGCCGCGGCCGTAATAGACCCGGCCGTTCACCGGCACGCCGTAGGCGTGGCCGCGGCCGAGGCCTTCCTCGCGGATCGTGAGGTCGAGCCGGCACTCATGCCACGCGGTCGCCAGCGTGTAGGCGACGGGGCGCGGGTCGGCGGGCCAGCCCAGCCGTTCCCAGGCGTCGAGCAGGTTGTTGAGCCCGTCGACTTCGAGCTGCGTGAGGTGCGGCCCGCACGGGCCGACGGCGCGGAGACGGGCGAAGAAGCTCGCTCGCACGAGTGTTGCGGTCATGGGAGCCTCGCGGATCGGGGGTGAACGGACGCGGACAGGCGGAACGGTCAGGCGAACACCGCGAGCGACGAGGCGAGGCTGATCGTGATGCTGCCGGAGCCCGCGATCGTCTCGCGCAGGAACACGAGGTTCGCCGCCGAGACCGGTGAGGGGACCGTGCAGGGGACGAGGATCATGCCGTTGGCCAGCGATGCGTCACCCGGGCTGGAGACCGCGACGAAGCTGCCGCCGACGGCCGAGCCCGACAGGGCGAGGCTCGCCTGGGCGCCGATCAGGGCGGCCTTGCACAGGATCCCGGTCTGCGGGAACGCGCGGCCGAACAGCCGGGCGAGCATCGGGCTGGGATCGAGCGCGACCACGTTGAGGCCGCCGTGCTGCGCGGGCGGGTCGCCGAGCTGCACGGCATCGCCCGGCGCCCAGGCGGAGACATCGGCCGCGCTCGTCACCGCGAGCTGGTTGGCGGCCGGCACGGCGGCGATCCACGCCGCGGTACCGCGCGTGGTGTTCCAGATCCGGGCCAGGGACACGCCCTGCATGGCCGCGTCGTAGAACAGGCCGGCATCGTTGGCCCCGCTCAGGGTCAGCGTCGTCCCGGAGACCCCCGACAGGGTCGTGCCGCGCGGGTTCGGGCCGTGCGCGACCGTGCTGCGGAACAGGGAGACCGTGCCGTCGCCACCGGGGGTGAACAGGAAGGTCCCGACCGGCGCGCCGAGGAGCGCAGGCGTCGCCCCCGCCGTCTCGTCCACGATCGTCCACTTGTCGAAGCCGTTGCTCTGGAGCGCGAGGAACCCGTAGGGCACGACGATGGCGGCCGAGGCCGCGCCGTTGACGCGGTCGGCGCCGGCGGTCGCGACCGTGAGCCTGAGCGCGGCGGAGGCGGCGCCGCTCTCGTCGAGGATGGTCAGGGTCGCCCCCTGCGGATAGGCCGAGGCCGCCGGCAGGGTGAGGGTGCGCGCCTGGGTCAGGGCGATCACCGCGACCGTGCGGTCGCCCGGCTGGATCGCGTAGGCGGCGTCCTCGACCTGGGTGCGCGCGAAGGCGGCCGCGTCGGCCCGATCCACGTAGGCGGTGGTGGCGAGGCGGGTCGTGTTGTCCCGCGCGGCCGGCGTCGGCGCGGTCGGGCTCGCCGCGAAGCCGACGACCCCGGTCGCCGCGGCGGCGGTGAGCGCGGTGGTGAAGGCGGCCCCGTCCGGCGAGGTCTTGAGGACGAAGTCGTCGCCGCCGAGGGTGCCGAACAGCGCCCGGGTCGCGTAGCCGGTCTGGAACACGAAGCCCGCGTCGCGCGCGGCCGCCTTCTTGTTGACGGTGATCCGCATGTCGCCGGAGCCGGGCGTGACGTCGTCCCAGGTCAGGAGCGTCGCGTCCGCCTTGACCGCGAGGCGATTGGTGTCGTCGGCGCCCGTGTTGATCCCGAGGCGGCTCACGCTCTGGCTTGCCGTGAGCGTGCGGCGGAGGCTCGTCCAGGCCGTGCCGTCGAACACGTAGAGATCGGCCTCGTCCACCACATAGGCGAGCCAGCCGGCCCGCGGGACCGCGCCGGTCCAGACCCCGTCGGAATAGCGCACCACCTGCCCCGCGAGCCCCGCCCAGGCGCCCCCGGGGTTCGCCGCCGCCACGAGGTAGCGGTCGCCCTCGGCCGGGCTCGGCGGCGGCGCGGTCAGGTCCTTGTCCAGGCAGGCGAGCTGGACCAGGGCATCGAGGAGGCCGAGCGCCTCGTTGTGGGTCACGTGCTTCTGGGCCTGGCTCGCCGCGATCAGCGGCAGGCCGAGATGGGGCGTCGAGTCGGACATGGGATCTCCCCGGAGGTTCAGGCCGAACGGACGGGAATGCGGGCCCGGCAGGCGGGTCCGGGGCCGGCGACGGCGCCGATCTGCGCCACCGCCACGTCGAGGCTCCGCTGCGGGCCGCCGAAATCCCCCGCCTCGTCGGCATAGAGGAGCTGCTGGGCCTCGGCCCGGAGCGTGCGCAGGGCCGCGCCGGTGCCGGCGAACACCGTGACCGCGTAGGCCTCCGGATCGTCCAGCGGGATCTCGGCGGGCTCCCAGGCATCGCCGTCGCGGCGCGCCCGCCGGATCCAGGAGAGCAGCACGCCCTGCCCCGTCCGGCGCGCCCGCAGGTGGACCGGCCGCAGCGGCCGGAGCGCCGTCAGCCCGGCGGTCGCGGTCAGCTCCGTGAAGGCCGGGTCGCCCGGGTCGCGACCCGCCGGCCCGACCCGGTAGCGGAAGGCGCGGCCGGCCGCGTCGAGCCCGTCCACCAGCGGCACCAGGGCGCCGTCATCGAGGCGCACGATCAGGCTGCCGACGGGTGCCGTGCGGCCGGCGGCCTCCTCGCTGCCCGCGAGCCCGCGCAGCAGCCCCGAGAGCCGGTAGGTGTCGGCCCCGATCAGCACCGCGTGCGCCGCGCCGATCAGTTCCACGGCGCCGTCCGGGCCGATCAGGGCGAACAGGTTGCCGCCGGCCAGCATCGCGGCCTCGCCGATCGACGCCAGCGCCCCGCCCCGCCGCAGGGTGACGTCGAGACTCCGGTGGCGGTCGATCCGCCAGACCGGCCCGGCGGGCAGGGCCGTGAGGGTCCGCCCCAGGCAGGCGGGGTAATCGGCCACGCCCCGGAGCGCGAGCGGCCCCGTCCCTTCCGCGCGCCAGATCGCGGCCGCCCCGGGCCAGGGCTCGGCCGCCACCGCGAGGACTTGCAGGATCGTGGGGCTGCCCCGGTCCACCGGCAGGTCGACGGCCAAGGCCAGCGGCGGCCCCGGGAAGGCCGGACGCGCCACCTGCGGCTGCGCCATGCTGCGCGAAACACCGCGTCCCGGCCCGCCCCGGGGCGGCACGCCGCTCGCCTCGATCCGGCGGCCGGTGGGTGCGTCGTCGATCCGGTCGATCCTGCGCAGGACATGGCCGCCCGGCACGTCGGCCGGGACCGCCAGGAGGTCGCCGGGCTCGAGCTCGACCCGGCGCGGGCTCAGAGTGAGGACCGCGCTGTCGCGGGCCGCGATGATCCGGTCGAGCATCGCCTCGGCGAGCCCGTCGCCGGTCTCGCGGCGGGTGACGATCGCGGCGTCGATCCGGGTCTCGCGCCGACGCCCACCCACGGGCCGCACGGCCGCCGCGGTGGCGCGTCGATAATCCGGACTCTCCGACTCGGTGAGGCCGAGCTCGACCGAGCGCGGCAGGGCGCTCTCCTCGGCCCGGACCTGGCGGAGCACCGGCTTCTCCTCGGAGAGCCGGACGAGTTCGGCCGCGTCGAGCACCACCGGCCGGTCGCGGCGCGGCCCGCGCAGGCGCAAACGTCCGGCGACCGCCGAGACGTCGAGCCCGTAGACCTGCGCCAGGGTCTCCAGGGCGCCCCGCGCCGAGAGCGGCCGGTCGATCACGTAGCCGTCGAGATAGGCCGCCGCCTCGACGGAGACGGGAGCGTCGAAGCCGAACTCCGCGAGGATTTTCAGAACCAGCAAATCGAGGTCGCAGCCCTCGATCCGCCCGGTGATCCAGTGGCCGACCCGCCAGTTGCCGATATCGGCCCAGACCCCGCGCACGGTCGGGAAGGCCGGATAGGGCCGCGCGTCCCAGGCCCAGATGAAGATCCCGGCCGGATCGACCATCCGGCCGCCATAGACCGGCGAGACCGGGTTGTCGGCCTCCCGGAAGCCCGGCACCGCCGGATCGAACCGGGCGATCACCGCCTCCAGGCCGCGGAGCTGGATCAGCTCGTCCCGGAGCGCCCGGGATTCCGGCGGGTAGGCGTTCTCGATCGATTTCGGATCGGGGAAGACGTTGGGGCCGTTCGTGCCCTTGTCCACCGCCGGCACGCCGAGTTCGGTGAGCCAGATCGGCTTTCCCATCGGCACCCAGGCGGTCGCCCGGGTCTCGACGCCGCCGTCCCGCTCGACATGCGGGTTCGACCACCACGCCACGAGGTCCTTCACCCGGAAGACCCAGGGCTTGCCGAAGGCCCCGTCGGTGATCGGGACGCGGGCCTGGGCGGCGCGGGCCTGGGCGTCGGGATAGTACCAGTCGAAGGCCTCGCCGGAGGCGCCGCGGTCCTTGAGATAGGCGCGGTCGTAGATGTCGCCGGCGACGGCGAGGTCGGCATGGTCCGGCGTGTCGCGCCAGTCGGAGACCGGGGCGTACCAGTCGATCCCGACCGCCGCGATGTTCGGGTCGGCGAACAGGTCGTCGAGGGGGAAGCGGATCGTGGCGCCCCCGTCGAGGACATGGGCGCCGTACTCGGTCCAGTCCGCGCCGTAGACCAGGGCGACGCCGGGGCCGAGGCGCTCGCGCACGGCCGCCGCGATCGCCCGGAAGGCCCGCACGGCCGGGTAGCCGGCGGCGCCCCGAACCCGGGTCAGCCCGACATACTCGCTGCCGATCACGAAGCCCGCGATCTGGACGCCCTTGGCCGCCCAGCGGGCCGCCAGGTCGGCGTAGTGCAGGATCTCGGTGTTGTAGCCGTTGGCGAAGAAGGCCGCGACCTGCGCGTCGGCCGCGGCGCTTCCGTCCGGGCTTCCCGGCACGCCCGGGGCCGGATCGCAGGTGACGCGACCCCGCCAGGGATAGGGCGGCTGGGCCGCACCGGGCACGCGGGGATCCGGCAGCCCGTTGCCGGCCGGCACGTCCATCATCACGAAGGGGTAGAGCAGCACCTCCAGGCCGCGGCCGACCAGCTCGGCGACCAGCCGGGTCAGGCCGTCGTCGCTCGGGGTCCCGCCATAGGCCGGGTTGCCGTCCGGCAGGATCGTGACAATCTCGGCCTCCGCGCGGGTGATCCCGGCGACGCTCCAATCCGCCGGCAGGGCGCGCTTGGTCCGCGCCTCGACCTTCGGCACCACCCGGCAGGACCCGGCCCGCATATCGGTGCCGAACCACGTCGCCACCACGGCGACCCGGCGCAGGTTGGGGCACAGGGCCTGGAGGGCGTCGAGGGAGGCGAGCACGTCGGTGGCGCGCTGGAGCTGATGCCGGTTGGCGGCCTCGGTCCGGCCAAGGCCGAGATCGACGGTGACGAGATCCGGATCGAGGCCGAACTCGCTGGCGCCGGGGATCATCTCGAGCGCGCGGATCCGGCCGTACAGGCCGTTGACGGGGCGGATCACCTCGAAGGCGAATTGCGGGATGCGGTTGCCGAAATCGGCGAGGGGCAGGCCCTCGAACACCACGTAGGCGAGGCCGCGATAGGCCGGCGCGGTCTCAGGCCCCTCCTTGGCGACGATCAGCGGATCGGGCGCCTGATCCGGGCCGCCGGTATGGACGCGGATGGTGAGGCCGACCTGATCGATCTCCCTGCCGTCCGCCCAGATCCGGCGGACGCAGGCGATTTCCGCCTCGCACAGGCCCACCGCGAGGTTGGCGAAGTAGGTGTAGCGGGTGGTGACGGTCTTCTGGCCGCCCAGGCCCTTGGCGGGGGTGGCGGCGCGCTGCACCGTGGTGTTGGCGACCTCCAGTGGGCGCGTCGCCCAGATCAGGCTGCCGCCGATCCGGGCCCGCCCGTAGACCCGGGGGATCGGGTCGCCCTCCGTGGAGGTGAGGCCGCTGATATCGGCGAGCCGCGGCCCCGCGACGAAGCGCGTATGCGGCCCGGAGCCGGACAGCGCACCGTCGAGCCCCGCCCCCGCGACGGCGCCGAGGGTGCGCCCGACCACAGCGCCGATCGGCCCGCCGAGGGCCGTGCCCACCGCCGCCCCGGCCGAGGACAGGATGAGAGTCGCCATGGCGGGGCTCCGTGGTGAAGCTGTGGACAGGTCGGGCCGTGATGGGCCGTCAAGCCGAGAAGCATTGCCGAGCCGTATCCATCCGGATACGTTTCCGACGTGGCGACGATCCTACTGTCCGATACGTTCCGGGCTTGGCTCGCGGGCCTGCGGGATCATCGCGCCAAGGCTCGCATCACGGCGCGGATCCGCGCCGCGGGCCTCGGTCATCTCGGTGATGTCAAACCGGTCGGCACCGGCATCTTCGAGATGCGGATCCCGTATGGCCCCGGATACCGGGTCTATTATATCCGACGCGGCGAGGTGACGTACCTGCTGCTGTGCGGCGGCGACAAGTCCAGTCAAAGCCGGGACATTCAGCGAGCCAAAGCCATGGCTGCCAAGCTTGATGGGATCGCCTGATGCGCTTCATCCCCTTCGACGCCTCGGAATTTCTCGACAGCGAGGAGGCCATCGCCGAGTACCTCGCTGCCGCCCTGGATGATCCCGATCCCGAATTGTTCATCGCCGCCCTCGGCGACATCGCCAAGGCCCGGGGCATGTCGCAGATCGCCCGTGAGGCGGGCCTGGGGCGGGAAAGCCTCTACAAGGCCCTGATGCCCGGCTCGAAGCTTCGCTACGAGACCGTCCGCAAGGTCATGGATGCCTTGGGCGTGAAGCTGACCGTTGCAACTGGTTCCTCGTGAGCCGGATCGGACCGGCCTCCGGAAACCGGAACACCCCCGTCTGATGCCGCCGCCACCATCCGGTGAGCGCCACCTCGGCGACGCAGGCGCCGTCATGGGCGTGGATCATGGCGCCGTCGCCGGTGGCGATGGCGCAGTGGCGGGCCGGCAGATGGCGCCGGAAGGCGAAGAGCAGCACGTCGCCCGCCCGCGGCGCGGCCTCCGCCACGGGGCCCGGCACCGGCACGAGGTGGCGGAGGGCCGCCTCCGTGAGCGGGTCGGTGCCGGGGGCAGCCGATTCCGCCCAGGTGCCCGAATAGGGCGGCACCGCCTCCGGCTCGGCGCCGTAGAGCCCGCGCCAGACCCCGCGCAGCAGCCCGAGGCAGTCGCAGCCGATCCCGCGGAGCGAGGCCTGGTGGCGGTAGGGCGTGCCGAGCCACAGCCGCGCCTCGCCCAGAGCCGCGATACCCATGTCACGCCGCATCGCGCTCATCGGAACAGGCTCCCGCCGTCGAGGATGGCGTCCGATCCCGGCACCGGGCGGATCACCGTGTCGTTGCCGGGCATGTGCGGAAAGCCCTGGAAGTTGATCGCGTTGGCGAAGCGGTCCCGGCAGGTGGCGAGGCGCTTGTCGCAGCCGGCTGTCAGCGTGAAGGCATCCCCGGCGGCGACCGGCCGGGGCGGCGCGGTCCAGAGCTCGATCAGGCCGCCGAGCTGGAGGCGGACATCGGCCCCCTGCCCGGCATTGGCGCCCTCGGTCCAGGCGAGCCGGCCGCCCGTGAAAAGCCCGTCCGGAAAATCCCCCGCCAGCGCCGCCGCGAGCGTGGCGGGCTCCGGAACGCCGGTGACGCGGCCGGCGATCCGCCAGGCCGCGAGATCGACCCGGCAGCGCCCATCCCCGAGATCGGCCCCGCAGGTCGCGCGGTAGGTGCGCCCGCGCTCGGCGTCGAGGCGGTGGGCGAGGCCGCGCAGCTCGGCCACGAAGGCGTCGCCCTCCCGGCGCACCTCGCCGATCGTGGCGAGGTCGAGGAGCAGGCGGGTCTCGGGATGGGTCCAGTCGACCAGCCACGTCTCGACGGCGGCGCCGTCGTAGAGGCCGCCGGCGATGTCGGCCTCGGTCAGGCCGAGGCTGCTCAGGGCGCCGGCCACGTCGCCCCCCGAGACCGCGAAGCCGGATTCCGCGCTGGCCTCGGCGGCGTCGAGGCCGGTCCGGGCGAGGTGGACGAGGCCGGCGACGGTCAGGTCGCGGTCATGGTCGGTGAAGCCGAGGGCGAGCCCGTCCCGCCGCCGCAGGGACCAGCAGCGGCACAGGGTGGTCACGCCGCCCGCGAGATGGGCCGCGAAGGCCGCCGGGATGTCGCGCATGGATCTTCCTCACGGCACGATCTCGACGAGGGGCACCCGCGGGATCTCCCCGGCCGTGAAGGCCGCGAGGTCGATGGTGAGCTCGTCGGTGTCGAAGCGGACGGGCACGTCGAAGGCGAAGCCCGCGGTCACGGCGGCGCCGGGAGCCGGGACATGGCCGGGCTGAAAGGTGACGAGGCCGGTCGTCGGGTCGCACGCGAAGGCCTCGGGTCCGGCCTCCTGCCCGGAGACCGCGACCCGGACGCTGCCGGCCACCGGCTTGGCGATCCGGCGGCGATAGGGGGCGAAGCCGGTCCCGTAGGTCTTCACCAGCGGGAAGGTCGCGGTGGCGCCGTCACCGGTGCCGATCGGCTGGTCGAGGGGGCCGATCCCCCGGCCCGGCGGCCCGGAGCGGCCGTCGACCCGGTCGCGGAAGCGGAAGCCGTAGAGGCGACCCCGCCGCTCCTCGAAGAAGGCGAGGACGACGTGGAGCGCGTCGAGCCCGCGCAGGCCGAAGCCGGCATCGTAGCGGCGGCGGGAATCCGCCCAGCGGCCGTTCCGATGCTCCCGGCCCGAGGCCAGGGTGACGATCTCGGTCAAGCGCTGCGGGCCGCCGCTCGCGCGCAGCGACACGTCGAGGGGGAACAGCACCTCGTGGAAATCCTCGGCCATGGCGGGCGCCTCCGGTTCGCGTCGCGCGGGTGCGGCGCCGGGGAATGCCGTCGCTGCGCGCTCGCGACACCTGGAAAAAGTCTTCCGGAAAGATCCGAAAAATCAAAAACACCGTTCATCGACAAACTTGGCCGGCTGCCGGAATATCGTCGGCATCGGCGCGGACGAATCCGGGTCCTTCGCGCCAGAAACATCTGCATTCGTCGTCTGCCGGCCGTGTGCCGTCACGCCATCTTGCCAGGGACATCTTCCGATGAGCGCCATTCCCCAGCCTCTCCACGCCGCCTCCGACACCCTCGACCTCCGCCGGGTCGCCGGCCGCATCGGCGCCGAGATCCGCGGCGTCGCCCTGTCGGGCGACCTCGACGCCGGAACCGTCGCGGCGATCCGCGCCGCGCTCGTGACCCATAAGGTCCTGTTCTTCCGCGACCAGAACCTCGACGAGGCGGGTCAGGAAGCCTTCGGGCGGCGCCTCGGCGAGCTCGTGCCCCACCCGACCGTGCCGTCGCTCCCCGGCACGGCGGGCGTGCTCGACCTCGACGGCAGCCGGGGCGAGCGGGCGAGTTCCTGGCACACGGACGTGACCTTCGTGCCGGCCTACCCGGCGATCTCGATCCTGCGCGCCGTGACGCTCCCGGCCTATGGCGGCGACACGCTCTGGGCCAACACCGCGGCCGCCTACGCGGAGCTGCCCGAGCCCCTGCGCGACCTCGCCGACAAGCTCTGGGCGCTGCACTCCAACGTCTACGACTATGTCGGCGGGCGCGTGAGCGTCCCGGAGGGCGGCCGGCGGCGCTACGACGAGGTGTTCACCCGGACCGTCTACGAGACCGAGCATCCGCTGGTCCACGTCCATCCGGAGAGCGGCGAGCGTTCGCTGATCGTCGGGCACTTCATCCAGCGGATCCTGGGGCTGACCACCTCGGATTCGCAGCACCTGCTGGCGATCTTCCACGACCACGCCACCCGGCCGGAGAACACGGTGCGCTGGACCTGGCGTGCGGGCGACGTGGCGATCTGGGACAACCGGGCGACGGTCCATCGTGCCGTGGACGATTACGACGACCAGCCCCGGGTGGTGCGCCGCGTGACGATCCAGGGCGTCGCGCCGGTGAGCGTCGACGGACAGCGCAGCCGGGCGCGGGAGACGGAGGCGCGCAAGGCGGCGTGAGGGGTTGACCGGGCGGGCGGCTCGCGCCGCGCAGAGTGATTGTCTTCTCCAAGAGTTTGTTCGAGCGCCTGGAGCGCGCTCCGCCGAAGCGGACACCGGTTCGGCGCCAGAAACTGCGTTGAAACAATGACTTAGAGCTGTCCAGTCGACCGGACGGCATCGCGAGACCGGCCTCATGTGGGCTCGACGACGGACGCCGAGATCCGCATCTTGCGGACCTTGGCGAGGGACAAGGCCCGGCCGCATCAGGGTAGCGCCATGGCACCGTCGGAAGCTCTCGACCTCCGCGAACAGGTCGCCCGGATCGACCGCAACCAAGCCGAAACGCGAAAGCGTCTTGAGGAATCGGTCAAGCGCGCCGCCGAAACCCGCAAGCTCGGGCGCGAAGCGCTGATCGCCCCGTTCACGGCCGGCGCTGCCGTCACCGGCGCCGTCGTCGCCGCGATGCTGGCCGTGCAGAAGCTGCTCGGTTGACGCCGAGCACGGCCCACCGAGTCAGGCGGGTGCGGTAGCCTGCGATCGCATCCCTCACGTCGCCCGCTGGCCGCGCGCCACCGCCCGGGCGAGGCTCGCGGTCACCTGCGCTTCGGACCGGCGGAAGGCCGCCGGATCGGGCGTGGCGATGTTCACCGTCACCGAAACCGGCCGGGCCGACGCGCCGCCCGTCGCGACGCCGAGGCGGCCGTCCGGGCCGCGGGCGAGCGGCAGGATCGCCTCCGGCCCGGCTTCGCCCATGAGGCCGGCGCCGCCCGCCATCGGGAAGAAGGTCGGCGCCGCCACCACCCCGCCGGCCGCGAAGGGCTGCACCCGCCCGCCCCGGAACACGCCGCCCCGGGCGAATCCCGTCTCGGAGCCCGCGCCCAGAACGGAATTGATCAGGCCGGTGACCCCGGACTGGATCGCCCCGCCCGCCACCCGGGTCGCCGCGCTCGCGAGGCGCGTGCCGATCATGCCGAGCACGCCGTCGAGGCTGCGCCCGGAGGCGGCGCCGCGGGTCAGGGCCGCGTCGAGGCTGCGGCCGAAATTCTGCGCCAGACGGTCGAGGGTCTGGAGCCGCTCGACCCGCGCGGCGTCCTGGGTGTCGGAATCGGTGTCGGCCATCGTTCGGCTCCCTCAGGTCCGGTCGGGATAGGCGGCGAGCAGCGCCTCGAAACCCGCCCGGCTCAGCGGCTCCGGCCGGGCGCGGCGGCCGAGGGCGGCGGCGAATTCCCGCGGGGTCGCCGACCAGAAGTCGCCGGGGTGCCAGCCCAGCACGCCGAGGCCGAGGGCGAGGGCGTCGTCCCAGGGAAAGGCCGTTGGAAGTGGGGTCGGAAACGGGTGCTCCGGCCCGGCCTCGGAAGCGCTCTCCGCCGAAGGGCGTGCCCGCTTCCCCGCATAAGGCGCGGGTCCCCTCTCCCGTGCGGGAGAGGGATCGGGTGAGGGATGAGAACGCCCCGGATATGGCGCGGCCTGCACGAGCGTTGACGGTGTGCTCGGTCCTGAACCTTCTCGTCCCTCACCCCAGCCCTCTCCCGCACGGGAGAGGGGGTCCGTCGCCTCCGCCCAAGGCGTCGGCGCGCCACTGTCGTGTCCCGTGCCGCGAGACGATCGGGAGGGGCGCTGAGGCGGGTTTGCCGGGTCCGGCGCCTCCCCGAACGCCGCGGCGAGCACCGCCCCGAGGGCCGTCGTGACGGCCTCAAGCTCACCCGCCAGCGGCAGCTGCGCCACCGCCGCGTCGTCGAGATCGTGGCCGCCGCCGCGCAGGGCGACGCCCAGCAGGGCGATCAGGTCCCGCGCCGAGAGCCGGCCGGCCATGAAGCGCGCCGCGAGGTCCGCGAGGTCGCCGGCCCCGAGCAGATCCTCCAGCTCGGCCAGCGCCCCGAGGGTGAGGCACAGGGTGTAGCGCCGCCCGCCGAGGTCGAGCGGCACCGCGCCGCGGATGCGATTGGCCATCGAACTCCCCTTGGCGTCAGGCCGCCGCGAAGGCGAGCGCGCCCGCCGAATCGAGGCTCATGTCGAAGGTCACCTCGCCCGCGTGGTCGCCCCGGTATTCGAGGCTCACGATCTGGAACGGACCCTCCAGGATCCCGAAGGCCGGCACCACGATCTGGAAGGTCTCGATCGCCCCCTCGAAGAAGATCAGCCGCAGGCGCGCGTCCGAGGCCTGGTCGCGGAACACGCCCGAGCCCGCGATGGCGGCCCGGCGCACCCCGGCCCCGGCGAGCAATTCGCGCCAGCGCCCGGCGGAATCGGCGTTGGTGACGTCCACGGTCTCGGCGTTGAGGGTGATCTGGCGGCTGCGCAGGCCCGCCACCGCCACGAAGCCGCCCGCGCCGTCCCCGGCCCGGATCAGCAGGTCCTTGCCCTTCTGCGCGCCCATCGGGTCCTCCTCACAAAGTCTCGGTGACGGCCTCGACGGTGAGGCTCGCCCTCGCCTCGCCGGTCCGGGCGTCGCGGTGGGCCTTGATGGCGCGCACCCGCAGGGTGACGAGGCGGCAGCCGGCGAGCGGCATCGCGGTGTCGGCGAGCAGCGCCGCCATGCGCTCGGCGGCGTCGAGCGCGGTGCGCACCGAGCCGGGCCGGGCGATCACCGCGATCTCGTGGCTGTGGCGGTGGCGCTCGGCGCCGTCGACGGAATCGTCCTCGATCGCGGCATCGCCGAACAGCGCGTAGACCGGGAGCACGCCCCGGGGCGGCTCGTCGTAGAGCCGGACGCGGCCGCCCAGCAGCGCCGCCAGGGCGGCATCCGGGGTGAAGCGCGCGATCAGGCCGGCACGCAGCGCCAGGAGCGGACTCGGATCACTCACGGCAGGCTCCCCCGCGGCAGTTCCTCGACGTGGCAGATGCGGTCGCGGCCCCGCCCGTCGGGCTCGGTCACGGCGCGGATCGCGAAGCGGCGCGGGCCGGCGGCGAGCCGCATGGTCGGGTCGAGGTCGGTCCGGCCCCGCAGGGTGATGCGGTAGGCGGGGAGCGTGTCGGTCCGGCCGCCCTCGGGCCGGTCGACGAGTCCCGCCGGCGCCAGGGCGCCCCACAGGACCGGGCCGGCCACGTAGCGGCGGAGCACGCCGCCGAACCCGTCCGGCTCCTCCAGGGGGCGTTCCAGCACGAAGCGCCGCCGCCGGGCGCCGAGCGGCGGGTGACGGGGCGGCAGGGCCATCGGGCGGTCTCCGGAACCGGCCATCACAGGCGCATCCGTCGGAAGGGCGCGGCGAGGTCGGCGGCATCGGTGCGGATTGCGTCCGCCTCGTCGCCCCGGTGCTCGTAGCGGGCGGCGGCCAGACGCAGGATCGCGAGCCGCAACGGCGCCGGCAGGGGCGGCCCGTCGCCGCCGAACCCGGCCGCGACCTCGATCAGGATCGCGCGCCCGGCCGGGTCCGGCGCGGCCGGATCGATCAGCAGGCCCGGCGCCTCGATCGGGTCGGGGCCGGGACGCACCAGCCCCTCGGCGAGGTCGCGCATGCCGTCCGCCCCCGCGAGCCCGGCGCGCAGGACCGCCACCAGCGGGCTCAGCGGCAGGGGCACCCGCCCGTCCGGCGGCCAGGCGGGAAGCGCGATCCGGTAGCGCCCCGGCACCAGGATCCGGCGCGTCTCGATCTCGAGGCTCGCCCGCACCGCCGTGATCAGGGCCTGGAGCAGCGCGTCCTCGGCGCCGCCGTCGTCGGAGTCGAAGCGCAGGTAGGCGCGCAGCTCGGCCACGCTCACCGGCTCGACGGCGGCGGCGTCGATGCGTAACGGGATCATGGTGCGTCCCTCTCAAGCGGTGATCCGATGCTGGTCTCGAAGCGCCGCCCGGCGGCCCTCGCCGCCCTCGCGGCCGGCCTGTCGCTGGCGGGCTTTCCGGCGCGCGCCATCCTGGGCGGCACCGAGGCGCCCGCCGGCGGGGCCGTGATGGTCCTGTCCTCGAAGGGCGGGGTCTGCACCGGCGTGGTGCTCGCCCCCGATACGGTGCTCACCGCCGGCCATTGCCTCGCCGACGCCCCGCAGCACCGCGTCCATTTTCGCGATGACCAGGGTGCCCCCGTGCTGGTCGAGGTGGCGGCGCGGGCGGTGCATCCGGGCTACGACGCGGGCGCCGCCAAGGCCCGGCGGCGCTCCATCGACCTCGCGCTCCTGCGCACCGCGACGCCGCTGCCGCCGCGCTTCGCGCCGGTGGCTCTGAGCGCCGCGCTCCCGCGGGCCGGCGAGGATCTGACCCTCGGCGGCTACGGCGCCGCCCGGCCCGGCGATCCGCGCTCCACCGGCACCTATCGCAGCCTGACCCTGCCGGTGATCGAGCCCTACGGGCCGAGCCGGATCCTGGTCTGGCTCCGGGGCGGGGCCGGCGGCGCCTGCCAGGGCGATTCCGGCGGTCCGATCGCCGGGCCGGACGGCGCCGTGCAGGCCATCGCCGCCTGGATCGGCGGGGCCTGCGGCGGCCTCACCCAGGGCGTCCTGGTCGGGGCGCAGCGCGGCTGGATCGATCAGGTGCTCGGCGGCTGGGGCCGGAGCGCACGCTGGACCGAGTAGTGCGCCTCCGGGGACAGCGCGGCCCCTGCGCAGTCTGCATCGCCCGCGGACGCATGGGAGCGAATACTAATCGGTGACTGAACCGAACGCGCTGACAACCGGACCCGTTACTCCACAGGTCTCGGAACCGGCGCGTCGGCGCGAAGCCGCGATCATGCGTCGGCCGGGCGGCCCTCCCATCCGGGGCGGGGTGCGCGCCCGGGCGCGACGGGGCCGGTTGAACGCGCGAAGACGAGCCAGGCCCGGGGTTTCCGCGACGCATGTTGACCGACCGACAACGCCTGGGTTGGAGCCTGACACTCCTGACGACGGCCCTCCTGCTCTGGGCTGCGGCCTCTTACCTGCGGGGCGGCGTGATCTGGTGGCTCTGAGCCCCAGCTCTGTCGCGCCCTCCCGGGCCGAATCGCTTCCCGCCTCGTTGCAAAGCGCTTCAGAGCCGCCCCGACGCGTTGCGATCGCGCACGGCTCTCAGCCTGCGTCGCGACGCGCTCTCTTGTGCCGAACCGGATTCCACTGCGGCGCAGAGCGCTCTAAGACCGGCGTCGGTGCTTGAGATAAGCACCCAGCATGAACCCGCCCTGCAGGGCCGACATGTAGGCAAACAGAATCAAGATATCCGCGAACTGGAATTCAGATTTCAACAGAATCCGCAGGATATCAGCAATCAGAAACACCAGACAGGCGAGAATGACGAAGCCGACCCTGAAATAGCAGCCCATCAACACGCCAGCCAGGGCAACCACCAGCAAGCCGATCATCGGTCCAGATCCCCAGGCCCACTGCTGCGATCAGGTCGTTCATGGCTGAGACGTCCTGAACTTCTTCCCGGAAGACCCGTGTCGAAGATATTCGGCTTGCATGCGGCGTGCCGCACCCTTCGGTCGATCGCGGCAACACCCCTTACCGGGGTGGGCCGCTCATGTCCTCGTTCATAGCACGGTAGGACTACCGTATCGTTTCTTGCGGGCGCGGCATTTGCCGAAAAACCGCGCGCACCGTCGCGGTGGTTCGGGCAACCGGCAGGGTGCCCTCCCCCGTCCCGGCGACACCGCAGGTTGCGGGTCGCGGCAGCCGCGCGGAGACGGAGCGCGCCGCGCCCCCCGGCGGATCGGAGTTGCAGGGAACCTCAGCTTGGCCAAGACATTGGCTTGCTCTAGGCTCTCGCCCGTCGCCCACGCGTCGAGGGCGTATCACCTGCGCGACCGCGCCCCGGAGTGCCCGATGTTCCCTGGCCTGATCCGCAAGGCCCGCTCCTGCGAGCATCCTGCGCGCGGGCGTCTCGGGGCCGGCCTGCTCGGCGCGGCGCTCCTCGGGGCTCTGGCCGGCCAGCTTCCCGCACCCGCCGCGGCCGTGATCAACGGCACGACCACCCGCGATCCGAACGGCGCGCGCGGCTTCGTGGTGCGCATCGAGAGCACGGAGGGCGAGATCTGCTCAGGGACTCTGATCGCCCCGGATCTCGTGCTCAGCGCCGCCCATTGCGTGATGCGCCCGGCGGGCTACACGGTGATCGGCGTCGATCGCGGCTTCCGCCAGCGCCGCTCCGCGGTGATCGCCACGACGATGCATCCCGATTTCGTGCCCGGCACGACGCCGGAGGACCAGCCCGGCGTCGATCTGGCGCTGCTCAAGCTCGAACGGCCCCTCGGCCCCGATTTCGTCCCCCTCGACCCGCGGGGCGCCGGCGCGATCAGCAATGGCGAGCCGGTCGATATCGCGGGCTTCGGCGTCGTCGCCGAGAACCGGCGGGGCTCGGCCCGCGTCCTGCGGCTGGCGCATCTCGTCGCGATCGGCTCGCTGCAGGTCGCCAACCGGGTCGCCGTGGTGACCGACCGGCGGCGCATGGCCGAGACCTCGGGAGCCGGCGCGTGCCTGGGCGATTCCGGCGGTCCGATCCTCGCCGGCGGCCCCGGCGGATACCGGATCATCGGCGTGGTGAGCTGGTCGAGCGGCGCCCTGCAGCAGGGGACCCGCCGGACTGCCTGCGGCGGCTTCACCGCGGTGACGCCGGTGTCCGAGCATGTCGGCTGGATCTCGGCGCGCGCCGCCGAACTGTCGCAGATGCAGGTGAGCGACGCCACGCCGCGGGGCACCCGGTCCAGCTGGATGGCACGCCCGCGCCGCCGCTAGCCGGCGCCGGAAGCGGTGCTGCAACAAGGGCCTGCCGCCATTTCCGATCGCCGCCCGGCCGGAAACGGTTGCAGATGGCGGCATATCCTCACCCTCAAGTAGATCCTTCGCATCTGCGGGAACCTGAGGCCGTATCGGCACTTTCGCATCCGAACCTTTCAGGCTCACGGAGCGAGACCATGGCCGACACCGGAACCAGCACCACCCCCCGGTCCCACAAGACCCGCAACAACACCGATTCGAACGCCAAGAAGGTCTCGATCGAAGCCCTCAACGCCCGGCTGGCGGACGGCATCGACCTCGCCCTGGCGATCAAGCAGGCCCATTGGAACCTCAAGGGACCGCAGTTCATCGGCGTCCATCTGATGCTGGACGGCTTCCGGACGGAGCTGGACGATCTCAACGACAAGGTCGCGGAGCGCGCGGTGCAGCTCGGCGCCACGGCGTTCGGGTCGACCCAGGTGGTCGCCGAGCGCACCAAGCTGCCGCCCTACCCGACCGGCATCTACGCGATCGCCGACCACATCGCCGCGCTGATCGACAGCTACGCCGCCTATGCCAACGCGGTCCGCGAGAATATCGACGAGACCGACGAGGCGGGGGATCCCGACACGGCCGACCTGTTCACCGAGATCTCCCGGGCGGTCGACAAGCAACTCTGGTTCCTCGAGGCCCACGTGCAGGAGCCGACCGGCGCCATGCGCGACGGCAATTCGGGGCGCTGACGCAGTCATCCGGCCGCGGGCTTTCCCTCCCCCCTCTGCGGGGGAGGGAGAGATGCGGGGCCGAAGGCGCGCAAGAGAGGGGAAAAGCGGCTCAGCTGAACTTCAGCAGCTTGATCGCGTCGAAATCCTGCACCCCGCCGCCCACGCGCTTGGTGGTGTAGAACAGAACGTAGGGCTTTGCGGAATACGGGTCGCGCAGCACGCGCATCCCGGTCCGGTCCACCACCAGATAGCCCCGCCGGAAATCGCCGAATGCCACCGACAGGCTGTCCTTGGCGAGGTCCGGCATGGCCTCGGCCTCCGTGACCGGGAAGCCGACCAGGGTCGCGGGCCGGCCGGCGGCGAGCGGCGGCTGCCAGAGGTAGTTCCCCTCCGAATCCTTGAACTTCCGGATCGCGCTCTGGGTGCGCCGGTTCATCACGAAGCCGGCATTCTGGCGATAGCCCGCCCGCAGGCCGTAGATCAGGTCGAACAGCACGTCGCCCGGATTGCCCGACGGGAAGGCCCCGGCCGCGCCCGTGGCCACGAAGCCGAGCCTGCCCGGCACCCACGCCGAATTGGCCACCGTGTCGTAACTCAAAAAACCCCGCGGGCGGCTCCCGCCGTTGCCGGTCACGAAGGCCACGCCCTCCTGCTCGGCGAAGGCGGTCTCGATCTCGGCCGAGAGCCACGCGTCGAGATCGACCACGGCATCGTCGAGCAGCGTCTGGGTGGCGGCCGGCATCGCGTAGAGTTCCATGGCGGGGAAGGCGATCTCGGAGAGGGCCGGCGCGTCGGTCTGCGGGCGCGGGGCGGTCTCGGCCGCCCAGCCGGTCACCGGCGCCCCCACCGAGACCGCGCGCTTGTACTGCGCGCCCGAGATCTGCTGCACGCTGGCGATCGACCGGATCGGCGAGATCTCGCCGAGGCGCGTCAGCACGGTCCGCTCGATCGTGTCGGGCACGAGGTAGCCGCCGTCCGGCCCGGAACCGGCCGAGAGGGCCTTGGCCTCCAGGCGCTTGAGGCCCGCGCTCTCGCCGGCCCGGACGTAGAGGTCGAAGGCCGCCTTGTGCTCCTGCGCGGAGGCGTCTCCCCGCGTCCCCGGCTGGCCGAGCGGCGGCCGGGCCTGCTCCAGATGGATCCGGTCGAGGCGGGTGCGGGCGGCGTCGAGCGCCGCGTCGATCCGGGCGAGCTTTTCCTCGGTGAGCGCATCGGTCCCGAGCCGGCCCTCGATCCGGCCGATGCGGGCGTCGTTGGTCTCCTTGAAGGCCGCGAAGGCCGCCGACAGCTCGTCGAGGGCGGAGCGGACGGGCGCGCCCTCGGGGCGGACGGCCTTGTTCTCCAGGTCGGGGAGAGCGGCCTTGGTCTCGTAGGCGGCGGGCGCGAGCGGGGTCTCGGCGTGCATCGGGAACCTCTGGGTCGGGGGTTGAAGTCAGGGCCGGGAAGCAGGTTTCGGGGCGATCCGCCGGGCGAGGCCGCGGATCTCGGCGGCCAGGGACTCCGGCGTGAGGGCATCGGGTGCGCGGGGGTCCGGGCCGGGGCTCGCCCGGGCGCTCGGCTGAAGCGGGAAGGTCACGAGCGAGATCTCCCAGAGCTCGACCCGGTGCAGCCTTCGCTCGCCGCCCGCGCCCCGGCGGGCGAGGAGGGTGCGGAAGCCGATCGACAGGCCGTCGAGCCCGCCCCCGCGCAGCAGCGCGTCGACCTCCCGGGCGCGCTGCACGGCGAGGTTGAGCTGCCCCTCCGCGAACAGGCCGTGGGCATCCTCGCGCAGGGTGAGCCAGCGGCCGATCGGCTCGGCCGGATCGTGCTGGAACAGCAGCCGCACGCCGGCCGGCCCCTGGCGGGCGAGGCTCGCCGCGAAGGCGCCCGGCACGACCACGTCGCGCCCGAGATCGGGCACGCCGAAGACGCTGGCATAGCCGGTGAAATGGCCGTCCATGGGGTAGCCTCGGGTGTGGGTTCCGCTCGCGCGGATCGTGGTGAATTCCCTCTCCCCGCGGGCGGGGAGAGGGATGCGACGACCTCGTCGTCGGCGCATCGAGGCGGCAGCCGAAGGTGAGGGGGGAGGTGCCGAACGAGACCCTTCCGGCCATCCCCCCTCACCGCCGCTGCGGCTTCGCCTCCGCTTCCCGCCCGCGGGGAGAGGGGATCTGCCGCGCGGCGAGCGGATCCGTCAGCCTTCCCCCGCCTGGGGCATCGCCGGCGGGTAGCCCACCGCCTCGCGCTTCTCGGAAACAGACAAAAAGTCCGCGGCCTGCACCCGGCGCCACAGGGATTCCCGCTCGGCGGCGAGCGCTTCGATCCGGTCGAGGTCGGGCTCCAGATCCACCGGCCCGAAGGCGGGCTCCAGCCAGACCGCGAGCGCCTGCGCGGTGCGGCGCGCCAGCGGGATCAGGGTCTGGCGGTAGAGCGCCCGGTTGGCCTCGGCGTAGTTGGCGTGGGTGTTGTCGCCCGCCAAGCCGAGCAGCAGGGGCGGCACGCCGAAGGCCAGGGCGATCTCCCGGGCCGCGGCATTCTTCGCTTCCACGAAATCCATGTCGCGGGGCGACAGGGCGAGGGGCTTCCAGTCGAGCCCGCCCTCCAAGAGAAGCGGCCGGCCGGCATTGGCCGCGCCCTGGTAATTCGCCTCCAGCTCCGCCTTCAGCCGATCGAATTGCGGCTCCGAGAGTGCGGCGCCGGCGAAGACCAGCGCCCCGGAGGGCCGGGCGGCGTTGTCGAGGAGCGCCTTGTTCCAGGCGCTCGCGGCGTTGTGGATGTCGAGGGCGGTCGCCGCCGCCGCGATGGGGGCGAGGCCGCCGCTCTCGTCCTCCGGGTTGAACAGGCTGAGGGCCAGGATCGGCGCGATCTCGGAACCGCCGGGCGGGGGCAGGTCGAACCGGCGGCTGCGCCCGCCCGCCGTGTAGACATAGGCGGCCGGCCAGCCGTCGGGACCCGGCAGCATCCGCATCCGCCCCGGCCGGAGAGCCTGGAGCGCCGCGACCCGGCCGTCGAGGGTCACCGCCTCCAGATAGGCGGTCCCGGCCAGCAGCAGGTCGGCGTAGACGGTCTCCAGGAGATGCGGGCCGCTCTCCCGCGGATTCGGCCGGGCGAGCAGGGCCAGCAGGTCGGCCCCTCGATCAGCGCCCAGCCCGGTGGCGATCAGCGGCAGGCTCGCGGCGCTCTCGGCGACCAGCCGGACCGCCCGGTGGACCACCGGATTGCGCGCATAGCCGGCCTGAGCCAGCGCCGCCGGGTCGCGGGACGTCCAGCAGGCGCGGCTCTCGGCGTAGAGGGCGAAAGCGGGGGCGGCCTTGGTGGCGGGCGCTGCAGCGCGCGGGCCGCGGCGGGTGACCCGCGCCAGCCGTTCGAGAAGGGTCGACATGCCGGTCCGGTCCTGCGTTATGGTCGCGCGATGCACAGCCGCTTCCCCTTGCGGTCCCGCGCGGCCCGGTGCGGGGTCTGTCCGGCGGCGATCCTCGCGACGGTGATCGTCGCGGCTCCGGCTCGCGCGCAGGAGGCACCCGCCTGGCCGGAGCCCGACGGCACCCTGCTCCTGACGCAGCCCTTCGGCCGGTCGGAGATCGCGCTGCGCCTGTCGCGGCGGGTCGCCGGGGCCATCGACGGGCTGACGTGGAACGGCGTCGCCTTCCTGGCCGATGCGGATCCCGGGGACGCCCTCCAGGCGCGCGTCACCCTCGGCCCGGCGCCGGAACGCCGGGCGAGCGAGGCCGGCGACGGATCCGGGGCGCAGCGCCTCCGATCCCTGCGCGCCGGCCGGAGCTGGGCCGAGACCGTCACACGGTTACGCTGGGGCGGCCCCGACGGCGCCCCGGACATCATCCTGCACAAACGGGTGGGCCTGGGCTTGCCGGGCCTCGGCAATGCCGTCGAGGTCCAGACGCGCTTCGCGCTCGCCGAGCCCGCCTCCGCGATCCGGTTCGAGCCGCTCGCCGCCGCCGTGCCGGCCGACTTCACCGAGGCCTGGCGCTTCGACCCGGCCACGGGCGCCCTGAGCCGGATCGACCCGGCCGCCGGCGATCGACCGCAACCGGTGATCCTGGCGCTGCCGGAAGGCTCGCACGCCATCGGGATCTGGAGCCCCGCGCCGCCGGAGGGTGACGCCGCCGTACCACGCGCCGGCTTCGCGATTCGGTCCGGACCCGGCGCGACCCGGCTGAGCTGCGCCTTCCGGGTCGCGCAGGCCGCCGCCGGCACCCACGATTTCGCCTGCTACGCGCTGGTCGGCTCGCTGGCCGACGTGCGCAACGCCCTGCGCAGCCTCACCGCGCCGGAATAGGCTGTCCGGACAGGAAAAAAGACGGCTCCAAGCCGCGCTGCATCCGCGACCGTGGTGCGGACGCCACAGTGAGGCACACGCAATCGTGTATACAGCATGCAGTTCGTTCCTGAGACCACGAACCGCCTCTCGGCGCGCTTCCCACGGAGGCGCGCCGTATTGTTTTGGGCCCGCGCGGCCGGCAATTCATCTCACAGCCGCCGGATCCGCGGTTCCGCCCGCGTCTCCAGCATCAGATGCGTGAGCGCCCAGACCAGGGCGTCGAGCCGGTCGGGCGAGGTCCCGCCGGACAGGCCGTCCGGCCCGAAATCGCACAGCTCGTCCTCCAGGGCGGGGAACGCCCCGACATGGTGGACGAGGAAGCGGGCGTAGAGCAGCGAGACCGGCTCGGCCCGCAGGTACTTCCCCCGCGTGGCGTGGACCCGGGTCACCGGCACGGCCGGATCGCACTGCGCCAGGACGGCGGCCGCCATCTCGCCGCCCTGGTTGACCTCGACCACCAGGGCATCCGCGGCGAGGCGGTGGTAGAGCGCCAGCGCCGCCCCGGCCCAGGCCTGCGGCGTGGCGCGGGGCAGGCTCGCATCGGCCAGCACGTAGGCGTGATCCCCCGCGCGCCCCGCCGCCACGATCCCGCAGGCATCCGAGCGCGCCCCCGAGGTCGCGGGCGGATCGACCGCCACGACGATCCGCCCGAGTTCCGGCGCGGCGGCGACCCGGCCGGCTTCGAGGCCGGCGCGGTCCCACAGGGCGTCGTCCCGATCCTCGATCAGCTCGCCGTCGAGCTCCTGGCGGCCGAGGCGCGTGCCGGCGTAGCGCCCGACCACGCGCTCCAGGAAATCCGGCGCGAGGTGGTCGGCGTTGTCGCGGGTGCGGGCGCGGCTCACCACGGTGCGCGGGTCGGCGAGCAGGCGGCGGATCAGCGGAACCGGCCGCGGCGTGGTGGTGACGAGGTTGCGCGGCCGGGCGCCGAGGCGCAGGCCGAATTGCAGCATGTCGAAGGCGGCTTCCGGCCGGCTGTAGGGAGTTGGAAAAAACTGCCCCCGGCGGCTGACAAATTCCCAATGCCAAAAAGGGGTTAGGCAAAACCCTGTTTAAATTACACACCCCCGTCCCGCGGAAAAAGCTACCCATCCCACGAATATGATCAGAATAAATTGCCCCGGCGCGTCAGACCCCGCGGCAAGGCGCACGAAGTTGTACCGCGGCGGCCATCCGGCTCCTTAGAGTCCGTCCGAGAAGTCAGGCTGATCGGGCGAGGCGCCTGACGAGGATCATGACGGCTGCGGCGTAGAGGAAGGCTCGTGCGGAGGCGAGTGTCGCTTCCGGATCCTTCCAGAGGCGTCGATTGCGGCTGATCCAGGCGAAGAACCTCTCAACGGTCCGCTGTACAACGTTGCCCTCTGCGAGCGTCGGCCTGATCCGGCCCGCTCGGGGGTGGTGGCACGCGGAAGACGATCTCGATGTGGCCATCATCGATCTCGATGCGCCGAACCATGAGACGAAGAACATCGCGCTTGGCCGTCCAGTCCAGAACGTTGAGGCTCTCGCGCACGCGAGCGGAGAAGAGCTCCAACTGGCCAACAATCAAGGTCAGTTCGCGCTCGGCTTCGCTCGCAGCCCGGATCTCCTCGCGCTGCTCCTCCAGTTGCGCCACCCGACCCCCTCAGATCGGCGATGCGCGGCTCGAACTCGCTCCGTTCGATCACGCCCTCAGCATAACCGTCGATGAGCCGACCGATCCCGCGCCGGAGTGTGGCGATCCGGCGCTCCGCCTCGCCCAAGTCCGCGGCACTGCCCACCCTGGCGCTCACCGCAGCTAAGCGTTGCTGGTATTCGTGGGCCACCCGCGCGGGATCGTTCAAGATGGCCTCGACCTCGGTCCAGACAGCGCGCTTAAGGCGATCGCTGCGGACGGGCCGGTTGGTGCAGACCGGCTTCCCATCGAACCGATGGCCGTCGCTGCCGATGCAGCGATAGGCACCGTAGCCGAACGTGGTCGAGCGCGGCGGCAGATCCTTGGGGATCATCCGCCAAGAGATCCCACCTCTCAGAACGTAGAAGATGGCGTTCAGGACCTCCCGTGTCGTCCAGAGCGGAGGCCGACCACAGGGCGCCGGCCTCGGCATCAGTGGCGCGATCACCGCCCACTCGGCGTCGGTCAGTTCGGTTTCATAGCGAAGGCCCACGCGGCTATGCTGCCGCCGGGTGGTCGGGGTCCACATGGCGCTTCCAAGTCAGGCTTCAGCACCCCCCTGGAAGCATCGCCATCCCGGCCACTCAACCCCGCTTCAGACCCTTACCGGACGGGCTCTTAGGGGCGCGGTGCTATGATCGTGTCCAGCGCATGCCCGGCCAGCGATTGATCTCACGTTCCTTCAAGGCAAGGTAGACCGGATGCATGATCCAAGATAGCCATAAGTGCTCCGTTCCGACAGCTTCAATCACTCTTCAAATCCAGACAGCGACGGAAGCGGCTGGCGCGCATGCGATCCCATGCATCTAACACCGGATCGAGAGGTTTCATGGCCGGGGACGATCAAGTTAAACCGGCTGATGCACAACTCAAGGTCAATATGGCGTCGGGATCGTGGTCGTTCCTCAAAGCGCAGGCTGGCCGGTCCGTTGGCTACATAAGCCAAGCATGGGAATCGGCGGTGCTCCCATCCGAACTTCCGTCGTGTCACGGGTGGTCGTGTAGCTCGCGGGGGTGGGGGGCATCGGCGAATGCCGGGTAAGGTTCGGCTGCGAGCACCTGCCTCAAACCTAGAGCCCCCGATGATTGACGAGATGATGAGCGTTCGCGGCGTGTTGGTGAAGTGCGCCGACGCCGAACTACTGTGCCGGGGCGCAGCCTGCTGACTGTGTTGGACGGTCACGATCGATTCGGAGCCATTCCGTCCTATACCGCGGCAGCGCGCTGGGCAGCTCGGCCTGCAGGAAGCCGACCATCTTCTCCCGGACTTCACATCGCAGATCCCAGGCCTGCGAAGCATTGCGAGCGCTCATCAGCATTCGAATTTCAATCACGTTCTCTCGCACGTCTGAGACCTGGAGATTCACGACCTTTCCGTCCCAGAGATTTGATTGCGCGGCGATCTCTGCAAGCTTTTTCCGCATGGCTGGGATTGGCGCGGTGTGGTCGACGTAGAGGAAAGCGCTTCCGATGAGCGACGAACCCTCGCGCGTCCAGTTCTGGAATGGCTTTTGAATAAAATATGTCAGTGGCACGACAAGCCGACGCCAATCCCAAAGCCTAACAACCACGTACGTCGAGTTGATTTCCTCGACCCAACCCCATTCGTTCTCAACGATGACCGCATCTTCGATCTTGATAGGCTGCGTTATCGCGATTTGGATTCCGGCAACGAGGTTCGAGAGTACCGGCTGCATCGCTAGACCGAGGATCAGGCCCGCGGCTCCCGCCGAGGCCAGAAGGCTTACGCCGTATTGCCGCACGGGCTCGAACGTCATCAGGCACACGGCGACCGTAATCAACGCCACGAGCGTCACGGCCGCGCGTTCGAGGAGGCGCACCTGGGTGAAGTGCTTGCGCGCGAGAAGGTTGTCTTCAGCGTCGAGTTTGAATCGCCGCAGGTAAATGACGGTAGCGATGTGGATCGCGATGCAGCAGCACCAACCGGCGAGCGCAACGAAACCAACGAGCAGAAGATGGTTCACCAAGACCCGGACCTCCCGGGACACCGGTGCGACGGCGGAAGCGGCACCAACAGCGACGATGATGAGGCAGAGACGGGTGGGACCTTGCGTCCGTCGAACGAGTGAGCGCCAGAACAGGCCTCGGTCTTGAGACGCTCGTGTCAGGAAGCGATACGCGAACTGATGAAGTGGCAGCACAACAACAAAACATCCGAGAACAAGAGCGACACTCTGCGCCCAGCCCGGCAACCAACGCAGCCATCGCATAGCGTCAGTAAGCACAATATCCGCATGCTGCATCGACTCTCCACATCTTGTAAAATGAAGCGTGACGCGCGAGCGACGGGGAAGACGCTTCCGCTCGAACTGTCACCCTCGTTGCCTACCGACCGCGAGTGCCGTCGGTGTCGTCGGCCCCAGGACGCTCGACACCAATACGATCAACCGGTGAATACACGTCTCGGCAAACAGGCGTGACATATTGGACCGCCTTATCGGAAGATATAATCCGGCAAGTGATCGTAGTCATCGCGGCGACGGAACATAATGCTGCAGGACGGCGCGGACTGGCCGATCCCACCTCGCCCACGAACTGGACCTGCCGCGAACGCCAGGTTCCGGAGGCGAGACAGACGGCGGTCGCCTCGAATGTAGCCGACCGTCTGTTCGTCCTAGTGAGGGCGCGGCCGGTGTTGCCGCCCTCCTGCGAACGGGACGGCCGGCAGGAACGTGTTGGAGCGAGGACCGCGATGGAGGCCAAATCTCGCAGACCCGTGACTACCCCCTCGGAATGCGCGATCGCCGCCGGGAGGCGAACCATGGTCGCCTGCCCGACCCCAGTCCGGACCACCGCCATGGCCGCCACGCTCGAATGCGAGGGCGGCGGTCGCACTCGATACTGTCGCGACGAACATGAATGCGGCCGTCAAGTACTCGACAGTTTGTTTCATCATCTAAAACTCCGTGTCGGCTGCGGATTGTCTGGAGACGTTCGAAAGTTCGGATAAACGGACGCGGTCTGGCTCTCGAAGACTACGATAGCTGGGTGGCCGAGCACGGCAGGGCTCGGTATTTCTGAGCCGTTTTGCCGAGGCGTCGATCCTCCTCGGCCGTCTCCAGGGGGTAATCCTTGGCATATTCGGCGTCGGTCGAAAGCGCGACGATCAAGATAGATCGCGGGTTTGTCTCCAGATCCTCGCGATCGTGACAAAGTGTGTCTGACCGAACAATTCCGCCGTTGGCCCGAATCTATCAGTTACCCTTAGGTTGTCGCATCCATCTACACTCACGCAATATGCCCCACGATGCTCCGATCCCTTCGGAGCATTTGCATAATCGCCAAGAATGACCCGAAGCACTCTCAGTTTTGCCGAGGCGTGCGCGCAAGAGCGCGTCGAGGTGCTCACCTCGGTGCAGCGCCGGCCGCAGGACCACGCGAGAGAAGTTGCGCCTGGTCGAGCCGACGTATCTCCCCGGCCAATCCGTCTGGCTCGGTGATCGCGCCCGACAATGACGCATCAGGCGTCCGCGGCGTCAGCAGCTAAACTCTGAAGCTGCATGGCGCTTGCGCCGCCCTGACGTTTGTCCCTTGCATGATCAACCGCGAACCTCGCTGCGACACACAGGAGGTTCCCATGCCCATCGCCACAGAAACATGCGTCGCGAATGTCGAGATACACGAAACTCCTTTCGGGACGCGCCACGTCGCGGCCGCGTTCGGCGACGAGGTGTGGGTGAGCGTCGTCCCCTTGGATTCGCTGCCCTACACATTGACGGATAGGCCTTACCTGCGGCCGCACTCCCAAACGGTCATGTTCACCGTACTTCGGTCCGAGGACGGCAGCCGCGATGTGGTGCTGCGCCACAATCCCAGGAGGCGGCCGCCGGCGATCGACGCCGCGTTCAACCATGCGCGGGGGCTCGCGACCGCCTACGCAAACGATCATGCCGGCTACATGGACGAGCTGCGCGTGACCCAGCGAGACGAACGGCTCGCCGAGCTTGCGAGGCTCGTCGCCAATACACCGACGAGGAACGAGAAGTGGCTCACCGATGAGCTCAAGAGGAAAGCCGAGGGCAAACTAACGATGCTGCCCGAGGCGTGGCAGGAACTGATTCGCGGGACGGTGCCAACGCATCAGGGGCTGCTGGCCGCCCCTGAGCCGCTCGGTCCGCTGCTGCGCCGAAATTCGCCTGAAAACGAAATCGAAAAGCTGGTCTTCCAGGTTTGCGGGCACTTGGTCGGGATTCAGCGCATCGAACACCAGGAGGAGCAGATCAGGGCTAAGTACCTCGCCGAGGCCGAATCGTTGCGAGATGAAGCGGACCGAGAGGCGGTTCCGTCGGGTCCATCCCTTCCTTGATCTCGGCGGCTGCGGCGACCTGCTCCGCGACAGCACGCCCGAAAGCGTCCGAAACGCCGCGAGCGCCGCGCATCGCGACATTCGCGGGGTGGCTGACGGCCCCACGGCTACCCTGGACCGACGCGGGCTCGGAGGCCCGGTCGGCCCGACGATCGTGAGTCGCACTATCTGGGGGGGGCGTCGAGCCTATGCCAGGGGTTCGAGCGGCGTGACCGCACGGCCGGTTGCGTGGTGATCGGACAGCCGCGATTGAGCCCCGGTCTCCCCTCCCGCCGACGACCTTGGCGCCGGGAGGCTTCCGGCACGGCCGATCGCCAAGGAGTCGCTGATCTCGCCGTTGTGAGCGGCGACCATGACAGCCAGGGCGTGGGACAGTGCCGCCTGACTTGTATCGTCGGGGTTCCAGTCGTCGTGGAAGTACTGGCGTTCGAGCCAAGTGGCGAGATCGTCGGCGAGCGCGTCGACCGCCCTCGCGCCGCATGCGTGGCCATCCCCCACCCCCGGCACGCTGCGCGAGGCTGCCCCGCCACCCGCCCGAAGGGCTGTCTCCCGCCCCAGACGAACTGTGCCGCCCGCCCATCCGCTTCCGACGTCGAGATGCGCCTTCACCGTACGCAGTGCAAAAGCACTCGTCACGTGGAACGTCGCCCCGTCGGGGCGGAATGCCAATCCCGCCAGGGCACGGTCTATCGCGGATCTCGACGCCGAGCGCTGACGTTCGACCTCGCGTCTCAGGAAGGCGCGCCTATCTCCGGCATCGCCGGAGCCCGCGGTCGGCGCCGCCTGCCTGCCCCCGCCCAGGATCACACTGGAGGAGGCGATGCGTGCGCTCCCACGCTCCGTGATCACCGCGAGGGCGACGTGCCCCCTCCAATCGGGATCCGACCACCACGCCATCGTTTCCGGCGAGTCGATGTCACCGAGCGTTCGCGCGAACAGGTCGAAATGCGGCAGGGTCCCAGGCCTGGGATCCATGACAACCCCGCCCCCGACCGACTCCATCTGCATGTTCGCCTCCCGGACATCCTTCCTTCGGCACGATGCGGCGGCCCGGCTTAACGGACGCCTGAGCGGGGTCGGGTAGTCGATCCATTGGTTGACGAAACGTCGATGTCTGGCGTGGCTCGCGGCGTGGCATCCGTGGCCGACCGGCCGATCCGGCTTGGACCCACGACGACGCCTGGACGGCGACGGATACCCCGGTCTCGACGGCGACAGCGGCGTGGGGCCCACACGCAGCGGCAGCGTTTCGCCGCCCCTCGGTCGTGCCGTCCGCCATGGTCCCGAACGACGGCGGGCCCGCGATCTCGTTCGGCCGGGCGTTCGAAGGCCGTCCGCACTTTCCGCCACGGCGTCGAGAACGGGGGATCGATCGTGCGCGAGCGCGCGCGCCGCCGAGTCCGTTACTCGATCTCTGGCGGGCTCGGCGAGCCGGTGCCCCCCCGGGAAGTTCCACGGCGGCGTTCGCGCAACGCCACAGCGCCTCGTTCGCCGCGGGATCGCGCTCGATTCTCCCGAGATGGTCCACCGCGCAGTACATCGGCTCATCGTCAGCGTCGGGATGGCAGAAGGGCGGACCGACCTCCATGTCGCCATGCGTGCGGACCAGATAGGCGCTCGTGGATTTCTGTCGCAGAAGCGTCGCCAACTCTCCGGAAAGCGCCTCGACGATCTCGAATGCGCCCCAATCGTTGATCTCGACGAGGTCGCAATAGCACGACCCCTCGCCATCCTCGTGACGTCCATTCGGCGACGGGGTGGAGATACGTAACGGCAGCGTCACGGCATCGCTCCTCGTGGATCGTCGGGCTCGAATTGGCGGCGACTTCGCTCGGCTGGAGGAGGGAGATCCCGCGGCCCGGCGAGCGCGAAGCGTCATGCCGCCCGCACCGGTCGCGCACCCCAAGTTCGCCTAGGGCGAAGCCGCGACCGTAATGGGGATCAGGGACACGGACCCCGTCGCCGCGGGCGGTGTGGCAGGATCACAACCGTGACGGGGCCACAGACAGCATCGGCGCTCGCGGCGTCGCGCGAGGGCGTAGCGACGAGAGGTCGGCTTCACCCGTTGATAAGGCGCCACGATGTCAGGACGATCCTCGGCAGAGGACGATGCGATCCGGATCATCCAGGCGGCCGCACGCCGCGTGAACGGACGCGTCATCAAAGCGCGGCGCGGCCAGGCGAGAGCCCGCTTTGGCCATGACCACTCCGGGCCCCCGCTCCCGGCTCCGGGGACAAGGTGGGTTGGAGTCGGACTTGGACCCGCGACCGGAGCGTCGAGCGCGTCGGCTTCCGCGCCGGGGCCGACGACGTGGGCCGGGCTCGTGCTCGGGACTTCGGTCCGCCCGGACCGAGACGACGGAACTCGCCGACACGCCCGGGACCGCCGGATGGCGCCGCCTACCCGAAGACGAGGTGCTTCCGGTACCCGCGCCTGAGGAACAGGGGGAGCCAGGGTTGCCCGGCATAGGCGCCGGGACACCACAGCGCGGTGATCGCGTGCGAGGGGGCGCTGGTGGGCGTGACCATGACGCTGCCGATGCCGCCGTAGCCGACCGCGTCGGCCGCGAGCGCCGCGTCCGCCGCGGCGTCGACCGGAGCGTCGCCGTGCCTGATGGCCCGCAACAGGCCACGACCCACCTCGGCGAGGAATTCCCGCAACGGTCCCGACAGGATCGGGCTCGCCGGGATCAGTCGGTCGAAGACGACGTCGAGGTCGGCGAAGCCCGCGGACCGCGCGGTCTCGACGACGCGGGTACGCCCGGACTCGGTGCCGTGCACGAACATCAGCCTGACCCTGCCGGACCGCAGCAGCTCCAGCGTCCGGTCGCCGGGGGCGCTCATGTCGATGTTGCGCTCGCCCTGGATCGCGGCGGGCCATCGCTCGCGCGGGACGCCGGCCCAGTGCAGGATCTGGGCGCTGGCCTGGCCGCCGCTGGCGAACTGGTCGTCGACGAAGGCGACGCAGTCGGCCGGACCACCCGCCAGGCGGACCTCAAGCTCGGCCAGATTTCGGACAAAGCCGTGGCCGGCGCCGAGATAGGTGTCCCGGCGCTCCTGCTCCAGTGCGATGCCGGTCACGTTGCCGCTGTTCGGCGAGAAGCGGGCGAAGACGATTCCACCCTCACCCCGGGCCCGCGACGCGGCGGTCATCCGATCGAAGGCTTGCCCGACCGCGCCGCGGGTGATGATCGTCCCTTCCGCCAGCAGGGACAGCATCTCCGGACGCAGGCCGACCGGGAACTGGCGGACGAAGGCAGCCACCGATCCCGGGCTGACCTGCCAGCCCCCCTCCCCCCGGAACGTGGCGTAGCGCGCCGCGACGGTGCCGCACCGCGGCAGCAACCCCCCGTCGAGCGGCACGATCCGCTCGGCGGCCCCGAAATAGCCGGCGCGGGCGGCCGTCGCCATGTCGTCGAGCAGCCTGCCGTGGTCGACGCCCGTGCGCGAGCAGACCTCTTCCAGGCGCAGAAGCAGGCGCGGTCGGACGGGGAAGCCCTCCCGGGCGGAGCCGTCGCCCGTTGCCGCCCCGTCGGGGATCGACGACGCCATGGTCCCCGCGTGCAGGTCGTAGAGCACCTTCGTGCACGCGACCGCGACGTAGGGGAGCCATTCGCGGTCCGCGTGGACGTGGTCGACGCCGCGCCCGAGATTGTCCGCGTTGGACAGCTCCTCGGACTTCGTCCACTGGCCGCTGTGGCCGATCGAGTTCTTCTCGCGGACGAGCACCTCGTTGATCGGCTTGAGCTCGAAGCGCGGCGACAGGCCGACGTAGGGCTCGGCCGCGTTGGGCGCCGGGGGTACGAAGCCCGGGTCGACGCTGCGTCGGACCGCGATGGCCTCGCGGCGGATCAGGTCCCGCAGCTCCGCCAGCCGCCGCGGCCTCTCGACCGGGTCGACCGGCACGAGCTGGTCGAACAGGCGCCAGCACGTGGCGCGTCGGTAGACCAGTTCGAGGTCGGCCAGCGCGCCCCGGGCGTCGTGCACGTCCCACTCGCCCGCGTCGAACACGTCGCGCAGGCTCACGAACGGCTCGCAGGCGTCCCGGTAGATCACGAACGCCCGCTTCGGCAGATCCCGGGTGACCAGCCGGGCGGCGATCTGGCGCGAGCCCCGCTCGCGCGACAGGCGCGCCAGCAACTCGTCGTCGCCGTACCCGAACCACGTGAAGATGTCCCTGGGGTCCGGACCGGCGGTCGCGGGCGCATCGCGGATCGCCCCGTGGACGGCCTCGGACAGGACCTGCTCGGCGTTGCGCGTGAGCTGGTGCAGGTAGACGCGCTGGTAAAGGACCGCCTTGGCGTTGGCGAGCTCGTCGTAGGTGTCGATCCCCGACGAGTTGACGATGAAGTGCACGCCGGCGGAGAACCGGCCGCCTCCGGTCTGGCCGATGCGCGACCGGCTCAGGGCGAGTGCCTGGTCCTGCGAGATCCGGACCAAGGCCGAGTTCAGGAACACGCGTGACACGTCGACGCCCACCGGGATGCCGCATTGGCGGGCGTCGCGGTTCAGGTAGTCGATCTTGTCGGCGTCGACGGCGGCCCCGGAGATGAGGTTGGCCAGGCCGGGGTACCGGGGGTCGTGCGGCACGCCGCCGATGAAGCAGCAGATCTCGCGCAGCCGGCCATCGACGTCGTCGGCGCCGAGCACGCGCCCGTAGAACGCCCGGAAGCGGGGCGACAGGCAGACGGCGATCGACAGGCACTCGGAGAGGCCCGACTCGAACCCCTCCTCCCTGAAGCAAGCGATGAAGTCCTCCAGCTCCATCCCGCCGACCAGGAGGCCCGCCCCGGCGGAGAAGGCCGTCTCCCCCGCGTGCGAGAACGCGAGGTGACCGACGTCATGGAGCAGTGCGGCGTGGGCGAGGCTCCGTGCGACAGCACCGTCCGCCGACGGGTCATAGAGCTGGTACTCATCGTTGCCGGCCCGCAGGATCGGCTCCCTGCGCGCGGCGTCGCTGATGGATGCGACCAGCCGCTTCAGGACGTGCGTGACGCCCAGCGTGTGCGAGAACCGGCTGTGCTCGGCCGAGGGATAGGTCAGGAACGTCAGGCCGAGCTGGGATATCCGCCGCAGCCGCTGGAGCAGCGGGGAGTCGATGATGGCGAGCTCGTGCGGCTCGAAGTCCATCATGCCCCAGACCGAATCCTTGACGTACTTGCGACGGCCGCCGTGCGGCGGCGCGGTCAGCCGCTCCACGTAACCTCCGTCGAAGCCGAGGGCGTCGAGGGCGCCGTGCAGGGCCGGCCAGAAACCGGTCGCCGCGTCTAGCCTCTCCTTGATCCGCCTGACGCCCATGCCCGTCACGTCATCCGGCAGCCAGGTATCGGTCGACGCTGTCCCGGGCGAGATCAGACGTGGCGTCGTCAAGGCCGGCGACGATCCGGTCGGCCATCTCGGCCGGCAACTTGATCACGATGTCCTGATAGTACGGGTTGGGATGGTCCGTCAGGTACACCTGCTTGGCGCGCAGCAGCGTCTCGAAACGATCGAACGAGCCGATCGGACTGGGCCTGAAGACGTTCCTGATGTTCACGATCGAGCGCCTCAGATCCTTGTCCGCGGCCCCGTCCACGCCGGCGAACCCATCGAGGAACAGGTAGACGCGGTATAGGCCGTCCCGGACGTCGGGATCGTTCAACCTGACCATGTTGCGCCCACGCTTTATCAGGTAGGCGGCGAACGCCTCGATGAAGCCGTCGAGCGTTATGCGTGCCATCTCAGCCGACCCCGAATCGATCCCGACATGCGTGCCTGCCACGGAACATATCAAGAACTCCTTAACCAGCCATCGTGCACCGCGCCGCGGTCCGCGTCGGGCTTGGCAGGGCCAAGCCACCGAACCGACGGGCCTTGGCGCCCGAACGTCCGTTCTCGACCGCTGGGCTAGGACTCCGGCCCCGCGACATAACCGCAACTCGCGTGACCGGCCAGCGAGGCGGGCGGCGGATCATCGCGGCGGAGCTGACCGAGGCCGATTCCGTCCGCCCAAGCATCGGCCCTCGCTGCGTCCTTGTCACGAGCGCTGCCCGGGCCCGGAAAACCTGTCGGGTCTCCTCGGGTCACAGCCGGTCGCGCTCGTCGACGAACCCTACCCGCCTTCCCAAAGCGGCCCGCACATCCGTGAACGGTTCGTAGACCCGATGCCACGCCTCGGCGGGGGGCGGCAGCCGGTCGACGCAGGCCACGCAGGGGCGACCTTTCGCTGTTAGGCCCGCGCGTCCGGCCCCTGTCGCCGCACCTGCCGATTGGGAGCGTCGAGCTGCCGGTCGGCTTGGAAGCGGCTCCCAACCAGAACCGAGTTGGCCCGTTGGTTCCTCTGCCAAGATCGGGAAGGCCGCAGGGTCCTGACCGGCGCCGACCGGGGCCTCACTTCGAATCGAGATTCCTTCGGTCTTCGAGGATGTTGGCTCTCCCGAGGGAGGGCGCCCTTCGGCTCCGACTCACATCTATCTAAGCTTTCAGGACGTCGATCGTCGCTTGCTCGATCCGCTCGAAGGCGGAGACCACGTCCAGGTTCTTTTGGTAGGCGCCGATGGCGTTGCGGAGATCCATGGTTTCCGCAACGCTGTTCACATTGGGCAACTTCACCAAGCCCGCGGCGTCCGCGGCAGGGTGGTCGGCCATCCGCCTGAGCGGAAAGGCCGACGTGTTGGCGGCGACGCGCAGCCTTGGGGACGGATCCTCGCCGACGGGTTCGAACAGGACATGCCTGCGTCGATAGGGGTCGCCTCCCGGCGTGGCCGCCGTCGATTCTGCGTTAGCGAGATTCTCCATAATGACTCGCAAGCGCGCTGCCTGCACCCGCATGCCCCCGATCGCCAGATCGCGCCCCGTGACCTCACCCATCGATGCATCAAACCCGCTTGTGCACTGAGGCCCCTCGCGGACAATTGATCGTCGGCATGGTTAACGATTGGTGAAAGCCACCCCTCCTCGATCCGGTGCAAGCGCGAGAGATAACGTTCCGACGCTGGCCCCGTTGCTTGTGCAAGCATCCGGCGGACTGCGCGCGACCGCATTGCCGCCCACAACGCAGGCAAACCAGGACGTCCGCAGCTGAGCCGCCACCGACGGTTGGCAACGATCGTCGACCTACCCGTGCGACGTCGTCGGACCTGTCTTCGAACTCGAACCGACGACCCGACAGATCAATCGACGCCGGGTCGTCGCGATCATCTCATAGATCCCCGGCCCCGGTTGGGATGGGCAGTCGAGATCCGCGTTGACCACGATCTCGCCACCGCGGTCTCGCGCCTGCAGGACTCAATCGGCGGAAAGATCGCGATCAGTGCAGGCATCAGCCCATTCGGGCGAGCGGCCGAGGCTCACGATCTCGACAAGACGCCTGCGACGCATGTCGTACTGTCGTCGTCCGCCGCGGCGACGGGGTGCGCACGATCACGATGCTGTCTCGGACACCTCTCGGGCTGGCCAGTCCCCCGTTCCCGATCACTTGGCGGCGGCTTCGTGTCTTTCAGAACAACGCAAACACCCGCGCTCGCTTCGCCCCTGAGACGTCCGGAACCAAGGGCGATCCCGAGGCGTAGCGGCGCATGCGAGGAACCGGTTCGATGGACGGCGGAGTCGATGCAGCCGGGGCGGACGTGGGGCTCCTCCGGGGCCGGGCCAGTCCTACCTGCTCGGTATGATCCTTCCGTCAGCCCCGACCTTGACCTCGTGCCCCTCGCCGTTAGTCACCACCGTGATTTTGTATTGCACGCCGTCATCCTCGCGTTCGATTTGAGCTTCCGCGACCTTGTCGCCAGTTTTCGCAGCGATGACGGCCGCTTGCCTTAAGCTCAAATCGACATCTCGCAGGTTAGACGGTTTCAATGAAGTGAAATAGCTTTCGATCGGATGATCGTCGCTTTTGGTCACCTGACCGGAATTAGCGTCGACACGATGATGGGTGAGCTTGCCATCGTCGCTGAGCAGCTTGACCTCGTAGCAAGGCTTGCCAATCCCGCCCTCGAACTCGGCCATGATAGCGCGGCCAGGCCCCTCGCCCTCGGCAATCTCCAGGGCTTCGACCAGAGAGACCTTGGCGGCCGGCAGCCCTTCGTAATCGCGCTCTCTGTGGCCGGTCGTGCCGTGGGCCAATTGCACGCCGCTCGAAGGGATAGCCGCCGGCGCCGCAATTCGGGCGATCGCGCCCGTCTGAGCCGTGGCGAGGCCAACCATGATTGGCAGCGCGATGGAAAGGGCAATTCGGGACATGGCGTCTTCCGTCGGTTCTCGAACAGTTACGAAGCAGTGCGGTCGCGGCGCAAGTGCAACAGGGCGGCCAGAGGCAGCAGCTCCGGCCGTTAGAGATTTCACGATGCCTGGTTCAGGCTTGCACCCGAGCCGATGATCGTCTTCCTCGCATCGATGTTTCCGCCCGACGGATGCCGCAGCGGATGGGATTGCTGCGCTTTTTACACTGCGTATCGATGCCGCCCCATACCCTGCCGCGCAATATCAAGACTCGCATGAGAGAGCGCGTCGAGACCTACCACATGGCGTTTGGCACGACCGTCGCGGACATCCTTCGCAAGACCCAGCTGTCGCTCGGTATCCTCAAGCGCGTGATCGGTTTGGACGACAGCCTTAGCGTCGGCCCGATCGACACACCCGCCCCGGGTATCCGACCCGCCTGGGGCCGGTCCATCCTGGGAGCGAAGTCCTTTCACCCAGGCGAACTCGATGGCGAACCGGATAGGCTGCCGTCGGGCACAGGTACACGGCGGCCACGGTACGGCGCGCGCGAGATCGGCCGCGTCCGGCGGCTCGATCCGGACGCGGCGCTCCATGCGGCCACACCTGGGGATCGCCAGGCACGCGCCCGCCGCGACCGATTCGGTCGAAGGAACTCATTTCGCTGGAACTCGAAGTCGTCGATCCGTGGCGAGCGACCATCGGTTCCGTCGGCTGGATCAAAAGAGAGAGCGTGGTGTTGCAGTCGGCATGCCGCCGACTGCAGCATCTAACCAGGCTATCGGCGCCGCCGGCGACCATCACAGTCCGATGGTGACAGCTTAGATCGACCGCGGCTGTCAACCAAGAAGGGGCGCCGCCGACTACGAGCGTATTCATCGGTCACCCATCCCCTTCGCCCACGGCCTCCGCAACGTTTCATAGAACACTATCTGCGCCGCCCATGAATTGGTCCCCATCGATTTGAAGCCTACGTGATCGAGGCTTCAGTTTGTATTCGCGCAGCTCGTGCATGATGGAAAGGTGAACGTGACTTCGTTCATGGGTCGTCAGCCGTATCCGCCGCGCTTGCCGCTCCGTTATTGGGACCGAGCCGCATGCCCCTCACGTTCTCGCCGCCATACGGCTTCCGGACCGTTTCGAGGTTAGAGGCTGCGTCGGCCTCTCCGATCCCTGAACCAGGCGCGCAAAGAACAAAATACCAGGCTCTCATATCAGGCCTTCGCGAGAAGCGGCACATAGGATATTGAATCTCAACAACTAATATATCTATCCTTTGATGGCGAATTTTTGTTTGCTATAGGCCTTCAGATTTTTTCATATCGTCACCGAAATTAGAAAAAATATACATTTTGGCGTGGTCTACCATGGAAAAGCATCGGACCAAATCTATCAGACTGCACAAGAAAGTGATAATTCAAAGTTTGGTTCATCAATCAACAAATCTTGTCTGAAGAATCAGCAGAGAAATAACATTTATAGGAGAGAATATGGCCTATTACTCCGATATGTTTGGAAATCATGACCGCACCCCCGTCACCATTCAAGGAATGCTGCGGGATCGGCTACACGGTGGCGCTTGGCGGCCAAGGCGTGCATCGCAGCCCGCCAGACCGGCTCGGGCCGCTCGGGGTCAAGAAGCTCACCGTCGCTCAACGGCTTCACGACCTCAACAGCTGATGCGTCGAGCGGGACCAGGGTACGCCCCGCCTCCCGGCGCAGGGCCTCGATCGTGGTGATGAGCGAGCCCGTGCGGGAATGCGATCTTGCGACCTCATCCGGCGGAACGCCGAGATGCTCGCCTAGAAGAGCGTTCCGCAAGCCGCGGATTCCCGCCGCGACCGCTCGATCGGTTCCTTGATCGGACGCGGCTTCGACGGCCAAATCACATTCCGTATCCAGACCCATCGAGCGGTTGTTCAGGTTGGATGAGCCGATCTTCAGCACCCGGTCGTCGACGATCATCACCTTTGCATGCACGTAGATCGGCTGCCCGTTCGCCGTCACGGGACGGTAGATGCGGAAGCGCCCATAGCGATCCGCGGAGCGGATGTGTGCCAGGACGCGGCTTCGGCCCCGCCCCATCGCCTTTTCCTCAAGCCAACCGACGGCGCGAGCTGGGTTGATGACAACGATCTCGGCTCCATCCGGCTCCTGTAGGCGGGCAGCAACGGCCTCGGCGACGCAGCGTGCGGCGAAGTATTGGCTCTCTATGTAGATCGTGTGCCGAGCGGCTGTGATGGCGGCGAGGTAGAGTTGCTCGATCTCATGCACGCCAGGGCGGCTATGATAGGCAGGCGCGGTCCGAGCGATTCCGACCGCCACGTCGCGCAGAAGCGGCGTCAACCCATCAGGCCAAGGATCTTGCACGGGCGGACCGGGCGGCGCGATCCGCTCGCCGGTGGCATGCCGCCAGCGCTCGCGAGCGAGGGTACCCAGGGCCGCGGCAGCCGCGCCGTCTACCGCGACCGTGGCATCGTGGAACGGCGCGTAGGGTCGCCCTGACGGGCGCACCCTCCGTCCATCATGATCATCGTGGGCGCGGGTATCCCAGCGGTCGTCTGTCATGTCGATGCCGCCGCAGAAGGCGAGCGCATCGTCGATCACCACGATCTTTTGGTGATGCGAGGCCCCCGGCGGGTGGGCGCTGTCGAGTCGGAACTGGAAGCCGCGAGCGCGCATCCAATTCAGGAGGTAGAGTGGCGTAGTTCCGCGCGCCAGGGTGCCAAGGAGCCCCAAATTCCACTGCAGCACCCGAATGCTGAGCTCTGGCCTGCGCCGACCGAGTTCCGCCAGGAACGGCCCAAGCTCCTCCGGCAAGCCCGGCAGCGGGTGATCGGGATCGAGCTTGATGCGAGTATCGAACTCCCAGCCGATGAACAGGATCGCATGGCGGGCGCCCAAGAGAGCGCTGCGCAGATGAGCGAAGTATGCGGCAGCATCGATGATCGGGGCAAAACGCGCTGTCCGCTCGATACGCCAGCAGGTCAAGCTTGGCTGCAGCAACTCTGTGCCGCCTGTGAGCGCGACCGGTGCCGTGTGGGGTGGATGATGCATCAGCGCGTCTCGTTCTCCCGATACCTGCTCGCTGCATCGTCGCGCTGGCACGATGCGGGCTTCGCTTTGGCGCCCCGGTATGAACCCGCGCCTACTCGGCGCGTTCCCGACGTGAACCGCGGCGGTGAAGGCCGCGGCTCGGTGCCGCTTGAGGGGAGATTGCGCTGGTCGACTGGATTGTGATTGCGATCGAGCAGACCGGCTCCTTCGGCGTCTTCCTGCTGATGCTGGTCGACAACATCTTCCCGCCGATCCCCTCCGAGCTTATCATGCCGTTGGCAGGCTTTGCCGCGGCACGCGGCGAACTCAGCCTCGTCGGCGTGTTCCTCGCCGGCTCGGCCGGATCGCTCTCCGGAGCGCTGATCTGGTACGGCGTGGGGCGCTGGCTGGGGCGCGAGCGCCTGAGACGCTTCGCCGCCCGGCATGGTCGTTGGCTGACCCTGAGCCCGGCGGAGGTCGACCGGGTCGGCGCCTGGTTCGCCCGACGCGGTGGCGTGACCGTTCTGATCGGTCGCGTCGTCCCGGGCGTGCGCAGCCTCATCTCGGTGCCGGCCGGGGTTGCCGCAATGCCGCTCACGCCCTTTCTGGTCTGCTCGACCCTGGGCACGATCGTCTGGACCGGGCTGCTGACGGCGGCCGGATACTGGCTTGGCGAGAACTACCTCCTGGTGGGCCGTTTCGTCGAGCCGATCGGCAATGGCGTGTTGATCCTGGCGCTCGTGCTCTATCTCTACCGTGTTGCCACCTTCGAGCCCGGGACGGGCGCTCGGGGCTGAGGCATGGACAGGCGGGCAGGCCGAAGCATGATGCGAAGGATCCCGCGTGAAGCGCTTTCTGATGCTGGTTGCCGTCGCTGTCGCGGCAACCCTTCCGGCCGTCATCCTCCGCTTCGGGGGCTGGCGGTTGAGCCCCTTTGTCGATGTCGCCGCATTCGGCATCGCCATCCTGGCCGCTGGCTTTTTGCTGTCCTGGGGCGCTGAGACGGCCGAGCAGTACGTCTCCCAAGGCCTCATCCTTGCAGCAGTGGCGCTGGTGACCGTGCTGCCGGAATACGCCGTCGACATCTACTATGCCTACATGGCTGGCGCTTCCGGCCCGGACTCGCGGTACGCGCAGTACGCGGCCGCCAACATGACGGGCGCGAATCGGTTGCTCGTCGGCCTGGCCTGGCCGCTGATGGTCGGGCTGCACTGGATGAAGGACCGCCACCGCTCGATCGGCCTCGCGCCCGGCAACGCCGTCGAGGTCGGGTTCCTATTGGTTGCCAGCCTCTACGCCTTCGTGATCGTCCTCAAGCGCGCCATCTCGCTCGTCGACTTCGTCGTGCTTCTCGCGATTTTCGGAACCTATGTCTGGCGCGTGCGCAGCATGCAGAAGAGCGACAATCCGGAGGAAGCCGAGGAGCCGGGACCAGCCGCGGCGCTCGACACACTGTCTCCGGGCCTGCAATGGGCGGCAATGGCCGGACTTGTGGCGACGGCGAGTGGCGTGATCCTGGTTTCAGCCGAGCCCTTCGCCGAGGCCATGGTCAACACGGGCCGGGCGATTGGGCTCAACGAGTTCCTGCTGATCCAGTGGCTGGCCCCCCTGGCCAGCGAGGCCCCGGCGATAACGGTGGCGGTTTTGTTCGTGCGTGCCAACCGTGCCGGTGACGGGCTGATCGCGATGATCAGCGACAAGATCAACCAGTGGACCCTGCTCGTCGGCATGCTGCCGCTCGCCCTGAGCATTGGTGCGGGCGCGACGAGCCCCCTGCCACTCGATACGCGCCAGAACGAGGAGTTCTTCCTGACGGCGGCCCAGTCGCTGCTCGGCATCGCGCTCCTGCTGCGCCTGCGCTTCGGGTTGGTGTCCGCGCTAACGTTGGCTGGTCTGTTCGCCGTTCAGGTCGGGCTGGCCTTCGTCTACCGCAACGACGAGGCGCGCACGATCACGACGCTGACTTGGCTGGCTTGGACTTACCTTGGGCTGGCCGGCCTCCTGTTCCTGATCAATCGGCGGCGGCTCGTTGCTCTGCTGCGCAGCGCAATCACGGGCGATGTCTCCGACGTCGAGCCGTCCGAAGACAGGGACGATCCGGCCCCGCGGCGGGGCGGGCGAGAAGCCAGTTCGCTCGTCGGCTGAGACGATCTAGCCCAGGCGGCGGAGGGGATTCCGCCTGGGCTAGATGTTTGGTCGCGGAGCTTGGTGGTGCGGGTTCTGGATAAGTAGGGGGGCGCGCCCTTCCAGGCTTTGCAGATCGCTCCGTAGGGCGTGAGGCCGCATGGCCCCGTTCGCGTTCGGGGCAGCTTATTCGCGGCCGTCGATGACTGGCGCGGTCGCTCTCGAAGAGCGCACAGGGCTCAAGGGTCGTTTATTCCGATCTCAAGGGGCGCTTATTTCGCGCCACGCTATGCATACCGGCGAGCCGAAACGCGTCGCCGGCAATCCGCAAGGTTGAGACCCCGCGCAGCCAACCCCGTCCGGCAGGAAAGGCGAGGGCAAATGAGGCCTGGCGAAGGGGCATGCGCCACACGGATCCCGCGCTGTCGACGCGGCCAGATCCGGGCATGCGCAGGTGCGATGCCGCCTCTCCGCTCCAAGAAATCGCTGCGTCGCCCAACTCGGTTGTCAGTAGTTGACGCTGATCTGCCAAACGGCGCCCGGGAGCGTGTCCTCGGCGCGATGCCCGCCGCTAGCGTCGATGCCCTCGTATCCGTTCGACGTCTCAAAAAGCAAACCGTGGGAACGGCCTTCGATCGAGAAGACTTCCCAGGCCGATCGAACGGTCGCCACTTTACGCCCGTACGAGAGTTGGGCCGGGTGAGACTGCCAGGTCTCGATCGGGTCGATGAGAACGACCGTCTCGGATCCCTCGACGTCCGCTAGCCGATAGTGCGACGGCGCGGTCGCCACCACCCTCGCCGGGCCGTCTCGCGGTGGCCCGAAATCATTGGATCGCTCGCGGACGGTGCGGAGCCGACACCGGTTCCAGGGCCTCACCGCCTTCACCCTGCCCATCGCGGGGAACAGCGCCATGTCGCCCCGGCTCAACCTCGCGGCGAGATCGAAGCCATGTTCCGTCAGGTTGGCCCCGGTCGGCGTACCATCGGCCGCGCGGCACACCACCGCCAGGTCATCGGTCTCGAAGGCCCGGAGAACGTACTCAAGGCGGCGCTGCAACGTCGGCATGTCACGCGGCGCGACGCGCAAGCGTTCATCCGCCTCAGCCATCCGCCGCGCCAGGTCGACCGCGCATGTTCGGTCCTCGAACTCAGGCCAGCGGTTGTCATTCGCGCTCATGTTCGGCCTTCGCGGCGATGTCATCACGCCTCGTCGGTCCGCACCAGGCCGAGGAGCGCGGCCTCGTCATCCGACGCGATCGCCGCGGCGCCCGCCGTCAGGAGCCTCGGCCTGGGGGCTTGCCGGACCCGACCGGTCAGGGTCGCCTGCCACCGCGCGAGCCGGGCCCGGTCGAAACCGGCCACGTGATGGTACTCGACGATGAAGGCGGCCGCCTCGGCGATGCGCCGCCCGACGAGTTCGCGTGGCAGGTACCCGTCGTCGTGCCAGGCCGGCGGCACGACGTGGTCGCGATCATGCCGGACCAGCGCGTCGACGAGCCGTCCGATGACCGGCGTGGCGACCTCCCGCGCCTTCCGGTCGAGCGTCTCCGCCCGTCGGGCCTGGGCTCGCTCGCCGCGAATCTTGCGGGCCTGCTCCTGTTGCGTCAGACCGCGGATCCGGACCGCGCGGCGGCCCTGGAGCGCGAACGACATCTCCCGGTCGATCAGCCGGTGGCGCGGCTCCCCGCCTGGGCCGGCCTCGACCGAGAGGAGCCGCAGGCGGTGGCACCGGCCGGCGAAGGCACCCGCCGCCTCGTATGCACGCGGATCGGGATCCGGCCGGGGGAACCGTTCGATGCGGCGCGACCGGCTCGCCATGAGCCGTGCGTGGCGGTCGACGAATTCGCGGATGCCGAGCACCCCGTCGGGGCCGAACGTCTCTAGCAGTGACGCGTTCAGGTCGACGGGATGGACCGCGGCGGGATCCGCGTCTTCACGACTGAACGCCAGATCGAACGCCTGCCGGCACTGCTCCGGATCGCCTTGCGGTCGCGCGCGGTCATCGCCAGTGTGCGGGAACGCTCCCTGTCGGTCGAGGGCGAACATCCTCGACAGGTCGCTTCCCGTGCCGGGCATGTGACCATCGCATTCTTCACTTCGGTCGGGCATCGCGATCGTCTCCGGGCCGGCGACAGGTCCAGGCGGCTCCGACGCCATGCTCACTGCCGTTCGCTCGCGAGAAAAGCCCGAGGCGGTAGCAACTTCACCGAGCGCATGGCCCATGCTGCCCGAGGCGGCCGAGGCACAGTCGAAGGGCCTTGCGAGGCTTCTTGAGGGCCGCCCGAACGCAACTCCGGGGCGGGAGATGAATCCCGGGTCGCCGAACACAAACCGATGAGCGGGCGGCTGAGGGGCCTTCCCGGCTGCGCTCAAACCTGTGGACAAACCCCGCGACCGGCCGCGGCGCCGCCCACGATGCGCCCGCCGATGAGCCGCGAGCGCTTCGCATGGCCCTCGGGCAGGCCTTCTTCACCGCGATCATGCGGCTTCCTCCCCCGCATGACGCCCGCACCCACGTCCAGCCTGTGGCGGCTGACCACGAGGCCGCCCAGGGAGGTCGGGACCCGACGGACCGACCGCCCGCGCCGGGATCGCCGAAAGTCCAGGGGCCCGGGGACGCGCTCGACCGTCCTCACAGGTCCTCGGTGTTGCGGCACGCGTCCGGGTACCCGGAACAACCCCAGAACTTGACCCCGACGCCGCTGATCCTGACGCGCATCGTACGGCCGCATGCCGGGCAGACCTTCCTCGCGAACGTGCGCTGGTCCTTGGCCAGGGCCATGATGCGGACCTCCGAGGCGCCGTCGCCGAGCAACGCCTCCGCGCACGCGGCGGTCGTGCCGCCCGTCGTATAGACGTCGTCGACGAGCAGGATCTTGGCTCGCCCCCAGGTGAACTCGGACTCGAATGCGCCCTTGACCGCCTCGCGCCGTTCGAGGGGACCGAGCGCCTTGTAACCCTCCACCTCCCGCGTGCAGCGCAGCCCGTCGCGCTCGACCTCCACCTCGTCCGGCATGTGCTGCGCGGCGACGCCGAGCAGCGCGGCGAACCTGTTGCGCGCCTGGGAGGGCTTGGGGGGAACTGGAACGACGATGTCGGGGGTCCAGTCCAGGCGGTCGACCGCCTTGCCGAGGGCGCGGCCGAGCGCCTCGGCGGGCCCATCGTCCTCCTTCAGCCTCAGCACGGCCTCGGACAGCCGGCTCCCGGCGTGCCTCGGGTCGGAAGTCGTGAAGTACCGACCCAGCGCATAGACCCCCGGGCCGTCGTCGCATCGTAGGATGGACCCCCAATGGCCGTAGTACGGCCGGCCCGCCGCGAGGCTCTCGCCGACGTAGGGCAGGCTCCCGAGCCGGTCGGTCCTCAGGAGGGTCGACGGCCTGCCGACGAAGATGTCGGGGGCGGCCGACGAGAACTCGAAGGGCGACGTCGGGCTCCACCCCACCCCGACGGACACGATCCCCGCATGGTACGATGCCTCCACATCGCCCACGTCGTCGCCGACGTAGTGGACGTCCGCCCCCGCCGCGACCCCGAGCCGACTGAGCGCCTCCAGGAGGGGGGCGGGGTCGGGCTTATGGTCCGCGGTGTCCTCGTAGCAGACCAGCACGTCGTAGGGGATGCGGAACAGCCTCGTGATCTCCTCGGCGTAGGGGCGCGGGGAGGACGTGACGATCCCGACGCGGTGCCCCGCCATCGACAGGGCCGCGGGCATCTCGTGGGGCGCGACGCCCCCGGGAAGCGCGCGGAACGCCCTGACCAGGTGCATGTTGGCGGCCACGAGGTGCCACTGCTGGGTCTTGCGCAGCGTCGCGAGGGCGGACGTGTCGACGAGGGTCATGTCGAGGTCGAACAGGAAGGTCTTGGTCATGGCGTCCGCCGGCCCCCCCGCCATCCGCGCCAGGGACACGCCCCGGGGCGGCGGCCACGCGTCGCGTGCCGTCGGGCAGCCTGGCGCCACCCGCAAGACACGCGCCGGACGACGTTTGGCCCGACTCGGCGTGCAAGCGCCCGCCAGGCTATCGGCGTACCGTGACGTCGGCAACGTCGGCGGTCCGGCCTCGACCCTCGGCCGCCGGCCCGGGTTCCCGCCGGGACGCCGCTCAGATCATCGATATCTGAGCCGTCGCCCTCCCCTCCCCTCCGGGGCGCGCCGGGGACAGCCGCCCCTCGATGGCGTCGAGCATCGCCGGGTAGTCGTCGCCGCTCTCCAGCGGGATGGCGACGGCATTCTCGCCGAACCTCCGGAGGAGCAGTTCCGCATACTCGCCCGTGGCCCCGACCATGGCCGACAGCCTGCGCCCGGGCACTTGCGTCAGCGCGAGGATGCCCCGGCTCTTGGGTTCCTCGGCGTGCCGGGCCCGCGGCACCGGCGCGAACAGGAGGCGCCCCTGCATGAGGGTGAAGCGCACGGTGTGCATCGACCCGCCCTTGACGTCGGTCTGCATGACGAACGTCGCCACGGACAGGCCGCTTTGCAGCCGATCCCTCTGCACGAGGTTGCGGGGGGCCGGCGGGATCCCGAACGCCTGCTCGCTCAGCAGCGCGCCGCCCCCGTCCACGATCTCGTCGGCGAGCCTCGCGTTCTGCCGGGGATACACGCCGTCCAGGCCGCCGCCCATCACGGCTACGGTCCGCCCCCCCGACCGAAGCGCGGTCGCGTGGGAGAGCTCGTCGACGCCGATCGCGAGGCCGCTTACGATCGTCCAGCCGGCCTCCACGAGCCGCCGCACGATGGCGGCCGTGACCTTCCGGCCGAATTCGCTCGGTTCCCTGGTGCCGATGCAGGCGACGCTCCGCTCGATCGCCCGGAGGTCACCCTTCGCGTAGAGGATCGGCGGTCGGTCCTGCAGGTCCCGGAGCGCCGCGGGATAATCCCCGTCGTGGACCGAGAGCACGCGTACCCCGAGCCGGTCGGCCTGATCCAGGGTCCGGGCCGCCCTGGCGAGCGCATCCGCGACGGCGTCCGCGTCCCGGAGCGACGCCGCCGCCGCCGCCGTGACGATGCCACGCAGTCCCCGCGGCTCGGCGTCGAAGACCTCGCCCAACGTGCCGAAGCGCTCGGCGAGCCGCTCCGCGCCCGTCGGTCCCAGGCCGCGCAGGGACATCAGCGCGACGATGCCGGCGGGGCTCTTCGTGTCGATGTCCCTCATGAGCGGCACTTACCCCTGTCCGTCGCCGACGCGCGGGCGTCGGCGCCCGCCGAATCCGGCGCGCATCGTACCACGGCGTCGTGAACGACTCCTCCGCCGCGGCTCGGCGTCGCGCTCGTCCGTCGCGTCCGTCGCTCAGGCCGAACCCGGCGCGCGCCGCGAGCGGTGTCCGGGCGGGTCTCGACCCTTTCGCCCGGACCGCCGGGATTGAGGTCACGGGCCGGTGGCATCGACCTGGATGGCCGCCAGGGCCGCCAAGCCCCTCGCGTCGGCGGCCAGCGCGTCCCAGTCCTTCGAAAGGCGAGCCATCCTCGATCGTGAACTGCAAGGCCCCGTCGATGACATGGCCCCGGCGGATCGCCGCGACGCAAGGCGCGGGGCCAGCCCACGAAACGATCGGGCGATCAGAGCGATCTCGGATACATCGCAGGCTGCCTAGCCCGGCTCGATTCGGCTTCGCGCATGTGGGGACGCGATCCGCCGACGCCCGCCCGACTTCGAACCGGGCAGACTTCGAGCCTGGCAAAGCGGACTGCACACCGTCCACCTCGATAAGGGAATGGATCGACCGGTCAAACCGGGCCGGTCAAGGCAGGCGCGGATGGTCCGGCCCCATGACCCCGTCGCGTATATCGAGGCGCCAAACCCAGATGGGCCGGCCCGCGACGATCTAGCCGACCCAAGCATGATCGCGACGCGGCTTTCAATCGCAAGTGGAGCTGGGTATGCTGATGCAGCTCTCTGGTTCGGCGGGATAGGCGGAGCTAGACGATGCCGGAAAAGCGCGAGACGATCCACTCCCGCCTGCAAATGATCGCCAGCCTGCTGGGCGTCCCCGTACAGGATTTGATTTCCGGGACGGTGCCCCGGCGGTTGTGGGCCGACAACGAGTGCATGCGCCTATGGCGCGGCCTCAGGACCGAGGCTGGCCGCGATGCGGCCCTCGATGCCCTACGCAGCATCTTGGAAGCGGAACGGCGTTGAGTGGTGTGCGGCTCCCTTGCCGGCGCGATCCACTTCGTTCCGGCTAAACGGGTGGCTGCTTCCTTCAGCGTGCCGGCTTAGCTTGCGGCCACGTCAGGGGCGCGCGTTTGTTTCTCCGGGTGAAGGCATCCGTACCGGGCTTACCGGGCGAGACAGGATCGTCAGCCTTGGCGACGACCAGTTAACTCACGCCGCAGCGTCGCCCGCGAAGCCCGAGCCGGCGGCCGGTCAGGATGCCCTGTCGGCGCCGTCGAGGGAACCACCGCCGATCCGGACCAGTCCCAGCAAGACACCCACCGCCCGCGTCTCAAGCGATGGTCTCCGAGCCGGCCTGGGCCGGGACGACCATCGCACGACCAGCGGAACAGAGCCGCCAAGCGTCCACGAACCGCCCCAGGTGGGGGCTCGCCGCCCGCGCGCGGTCGAGGTGGTCCATGAGGTCGAGGACCGATCGATCGTGCCCGGCCGCGTCCGTCCGTCCGGACAGGTGAGCCCAGCGCAGGTAGAGCGCGTAGAGGTTCAGGCAGTCCGTCTCGCAATACGCCCTGACCCTCTCGGTCTCGCCCGCGGCGACCATCGCCGACACGCGGGACCCGTGCTCGCCCATCTTGCCCGGCAGGCCGATCGAGGCCGCGGCCTCGTCGAGGGTCAGCCGCTGCGCCGCTCCGTGCTCGGACGTCGCGTCCATCAGGTCGTTGTGCCAGTCCAGGGCGAACCGATGCCGGTAACCCTCCCACCGCGTCCCGCGGCGGAACCAGGCGGGCGCCTCGACGCCGTGCATCATCGACCGCGCCAGGATCGTCGGCATGTCGAACGCCCGGCCGTTCCATGTCACCACGCGGTAGCGGCGCGCCTCGAAGAACCTCCAGAACGCCCGGAGCAGGCGCGCCTCGTCCCAATCCCCCTCCCCGCCGCTGCGGCACGCCGTCACCGCGTACGATTCCCGCCCGCCGGGCTCGCGCAGGATGTCCGCGGTGACGAACGAGATCGCCACGATCCGGTGCCAAGCGTTCTTCGGGAAACGGTCGGGAGGCCAGTCCGGGGGCACCAAGGCGGCGTCGGGGACGGTCTCGATGTCGAGGGCCAGCAGGGCGTCGTGTGGAGCGGCCCCATCGACCGGTCGGGGCCGGACCGGGCGGGCGGCGTCGGCGACGCGCGTGGACGCGGGACGCGGGGTCGGCGCGGGTTCGGGATCGGGCGCGGACGCCGGGCAGGTCTGCATGTCGTCTCCCTCGTCGTTACGGGCCGGCCCACCGCGGCGCCTCAGTCGGCGTTCGGGTCAAGGTCGTCCCAGCCTCGCCTCGAAGAACCGCGCCCGCCGGGCGACGGCAAGCCGTCGAGGCCGTGTGCGAGGTCGTCGCGCGCGTCGAAGCCGGGATCCAGCTCGATCTCGTAGGGCACGCGGAAAAGATCGTCCGGCCGGCGGCCAGACGCCGCCCGCCGAGGCACAGCGAGGAACCCGCGGCCGCGCACGGGGACCGCACGCCTGGCGCTCGTCCCGCTCGGTCCCCGCGCACGGCGGCAGCCCGCTCCCTCCCCGGCGCCGGTCTCGGGCCGGGACGGCTTTCGCGGGGGGCATGACAAGGATGTCCGTGCGCTCATTCTACGCTCCTCGGTGCAAGGGCCGGCCCGCGCCCAGCGGCATGCCGCAGCGGGGTCCGGAACGGCGACCGTCCCCGCATCGGGAACGGCCGGGGGCTTGATGGGACGGGCGCCCGGGCTGGCGCCGACGCACCCGGGCGAACTCGGCGACAGGCGTCGGACCACGTCAGGCCCGGCGCGGCATGATGCCGGCCGGCTCGCCGTCCGAGCTCCGACGGGCATGCGTCGCGCCGACCCGCGCGGGCAGCGCACGCCGGCCGGGCGCGCACGCGGCATGGCGCGGCCAACCCATCGCCTCGACGGCGGCGTCGAGCTCCTCATAGGCGTTGGCCAGTCCGACGAGCCGGTCGGACAACGCCAGCTCGGCGGGCAGCGTCCGCGCGGCCATCAGCGTCGCGAGGTCGGCGGCCTCCAGCCGCCTCGCCCCGGGATCGGCCGCGACGCAGAGCGCCAAGGCGGCGAGGAGCATGCCCATGCGGATGACAGTCGCGTCCGCCTCCCAGGCGGCGAGGCGACGACGCTCGGCCGGCGACAGCCAGGGCAGCGCCATCGGCAGCGCCCGGGTCGCGAACGGCAGGCGCGGCCCCACGGCCGAGGCCAGCTGCGCCCGGGTCCGGAGTTCCGACTGCCCCGGCCCCGCCAGGAACCAGGCCGGGGGCGCCGCGGCGAAGGCCCCGGCGTCCTCCGCGGCGAGATACCGCGCCGCCCTCAGCGCCCGGGAGGCGGAGGCCTCCTGGAAGCCGACCGTGACCACGGCATCGAACTGATTCCGCAAGGCGCGGTCGCGCACGCTGGTCAGGGGCAGCGCGGCGACGAAGTCGCCGCCAAGCGTGGTCGCCGCGCGCGCCGCCCGCTCGACCTCGAACGCATTCGCGTTCGGGGCGAGGGCGACGACCGACGTCCCCCCGGGCGCCCCGGCGCCCCCGGCCGCGGGGGCCGCCCCGGCGAGGGCGAGGGTGGTGTCGCCGTGCAAGGCGGACAACCCGAGGCAGAGCATGCGGCCGCACAGCGCGCCCGCGTCGTCGTCGGAGAAGAAAGCGATCTTGGTCACAAGCATGCCCTCCTTAAACGCGTCCCCGGAACGGGACGATGCCAATATACCCATGGGGGGTATTGTTGTCCGCCTGTCGCGGCCGCCTTCAGTCGAAGATGAGTCACGAGTCCGTAGCGCGAAGGCAGTCATTCTCCCTTCGCGCTTAGCGCCGTGTTCACCAATCGCGCCCTCCGATCAGTCGATGCGCCAGGTAACTCAGTGAGGCGATCGGCGCACCGCCGCCGATGCCTCGTCATGTTGACTCGTTTTGAGAACCCTCCCGCATCGATCGCCGCTCTACTGCACGCGACACTTGGATCAACTTGGGATCAAGATCGACTATCGCCGCAGTCGATTTCGCTGTTTGCTCGCAGATCGAAGACGAGACTATTTCAGTCCAGCGCACTCGATCGCGGAAACGCCGTGTATTCGACCGCGGCCGGGGGCGCCGCGATCGTGGATCGACGACATTGTCCACAGGCGCCACGGCTCACCTGTCGGCGTCCGGCTCGCCCCGGCGGCGCGAGCCCCGGATTATCTTTCTGATCGCCGCGTCGCCGATGTCGCCCTGGCGATCCAGGGCATCGGCCAGCCGACCCAAGGCCGCCCGCCGGGCCCGAACGGCCCCGGAGGCACGCCCGTACGCCGCCGTCAGGCGAAGGTGCACGGCGGCCGCCACGCCGGGGACGCGCAGCAGGTCGGCCGTGGCCGCCTTCGGGAGCGCCACCAGGGGCGTGCGCGGCGAGAAGCCGAGGTGGGTCTCCATCGCGACGGCGAGGCGCGTCGCCGCCGCGAGGTCCTCCGCGGCCCCGGCCGTCACGTCGCCGAACACGGCCTCCTCCGCGGCCCTGCCCGCCAGCATGATGGCGAGGCGCTCGTCGAGCTGCGCCTCGGTGACGGGACCCGCCCCTTCCCCGGCCCCGATCCACGCCGCGCCGCCTTCGGCGCCGATCGCGGCCGACAGCGACGCCGCCCCCGCCCCGATCGTCGCGGCGGCGAGCACGTGCCCCGCCTCGTGGACCGCGACCCTGCGGCGTACGCTCGCGGGCAACGGCGGCCACGCCTCAGCCGCCGCCGCGGCAAGATCCGCCGCGTCGAGGTCGCGCCCCGCCCGGCGCGCAAGCCCGCGGGCCCGGCGGACCACCGCCTCGGCGTCGGCGCCGGTGGCGCCGAGCAGCTGGCCCGCGAGGGGCCGCAGGTCGAGGCCCGGCAGGGCGCCGGCGAGGTATCCGCGCAGGATGAGGGCCAGGTCGACGGCGTCCGGCGGCTGGATCCGGACGTGGCGCTCAAGCCGGCCCGACCTCAGGATCGCGGGGTCGATCCGGCCGGGGTGGTTGGTCGTCCCGACCACCACGACCCCCTCGCGGGAGGCGGCCCCGGCCAGGTGTTCGAGCAGGGCGTTGACGACCTGCGTGGCGTAATCCCGGCTATGCTCGGGAAAGCTCGCGCGGTCGCCGAAGGAGTCGATCTCGTCGACGAGGGCCACGCAGGGGGAGCGGCGGGCGCGGTCGAAGAACGCGCGCATCGCGCCCAGGGTGTGGCCGAGGTGGCCGTCGCGGGCCGCCTGCCATTGCGCGAGCGAGCCCGCGATCAGGGGGAGTCCGGCGCTGCGGGCCAGCGCCGCCGCGAAGGCCGTCTTGCCCACGCCCGGGGGACCGGACAGCAGGGCCGCGGATTCGAGGTCGGCCCACCGCGGCGCAGCCGGCCCGCCGGCGAGCCACGCCCTCAGGTCGAGGACGAGGGAAAGGCCCCAGTCGCGGGCGGCGCCGTAGCCGTGCAGCTCCTCCAGCCCCGGTCCGCCCCGGTCGGTCCCGGCCTTGGCGGACACGATCGCGGCGAGCCTGCTCGCGGAGCCTTCGCCGCCGCGCGCGGCGTGCACGGCCAGGCTCAGGTCCCCGGGATCGCAGAGCGCGGCCCCGGCGGCGGACAGGCGCGACCGCGGCGCCGCGCCCGTCACCGCCTCGACGACGAGGGCGACCTCGGTCGGGTCGAGGGCCTCCACCTCGATCCGGAGCTCGGCGCCGCGCACCAGGTCGCGCGGCAGCAGCCGCGCAGGATCCTGCGAGACCCCGATCACGACGGCGCCGTCCTGGAGCGCCTGCCGGACCTCGCCGTTTCGCCTGTCCGGCTGGTGCCCCGACGACGAGCCGTCGGCCTGCACGACCAGGGCGGTTCCCGCACGGCCGTCGCCGCGCGGGAACCGCCGCCCCGGGTCGACGAGGCACAGCGCGGACGCGGAGGCGACCGGCTCGACCCATTCCATGGCCGGCACGGTCACCAGCAGGATCGCGGGGCCGAGCCGGGGAAGCGCGCCGACCCCGCCGACGGCGTCCACCGCGCGGCCGAGGGCGACGGCCGCGCCGGCGAGGTCGGCGCTCGGGCGCCGGGGGCCGTCGAGGAGTGCGTCGACCGCCTCGTCGAAGCTCGCCGCCGGACGGCCGTCCTCGACCAGGAGGGCGAGGAACGCGCGCGCCGTCGCCTCGCGGCGCGGGATCGCGGACGCGGCGCGGGTCGGACCCACCCCGGCCGTCACGCGCGCCTCCCGCGGCGGGGCCGCGCCGCGCGTCCAGACCGCGCGGTCCACGCCCGCGCGATCCGGGCCAACTCGCCGTGGCCGGGGCGCGACCGCGACAGGGCGCGCAGCGCGTGGGACAGCACGACGCCCGCGGTCGGGTCGCCGTCCCGGTGCGCCAGGACGAGAAGGTTCCCCATCACCAGGTCGGCGAGCGGGCCCTCGGGACCGTGGTGGCGGATCCGGTCGATGGCGACGGCCGCGGCCGCGGCGGGATCGCCGGCCCGGGCCGCGGGCCAGCGGCGCTCGTGCAGGATCGCGGTCGCGGCGACAGCGCCCGCCAGGGCCGTCACGTCGGACTTGGCGATCTCGGACGGCGCCCGGGTCCGCCACAGGGTCAGCGGGCAGCAGCGCGGCGGCATCGTCCCGCCCCGACGCGCCAAGCGCGGGCCGCGTGCTCTCGACATGTCCATGTGCGCTCCCATTCCCAGCTCCGGTGTTCGGGATCGTGGCGGCGCCTCAGGCCGTCACGACGAGGGTCGGGTCGAAGGCGTGCGCCGCCATCGCGTGGTCGCGGCCGCCGGTCCGCGGGTTGGCCACCACGCGCGTCTTGGCGACCCGGTGGTCGGCGGCCGCCGGCACGTTGCCGTGTACCCACAGCGACGGGGCCCCCCAGGCCGCCATGGCGGCGGCGGCCTCCGACGCCAGGGACGCCGGCAGCCAGGGGTCGGCGTGCCATCCCTCCCAGTCGACGGGGAGCGAGCGCGGGGTCGGCGCGTGGCACGTCACGACGACGGCCGCGTCGCCCGGCAGCGCGGTGTCGACGCACGCGTTCGGGCCGGGCGGGAGGCCCAGGGAGCCGATCGCCGCGCTCGTCAGCGCGTCCTCGATGAAGGCACGGCTGCGCGCATGCATCGCGAGGGTGTCCAGGGGCGTCAGGGGGCGTCCGCGGCGGAGCTCGATGCGCCCGGCCTCCTCCCAGGCCGTGCGGGCCGCGACGCGCGCCGGGGGCCGGCCCGACGACGCGCCCAGCTGCCAGTCCGTCCACAGGGTGGCACCGACCACGACGGTCCCGTCGCCGTGGGCGGGCCCGAACCGGAACGCGTCGTCGGAGAGCAGGACGAGGCCGAGATCGGCGGCGAGCTCGCGACCCCGGGCGAGCGCCTCGGCCATCGGCGTGCCGGATCGGTATTCGACGTTGCCGGGCACGACGCAGACCGGCCGACGGCCTTGCCGGCCGTCGAGCGCCCGGGCGAGCCAGGTCAGGGACGCGGAGAGGCCCGGGCCGACGTTGCCGGCGACCAGCATCGCGTCGAAGGCGGGCAGCGGCTCCGGGAGCGCGAGGTCCGGGCGGAGGTCGACGCGCAGGTCCGACAGCACCCAGAAGGCGGGGCGCGGCGAGACCCGCTCCGCGGCCCGCGCGTGCGCCAGGATCCCGGCCATCGCGGCCGGGGCGAGCCAGCACACGCCCGGCTCCGCCCGGACGGGCGTCCCCGTCCCGTCGGCGCTCGGGCGGATGTTCATTGCGGGCTCCGGGTCAGCGCGCGATCCCGCACGCGCAGGATCGCCTCGACCGCCCGGCGCAAGCGCCGCAACGAGCCGCCGCGCCAGCGCGCCCGCAACGCGGCGCGCTCGACCGCGTCGAGGGGCAAGTGGAATCGCGGGTCGAACCCCGCCTCCATGGCGACCCCGGCGAGGATGCCCGGGAGCAGGGCGTCGAGGTGGTCGGCGCGTGCCTCCGGGAACCGGACGACCCGCATCCGGTCCAGCAGGGGCGCCGGCAGGACGGCAGGCGCGTTGGCGGTGCAGATGACGGTGACCCACGAGAGGTCGAGCTCGACCTGCAGGCAGGGGTCCGGGAAGCGGGCGGCGTTCTCCGGGTCGAGAGCCTGGAGCATCGAATCCCAGAGACGCCCATGATCGGTCCGCGTCGCCGCCTTGTCGACCTCGTCGACCATCACGATGGGGTTGGCCTGGGCATGCCGTGCGACGGCCATGAACGGCCGGCAGGGCTCGGACGAGTACCAGCGCCGCTCGGTGCCGCCGAAGGAGCCTCCGGCGTCGTTCGCGCCGTCCACGCGGTAGACCCCGACGCCGAGCGACTCGCCCAGCCGCCGGACGAACCGCGACTTGCCGGACCCGGGCGGCCCCGCGATGACCATCGGCGGGGCGTGGACGTGCGGACGCGCCGCGAACGCGCCGAGCGTGGCGTCCACCGCCGCGACGGCGTGCGGGAACTCCTCCAGGAGGGCACGGCGCACGCCGGCGAGGTCAGGGGTCGGGACCAGCGGCAGCGCCGTGCCGATCGCGTTCTCGTAGCCGCGCGCCACCTCCTTGGCCTTGCTGTGGCCCGTCCGATTCAGGTGGGGGCAGACCAGGACGTGGCCTGCGGGGACGTCGGCGACCGCGGCGGCCCCGCCGTCCTGCCGGCGGTCCGCCTCGTCCCGGTAGGCGCGCACCATGTCCCGCAGGTCGGCGATCTCGGATTGGGCGCGCGCTTCGCCGGCCCGGCGTCCGTCCCGCTCGGCGGCGACCGTCAGGGGCTGCGCGACGGCCTGCCCGACGACCGCCGCGACCTGCGCGAGCGTGCCCGTGGTCCAGAGGCCGCGGGACCGGCCCGTCGCGACGGCCGAGAGGCCGACGGCGAGAAGGCGCGCCTCCTGGCAGATGTCCGCGAACGCCGATTCGAGTTCCGCGCGCCAGGACGCCCCGGCCTCGTCGGTCGCCTGGGTCGCGCCGTCGGGAGCCGCCGCCGGCCTCCCGAGCGGGTCGAGGTGCGCCCACGGCGCGCGCGCGGCGTCCCCGCCGGCCTGAGCGCCTGCGGGGACGGGCGCAAGCCGGTGGAGCTGCGCCCCGACCTCCGGGAGCCGATCGAGGTACGACCAGGCCGCGGCCGCGGCGCGCCCGGCGTGCTCCGCGACGCGCTCGAAGGCGCCGAGCAGGACGAGGGCGTCGGCGATCTCCCGGAGGGTGGGGTCGTCCCCGAGCGCGGCCGCCCGGTCGAGGGCGCCGAGGCCGCAACCGTCGGCCTCCCCCGGCCCCGCGGCACCGTCCTGCGGCGGCACGTCCAGCCCGGGACACGGCCCGACGTTCTCGCGAAGCCACGCCGTCACGCCGGCGCCCAGCCCGGGCGTGGCCGCCTCGGCGTCCGCGGCGAGCTGCGCCGGGAGCGGACCGTCCGTGGCGTCCGCGTCGAGGCCGGCGCGCAGGGCCCGCGGCAGGTGCCGCAGGACGATGCCGCGCGCGATGTCCGGGGTCACGTCCTTCATGGCATTCTCCAGGCGGTTGCGGCGGGACGGGCGGCGGACGCTCAGGTCGTGGCGTCGAGGACCAGCGCGGGGTCGAAGGCCCGGTTCTCGCGCCCATACCCCTTGGGGTTGCAGACAACCCGGGTCCGACCGACCACGTGGTCGCGGCTGGCGTGGACGTGCCCGTGGACCCAGACGGCAGCCCCCAGGCGACCGATCGTCCCCTCCAGGCGCGAGGCGAAGGCCGGGTTCAGCGGCCGGCCCGCGAAGGCCGGGTCGAGGGACGCCGCGGCCGGGGCGTGGTGGGTGACGACGACCCGGGCCCGGGCCAGGGTCCACGCCCGGTCGAGGGCGAGCGACTCCAGCCGGGCGCGGCTGGCGCGGTGGACCGCGGCGGCGTCCTCGGGCCGGAACGGCATGGCCGCCGGGCGGCGCGCCCGGTCGATCCGGCGGTGATCGGCGAGCATCCGCCGGGCGTCGTCCATCGAGGACGCCACCCGCCCGTCCCCGTCCAGCCGGTAATCGGTCCAGAGCGTGCACCCGGCGAACGCGACGTCGCCGATCCAGGTGGCCTCGTCCTCCAGGAAGTCGACGCCGGACCGCGCCGCCGCGATCCGCCCGGCCGCCAGGGCGTCGGGACGGCACGACCGGTAGTATTCGTGGTTTCCCGCCACGAAGACCACGCGCATGTGCGGGCGTATCGTGCGCGCGAGCCAATCGAGCGAGGTCTCGATCCCCTCGCCGACGTCGCCCGCGACGACGGCGACATCGGCCTCAGGAATGGCCTCAGGCGTCCACGGGACGCCCATGTCGCGGTGCAGGTCGGACAGGATCCAGAGGCGCATGCGCAAGACTCCGTCAACCGACGCCGCGTGCGGCTCGGCTCGGCTGGACTGGGCTTGGAACTGGGACTTGGACCGGGGGCCCGGGGAGGCCGCGCCGACCTAGTGCACGGCGCCCGCGGAATCGCCGGCCGGCGTGCGCAGGACGTACCAGCGCGACAGCGTCCGGGCGAACGTCGCGCGATCCGTGAGGTAGACCTCGCTGGTCCGCACCCGGTGCCCCTCGGCGATGCCGGGGTGGCCGGTGACCCGTCCCTTGAGCACCGGGGCGAAGACGGCGTCGCACGACCAGCCGTCGAGCACGGGCGCGCCGGCCAGGTCGTCGGCGGTCGGCTTGAGCCCGGCCTCCGCCGCCTCGACGTCGTCGGCGAGGTCGCGCAGCCTCTCGGGCAGCGACCGGACGTCTGCGGCCTCGCCGATGCGCCTCGCCTCGTCCTCGCGGGCTTCGGGCGGCAGGTTCCGCCCGGGAGCCCCCGTGGCCCGCCGAACGGCGCCCAGCAGCGTCAGCGCGACCCGCAGGGCATGCCCTCCGGGGGTCCCGTCGGCCAGGCCGGAGGCCTCGCCCCGACCTAGCGGCGGCACCGCGCAGGGAAGCGTCGGTCCGTCGGGATCGAGGAGCGCCATCGCGGCCGCGAACCGCGCCGCCGCCGGCGCGCCGCCGGCGCGTCGGCAGCCGAGATACCACGTCGGTACCGGGGTCGTGTGTGCGGCGCGCCATGCGGCGGCCTCGCGCTCGTCCGCGGCGTGCGGGCCGACCACGAGGACGGATGCGTCCAGCAACGCGCGGACCGCTCCCGCGCGCAGGTGCCTCGACGGCAGGTCGACGAAGACGGGTCCGCCGCCCCGCAAACACGCTTCCGCCGCCCGGGCGACCTCGCCCGCGGACGCCGTCTCCCGGAAGCGGACGTGGCGCAGGCCGGTGCGCGATCCCGGCACGGCGACGCGCTCGGACGCCAGCAGGGTCGCCGCGCCGTCCGCGACGGTGGCCGCGTGCGCGGCGAGGAGGGACGCGTGTGACGCGTCCGTGCGCCCCGAGGCGCCGGAGAAGGCGATCAGCATGGTGGAACTCCAAGCACGCCGGGACGACGTCCGGGATGGACGCCATCGGCGGCACATCGCTGGCCGGGCCGCGCCGAGGCGCGGCTGGTTCAGGGAACGACGACGCGCCGCCGCGGACAAGGCGATGGTCGAGGTCAGGGGATTATGGAGGGCCCGGGCGCGCACCTGCACGTCTCACCGGGAGAAGCGTCCACTACAGCAGAAGCGCTTCGATGTCTAGACTTTACCGGGCAAAACATCTGTTGATTGCGGGGATATCGACAAATATTTTCCCGTCGGAACAGTCGATCCTGATCGTGGGTCCGGTCCGCCTTCACGCCGCATTGGCTTCGTCGCCCGCGCGGCGATGGCGGGAGGGCGAGCCGCGACGCCCGCGCACCGAGCCATTCGATGAATGGCCGTGACGCCCCGCGAAACGGCGCCCCGGCTCCCGCGTCCGGGGGGCCGGGTCACGCAGCGCGTGGCTTGCGCCGGAGGCGGCGGAGTGCGTCGGTCGTGCCATTGCCGTGACCCGACCGGTGACGCGGCCGTCCCGAAGCCGGCCTCGGGACGGCCGCCTCGTGGACACTTGGCCCTTCCGGGCAGGCCCGGGCAACCGCACCGAGGCGCATGCCCCGATGACGGCATCGGCCGGGGGCGAACGCCCGCGCGGCGCGCGGGACGTTTCGGGGCGCGGCGGGCGGCTCCACGCTCACGTAACGCCCGGCCGGCGCCTGAACGCGAACGGCTCGATCTCGTGGATGAGTTTGTCCCCGTGCCAGAGCTGCGCCCTGCCCGTTCCGCTGAGCGCGTGTGCCAACTCCACAGCCTCGTCGCCATCCATGGCAACGATGTCGTGGGTCTGGATCGTCCTACCCCGCGCGTCGAGGCGCCTGACGCAGTACCGCCCTTCTGGGGAAGCTTGCTCCTGACCGCCGGCCCGGGAGGCCGGGGACGGATCGACATCATCCACCACAGCAAACCTTCGGAGTTTCAGCGCGGCGTCGGCCGGATGCCCCTCAAGAGGCCTCACCGCGACATTGCATCGCCACACGGCACGCCGACGCATGACTTGTCGCCGGACGGCCAGCACACCTCGTATGTAGTCTCGGATCCTGTGCGCCCGTACATGGGCGCATATCAGGCGAACTCTATACTTTGGTTCACCCCGGATGGCCAGCATGCGGGCGCCCCCGCAGGGTTGGAAGCAAGCCGTCGTACCCGGCAGACGCCCCATGCCCGGCCGATCCCGACTGATCAGCATCGGGCCCGGGCGACGGAGCCGGGGCGCGAACCGGTGCCCCGGCGGAACGGTGACGTGAATCGGCCGGCATCGAGCTTCAGGCCGGGACGCTAATCCTCGCCACCAGAGAATCGTCCTTCGATGTGCGTCGCCGCGTCTGCGTATAGCTCGCAACGTCGGAGCAGGACGGCGCGCCTCTCCGGCTTGCGCGTCCCATCCGCCTTCGCTTTCGCCTTGTCGGCACGCTCGCGCATCTTCTTGGCGAGCTTGCGGAAGGCCTTGTCGATCTTCGAGCTGACCTGCTCGACCTCCGCCTTCACCGCATCCTCATGGTCTGGCATCGGCCCGGGAAGCGTGCTCCTTTCGTCCTTGGCCAAAGGCATCTCCATCGACCTGCCCGCACCCCTTACCCGATCCACTGCGACAATGCGATCACGGTCGCGATGCATGCCGACCGGCGGGCGCGCCGACCGCCCAGCCCGCGGGCATCATGCGTGAGGTCCGGATCGTCAGGTCGGCCGCGAGGATCGCCGGCGGCATCGAGCCGTTCCCGCGAGTGGCGGCGGGCCCTGCCGCGCCGGCTCGCACGTCAGGCAACCATCGGGATCGCGGCGGCATCCGGTTCGGGGGAGGCCCGCACCGTCGGCGGCAAGCTGCCGAGGCGCAGGCCCCCCTTGCCCCCGGCCTTGGCGGCGTACATCAGCGCGTCGGACGCACGTAGCGCCGCGGCGAGGCTCTCGCCCGAGCCGGCCGCCAGGACGATCGCCCCCATGCTCGCGCCGACGCCGCGGCCGGCGAGCGCATGCACGAGGCTTTGGTGCAACGCCTCCGCCCGGACTGCCGCCAAGGCGTCCGTCTCGGCCTGCAGCAGGAAAGCGAACTCGTCCCCTCCAAGCCGAGCGATCCGCTCCCCGTGGGAGAGGGTTGCCCCTGCCGCGGCAACGACCCGGCGCAGAACCTCGTCCCCGGCGGCATGGCCTTCCCGGTCGTTCAGCGCCTTGAAGCCGTCCAGGTCGGCCATCACCACGACGTGGCGCCCGCCGCGCCGCGTCGACAGGACGGCCTGCGCGTGATCCTCGAACGCGATCCGGTTCAGGGCGCCTGTCAACGCGTCCTGGCGGGCGGCCTCCCGCTCGCGGTCGTAGGCGCGCCGCAAGGTGCAGGTGGCGAAAACCACGAAGGCATAGGTGCCGAGGCGGAGGAAGGCCCGGGCGACCGCGACCGCCGGAGGCAGTGCCGCTTCCTCGGGCAAGGCGGGCAACACGTTCAGCAAAGCGGCGGCCAAGGCGACGCCACAGGCGACCGCAGGTCCGAGCCGCCAGCCCGCCAGGACGATCAGCGGGATGTAGGCGGGCCCCATGCCGATCCCAGGAACCATGCGGTCGATGGTGGCGAGCGCGAGGCCGGCCGCGGTCAGCACCGCCCACGACGCCGCCAGCGGGTATTCCCTCGGTGGGATGATCGGACGCCGGTCCGGCAACCTGCCCCGCGACAGCATCGCCTTCCCTCCCATCGGTCGCGGAGCCAAGCGCCGCGCCACGAGATTGCCATGCGATTCCTTAAGGTTGTCCTGGGCGGCTGGCGCCGGCGACAGTCCGCGGTCCCGTTCGCCGGAACGACGGACGCCGCCTGGATTCGGCATCCCTTCGGTCCCGTCGGGTTCGGGTCCCGACCAATGGCCCTTGGCCGTCGTCCCGCGGACGCCGCCGGATCAATGACGCCACTCGCGGGCTTCACCCGACCGAGGCCTATCAGGTTCGATGACGCTGCTTTCGCAGCGTCTCGGCGGATGTATTCCGCAGGCCGGAGGCGATGATGGCGATGGCGAATCCCGGCGCGCCGATCGCGGCGCTGCGGGGGGGCGACCCCGAGGATGGATCCGGCCTTGCGCGAAGCCCGCACCCGCTACGATCACCCCACCGGATGGCTCGGCGTCGACATCGCCGACGCCCTGGTCGCGCGGTGGCTGATCACGCCGGGCGATGAGGCCGGCACGGTGGCCACGCCCCACGGCGGGCGACTGGGTTCGTCATCGAGGCCGAGCCGGCCGGACGGAGCCACCTGCCCCGCCGCCCGTTCCGGCACTGGAGCGAACGACGGCCGCATCTCGTCAGCCGGCCCGGCGGCGCCCAGTGTCGCCGCCGCGGGGGGACTTGTATCGAGCGAGCGTCGACGGGGCGGGCGCGCCGTCCGGGTGACCGAAGCGGGCCCAACGGCCAACGGACCTTTCGACGGCGGCCGCCCCTCCCGATCCCCGACGACGGGCGGACAGGCGTGACCCGCCCCCGCCACTCTTGCGGGGCGCTCCTCCCCGGGCATACGGGCCGCGGCTTGGATCACACCGGGGACGGACCGCCCGCTACTCGGCAGGTTGCTCCATATCCGCGAGCGCCTCGATCACCCGGCAGTCGCCGACCCGCCCTCGGCCACAGGTGTCCAGGGCGCGCCGCAGCTCGCGTCGGAGGGCCACGAGCCGGGCGATGCGCCGGTCGATGTCCTCGACGTGACGGCGGGCGATGCCGTCGACCTCCGCGCACGGGCGGTCCGGCTGCTCACTCAACGCCAGCAGTTCGCGCACCGCGGCCACCTCGAACCCAAGCTCGCGCGCGTGCCGGATGAAGTGGAGCCGCGCCACTGCGGCGGCGTCGTAGCGGCGCTGCAGTCCACCCGTGCGCGCCGGGACGCGCAGCAAGCCAACGCCTTCGTAATAGCGGATCGTCGGCACCTTTACCCCTGAGCGCCGCGCCAGCTCGCCGATCGATATCTCTGCCATGGCCCTTGAACCTTTGGTGGCTATAAGAAGTAGGTGAGGGCCGAAGGCGAGTCACCCCATAGCCGACGGCTGCTGCGAAAGACGCGTTGCCCGCTGCCAACCACCCGCGCCCGCACCGGCGGGACATCCCTCCCCCGCCATCGCCCACGGCGCGGCGGCCGCTGCGTGCTGCACCGGCGGCGTCCCGGTCTTCGATGGCGGGAACCCACGCCACAAGCGCATCCTCTGGACGGTGATCGGCCCGGAACGGGGCGTTGTTCCTCGGAGAGATGGCGGCGGGCCGGCTCGCTGGGTCTCAGGCGCTCAGGCCGACGCAATGGCCTTGCTCGCCGACACGGTGACCTACGGCCTCTGGCTGGCGGTGATCGGAGCGAGCCTGCGCACCCGTGCGTCGGCCGCGCTCACCACGGGCGTGCCGCCGTCGCTGATGGCGTTCGGCTCGACGGTCTGCCAGACGCTGGCCCTCGGCCTGCCGAAGGCGGAGGTCATGGGTCTGGCCGGCGAGCTGGCGCTGGCGGTCAACGCTGCCTCGGTGCTGCTCCCGAGCCCGTACAAGGACGGCGGTGCGAACATGCGCTCGCTTTTGGTCGTGCTCGCGCAACGACGCGATCGGCAATGTCATCGCCATGGGCGCGGTGCTGGCGGTGCGGGGCACCTCGACCGCGTGGCCCGACCTTCCGGCCGCCGCCCTCATGCCCGGCATGTTCCTCACCTCCTCCGCGCAGTTGCCAAGGCGGGCATGGTCGGAGTACCGCGAGGGCGAGCGGGTGCGCCCGGCGCCGGTGGAGTAGCCGATACGGACCGGTGCCAAGCGCGGACTGACTGGGCTCCGTCGGCCGGAGCGTTGCGACGTGGCATGGGCCGGCGACCGCCGGGACGTGGGCCTCGGTGCGGCCGCCGAACCGGCCGAACCGGCGCGTCTCACCGGCCGTCCGTCGGATCGGTTCGGTCGACGTCGCTGAAGATCGACCTCCGAGGCCGCTCCCGCGGCGGCGGCGGGGCGGCGGCGATCTCGGGGATCGTGGTCGCGGAGGCGAAGGCCCATTCCTCCTCCTCGTCGCCGGGCTCGGTCAGGGCGTGCCGCTCCCGCCGTCGCTGCACTAGATCGTGGACGGCTTCCGCCATGAGGTCGCGCGCCTCCTCGATGAGTTCCTCGGCCCCGTCGTCGAGCACGCCGATGTCGGCGAGCGCGCCGAACCCCTCCTCGAAGCGCTCGAAGTTCCTGTCAGGGTCCTCCTCGGGATCGGCCGTGGCCGCCGCCTGCCGGATCAGGCCGGCGACCGCCGGCAGGGCGCGCGTCCTGAGTTCCAGCCCGAGCGCGACGAGGCCGCCGGGCGGCAACAGCGCCAGGAAACCGGGATCCGGCAGGAACGAGAGCTCGAAGCCGTCGACGGCCGCGGCTGCGAGCTCGGCCGCCGCCCGGGCCCGGACCGTCTCCGGGAGGAGACGAAGCCGGTGCGCCCGCGCGACGAGATTGAGCCACGGGTCGTCGGCGGCGCGCTCGGTCCGCCAGGTCGCCCTGTCCAGGAGTCCCGGGTCCGCCGCGACCACGCGGGCGAGCAGGTCATCGCTGGCCCGGCGCGCCAGAAAGAGGAACAGCGAGCGGTTGGTGTCCTGCCTGTCCTCCACTCCGGCGATCCTGGCGGCGACGACGTCGTTCATCGACGCCGGGATGATGCCGGCGTCCCTGGCGGCCGGCATCCCCTCCGAGACGAAACCGGACAGGATGTTCTCGGGGGCGATGCCGCGCAGCAGCGCCGCGACCATGTGGGCCTGCCCGCGCAGGATCTCGGTCAGGGCGTCGCCGATGGTCGGATGGGAGAACGTCCAGGTTCCGCCGCCGGCCGACCGCTCGACGACGAACGAGCCCGCCAGCTCGGCGATGCGGTTGCGCACGTCGGCCAGGCGGACGCCGAGCAGGTCCGCCACGGCCCGGCTCGTGTCGTCGTCCCAGCCGTCGGCCGACAGTCGCCCCTGATGGACGTAGACGAGCATCAGGGCGGCGCGCAGCGTGTCGCCCAGGGAGCCGATGGTCTCGACGAGGTGCTCGCGCGGCTCGCGCATGAACCGGAGGAGACCCTCCACGGTCGGCCGCAGGCCCCGCGTGAACGCCGGGTCGCCGAGACGCTCGGCGACCCCGGGCAGGAAGCCGTCGACCTCGGCCACGGCGTCGAGGCAGGGCTTGACCGACGCCTTCCATGCCGGCGCCTGGCCGCCGAACGCGACGTGGTTGTACAGGATCTGCGCCCTCTCGGCACCCGTGAGCGCACCGACGTCGACGACCGCCCGCCCGTCGACGAAGGCGGCGAGGTTGCGCTGCCCAAGGAGCGGCTTGGCGCGCTGGTAGATGTGGCGGCGCGAGGTGAGCAGGAAGCGGTTGCCGTGCGACAGGGCCGCCTCGATCTTCCGGAAGGCGGAACTCCAGTCCTGGACGTACTCGTCCCGCATGACGTTCGGGCCGAAAGCGTCGTCGATCCAGAAGAAGCGCTTCCGATCATTCGGATTCCAGCCGTCACCGAGCTCCCGCGGCCCGGTCAGGTGCAGCACCGTGCAGCCCGCCTCCTCGCTCGCCATCGCCGAGAGGATGGCGCCGATGGTCGACTTGCCCGCCGAGGGGTTGCCAAGGAGCAGGACGGCTCCGTGCTCGTTCAGGGCGTGGACGGCACGGCGGTGCGCCTCGGTCGGCACGTACGAACGCAGCTTCGGCAGCCACTGCTCCAGCAGCGCGCGCGACTGCGCCGCCATGCGCTCGTCCAGGATCGCCCCGAGGTCGCCGAGGCCGTAGACCTGCGGGACGAGGGCGCGCAGGCGGGCGCGCGCACGTATCGACCGGATCAGCCATTCCCGGCCGAGGACGTGCGGCCTCGCGACGCCCCGCGCACGAAGCCGCGCGCGTATCGCGCAAGCCACCGGGGCGTCCACGCCCATGCTGGTCATCAGGATGTAGGTCTTCGCCTGCCCCAGGGCGACGAGCCGGTCGACGCTGGCGAGCTCCGCGGCGATGTCCCCCACCCTCAGGCGCCTCCGTCCGTCCGCGGAGTGCTTGCACTGGATCGTCGCGTCGTGGCCGCCGCCCGGCCCCGACAGGAACACCGCGTCCTGCCCGCCGTCCTGCGCCTCCCGATAGACCTGGACCGGGCGCCGCAGCACCTCCTCGCAGACCTGCGCGCATAGATCCTGGAAGGCCTTCCACCCGATCGTATGCAGGGCGAGGTCGCTCCAGGGCCCCTCGGCCCGCACCCGCATCGTACCGGCCATGCCGTCCCTCCGACCCAGGGCAGCAATCGTTCGCCCAGGCCCAAAGGATAGGCCGGCATCGCCTACCCATTCGATAGCGCATTCGGCCGCCGCACTGGAAAGCCCGGCGCGACGGGGCCGCGGACGATGCCCCCCGATGCTCGGCTAGGTCGGGAGTCCCCTTCGGCCCGCGGGGACGATGACCGGGCATGCCCCTTCGCGGAGCGGCGTCGCCTCCCCGCTCGCCCGCGGCGCGTCCGGTCCGCCACGGGCCCACGGATGCCGGGCGCCGGCCCTCCCGGTCTCCCGCATCGGCGCCTCCCGCCGCCCTGTCGCCCCAGGGTCGACGGCCCCGTCCGGCTCAGCCTATGGTGCGGCGGGAGGACCGTGACGTGGGGGATACGGACGCAGGCAAGGCGAAGCTCGTCGCGCGCATCCGCCGGGTCATGGGACAGGCTGGGGCCGTGGAGCGGTCGATCGTCGACGAGGGCGACACCCTGGAGCTGCTCATGCTCCTGTCGGCGTTGAGCGGGGCGATCGACGGCCTGACGGCCGAGGTGATGGAACGGCACGTCCGCCGGACCCTGGCGGACCCGGCGACCGACCCGGATCCGGGCCGAGCCGACGGGGCGAGCGTCCTGATCAAGGCGATCCGGACGTACATGAAGTGACCGGGCGCCGAATCCGGATCTCGCCAGCAGCGGCTGCCCGGGGACGTGTGCGTGGCCCGGCCATCGTCCGACCGAGGCGTTCATCGACGGCAGGACGCGAGGTTTCGGCGGACGCGCGCCCCGGCGCCGCGGCCGGGTCCCCCGGATCGAGTTCCCGTCCGTCGGCAAGGTGCGCCGATGCGAACCACGGCGGACGCAGCGGTGCCGGCTCACGCCCTCGCCAGGGGCGCCGCCCAGCGGCAGAAAAGGGTCACGGGCGCCCGACGGGCCCACGGCGCCGGCCCGTCCGTCGCCGATCGCGGCGCCCCGTCAGCCACCGCCGATCCCTGCAGGACCCACAAGCGACTGGAACCTTCGCTCGCACCTCTTGCTCATGCCGAGCGAGGACAGGATCCTGGATGCACCCAACGAGTCGACATTCCTGACCCTGTACCGATCCGAGAGTATGTAATTTATCGTCGCCGGCATGCTTCTCCTGATCTCGGGATCGTTCGCCGACGGAATGGAAAGCAAGCGTTTTGCCGCGGCGTAAACGACGCCCTCGACCCCCAATATGGTCAAGGCCTTCTCGTTGACGTCCATGGCTATCAGCCTCAGGATCGAAGAGTTCGAGAGGGCCTGCCTGTGGGTGAAGAGGATCTCCGCACCTTCCTTGAGCGGCAGTATCTCCGGCACGCGCATATCGTCGGTGTGATCCGGCCACGCCTCCAGCGCATCTCGGATCCCGTCCCCTCGCGAGAGGTCTTCCGCCGCGCCGCTCGCGATCGCGTCGCGGTGCGCGATGCAGTTGCGAGCGACGCGAAAGTATACGTACAGGGGCAGCAGGAACTTGACGCCGTCGAGGTCGGCGCCGATCCGCTCATAGTATCTGGTCAGCCCAGCCTCGGCCGCGGCCGCTCCGTCGTCGGTGCCGTCGCCACCCTGCCTGGCAGGGAGACGCCCCTTGGGCTTCGGCTTGGCCCCGCGGAAGCGGCCGTAGCTCTCCAGCTCGGCGCTCAGGTTGTCCAGGAACAGGTCGAACGCCGAGAAGCCGCGAACGACGCCCGCTCGCCCGATATCCAGCCTCCCCTCGTCGATCAGCTCTTGCGGGCGGCCCCAGTCCGGCATCCCGCCCCAGAGGTCGTTCTGGGCGTACAGGATCTCCTTGATGCCGTCGCGGGTCTCGCCCTTGTCGATCGCGTCCTTAAGCATCCCCAGCCCGATGACCTGCGTCTTGAGGGAACGGTTGAGCCTCTCGTGAAAGCGATGAAACCGCAACGACGCCTCGGTGTTGGCCCCCGCGAGACCGTGCTGCGTCTGCATCCTGTCCTTCCGTTCCGTCATCGGCGGGGGGATCGCCCGCCCCTGGGCGCGGCGCGTCTATAGAGGCCTGTCACCGAAGCGTCGATTCCGGGGGAGCGCGCGCCGGCGACTGGCGGCGGCGGAGATCCGACGCGAGGAACCGTGCCCGGCCGCCGCGACGGCACGTATCGGGTGGCCTCGGCATGGAGCCGCGGTTCGAGGGTCGATGACCTTCATCGCCGCAGCGCCGCCGATGCGGGCGTCGCCCCGGCCGGGTCGGCCAGGGATCGGGTCAGGACGAGAAGCGACGCAACCGTGCGGTCCCGGCCCCGTCGGCCGGCCCGCTCGCGGACGTCGCTCGCCAGCCGTGGACGGGGCGCGACGCCGCCGGCCGGCCCTTCTTCCCGGTGCCCGATCTTGCCTCGGCGCGCGGATGGGTGGAGCTGCCCCTAGCCGGGCCGCGCGGCTGAAGGCTTGACGCCGAAGGGGGAACCACCCTTGGGATCGGGCGTCAGGCCGGTTTCGTCAGCACGCCATCACCATGCCACATGCGATCCGCGTTCCGCCGCGGCCGGGGGAGCCCGCGTACGAGGCGTTCGAGCGGCTGGCCGCCCGTTTGGGCGATGCCGACGGCGACCGGCTGGCCCGCTCGCTGGGAATCGATCGCAAGGCCTTGCGGCACGGCGTAGGCGTGGACCGGGTCGGCGAGTTGCTCGGCCTGGAAGCCCGGTCGTTGACCGACGCGACGTTCGTGCGGGAGGCCCGCGGCATGCGGCTCGGCGGCTTCGTCGTGCCGTTCCGGGGCTGGGCGCCTTCGAAGCGCGTCTGCATCCCGTGCCTGGTACAGGATTCAAACGGCGATGATGACGCAGCAACGCTCTGGAAGTACCGTCGGACGTGGTGGGACCTTCGGGCCGTCGACCGCTGCGAACGCCATGGCTGCGCCTTGCTCGACGCCTGCCCGGGATGCGGATCGCCCCTCGCATGGCGCGATCGCCCCCCGCGCCTGTGCTCGTCCTGCGGTCACGACCTTCTCGCCGCGTCGGGGGCCTCGGCCCCCGACGCGGGCTGGGAAGCCTACCTGGTCGGTCGGCTGGGCTTCGGTCCGGCGCGTCCCGCCGCGATCCTCGACGCCATGCCGCTCACCGACGCGCTCTCATGCGTCCTGGCGGTCGGCGAGACGCTGAGCCCTCGTTCGGCGTCCAGGAGCAGCCCGCAGGTCGACCGCGCGCGCGCGACCCTCGGCTTCGGCCTTGTCGGGGACGGGGGCCGCGCGCTGCGGGCCGGCCTCCTCGGGCTGGAGCCACCGTCTCCCCACCTCGACGGCCGGCGCCTGCGCCGGTTGCTCGACCCGCTGCTGGGCTGGCTCGAAGCGCATCCCGGCGATGCGACCGGTCCGATCAGGGACGCGCTCCTGTCCCACGTCCGATCCGCCTGGGTCGTGTCGCGCGAGCTCCCCCTGCTCGGGGAGACCCTCGCGCCGGTGGTCCAGGAGCACCGCCTCGCCCTGGGGCGCCGGCTCGGCCTCGACCCGACGATCCTGGATCGTCTCTTGCGGCACGCCGGCCTCGCCGCCGCGGGCGAGCGAGAATGCAGCGCGGAGGAGTTCGCCAGGCTCAGGGACGCGGTCGAAGCCTCCGTGTCGGTCCCCGAGGCGAGGCGCATCCTCGACCTCGACACGCGGACGCTGTCGGCGCTTGCGGGTATGGACATCCTCCCGCGGGTCCCTTGGGCCGAAGGCGAGGCGACCCGCGGTCGCTTCGTCCGGAGCGCCCTCGAACGCCTGGCGGCGTCGTTGCGGTACGATGTCCCGACGGTGGGTCGCCGGACCGCGGACCATATGACCTTCGACGACGCGTCGCGGGCCCTGCGCCGCGGGTCCCGCCACCACGATCGCGCGCGGGCCATCCGGCACCTGCTGAGCGACAGGATCCGGCCGTGCGCACGGCTCGACCGCGGGCAGGGGCCGACGACGCTTCTGTTCGACCGGCGGACGATCGAGGTTCTCCAGGACGCGGACATGCAGCCCCCAGATCTCTGAGCGTTCGGGCGCCGCTTCAAGCCTCCGCGCTCAGTGGGCGAAGACGCTGCGGGAAGTAGCATCCTGCGTCGTCGATGCCACGAGCGCCACCTGCCTCTAAATAGTGGCTTCCCCGATGACGGCCGCCGCCGCGGAAGGCGGGGCATGACCGGCCCGGGGAACAGGTCCAGCGCGGGCGCGGCGACCGGGGTGCCGCCCCCGGTCCCGAACCGCCCTCGTCCGTACGGCCGATCACCCGGCGGGCCGGCCCTGCTCGATCTCCTGCACATGCGCGGCATGAAGCGCCTCCCCTTGCCGCAGGAGCCAACGCATCGCGGCCGGGATGGCCTCGACGTCGAGCCCTTCCGACCGGGCCCGGCCCGTCAGGGCGGCGGCGATGTCGGGGTGCCTGCCGAACTTCAGCCGCAGGACCCAGAGATCGATGGCCAGCGACCGATGGCGGACGAACTCGGCCTCGGCCACGGCCAAGGCCAGATTGGCCCGGTCGCACGCCTCCGCCTTCGCGACATCGATCTCGGGCTTCTCGTTGTCGCGCACCTCGCCGAGGCATTCGCGCATGTCCTCCAGCGTCAGCGTAGGTCTCCGATCCACGACGGGGCGGGCGGACTGCAGCCTGGAGGAGACGTCGCCGCAGTCCGAGCAGACGTATACCTGCCGGCGCAACGCCACGACGAGCCCGGCGCCGCCGTGGCCGTAGAGCGCATGCCTGAACTCCCGGCTCTGCGGGTCGGTCTCCAGCTCAAGATGCGAATGGGTGCGCAGCTCCGCGAACCATTTGCCGCCGCCGGAGATACGCAGGATCGCGGGCTTGCCACGGCCGCAGCACGGGCAGGCCCAATCGGGCGGCGTCCGCTGCCAGCCCTTCCCGGCCTGTCTCTCGAACGCGGCGATGTCGGCGGCGGTGGGACGCCGCCCGGCGACCGGCTTGCGCGCCCGTCCCGAGTTGCCGACAGCGTCGCGGCGCACGGACCTGGCGCGCAACCGCGCCTCGATCCCCAATTGCCAGGTCCGCATCGCATGCAGGTCCGGGTCGTCGCGGACCCAACGGTCGATCATTCGTTCGTCCGCCGGCCTGGCGAACGCCATGACCGCGTCCGGCCCGCGCTCCTGAGCGAAACTCCCCGAGGCCAGCCGCTCGACCAGGAGCGCGGCGAACGCCAGCCGGTCCTCGAAACCATGCCTGACCTCGCTCCAGGTGCGGCAGGCCGCCTCCACGTCGACCTCGTGGAGCGCATTGGACCGCGGCCGGATGAACCGGCCGATCTCAGCCGGGGAGAAGGAGAAGGCGGGGTGGATCTCCGATCCCAGCAGCCGCTTCGCGGTGCCGTCCGCCGCGTTGCACGCGTCGCAAACGAGCGTGTCGCGGAAGCGCACCACCAGCGCACGCATGTGCTCGCCGGCATGGGCCGACCCGGCGCCGGCGCCCTCCACCCGGGAGACGCCCACCCATGCGCCGACCAGGCTCTGCAGGTGATCCCGGAGGTGGTCGTGATGCAGGTCGAGATGCGCGAGCAGGACCCCGTTCCGTGCCTTGCGCACGATCATCGGCTTGGGCCTGCGACAGCATGTGCAGTGCCAGTCGGCCGGCACGCCGGCCCAATTCGCGTTCAGGTCCAGTCCGGTGGCGCCATGCGCCCGCAGCAACGTCTTGGTCTGCTCCGTCCATTGCCCGTCGAAGCCCGGGAACCAATGCGCGAGCCCGGCATCATCGAGGCCCGGGACGTCGGGCAAGCGCAGGTCGGCCCTGATCATGCCGGCCTCTGACGTAGCCATCTCCAACCCGCTCCAATTTCATGCCGGTCGACGGATCTCGCGCCGCCCCCCCCGCACCCGCCATGGACGTGGCAGGATAGCCGGGCGTCAAGCGCGCCCGGCGCCATCACGCGCGCGCGACGGCGCCGGAGGACGCATTGGGCGCCATCGCGGCCGGTGCCGGTCTCCGAACCGAAGGTCGCGCGGGTCGCGGGGAGCGCTTCGAGCACCACCGTAACGCATGGTTCATCGTATTCGAGGCTCGGCCAGGGGAAGTCGATCGACCGGTAAGATTCTCAACGCACCCGGCCCCAGAAGGCAGCCGGGACGTGCGAAGACATAAGGGGAGCCTGTTGCCGGTGCCGGGACCTCGGTCGATGCTCGCCTCCGCGCTTCGCCCCGGCGCGGCTCTCGCCGCCGCGCTGGCCGCATTGGCCCTGGCGATCGCGTCGGCCGCGGCGCTGCTCGTGGTCGACATGAACCGGCAGGCCGTTCAGGACGTCGAGCGCGGCCTGGTCGGGCTTTCGGCCGTCCTCGCCGACCAGGCCGACCGCTCCCTGCAGGCGATGGAGATGGTGCAGGATGCCGTCATCGACGGCTTGCGCGAGGCGGGCGTCGCCACGTCCGAGGAGTACGCGGCGGCGGCGGGCCGGCAGGACCTCCACCTGGCCCTCAGGGCCCGCATCGCCGCGCTCCCGCAGGTCAACGCGATCACGATCGTCGACCACGCCGGCAAACTGCTGAACTTCAGCCGCTACTGGCCGATCCCCGACGTCAACATCGCGGACCGAGACTACTTCAAGGCGCTCGCCGCGGACCCGGGGCGCGGACGTTTCGTCGGCCGACCGGTTCGGAATCGCGGCGACGGCGCATGGACGATCTACGTCGCCCGCAAGGTCTCAGCCTCCGACGGGACGTTCCTCGGCCTCGTGCTCGGCGCGGTAGAACTCGGCTACTTCGAGGGCCTCTACCGGCAGATCTCGCCGACCGACGACGCCGTCGTCTCGGTCTTCCGCGACGACGGCATGCTGCTCGTGCGCCACCCGCACCGGGCGGCCACGATCGGCAAGGTCCTGCCCACCGCGGCGGCTGCGCTGATCGCCGCGCGGGACCGGGCGGGCGGCGTCCTGCGCAACGTCAGCCCGATCGACGGCCACGAGCGCCTCGTCGCGACGAAGGCCCTCGCCCGCTACCCGCTCATCCTCAGCGTCAGCCGGACGGTGGAGGCGAGCCTCGCCCCCGTCCGGCGCCAGGCTTTCGTCGTCGGCGCGTCGGCGGCGCTCCTGGTGTCATGCATCGCCGCCCTGTCCGCCCTCTTCCTCCGTCAGGCCCGCGCCTTGCGGCGCGCCGCCGCCGCCGAGGAGCGCGCCCGCGGCGAACGCGACCTGCGTGAGCATTGCGAGCGCTTCGGCTTCGCGCTCGACAACATGATCCAGGGCCTCTGCCTCTTCGACGCCGACAGGCGGCTGGTCGTCATGAACCAGCGCTTCGCCGAACTGTACGCGGTCCCGCGCCATCTTCGCGAGCCAGGCGCGAAGGCGGAAGACCTCCGCCGGGTCGTCCTGTCGCTGCGGGGGGAAGCGGGAGGCGACTGGGACATGGTCGTCACCCCGCCGGGTTCGGACGCCCCTTCGTTGACGGCCTCCGTCGTCCGCCTGTCCGACGACCGGGACGTCAGCGTCATGCGCGTGCCCGTTCCCGGCGGGGGGTGGATCTGCACGCACGAGGACGTCACGGAGCGCCGCAGGAGCGAGGAGCGCCTCGGCTTCCTCGCGCGGCACGACGCCCTGACCGAGCTGCCGAATCGCGTGCAGTTCGCGGACGTGGTAGCCCGCGAGCTGGCGATCTGCGCCGGGACGGGGCAGGAGGCCGCGCTCCTCTGCCTCGACCTCGACGGGTTCAAGCAGGTGAACGACCTGTTCGGCCATCCCGCCGGGGACCGCCTGCTCGTCGAGGTCGCCAAACGACTGCGGGGGCTGCTGGGCGAACGCTGCGTCGCCGCGCGCCTGGGAGGCGACGAGTTCGCCGTGCTCGCGACCGGCCTCGATGGCCGCAGGACGCCCGCCACGACCGCACGGGCCGTCATCGACGCGCTGGGCGCGCCCTTCGCGGACGGCGAGCGGCGGATCGACGTCGGCTGCAGCGTCGGAATCGCTTCGTTCCCGCGCGACGGCGACACCTGCGAACGCCTTCTCTCCGCGTCCGACATGGCGTTGGTGCGCGCCAAGCGTGACGGCAAGGGGGGCTACCGTTTCTTCAAGCCGGAGATGGACGCCGCGGCGCGCGAACGGCATCAGCTGGCGCTCGACCTACGCGCGGCCATCGGCACCCCGCAGTTCGCGCTGCATTACCAACCGCAGTTCGAGGTCGCCACGGGCCGCGCCTGCGGCTTCGAGGCCCTCCTGCGCTGGACGCACCCGATCCGGGGAGCGATCCCGCCGACACTGTTCGTGCCGCTCGCCGAGGAGACAGGCGCGATCCTGCCGCTCGGCGAATGGGTGCTGCGGGAGGCCTGCCGCGAGGCTGCAACCTGGGGGCTGCCCCTCGGCATCGCCGTCAACCTCTCGATTGCGCAGTTCCGGCAGGCCGACCTGTGCGACGTGGTCAGGCAAGCGCTCGCGGAGACGGGACTGCGGCCCGATCGCCTGGAACTGGAGGTGACCGAGAGCCTGTTCCTCAATAGCGCGGCGCGCTCGCAGGAGGTGCTGGGCGACCTCAAGGCGCTCGGGGTGCGCATCTCCATGGACGATTTCGGGACCGGCTACTCGTCGCTGGCCACGCTGCAGTCATTCCCCTTCGACAAGATCAAGATCGATCGCTCGTTCGTGGGCCAAGTCGGCGTCACGAGCAAGGGTGGCGCGATCGTGCGCGCGATCATCAGCCTCGGCGAGAGCCTCGGCGTCCCGGTTATCGCCGAAGGGATCGAGACGGAGGAGCAGCTCGCATTCCTGCGGCGGCACCGCTGCGCGGAGATGCAGGGCTATCTGCGCGGCATGCCACGGCCGATAGCGGAGTATCTCCCGCTGCTCGCTGCGGAGGTGGACCTTCGCGTCGCGTAGGCGCGCAGCCGGTGCACCGAACGCTCGGCGGAAGGCGGCGCCGGCACCCGCGACGCGAGCGCTGACCTGGGCGAGACCTGTCAGCAGGCACATGCCGTTCAGGGGTGCCATCGATCTTTTCCCGATGCCGCCGAAGTCTTCATCCGGGGGGCGGTTCTGACGCTCGGCATCCACTGCTGGCGCGATCGAGCGAAGCGCTCGTCCTTCAGCGACCGTGGCGTCAGAACGGTGGCAGGGCGGCCCATTCCGAGGCGCTCCTCCGCCGGTCCATCGACGCCGCGATCACCTGCGATAGATGTCCGACCTCGACGACATCGAGCGGTTTCCGTTCTACCGGGAGCCCTACGTGCTGGTCGTGCCGCGCGGGCTCAGGGAGGAACTCGAAGGGCAGGAATTGGCCGCGATCTTCGAGAAGCATCGTCGCGTCCGGCACAGCGAGCGCTCCTATGTCGGCGGGCAGGTCGAACGGCACCTCAGCCGCTCGGGTCTCCGGCCTCCACGGGCGTTCGAGTTCGACACGTCGGACAGTCTCGTCGCGATGGTGGCGACCGGCATGGGGGTCGCCATCACCACGCCCCTGTGCCTGCTGCAGGGCATCGCGCATGCCAGCCACGTCAGCGTCCTGCCCCTGCCCGGTCCGGGGTTTTCCCGGGAGCCGCTGCTGGTCACGCGCCGAGGTTATCTGGTCTCATTGGCACCCCGGATCGCCGAGCTGGCTCGGGCCGCGATCATCCAGCGAGAGCTGCCCCGCATTCACGCGCTCGTGCCGTGGTTCTCGCCTCCCTCTTCCCCCGCAGCGCCTTCGATGGCTCGATAAGCCCAAGGCTCTGATCCAGCACATCAATACGGCATCAAATCTGCTATGTTTATTGGTGCTTTAAATCTTTTTGATGTGCGTGTATAGATAACCGCGCCACAAGCAGATTAGCCTCTAAGGGCGTTCAATGATTTGTTACTATGTACGCCAAATACAAACTTTTGATACTTCGCAAGTGTCTGCTTTTGGCAAGCGCCGACACTCGTTCTCATGGCTGACATGGGTCGTAGTCTGAACGTCCGGTTGCGTGGAGCGGGTCAGCTTCCGCTTCTGAGCCTGCTTTGATTTTCCGGGCTAGCCACGAATGGCCGCCTACCGGAAGCGACGATCGCAATCCGCGCAGCTGGCATGGTCCGGATCCGAGAGCTGGCATGCGTCGAGCGCTGCCGCGGCAGATGCAAGCGGCTGTGCACGAAACCTGGGCGAAGCTTGTCTGGGAAGCCTGAGCCCATGCCCCGCGAAGCCGCGTTTCGGCCAATGCCTAGCCTGACGCGCTCAAACACAGCATGGCCACCTCGACCCGTCGTACGAAAGCTGCCTTTCGGATTGCTCCGCAGCCCTGGGTTGTGTTTCAAATGCCTTCGGCGGTCTTGGAACCTGGACAGAGCATGCCACGCCGATCAGCGGACGCCCATCTCTCGGCGGCCTCCCTGCCGCTCACGACGCTCGACATCGGCCTGTGGGAAGAAGACGTCGACGCCGACCGGGTCCGCGCCGACGAGGTGATGGCACGGATGTTCGGGCTGTCCGGCGCGGCGGTCACAGAAGGCATCTCGCGCGCGCACCTCCTTTCAATCTTCCATCCCGAGGACGTGGCCCGGGACCCAGAGCGCCGCCGCAGCGTGCGGGAAGAAGGCGGGCTGTTCGTATGGGAGCACCGCATCCTGCCCGCGCCGGGCGTCGTGCGCTGGGTTCTCGCCCGCGGACACTACGAGCGGGACGTAGATGGTGGGATGCGCGGGCGCGGGATCGTCATCGACGTGACCGACAGCCGGACAGACAGCCGCATCGATGGCCCCGCGCACTTCCTCGCGGCCTTCGAGACGTCGGGGTCCGTGTTGGAACGCATCGCGGACAATGCGATCGAGGCCTGCGACCTGATCCGCTCCCTGGACGCGGACAAGGCGGCGCGGCTGCGGCTGCTGGTCGACGCCTTGCTGCACGAACTCGGACGCCAGCTCGCGGCCTCGCTTCACGAGGACGCCGCGAGGCCCGCCATATCGCGCGGTTCCAAGGTACACTGAAGCGGCCCCGCGCGCCGACCCGGTCTGAGTCGAGTATCCGGGCGCTGATAGCCGACCCAATGTTCCGCGTTGAGAACGTAGGGGATGAGAGGCAAGCAACACCATAGTTGCGTGCCTCGAACACCAAAGATCCGCACATGTTTCGAGGCTCTGCGCAACCTCACATGTGATGAGGCTTCGGACGGTTTTTGGGTTGCAGCCCGGGATCAGAGAATCGCTTGACCGGCCGGCGCTCCCGCCGTGGGCGGGACGAGGCTTCGCCATGGGCTACAAGCATAGCAATCCGCAGAACCGGGCGAAGGCGGCGTCCCTGCTCAGGCAGCTGAAGGGCCAGCTCGTGGACGTGACGGGCGTGCGGGTGGAAGCCCTGAGCAACGTCTACGCCGCCGCCGAGGCGTACTGGCAGCTTTCCAAGGCAGCCGGCGTCCACCTGTACCAGGAAGGCGGCGGCTGGCACGCCGACCTGGAGTTCAAGGGACTGCCGCACGGCATCCCGAGGATCGTCGGAACCCCCGAGCCCGTCGCGACGCGGGCGGAGGCCATCGAGAGCGTGGTCGAGATGATGTCGATGTGCGCCCAGCGCGACAACGTCCCGCCCCCGGATCCGGCGACGGGGCTACGCTGGTTCCGGTTCGACGAGCATCAGATCCCGGTCGACCCGCGGATGCTGCAACACTTTGTCTCCCGCGTTCCGGAGGTCGCGTTCGACGCGGATCACATCCGGAAGGAACTCGACGTCCTCCGGGCCGACATCTCGGGCGACGCCCCCGTCACGGCCGATGCCTGGGAGGCTGCCGAGTTCCAGCTCCGTTACGACGCTAGCCGGATGTGCTGCGCCGCCATGGCCTTCGGCATCATGCAGATGTCGTACGATCCGCCGGCGGACCTCGATCTGGCCTTGGCGGCCGCCCCCGGAATGCACTGAACGCCGCGGCCGGTCATGCGGCGTCGGCCGCCGACAGGCAAGCCGTCAGGTCGCGGCGTCGGTAAAGCTTCATCCGGACCCGGTCGTACGCCGCCGCGTCCCCGATGCCGGCTTCAGCGAGCCGACGCATCGCCTGCTGGGGCGCGAGGCCCAGGACGGCGGCCGCCTCCTTCAGGGTGACGTACTCCGAGGCGAACGCCTCGACGCTCGCCCTGGTCAACGCCCTCACTGACCGCGGATCGCGCGGGCGGTATCCGGGTGACCATTCCAGCATCCCTTCCCTGACCGGGCACCACAGTCTCCCCGGGTCCACGCCGGCCAGCATGGCGGCCGCCTCGGTCTCGGTGACGTCGTCGGGGGAGCCGGCGCCCTGGAGGACCGTGGATAGCTCGTCGCGGTCGATCAGGAGGTCGCCGTAGCGTCCGCCCGTCGTATGGCGTCCGACCCATGCGAGCCGCTCGTCGAGGATGAGGTTCAGGATCTCGACGGTGCCGACGCGCAAGCCGGGCGCCGCACGCTCGATCGTCATCCTCGGCTCGGCGGGGTTGGCCACCGGCACCGCGTTCCTAAACAGCCTCGCCATGAAGGCGTCGACGTCCGGACGGAGGAATCGGCGTTTCGAGCCCGCGTTCCGGTCGGCCTCGGGCAAGGGCGACAGCAGTCCCGCCTCCTCAAGGTGCCCGACCTGCTTCGCTGAGAAGCCGGTCCTGGCGGCGACGTCCTTGGCCGTGAGGTGGTCCTCGACGTCGGCGACGACCCTCCCGAACTCCTCGACGGTGATCCAGAGCCGCCGCCCGTCGGCGACCGCCTCGGGGCCGACCAGCCGGATCAGCCCGGCGTCGGACCGGGAGCTCGAAAAAGCGGCGCTCCTTTGCGTGTGCATGCGCCGCTCGTCCAGCCGCACGCCGAGGAAGGCGGTCCCCGGGCTTATGGGGAGCCTCCCGAAGGCGTGCTCCCGCAGGACGTGGCGGAATTTCTCGAACGCGACGTCCTTGGGATTCGCCCGCAGGACTGCGTGGACGCGCCCGTAGACCTTGCCATGGCCGACGGAGCCGCGCTTCCCGAAACGGACGCGCCCGACGATGCCGTCGAGGGCGCTCCCGACCGCCTCGGCCCCCTGCGCGGCGGTGCGGTAGCCCTCCTCCGCGGCCCGCGCGAGGTCCGCCATGCCCATGTCCGAGGGATGCGTTCCCGGACCGTGAAGGACCGAGGTCCCGAGCCCCTCGCAGAAGGCCGAGGCGGCGTGCAGGGGCACGTCGTCGAGCCAGTTGCCGGGATTGCGCATGCCATCGAGCCTGGCGACGAACCAGTCCACGAAGGCGGTGCCAGTGGCGGGTTCAGCCTCCGCCCGGAGCCGGTCGAGCACGGGGAGCACGCGGCGCGCCAACGTCGCCGAGAAGTCGTGACCGGCCCGGAGCGTCGCATCGGCCTCGACGTGGACCAGCACGGCCCCGTGCCGGCCGCAGACCCGGACCGGTAGCAGCAACCATTCAAGCCTCGACCACGGCCGGGCCTTCGTGGGGTTCTCGAACCGGGCGAGGTCTTCCGCGACGCAGTGCGGGCAGACCCTCGTCGCGGAGGTCAGGACCGATCCGGGCGGGAGCCGGTGACCGCCGACCTCCGCGGCCTTGTCGCCGACGGCGTGCGTGGGCGTGTAGCGACCGAGGTCGAAGCGGCTCACCGGCGTCGGCCGGCGCAGGTTGGCCAGGAGATCGGCCCGATCCTGACGTAGAGGTCGGCGGATGCGACGAGGGTCGCAGGCAGGTAGCGCGCCGGGCTCTGCGAGACGCCTGCGACGCGCGCGCCGTCCGAGAGCAGGCGCCCGACCTTCTCATTGCCCTCCGTCGGTCTATCCTGAGTGCGTGAGGCGCCGGATCTGCAGCAGATGTGGGCGAAATCGGTGAGACTCCGGAGCGCCAGTTCGATGCCGGGGATCCAGTCCGGGCTCGGAACCTCGACCACGACGGCGATGCCGTCCGCTTCCCGCAGGCGGCGCAGACCCGCGGGGCCAAGGGCTTCGGCGAGCGCCACGGTGGGAAGCACGTCGCGGGCGGGGCGTAGGCCGTTCAGGCAGGCGGCGACGTAGGTGTCGTCGGCCGCTTCGACGGGGAACTCGACATCGATGGGGTCCGCCGGCGGGCGACGCTTGCCGAGGATGCGGCTCTCGATGGTCTGACGGGTCATGGCTGCCTCCAAGCGCGAGGCAGCCATCCGCTGACGCGGCGAGCTAGGCCTCGGGAGGTTTCTGGGTCTGGCGAGGGATGCGCGGCCGGCCGGCTATGCCGACGGGCGTCGCGGACCGGCGGGAACGCCGGCGATCCCGTTTTCGCGGGCACGTCCAGGGCATAGAAGGGCTTTCGAGGCTGGGGCCGCCCGAGCGTCAGCTACGAGGGCGGTATGGGTGCTTCCGCATCGGCGGGGGCACAGGAAGCGCCTTCGACGCGCCGAGAACACATACAGAACGCCGCGAATCGGCGTCAACAGATTTGGCAGTTCCCGAACTACCTTTCATGCGTTCCCGTGGATAGCGGGGATGACGCTGGGGGCTCTCTACCGATCGCGCGAACCCCAAGCTCGCTCGCGCCCTAGCCCAAGGGTTGCCTCGGATCACCCCGAGAGCGTGCGAGCCGCCGATACTTGATGGCCAATGGGCGTCCTAGCCATATCGGCGGCGGCAGGCACGACCTACTCGATGCCGTGTCCCGCGCCGCACGTAGAGCAAAATCCATGAGTTGCCTTCCTCAGGTGTTCTCGACATTCCGACCCGTCGTCGAACGATGGTACCTCGCCTGCTGTGACGATGCCGGCGTGACACCGGCCGAAGTGCCCTTGAAGCTTGAGGACTTGGCTCTGGAAGTTCCTCGGACCTTCAGGTCGGAGTTCGCGGCCGTGACGCCCCCGCCTGCAGTGAGGATCACCTGGAACGGTCTTGCGAGCCTGTGGGCTTTTTCCCAGGCGGTCGTTCGGGTCGGACGTCCCATGTTCGAGGCCCAGAGAACAGCCGACCCTACCGCAGGCCCTCCGCAGCTTGCGATCGGCGGAGAGCTTGAGGAGGGGCTGCATCTCTTCGAACTGTCGTCGAGACTGAGCAGGAACAAGTTCGACGGCTGGGTCGATTGGGCTCCGGTGCCGGACCCCGACGCCGTCGGTGCCAGCCTTGGCGGCAACCGCACCTTCGAGAACGCACTCGGCTGGATCATGCGTCACGAGTTGGCTCATCTGAGGCTGAACCATCATGCCGTGGCCGAGCCGTTGCCGCACGAAGCCAAGGAACAGGAATTCCAGGCCGACGCGCAAGCCACGCATTGGATGAAGGGATCGTTGCAGGTCGATCCGGGCAGGGCTCTGGAGACGCGACCCTCGGAGACCGAGCTGGATCTGGAGCGGCGTGCCCTCGGCATGTTCACCGGGCTTGCCTGGGTGGCGCAATTCGAACTCGTCCCTCATGGAAACAGCTCGACGCATCCGCCCGTGATGGATCGCATCGGTAGGATGATCGGCGACCTGAGACTCGCGGATGACAGTTTCGCCTGTGAGATGCTCTCTTACGTGACCAAGGTGTTGGTCGATCCGGAAGGCGTATGGCCTCCGGACCAGGAAGTCCCGACCGCCAAGGACGCGGCGATGGAAGCGATGTTCAGGCTGAGCCGTGCGGTGGCCGCCTTCAAAGGCTGACGCGCGGTTCGAAAGGCTCGTAGATCCCGGTGACCCGGGCCGGCCAAGCCATGCCCGGGTGTGTCGCGCTCTCGGGCATGGCTTGGCATGCTTGAGGCGTCGCCTAACGAGATTTCGACGCCGGCGTCGCGGTCAGCACCACTCGACCCTGCCCTTGCGGAGCCAGAAATGGCTCTTGCATCCGACCTTGCGCCAGACGCTGGGTGCGAGCGACGCGGTGCCGTCCCAATGATCCCTCAACTTCCAGCCGGGACGGTCGCCGGGGACGAGCGAGAGCTTGATGGTCTCGCCGCAACCGCAGGGGCAATCGAAAGCCGCGAACCAGCGATGGCCGTCCTCGCCCACGACGTAGACGGTGCGCGGGGCGAGCGCGTCCGGCTCCTCCTCAACGAAGGCGGCGGTGTGGCGTCCCCGACGACGGGAGACCCAGCCGAGGGCGGCCCGGATCTTCGAGAGCATGGCATCCCTCATCACGCTGCCCTCGCGAGCATGTCGAGGGCGGGCCGGTTCAGGAACGGCACCATGTCGCCGCGGCCGACGTAGCGGGCCAACGCCTCGTCGACGCCCTCGTCCGGCAGGTTCTCCCAGTAGCCGGCCGTCAGGCTGAACGTCTGGGTGGCGAACCCGCCGTTCGGGTCGAGCCGCGAGGGATGCAGCCTCAGCAGGAACTCCATGACCGCCAGGCTGGAGAAGAGCCCGTTCAGCGCCCCGACCGCCGGTCGGTCCTCGGGAACCCCACGGATGTAGCCGCGGGCGAGCCGGTCCTCGTAGGCCGCCGGATCCTGCCTGCGGAGGCTCTCGGCTTCCAGCATGCCGTCCGTGTAGAGGCCCCGGCCCCGCAGGCTGGAGCGTCCGGGTTGCAGGTAGTGGACCGAGCCGCAGATCTGCCCGATGCCCCCATGTCCGTCGGCGTCGAGCATCACGCCGACATCGAAGTAGGCCAGGCCGTAAAAGGTCGCGAGCCGGTTCAGCAGATCACGCCCCTCGACGCCGTCCATGCATCCGAAGACGACGTCGCAGGTCGAGATCGCATGCAGGGCGGCGGGGTGGGAGAGGTCGTGGGCGAAGGCCTCGACCCGCGAGCCCAGGCCGAGCCGTTCGACGAAGCCGGCGAGCACCTCGACCTTCGGTCGTCCGATGTCGCCCCGCGTCGTGTTGACGATGCGATTGAGGTTCTTCTCCTCGACCTTGTCCGGATCGACGAGCACGATCTCGCCGACGCCGAGCCGGGCGACCTGATCGACGAGTGGACTGCCGGTGCCGGAGCAACCGACTACGCCGAGCCTGAGCCCACGGACAGCCTGGAAGGTGCCGCGTCCGAAGGCCTGCGCGTGCCGCCGGGCGAACTCGGGGATCTCGCGATCCGCGTCCGCCGGCGGCCTCCAGAAGCGGATGTCGTCGCCCACGACGCAGACGTGATGCAGTTCGCCATGCGTCCCGTCGGCCCTGTGGGCGCGGGCCAGCACGGCGCCCGAGGGCACCATGACGGCGCTGAGGTGCGGGGCCCCGTCGTCGACCCAGGCGTGGACGCTCCCGAACAGGGCGGCGTCGGCCTCGTCGTCGACCTCGCTGAAGTGGAGATTCCCGCCCGGATGGGAGTGGATCTTCGCCACCGCCATCCCGCGCCGCGCCGCCTTGTCGAGCAAGGGTTCGAGGTAGGAGGTTGGCCAGGTGACGCGCCGGTCGGTGCGCTGGCAGGCCTCGTGGGGCACCGGGACGATCTCGTGGACGACGAGCTTGGTGCGGCCGGGCGACACGGCCCGACCGCACAGCATCAGGGCGACGGCCTCGCGGCCATCCCCCGGGAAAAGGTGGGCGTGGATCGCGGCGTGCTGGGCGCCGGTGAGGGCGAGCGTGACGCGCATCAGGCGGCCCCCACTTCCTTGGCGAGGTTGTGCTCGACGACGGCGAGGTGGGTGCCGATGTCGTCGATGTCCGGCCGCCAGGGGTTCAGGCCGGTGCGGTGGCGCGACCAGCCCTGCCAGTGCTTGCCCTCGAAGATGTCACCGACGAGCGCCCGGATCTGCGCGCCGTCCGTGCGGGCCAGGGGCGGGTGGAAGTACCACATGTCGATCTGCGAGGTCGGGTATCCCGGCAGGAGCCGCAGCATCAGGTCCGTCCGTTCCGGCGCGTAGCCGGCCCGGACGGGATAGCCGCGGATCACGACGCGGGGGACGCCCATGTCCTGGACGGTCTCCCAGCGCAGTCCCGTGGCGTCGAGGGTCTCGCGATCGCCCTCGGGCAGCACGAAGTCCCGGCGAAGGGGGAGCGCCTGCTCCCCCTCGGTCTGGTCCAGCGGCAGGGTGATGAAGCGCTCCTCGCCCTTGTCGCTGACGTGCACCACCTCGTCGAGGGCGATCGGCTTCATGGTGGCGCCGATCTTCTGGAGGAGCTTGAACCGCTCCGGGTGGTGCTTGCCGGCGATGACGAGGAGGTCGCGGCCGGTCAGGTCCGGAAGCGGGTTCTCGTACTCCGTCTTGTCGATGCGGAAGCGATAGACCTGGACCTTGCGGGTGCCGTCCTCGTCGCGGTCGTTGTCGTGGCCGTTGGTCGTCATGACTGTTCCTTTCGATCTCTCGGTGGGTCGGGTGCTCCCCGCACCGTCGAGAGGTTGATCGAAAGGGACCGGCGGATCCGGAAACGGCCGCGCTCACTTTTTTTCCAGGATTGATCGCGGCCATCTTGCCGGCCGGCCGAGCCTCAGCGCTCCCTGGACAGGGGGTGCCGCACGAAGGCGCCGCCGGCCGGTAGGCCAGGGCAGGCGAACAGGTGCGGGCAGCGGAGGCAACCGCGCCCGGGATTGGGGGCGAAGCGGCCAGCGCCGACGTCGGCCATGTGCTGGGCGACGGCGGCCACGAGTTCCGCCCGCTTGTCGGGCGGGACCGGTCGGCGGGTCGCGCCGGTGAGGTGGATCGCCTCGACCGTCACGGGCTCGCCGAAGGCCTGCTCGGCGGCCGCATCGAGGATCGCGTATTCGATCTCCTTCTCAAGCGAGGCCATGGCCTTGCGCGTGGCGACGCGCCTCACGACGAGGCGGCCGTCACGGGTGCGCACCACGTCGTGCGCCCGTGACAGGACATGTCCGCCGCCGGCGCCCAGGCGCAGGGCCCTGGGGGGCTGCCGGCCTTCCTCGGCGCGCGTGCCCACGAGGAAGCGGAGCATCTCCTCGGCGATCTGCCTATAGGCGTTGGCGTGGCCATGCTCGGCCGGCCCGTGCCCCTCCCAGGCACCGTCGAACGCCGCCGCGAAGCCCGCCGGCTCGGCCTGCGCCGCGTCGAAGTTCCGGTCGAGCCAATCGATCATCGCCCGGACGGCGTTGTGCATCCGGATGTAGGGGTTCTCGTCGCGTCGGCCGCCGAGGCCGAGGACGTAGGTGTAGAGGAAGCGCAAGCCGCACTTCCCGTAGGAATCGAGGTGCTGGTGATCGAGTTCGACCGGCACGCTCCAGGCCACCGCCACCGGTGGCGGCGCGGCCGCAGCCGGCGGTGCCGGGAGAGGAGCGATCGGGGGCGCGGGGTCCAGCGTCGCGGCGATCCGGGCGTTGTACGCGGACGGGTTGCGCCTCCTCGCTCCACCCTTCTGAAGCGTGGAGCGGTAGAGGCGCAGGCCGTCCCGCGCGCGGGAGAGCAGCACGAAGAACAGGCAGGCCTCCTGTTCTTCGTGGCCGGCCACGCTGGCCTGGAGGCCGGTCAGGCCCGCGCTGCCGGCGATGAGACCGTCCGGCGGCGGGCAGTCCGGCGCCTTCGCGCTTCTGGGCAGCCCCGTCGCGATCATGCCCGGGGCATGGACGAGGTCGAATTCGAGGCCCTTGCTGCCGTGGATGGTCATCAGCCGGACGGCATCGAGCTCCAGGGCGGCGTCCGGGAACTGGCGCAGCGAACGCTCCTCGTTCAGCCGGATCAACCTCCTGATCTGACGCGAGACCTCGGAGGTCGGGAACTCCCCCTCGATCGGCAGGGATCTGAGGAAGTTGAGGAATTGCCAGACCGCGACGCCGGCCATCCGGTCGGCCAGCGTCGTGGCCCCGCCGATGCGGCGCGCGATACCGAGCCTGTCGAGCACCAGGGCGCTCGCTACGTTCCAGGGATGGGCGCGGGCCTCGAAGCCGCCGCAGGCGTCGCGTAGGCGCCTGAGGGATTCACGCCCGGCGAGGCTCAAGCCGGGGAGCGCGTCGGCGTCCTCCAGCCAGGCCAGCGGGCCGCCGGCCGCCTCCCTGAGGTGGACGGCGACGAGGGCGACGTCGCCGAGGCCCATCGCGACCTCCGGGATCATGGCGACGCGCACCAGCGTCGCGGCGCGGGGATCGTGGAACAGGGCGAGCAGGCTGAGCAGGTCCTTGATCTCGGGCCGCTCGAAGAGGGGCCCGAGGTAGAGGACGGGGATGTTCCGAGCCGTCAGGCCGGCGGCGAACGCGGCGAGCCGGTCGTTGGCCGTGCAGAGGATCGCCTGGTCGCGATAGTCGATCCCACCGTCGTTCGCCTCGGCGACGGAGGCGGCGACCAGCGCGATCTCGTCGTCGGGCGTGCCGGCCTCGTGCATGACCGGTCGCCGGCCGCAGGCTCCTCGATCGGCGGTGAGGCGGAGATCGCCGAGGCGTCGGAAGGCCTCGACGCTCGACGCGAAGGCCGAGAAGGTGTCGATGATCTCGCCGCGGGAGCGATAATTGACGGTCAGTGCGCCGTCCGTCGCTTTGGGATAGTCGTCCTTGAAGGCACCCATGCTCGCCGAGGTCGCGCCCCGGAAGCGGTAGATCGACTGGCGGGCGTCGCCGACCACCCAGAGGCGCTCGCCCTCGTCCGCCGCGAGTGCCGCGATCAGGCGCACGGTGGCGAAGTTCACGTCCTGGTATTCGTCGACGAGGATGTGACGGTGCCGGAGCGCCAAGGCCCTGGCGACCTGGGGATGGTCGGCCATCAGGCGAACCGGCTTCATGATGAGGTCGCCGAAGTCCAGGGCGTCGCTGTCCGCCAGGAGGCGTTCGTAGGCCGCGTAGACGAGTGCCTCCTCGGCCGCGCGCTTCGCCCGCAGGCGTGTCGCATCGTCGGTCGCGGCTCTCTCCATGGCCTCGGCGAGCTCGGCGTAGCGGACGTGATCGACGAGTTCGTCCTTGGCCCGCGAGATGGCGGCGAGGATGTCCGCGAGGTTCTCCTCGGGATCCCAGAGATCGCGGTAGTGGTCCAGGGCCAGGCTCGGGATCACCCCTTCGAGCATCGTGATGGCCGTGGCCTTGTCGACGAGGCGCGGGCTCGCAGGGAGCCGGAGCCGATCGTGGAAGCGGCGGACGATGTCGAGGCCGAAGGCGTGGAAGGTTCCGATCCAGACTGAGGCGGCCGCCTCGGGATGGGACAGGGCGAGCCGGTCCATCAGCTCGCCGGCCGCCTTGTTCGAGAAGGTCAGGACGAGGATGCCGTTCGGGTCGACGCCCTCGTCGATGAGGCTGGTCACACGCCGGATGAGGGTCCTCGTCTTCCCCGTGCCCGGGCCTGCCTGAAGGAGATAGGGGCTGCCGCGGTGCGCCACGGCGATGTCCTGGCTGGGGTCGCGCCGGAGCGCACCGCCGGAGGGGACGGCGACCGCGTCTGGGACCGGCGGAAGCAGCAGGGCATCGAGCAATTGCTGGGTGACGACGTCTTCCGTGATGCCGAGGCGGGCGGCGATGTCCGCGACGCTCATGCCCTCCGCGTGACGATCGCGCGCGACCGATCGTGGCAGCACCAGTTCGCGGGCGAAGAGGTCGGCCTGGACCTCCCGACGCTCGCCTCGCCCATAGTCGACGAGCTTCTCGACGGCGGTGCCGCTCTCCGCCGAGCGGCTGGGATCGGTGTGGTGGGTGAGGACCGGGTCCGTGCAGCCGTGCATCGCCACATGGCCGAGCTCGTGCCCGATCAACAGGGCGTCGCCACCCGCCGTGCCAGTCTCGCCGTACAGGATCCCCTTCGTGTCGGGATCGATGCGCGCTTTGCATCCATGCAGCGACACGTCGCCGGCCTGCACCGGTTGATGCCACAGGTCGTGCGTGGCGATGGCACGTACGACGATGTCGAACGGCTGCCAGGGATCACCGCCGTCGGCGACGATCTCCCGGTGGATGCGTGCAGCTCGTTTCCTCGCGGCCTCAATCGGATCCACGTTCGGCCCTTGCCATGTTGAGCAGCCGTTCCTGCTGCTCGGGGGTCAGGCCGGACGTGGCGACGGCTTCCTCGAAGCTCTGCTTCGCCCCGGCTTCCGGTTTCCCGTCCGATTTGGCCATCATGCCGCGGGGTATCGCGGAGGGTCGTCCGAGGCTGGCTATTATGAGGTCCACTTCATGCCCGACCTCATCGGCGACGAGCTTCGAGAAAGCCCTCGGGAAGCGGGCCGCCTCGATGAGGCCGTCCTTCATCTTGATCAGAAAGAGCGGGGTCACATCCAGGCGCGCCGCCAATCGCGGGAAGGCCGCCCCGCTGAACCCGGCGAAGACGTTCGGCAACGCCGCCGCGCTGCGCACGGGGGCTCTCTCGACGTCCGACCTTGTTCCGGCCTGGAAACGGGCCCATGCGGACGCCACCGTAGCTTTTGTCGAGGCATCGGCGGGCGGTAGCGGGCGGGAGGGTTCCAGCACCATCTCGACCGCCAATTCCGTCAGCTCCCGGCGCAACTCGGGGTGATCCTTCGCATACGCTTCGAGGCGTCTCGGCGTCGGCTCACCCTCGGTCGCGAACATCATCAATACGTCGCGCGCGCCGCGCGCGGTGCTGGTCGTCGTCATCGTCCCTCTCCGAGTTCACGACGCAGCTTCTCGTACGCCTTCTGGAGGCGATACCGTATCGCCCGGTCGGAGACGCCGCAAAGCTTCGCAATGGTTTCCGCGTCGTCGCCCTCGATGGGATGCCCCTTGAGGACGAGCGTGACAGCCACCCTTTCGTGGTCTGGCAAACGGTCGATCGCCCGAAGAAGCTCGTTCCGGAAATGTTCTTTTTCCTGTTCGGCGCCCTCTGCCTGGGAAAACTGCCTGAGTTGCTTGGCCAGCGCGGGAAGTGGCTGACCCTCCTGGTCGTGCATGTCCTCGACGTGATCTTCCTTGGCGGCGAGGCGTCCGGACGCGCGCAGCACGTCGATGCGCAACGCGGCGAGCGCGCTTGCGAAACGCACCTCGAAGTAGTCGAGACCGTCCCCAGGCTGGTTTCGGTCCTCCACCAGGAGGTCGACGAACCTGTCGGCCACCTCCTGTCGCAACTCCTCGGGATCGTAGAGGGAGCTCGGCCGGATGGATCCTTTCAACGACCGGGCGACCCGATCGAGGAGGATCTCGAACAGCTGCGCGAAGCGGTCATCGGAATTGTCGAGGCGGGTCGACCTGACGAGGTGGAGCAGGCACTCGGGCTCCATGAAGCCCGGCGCTCCTCGATCGTCGACGCGGGCCTCGCGGATGACGGCGTCGAGATCGAGCCCTGCGGCACGGTCTATGGCGGCGTCGACGGAAGCCGTCCTGACATAGAGTTCCCCCGTTTTCTTGCGCTTCGTGAGAGGAGGCGGCATGCCGGATCCGTGTCGCGTTCGAGCAATGCTACCTCAAGATGATTCGCCGCCAAGCTCGAAACGTCGGGCGTGTCCTCTTCTCCCCGAAGTGCGTCTTCGGAGTGCGCGGCCCTGCTGACCTTCCGGTGGCCGATCAAGGCAGGTCGATGGTGCGACCATCCTCGAAGCCGCTGGCTTCCTCGTGGTGGCCGCGCGAGTTGCAGACCATCCGGGTCCGGCCGACGTGGTAATCGACGCTCCGGTGGATGTGGCCGTGGACCCACAGGTCCGGGCCGCACGCGTGGATCAGGTCACGCAGATCCGAGGTGTAGCACCAGCCGAGATCCTCGTGCGGACGCGGCAGGCTGTCGGGCTGCGGCGCGTGATGGGTGACGACGACCGTCGGGCCGTCGTGCGCCGTCGCGAGCGTCGCCTCCAGGAATACACGCGTCTTCCTGTGCAGGGCGAGGATCTCGCCCGGCTCGACACGGTGCCGTGACCGCGGCCCGTTCCGGATCCGGCGATAGTCGTTCATGCCGCCGCGGCCCTGGGCGGCGCGCATGGCGGCGTGAAGCCCGAAGGGGCCGAGCCGGAAGTCGGTCCAGAGCGTGCCGCCGGCGAAGCGCGTGCCACCGATGACGACGGCGTCGTCGAGCAGCAGGTGGATGCCGTGGCGCGCGGTGACGTCCCGGCCGCGGGACAGCTGGTCGACGAGCGTGTAGCGGTCCTCGCCCCGGTCCCACCAAAAGACATGGTTGCCCGGAACGTAGACGACCAGCACGTCGGGCAGGCGCTCGGCGAGCCAGTCGAAGGCGCGCACGAGCGGCGTATGGACGTCGCCCGCGACGACGGCCACGTCGAAGCCGTCGGGCGGCGCGTGCGCCGCCGGATCCCAGGCGTTCTCGGGCCATTCCTGATGGAGGTCGCTGAAGACCCAGAGCTTCTGCGTCATGGCGCCCTCCCGTCGTTGGCGGCATTCTCGGCGAGGCGGATGCGGATCTCGTCCAGGGTGACCGGGCGGAAGCCGAAGCAGTCCACGCCGACGTCGGTGCTCGCCGCGGTGCCGGGCAGCGTGCCGTGGGAATGGCCGTAGAGATGGATGTCGCCGCGGTGCATTCGGGGCCAGACTCGGTGGGCATAGTGGCTGCACCACACGCCCTGGACAGACCCGTCCGGCAGCGGAACCTGCACGTGGGCGACGTCGAAGATGCCGTCCCAGGGCAGGCGCGCGCCGATGCGGTCGTGGTTGCCGCGAACGAGATAGCGCCTGGCGCCGTTCAGTCGCGTGAAGATCTCCCGGGCCTTGGCTTCGGAGCAGCGGTAGCAGAAGTCGCCGAGGTGCCAGACGGTGTCGCCCGGGCGGACGTCGGCGTTCCAACGCACGATCAGGGCCTCGTCATGGGCCTCCATCGTGTCGAAGGGGCGTCGCAGGCCCAGCCGGTCGCCAAGGGTGGCCCGGTGCGCGAAATGATGGTCGCTTGAGAAGAGGATCCGAGGGGGCATGAGAGCCTCGCGCGCTTGGCGGAGGCTCGACGCAGGTGGTCTCGCGCTCCGGGTTTTAGGGGGGCGTGGGACGACCGATGCGTATCATGGCGGGCTCCTGGGTCGGGGCGGTCCTTATTCCCTGGACGGTCCCGGGGCGCAAGGAGCGCGACTCGGTGGGGTAGCGGTAGCGGTAACGCGACCATGATTTGCTACCGAAATCCATAGGCTCGTTAACCATCTTGGGTGATGCTCGTGGCGTGGCGGGGGGCGGGCCATGAATGAGCAGCGGAAGCAGGAACTGTTCAGGGCGGCGGACGGGCTGTTAGCCAGGACCGGACGCGTGTCGCTGCGGACGCTGATCCCGCTTCTGAAGAAGGGCGGCTCGAACCGTGAGGTCGGGCCGGCGCTGGCGGAGTGGAAGGCGGCGAAGGGCTACGCGCCAGCGCTGAAGATCAAAGAGCTGCCGGTGCCGCTGCAGGATGCGCTGGCGAAGGTGGCGGGGGATCTCTGGGCGGCGGCGCAGGCCGAGGCGGCGGCGCGGCTGACCCGGGACCGCGAGAACCTGGCGGTGACCGTGCGTGCGAGCGAGGAACTGCTGGCCGAGGCGCTGGATCGTCTGGACGCGGCCGAGGCGGAGATCGCGGGGCTGCGCGAGAGCGTCACGCGGGCCGAGGCGCGGCTGGAGCGGGGCCGGTCGGAGGAGTTCTGGGACCGCGTCATGCGGGAGATCTACGAGATCCTGCGCGCCTCCGGCACGATGACCGCGGCGCAGATCCTCCGGCTCCTGAAGCCGGCGACGGTGCGCGGGGCGGCGGATCGCCGGGAGCCGCTGACGCCGAGGACACTGCACAAGAAGATGTCGGTGCGGGTGAGCCACGGCTGGTATTTCGAGCGCGGCGAGACGGGATTCTCGCGCGGCACGTTCCCGACGCTCGGCCGCGCCAGGGAAGCGGCTCCCCCAGCTTGAGCGAAGCGGCCACGGTCGTTGCCGGCTGGCCCGCCGGAATTGTGCCGACTTTATCCGCGCCGGCATATTCGGGCGCAGACGACGGATCCGCCCGGCGTTTCTCTGTGACCGCCGGCCAGCGAACCGCTCAATCGGGATCGCTCAAATTCATGGGCAGGGGCTCGAAGCGATCGCGAAACTGCTTGCCGAGATCCTGACACGCCATGAAGGCATGGTGGTTCAGCTTCGAGCAAAGCTCGTAGATGCGGAAGATCTCATCGAGGTCGAAGCGCGGCCGCTCCTCGAACCGCGGCATGAACAGGTTCATCTCCGCGCCGTTGTGATTGAACACCTCGTGGAGATACAGCATCCGTAGTTCCACGGCGTCGGCGTCGGAATGCCCGTAGAGACTATTGCGATGGGCGACGACCTTCTCGTGCAGGGCCAATTCGGCCGAGGACAGTTCGACGCCGAGCGCCTTCCAGCCGAGCTTCGGGACCCGTCCCTTGGATTGCGAGAACGGTCGTGCGTAGGCCACGACCATCGTTGTCTCGTAGCAACGGAACTTCCGCCAGGCCGGCAGGCCGTAGACGACGTCGTCTTCCAGTTCCTGCAGGAGGAAGGTGGCCGCGCTCATGGCCTGCGCGAAATCGGAGCAGGAGAGCTGAAGGCGCGTGAACCGATGGAATTCGGCTTCGTCGCGAGGGCTCGGCGCGGCTGCTGCCCCGTTATCCGGTTCGTCCATGCTCCGATGCCCCCGATCGTATCGTCCCGTTCGAAACCTGACCCGATCGCGGCATGATCGGGAAGGGGCAGCGTGATCGGGCCGGACGGTTCCTCAACGCTTCACGAAGCCGATGTCGGCGACGACCGCCTTCAGGCGCTCGGGCTCCCGTTCTTTCCGCTCGCTGTAGCGGTCGGCGCGCTCGCGGGTACCCGCACTGGGGAATGTCGGGCTGGCTGCCGCCCTATGGCGCGTGTGCGGTCCCGATCCGAAAAACAGCGTTTGACCTCCCGCCGGCGGGAAGCGTCGCGAAGGCTGTCGCTCCTGATTGGCGCGCTTCATCCACCGTCCGGAACCCGACGATACGCGAGAACTTGGCTTCGAGGACCGGGCGGTTTGCCCGGCGGGAGCACGCATCATGTCGAGTGACACCGAAAAGCATCGCGAACTGCTCAGCGGCCTGAAGCAGGCCCGGGGCAAGGCGGACGGCTCGTTCGAGGCAGCCATCACGGCCGCCTTCGAGCATGTCTTCGAGCATCTGGAGCGCTTGAATGGCCACGTCTCGTCGGGCGGTCCCGGCGGAGCGGACCGGCATCTCGAACCTGACGAGAGCGCAACCCTTCGCTGACGAAGGTCGCGATCCGACGGCCGTGGACTATCGGGTCTTCCGAAACTGGTCGGGACCGCCGACCTTCGTGTTCCGGACCCGCGCCACGTTCGGCTTCTTGTCGGGCTCCAGTTCGCGAGCCCGCTCGATCCCCGCCTTCTGGGTCGGCGTGATGGCGCTCGCGCGCTTGGATCCCTCGCGGCGCACGGCGAAGTCGCCGTCCTCGCGCGGCTCCACGTAGATGTTTCCTGGCTTGGTCATCGGCAGTCTCCGTCACCAACTAGGCGTGACGTGATGGCTGGCCGCCACGCTTTCAATGCACGGGTCAACCATTTGACCCACGCCAAGGGAGAACCCCGTGACGCCTACGGAGATCAAGGCCAAGGTTCAGGACACCCACCGCCGGGCGATGTCGAACGCCTCCCTGCAGATGTCGCGCGACGGCGGCGTCCACCACCTGTTCCGCGACGTGAAGCTGTATGGCCGGGACGCCGGCGTCGACTTCGTCGAGACGAATATAGGCCAGATCGTCCAGGAAGCGGTGTCGATGGCCGAGTGCAAGCGGCCTTCCTTGGAGATCCCGGCCTACGGCTTCGGGAAGGCGGCCGTCGCAGGCATGGCTCAGGCGCTGGAGGACCTCACGGCCCTGAAGATCGAGGTCAAGGGGAACACACTTCAGCTGATCTGGGCGCAGCCGAACCCGGGCTACGTCTAGGCTACCTCCGCCGCGGGGCGGATCAGGTCTTGGTGCCCGCTTTGGAAGGCTTGCGTGCCACGTTCGCCCGGGCACGTGGCTTCTTCGCCTTCGGCGGCGCCGAACCCTTGGCGGCCGCCTTCGCCGTGGCCTTGGCGGCGGCCCGCTTCGGCTTGGCCGGCTGCGAAGCCGCCGCGATTTCCCGTCGGACGGCGGCCACTACGCGTCGAATGCCCTGAGCGACATTGAGATAGGCGGCATCCGCACTGCGCCAGCGGGTGACCTCCCGCCCGTCTTCCGGGAGCAGCTTGAAGCCTGCGGCCGGGGTCGACTTCCAGTCGCAGGGCCGGACGACGACGGCGACCACCCGCATTGTGCCGCGGGCACGCCGGTTCATGGCGCGCCTGTACTCGATCTTCCAGCAGTAGTGGCTCGCCAGGTAGTCGGGGCTCAGCAGGCCGACGAAGACGTGGGCGTTCCTGAGTGCCCGGGCGATGGCGGTATCGAGCTTGTCGCCCGCGTTCATGTCGCCGTCGAACCAAGTCGAGACGTTGTCGCCCTTCAAGGGGGCCAGATGCGTTTCGAGTTTCCTGCGCGCGTCGGCGTCCATGTGCGAGTAGGACACGAAGATCCTGACCTCGGACTTTTCCTTCCTGCCGGGCTGCCCGGACGGCCTCGTCGTGCGCGCCGGCGGCCGTGCCGCCTTGGGCCGGGGGACGGCCTTCCGTGTGGATAAGGAAGCGCGGGCGCGCATCGTTGCCCCCGTTTGGCTAGCGGCCAAGGTCGCGAGTCATGCTCCCTGGACCCGGTTTGTTCCCAAACCGGAAGGGTTTCGGTCGTCGGCCTAGGCGAGGTAGGGCAGATATCCCGGTCCTGGTTGGACCAAGCGCCTGTCGACGAGGATGGTCCGCCGGTTGGTGGCCCCGGGATCCGAGAGACGGGGGGTCAGCGAGATGATCGCGACCTTCCAGTCCGGGATACCGGGGATAGGGGCTTCCATCACGGCGACCAGCACGGTCACGCCTCTCCTTCGCAACTCGGACACCGATGCAAGGACATTCCCGCATAGATCCCGCCTGCGGTTGAACTCGCCGCCGCCTATGGAATGCGGCCCCATCACCCATGAAACCAGATCGATCCATTCCGTCAGGGCTTCGACGTCGGCGTCGTAGGCGGGCCCGAGTTCCGGACGATGGATCAAGAACGCCTGCGTGCCGGCGACCATCCGGACCTGCCGGTGCGTCAGAAAGGGCCGTACCGGAACCGCTTCGAGGTTACCCATTTCCTCGACGAACTCGGCGGCGGCCTGCTCGCGTGGAATGGGAATGCGGGCGGCCGTGAAGGCCCCCTTCTCATAGCCGAGCGCGAGGGCGACCCTGTCCAGGCTTTCAACGCCGACCGGCTCGGCGCGCTCGACGCGTTCGATCGTAGACAACGAGACACAGGCGAAATCGGCCAGGGTCTCCTTCTTCCACTGTCTCAGGCTTCGTCCCATCCGGGTCACCATCGCGACCAGCTCGATGGGCGGCACGGCAGGAACCCCCGGCGGCCGAGGCGGCATGGCTGCCAGGCGCTCGATGATTTCCTTGGACTTCATGACGTTCTCCTTCCGACAAGGGGAAGGTGACCCGGGACGCTCGTCCAAAGGAGATCGAAAAAACCTTCAGCGACGAACGCCGGTGACGGCTGATTCGGGCGCCGCCCACGCTCAAAGGCAGCGGGCCGTCATCAAGTGATGGCGGCCCGCTTTACTCTAGGCTGACCCGACGTGGAACTTAGATGTCCGAAAGCGGATCTTTGGATCGGCTATCAGGCGCGCGGCCCAGCCAGCGAAGTCCTGGAGTTGGCCGCCCATTAACCATCCGCTCAATCCGCGATCGCCAACGTCGGCCAGAACGGCTTTGCTGCCCCCCGACCCGGAACCGCCACAGGGCCTGCGCGGCCAGACGCGGATCGGCCCATGGCCGCGGCGCCTACGCATCGCGCCACCTTCGGAACCGGCTCGCTCACGGCGTCCCTGACCCCGTTTCCGCCCTGGCCATAGTCGGACCAGGCGCCTGGCCACGCGGGGGAATGCGGGTGCCGACCATCCCGCACCAGGAGTCACCAACTATGCCGGAGCCCACTCAGATCCCCCGAAGACCGCCGCTGCATCGCGATCGGCTGGAGGCATTCGAGCGCGTGAGGCGCGCTGTCGCGTCGGGAACGTCGACCTTCGCGATCGATCACGGCGAAAACCGGCGGACCTCGGATCGGGCCGCGGAGATCGTTCGCGCGCTGGAGTCCGACAAGACCGCGACCGTTCGGCGAGGCGGTGGCGCGGACGTGACGCGGGTGCTCGTGACGATGGCGGGACGCCGCCTCGCCGTGGCGCGGGATGCGGGCGGCGTCGCGCTGTTCCCCCTGGACGGACCCATGCGGGTCGTGGATCGGCCGCAGCGATGGGACGCGGACGTCGACCTGGCGCGACAGGATCGGCGCGGCCTCGTTCGCGCGATGGCCCCCGACGAATACGATGACGACACGCGTGCCGGCTCCGCCGTCACCGTCGTGCTCGACCCGGTGGTCGATTGGCCCACGCATCCCGTCTACGAGGCCCGCCGGCACAGCGCCGGCGACGCGATCCGTGTCTGGGAAGTCTTCACCCTGGACGGCGAGTCCCACGGCCTGCTGCTCATGATGGAAAACGGCTTCCACGGGGTCGAACCGTGCGGCGCGGTCAGCCCGGAAGTCAGCCCCGGCGCGGCCGCTTGGCAGATCGTCATGAACGGCTAGGGGCTCGGCCGGAGGCCCGGGCCGACGACGGGATCCGCCAGCCCACGGGGCCGGAGATGGCCGGCACGGAGGGCGTGTGGGAGTTCCCCTGGCGCGGCTCCGCCGCGACCTGAAGCGCCATCCCGCGGAGGATCCGTCCGTCGCCCGGGATGCCCGCGCCGCCGCGGAACCGGCCGGAGCACGGCTGCGCGGTCTGACGTCGGCGAAGGAGAGGCCGGGCCCGCGGACCGACCATGCCCCACGCATGGCTGGCCGACGCCCGCGGCTCCTGCTTCTTCACCGCCGCCGATGTCGACGCGGTCCGACCTGCGACGGGCAAGGCCCGGAATCGCCGCAGTGTGCGGGCGAGCCTCGCGGTGGCGGTCGATCAATCGATCGGGCGGCGCCGCTTCGACGGGCGGACCGTACGCGGGGCCGCCCGCTTCCGAAGGGTCGCGCAGCTTCGACCGAGCCGATCGGCGGGACGCCGGCGCGCTTCTCCCCGCGACCGGACGCGAACGAAGCCGGCCGCGCCGTTTGTCGATCTTTAGATAGTATTAACGATGTACAAAACGCCTTATCCACAGTCTTGCGGACCTTAGCGCATTTTCTCACTTGCATACATCCGCTCTCGCATGTATTACGACCGTGAGCGTCGCTGCGACACCCGTCCGCGCTCAACCCTCCCCCAAACATACATCCCTGCCCGACCGCGGGCATGGCGACCTGTCCTGGTCGCATTCTCCGGTCGGGGCCGCCCCGGTCAGCCGGATCCAGGCGGCACGTTCGCCCCGCCGGCGCCAGCCGTTCGACGCCGCGCGAGCCCGCCCGTCCCCGATGTGCCCCCGTCCGTCAGCGTCCCCCTTGGGCCGCGGCGGTACGACGACGACCCGCACGGGTCCGCCCGTGCAGCGGCGCCCGAAGCCGCCGGTCGGCGGCCGCCCCGTGCCCGCCCGGCATCCGCTCGTCCCGCAAGCCGCCAGGCAAGGAAGATCCATGCCCCCCCAGAACGACTTTCCCACCCGCCACGCCGCGCCCGCCCCCAGCGAGCGTCTCGCCGCCGAAGTCGAACGGCGACTCGTCTACGTCCGCGCGATGCGAGGCCTGGCCCGGCGGCCTGCGCTGACCAGGGTCGCCGCCGTCGTCGCGGAGGTCGCGGCGGAGGTCGGCGGCAAGCCGCCGGCCCCCCGGACCGTGGCCGCATGGTGCCGCCGGTACGAAAGCGCCGGCCGCGACCCTGCCGCTCTGATCCCGGTGCTGCGCAGCCGCGGGACGGCGACGCCCGTCAGGCCTGTCCGGATGGGCGACGGCGCACAGCTGCCGGACGTCATGGGGCCGGCGAGACCGGCGAAGCCCGGCACGACGCCTGATCACGGCGTCGTGTCGATGACGACGCCCGCGCGCACGGTCATCCCGGAACAGCGCCGCTCCCGCCAAGCCCCGCATCGACGCGCGGCCGAGCCGGCCGTCGATCCTGCGGATGCCCCGCGGCGCTTCGGCAGGATCGACGGCGCGCGACGCCCCGACCCCCGGCTTCCGGAGGGCGCGGTTCGCATGGACATCGTCCGCCTGCGGGACGCTTCGGGGGAAACGGCGGACCTGGCCCTCGCGTGGGACCGCGGCGGGCGCCCGTTCGGGGCCGCGCTCGGACGGTCCCTCGAAGCGGGCGAGTTCGTGCGCCTGCTCCATGGCGGCGTGTCCGCCGCGGGCGTCGAGGTGATCGGACTCGCGGCCCTCGCCCCCACCGCCGTCCTGGTCGACAACGCCCGCGAGTTCCATAGCGCGTCGTTCCGCGAGGCGGCGCACGCCCTCGGGGTCAGCATCCACTACGTGCCGACCGGCGCGTCTCAGCGGAATCCGTCCGAACGAGTCCTGCGCAAGGTCGCGGCGCACATGGGCATCTCCGGCATCCGCGGCCTCGCCGAACATCTTCGGCGGTGGCTCGGACCGGACGGCGAGAAGATCGCCGCGACCGCGGGCTGACCGCGCCGCAGTCCCGCCTGCGCCGACCGTCGGTCGGCGGGGCGCCGCCCGCCGCGCCCCGGATCGCATGCCGGGGCCTACCTCGCCCCGACGGAACGGCCGCGACCGCCCCCACCCTCGGGATCGCCGCCGCCGATCCAGGATCTTGCCATGACCGAGAGCAGACACGCCATGTGTGCCACCCCCTTCGCCGCCGAAACCCATGAGTTCGTCAGGGCGATCGCCGACGGATACCTGTTCCGGGAGCGGGCGACCGGGATCCATGTCGCCGTTTCCCCGGCGGGGATGGTCGCGTCCTGGTGCCGCAACGTCTCGGGCCACCGGACGGTCGCGGCCGCCCCCGACGGCGGGCGGCCCGGCCCGGCCGTCTCCGGGACACCCCCGGCTGTCCTCCCGCAGGGTCGGCCTCGGCCGCAGGAGGCGGCCGGCACCCTCGCGACCTGGCGCGGCGCGTTCGCCGCGGATCCGGCCGCCGCGGCGCCGCCCCCCGGCTATCGGCGCCTGCGGCGCCGCCTGGTGACCGGCCGCCGCGACACCTTCAGCGGCTTCCGGCCGTCGAGGAAGACGGGGCGGATGGTGGCCTACGAAAGCCTTCTCGAACGGACCGCCGCGATCCTGCTGGAGGAGGCGCGGGAGGTCTCCGACTACCTGGAGCAACCGGCCTCCGAGTCGTGGGACGACGCGGGGACGCCGCGCCGATACACCGCCGACTTCGGCGCGCTGACCGCGCTCGGGATCGCCTACGTCGAGGTCAAGCCGCGGCGCCTCGCCCGTCGGCCCGGGACGATGGCGCGTCACAGGGCCGTCCGCGAGGCCCTCCACGCCCGGGGGATCGGCTTCGTCGTCTGGACCGAGCGCGAGATGGCGCGGCCGGCACGGGCGATCGCCCTGCTGCTGTGCGCCGCCCGGCGCGCCGAGCGGGACCGGCGCGCCTGATCGCCCGTCCCGGCGGCGGGCCGTCCCGGCCGCCCGGACCGCACCCGTCGCCGTCGATCCCCTCCCGCGCCCACCGCCCAGCAAGTCGGCAGCGACCCATGATCGTGCCCTTCATCAACTTCCCCCTCGGCTCGTCGGTCAGGATCGAGGACGTCACGCATACGTACATGTCGCGCGAGCAGGCCGGCTGCGTGTTCCGGAGCGAGGTGGACGGGCGCACGGTGACGCACGGATCCAAGGAGATCGCGTCGCTCTACTTCTCCGGGAAGTTCGTGATCCCGAGGCAGCTGCACCCGGCCCTGCCGGCCGGCATCCGCGAGAACCTGCGGCGGAGCCTGTCCGAGTTCCCCGACCACAGGCAGGCGGAGGCCGAGCGCCGCCTGGACTACGTCATGACGATCGACGGGCTGGAGGAGCGCCGGAAGAACGGCGACGGAACGCTGTTCCGGCGCAACGCACGCCGGTACGCGTCCGTGGCCCGGGCGGTGGCGAGCCTCAGGCGGCGCCGGGCCGGCGTCCCGGGCCTCCTGCCCGACGCCGCGGCGCGGAAGCAGGCGAGGGCCGAGGCCACGCCGTCCGCCCCCACGCTGCGGGATTGGATGCGGCGCTGGGAGCGGTCCGGCCGCGAGCCCTCCGCCCTGGTGCGGCTCGACGATCGCAAGGGGCGCAAGCCCAGGGAGCTGGCGCCCGCCCTCGTCGACCTCATGGCCGAAGCCGTCAGGACCTTCTACCGCCAGGAGGAAGGGCCGACGATCCGCCTGCTCCACGAGTACGTGGCGGGGCGCGTCCAGCAGCACAACCGGGAGACCGGCGACAGGCTCACGCCGCTCACGGAGACGGCGCTCCACCGTTTCGTCACGGGGCGCTTCGGCGCCCGCGAGCTCGCCGAGGCCCGGCTCAAGCCGCGCAAGGCGGCGATGCGCTTCGACGCCAAGCGGCGCCGGGCCTCGCCAAAGAAGGCGTGCGAGGTCATCGAGATCGATCACGTCCTCCTGGACGTGACGGTCGTGCGCGACCGCGGCGGCGAACCGCTTGAGACCGAGGAGGGCTCCCATCGGCGAAAGCGCGGCATCGCCGGGCGGCCCTGGCTGACGCTCGCCATCTGCACGGCGACGCGATGCGTGGTGGGATGGTCGATCTCGCTGGATCCCCCCTCGTACGTGTCGGTGATGCTGTGCCTGCGCAGCATGCTCTCGGCGAAGGCAGACGTGAGCGTGAACGGGCGCGCGGTCGTGAATCCGGTCTTCGGGATGCCGAAGGTCCTGAGGCTCGACAACGGCAAGGAGTTCCACAGCCTCGCCCTGAAGGCCGCGGCGGCCAAGCTCGGCTTCGAGCTGCTCTACTGCCCGCGGCGGGCGCCCTGGGAGAAGGGGCGCGTCGAGCGCTTCTTCGGCGAGGTCCAGCGCAACTTCGCAACGATGCCCGGCCGAACGTTCGGAAGCCCGGAGCGGCGCGGCGACTACCGCCCGCACGACCGCGCCCGCATGACCATGGGCGAGATCAGGGTGCTGTTCGCGATCTGGGTGGCGGCCTACTACCATCAGAAGAACCACCGCGGGCTGTTCCACAGGACGCCGATGGAGGTCTGGCAGGAGATGTCGCCCCTCGGGGTGGACATGCCGCCCAGCGCGCGCGACGTCGTGGTGGCTACCGCCCTGCCGCTGCTGAAGCCGATCCAGGACACCGGCATCGAGTACCTCGAACTGCACTGGGACTGCGCCGAGCTGGAGCGCCTGCGGGAGCTCCACGGACGCAAGCGGAAGTGGCGGTGCGCGCTCGACCCGCTCGACCTGACGACGATGACCGTCTGGGACGACACGGTCGAGCCCAACGTGGAGATCCGGGCGACCTGCCAGGAGCCGGACCTGATCGAGGGCCTCGACCTCGACATGTGGAAGCGGCTCAGGAACCGGTCGAAGGAGCGTACGCCCGAATCCGAGCGGGTCCGTCGGGAGACGCTGGCGGACGCGCGCGTGGAGATGTTCGAGCGGGCCAGCCGGGACGACCGCGCCGGGAAGCCCCTGGGCAGGGGGAAGCAGAAGTTCGCCGACGCCGCCCGGCCGGCCCGTGCCGTCGCGGCCCTGCCGACGCCCGAGGCGGCCGAGGCACCGTCCGCCGCGGCGACGCATTCCCCCGCCGAGGCTGCCGGCGCGCCGGCCCGCCGCGGCTCCGTGGCCACCCGCTCGCAATACTACGACTGAGGACGACACCCATGACACACGCCATGACGCCCGACGCCCACGCCTCCCGCGAGCCGGTCCCCGGATCCGCGCCCCCCTCCGGCGCGGCCGCGCCCGGCGGCCCCGCGGGGGGCGGCAGGACGAACTGGGACGCGCCGCACAACGCCGCCCGGCTCGACGCCTTCGTCCTGGCCATGCGGGAACGCATCCACGTCCCCACCGTGGCGTACGGGGAGGCCCAGCGGGAGATGCGCCTGCTGCGCGACCGCGCGCGCCGGCGGGAGCGGGGCAACGTCCTGGTGATCGGCGGCGAGGCCGGGGCGGGCAAGAGCTGGGTCCTCGACCGCGAGCTGACGGCGGTCGACTTCCCCGACGTCAAGACGAGCTGGGCGGACCCCCTGCCGGTCCTGCGCCTGGACGCGCCCTCGCCCGGCCGCATGAAGGCGCTCCTGGTCAAGATGCTGTCGCAGGTGGCCGGGTACGAGGCGAGCGACCGGCCGTCCGAGCCGATGCTGATGCGGCAGTTCGTCAAGGTCGCGCAGGCGCGCGGGGTGCGGGTGGTCAAGATCGACGAGTTCCAGCACATCGTGAACCTGGCGCGCACGGACAGGCACGAGCGCACCGTGTCCGAGACCCTCAAGACGCTCCTGAACGAGACCGACATCCAGCTCGTGCTGGCGGGCGAGCCGTCCGTCATGACCTTCTTCGATCGCTGGAAGCAATTCGAGCGCCGCGGCGCGAAGCTGCCGATGACGCCGTTCGCCGGCGAGGCCGCCCGGGAGGAGTTCGCCGACTTCCTCAATCATTACGACGACCAACTCGTGGCCCTGCATTTCCGGGCAAGAAGCGGCTTCGCCGAGAAGGTCGACCGCTTCCGGCTGGCGACGGACGGCTATGTCGGCCTCGCGTCCAAGCTCATCCACCTCGCCGCGGAGATGTCGTTCAAGGCCGGTCACAACTGCGTCGACGACACCCTCGCCGTGGCCTACGAGCGCTGGCGTCGCCGCGGCGACGGCGCCAACCCGTTCCTCATGAAACCCGACGCGGTGTGCAGGGCGCTCCGGCGCCCGGCGACGCCGGCAGGGGGCGACCTGACCCGCCTGCGCGGGACCGGCGGCGTCCCGGAGCCGAGCTATGGCAAGTAGGCCCGAGCCGGCGGCCCGCCTGCCGCTGCACCTGGCGCCGGGCAGCGGCGAGCCGGCCTACGCCCTGCTCGAACGCCTCTCGCGGCGGTACGGGGCCGGGAGCCCGGCGGCGTTCGCGGCCGCCAACGGCCTGGACTGGAGGTCGGTCGTGGCGGGGCGCGACACGGACCGGGTCGCCGCGCTGGCCGGCGTCGACGCCGGCGCCCTGCGGGCCGCCACCTTCGTGGTCGAGGGCGCGACGGTCCGGCTCGGCGACGAGATCGTCGCGCGGGCCGATTGGTCGCCCCCGGCCCGGCGACGCTGCCGCGCGTGCGAGGCGGAGGACGCGGCACGGCTCGACGCGCCGCCCCCCCGGGCGTTCCGCCGGGCCTGGTGGGACGTCCGCTCCCTCCGGCGCTGCCCCCGGCACGGGACCGACCTCGCCGCGGCGGCGGCGGGGGACGCCGGCATGCCGGATCCCGCCACCACACCCTGCGAGGCCGGATTCCCCGGCGAGACCTACGTCCTCGGACGCCTCGGCTTCGGGGGACGGCGCCGGGTCCCGCTGCTCGACGCGCTGTCGCTGGCCGCCGCCATCCCCCTCGTCGAGCGCGTCGGCGCGATGCGCCTCCACGGACGCCGCGCGCGGAGCGACGCCAGGCTGGTGGACGCCGGCCCGCTGCTGTCCGCCGGCATGGCGGCGTTCGAGGGCGGCCCCTCGCCGTTCCGCTCTTTCCTCGACGGCTTGGTGGCGACGGCCCGGCCGGACCGCGACGAGTTGACCCCCGGCGTGGCCTACGGCCGGCTCTACGGCTGGCTCGTGCACGACGAGCGGGACCCGGCCTACGGGCCGGTCCGCGAGGCGCTCCGCGCGCACGCCATCGCGTCCCTGCCCCTTCAACCGGGCAGGGACCTGCTCGGCCGGCCCGTCACGGAGCCGGTCCTCGGGACGGTCGCCCGTCTCAGCAGGGTTACCGGCCTGGAGAAGGCGACCGTCGAGCGTCTGCTCGCGTCTCTCGGGGCGGTCCCGGCGCCGGGGCCGAGCCCGATACCGCTCTACGCCGCCGCGGACTGCGCCCGTCTGGCCGACCTCGCCGCCGCGACGTGCTGGTCGGCCGAGGCGCGGCGGGCGCTCGGCCTGACCAACGAAGGGATGGCCTCGGTCGTGTCCGCCGGCTGCCTGGTCCCTGTCCTGCCCCGGCACGGGCGCGAGGTCCGCGAGGACCGGTTCGACCGGGCCGCCGTGGAGCGGCTCGCCGTCGGGGTGTTCACGGGGGTGCCGCGCCTGCGCGACGTGCCCGCGGGCTGCGCCCCGCTGCCGGAGGCCGCGCGGCGCGGCATGTCGTCGATCGGCTCGATCGTGCGGGCGGTCCTGGACGGCCGCCTTGCCCCCCGGGGACGGGTGCGCGGCCGGGCCGGGCTCCCCGGCCTGGTCCTCCGGGTCGCCGACGTCGCGGCGCTGCAACGGGCGCCCAGCGACGACGTCCCCTGGACGGAGGTCGTGGCCCGGGTCGGCGACCGCGGGCTCGCGAGGTCCCTGGTCGCGTCGGGCCGGCTCGGGCTGCGCCGCGCGCCCTGCGGCTTCCGGAACCGGCACCGGCGCGAGGTGGCGCGCGCGGACTGGGCGCAGTTCCGGCAGGGCTTCGTGTCCGCCGGCGAGCTGGCGCGCGCCGAGGGGACGTCTGCGGCGGCGATGGCGCGGAGGCTGTCGCGGTCCGGGATCGGGCCGGCCTTCGGGTCCGGGTCGCCCGGCGGCCCGACGTTCTATCGCAGGGAGGACGTCGGAACCCTCCCGCGCGCGACGCCGGCCACACGGCGGAGACGGCCGCCGCGACCCGGGCCTGGAGTGGGCTCCCGACCGGTCGTGCGCCCGTCCGCCGGGGCCGTGGCCGACCGGTTGCCAGGAACCCGCCGCCGCGCAGCGCCATAGGGCGCCGCGGAACGGCGCGAGGCCCCGGCCCAGCGTCCGGCATCGATCCGAGCCCGCCGTCGGGGCCGCCGGCCGACCCCGGCGCCGTTCGACCGCGGCGCCGACGACCGGCAGCGTGGAAGCGGCTCAGCCGATGGTGTTCGCCGGAGGTTGCGGACTGTCATGGGCGCAGCGACGCGCGATCCGAGCCGTCGACCGGCCCGCGCCCGGATTCCCCCCGAGGAACCCGCAAAGCCTTGTCCGCGGGCCCCTCGCTCGACCGGACGCGGGTCGGTGGACAGGTTCGCCGAGCCCCGGGGGCTCATGGCGGATCGTCGACGGCTCGCTGGCGGTGACATCGGCATTCCACCGTCGACCCCTCGTTCAGGGTGTCCGTCCTTGAACCGAAGGGACCTCTCGCTGACCGTCGCAGCCGCAGCCGGCTCGGGCCTGCCGAGGCGGATGCGCACGCATCGGAGAGCTGCCAGGCCGTTCGGACGTCGGGCACGCAGGCGGCCGCTCCAGATGGGGCCGGGGCCCCGAACGTTGCGGCACTCCCCACCCATCGACGCGACGCAGGATGTGGACGTGCCGCCAAGCCGAACGACCGGGCCATGCCACAGACGCACGCTGGGATTGTTGCGCTGCACGAAACTCCATCCGGCGTGGTGCGGTTTGAGAACCTTGTCGGGGCGGCAGGCTTCGGCCATCGCCCGTAGGTCCCCACCGCACATGACGACCGAGCCGAAGTCGAGGTGGCGCCCCACCACTAAACGCCCGACCGGTGGATGCGCGACCAGCACTGGCGTCGCCGAAACGCCGACCGCTCATGGAGCGGACCGAACAGCTCTCGGCCCCGCGTCCCATGCCTCCGTTCGGCGCCGACCAGCGGACGGGGCGGTGGGCTACAGGACCGGCGCCGATCGCCTGCAAGCCATCGCGGATCGGCTGCGCGTCCCGGTCGCGACCTTCTTCGTCGGAACGGTCGGCTCGATCGAGGGCGTATCGCCGGTCCTCGACCTGCTGCGCCATCCGGAGACGGCAAGGCTCGTCAGGGCGTTCGCGGCGATCTCCGACCCGGTGACGCGCCATCGCGTGCTGTCCGCCGTCGAGGCCGCTGCGGCGGGCGCCGAGGCGCCGGATGAGCCGCCGTCCGGGCCGGCGACCGAGGCCGCATGCGACGGTTCGCAGGAGGGCCAGGGGTAGCGGTGGGTCTTCGTGTCCGGTGACCGCATCCAGTCCGCCGCGACGCGGGTTCTGTCCTGGTCGGTCAGTTCAGCGACCGGCCTTGCATCCGCATCCGGGCGGCAAGGGCAAGGCCAACTTCAAGTAGGGCGATCCGCGCGCCCGGCAGCGCTGCCTTCGCCCCGTCGTCCTCCTCGATCAGCGAATGGGTGATGATCAAGTGATCGGCGATAAGGTCGAGGGTGTCGATCGGCATGGTCGCCGGGTGGGGTGGGGGCGGCACGAACCGACCGACGTTGCCATAGGCCGCGATCGTATCGGTGGCCCCCCCGGCCAGTTCGGTGATCGAGCCGAGATAGCCGATGAACGCGCCGTTCTCGATGCCGAACGAGGGCACGCCACCCGCCCCAACCCAGCGCGGGGTATCGTCGGGCTTGAGCAGGCGATACCGGATGCTGAACTCCGCCCCGCTCGCGAGGGCCTCATCGAGAATGCCGGTGGCGGTGCCGCGGTCGTCCGGGTGAACGCGTAGGACCCACCCCCGATCGAGGGCCTCCGTGCTTGGCTGGCCGGTGAGTGCCTCCCACTCAGGGCAGGCGTAGACGCATCGCCCGCGAGCGTCGGTCACGAAGATCATCGTCGCATGGTCCGGCCGTGCTCCCCGCGCGCGATGAACGGACGCGAGCGGTTCTCGACCCCAGGGCGACGCCACGAGCGGTCGGTCCTGACGAATGCTGCGGCTGTGGCACGGACTGCGGACCGACGCGGGCCGCGCGGTCGCCCTCGACGCCCACCGCGAGGTCGCGGACCGGGAAGGCGGCCGAACGGTGAAACCTACCGATCCTACATCGGGACCGCGCAGTCGGGCAGGGCCATCGCCGCCAGGGGAGGCACCGGTAACCTTGGCCTCGCGATCGCGGTTCGGGACTCCCTGAGGTTGGATGGGGGCGATGCACTTCCGGATGCGCCGGTTGAGAAACGAGGCGACCGAGATGGGCTTCCTGGTCCTGGCCTACGGTCCGGAGCGGGTGATGGCGGTCCTTGGCACCGGTCCCCGTCCACGCCGCCCTCCGCGTGTGAGCGCACGCGGCACCGCGCGCGCTGTCACAACTTCGCACCGACACACCGAAACCCGTTTCCACCCGGCCCCCACGCCGAGAAGGACAGCCGCTTATGAGGGGAGCTGCCAGCGCTCTCGGCGGCTCGGTTGGGTCGGAAGCGGGCAGGCCGCCTTTCCCGGGTCGTGGACGCCGACCGGAATCCGGGGGTGATCACACCGGCCTCGGCTACGATCATTGCGCTGCCTGCGAGTGGATGGGGAAGCGCCAGCCGGCGCGAAGGCGAGAATGACCAAGCAGTCGATGATCGGGTTGATCCGCCGACGTTGGACGTCGGAACGACCCTTCGAAGGCCATACGACCGATAGCCTGAACCGCAAGATCGCAAATCCCGCCACACGAAACGACGTTCGAGAGTAGGCCCGGCGTGAGCTGCAGATCCGGCGACAGCTGGAACCCCTCACCTGAGGCTTCTGGCGTGCGATCGCTTCCGAGCAATTCTGATCTGGCGGCTCACCCATCCTCCCAGATCGGGCATACGCGGAACGTTCCCTTTCCGGCCAGGAACCGGGGTCCCTTGAAGTCCGGCCCTGCCTTCGGCGGCGGTCGCCGTGTCCGTGAAAGCGCGCTGCCGCAGCGACACCGGCGCCGCGGCGACCTCGGCGGCGAGGGCCGCACGAGGTTCGGGCGGCGGCGGGACCGGCGTGATGTCGCCGAAGCCGCTCCGGTCATGCTCGTCTGGGACCGGGATCGCGCGCGTCCGCCGCATGATCTGAGGCCACCGATGAGCCGTGTTGAGGATGCCGCGCGCGGTTTCTTGGCACAAGGCAACGGATCGCCGCCGCTGCGGCGCGGCCCATTCCCGGCGCGCGGAAACACGGCATCTGAAACGTCCCGTCGTCGCGGCCCCGGGGCGGGATCCCGTGGACGGACGCATCGTCGTCCCCCCGCTGGTCGTGGACGCTCAAGTCCTTCGCGGGCGAGACTTCGATGCGCGTCATGGGGTTGGATGGCCACTCGGGGGACGTGCCGCCCCTTTCCTGGGACGCCACGCGCGGCTCGGCTCGTCAGGCGACCGAGGGGAATGCGGTCCGAGCCGATCCACGCCGGACCTTCAGCATCTCGTGGGGAGCGGCGAAGCGCCCGACACCCGGGGCCGTGGCCCGGGCCACCGCGCACCCGGCCAAGGCCGGGCGGCACCCGATGGCCGAGTCGGAGTGTGGCTCGGTGGCTTGACCGAACGACGGTCCCGGACGCCACGACGCCGCCAGGCCGCAACGGCGGCGCGCTTCCGGCGCGCTTCGGGATGCGAGGACGGAACAGTTGGCCGCCCGCCCATCGGTCCCGCGCAGCACCGCCCGGCCCGCGCAGGGCGGCTGCCGGCCTGGCCACCGGGATGCGCAGCCGTTGCGGCAGACCGCGGTCAGACGCAGATGTCGGGGACGAGCAAGCCTCCCCGCAGCCGGCGGCCCGCCCGGTGGACGGCATGGGGCGCACGGCTTGGGACCGGCGCCCTGGCGTTCCGCCGGCAGCGCCCGGTGCGTGCCGGCCTCAGCCCGGCCTAGCCGTCGGCCACCGGGGATGCAGGTCGTCGATGACGAAGGCGTGGACGTGCCGGCCCCGGCCGGCGCCCGCAAGGTGGGGGTGGTCGGGCGAGAGGTCGGGATGCGCGTGCTCGACGACGTCCGGATCCGAGGCGGGCCACAGCACGGCCGCCGCCGCGACGGCCGCCAGGGTGAGCGCAGCCAGGACCGCGAGCGTGACCGGCAGGCCGGCCTCTGCGCCGAGCCACCCCGCGAGCGGATAGGTGATGAGCCAAGCGACGTGAGACAGGGCGAACTGCGCCGCGAACACCGCGGGCCGATCCTCGGGCGTGGCCGAGCGCCGGAGCAGCCGCCCGGTCGGGGTCTGGGCGGCGGAGTAGCCAGCCCCGAGCACGAGCCAGGTCGTGAGGAGCATCGGCCAGCCGATCACGCCTCCCCAGGTCGTCGCGGCGAAGGCGAGCAGCCCGACGCCGAGGAGACCCGCCGCAAGCAGCATCACGGTCCGGTCCGGCAGCCGGTCGAGCGCCCGCGGCAGGAGCAGGGCCGCAACCATCGAGCCACCGCCGAACAACCCGAGCGCCACGGCGACGTCGTTCTGGGGCCGGTGCAGGATGGCTTGCGCGATCACGACTGTGTTGACGATGACCATCGAGCCGGCCGCCGACACCGCGAGGTTCAGGGCCAGCAACCCGCGCAGGCGGGGCGTGGCGAGGTAGATGCGCAGACCCCTCGTGGTCCGGTCATAGATCCCGCGGCGCTCGGTCGACTTCGGGCTCGGCAGGCTGACTGAGACGACGAGCGCCGCCGAGCACAGGAAGCCCACCACGGTCCCTTCGAACAGCCAGTGGAAGTCGATGACGGTCAGCAGGACCGCAGCGAGCGCCGGGCTGAGCAGGTTCTCCAGGTCGTAGGCCAGCCGTGAGAGGGAGAGCGCCCGGGTGTAGTCGCGCTCTTCCGGAAGGATGTCCGGGATGGTCGCCTGGAAGGTCGGGGTGAAGGCGGCCGAGCAGGACTGAAGCACGAAGACGAGGACGTAGACCTGCCAGACCTGGCCGACGAACGGCAGGATCAGGGCGACGGCGGCGCGGACGAGGTCGGTCGAAACCAGGAAGGCGCGACGCGGCAACCGCCCGGTGAATGCGTTCGCCACGGGCGCCACCAGCACGTAGGCGACCATCTTGATGGCGAGCGCCATGCCGAGCACCGCGCCGGCCTCCGGGCCTGCGAGGCGATAGGCCAGCAGCCCGAGTGCGACCGTCAGCAGGCCGGTGCCGATCAGGGCGATGACCTGCGCGGCGTAGAGGTGCCGGTAGGTACGGTCGGCGAGGACGCTCAGCATCGGGCGAGCCTCACAGGTACTTCGCCAGCGCCTTGAACTCGGCGAGCGCGGCCTTGGCTGTCGTGCCGCCGTCCCCGACCCCGTCGCCGATGCAGTGTTCCATGTGGTCCTCGATGAGGACGCGCTTGGCGCTGGCGATGGCGCTTTCGACCGCGTGGAGCTGCTGCGCGAGGTCCACGCAGGCGCGGCCCTCCTCGATCATGGCGATGACGCCGGCGAGGTGGCCGTTGGCGCGCCTCAGGCGCTTGACGATGTCCGGGTGGGAGGCGTGCGCACGTTCCATGTCGACGTGCTATCCCCCCGGATAGGATATGAGAAGGGAAATCGACGTTCCGGCGTCGGCTGGCTCGCTCCGAGAGAGGGGGGTCGGGTGTCCTCGTGGCGGCGTCTCATGGCGGCGGCCCTCGCATTCGCGCCGATGGCCGTCCTGGTCATGCCGACGATGGTCGATGGTCGTCGTGGGGCTACGACGCCTGTCGTGCACGCGTTCGCCGACCACGACCATGGCGCGGGCCGGCATGCCGAGGACGACTTGGCCGACCACGCCCAATCCCGCGCGCAGGACGCGATGCCCGTTCTCGCTCCGGCCGCCGGGGGCGCCGCCTGGACGGCCACGACGTTCCCGGTCGGCGACCGGCCCGTGCATGCCGCTGGCAGGGTCCGGGAGCCGTTCGAGCCACTGAGGGCGTGAGGAAGCCTGTCCGGTACCTGCACTCGAACGGCGGCACCGCGCGCCCACGCCTGCGGCCGACCGCCCATGGCATCGACATGTTCAGGCGTCCCCTCCCCGCGCCGCTGACCATCGCCGACGGCTTCCTGATCGCGACGTGGCGGCTCGGGGCGCAGGATGCCGGCCGCGCCCATCACGGCGAAGACGACCGGCGAGGTCGCCAGGCTGCGCATGGGCCGCGGCGACCGGATGGCGAAGGGCGAGGTCGTCACCCCGCTCGACGGCCGCGAGATCACCGAATCGAAGGGCGAGCACCCCGTCGCCAGGGTGTCCGCCGCCCCCCGGAGGCCGGTGTTCGAGCGCGACAAGGTCCTCTGTGCCAAGCGCATCATGTCCGAGCGGCAGTACCTGCGCTCGCAGGCGAGCTACCCGACCTCAAGGTCAGGGAGGACGCCGCCCGGCGCAAGCTCATCTTCCCGGGCCCGGGCACGGCCGAGATCGACGCCTGTCGAACCAGCCGGAGGCACAGTGCGAGCGTCAGGAGATCCGCTCACACATCGCGGGCAAGATCGTCGAGCGCCGCGTCGACCCTGGGGCCGCGGTCGGGCGGGACAACCTGGAGATCGAACTCTACTCGGTCGTCGACCTGTCGAAGGTCCGTGTCGGCCCCGCGGTGCGCGCAGGCGGCATGCCCCTGGTCGGCGAGCGTCCGGCGGTCACGGTCCGCGGCGAGGCGGCGAGGCGGCGAGCGGGCGCAACGTCTTCAACGTCGCCGCTCGGTTCTGGGATGTCGTTCCGAAGCCGGCCGGCCGGGGCTGGTGCGAGCTGTCGCCCGCGATGCCGGTCCGCCGCGGCCCCGAACAGGAGTCGTCATTGGCCCGGCCCGCCAGGGGGCGCCAACGCCAGGGCGCGCGCGAGGGCCAGGACCTCCTGGCGGTCCGCCCGGTGGCGCAGGCCCTGCCACGCCTGCAACATCGCGGCCGTCTCGGCGTGCTCTGCCAGCGCCGCCGAGCCATCGCGGAAGGCCGCCTCGGGGACGCCGAGCGCTGCGGCCACGCCCGCCAGGAGCACGGCCGTGGCGGGCCGGGCCGGCCGCGCGGGCTCCCCGGGCCCACCATCGACGCGGCTGCCGGAACGGCGCCGCCGAGAACGTCGGTCCCTCGAACCCATCGATATCCTCATGGCACTTCCGAGGGCCGTCCCCCCGAGACATCCCCCGATCGGACCGAGGTCCGCCCGGCGGGGCGGGAAGGCGGTCGCGCGGCGATCTTCGCCGTTCCGGGAGCCGCGGGCCGGCCGCACCGGGCCCCCGGCGTCAGGGATCCTTTCGGTCGAAGGTCCGGCGCAGGTCCCGCGCGAACGCCTTCGCGAGCTCCGGCGCCTCGGCCACCACCTCCTCGTAGAACCTCGTCCCGACCGGGCTCTCCTGGGTGTAGTCGGGGGGCAGGTCGCCGATCGTGCTGGCGATCTCGCGGAAGACCACTTCCCGCTCGTGAGGCGGCAATTTTTGCATGACGAGATGCATCATCGCTATCGTGGATGTCCGCAATACCGCGATCATCGCCGTGGTGGTCACCGCGAAGTGATGCGTCTGCTCGCTGTTCATGATCTATCGCCTCGCATCGCCCCCGAAACCTCCCGTGCGCCCGCGCGCGATTGACAAAGGCCGGCCTCGCCGGAGCACATCCCGATCCACGACGGGCACCTCAATGAAACCTGCCCTTCATGGCCATGATCAGAAGCAGCGCGACAGCGATCCCCATCGAGTAGACCACCATCGCCCGGTTGGCGGCCTTGCGGACGTAGGGCCTGACGCGTCGCCTGCCGCGTGGCCTCGACGTCCAGTCGGGTTGGAGCCGCTCCGATTTCTTGCTCATGTCCGACGCCCCCGGTCACACCGGCAGGTGCGCGCCCTCGGCCGCGAGCGCCTCGTCCTCGACCTGGACCGTGACGTGCTCGATGCCGTGCCGCTCCTTCATCAGCCCGCGGACGGCCCGGATGACGGCGGGACCGCCGGCGGGGTCGTCGACCACCACGTGGCCGCTCATCGCGTCGAACCCGGAGGTGAGCGTCCACGCGTGCAGGTCGTAGGCGCGCCGGACGCCCGGCATCGCCTCGATCTCGGCCTTCAGGGCCGCGAGGTCGACGCCCGGGGGCGTCCCCTCCAGCAGGATGTGCAGGGCCTCGCTCAGCAGGCGCCACGTCCGCGGGACGATGAACAGCCCGATGCCGGCCCCGACCAGCGGGTCCACCCAGCGAACGCCGGTCCACATCACCACGAGCGCCGCGACGATGACGCCGAGCGAGCCCAGCATGTCGGAGAAGACCTCGAAGTAGGCACCCTTGACGTTGAGGCTCTCGGACGATCCGCCCGACAGAAGTCGCATGCTGGCGAGGTTGACGCCGAGGCCGACGAGCGCCACCAGCATCATCGGCCAGCCGAGGATCTCGGTCGGCTCGACGAAGCGGCGGTAGGCCTCGAAGAGGATGTAGACGGTCACCCCGAGCAGCACGACGGCGTTCGCGAGCGCCGCCAGGATCTCGAAGCGCATGTAGCCGAAGCTCTTGCCCGGCGTCGGGGCCTTGCCCGCGTAGTGGATGGCGAGCAGCGACAGGGCGAGACCGCCCGCGTCGGTGACCATGTGCGCGGCGTCCGCGAGCAACGCCAGGCTGCCGGTGAGCAGGCCGCCCACCACCTCGGCGAACATGTACGTGAGGGTCAGCGCCAATGCCCAGGCGAGGCGCCCCTTGTTCCGGGCGGCCGCCGAGCCGGAGGGGATGCCACCGCCGTGCGAGTGCCCATGGCCGCCGCCGTGCGCGTGTCCGTGTCCCATGCCTACCTTCCGGATGTGCTGCGTTGCGAGGGGGGCGGCCTCACGGACCGTCCGTCCCGATGAGGTCGGCGACGTGCGCGCCGGCCGGATGCCCGGTCGCGGCGCGATGGGCCTGCGAGCAGGCCGCGTAGCCCGGGCCGAAGGCGGCCATCACGAGCTGGCGCCGCCCGTCGGCGGTCCCGCGGCTGGCAAGGAGCGCACGGCCGCCGGGCCAGACCTCGGAACCTGCCGACGGGCCGGGCCCGGGCTCGCCGTAGCGGCGCACGCCCTCGTCGTGGATGGTCCTGCGCGAACGCTCCAGCGCCTCCCCGGACAGGGGCACGCCGACCCAGACCATCTCCTGGAGTCCCTCGTCCCGGCAGACCACCAGGACCACCTCCGCGGTCTCCGATCCGGTGGCCGGCCCCCACCCGCTGGGATAGTAAAGGCCGGTCAGGTTCGCCTCGCGGTCGACCTTGAGCGGCCGCGGCACGGTGGCGACCGGGCCCCAGGCGAGACCGAACGGGGCCTCGCGGCCGGGGGCCTCCTCCGCCCGCGCCGCGTGCGACAGGTTCAGGACGCACAGCGCGGTGGCCGTCGCGAGTCCGGCGATTTCCCGCATCGCGCCTACTCCGCCGCCTTGAGGTGCCGGGGGGCCGCCTCGCCCGGCCGCTGGGCCGCCTTCGCGGGCTCGACCTTGCCGAAGCGCGCATAGAGGGCCGGCAGCACCACCAGGGTCAGTAGGGTGGCGCTGATCAGGCCGCCGATGACCACGGTGGCGAGCGGCCGCTGGATCTCGGCGCCGGTCTCGGTGGCGATGGCCATGGGCACGAAGCCGAGCGACGCGACGAGGGCGGTCATCGCCACCGGCCGCAGCCGGGTCATGGCGCCCTCCAGGATCGCCTCCCGCTTCGGCCGGCCCTCGGCTACGAGCTGCTTGATGAAGGTCAGCATCACGAGGCCGTTCAGCACCGCCACGCCCGAGAGCGCGATGAACCCGACCGCCGCCGGCACCGAGACGGGCATCCCGCGCAGCCACAGGGCCACGATGCCACCGGTCAGCGCCAGCGGCACGGCGCTGAACACGAGGAGCGCGTCGCGCGGGCTGCCCAGCGCCGAGTAGAGCAGCAGGAAGATCAGGAAGAAGCACACCGGCACCACGACGGCGAGCCGCTTCTTGGCCGAGGCGAGGTTCTCGAACTGCCCGCCCCAGGTCACGTAGTAGCCGGGCGGCAGCTGCACCTGGCTCCCGACCTTCACCTGGGCCTCCGCCACGAGCGAGCCGATGTCGCGCCCGCGGACGTTGGCGGTGACGACGACCCGGCGCTTGCCGTTCTCGCGCGAGATCTGGTTCGGCCCCTCCGCGACGGAGAAGCTGGCGACCTGCTTGAGCAGGACCGAGGTCGCCCGGCCGTTCAGGCCGGGCGGCAGCGGCACCGGGATGTTCTCCAGGGCTTCCCGGTCCTCGCGCACCGTGTCGGTGAGGCGCACCACGATGGGGAAGCGCCGGTCGCCCTCGAACACGACCCCGGCGTCCCGGCCGCCGATCGCCGCGCCGATGACGTCCTGGATCGCCCCGGTACTGAGGCCGTAGCGGGCCGCCTCGGCCTTGTTGATCTTGATCTCCAGGAACGGCAGGCCCGCCGTCTGCTCGACCTTAACGTCCTCGGCGCCCTCGATGCCCCTGAGGATGGCCGCGACCTGGTTGGCGACCTTGAGCATCGGCTCGAACTCCTCGCCGAACACCTTCACGGCGAGGTCGCCGCGGCTGCCGGCGAGCAGCTCGTTGAACCGCAGCTGGATCGGCTGGGAGAACTCGTAGACGTTGCCGGCGAGTTGCCCGACCGCCTTCTCGATCTGCTCCTGCAGCTCCGCCTTGGGCAGCTCCGGATCCGGCCACTCCTCCTGCGGTTTGAGGATCACGAAGGTGTCGGACGAGTTCGGCGGCATCGGGTCCGAGGCGACCTCGGCGGTGCCGGTCTTCGAGAAGACGTAGGCGACCTGCGGGAACTTCGAGACCACCTGCTCGACCTTGAGCTGCATAGCCTGCGACTGGCTCAGCGAGGTCGAGGGGATGCGGGTCGCGTTGAGCGCGATGCTCTTCTCGTCCAGCGTCGGGATGAACTCGGTGCCGAGCCGGGTGAACAAGGCTCCCGCGACGACGAGCAACAGCAGGGCCCCGCCGACGAACGCGAAGGGCGCCCTGACCGCGGCGCCGAGCACAGGCCGGTAGGCTCCCTTGAGCGCCCGGATGATCAGGTTGTCCTTCTCGGTGACCTTGCCCGTGATGACGATGGCGATCAGCGCCGGCACGAAGGTCAGCGAGAGCACAAAGGCGGCGACCAGCGCGATGATCACGGTCAGCGCCATCGGCTGGAACATCTTCCCCTCGACGCCGGTGAAGGTCAGCAGGGGCACGTAGACCAGGATGATGATCGCCTGCCCGTAGAGGGACGGCTTGATCATCTCCTCGGCCGAGGCCCGCACCGTCTGCAACCGTTCCTCGGTGTCGAGGGTCCGGCCCAGCGCATGCTGTTTCTCGGCGAGGTGGCGCAGGGCGTTCTCGGTGATGATCACCGCCCCGTCGACGATCAGCCCGAAGTCGAGGGCGCCGAGGCTCATCAGGTTGGCCGAGATCTTCGCCTCGACCATGCCGGTCATGGTCATCAGCATGGCGACCGGGATCACCAGCGCCGTGATGATCGCCGCCCGGATGTTGCCGAGCAGCAGGAACAGGATGACGATGACGAGGGTCGCGCCCTCGGACAGGTTCTTGGCCACCGTCTTCACGGTCGCCTCCACCAGGCGGGTCCGGTCGAGGACGGTCTGGACCTCGACGCCGGGCGGCAGGCTCTTGCGGATCTGGTCCATCTTGGCGTCGACGGCGGCCGCGACCGTGCGGCTGTTCTCGCCGATCAGCATCAGCGCGGTGCCGACCACGACCTCCCGCCCGTCCTCGCTGCCCGAGCCGGTGCGCAGGTCGCGGCCGATGCGGACCTCGGCGATGTCCTTGATCCGCACCGGGATGCCGCCGCGGGTCGCGACCACGACGTTGCCGATGTCGTCCATGTTCTCCAGGCGGCCGGCGGCGCGGACGACGTAGCCCTCGCCGTTGTCCTCCAGGTAGCGGGCGCCCTGGTTGGCGTTGTTGGTGTCGAGGGCGCGCCCGACGTCCGCGAAGGACAGGTCCAGGGACGCGAGCTTCGTGGGATTGGGCTGGACGTGGTACTGCTTCTCGAAGCCGCCGATCCCGTCGACCCCGGCAACGCCGGGCACGGTCTTGATCAGCGGCCGGATGATCCAGTCCTGGACCGTGCGCAGGAAGGCGGTCTGCTCCAGCGGGGTCCTGAGGCGCTGGCCCTCGGGGGTCAGGTAGCTGCCGTCCGGCTGCCAGCCGGGCTTCCCGCCCTGCGAGACCTTGCGGTCGCCCGGTTTCGCGTAGTGGATCGACCACATGTAGATCTCGCCGAGGCCCGTCGAGATCGGGCCCATCGCGGGCTCGGCGCCCGGCGGCAGGTCTTTCTTGACCTGGGCAAGGCGCTCGGCGACCTGCTGGCGGGCGAAGTAGATGTCGAGGGTCTCGGCGAAGACCGCGGTGACCTGCGAGAAGCCGTTGCGCGAGAGCGAGCGGGTGTATTCGAGGCCCTTGATGCCGGCGAGCGCCGTCTCGACCGGGTAGGTGACCTGCTTCTCGATGTCGACCGGCGACAGCGACGGCGCCGTCGTGTTGATCTGCACCTGGTTGTTGGTGATGTCGGGCACCGCGTCGATCGGCAGCTTGGTCACCGCGTAGCCGCCGAAGCCGGCGGCGAGCAGGGACAGCAGGAGGATCAGCCAGCGCTGGTGGACGGAGAAGTCGAGGATGCGGGCGATCATGGTCCGTCCCCTCAATGGTCGTGGTCGGCTTCGGACTTGCCGAGCTCGGCTTTCAGCAGGAAGGTGTTGCCGACCGCGAGTTCGTCGCCGGCCTTCAGGCCCGAGGCGACCTCGACGGCGTCGTCGTCGGACCGGCCGAGTTCGACCTCGCGCTTCTCGAACCCCTCCGGCGTCCGCACGAAGACGACGCTCTTGCCCTCGACCGTCTGGACCGCCGCCTTGGGCACGCGGACGGCGACGTCGTCGCGCGAGACGTCCACCTCGGCGGTGACGTAGGTCCCCGGGCGCCAGGACATGTCCTTGTTCGGCAGGGCGACGACGACCCGCGCGGCGCGGGTGTCGGCGTTGAGCAGCGGGCTGACGAAGATGACCTTGCCCCGGGCCTTCCGCTCGCCGTCCCCCTGGTCCGGGGTGACCGTGACCTCCGCGCCCTCCTTCACCTTGGCGAGTTCCGAGGTCGGCACGGAGAGCTCGATCCAGACCGTCGAGAGGTCGGCGACGGTGTACACGTCGGCGGGGTCGCCCTCCTTGCCCACCGCGGTGCCGACGTCGACCTTGCGTTCGACGATCCGGCCCGCGAGCGGCGAACGCAGCTCGTACTGGCGCAGCGTCGAGGCGTTGGGCGTCGCCTCGTCGCGCTTCTGGGCGGCGGCGACCTCCGCGGCGTTCAGGCCGAGCGCAGAGAGCTTCTGCCGGGCGAGGTCGACGCGCAATTGGTTCTCCTGGAACACGGCCTTGGCGTTGTCGTACGCGGCCTGAGACGCCGCCGCGGACGCCAGCAGCTTCTGCTGGCGCTCGAAGTTGATCTTCTGCAGGTCCGACTGCACCATGGCGGTGAGGTACTCGCTCTTGGCGTCGGCGACCTCGCGGCTGTCGAGCACGGCGACGACGTCGCCCTTCCTCACGTCGTCACCCAGGCGTTTGCGCATCTCGGACACCGTGCCGACGACCCGGACCGGGACCCGGGCGATCCGGTCGGTGTCCGGCGTGATGGTGCCCGGCGCGAGGATGTGCCGGGAGATCGTCCCGCCCTCCGCCTTGGCGACCTTGATGTCCTGGTTCTCCACCTGCTCGGCGCTCATCTTGATGTGGCCTTCCTCGCCCTCCGACTCGGAGTGCTCGTGCTCGCCGCGCGCCTGGCCGTCGGCCTTCCCGGCCGAGGGCTTGCCGTGGTCGTGGCCGTCGTCCGCGGTCTCGGCGGGTCCCTTGGCTGGCTCCTTGGCGGGGGCACTTGTAGCCGGCCCTGCGGCGTACGTGACCATCGACGGCGGCACGCCGACCGCGGTCAGGAGGCCGCGGACGAAGCCGGAGACGGCGGGAAGGGTGGCGCCCGCAAAGACGCCGGCGGCCACGAGGACCGCGGTCAGAAAGATGCGCATGATGTTCGCTCGGCCGAGACCGTGCGCCGTCAGGGACGGCGCCGTCGTTGATGCTGGGTGACGTGCGGCGACGCCCCGGAAGCGATCAGCTCCGCGCGGACGCGCCCGTGGCAGCGTCGCCTCAGGCGCGCGGGGGCCTCGGCAGGCGGTCCGGGAAGACCGAGCGGACGGACGCGGCGACCCGCGCGTAACTCAGGCGCGAGGCCATGACAGGCGTGGCCGCAGTCGTGCCATGCGGACTGACGGCGAGGTGACAGCCGCAATGGAGATGGCTGTGCACACCCGGGTCGGCGGCCCTATCCGCAGCCGCCCCCTCGTCGGACGCGACGGCGAGTTCCGTGCGGCCGTGCCCGTGATGCCCCTGGTGGTACGCTAGGTCAGAGGCCATTCCGGCGCTCGGCGCCGCCATGGCGAGCGCCAGGACCAGGGCGAGCGCGCGCGCGGCGGTCGACCACCACCCCATGACCGCCCCGAAGGACCTATGGCTCCGCGCCGCTGGCATCACCGCCCTTATGACCGATTAGAGGATTCGACCGCAAGCCATCGCCATCCAGGTCGCCGGCCGGAGCGAAGGTTGTCCGGGCGCCCCCACGTACCCGCCCCGACTGGCGTCGGGGCGGGCGTTCCACGGCACGCTTGAGGGGCAGACGACGCACCGTGAACCCTTTGTCGCGCGGGCCGGCTCAAGCGAGCGCGTAGCCGATGCTCGCGGCGAGAACCGCGAAGACGACGAGGAGGGGCAGCAGTCGCATGACGGCATCTCCACCCTTCGCCTCCACCGCCCGCGCGGCTGTCACCTCTTGCCGCTGGCGTCCTGGCTGTGCCCGTGGGCGTGGCCGTCGTTGGCGCCGTGCGCCGGCGTGCCGTCGGACCGCCGCTCCTGCGACTCACGGACCCGCGGATCGTCGCGGTGGGCGGGTCCGCCGGAGACGCCGCCGGTGTTCGGGACCGCGCGCTCGGGGTTCGCCGCGTTTCCGTGCCCGTCGATCGCGAGCGCGGGCAGCGCGGCCGCGGCGAGCGTCGCGACGGCGAGGGCGGCGGTGAGCGTCCTCTTCATGGGTCCATCTCCTGTCCGGTCTGCGGTCGGGCCGACCGCTTCGGGACCCGAGATAGACGACCCGTATGTCTGCCGGTCGCCGCGTCGGTGACGAAGTGTGTCCGCTCCGCACACGGGCATCCGGGCCTGTCGCAGCCCGGACGATCGCGTCGACACACTTCGTCACCGTCCGGAAAAGCCGCGACCACGGGGCGGCCTTAACCCTGGCGGCAGCCCGGCGCGACCGAGCGAGGCCGGAACACCCACCCGAAGATCATAGGTGACGAATGGACAAATCCTTCCCGTCGAGCCCAGCGACGCGCGTGCCGCTCGCCATCGCGCTGGCCGCGCTGGCGGGCTCCGCGGACTCGATCGGATTCCTCGAACACTCGCAGCTGTTCATGTCGTTCATGAGCGGGAACACGACCCGCTTCGGGGTCGCGGCCAGCGGTTTCGACTGGCCGGGAGCCATGCGCTTCGGCAGCACCATCTCTCTGTTCTGCTTCGGCGCCTTCGTCGGGACGCTTCTGGCGGCTTGGGCCGGCCGGTGGCGCCTCTCGGTCCTGCTCGGCGTCCAGGCCGTGCTGCTGTCCATCGGCAACCTCCTGCCGGAGGGACCGGAGGCGTTCCCGCTTCACGCGTACCCGGTCGTGCTGGCGTTGGGGATCCTCAACGCGACGCTGCAGGACGAGGGCGGCCGAAGCCTTGCGCTGACCTACGTCACGGGAACGGTCGTGCGCTTCGGGACCGGGCTCGCGAACATGGTCCTGCACGAACCCGCGCCCTCCTTCTGGCTCCAGGCCCCGCTCTGGGGGGGCCTGACCGCGGGGGCGGTCGCGGGCGGCTTCCTGCAGAGGCTGCTCGGGCCCGACGCCTTCCTCGTGCCCGCCGCGCTCTCAGCGGCGCTGGCGGCAGCCACGCTGCTACTGACGCTGGCGCTGCCGGGCAGCGCCTACGTGTCCAACGCGCGGTCGGCGCAGCCGGACGCGCACCCCGACGCGCCGGCGACCGCGCGCTGAGGGCCGGCCGGGGGGACGCCGCCCTGACCGCGCCCGCCCGGCCGAGGCAGGCGGATCTCGGCCCGTAGGCCTCCCCCGGGCCGGTTCGCCAGGCGGAGGCTGCCACCCTCGGCCTCGACCGCCCGTCGCGCGATGGTCAGTCCCAGGCCGGTCCCGCCCGTGTTCCGGTTTCGCGACGCCTCCAAACGCACGAACGGCTCGAAGGCCCGGGCCACGTCCTCCGACGGGATACCGGGCCCGTCGTCGTCGACGTGCACCACGAGGTCACCGTCTTCGAAGCCCAGGGCGATGCGCACCCGGTCGCCGTAGCGGACGCCGTTGTCGACGAGGTTTTCCAGTGCCCGCCGAAGCGCGACCGGCCTCACTTCCGCCAGCGCCCGTCCGGGGCCGGCATACGCGACATCCCGGCCGGCGTCCGCCGAGGCGTCCGCCACCCCCATCAGGAGGCTCGCGACGTTGACGGCCTGCCGCGCTTCCGGGTCGTCGCCGCCGCGCACGTAAGCCAGGGTCGCCTCGACCATGGCCTGCATCTCGTCGAGGTCCGCCGCCATCGCGCGACGCTCGTCGGCGTCCTCGACCCGGTCGAGGCGCAGGCGGAGCCGGGCGATGGGCGTGCGCAGGTCGTGCGAGACCGCCGCCAGCGCCTGGGTCCGCTCGGCGACGAGACCGTGGATGCGGTCCTGCATGGCGTTCAGCGCGCGCCCGATCCCACGCGTCTCGTCCGGCCCCACCTCCGGCACCGGTACGACCGCCCCGCGGCCGATCCGCCCGGTGGCGCGGGTCAACTCGCGCAGGGGGCCGGCGATGCGGTGAACCACGACCACGGCGGCGACACCGACCAGGATGGCCATCGCCGTCGCCAGGTAGGCCCAGGCCCCCAGGCGGGCGAGGCCCGGCGCGTGGGCCGAGCGGAAGGTCAGGTAGCCGCCGTCAGGCAGCGGGAAGGCGCCGCGCAGGTCCCGCTGGCGCAGCGGCTCGTCCGGCGCGGCCAGGGTCAACGCAAGCTTCGGGCCGAGCACCGGCTCGACCTCCAGGACACGGTCTCGGAGGTCCAGCAGCGCCGGGTCGGTCCCGACGGCCCCGGCTGGCGGCCCACGTTCCCAGCCGATCTCGAAATGCGCCGAAGAGAGCGCCTGCGCCTCGGTCCCGCGATCCTCCGGAGGCCGGCGCAGCACCGCCTCGCGCGCCAAGACGAGTTGGTGGGCGATCTCGGTCGCGAACGCGTCATCGGCGGCGGCCGACGCCGACCGGCGGTAGAGCGCGAGCGCGCCGCCGTGCACGGCCAGGACCGCCAACAGGAGGACGGCGACCGTGCGCCCTTCCAGGCTGCGGGCGAGGCCGGCCAGCCCCCTCAAGTGCGCCCGACCTTCGCGGCCAGCATGTAGCCGGAGCCGCGCACCGTCTTGATCACCGGGGCCGCGCCCTCGGGCGGTTCGAGCTTGCGCCGGAGGCGGCTGACCAGGGTGTCGACGCTGCGGTCGGATGGCGCGGCGAGGCGCCCGCGGCCCATCTCAAGGATCTGCTCGCGGCCGAGCACCCGCCCGGGATGCTCCAGGAAGACCAGGAGCAGGTCGTGCTCCGCCCCCGACAGGTCCACGGCGGCTCCCTCGGGATCGGTCAGGGCCCGGCTGCGCAGGTCGAGGCGCCAGCCGGCGAAGGACAGCGTCTCCGGCCGCGCCGCGGCGTTGGGAGCCGGCGCGATGGTCGCGCGGCGCAGCACCGCGCGGATGCGGGCCAGCAGCTCCGGCCGTCCGAACGGCTTGGCGATGTAATCGTCGGCGCCGAGCTCCAAGCCAAGGACCCGGTCGGCCTCCTCGTTGCGGGCGCTCAGCATGATGACGGGTACGGTGCCCTTCACCCTGAGGGCCTTGAGCAGGTCGAATCCGGAGGCGCCCGGCAGCATGACGTCGAGCAGGACGAGGTCGACGGGCACCTCGGGCAGGAGCGTCCACATCTCGGCGCCGCTCCGGCAGCCCGTCACGCGGTAGCCGCTCTCCCGAAGGATGCGCGCGACGAGCACGCGCATGCCGTCATCATCCTCGACGAGGAGGATGTGCTCCGTCGGGGAAGCCCCGCCCCGTTCACCGCCCTGCTCCATCAGGCGCCTGTCCCGCCGGCCGGCGAGGGACTGCCCGTCGGGGCCGCGGCAAGGAACCTCTTGGCCGCCGGCCACCAGGGGGCTGTCCGAAGGGGTGCGGCAGGGGAGCCGCAAGGTCGGCCGGCCTCGACGGCCCGAGCCTCGGCCTTGTCCGCGTGTGGCGCCCTCGTCATGAACCCTCCACCGTGTCGGCCGAGGACGGCCCATGCAAGGGCAGGCTTCCCGGCCCTCGACGGGATCGTCGCGCCCTGCCGCGGGGCGCGGTCGCCCCCCGAGCCGGCCGACCGAGACCTGTCCCGTTCGCGTCAAACCGTGTCAAGGCCGCCTGTCCGCACTGAAGGCCGTTATCATCGCGGTTCTAGTAGGTCCGAGGACGCTCCCGCCGGTCCCCCCGGGGCGGCCCATCTTGACCACGCCCCTTTCTCGTCGCGACGCCGCATGCCGGTCCTGGCCATGACGCCGTTCCAAACGAACGCGCGGTCGGTGGCCTCCCACCTCATCCGCCCTTCATTGGCGCCCGCGATCCCGATCGGATGAGACCGCGAGCGGAATGCGCGCTCCGCAGGGATTCGGACCTTCCCCCTTGGCTCCATCGCCGCCTGCGGCTTCGTGTGGGTCGCCATTCGGGCCGTCGGGATCGACCCCGGCAATCCCGCCAGCATCATCGAAGGCTTGGCCACCGGCGTAGGCTTCATCGGCGGCGGCGCGGTCCTCCAGCGCGCCCGGCGTACGTCGGGTACGGCCACGGCTGAGAGCTTGTGGGCGACGGGCGCGGTCGGCGCGGCGGCGGTCTCAGGCCTCCACGACGTCGCCCCCATCCTGATCATCGTGATGTTCCTCGCCTGCGCCGACTCGCGCCCCTGAATCGGCCATGGGCGTCGCATCTGCCTGGATCTCCCAATCCGCGGAAGCGATGCGCCGCGCCTATTTCGGCGGGAGCGTCGAAGTGAAGCGGCCCCGGTCCAGAAACCCGTTCCAGCCGTGTTTCTGGACGCGAACGCATGCTATAGGCTTCAGGCCGATGCCAGTCTGGAGAGCTCGCTCGGGACCGTGGCCGTACCGCACAAGCCGGACGCGCCCTTCCGGCAGCCGCAGATCCTGCATCGCGCTCGGGACGACGTCCGCTTCCATCTCGAAAGCTTGAGCGAGCGGGCGGCGGTCGCCGGTGCGCAGCACCTCTACCGGGCGATCGTCGACGTCCTCGGGCTGACGAAGCCGGACGACGTTGGGCGGTGTCTCCATGCCGGATCGCTCTCGCCGAGAGGTTCTGGCAGGCCAGGACACCCGCCCCGATACGCCGCCTTCAAATCACCGCCGTCGCTCGATCTCCGGCATTGCTCGATGGCGGAAGCCCCCGGCATTTACCTTGGTGGCAGCCCGACAGGCGGCCGAACGACACCTGGAGACTCACCCTTCGGCCGGACCAGGATCGGATGCGGGGTACCCCCGGCGGATCGTCGGCTTCTTGAGCCCGGCGCGACACTCAGGAGCGCGGTGGACCTCGCCCCGAACATGGGGCTTGAACCTCTAGTCGGTAGAGGTCGTACACGCCCTGGCGAGGCGACAAGGACCACGTTCCATGAATCCCACACTGGCTACCTCCCGCTACCGCATCGCCGGCATGGACTGCGCCGCCTGTGCGGCCAAGATCACGAACGCCGTGCGCCGCGTGCCCGGCGTCTCCGACGTGTCGGTGTCGGTCACAGCCGGGACGATGACCGTCGAGCATGAGGATGACCCGCATCTCGGAGTCGCCGTGGTCCGCCAGGTCAACGGCCTCGGCGGTTATCGCGCCGCGCCCCTGTCCCAGGCGACTCAGGCCGACGTCGATGGCACCGGCACCCATAGCCATGGCCCCGACAATGCGAACGGGCAGGCCCAGAGCCACGACCATGGGACGCCAGCGGCGGAACCGTGGTGGCAGGGTGCCAAGATCCGCTTGGCAGCCGCGAGCGGCTGCGCCTTTGCACTGGCCTGGCTCGCCGCCAAGGTCGTCCCGGCCTACGAGCCCTGGTTTTACGGCGCCGCCGTCCTCGTCGGGCTCGTCCCCATCGCCCGGCGCGCCTTCGCCGCAGCTCGGTTCGGCACGCCCTTCACCATCGAAAGCCTCATGACGATTGCGGCCGCGGGCGCCCTCGTCATCGGGGCCGCCGAGGAGGCCGCCGCGGTGGTGTTCCTGTTCCTGATCGGCGAGCTGCTGGAGGGCGTGGCGGCCGGCCGGGCCAGGGCCTCGATCCAGGGCCTCGCGGCGCTGGTTCCCAAGACCGCCCTGGTCGAGCGCGACGGCACCACGACCGAGGTGCCCGCCGAGCAGCTGACCGTCGGTTCGGTCATCCTGGTGCGGCCCGGTGACCGCATCGCCGCCGACGGCGAGGTGGCCGAGGGGACCGGCGCCGTCGACGAGGCGCCGGTCACCGGCGAGAGCACGCCCAAGCGCAAGGGGGTGGGCGATGCCGTCTTCGCCGGCACCGTCAACGCGGATGGGGTGCTGCGCGTGCGCGTGACGGCGGCGGCGGCCGACAACACCATCGCGCGGATCGTGCAGCTGGTGGAGGAAGCGCAGGAGGCCAAGGCTCCGACCGAACGTTTCATCGACCGCTTCTCCACCTATTACACACCCGCCGTCGTCGCGGTCGCGGCGCTCGTCGCGGTCGTGCCGCCGCTGGTGTTCGGCGGGGCCTGGGGCGAATGGATCTACAAGGGCTTGGCGATCCTGCTGATCGGCTGCCCCTGCGCGCTGGTCATCTCGACGCCGGCGGCCATCGCCGCTGCCCTCTCGGCCGGCGCCCGGCGCGGCTTGCTGATGAAGGGCGGCACGGTGCTGGAGGGGCTCGGCGCCATCAAGGCCGTGGCCTTCGACAAGACGGGCACCCTGACCGAGGGCAGGCCCAAGGTGACGGACATCGTGGCGATCGGGCGGTCCGAGGACCAGGTGCTGTCCCTCGCCGCGGCGCTGGAGACCGGATCGAGCCACCCGCTGGCGCTCGCCATCCTGGGGCGGGCCAAGGCCGCGGGCGTGCCGGTGCCCCCCGTGAGCGACGCTTCGGCCCTTGGCGGCAAGGGCATCCTCGGCCGGGTCGGCGGCAAGGCGGTGTTCCTCGGCTCGCCGGCCGCGGCGGCGGAACGCGTCACCGTGCCCGAGGAGCACCGAACGCGCATCGCGGCGCTCAACGGCGAGGGAAAGACCGTGTCCGTGCTGCTCGACGGCGACGCGCTCGCCGGCTTCGTCGCGATGCGCGACGAGCCGCGCGCCGACGCACGGGCCGGCATCGAGGCGCTCAGGGCCTCGGGCGTGGAGCCGGTGATGCTGACCGGCGACAACCGGCTGACCGCCGAGGCGATCGGGCGGGATCTGGGCCTCGCGGTGCGGGCCGAGCTGTTGCCGCAGGACAAGCAACGCATCGTCCGCGAGTTGCAGGCGGGCGGCCGGAAGGTCGCCAAGGTCGGGGACGGCATCAACGACGCGCCGGCCCTCGCCGCGGCCGACATCGGCATCGCGATGGGGGGTGGCACCGACGTGGCGCTTGAGACCGCGGACGCGGCGGTGCTGCACGGTCGGGTCACGGATGTGGCCACCATGATCGCGTTGTCGAAGCGGACCATGGGCAACATCCGTCAAAACATCGCGGTCGCGCTGGGGTTGAAGGCGGTATTCCTGGTGACGACCGTGATCGGCGCGACGGGGCTGTGGCCGGCGATCCTGGCCGACACCGGCGCCACCGTGCTCGTCACCATGAACGCGCTTCGGCTCCTAGCACCCATCCGGAGCGCCTGAGACGTGGCGGACCGTCCGCGCCGCTGACTTCCGGCAGTCAGCGTCCGTTGACGGCCGCCCCGTGCGGGTAGCGCCCCGCCTTGGACGAAGGACGTGGCGTCGGAGGGCGCTGCATCGGCCCTCCGCCTCAGCGAGCGATCAGCCGCCTCAGCTTCAGCAGGCGGGTTTCTCTCGGTTCGTGGGGGTCGAGCGCGTTCGCCATCCCGCCCCCAGGGCGCATCAGGTAGGTCGTAGCCGTGTGGTCCATCGTGTAACCGCCGCCCTCGATCGGGACTTTTCGGAAGTAGGCGTGGTAGGCCCTCGCGGCCGCCTCGACCTCCGCGATCGTCCCGGTGAGGCCGACGATGCGCGGGTCGAAGGCCCGGAGGTAGTCGGCGAGGATCTGCTTTGTGTCCCGTTCGGGATCGACCGTGACGAACAAGGCAGTGACCTTGTCCGCATCCGGGCCAAGCGCCGCCAAGAGCTCGGTCATCTCCAAGAGGGCGGTCGGGCACACCTCCGGGCAGTGGGTGAAGCCGAAGAAGACCGCGAGTGGCCTGCCTTCGAAGTCACCATCCGTCAGCACCTCGCCCTTGTGGCTTGTCAGACGGAAAGGGCCTCCGATTTGGGTTCGGTCCGGTGTCGACGCCATCCGCCGTGGCTTCGGCTCGAAGAGGCCGTTGCCGTAGAGGCCAAACGCGACCAGGGCCGCCAGGGAGAGCGTCCAGGGACCGGCCCGCACGATGCGAAGTCTCTTCATCGGAGTTTCCCATGATGCCCGCGCCCTTTTGACCGACCATGCTTCCGGCGGCGCGATGGAGGATCGCGCCGGGGAGGAGGCGACGAATGGGGCAGCGCGGGAGGTGATCTCCGCATCCCCAGGATCGAACAGAGTGGGAGCACGCGGCGATCCTGAAGCAGCATCGCACCGTGAGCGCGCCAGGGACGGGACATGGGACGCTGGAGTGATACTTGTCCTCGCGGGGAGCGGAACGGCAGCTGGCCTGCCTCGAACGATTTGTGTGAGGAGCTCTCGCATCGGAAGAGGCGATCGGCGTTTGCCGCAGAGATCGGCCGTAGCACCTGTCGGGCTATCCGATGCAGCCCGCTCCGGGCTGCTGGCCTCGATGGGTTCGGCAAACAGGGGCTCGATCTGCGCATTGGGCTATGTCCCGCCGAAGCTGAGACGCGCTACTTTGCTCCAGCCGAGGTGCGAGCCTCGGCCGCCCGACCCAAACCAAAACGTCTCCGGGAAACCTGGGCCGGTTCACGCAATCCGCGGGCGGCACTCGTCCGGAGCCATGAGGAGGCGATGGCAATGAGCGGCAGCGATGAGCGGCCGATAGACACGCTCGTGATCGGCGGTGGCCCTGCCGGGCTGACGGCAGCGATCTATCTCGCCCGCTACCACCGGACGGTTGCGGTCGTCGACGACGGCAACAGCCGGGCCAAATGGATCCCGCGCTCGCACAATCACGCCGGCTTTCCCGACGGCATCGGCGGGGAAGAACTCCTGGCGCGCATGTCGGCGCAGGCCGGACGCTACGGCTCTCGGTTCGTGAGGGGCCGCATCGACGTGATCGAGGGGCATCCCGGCCGCTTTCTCGCGCGGGGAGACGGCATCGCCCTGGTGGCACGCACCCTCATCCTCGCGACCGGAACCGTGAACCGGCGGCCAGACGTCGATCCGGACACGCACCGACGGGCCCTCGATCGCGGCCAGCTCCGGTACTGTCCGGTCTGCGACGGCTTCGAAGCAACGAGCCAGGCGATCGGCGTCATCGGCGCTGACGCGCGCGGCGTCGCGGAGGCCTTGTTCCTACGCACCTACTCCGCTGACGTCACGCTTCTCCCGACCGGCCCGATGGAGATCACGGCCGGCGACCGCTCGCTTCTCGAACGGGCCGGCGTCGCGATGGAGGCACGTCCGCTGGCGCGGCTTGTCTTCGACGACGACCGCGTCACCGCGCTTTTGGAAGGTGGCGGCGAGCGCCGCTTCGACACCGTCTACCCCGCGCTGGGATCGGACTCGAACGACGGCCTCGCGCACGCGCTCGGGCTGGAGATGGGAGACGGCTGCTGCATCGCGGTCGACCAGAAGCAGCGCACGAGCCGCGAGGGCATCTATGCCGCGGGCGACATCGTCTACGCTCTCGATCAGATCAGCGTCGCCATGGGCCACGCCGCGATTGCGGCGACGACCCTGCACAACGATCTGCGCGCGCAGGAAGGCCGTAGTCAGCCGGGCCTTCCCTGACAATGCTCATTGCCAACCTCTTCATGATGGCGGTTGAAGCGTCGGGCGCGCAGGTGCAGTGCTTCGGGATGACCGATGCTCGGCAGATCGGCTGGACGGCGGTCATAGCGGTTGTGAGGGGCTGAGCTGGTTGCGCCGCTGGGGGGGACAGCGCCCCTGCACACGGCGCGCTCGGGCGACGACCTCGACACGACCGTCGCTCCGGATGAGGCCTTCGATGGTGGAGCATGGCAGGGATGGGGACAGGATCATCTCACCTCGTGAAGCAGCCCGTGCCCCCCTCGCAGCAACCTTGCCACCCGAGAGGCGAGTGAACCACCGAGCCGCTACTGCTGGCGGATTACCCCGCGCCGGCCGTTGGCTGGGGCATCCGGCAGATCGCGCTGGAGGAATTGGCGGTCGCGAACATGGTGTGCCCGGCCTCCGGCGCCATGCCTGAGCCAGGCACGCACATGGCGCAGAAGGAATGGATGAACCGGTCCATCCAGGACGCGGGCTGGGGGACGTTGACCGGGATGGTCCGCTACAAGGCCGCGAGAGCCGGTGCCGCGCTGATCCTGGTCGATGCGTAGAGCACGCCCGCCGAGTGCGGGTGGTGCGGCGCGGCTCCGCCGGCGCCGCTGCCCGTGCGGGGCGGACGAGCACCGTGACGTCAATGCGGCCAGGGTGATCCTCGGCCGTGGTCGCGCGGCGAAGGCCGCTGGCGAAGGGGTCACCCCTCGGGGGCGCCGACGCGGGCCGTCGGGCCGTGCGTCGCCCCGGGATGCACGGCCCGGCGTGAACCGCGCCGGAGACCGGCGGGCGAGGTCATCGGCCTCAAATGACGACTGACCCGAAAAGACCCTCGTGCCCACCGAGATGCCGGAGCCGGCGGGCAGCGTCCGACTTCCGGATGGCGAGCTCCCCGATCCTGAGCACGCCGAGCCGGTCGGGCGCGTGGCGGGGCGGGCTGTGCGGGTCCGCCTCGCCGGCCCGCACCGGCGGCCTATCCCTTGAACGCTGTGTTGAGCTGTAGGGTCGCGAACGTCACGATCGATAGGATCGCGGCGATGTCGTAGAGCCCGTAGCCGACGGCTGCCCCGAGCGCACCCGTCGCCCACAGGCTCGCCGCAGTGGCGGTGCCGGAGGTTCCCCCGGCGCGCTTGAGGATCGCGCCGCCGCCGATGAAGCCGACGCCGGTGATGAGACCCTCGATGATCCGCGCCTGACCAGCCGAATCCTGGCCCAGCACTCGGATGGCGACGATCACGAAGCCGCAACTGGCGATCGCCACGAGCGGGAAGGTGCGCAGCCCTGCGCTCCGAGCCTCATGCTCGCGGTTCCAGCCGATAGGCAGGGCCAGGGCGTACGCGACCGCGAGGGCGATGAGGTGGGAGGCGACCTCCCAAAGGTCGAAGTTGCGTCCTGGCATTCGGTCCCCCTGCCCGACCGGGCGATCCGTCTACGACCTCAGGACGACGAGCGTCGCCTTCTCGATCCGCGCGAAGACGGCGATCACATACACGTACTTCGGGCAGGCCCCTACCGCGGAGCAAAGCCCCATGCGCTCGGCCATCGCGAACCCCGAGGCCCCCTTGCGGGCGGAGCTGGCAGTCACATCACGGCACCGCCCGATCCCAATGGGGGCGGCCGAGCGACCGTCCCGTTAGGTGGATGTTTCCGATGGCACTTCCGTATCGCCGGGCGCGGCATTCGGCTTCCCGGCCTCCCGCACGGACGACCGCAGCGCATCGCGAATGTCCTCGTCATCGGGGAGCGGATCGTAGCGACCGTTGCGGTGGCGGTAGAGGCGACAGGTCAAGGCGGCGGGCTCATCGCCGACCGGCGCGATGTCGCGGCCATCGACACGGATCGTGGGCGAGCCGACAAAGTTCTCGTCCCTCGCCTCCCGCAAGACCAAGATCTCGCGCAATTCGATGGCCTGTGGATCCAAGCCGAACTCCGGCAGGAGGCGGCGCAGCTGGGTCAAAGCCTCCGCGTGAGACGGGCAGTCCTCCCAGTAAAGCAGTGCGACATGCGGCGGGGTCATCGCTCGCTCCCGCCAGGACCGGACCCGAGGGTCCACTTCACGGTGCAACCGACGGGTTTGGTCTCAGGGACTGCCACATCCCTTCCGGCGAGCACGGCGTCCAGGGCGGCGCGCAGCCATCCGGCGTCGCGGGATGGGTCGCGGTGGTCCTCATCCGGCGCACCGTGATAGGCGACCCGTCCGTCGGCATCGAGCACGAACGCCTCTGGGGTATGGCGTACGCCCCATGCCCGAGCAACTTCCTGGCCGGCGTCCATCAGGTAGGGACTGGCCATTTCCCCGGCCGTCACCCGATGTCTGCAGGCATCCAGCGTGTCATGGGGGGAAACGATCGGGTCGTTCGCGTTGATCTGCAGGACGCGGACCAACAGATCATAATCACGCGCCACGTTTTGTATGCGCTCATGCCAGGCAAGTGCCCAGGGGCAGTGGTTGCAGGTCCAGACGATCAGGGTGGCCGGGACCCGCCCTCCGTGCAACGACGTCGACCGGTCGCTCGTATCGCGCAGCACGAACGGCGGGGCACGATCCCCCACGCGGAGGGCAGGCTTGAGATCAGCAGGCTCCTTGTGGTGCGGCGAAGGCTCCAGATGTTGGATGCGCCCGTCGTCTCCGAGAGTGAAGGCGACATCGAGCGCCGAGAGGCCGTTGGGACCAGTGCGCCCATCCGCCCCGCCGGTGAACCTCGCGCGAAGGGCCAGCCTCGTGGCGGTTGCGGCGGGCAACAGGCGCCATTCCAGCGCCTGCATCGCAGGTCCGGCCGGCATCCGCGCTTGGTGAGCCAAGACCGCATCGATGCCGACGACCGTCTGGCCGGCAAAGGTCAGTCTCACGTCGTCGCTCAGCGCGGAACGGCGGGCGGCATCGGCCGAGGGCCCGGTCTGCCCGAGGGCGTTCATCCATGCGGCGACGGCAGTCGGGAGCTTGTCAGGCAACACCATGGTTCGAATCTCCTCGTGGGACACGTCGCTGGTCTGGGTCAGCCGCCCCATCGCTCGGAGCCGTCCCGGTCGTTGCGCCAAGGGGCGTCACGACCGACGCGACACAGGGTGATGGCGAACAGTTGGACCGACGATCCATCGAGCGAGTAGACGCTGTCCTTGCAGGCAAAGTCGGCGCTTCCGGTCTCGCGCTGCACCAAGACTTGCCCCGTGACGGGACTGGTCCAAGGCAGAAGGGGCTTGGCCGTCCAAGCGGCCGTGGCTCCGGGCGGGAGATCGGCGACTGCGCTGCTGATGGCGGCCATCTCTCCGGCGTGTATCAGGCGCTGCCAAAGTCGGCCCGCGGCACCGACGACGGGTAACGGCACCAGCAGCACCGCCGGGATCAAAAAACGGAAACGTCCTTGCGGCAACACGACCCTTAACCTAGCGAATGAACGTTGCCTCGATGCGACGCGGCCCCGGTACCGCCGATCCCGCGGTCCAACTCGCGCCGCACGAGTCGGCTGACCTCCGCGCGAGACGCTCCCTTGGCCCGGTGCGGGGAACGATCCGATGCCTGCGGCACACCCGACGGCATACCGGCGTCCCTGCGCGACCGCCAATCGTCATTGATGCAGGCTGTGATCAGGATCGATGATCAACCTTGAGCTTCGGCACCTACGATCGTTCGTCTGTCTCGCCGAGGAACTACACTTCGCGCGAGCCGCCGCACGCCTCAACATCGTGCAGCCGGCGCTCAGCGCGCAGATCCGCGGCATGGAGGGCATGCTCGGCGTTGAGTTGTTCGATAGAGGCCGACACAAGGTGGCGTTGACCGAACCAGGGCGCCTCTTGCTGGCCGAGGCCCGCGCAACCCTGGCGCAGGCCCAACACAGTATCGAGGTCGTTCAGCGCGCCGGGCGCGGGGAGGCCGGCCACCTACGGATCGGCTACACCGGCGCCGCTGCGTACTCGGGACTGATGTCGCGCCTGGTCCGCGATTTCCGCCGACGCGCGCCCGCCGTCACCTTCGGCTTCGAGGAGCTGTATCCGACGCTGCAACGCGATGCGCTCCTGGCAAGCCGCATCGACATGGGACTGATGGTGTTCCTGCCCTCGTTCCGCGACGAGCGGCTGGCCCATCGCGTGATCGAGCATTGGTCGCTGGTGGTTGCGCTGCCTGCCACCCATCCGCTCGTGTCCTGCGATCGGATCCGCCCCGATCAACTTCAAGGAGATGCGTTCGTCGTCTACGCGGCGCACGGCGGGGAACTCGGCGGGGAAGTTTTGGACCGGATCGGTGTGGTGCCGACCGCCGTCCATAGAGCCGCAACCGTGACCTCGCTCCTTGCCCTCGTTGCAGCCGGGCTTGGCCTTGCCGTCGTTCCCTCGGGTTTGGCAATCAGCACGACCGCCGACGTTGTTTTCCGATCCCTCGACTTATCGATTCCACCGCTGGAGGTTTCAGTCGTCTATGACGCGACGACCATGGTCCCGGCCCTGATGAATTTCATCAATGCATTCACATGACGGTCGCTGGCGAACGTTTCCGGCACAAAGACGCTCACTTCGCCATGTCAGCGAGATTCCTCGCAGGGATTGTATGTCGGAAGCGGGAAGATCGATTGGGTCGGTTGTCGTGATGAAAGCCGATCGCGGCCGCGATCGGCGACAGGTGGCATCAGCCCTCGACCTCGGCCATTAGCCCTTCAACCGATCCGGCGGCGCTCGGCCGCGGCATCGGGATGATCGTGGCGACTTTTCTCGGGTTCGGGGCGGTCGCTGCGAGACGGAACTCGTATCGCGGTCGGTTCGGTCCTCGCAACCGCAGGCAATCCAAGCTTCACGCAGCAAGCCCTGCCGGCCTCGTCGTGGGCGACATTCCGACGGACACGTCCGCGTCCCACAAGCCAAGCCGGCGCGTCGTCGGCATCGTTCTCGGCCCTGACCCCGGTGGACGTATCTTACGAGTACCGTCGCTCACGGTACAGGGTGCATCGTTTCGAGTCCTGTCTCAGTTTGAACCAGCCCGCGGGCCGGCGCTCCTGCGATTCCGTCCCACTTCCCGGACGCGCATGCGCGGCGGGGTCTGCGGCCCAGGCGACACCACGGACTGGTGGCCGGGGCCCGGCCGGGCGGATCCTCGCCCGCGAGCATGAGGCCGCGGGCGGGATCGGCGCCCCCTCGCAGTTCGGTTTCCCGGTCCCCGCTGGCCATCCGCGACGATTTGCCGATGAGTTGGCGTCGGGGGAGCCCAACGCAGGAGGTGACCTGTCGCCGCTCGCGGAACCTTTGTCGTCCCCCCGGAACGGGTGGGCGTCGGCCCCGGGGCAGACATGGCTCGCCCTTCAGAGATCTGCTGGCGGATCCCGGTCGGCGTCAGGCGCCCCCCTGATCGCGGAGATCGGAACCCATGCGGCGCCCGGGAACGGGCCGCACGACGGGTGACGGGCGGCCGGCAGCGGGCGAGCCTCGCCCGCGGGGCCTCATCCCACCAGCTCGTCGAGAAGAAGCAGCAGCAGGAAGCCGACGAAGAACATGGCGGTCACCCAGGGACGGTCCTCGGACTCGTGCGCCTCGACCAGCAGTTCCTCGGTGACGAGGTAAAGCAGCGCGATCAAGCCGAAGGCCAGGAAGCCGCCTTGGACGGGGGCGGGCATGGAGCCCACGGGACCGCCGAGCAGGGCGCCGAGCGGCAGCAGCAGGACGAGACCCGCCGTCGCGCCGACCACCTTCCACTTCGATGCGCCGCCCTCGCCGAGCTCGCTGGCCACCGTGAGGCCCAGGAACAGCACCTCGACGGTGAGAGCCACGGTGAGCAGGAAGCCGGCCCTCGCGGCGGATGCGAAGGCGATGCCCAGCACGAGGCCGTCCACCAGGATGTCGATGCCGGTCACGGTCAGCAGCCCCACCGGCCCGGCCGCCCGCCGCTCCAGCATGCGGACCCCGAGCATCGCCGCCACGCCGACGGCGCCCCCGACCAGCGTGGCCCAAGGGGAGCCGACATGCTTCAGGTCTGGCAGGATCTCGCCGGCGGCAGCGGCGAACACCACCCCCGCCGCGAGATGCTGGATGGCGCTGACGAAGACGGCCCCCGGCCGCAGGTTGGCCGCGATCGCGGCCCCGAGGATGGCCGCCGCGGCCGGGATCAGCGTGTAGATCCAGGCTTGCATCGTGGCCTCACGCGGCGCCGTTCGGGCGGGCGGCGACGGGCCCGTCGTTGCACCCGAAGCGCTGCCCCTCGCCCCCGCGGAACTTCCGCCGGGCCTGCCGCGGGACCTGTGCGGACGTGGCCGGCGAGATGCCGGCCCTCGTCCTGGCGACCGCGAGGCCGGTCCACGCGCTCGACGGGTCGCGGAGGCAGTGCGCCGCGGCCGCGGCGTCCCCATCGTGCCGGAACGGCCCGGCAGCAGGCGCGCCCGTTGGCCCGCAGGCACGGCCGATCGGGTCCGCGTCGCGGCAGAGGCTGGCCATGTCACGCTCCCTTCCGAGGTCGAGCCGCGAGCCCTAGATCATCCAATGGCCGGTGGGGCAAGCCTCCCGGGCCGTGCGGGAAGCGAAATGAATCGAGCGACCCCGGCGCCATCGCGCCGGGGTCGCTCGGTCTTCCACGTCGCATCCTTCCCGGCCTCGCCCCACCTCGTCGCGTGCCCGATGCGCGATCGCCGCCGCGACGGAGATTCCCGGCGCGGCCTGGCTTGAGCCGGGGATCGATCCCGCGCCGACGCCGATGCCGTTCGTCACCTTCCTGCGGGTGCCGCTGCGAGAACCCGGCCGCGTCTTCGACCTGGCCCGCATCCGCGGGGCCCTGCTGGCCGCCGCCTCCTCGTCGGTGCCGCTGTCGGGCACGGCCCCCGATCTGGTATCTGCCAGCCGACCCGATGCTGCCCGCCGGCCTTCCGATCTACCGGTTCCGGGATTTGGCGACGGTCTACGGCACTGCCTGCCAGGAGCCGATCCAGGGGAGTTCGGCGACGGCATCATGTCGGCGATCGGCTCTGGACATGGACGTGGCTCAGAAGGCCAAGAACGAGCGCGACCGCGTGCGGCCCAGGATGTCGGGGAAGCTCCCGCTATACAAGCGTCACGGCGACGACGACACCTCGAATGCGGTTTCAAGGAGGACCAGGGACGCGGGTCCGGCCGGCGGCTGGCGAGCCGTCGCGCCGGTCATATCGAGGCGGCGGGCCCACTCCGTCCCACCAGGCATCCCGGTCGGGATATGCGTCATGACGGTCGAAATCGACAAGGACCCGTCGGCCGCCCCACGAACCCGCCGAGGCATGGAAGTGAATGAGGTGCGTCGGTTCGGCGGGGCGACACTCGACATCTTAGCCGAGACTAACAATCACAGTCCGGCCCAAGAAAATGCGGCCTAACTTGCTCATCCGTCAATCGGATTCATGATTTTTGGGCTTGACCGCCTCGGCCCTTCGTTTACTGGAATGCCGTCGCCGGCGCGCCTGTGCCGCCCGCGTCGCACACCGGAACCCTCTCCACCCCATGCCCAGCGACAGTCACAGTCGATCGACTGTGCCGCGCGCCGGCTAGGTCGCACGGACTCGCCCTGGAAGGGTGAACCCGGGACCTGGCCGCACGCGCGGCCCGTCCCAGGAGACCCTCATGTCCATCGTCCATCTCGCGTGGGCCGCGTCCGCGCCCGCCATTCCCCCTCGCGAAGGAACGGCGCCTCCTCGTCTTTCGGCCCACTGGTCGCTGAATCCCGCCACGGGTCGCCTGGAGTGTGCCTGGGTTCGGGCGCCGGGCCCACTGCAGGCGGCCGCGGTTGCCCAGGATCGCCCTGGACGTCTTGCGTTGCCGGAAGCGGCGTGAGACGGGGGCCCGCAAAGCTGCCCTCCCCCGACCCGCGCGGACAGGCGAGGCGTCCTTCGTTGGCGGATCTGCGCCGCGACGTCAGCCGGCCCGCGCGCGGCGGCCGCGGGCGCAAGACATCCGTACGACGCCAGTGACCGAATCGAGGCTGCGGTGGATTCCGGGGTTGCCCGCCAGCCCATCGCCGTCCACGACGGGCCGGAGGGGCGCCATGGCGCGATCGGGATCCGGCCGTCATCGAGATGTCTTGCGGGTTTGTGACTGACGCCCATGCCTTCGGGGCGACGTTCGCGGGCCTCGCCCCGTCGGAGCGAAAGCCGCCAATCAGACGATTCATCGCCGGCGTGCGACGTTCGGAAGTTTAGCCATGCGTACCCTAGTCAGGCTTGCGATCGCCGCTCCATGGTGCGTCCCGTTGATCCCGGAGGCGGGAGCCGCGGACCTGGGGATCCCCGCGCCGTCCGCGGCCAGCTTCGTCGATTGGTCGGGGCCGTACCTGGCCGGGCAGGCCAGCGGGGGCGCGTCGTACGGGGGCTTCGACCTCGGCGCGCCGCGCGTCGGGGGCCGGACCCTCCCCGATTTCCGGACAGGCGACGGGGCCGGGCGCAACGACGCCGGCCGGCGGGCGACCTCCGCGGTCGGCGGCCTCGCCCTCGGCTGGGACTGGCAGGCCGGGCAAACGGTGATCGGGCTGGAGGCGGACCTCTCGGCGGCATCGCTCAAGCGGCCGGTCCTCGGCACGACCCCCGGCTTCGGCTACGAGCGCCGCGACGGGCTGGACGGGCTCGACATCGTGCGGGCCAAGACCGGCGCGTACGGCACGCTCCGCGCGCGGCTGGGCTACAGCTTCGACCGCTACCTCGTGTACGGGAGCTTCGGCCTGGCGGCCGCCGACAGCCACGTGCTGTCGACGTTCCCGGGGCAGGACGGGACCGCCCCCGACCGCGGCCGGCGCGAGTTCGGGTCGGTCGGGTTCACGTTGGGCGCGGGCATCCAGTTCGCCATCCTCCCGAACTTCGCGCTCGGCATCGACTACCGCTACCTGGACCTCGGGCGGACCGACCGCCTCGGGCTCGGCTTCGTGCCCGGCGCCGACGGGGGCCCCTTCTCCGCGCGCGTCGGCGCCGCCTCGAACCAGGTGTTGGCCCGCCTTTACTGGTTCCCGGGGGGCCTCGCCCTGCCGCCCGAACCCGACGACGCGGCGCCGCACGATCCGGACACAGGCAATTCCGACCGCATCTCGGTGCACGGGCAGACGACCCTCGTCGCGCAGGGCGTGCCAAACTTCCGTTCGCCCTACGTCGGCCCTCAGAGCCTGGTCCCGAGCCAGACCCAGCAGACCACGACCGCGACCGTGTTCCTCGGCCTGAGGCTGACCGACAGCACCGAGCTCTACTACAACCCGGAGTTCAGCCAGGGCTTCGGCCTCAGCCGGACCACTGGCGTCGCCGGCTTCCTGAACGGCGAGGCGCAGAAGGCCGGCGCCGCGGCGCCCCGGCTGCGGTCGAACCGCTACTACGTGCGCCAGACCTTCGGGCTCGGCGGCGAGACCGAGACCGTGCCCGACGGGCCCAACCAGTTGGCCGGGACGCGCGACGTCGAGCGGGTCACGGTGGTGGCCGGCAAGTTCGCGCTCGGCGACTTCTTCGACGGCAACGCCTACGCGCACGACCCGCGCGTCGACTTCTTCAACTGGTCGCTGTGGGCCTCCGGCGCCTACGACTTCCCGGCCAACCTGCCAGGCTACACGCAGGGCGTCATGGTCGAGTACAACCGGAGCGCGTTCGCCGTCCGCGGTGCCTACACGCAGGTCCCGAAGGAGCCGTCCAGCGACGTCCTGGACCCGAGGGTCCTCCGGCGCGGCGGGGCCACGCTGGAGTTCGAGGAGCGCCATACCCTTCCGCTCCTCCACCAGCCGGGCAAGCTGCGCGTCGGCCTGTTCAGCAACGAGGGCGTGACCGCGAACTATCGCGACGTCGTCGCCCTCACGCAGGCGGGCGCGTTCGCCGACGCCAACGAAGCCGCGGCCGCAACGCGCCGCCCGAGGCGCAAGAGCGGCTTCTACGTCAACCTGGAGCAGGCCCTGACGGCCGACCTCGGCTCGTTCCTCCGGTTCAGCGACGGCGACGGCCGGACGGAGAACCTGTCGTTCGCCGACATCGACCGCTCGCTCTCGGGCGGCCTCTCGCTGAAGGGGGCCGGCTGGGGAAGAGCGCAGGACACCGTCGGCGTCGGGGCCGTGATGAACGCCCTGTCGCCCTCGCACCGGGCATACCTCGCGGCGGGCGGCCTCGGCCTGGTCGTCGGCGACGGGCGGCTTCGGTACGCCGCCGAGCGCGCGTTCGAGGCGTACTACGCCGTCGGCGTCAGCAGGGCCGTGACGGTGACGTTCGACTACCAGCACGTCGACAGCCCGGGATACAACCGCGACCGGGGGCCAGTGGACGCCTTCGCCACGCGCCTGCACGTCGACTTCTGACGGCATCGAGACCAGGGAGACGAGCCGACGGGCTCGACGGCAAGCCGTCGTGGCGGATGCGGCAGCGCCGGATCGGACCTGACGCCAGGGCCGTCTGGGTCAGCGCAGTCGCAGGTGGGATCCCGCGAAGGGCGGGAGTGCGATCCATGCGTCGGTTTCGGTCTGGCCCGATGCTGCATAAGCCTCGGACAGCCTCTCGAAGGCGATCTCGTCCCACGCATAGCAGTCGACTGGCCGAAATCCGATCGGTTGGCTGCGGCCGGTCCTGATCGCGTCGAGAAATCGGGGATTGGCGACGTACAAGACGTCCGGCCCCGTCGCGAGGATGACGCGTTTCAGGGGCTCCCCGTCGTAGGCTCGTACCAGGGCGAGATGCGCGTGATCCATCGAGGCCTCCATGGCCTGTTCGTGCCACCGATCCCCGTTTGATCAACCCTCTGGTTCCGCGGCGATTCGAGTGGCTGACCTTAACGAAACAGTAAGGCACCTTTGGCGAAACAGAAGGGCTTTGACGATGCCGCGACTTGCTGAGGGGGTGCGAATTCCGCCGGCCCCGTTTATGTTTCGCTGAGCGCCGTCTTGGCTGTAATCACTGTCCTGCGCGATCACGGCACGCCAAATCCCATCGACGAAATGGCGTTGCAGCACGTGTCTCAGAGTATGCGACGGCAGGTGCTCTCGGGCCTGAGGTTTCTGCGGCTGATCGATGCCCGTGGCCGTGCGCTGCCGAGGCTGAAATCCCTGGTTGTGGCGTACGAGACTCCGGCATGGCCGACCGTGCTGACGGGCGTGCTCAAGGCGGCTTACGAGCCGCTGTTCCAGCATGAGCTCGGCACGATGTCGCCGACTGTGTTTCAGCGCCTGTTTCGCTCGCAGTATCCCTCGACGGATGGCGTAACGCGGAAGGCCCTGACGTTTTTCATCAGCGCGGCGCGGTCGGCCGAGATCCCGTTGAATGGGGATCTCTTCGAGGGCCGCCGCGTGCGACGGGGTGGGCAGCGGCGGGAGGCTTTGGGCCGCGAGAATGGCGGCCGTGTCGAGCCCGTCGACGACGCACAGGATGAGACCCCGAGCCTTGGCGAATCGGGGGGCGAGGAATCCCCAGGAAAGGTGATCGCGGCCGATGACGGGCACGCGGCGCTCGCCTTTCTGACGGACCTTCTCGACGAGGCCCGTATGACGGGACAGGAGCAGGAGGCCGTGTGGACCCTGGTGAAGTATGTCCGCCGCTGCCGCGACCACGCGCATCGCGCTGCGTGACGACTCTTGATCCGGTTCGTGCCTGACTGCGTCTGGTCTCATGGCGTCGTCAATTTGACCGGTCTCGGCCAGGGGACGCCCCGCGCCGCCGGAGCTTGGGGCCCGTCGCGCGCAGGATCCGCGCCGCACGGATGCGCCGGTAGCGTGGGTTGTCGATCCGCCGCAGGCGCTTCAGGCGTTTGTCTTGAAGGACGGGGAGGAAGGTCCGGTCGCGGCGAAAACCTTCGGGCAGGCGGAGGATCTGGCGCGCGAGATCGCCGGGCCGGGCGACTTTTCGGAACATCCGCTGAGTGAGCCCGGCTTCGCCGGCGGCAGTGAAGAAGCGGCGCGGCCAGTCTTCGATCCACGCCGCGACGGTCTCGACGATGACAGCACAGTCGCCGGCACTGAGACACCGCGGGCAGATCTGAAGCGCGTGCCGGATCCGTGTGCGGCGATAGATCCCGGCCGACAGGATCAGGGACGCATCGCCCGATCCCCGCCCGAACCGACGGCGAGGGGCATCCAAGGTCATCGCGCGGACCCGGTCGAGCGTCAGGCCGGCGCGACCCGCGAGATCGGCGAGCCATGCGGTGTCCGCGACCTGGTCGAGATCGCGGTTCCACACCGGTCGGTCCGGCCACCACAGTGCGGCGAACGGCTTCACGACCTCCAGGGTGATGCCGTGATCGGCGGCCGCTTCCGCCGCGCGCTCAGGTATAGAGCCCTGATCGACACAGGCGAGGTTCACGCTGTCACTGGTTGCCCTCTGCACGGCACAAGCGAGCGCGGCCACGGCTGCGCGATCATCGGCGTTGGCCGGTGTGACGTGCAGAGCCAGCACTTGGCCGAGCGTACCGACCGCTGCGTGCAGCTTCGAGCCACGGGTGCGCTTGTGACCGTCCCAAGCGGCGCGAGCGACGCTCTCAGGGGTCGAACGCGGGGTGCGGCTGTCGTGCACCACGGCCGAGGGCTCCTCGGCACGACCCGCAGCCAGGCGCAACACGGCGCGCAGGTTGTGGATCAAGCTCTCGAAGCAGCCGGGCCGCAGCCAACGTTGCGCCTGATCGTACACGGCGTGCCACGGCGGCAAGTCATGGGGCATCGCGCGTTGACCTGACCGGCTGGCTTTGGACCGGGCTGATTGAGAGGATCAGCCGGGACCGAAGGAGCTGGGTATGAAGCGGGGTCAGAAGACGAGCGCAAAGCAGGTCGTGCTCAAGCTGCGCCAGATCAAGATCCTGACGGCACAGGGCAAGAGCTTGGCGCTCGCATGCAAGGAAGCCGAGATCCCAGAGCAAAGCTACTATCGCTGGCGCAAAGATTACGGCGGCTTACAGATCGATCAAGCCAAGCGAATGAAGGAGCTGGAGCGCGAGAATACCCGCCTGCACCGGCTGGTCGCCGATCTGTCCCTTGAAAAGCAGGTGCTCGCGGACTTCGCCGCGGGAAACTTGTAGCCCCCGAACGACGCCGGCAGGCGGTCGATGGTGCCCGAGAGAAGCACGGTCTCTTGGAGCGCCACGCCTGCCGGATCGTCGGCCAGCACCGGGGCACGCAGCGTTACGTGCCCACGGTTGCGGCCGACGAGGATGAACTGACCCGCGCCATCATCGCCCTGGCGTCCGAGTACGGCCGCTACGGCTACCGCCGCGTGACCGCGCTGCTGCAGGCGGCCGGCTGGCGGGTGGGCAAGGACCGGGTTCAGCGCATCTGGCGTCGTGAGGGGCTGAAGGTCCCAAAAAAGCACCGACCGCGCAGCCGCCTCTGGCTGAACAACGGCTCGTGCGTGCGGCTGCGCCCGCTCCACCCCAACCACGTCTGGAGCTTCGACTTCGTCCAGGCGCAGACCCATGACGGGCGGAGCCTGCGCGTCCTGACGCTGATTGACGAACACAGCCGGGCCTGCCTCGCGCTGAAGGTGGCGCGGCGCATCGGCAGCCTCGGCGTGATCGAGGCGCTGGCCGACGCGATGTGCCTGCACGGCATCCCGGAGCATCTCCATTGCGACAATGGCCCCGAGATGATTGCGAAGGCGCTGCGCAAATGGGTCGCCAAGACGGGCCCGCAGATCCAGTACATCACCCCAGGCTCGCCGTGGAAGAACGGGTACTGCGAGAGCTTCAACGGCAAGCTGAAGGACGAGTGCCTGAGGCAGGAGATCTTCTACTCGCTCAAGGAGGCGCAGACCGTGATCGGGATCTGGCAGAACACATACAACCGCGTCCGGCCGCATTCGTCCTTGGGCTACCGGCCGCCCGGGCCCGTCACCTTCCCGGATCTGGCCTTCCGGCCTCCATGGTCGCTGCCATGCAGTAGCCTCTCACTCGGCCCGGTCCAAAATACCGGTCAGGTCACCCGTGCCGACGGCCGGTGAGGAAACTCGCAGGGATCGACAGGTTTCGCGAAGCGGCTCGGCCGTTCGAAGCCTAACGATGTCCAGGGCGCGGCGAACACGCCTACGGCGCGGAAGGCCCACGGCAGCTTGGTACGCGTTTACCGAACCTCGCCCCGAGACGACGGCCCGTCCGATCGGGGAGCCGCGGAGGGGGCAGCGGGTCAGATGGACGGGCTCGGTCCATCGAGACCCGGACGATCGTCGGGCGATGGCGCCGTCTCTTGGTCCGGAGCACCTGCGGCGATGAAATCGAGGAGGGCTTGTTCCCGGTCGATTGGCCCGTTCGTCGCCGCCGGACGGCGTTGGCCATCGACGTCGAATGCCTCGAAGTGGAGTTGCGCGTTGCCGACGTCGCCGAAGGCCGCCCTGATCGGCTTGGCGTGGTATTGGGGGAGTCGGTTCGCGGCGAGCTCGTACCAGACTTTCTCCCGGATCGTTTCCACCATGCCCGAGGGTGCGAAGAGCAGGCCGCGAAGGCCCTCCAGATCGTCCTGCGCCTTCAGGGTCGCGACGACGCACGCGATGTGCCGGGCGAGCTTGCGGGCGTTGCCGACCTCGAAGCGCTTGCTCCCGTCGCCGGGACGATCGCCTCGGAGAAGCAATGCCGTCATCACCGGGTCGCGCCTTACGAGTCGGGCGATGTCGTCGGCCGCCGCGAAGGCGGCCACGGCGTCGCCGGCCTCGATCGCGCGCCGGGCCTCGCGGACGCCCGACATGAACGCCTCTCCCGTCGGGGGCAACGGCCTGCGGGTTGCCAGCCGGTTCCGCACGCACTCCTCGTAGGTGGCGCCCGGGTACACGGTCTCGGTCTGCGTCTCGGATCTGACGGTCGGCCGCTCAGTCCCTGCCGGCATCAGGGAGGCCAGGTGGTCGGCGAGCTTCCGACCCAGGCGGTCGACATCCCCGTCGGGGCCGCTGAGCATGACTTGGTAGTTCACGTGCACGAAGGGATCGACCGGGGCGAAATAGAACGCGCGCGACAGCCCGAGGACCTGCTTCACCCGTTCGCGGATGTTGTCGGGCGCGGCATGGAGCACGGTTCCGGGTGCGACCGCCTCGATCCTGGATGTCCAGGACACATGCACGCCACAGGCGCGGGCCTCCTCCATCGCCTCGGTCATTGCCCCCCGGACGCCATCCTTCAGGCGAGCGGCCTGGACGGAGACGCAGGCGCCGACGATGCCGAACAGCTCGTCCATCCGGTGCTCCACCATGGATTGGTCGAGACACTGCACCGCTTCGTCGCCGCCCGCCTCGGCCAGCGACGCGCAGAGGTCGTCGAGGACCGCGCCGCGGTTCGCCTTTGGGAGGGCCTGGTTGAGGGCGAAGGCGCGAGTCTCGTCCGGATGTCCCACCGCCGGAATCGAGCGCGAGAGTCCGATATGGCAAAAATGCGTGACCCGCACGGTGGGGCCGACAGAAGAACTTATTTCCATGGATGTCATGACTGGCCCGTCCCGCTCAGTGCACCATCGAGCCCGATGCCCGATCGTCCCGGCGAAGGTTGGTCGGGGGGCTTGCAACCCACAACCTCGGCCCACGCCGCCGACGGGAATGGGCCACCCGGCTGATCCTGCCCCGCCGACGGCCCGGCCACCGCGCCGGGACCGCACAAGAAAGTTCCGCGATCACCGGGGCACATGCGTCACCGCCCTCGCACCGTGCCAGAGCACAATGGCTGGGCCGTCTAGGGGCCGGGAACGGCTGCGCGGCGCTCGGCTTCACGATGCCGGTGATGGACGGGTTCCACTCTCTCGACAGGCTCCCGGGGCTGCCCGGCTGCGCGAAGGTCCCCGTGGTGGCGCTCAGCGCACGGGACGTGACGGCGACCGAGCGCGACCGCCGTCCGAGGCCGACCAGGCTGGCGCAACGGCGAAACGAGCCCGCAGAACATCGCCACGGGAGATGCGCAAGCTCGACAATCAGCAGACGGACGGCGCGAACGCCGCCACGACGCACGAGCCGGCACGGGCTCGGCGGGCTGACCACTGCGACGGCCTGCCCGTCGTCGCCGCTACCCGGGACACCATGGGTTCGACTTCGGCTCAGCCCGCGAATGTCTGGAGCGCGGCTTCGATGCGGCGGGGGTCGAACGGCTCGCCGAGCACGATCCCGCGCTCCGGAATCTTCGAGGCGTCCAAGGGCCGCGACGGGACCATCAGCAACTCGATAGGCGGCCAGCGGTGGCGGATCGAAGGCGGGCTGCATGCCCGCGGTGGAGCCGCGCATGTCGAGGCCGGTGAACACCGCGTCGATCTCGCTTGTTGGCCGGCAAGGTCGACGAGCCGTGGTCCCATGCCGCGCCCCTCGACGACACCGTCCCGACGCCACGACGATGACCGGGAGGCCCACCGGAAGGGGGGCCTGGCCGATCCGCGGCACCCATCGGCGATCGCCTGTGGATCCACGACATGGTCGCGCACGCTTAACTCGTCCGACAGGGACTTGTGCGATCAGAGGGATTCAACGGGTTTCGAGGCCGCGCCATGCTCAACGTCGTCGGATGCCTCGTCGAAACCCATGATCTCCGCCTCGTCGTCCTGGCGGCCGCCACCTGCGGACTGTCGGCGCTGACGACGGTCTGCCTCGTCGACCACGCCCGCCGGACCGCCGCCTGGGTCCAGGTCGGCTGGCTCGCCGTGGCCGCCTTCGCGGGGGGATCCGGCATCTGGGCGACGCACTTCATCGCCATGCTCGCGTTCGCGCCTGGCGTCCCGGGCGGCTACGATCTCGGTCTCACCGCGCTCTCCCTCGTCCTCGCGATCGCGCTGGTCGGCGCCGGCGTGGCCCTCTCGGTCTCCGTCGGGGGGCGTGCGGCCGCATGGGCCGGCGGTGGCGTCGTCGGGCTCGGCATCGCGGCGATGCACTACACCGGCATGGCCGCCTACGACGTCGCCGGGCACAAGGCGTGGGACCCCGCCGCCGTCGCGGCCTCGCTCGCCCTTTCCGTCCTGCTCGGCGGGGCCGCCCTGTCGGCCCGGCCGGGCGGGCGAGGCCTCGCCCGCCAGCTTCCCGCCGCGCTCCTGCTGCTGCTCGCCATCTGCGGGCACCATTTCACCGCGATGGGCGCCGTCACCGTTACCCCGGACCCGACCATGGCCGTCTCCGAGGCCGCGGTCCCGAACGCGTGGCTGGCCGTCGCCGTCGCGCTGGCGAGCTTCACCATCCTCCTCATGGCCGGCGCCGCGCTCGCGCTGGACCTCCGCGACCGCCGGCATGCCCAATTGGAGGCCGACCGCCTGCACAGCCTCGCCAACGCCGCCGTCGAGGGGCTCGTGGTCTGCACGGGCGACACCGTCGTCAGCGCCAACCGCAGCTTCGCCAAGCTCGCCGGCCGGCCCCAGGCCGGCCTCCCGGGCTCGTCCCTGTCCGCCTACCTTCCCGGGGAAGCGACACGCCTCCTCATGGCCGGCCATCCCGAGCGACCGGTGGAGGTCGAGCTTCGGCGCGCGGACGGCACCTTGATCCCGGTCGAGGTGATCATGCAGCCGGTCGAGCATGCCGGGCGGCCCCACTACGCCGTGGCCGTGCGCGACCTGCGTGCCCGTCGCCAGGCCGAAAGCCGTATCGCGTTCCTCGCCCACCACGACGCCCTCACCGGCCTCGCGAACCGCGCCAGCTTCGGCCAGCGGCTCGACCTTGAGATGCGGGCGGCGGACGTGGGGGGACGCAAGCTCGCCGTGCTCTGCCTCGACCTCGACCGCTTCAAGGAGGTCAACGACCTGTTCGGTCACGCCGCCGGCGACGCGATGCTGGAGGCCGTCGCCCGCATCGTCTCCGCGGAGCTCGACGGCACCCAGACCATGGCGCGCCTCGGCGGCGACGAGTTCGCCGTTCTGATGCCGTGCGAGCATGCGACCGCCGCGGGGGGACTCGCGGAGCGCATCCTGGAGGCGCTGCGCGCCGGCCGGGCTGAGGGGGGCGGCCCCAGCATCGCGACCAGCATCGGCGTCGCCCTCTACCCGGACGACACCCGGGAACGCGCGGCGCTCCTCAACTTCGCGGACACCGCCCTGTATCGGGCCAAGTCGGAGGGCCGCGGCACGTACCGCTTCTTCGAGGCCCGGATGGGCGCGGAGGTGCACGAGCGCCGCTCGCTGGAACATGACCTCCGCCATGCCGTCGCCCGCGGCGAGATGGAGCTCGTCTACCAGCCCCAGACCGAGGTCGGCACCGGCGAGGTCATCGGCTTCGAGGCGCTGCTCCGTTGGAGGCACCCCGAGCGGGGCCACGTCCCGCCGTCCGTGTTCATCCCCATCGCGGAGGAGAGCGACATCATCCTTCGGATCGGCGAGTGGGTCCTGCGCGAGGCCTGCCGCGAGGCCGCGGGCTGGCCAAGGCCCCTGTCCATCGCCGTCAACGTCTCGGCGGTGCAGATCCACTCCCCGGACCTCGTCGGGCTGGTGCACGAGGTGCTCCTCGGGACCGGGTTGGCCCCCGGACGGCTGGAGGTCGAGATCACGGAGACGGCGCTGATCAGCGACCCGAACCGGGCGCTCCTCACCCTGCGGCAACTCAAGGCGGTCGGCGTGCGTGTCGCGATGGACGATTTCGGGACGGGCTACTCGTCGCTCTCCAACCTGCGCTCCTTCCCGTTCGACAAGATCAAGATCGACGGCTCGTTCACGCGCGCCGTCGACACCAACGAGCAGACCGCGGCCATCGTGCGCTCGGTGTTGGGCCTCGGCCGGGGCCTCGGGCTTCCGGTCCTGGCCGAGGGGGTCGAGACCGAGGCCGAACTCGGCTTCCTCGCCGCAGAGCGATGCCATGCGGTGCAGGGCTATCTCCTGGGACGCCCGTCGCCCATCGCGGCGTTCTCCCGCCATACCCATGGGATCGTCAGGCAGGATGCCGCGTGACACCCCCGGCGAGCGAGAGGCACGCCATCACCGAACGGTCGCGCGACGGATCGCCCGAATGGCCAAGCGGGCGGAGGACGCGGTCGCCGCCGACCTGAAGCAGGCTTTCGCCGGAGAGGCAGCGGAGCGACCGCGCCCCGCGACTGAGCGGCGTTCGGCCCGATGACCATCATGCTCGCCCCGGCCTCGAACACCGCCTCGCGCGGCCTGGTGAACGCCGGTCCTCCGTGACGCGCGGCGCAATCAGGGTCGCGGGCCGTCTGCCCTCGGGCTCGTCATCGAATCCTCTCTGACCGACCGGTCCCTGGCGTCGCCGTCCTCAGGCCGGGATGCGGTCGATGCCGCCAGTTTCCTCTTCCGCCACGCCGTTCTCGCGATGGCGGAACGCGCTGAGCGCCCTGTACACCTGCAGCCGCGCCCGCATGACGGAGCCAAGCGGCCGGTGCGCCGCGAGGCTATGCGCGGGACGGAAGGTCATCACCTCGTCGAAGTAGTTCACCCGCTCCGGGGAGTAGGCGTCCTGGGGCGGCAGGCGAACCGTCGCCACCGTGCGGTACGGGCTGACCGAGACCGGCCAGTCGACCGAGGCGTCCTCGATGGGCTGCTTGTCGGCGTCGGCCCAAAGCTGGACCCTCAGCTCGTAGACGACGTCGTGCTCCCGAAAGAAGTCGACCGTGGCGTGCCGGAACCCGTTTTCGTCCTGATGGGGGTCGAGCCGCCATTCGGAGAGCGCGCGCTGGGCGTCGGTCACCGGCACGGCCCCGAGCTTGGCCACGTAGTCCCCGAAGCGGACCGGCGCCTGGCTGAAGTAGCTGTCGGCGAGCGGATGGCTGTAGGGGTGGCCGAAGAAATCGGCCATGGCGCTCTCCGTGCCGAAGGCGTGTAGGACACGGTTGAGGTTACGCGCGGTCGAGGAGACTGCGCTCTTCACCCCCTCCGGCATCCCCGTCGACTTGCCGATGACCGTGCCGTCGCGCAGGAACCCCGCCGCCGTGCCGGACGGGAAGGTCGTGCCGGTGGCGAGGACGAAATCCTGGGTGTCGACCGCGTGGCCGGGCAGCTTCTCGCCGGGCACGTCGAAGACCTTGATCGACATGCCGCGGTGGGTCGAGACGCGGTCCCCCAGCGTTTCGCCGGGGCCTTGCGCGAAGCGCACCGCGACCGGATGCGTCCCCGGAGTGGCGAAAAGGCCCTGAGCCAACTCGGGCGGCAGACCCTCTGCGACCACCAGTTCGCCGGTCACGCAGGCCGAGCTCTTGGCGTGGCTCGCGCGCACCGCATGGTGCTCGCGCGCCTCGACGGCCCGTGACTGCCGGGTCATCCCCTCGATGATGCCGTCGATGGTCTTCTGCTCGTCCGGCGCGGGGGTCTCGATCTCGGCTGCGTAGCGCAGGTAGTCCATGGCCGACCTCCTCAAGGATGTGCCCGTATCGGGCGCCACGCTCGACGCGAGACGATGGCTGCACCGGGCGGACGTGCCGGCTCCCGGGTCGCCCCCGGGACTGCCGCGCGCGTGTGCCATGATCGGGGTACTGGCGGCATCGCCAACCGTACCTCGACAAACGCAGCCCAGGCCCTTCGTTCCCCGAAACTCGGCGACGGACGATTGAGTCATGCCCAATTCGGAGCGCACGTACGCCCTGGCAATTCGATCCCGGGTGTTCCGCCGACTGCGACCAGCGGCGCCGCACAGCGGAGACCCTGTCGTTCGCGCAGGCGCAAGGCCTCCGGCGGTCGAAATCCGCCCCCTCGTACCCACCGCCGGAGGCTGAACGGCGCCCGCGGCGGCGCCGGCCCTCGCTGGAGGGCAAGACGTCGATGCGCCCTCGACCGCACCGCAGTCCGAACGCCTTGCGTTCCGGATGTCGAGGGCTGACTCTATGAGCCCAGCGTACCGGCGCGGTCAGGGAGAAGCGCTCATGCACCTCGTCATGCTACCGGGTGATGGCATTGGACCTGAGATCTCACATGCCACCCGCCGCGTGCTGGAAGTCGTCGACCGGGCGCTCGCCCTGGGGCTCACCTTCGAGGAACACGAGATCGGGCTGTCCCGCCTCGCGAGGGATGGCTCGACGTTCCCGGAGGCGGTGTTGGAGCGCTGCCGGGCGTCGGACGGGGTGATCCTTGGGCCGGTCTCGCACTCGGACTATCCGCCCCGCGAGAAGGGTGGGATCAACGGCTCGGCGCTGCTGCGGCGCGAACTCGACCTCTATGCCAACATCCGGCCGTGCCGCTCGCGTGAAGGGCTGGCCTATTACGGCCGCACGCCCATCGACCTCGTGATCGTCCGCGAGAACACGGAAGGGTTCTACGCCGACCGCACGATGCACATGGGCACCGGGGAGTTCATGCCGACGCCCGACGTCGCCATCGCCATGCGCAAGGTGACCGCCAAGGGCTCCGAAAGGATCGCCCGCGCCGCTTTCGAGATCGCCCGCACCCGGCGTCGGCGGAAGCTGACCTACGTCCACAAGGTCAACGTGCTGAAGATGTCGGACGCCCTGTTCCTGAAGGAAGGCCGCCGCGTGGCGGAGAGCTATCCGGATATCGCCACCGACGACCAGTTGATCGACTCGATGACCGCGATGCTCGTGCGCGATGCCGCCCGCTTCGACGTGATAGTCACCACCAACATGTTCGGGGACATCCTGTCGGATCTCGCCTCCGAGTTGTCGGGCAGCCTCGGTTTGGGCGCGGCGATCAACGCAGGCGACCAGCACTGCGTGGCGCAAGCTCAGCACGGCTCGGCGCCCGACATCCAGGGGCAGGACAAGGCCAACCCATGCTCGCTGGTGCTGTCGGCCGCGATGCTGCTCGATTGGTTGGCAGATCGGCTCGACCGTCCCGATCTTCGGCGGGGCGCGGCGGCGATTGACGCGGCCGTCGATCACCTGGTCAAGGACCCAGCGACCCGCACACGCGACCTCGGTGGCCTGCTCGGTACCCAGGCTTTTGCGGAGACCCTCTGCAAGGAAGTCGAAAGCCGGCTTCGTCATACGCGGTAGGTCGTCAGCCAACGACGCGACTGGCCCGCCTTCCCCCGGTGCGGACCTCGCGAGTGGGTGCGCGGCTCGCGTCGTCGACCCTGCGACGAGCGCGACGGCACGGTTCGATTCGACCTGCGAGGAATCGGGCCGGCCTGTGGCCCGTCTCGACGGGCAGGCGCGGCGCGATGCGGGGCCAACGGCCCGAAACCGCGCGCCCTGTCCGGGCCGGATCGGCCACGATCGGACCGCGCGCATCCGTGCGACCCGCACGGCCGGCTATCCTCAACCTAGGATAGCGGACCCGGAACGGCGCGTTCGGTCTTGGATTCGCGGACCAAATCAGAATACGGTCGTGGGCCAGGCGGCGACAACGCGCGGCGGCCCGCGGAGCCAGATCACGTGGCAAGGGTAAGCAGAGCCAAGGGGCGTTGGGCCGCCCTGGTCTTGGTGATGGCGTTCGTTTCCGTCCCCCCGTCGGGTGGGGATGCCTCGGCGCAGGGGGTCGATCAGGCCACCCGCGCCGCACAGAACGACCTCAGGGACCTTGGCTTCGACCCTGGCACGATCGACGGCAGGTGGGGCCCGCGGTCGTTGGCTGCCCTCAGACGCTTCCAGCGCGGCGAAGGTCTCCCCGAGAGCGGAAGGGCCGATCCAGACACGCTGGCGCGCTTGCGGCAACGATCCAGGCAGCCGTCTGCGGCTTCGCCGATCGCCAAGGCCCCGGAGCCCGACGCGACCGCGCGCTCCCCGCTGCCATCCGTCGGTGTCGCACAAGTCCCGGATCCCGATGCGCGAGCCAAGGAAAGCCCGGCGCCGACGTCGTCGGCCCAGGATGCCATCGATAGCGACAGCCCCGACGGACACACCGGGGGGGCGAAAGCCGCCGCGCCTTCGGTCTCCGGTCAAGCGTCGGGAGAGTCCAGGGCCAACGCGCCGAACCCCGCCGCCGAGCCACGATCGCAAGCGCCGGGGACTTCGAGCCAGTCCCCGGCCCCCGCCTTCCCCCTCGCCACGCTCGCGCTGGTCGGCGCCATCGTACCCGGCGCCCTGCTGGCCGCCTGGGGCGTGCGCCGCAGACGCCGCCAATTGGTCCCGTCCACGCCGGAGACCATCGACGCCGGGCTTAGGGACGGCGAGCCGGCTCCATCGACCGGCCTGCCGCGCGAGGCACCCGTGGGTTTGCGCGCTGCACGGCCGGCGGCCTCGAACCACGTCGCCGTCATTCCCGAACCGAGGACGCCGATGGCCGACCCGAGCCCGATGACGGGGCTCGTCGGCTCCACGGAGGTCCCGGCGCCGGACGCCGTCGCCGATCCGCCGGCGGATGATCCCATTGAAGCGACGGATCGATCCGGCGCGATCGATCCCGGACAGGGATCCGGAGAGCCGCCGCGCGCCGGTCCGGCGCCTGCCTCGAACCCTTTCGTCGCGCGATCGCCGGAGACGGCCGACGACCGCTCGTGCCACCCGCCGGCCATCGCCCCGCGTTCCCCGGATGCGGCCGCGCCACCCCGGGCATCCGAACCCGCGACGCGTCCATCGAAGCACAGGCTTGCCGGCGACCGGACGTGGGTCCCCGCCGGCGTCGGCGTGGCCGTCGCGGGCCTGACCCTTCCCGGGCTCGTCTACGTCGGCAGGACCTTGCCGCCGGCCAAGGGGGGCGAACAGAACGACAACTGCCTGGTCGACCCCGGGCTCGCCGTCCCCAGGACCACCTCCGACACCGCCGGCCGGCACCTGGAATACTGCCCGTCCTACGGGAGCATGAAGCCTTCGTCCCGTCGGGCCTACCTCGAATGGCTGGCCGGCGACCGGGCCGCTCCGGGGACGCCCATCGGCTACGTGTTCCTGTACCTTTACGGGCTCGAACGGCGCGGGGTGCTCGAAGGATCGGCCGAGGACAGGCCCGCCATCCGAGCGGAAGTCGAGCGGCTCCTCTCGGTCTACGGCGACAACGGCTCGTTCCGCCACTACGCGAGCTGCCTGCTGGCGGCGCTGGACGCCCTGTCGCTCGTGCCCGGGACGGATCCGGCGCCGGTCTTCGAGCCCAGCGGCTACGAGCTGCCGCTGTCGGTGCGCTTCGCCGTCGGCTCCCGCATCCGCGACGGCAAGCCGGTCGAGGGCGTCTGGCTGCTGGCATGGACGATGTCCCACCCCGAGACGCGCGTGCGCACGCCGGCGCGCCGCGCCTTCGACCGCGTCAGGGACGAGTTCGTGGCGGAGTTCGAGCGCCGGCATCCGTCCGGCGGCCTGCCGATCAAGTGGCGCAAGGGCGCGCCGTCCCCGGCCTTGTACCGGGCGGCGAGCCGGACCTTCGAGGTCGACCTCGCGCTCTTCGGGTCCGAGCGGATGCCCGACCTCGCGCGTCACGCGGACGCGCTCGCCCTCGGGCGCGAGCTGCTCGACCTGAGCTCCGACCGGCTGGACGCCTACAGCCGACACCTGGGCAAGGAGGCGGGCCGAGCGTCCCCCCTCTCGCTCCAGGCCCTGGCCCTGTTGCCGGCCGGCCAGCGCGAGCGCGCGGCGGACGCGCCGGCCGCCGCCCACCTCTCGTGGCTGCGCGAGCGGGCGGAGGCGTGCGCCCCGGTGCCGCTGGCCGAGCTGGGCAGGCGCGTGGCCGGGCGGTCCGATGCGGGAGCCACCGCCGCCAAGCCGCGGGAGCTGGCCGACGTCCTGTGCCGCTTCGGGATCGGCCTGATCCCCGACCCCCGCTTCCCTGTCCGAGCCCCGGCGGCGGACGTGACGCTGTTCGCGTTGACCGGGCCTCGGGACGCCGTGGACGCCCCGTCCGCGGCTTACGAGGCTGCGTTCCTCACCCTGTCCGTCGGCATGCTGATGGCCCGCGCGGACGGCGTCGTGACCGAGGACGAACGCGCGGTCCTGCGCGACCTGGCTTCCGATGCGCCGGGCCTCGGCCCGGACGAGCGCTTGCGGCTGGGTGCCGACGCATCGTGGCTCGAAGCCCACCCGACCGAGCTCACCTCGATGCGCGCCCGGCTCGCCGGGCTGGACCCGGAGCGGAAGCGGGCCGTCGCCGACACGCTCGTGCGCGTGGCGTCCAGCGACGGCCGCCACCACCGGGCCGAGATCGCGCTGCTGGAGAAGGCGTTCCGTCAGATGGGCCTGGACCTCAACGGCTTGTACTCGGCGCTGCACGGGGCCGCGCCGGCGGCGGCGCCGGACGGGCCCGTGCTCGTCGCGCGCGGCCCGGCGCGCGAGGCGGCCTTCCTCATCCCCGGCGGCCCCGAGGACGGGCGGGAGCCGTCGGGCCGTGCGGCCGCCGACGCGTCCCGACGGGCGGAACGGGGACCGCCCGCGCCGGCGGGACGCGTCGATGCGGAGCGCCTGGCCGCCATCAGGTCGGAAACCGAGGCGGTGAGCTCCGTCCTCGCCGGGGTGTTCGACCTGGACGCCGACCCCATCCGTGAGGCGCAGGGGGCGCCCCCCGAGGCCGAACCGGCCCCGATGGCCGCCCCCGGGGCCCCCGACGGCGGGTTCGATGGCCTCGACGCCCGGCTCGCCGGCCTGATGCGCGCCCTCGCGGGGCGACCCGAGTGGCCGAGGGACGCGTTCGACCGCCTGGCCCGCGAGCGCGGGCTGATGCCCGGCGCGGCGATGGAGGACCTCAACGCGTGGTCCTTCGACCGATTCGACGACCCGCTCGTCGAGGAGGGCGACCCGGTCCTCGTGAACGTCGGCCTGATCCCGGCCCACCTTTTGGAAACAGCATGACCGTCACCGTCACCAAGCCCGCGCCGAACATCAGGCCCCGGGACCGCGACACCATCGTCAACGCACTGCGGGCGGGGGTCGTGCCGCGCCTGGGCCTGCAGCACATCCAGGTGGGGCGCCGAAGGGAGATCGAGGCGCTCCTCGCGGACGTCTCGCGGGTCGCCGACGGCGGCGCGGCGTTGCGTTTCGTCGTCGGCGAGTACGGTGCGGGGAAGACGTTCTTCCTCTTCCTCGTGCGCCAGCTCGCCCTGGCCAAGAACCTGGTGGTGATGCAGGCCGACCTCGCCCCGGACCGCCGGCTCCACGCGACGGGGGGCCAGGCGCGGCTGCTGTACGCGGAGCTCGCCCGGAACCTCGCGACCCGCGCGGCGCCCGACGGCGGGGCCATGCGCAACGTCCTCGAACGTTTCGTCGCCAGGGCCGTCGAGGACGGGAAGCGCCCCGGGCGCGCGACCGAGGACGCGATCCGGGCCGGCCTCGCCGAGTTGCAGGAACAGGTGGGAGGCTACGACTTCGCCACCGTGGTCGCCGCCTACGCCGCGGCCCACGAGGACGGCGACGAGGCACGGCAGGCGAACGCGCTGCGCTGGCTGCGGGGCGAGTACGCGACGCGGACCGAGGCGCGCCAGGATCTCGGCGTCCGCGGCATCATCGACGACGGGAACGTCTACGACAGCCTGAAGCTCCTCGCCCGCTTCGTACGCCTCGCCGGCTATGACGGGCTGTTCGTCTGCCTCGACGAGCTCGTGAACCTCTACAAGCTCCAGAGCCCCCAGGCCCGCAACCAGAACTACGAGCAGATCCTGCGCGTCCTCAACGACGTCCTCCAGGGCACGGTCGAGGGCCTGGGGTTCGTCCTCGGCGGGACGCCGGAGTTCCTGCTGGACACGCGGCGGGGCCTCTACTCCTACGAGGCGCTCCAGTCCCGGCTCGCGGGCAACAGCTTCGCGACGGACGGCCTTGTGGACCTGTCCGGTCCCGTGGTCCGGCTGCAGAACCTGACCCCCGAGGAGATGCTGGTCCTGCTCGAACGCCTGCGGGACGTGTTCGCGGGCGGCGACCGGGCCCGCCACCTGGTCCCGGACGAGGCGCTGCACGCGTTCCTCGACCATTGCCGGGCCAGGGTGGGCGACGCCTACTTCCGCACGCCCCGCAACACGGTCAAGGCGTTCGTGGACCTCCTGGCCGTGCTGGACCAGAACCCGGGGGCGGACTGGCGCGAACGGCTCGGCGCCGTGGCCATACCCGAGGACGGCGCCGCCGACGCTTCGGCGCCCGCGGACGACGGCGACGGCGAGGCCGCGGGGACCGACGACCTCGCGCGCCTGCGGCTGTGACAGGCGCGCGGGCGCCGGGCGCCCACGTCGTCCCCGACGCGGCCTCGACGGCCTTCGAAGCCCTGGCCGAGCCGGTGCGCCGCTGGATCTGGCGGCAGGGCTGGACCGCGCTGCGCGAGGTCCAGGAGATGGCCGTCCCGGCGATACTGGCGGGCGGCGACGTGATCCTCTCGGCCCGCACGGCCGCGGGCAAGACGGAGGCGGCGTTCCTGCCGTTGCTGACGCGCGTCCTGCCGCGGCTGGACGGCGGGAGGCCCGGGTTCGCCATCCTCTACGTCTGCCCGCTGAAGGCGCTGATCAACGACCAGCACCGGCGCCTCGAAGGCCTGCTGCAGGCCTGCGACGTCCCCCTGCACCGTTGGCACGGCGACGTCCCGGCCGACGCGAAGCGCAAGGCGCGCGAGCGCCCCCAGGGCGTCGTGCTGATCACGCCGGAATCCCTTGAGGCGACGCTGGTCCGCCGCGGACCCGACGCGGCGCGGCTGTTCGGGGCGCTCGACGCGGTGGTGGTGGACGAGCTGCACGCCTTCGTCGGCACGGAGCGGGGCCGCCAGCTCCAGTCCCTCCTGACGCGCGTCGAGGTGGCCTGCGGGCGCGACCACGTCGACCGCGTCGGGCTGTCGGCCACGTTGGGCGACATGCGCCTCGCCCGGGAGGCGTTGCGGCCGGGCGCCCCGGATTCGGTCCGGCTCGTGGAGAGCCGCGAGGGCGGCGCCGACCTGCTGCTGCAGGTCCGCGGCTACGAGCGCCCGCCGCGAAATGGCACCGGGAGCGAAGCCGCGGACGCGCGTCGCGAAGGCGCCCCCGACGCCGACGGTCCGGAGCGCGCGGAACCCGTGAAGCCGGCCCCGGACGCGAACGGGGCCGACGAGCCGATCGCGTCTCACCTGTTCGAGGTGCTCCGCGGCCGCCGCAACCTCCTGTTCGCCGGATCCCGGCAGCGGGTGGAGGTGTATGCGGACCGCCTGCGCGCCCTCGCCGAGGACGCGCGGCTCCCCAACGAGTTCTTCGCCCACCACGGCAACCTCGCCAGGGCCGAGCGCGAGGCGGTCGAGACCCGCCTGCGCGAGGACGGCCGGCCGACGACCGCGGTGGCGACGACGACCCTGGAGCTCGGCATCGACATCGGCGACGTCGAGAGCGTCGCGCAGATCGGTCCGGGCCCATCCGTGTCGTCGCTCCGCCAGCGGCTCGGGCGGTCCGGCCGGCGGCCCGGCATGCCATCGGTCCTGCGCATCTACGTCGCCGAGGAGGCGGCGGGGCCGACGCTCCATCCGGCGGACCGGCTGCGCCTCGACCTCGTGCAGGCCGTGGCGACCGTCGACCTGCTCCTGGAGCGCTGGTGCGAGCCGCCGCGGGTGGGCGGGCTGCATCTCTCGACGCTCACACACCAGGTGCTCGCGCTCGTCGCCCAGACGGGGGGCCTGCGGCCGGACGCCGCCTGGAGGACGCTCTGCGGGCGCGGGCCGTTTCGAAACGTCTCGCGCGACCTGTTCGTCGAGCTGCTAAGGGCGATCGCGCGTCCCGAGGCGGCCCTGGTCGAGATGTCGCCGGACGGCTTGCTGATGCTGGGGCCGGCCGGCGAGCGTCTCGCGGAGGGCCATCAGTTCTACGCCGTCTTCCAGACGGACGAAGAGTACCGGGTCATGGTCGTCGGCGGGAAGGTCCTGGGCACGGTGCCGCTCGACCTGACGCTGGCGCCCGGGCAGACGATCATCTTCAATGGCCGCCGATGGCGGATCGAGTCCCTGGACGCACGGGCCAAGGTCGTCGTGGTGGCTCCCACGAAGTCGGCGTTGCCGCCGAGGTTCGGCGGCGGATGGTCGGGCGTGCACGACGCCGTCGCCGCGGCGATGCGGCGATGCCTGTCCGGCACCGGGATGCCCGCCTACCTCGACGCCGGGGCTCGCGCGCTGCTCGACCAAGGCAGGGCGGCCTTCCTGGGGTACGGCCTCGACGGGACCTGCATCGTCGAGGTCGGGCGTGACTGCACGGTCCTGCCGTGGGTCGGCGCGGCCAAGCTTGAGACGTTGGCCTTGACGCTCCTGGCCCGCAACCTGCAGGCCACGCCCTACGGCCACGCCGTCGAGGTGCGGGGTTGCTCCGCGGGCGACCTGCGCGCCGTCCTCACCGACATCGCCGGCTCCCCGCCCCCCGACGCCGGCGCCCTTGCCGGCCTGGCGGCGAAGCCCGTCCGCGAGAAGTACGACGGCTACCTGACCGACGCCCTGCTCGCCCGGTCGCTGGCGGTCGAGCGGCTGGAGGCGGACGCCGTCCCTGACGTCGCGCGCCGCATCCTCGAACCCGGCGCCTGACGCGGTCGGCGCGGCCGACCGCGGCATCCGGGACACGGGACGCCCCCCGCACGCGTCGATCGGCGGCGCAAGCTTGACCATAAGGATCGCGTGCTCCGATAATGCCCGCAATCCGAGGTGGGGGTTGGCGATGGGGTTTCGCCGGACGGTTGTGGTCCACGGTCGACTGGCCGTGGCGGACGAACGGCTGGCGGCGGCTCGCCGGGGCGAGCACGGCGTGCAGGTGCTGACCGTGGAGGCCCTGGCCGCGCGCCTCGCCGGCGGCTTCGCCCGCCCCATCGACGACGAGTCCCTCAGGGGGGCGCTCAAGGAGGCCCTGGACGAGGTCGAGATCGGCGAGCTCGACCCGATCAAGTCGCTCCCGGGCATGGTCGACGCCGCGGCGGAGACGCTGCGGAAGGCCTGGGCTGCCGGGTTCGCCCTGGACGGCGCGGGCGCCGGCCGCGTCGCGTCCCTCGCCAGGCTGGAGGCGGCCGTCGTCGGGAAGCTGCCGTCAGGTATGATGCGCCCCACCGACCTCGCCGCCGCCGCGACGGCCCGCGCCGCCCACGCCGGGCGCGTGCTCGGGCCGACGACCTTCCAGGGTATGGCGGACCTCGCGCCCTGCTGGCGAGGGGTCGCCGCGGCCCTGGCCCGGCACGTGGCGGTTTGCTGGGCCTCGGGGCCGCGCCCGGTTCCCGAATGGGTGCCGGCGGCGGCCCTTCGCGTCGTCGACGGGCCCCGCTCGGCGCCCGCGGTCGAGGTCTGCACCGCGGCGACGCCACGCCACGAGGTGCTGGAGGCCTTCCGCTGGGCGAGGTGGCTGATGGCGACCGGCCGGGCCCGGCCGTCCGAGATCGCGGTGTCGTCCTGCAGGACGGAGGATTACGACGACGTCGTCCTCGCGCTCCGCGCGGAGGCGAACCTGGACGTGCGGTTCGTCCACGGGGTCCCTGCGACGGCGGTGCGCGAGGGGCAGGCGGCGGCGGCGCTCGCGGACATCCTGGTGAGGGGCGTCACGCAGGATGGCCTGCGCCGCCTCGCCGCGCTGCTGCGGCACGCCCCCGGGCCGTTCGCCGCCCTGCCGGAGGGATGGACGCGGATCCTGCCCCGCGAGGCCCCGCTTTCCGACCTCCCCGCCTGGGAGCGCCTGCTGGGCGGGGAGGGAGTGACCGGCCACTCGGAGGGTCCCGCGCTGGCCGCCGGGCTTCGCGCGATCCTGGCGCTCCTGGCCGCCGGGACCGCGGGGGCCGCCCGGGCGGGGGAGGCCCTGCTATCCGGGCTCGCGCTCCGGATCTGGCGGAAGGCCTTGCTGGAGGGGGCGCCCGCCGTGGTCGACCTGACGCTGTCACGGCAGCGCATCGACGACGACGCCGACGCCGGCACGTCGGTGGTCTGGGTGCCGGCGTCCTCCCTGGCGAGCGCCCCGCGGCGGTTCGTCCGGCTCCTCGGGCTGAGCTCGCGCGGCTGGCCGCAGGTGGCCACGGAGGACCGGCTGCTGTCGGACCATCTGGTCCCCTCGCACGTCCTGGATCCGCAGCCGCGCTCGGCCGTCGACCGGGGCGACTTCGACGCGATCCTCGCCACGAGCGCGGACGCCGTGGTGCTGTCGCGGGCCCGCCGCGGCGCCGACGGCCGGCTCCTCGGCCGCAGCCCTCTTCTGCGCGACCACCCCGACGGCGCGCACCTCGGGAGGAACCGCGTCCCCGAGCATGCCGCCGGCGAGGTCGACCGGCTCACGGCGCGGCCGGAGGAGTTCGCGTCCACGGCCCAGGCCCGGTCCGCCGCTTCCTGCTGGGCGTCGTGGGCCTCCCACTCCCCGACGCCGCACGACGGCCTGGTCCGGCCCGACCACCCCGTCATCCTGTCGGTGCTGGGCCGGGTGCACTCCGCCAACTCCCTGCGCAAGCTGCTGCGCGACCCCCTCGGTTTCGTGTGGCGCTACGGCCTCGGCCTCCAGGCCGCCGATTCCAGCCAGGAGACGCTGACGCTGGACGATCGCGCGTTCGGCAACCTCATGCACGAGGTGCTGGAGCTGGCGGTCATCGCCCTTGAGGCGGGGGACGGGGCCGCGTCGTCCGAGGCCGCGCGGCGGGCGGCACTGGAGGGCGCGGTCCGGGCCGTGGCCGACGCGTGGGAGCGCGGGCGGGCGATCCCGCCCGCGGTGGTCTGGCGCCGGGTCCTCGACGACGTGTCGGTCGCGTCGTGGAGCGCGCTCACGCACCCCGACGACGCCTACGAGGGGCAGTCCAGCTGGGTCGAGGTGCCGTTCGGCGGCCGGGGCCCCAAGCGGGCCGGGGGCGCCGTCCCGTGGGATCCGGACCTGCCCGTGGAGATCCCGGGGACGGGCTTCCGCATCTCCGGCTACATCGACCGCCTCGACCTCTCGGGGGACCGCGCCTCGGCCCGCGTCCGCGACTACAAGACCGGCAAGCCCCGCGGGTCCGACGACGTGCTGGCCGGAGGCCGGGAGCTGCAGCGCTGCATCTACGGCTACGCCGCCCGGGTCCTGCTCGGCGGCGACGTGGCCATAGACGCCTCGCTTCACTACCCGCGCGAGCGGACCTGCATCGCCCTCGAACGCCCCGACGCGGCGCTGGCCGACCTGGCCCGGCACCTCGCGGCGGCCGGGCGAAGCCTCGGGGCGGGCAACGCCTTGCCCGGACCCGACACCGAGGCCGGGTGGAACGACCTCGCCTTCGCGCTGCCGGCCAACGCCGGCGAGGTGTACTGCCCGCGCAAGCGGGCGTCGGCGACGGCGGCGCTCGGCGACGCCGCCCTGGTGTGGGAAGCGCCCTGATGACCGTGCACGACAGGGCCTTGGCGGACGCGGGGCAGCGCGCCCTGGCCATCGCGCGGCACGACCGCTCCATGCTCGTCGAGGCCGGCGCCGGCTCCGGGAAGACGGCGGTCCTCTCCGGCCGGATCGCCATGATGCTGGCGTCCGGCGTCCCGCCGCGCGAGATCGCGGCGGTGACGTTCACGGAGCTCGCCGCGAGCGAGCTGCTGGAGCGGATCGGCGACGTCGTCCACCGCCTCCTCGCCGGGGAGGTCCCCGAGGAGTTGCGCTGCGTCCTGCCGCATGGCCTGACGCGGGAGCAGGAGGGGAGCCTGGCCGCCGCGCAGGGCCGGATCGACGAACTGGTGTGCACGACCATCCACGGGTTCTGCCAGCGGCTCGTGAAGCCGTACCCGGTCGAGGCCGACATGGACCCCGGGGCGCGCGTCGCCGACGACGCCGAGGCCGACGGCCTGTTCCGCGACATCCTGGACGGCTGGCTGCGCGAGACGCTCGCGGGCGGCCGATGCCTCGTGGCGGAGATGTTCCTCGCGGATCCCGTCGCCGCCGAGAAGGCGGTAGAGCGCGTCGCCGGCTGCCTGCGCGCGGGCCGCGCCGTGGGCCCGCCGCCCCCGGTGCCGTCGTCCCGCCTCGCCGAAGGCTTCGCCGAAAGCGTCGCGGCCTACGCCGCCTTCGTCGCGGCGTCGCCCGCCGAGGCCGAGACCGCGGCCGCCGCCGCGGCCTTCGGCGCGATGGCGTCCCGGACGCCGGCGCACGGCCCGGTCGGGGACGCGGAGCTCCTGGGCGTCCTGACGGCGAAGCCCGACCCGGCGCTCTGCACGTCGAAGGGCGCGTTCGCGGCCTACAAGGGCGGGAAGGGCAAGTGGCAGGCCGCGGTCCGGAGCGCCGGGCTCCCGAAGGTCGAGGCGGACAGGCTCCATGCCGCGGCCAAGACGCTGCACGGGGATTGCTGCGCCGCGTGGGACGGCATGCGGGCGTCCGCGGCGAGCGAGCTCCTGGCCAGGCTCGTGCCCCGGGTCCGGACGGTCCTCGACCGCTACCGGGAGCGCAAGCGGGCCGGCGGCCTGCTCGACTTCGACGACCTCGTCGAGGCCGCGGTGCGCCTGCTCCGGGACCACGAGCCGGTCCGGCAGGCGCTGGGGCGGCGGCACCGGCACGTGCTGGTGGACGAGTTCCAGGACACCGACCCGCAGCAGGCGATGCTGTTCTGGCTGCTGTGCGGGGAACGGCCGGAGGGGGCGCCCGCCGACGACTGGACGGCGCGCGTGCTGCGGCCCGGCGCCCTGTTCCTCGTCGGCGACCCGAAGCAGGCGATCTACCGCTTCCGCGGCGCCGACGTCTCGACCTACGTCCGCGCCCGCGAGCGGATCCTGGCCCGCTCGCCCGACGACGTCGTGCCGATCTCCACGAACTTCCGGTCCTGCCGGTCGATCCTCGCGTTCGTCGACCGGTGCTTCCAGGACATCCTGGCCGGACCCGGCCAGCCCGGGTTCGCCCCCCTCGCGGCGTTCCACGAGGACCACGACCGCGGCCCCTGCGTCGCCGCCCTCGACGTGCCCGGCCCGGCGGACGGGACCAAGCGCAAGGCGGGCGCCCTGCGGGACGCCGAGGCGGAGGCGGTCGCCGAACTCTGCGCCCGCCTGATCGGGACGCAGCTGGTCACGTGCAAGACCCACGGCACGCGGCCCCTCCGGCCCGGCGACATCGCCCTGCTGGCGCCGAGCGGGAGCGACCTGTGGCGCTACGAGGAGGCGCTGGAGGCCCGGGGCGTCCCCGTGTCGACGCAGGCCGGCAAGGGCTTCTTCCGTCGCCAGGAGGTCCAGGACCTCATCGCCCTGACCCGCGTCCTCGCCGACCCGCGCGACACCCTGGCGCTCGGCGCGTTCCTGCGCGGGCCGACCGTAGGCCTGACCGACGAGGAACTGCTGGACCTGGTCCACGGCCTGCCGCGCGACCCGGACCGGCCGGACGCCGTGCCGCCCCTGCGCCTCGGGATCGACGTGGCCGCCGTCGCGCACCCGGTCGCGCGCCCCGTCCTCGAACGCCTCCAGGCGTTGGCGCGGCAGGCGCTGGGGACCACGCCGTACGACATCCTCAGCCGGGCGGTCGACGCCGTCATGCTGAGGCCGGTCCTGGGCCGGCGTCACGACGGCCACGCCGAGCGCGCCCTGGCCAACGTCGACCTGTACCTTGAGATGTCCCGCCCGTACGCCGTGCGCGGACTGCGCGCGTTCGCCCGCGCGATGCAGGCCGCCTGGGACGGCCGGACCCGCGCGGTCGAGGGGCGTCCGGACGCCCAGGCCGAGGCCGTCTCCCTGTTCACCATGCACGCGTCGAAGGGCCTCGAATGGCCCGTGGTCATCCCGATCAACACCTCGACGCTCACGATCCCGGCGAGCGGCGCCTTGGTCGACCGCGCCTCGAACTGCCTCTACTGCCCGGTCTTCGGGGTGCGGCCGGCCGGCTACGACGCCGTCCTGGCCGCCGAGGACCGCGAGGTCGGGAACGAGCGCGTGCGGCTCTGGTACGTGGCCGCGACCCGCGCGCGCGAGACCCTGGTGATCCCGCGGTTCCCCGACCCGGCCCACGACGACGCCTGGGCCTCGGTCGTCGGCCTGGGGCTGGACCGGCTGGCCGCCATCGACATGGACCGGCTTCCGGTCCCGGGCGCGAGGACCGGTCCCGCGGGTCGCAACGCCCAGACGCGCGAGAGTTTCGCGGAGGAGGCCGCGCGGGTGGCAGGCCACCGCCGGTTGAGATGGGTCGTGCCGAGCCGCCACGAGGGCGACGAGGCCGCGCCCGGCGGGGCCCTCGACATCGAGGCGCCCGACATCGAGGCGCCCGTCGCGCCGCCCGGCCTCGCGGCGGCCGTCCGCGGGAGCCGCGATCGCGGGCTGATCCTGCACAAGCTCATCGAGGAGCTGCTGACCGGCGAGACCGACGAGGGCGGCGATCTCGCGCTCCGCGCTTCCCAGCTCGCGATGCAGCTCGCCGTCCGGGACGTGGACCCCGACGAGGTGGCGGCCTGCGCGGCCCGGGCCTTGGCCGTGCCCGCCATCGCGGCCCTGCGCGCACGCCTCGTGCCGGAGCTGCCGGTGTACGCCTTGGAGGAACGCGACGGCGAGGACCACGCGACGGCCGGCATCGTCGACGCGATGGCCTACGACGAGTCCGGGCGGCCGGAGGTCGTCGTGGACTGGAAGAGCGACGTCGCGCCGACGGAGTCCGCGGTCGAGGGGTACCGGGGCCAAGTCCGGCGCTACATGGCCGCGACGGGCGCCGGCATCGGCCTGATCGTGTTTGCCACGGACGGGCGGGTCGTTTCGGTAGCTCCCCCGGCGGGGGCCCTGGCCGGGGCCGTACGTGAGGCGTGCCGCACCGAGGCTCCGCCGTCACTCGCCGGCGGCGCATGATCCTCCCCGTCGCCTGACGTCGGGAGCCGGCAGCGGAGCCGGCCCGGCCTGCGCGGCCGGCCGAAGATCCGGGCGGCCAAGGCGGACACGGCGTCCCTCACCGCGACCCCGGCCGGCGCGGAGGACCCGGATCGCCATGGCCCGCTACGGCGTCACCTCGTCGACGACCTCGACCCCGACGGGGGCGACGCCCCTTGGCCGCCGGGCGCCGGGTGCCAGCCTCCAGGCTCCGGCGCGCCAACCGTCCGCCCCGCGGAACAGGATCATCATGGCCGGGTCGGGACAACCCAAGGGGGTGAAGCCAGCCAGCTTCGCCAGGGTCGCGACGTCCAACCGGCTCAACGCGGCGTCCGTGGCGTCCGGATGGGAATGCCAGTCCGCCAGGAACGCCACGTCGCCGCCACGGTCCGCGAGATCGCGGATCCGGCGATTCTGCCAGTCGTGGTCGACTTCGAGCCAGGTCCGGGCCCGGCGCGCGCCGGGCCCGGACCCGATGACGTGGCGTACGAACCGGTCGCCGCGGCCGTCCCGCGATCCGAGCAGGATCCCGCCCTCCTCGTGCGGCAGGGCCGCGTCGGCCGCCGCGACGCAAAGTTCGAGAAGGCGTCGGGGGATGGCGAGACGGGTCAACCGCAGGCGCAGGCCGGATGGCGTTCGAATGGATCGAAGCGCCAGGCGGGCCTCCGGTCCTCGCCGACGAAGTTCAATGTCTCGACGAACGACGTCGCCGGCGCCGCGCGGAGGGTTCGGACCGCGACGCGCACCGCGTGCATCGACAGCTCGCCCAGGTCGTGCGAGGCTCCGGAGAAGGTCGCGTCGGCGCAACCGGGCAACCGAACCGCGTGCGCGTCCCCCCGCTCGCCGGACGGCCGCGCGATGGCGCCGGACCCGTATTGGTGGAGCAGGCAGTTCGGGCAGCCACCCCCGGGCGCGAAACATGCCACGACGCCGCCGGTGAACGCCGCCGTGCCGTAGGCGGAAATCAGCGGCGCACCCATGCTCCCGGCATGTCGGGCGAGGAGCCGCTCGACCTCGAACGAGGTGCTGCAGTCGACGACGAGATCGGCCTGGTTGAGGGCGGCGACGAACTCGCCCCCCTCCCCCTCGGCCGTCCGGAAGTCGAGGTTGCCGATCGGCATTCGGGCGACCGCCGTCCGCGTGGCCGCATGGTTGGCCGCGATGAAGTCGGCGAGGGCGTCGACCTTGAAGCGTCCCCATGCCGACTCGCCGAGCGGCCAGCGCACGGCATTGCCCGGCGTGACGATGTCCAAGTCGGCCATCGCGATCGAACGCGCCCCGTTGCGCGCTAGGTCGAGGGCGACCGGGGCGCCGACGGCGCCGAGGCCGACGATCGCGATCCGCTTCCCCGCGATGACGCCTGCGGACGGGGAGCGTGAGCGGCGGTCGTCCAACCCCGCCCGCAACGTCCGGGCCGTGCCGGAATGGATCTGGTCCGCGCGGCCGTGCTCGAACGCCCGCCGGCTGCCCGTGCGGACCAGGAGGATCCAGGACAGGCCGCGCTCGCCGTGCGTGATCTCGGTCCTGCACGCCACGGCCGCGATGCGGGCGCGCAGACTGTCGGCGAGCGGGATCAGCCCTGTCGTGCCGGTGCCGGGCGACACGGCGCCGAACACGCGTTCGTATTCGTCCGGCTGGGGTTCCTCGTCGAGCAGTCGCCACGGGACACGGATCGAACGCGCTGCGGAGAACTCCAGGGGAAGCGGACCGGCGTTCCGGGCGATCTCGCCGCCGCCGCCGTCCAGGACCCCTTCCACGAACGCTCGCAGCGCGGGGGGGCGGCCGGGCACCACCCCGACCCGCAAGGCCAACGTGCCGCAGGTATGGGTGCCCAATTCCCATCCCGACTCGATCACGAAGGCCGAGCCCGGCACGGCGAGCGCCGCCCACCAATCCTCCATGGGCTCGGCCACCGGCTCGCCGTCGGGGGTGCCGTCCAGGATCATCGGCAGCCGATCCTCGATGTAGGATGCGACCGACGTCTCCGGCTGCCAGGCATGCCGGTCGTGCGCCAGGAAACAGAGGTTGCCGTTCACCGGGTTGCAGTGGTTGCGCGGGCGATCCTCGACCCGCAGCATCCGGATCTCGGGTCGCGTCAGGGGAAAGCCGGGCGGGTAGATGATCGCCAGCGGAAGCGTGCGGCCCCGATGGTCCCACTCGTATCGGACGACCAGGAATCCGGGCGGCGCGGTCTCGCGGCCGGCGCCGGTCACGCGCCCCCGCTCGCGCAGCCGGGCGAGCTCCCAGGTGAAACGGTCCGGCCAGGCCGCCCCGCACGGCGTGTCGCCGCCGACGGGGCCGCCCGACCGGGCCATGGGAGCCGGCACGCTCATCCGACGCGACGCGGGGGGACCACCGGCGGGTTCCCGGGGCCGGGCGCGGGGGGAGCGGCCGGCGGCACGGGCTGACCGCCATGGGCGGGCGGGCAATCGCCGCCGTTCAGGGCATCGCGAATGTCGCGGTCGTCCTCGGCGATCCGCCGCTCGTCGGCGGCGATCGCCGCGTGCGCCTTCGTGGCGGCGTCCTCCTGGATGACGCGACGGCGCGCGAGCTCGGCCATCTCGGCGTCGATCCGCGCCGTCTCCGAACGGGCGTCCAACTCGATCGCGCGCTGCCGCTCGATGTCGGTCGCCGCCTCGACGATGTCCGCCGCATCGTGCTGGATCCGATCCTGCTTGTTTCCGTCCTGCATCGCCGCTCCTTTCGCCTCGCCGCCTGTGTCACCTATGTCCGGATGACGCCGCCTCGCGCCGGTCGCCGGCATCCTTCCGTCGGTCGCCGCGCGAGAATCGGCGACCCGTCTAGTCCATAGATGGGTATTGTTGCTATACCCGTCAAGTGAGCGGAGGGGTAGACATGGCCGAGCCGGAGCGGCGCGTCTGGGCGAGGAACGTCCGATACGAGTTCATGGAATGGAAGCTGTTCTGGGAAGGGCAGCTCAACCGCAGCGACCTGGAGGCGGCCTTCGACATCTCGACGCCGCAGGCCTCGGTCGACCTCAAGAATTACCGCGGCCTGGCGGAGGGCAACGTCGAGTACGACTCCACGGCGAAGTCGTTCGTGCCCGGCGCCGCGATCCGGCCCCGGTTCCTCGTGCCGTCGGCGGACAGGCTCCTGCTGCAGCTCCGGGCGCTGATGTCCGGGGCCCTCCCCCGGGACGTCGTGTGGTTCAAGACCTTGCCGGCGATCGACATGGCGCCGGACGTCGCGAGGCACGTGGATCCGGAGTGCCTCCGGCTGATCCTCGGCGCGATGCGGTCGCGCAGCGCCCTGCGGATCCGCTACCAGTCGCTGACGAACTCGCGTTGGCGGGTCATCGCGCCGCACGCGCTCGCCTTCGACGGTGCGCGGTGGCACGTGCGCGCCTGGGCTTGCGACCACAAGGATTTCCGGGACTTCGTCCTGAGCCGGATCGACGAGTTCGGGGGGGCGGAGGCCGCCAGCTACGAGCCCGCCGACGACGTCGAGTGGCACACGACGATCACCTTGAGGGTGCTGCCGCATCCCGGGCTGACGGACGACCAGCGCCGGGCGATCGAGCGCGACTACGGGATGGTCGACGGCGCCAGGGAGGTGGAGGTGCGTCTGTCGATGGCCTTCTACTTCATCAAGCGCCACAACCTGGACCTGATCGACCTGCCGCCGGAGCGGGTCCAGTTGCGCCTGGAAAACCTCGCCGAGGTCGGCCTGCGGGTCGCCGCGGCGAAGGAGGAGACCCGCAGGCGGGTCATCCCGTCCGGCGGCGGCGGTCCCGCAGACGGTTTGAGCCATGCCGCGGACCCGTGGGATTCAAGCCCGGCATGAACCTTCCGAATGCATCATGCACTGGGACGCGTCGATTCCGTGGATCCTGCCAACGCCCCCGGCCCCGGAATATGCTTTCGCGCGCAGAGTTCCGCGCCACTATGCCAAGAGTTTCCTCACGCAAGATTTTTGACTTCAAGCCCTTCCGAGGGTTCGTGATATCGAGCGGGGCGTAGGCTTCGGCTCGACAAAGCGCCATGGTGGCTCGCGCCCGGCTGATCTCGCTGGCGCTGCTGGCCTACTTGCTCACGCCTGTGGAAGGCGAGGCCGCCGGCCGCGCCGACGCGGCCTACGGCGGCTTCTGCATCGTTGCGGCCATCTTCCGGCTCCGCGTCTTCGAGGGCCATCGCCGAGACCGGTGTGACGTAACCCGCGGCTTGGTGTGCCTGCCCGGCGGTACCCTCAACCTGTTCGCTCCGCGCGGTTCGTAGGCCGCCGGGCTGCCGGCCCACAGCGCCGCGGCTGGCGCGACCATGGACAGTCCCCGCCGATGATGCCGGCGCCTGGTCAGCGAGGCGCCCTGGTCGCATGGGGGCCATGGATGGCAGCTCCGGGTGGGCCGCCGGTCAGATTCGTGCGCGCAGAAGCTGCAGAGCGTTGCCCGTCACCGGAACGGTCGCCCCGGTGTCGGCCAGGATCGCCGGCAACAGGCCGGTTATGCCGACGATGGTCGTCACCAGGAAAACCAGCTTCAGGCCGATGGCGATATCCGCCCGGATGTTGCCGAGCGTCTAACGGGCGAGCGCGACCATGCGGGCCACGTCCGCGGCCCGTCCGTGCAGGATCGCGGCATCGGTGGTCTCCTACGCGACGTCCGTGCCGCCACCCATGCGATCCCGACATCGGCGGCCGCCAGCGCCGGGGCGTCGTTGATGTCATCGCCGACCTTCGCCACGACGGCGCCCGCGCCCTGGAGCTCGCGCACGATGCGCAGCTCGTCCTCCGGCAGGAGCTCGGCCCGGGCCCCGATGCCGAGCGCGCTGGCGACGGCCTGGGCCGTGCGGGCATTATCGCCGGTCAGCATGATGGCGCCTGCGCACGCGGCCGCGACGCTGTCAGCTGCATCGACGGCATGAACCTGAAAGATGCTCTTGGCCAGATGGATGCCGACAGTGGTGATCTCCATGGGGATGGCTCCTGCACCTGCGTGGCTGCGGATTCGGTAGCAACCACATCTTGGCACCGACATGCCGTCAGTCGGAGCGGGAGCCATCCACTCCATCTGCTTCCGGGAGGCTGCCGGCTTCATCTGACTTCCGGCACTCGCCGCAAAGCCGAACGACAGGTTTCGCGCGCCCGGCGATCCGCTATGGCGTAGTCTCGCCAAAAGCCGTCGGTCTGCTTCGGAGAGGCCACGCCGGACAAGCGGACCAACCTCTATCGACCCAACACGGTGGTGCGGGTGTCCACCGGAGCATCCCAAAAGCAGCCATCCGCGGGCCACATGGCAACTCCGACGTGGATCAGAGAGCCATCGTAAAGCGCTGAACCGAACGCCGCAGTGACGTTGCGATGGCCCTTCGCTATCAGCGCGCTCAAAGGACGACATTATTCGCCGGGGGGCGGGCGTAGTTTTAAATGAACAACGATCTGCATGGCCTCTCGCGCGAGGAACTTGAGGCAGAGGTCCTGCGCCTTCGGGCGGAGCGAGGCGAGCGGACCGCTCACGGCGCAGAAGCGTTCAGCCGGCGTGACCACTCTCCTGTATCTGATGCCGACGTGCTGTTCTCCGCCGTCGACAAGACCGGCCTGCCGATGATCCTCACGGATCCCAACCAGGACGACGACCCCATCGTCTTCACCAACCGCGCCTTCCTCGACCTCACGGATTACGGGATCGACGAGGTCGTCGGTCGCAACTGCCGGTTCCTCCAGGGTCCGGCCACCGAGCCCAACCACGTCGACGAGATCCGCGCGGCGTTGCGCGACAACCGCGACCTCACCATCGAGATCACCAACCATCGCCGGGACGGCACGCCCTTCGTCAACGCCCTGTTCATCGGACCCGTCTTCGACGGCGAGGGCCGCCTGCGCTACCGCTTCGGCAGCCAGATCGACGTCACCGAGGCGCACCGCAACCGGCGCCGTCTCGCCGAGAGCGAGGCGCGCCAGCGCGCGATCTTCGACAGTGCGAGCGAGATGGCCATCGTCGTCACGGATGCCGCGGGCAAGGTGACCGACTGGAACGTCGGGGCGGAACGCATCCTGGGCTGGAATGCCGAAGAGATGCGCGGGCAGACCATCGAGCGGATCTTCACGCCCGAGGATAGGGCGACGGGTCGAGCCCGGGAAGAGATGGCTCTCGTCCTCGACGAGGGGCATGCCGAGGACATGCGCTGGCATCTGCGCAAGGACGGCGGCCGGTTCTACGCGGTCGGCGACATGACCTCGCTGCGGGGGCTCGACGGGACGCACCAGGGTTTCGTCAAGGCGTTCAGCGACCGCACGCAGGAGCGCAACGCCGCCACGAAGGAACAGGCCGACGCCGAGTTCATGCGCAGCGTCCTGGCGTCGTCCGCCGACTGCATCAAGGTGCTCGACCTCGACGGCGGCCTGACCTTCATGAGCGAGGGCGGCCGGAAGGTGATGGAGGTCAGCGACTTCAATCACATCAAGGGCTGCCCATGGCCGAGCTTCTGGCAGGGCCGGGGGAACGCCGATGCGCTCGCGGCGCTGGCAGCGGCCCGGGACGGGCGGATCGGTCACTTCCAGGGGCGCGCGGACACCTTCCTCGGTAACGCCAAGTGGTGGGACGTCCAGGTGACGCCGATCTTCGGCCCCGACGGGCGGCCGGAGCGGATCCTGTCCGTGTCGCGCGACATCACCGAGCGGCGGTCGTTCGAGGAGCGCCTCGCGACGAGCGAGGCCCATTGGCGCGGCCTGTTCGAGCGCCTGAGCGAAGGCTTCGTCGTCGGTGAGGTCGTGCGCGACACGACCGGGCGCATCACGGATTGGCGCTATGTCGACGTCAACTCCGCCTGGGGCCGTCTCGTCGGCATCGCCCCGGCCGACGTCGTCGGCCGCACGGTCCGCGAGGTGATCCCCGGCGTGGAGGACGCCTGGGTCGACGAGTTCGCCGACGTGGTCGAGACCGGGGAGCCCGTAACGTTCGTCCGGCAGGTCGGCACCCTGGCGCGGTGGTACGAGGGCCGGGCCTTCCCGCTCGGGAGCGGGCGCTTCGGCGTGATCTTCATGGAGGTGACGGAGCGAGTGCAGGCCGATGCCCGGCGCAGCGGCCTCCTGGAGTTCGGGGAGCGGCTGCGGAGCGCCATCGGCACCGACGCGATCGCGATGGCGGCCTCCGCCATCCTCGGGCGTGTGCTCGGAGTCGGTCGGGTGGGCTACGGCACCGTCGGCCCCGACGGCGAGGGCTTCGTGGTCGAGGAGGACTGGACCGCTCCCGACTTCCCGACGCTCGCCGGCCGCTACCGCATGGACGATTACGGCCTCTACGCCGAGGACCTCCGGCAGGGGCGGACGGTCGTCATCGGCGACGTGCGCGAGGACCCGCGAACCGCCGCTTCCGCCGCGACCTTGGAGGCGGTCTCCGCGCGAACGCTGGTCAACGTGCCCATCGTCGAGAAGGGCCGGACGGTGGCGGTGCTGTACGTGAACGACGACCGTCCGCGCTCCTGGGGGGAACCGGAGGTCGCGTTCATCCGCCAGATCGCAGAGCTGACCCGCCAGGCCGTCGAGCGGCGGCGCGCGGAAGAGCGGCAGGACCTGCTGAACCACGAACTCTCCCACCGCCTCAAGAACACGATGGCGATGGTCGTGAGCATCGCGCACCAGACGCTGCGCTCCGTGTCGGAGCGCGGACCGGTCGAGGCTTTCGAGAAGCGCATCCAGGCGCTGGCCTCGGCCCACGACCTGTTGCTGCGCAAGGACTGGACGGCCGCCGACCTGCGAAGCGTCTGCCGGGAGGTTCTGGGCACCGCGGCCGAGGCGCGCCGCTTCACGCTCGATGGCCCCGACGTGGCGCTCGGCCCCAGTGCCGCGCTGTCGGCGTCGCTGCTCCTCCATGAACTGGCGACCAACGCGGCCAAGTACGGCAGCTTGTCCGGCGAGGAGGGCGAGGTCAAGGTGCGGTGGTGGATCGACGGCGATGCGGGAGAGCCGGGGTTGGTGCTGCGGTGGCGCGAGCACGGCGGCCCTCCCGTGGTGGCCCCGACGCGGCGCGGCTTCGGATCGCGCCTGATCCGGACCGGCCTGGTGGGAACGGGCGAGGTCGACGTGACCTATCATACCGAGGGGCTCGTGGCGGCGATGCGTGCGCCGCTGGTCGAGGTGCAGCGTCTATGACAGCGAGACAGCCGGACGGAGCGAACCCGAAGCCGGTCGTGCTGGTGCTCCAGGACGAGCCGATCCTGGCGGGGATCATGAGGGACTTCGTCGAGGAGGCGGGATGCGAGGCCGTCGTTGTCCGCACCGCCGAGGCGGCGGTCCGCACCCTGGAGGGGCGGACGGACATCCGGGTCGTGTTCGCGGACCTCGACGTTCGCGGCTCGACCACGGGGCTGAAGCTGGTGGCGATGATCCGCGACCGGTGGCCGCCCATCGAGCTGGTCCTGACGGGCGCCCTGGCACCGGACCTCGACGCCATCCCGGCGCGGGGCGTGTTCTGCGACAAGCCCTTTCGGGAGAACAAGGTCATCTCCGCCATCCGTGGCTTCGCCGCCTGAGCGCGAAAGCTGCGCCCTCCCGGGGCGTCGCTTCACCCGGGCCTATCGCGGGCCGGTCTCCGACCGTCCCGGTACCGCCCGGAAGGCCTCGGCGACTTGCGCGGCCGAGTAGGGCTTGCGCACGAGGTCGAAGCCGTGCGTGCCCTCCCGGGCCATCACGTCGCTGTAGCCGGACGTGAGGATGATGGGCAGGTCCGGCAGCATCGCCCGGATGCGGTGGGCCATCGCGATGCCGCCCATCCCCGGCATCACCACGTCGGAGAACACCGCGTCGAACCGGTCCGGGTCGCGCTCGATCTCGGAGAGGGCCTCCTCGCCGTTCCTTGCCCAGACCGTGGAATGCCCGAGCTCCTCCAGGATCTGCGTGCAGGTCCGCCCGACATCGAGGTTGTCCTCGACGACGAGGATGCGCAGCGCCCGGCCATCGGACGCCGCCGTTTGCGTGTCCGGTGCCTCGGCGGCGGGGGCGTCGGCTTGGGGCAGGTACAGGGTGAAGGCCGTTTCGCGGCCAGGGACGCTGGCGACGTCGACGTCGCCGCCGGACTGCTTGGCGAAGCCGATGACCTGGCTGAGTCCGAGGCCGGTCCCCTTGCCGATGCCCTTGGTGGTGAAGAACGGCTCGAAGATGTGGGGGAGCGTCGCCGGGGGGATGCCCGTACCCTGGTCGATGACGGAGACCGCGACGAACGGCCCGCGCGTGCCGGCGTGCCCGCGGATCTCGGGCAGGCTCCGCCGGCATTCGAGCCGCAGCGTCAGCGTGCCCTCGCCGTCCATCGCGTCCCGGGCGTTGACCGCCATGTTAATCAGCGCCGTGTCGAACTGGGTCGGGTCGGCGAAGACGTGGCAGGTCGCCGTCGGGACCTCGACGACGACCCGGATGCGGGCCCCGGTGACCGATGACAGCATGTCGGCGGTCGAGGCGATGCGCGCGCCGACGTCGAACGTCTCGGGCATCAACGACTGACGGCGGGCGAAGGCGAGGAGCTGGCCCGTGAGCTTGGCGGCCCGGTCGACGGTGTCGGACACCGCGTCCATGTAGCGCCGCCGCCGCTCCTCCGGCAGGTCGGGCTTGCGCAGCAGGTCCATAGACGAGCGGATGATCGTCAGCAGGTTGTTGAAGTCGTGGGCGACGCCGCCGGTCAACTGCCCGACGGCCTCCATCTTCTGGGCTTGGCGCAGGGCTTCCTCTGCCTTGGCGAGCTGCTCCAGGTCGCGCAGCCGCTGGGTCACGTCGGTCGCGTACTGGAAGGCGCCGATGCGTCGGCCGTCCGCGTCGCGCAGCGGGGTGAAGGCGAGTTCGTAGTAGGGCCGCTTGCGGTCGGGGTCGCCGAACTCCTCGACCAGCGTGAAGGCATCGTCCGTCAGCGCCCGGGACCAGACGGCCCGCGCCTGGGCCTGCTGGTCGGGGGCGTGCGAGAGCAGGCCGATCAGGTCGTCGCCGACCTGGGGCCGGATGCCGTAGATGGCCTCGAACTCGTCGGCGTAGGCCCGGTTGAGGGCGAGCAGCCGGAACTCCGGGTCGAGGGCGCAGACGAGGGCGTCGGTGATCTCGAACACGTCCGCCCAGAGCTTGCGCTGGGCGAGCGCCTCCTCGATGCGACGCTCCAGGTGCGCGTTGAGCTCGCGCAGGTCGCGCTCGGCGAGCTTGCGGTCGTGGATGTCCTCGACGACGCCGTACCAGGAGACGATGGCACCGGTCCCGTCCCGGCGCGGCTGGGCGCGGGCGCGCATCCAGCGGTACTCGCCTGTCGAGCCCATGCGCAGGCGGTAATCGACGTCGACCGTGTCGCCCGAGGCGAGGCAGGCCGTGAAGACCGTGACCGTCGACGGGATGTCTTCGGGATGGACCGCCTTGATCCAGCCGGACCCGTAGGGCTCGCGCGGCCCCTGGCCGGTCAGGGTCAGCCACCGATTCGAGAACGAGGTGACGTTCCCTTCCGGGTCGCAGGTCCAGGGCACCTGCGGGTTCAGCTCGACCGTGTGCCGGTAGTGGTCCTCGCTCTCCCGGAGCGCCGCCTCGCCGACGACGCGGGCGGTCGTCTCCGCGGTGACGCAGAACAGGCCCGCGATCCGACCGTCCTCGTCGAAGGCGGGCGAGTAGGTGAAGGACCACCAACCCCGCTCCGGCCTGCCGTCGCGCGAGAGGTCGAGCGGCATGTCGGTGACGGTTGTGCCCTCGCCGGCCAGCGTCGTGGCGACGAGCGGGCCGATCTCGTCCCAGATGCTGGCCCAGACCTCCCGGAAAGGACGTCCCAGCGCCGTGTCCCCGCGGTAGCCAAGGATCGGCCGGTACGCGTCGTTGAAGAAGCACAGGAGATCGGGCCCCCAAGCGAGAAACATCGCCGTGGGGCACGCGAGCATCTGCGCCAGCGTGCCCTTGAGCGCCGGCGACCAGGTCCCGGGCAGTCCGAGCGAAGTGCTCGACCATTCGCGCTTACGGATCTCGGCGCCGGTGACACCGCCGGAGGGGAGGAACTGGAACGGGTCGATCACGCCGGGTCGGACCCCGCTATCGCGGCGCGGCGGGCATTCCGGCAAGGGCTCGTTCCTCGGCGGCGGAAGTCGCCGCCGGGAGCGGGCGAGCGGAAGATCGATAGGAGTGGCCACATGCGGCGGCTATCGCCCGTGATGGTGGGCCGGGCAATCGGACGGCCTGTCACGCCTTGCCACCAGCAGTTGGTGCAGGTTCGTCGCCTTCTTGACCCCTCCCGCCCTGGTTCGGATCGGGCGGAGGCAGGTGCGGCGGGGGCAACCGACCGGGGCTGGGAGGCGTCGGCAGGCCGATGTCCTCGGTCACCGGCGGGACTTCGCCGGATTCAATGTCGTTTCCCATCGCCTTGCCCTACGCTCGACAGCGAGGGACAACGCGGAAGTATCCGGAAGGTCGCTGGCCCAATCCTAAACCGAGAAGTCGAGACCGGAACGGCAAACGGCCAGACCGTTCGCACCGGAGAGGTCGTCCGTGCTGCCGCCGGCTGCACAACACCTCGCCGGTGCCGCAGCTTGCCTTCCATACGGACAAGGGCATGTGAAGCAGGTGCTTGCTCTGAGACCAGCCCCAGCCCACCGCACGACGCGTGGGACCTGACTCTACCAGCCGCTTCCCGTAGCCGGCCGCAGGATCGCCGAAAGGCAGTCCTAACCGGGCTGACGGCTCAGGTCGTCTCGGAGCTGCAGCGACTTCGTCCGGTACGAGACAGGCTTATCAGCGCCTCAAGCTCCCATGGTCATGACCGAGCCACCGTCGACCCGTAGGAACTCACCGGTGATGAAGCTGGCGTGTTCCGAACAGAGGAACGTGACTGCGGCGGCGACTTCCTCCGCGCGTCCGCGGCGCTTGGCGACGATGCCGGGGCGCTCCTCGTCCAGCGTCACCTGGACCGCCTCGTCGAAGGAGATGCCCTTCTCCCTCGCCTTCTTTTCCATCTGGGCGTCGGTCATCGGCGTGGCGATGAAGGCCGGCCCGACCGCGTTCACGAGTACGCCGTCAGGCCCGTAGGCCTTGGACAGTCCCTTAGCGAGGTTCAGGACGCCCGCTTTGGCCGCGGCATACGGCAGTTCCTCGACGTAGGGCTGCACGGCGTCCTCGGAGGAGAACAGCACGACCCGGCCCCAGCCGGCCTTGCGCATGTGTGGGATGAACGCCCTGGTCGCGCGCACTCCGGCCATGAGATCAGTTTGAATTGCCTCAAGCCAGTCGTCGTCGGTCAATTCGAGGAAGTCCCCCGACGCCCCGGTGATGCCTGCGGCGCAGACGAGGATGGTGGGCTTGTCGTCGAAGGCCATGTTGGCGAAGGCGGCGAGCACGTCGATCCCCTTGGCCGTGCTCAGGTCCGCCTCAACGGCGCGAACCTGGCCCAGCGCCGCCAGTTCGTTGGTCGTCGCCTGCAGCTCGGGACCTTCCTTGTCAGTCAGGACGACGTGGACGCCCTCGCGCAGAAGGTGTTCGGCGGTCGAGCGGCCCATGCCCGACTTGGCCCCCGTCACGACTGCGACCCGTCCGCTGATGCCGAGATCCATCTCTACGGTTCCGTTAATCCTTGGGAGGTCCACCCGGGGGCCCGGCAGGACCGGTAGTTGAGAAGTCCGCCTTTTGACGGGAGTTCCGTTCCCTTGATCCTCCCCGGGGGGAGCACAAGCTTGACGTTTGCGTGCGCCTGGACCGAACGACCACTTCAACTGGTGCAACGACCCCGCGTCGAACCGATGCACCCTGGACGATGCAGGCCTGCAAACCTGCAGGGCGGTGTCCGACTGGGGGAACCTCCTTTACGCTCCACTATTGCCGCCTCGACACAGTGGAGCACAGGCATGGCGACGAGCAGCACCCCGCGTACTCACCAGACCCGCAACAACACCAATTCCAACGCCAAAAGGGTTTCCATCGAGGCGCTGAACGCACGGCTGGCCGACGGCATCGACCTCGCCCTCGCGATCAAGCAGGCCCATTGGAACCTGAAGGGACCGCAGTTCATCGGCATCCACCTGATGCTGGACGGCTTCCGTGCCGAGATCAGCGACCTCAACGACAAGGTAGCGGAGCGGGCGGTTCAGCTCGGCGGTACGGCCCTGGGAACGGCGCAGGTCGTGGCGGGATCGACCAAGCTCCCCGCCTACCCGACCGGCATCTATGCCATCGCTGACCATATCGCCGCGCTGATAGACAGCTATGCCGTGTACGCCAACGCCGTGCGCGAGAACATCGACGAGACCGATGAGGCGGGAGACCCCGACACCGCCGACCTGTTCACGGAAGTGTCCCGCGCCGTCGACAAGCAACTGTGGTTCCTCGAAGCCCACGTCCAGGAGCCGACAGGCCAGATGCGGGACGGCGACGCCCGCAGCTGAGTTGTGTGCCGCCTCTCCGTGACCGACCGAACGGGGGGCGGCTACGGTGCTCATCGACGAGCGATGCGCTCGGCAGGTCGGTCATCCCCGACACCCAAGCCGCGACCTGCCGAGGCTGCGCGGGAGCTGACCCAGCGTTGCCTGCCCCGCGAGCGACGGGCGTCCCTCAGCCATGACCGGGATTCCGCCGACGCCTCGCGGTCGAAGCAGGGCGGCCGCATTACCGCGCAACTCCATGGCGCGGATGCGCTGGCTGCGAACCAGTACGCACAAGGTTGGAACGTGGATGTCCCCGGGCCTGCATACCGCCAGGTCCACCAGGGCTTCGGCATGAAACTCACGCCCGACTGCCTCGTCCAGCAAGCGGCGCATCGAACCGTATTCCCCGTCGTGCATCCCGATCCACGTCGCTTCGCGGTCCAAGTGAGCCGGGCCCGCTGCCGCGGAGATGTCGACGCGACCACGGCTAGTCAATTCAATCACGCTACGACAGGCCTTGCCGCCACCGCTTTGTCACGGCATGGGGCGTCACGCCTATACCGAAGTGGGCGGGCGTCATCTTCCCCGCCAATCTATCGACCAAGGAGAGCTTGCGTGGAGCGAGCCGCGAACCTGACTGCGGACGACTTCCGGGCGCTCGCCGACGCGCTGCCGCAGATGGCCTGGGTCGCCGAGCCGAACGGCGACATCATCTGGTACAATCGGCGCTGGTACGACTACACCGGCACCACCATCGAGCAGATGCGCGGCTGGGGCTGGCGCGACGTCCACCATCCCGACCATGTCGAGCGCGTCGTTGCGCTCATCAGCGAGGCGTTCCGCACCGGCGAGCCGTGGAAGGACACTTTCCCGCTGCGCGGCACCGACGGCGAGTACCGTTGGTTCCTGTCGCTGGCCGCACCCTACCGCGGTCCGGACGGCGCCATCCTGCGCTGGTTCGGCACCAACACCGACATCACCGAGCGCAAGGGCTTGGAGCGCCGCCTCGCCCGTCACGCCATCGACCTGCGCCGCTCGAACGAGGAACTGGAGCAGTTCGCCTACGTCGCCTCCCACGACCTGAAGGCGCCCCTGCGCGGCATCGAGAACCTTGTCGGGTGGATCGAGGAGGACCTGGAAGGCTCGCTGACCGGCGACGTCCAGACAAACATGGAGTTGCTGAAAAGCCGTGTGCGCCGGCTGGACAGCCTGCTTGACGACCTCCTGGCCTACTCACGGGCCGGGCGGGCTGATGCGACGATGGACACGGTGGACACGAAGTCCCTCGTCGATGAGCTCGCCGTGCTGGTAAGCCCTCCAGAAGGCTTCGCCATCACGGCAGATGCGTCCCTCCCGACGTTACAGGCGGCGCGTGCACCGCTGACCCAGGCCTTGCAGAACCTCATCGGCAACGCCATCAAGCACCACGACCGGCCGGCCGAGGGGCACATCCGGGTCGAGGCGAGGCCGGCAGGGGACGTGGTCGAGTTCGTCGTGACAGACGACGGCCCCGGCATTCCCGAACAGTTCCGCGAGCGCGTGTTCGGCATGTTCCAGACGCTCAAGCCCCGCGACGAGGTCGAGGGCAGCGGCATGGGGCTCGCCATCGTGCGCAAGCTGGTAGACCGTCAGGGCGGGAAGGTCTGGCTCGCCGACGGGCCGGACGGGCGCGGGCTGGCGGTGCATTTCACGTGGCCGCTCGACGGCCGGAAGGGACGGGCGGATGGGATCGACGGTTAACATCCTGCTGGTCGACGACGACGAGGTCGACGTGCAGGGGCTGAAGCGGGCGTTCAAAAAGAGCAAGATCGGCAACCCGATCACGGTCGCCCGCGACGGCATCGAGGCCCTGGAGATCCTGCGCGGCCAGAACGGGCGCGAGCGCCTGCCCAAGCCGCACCTGGTCCTGCTCGACCTGAACATGCCGCGCATGAACGGCATCGAGTTCCTGGAGGCGGTGCGCGCCGACGAGGACCTGCGCTCGGCGGTGGTGTTCATGATCACCACGTCGAAGGCCGACGAGGACCGGATGCGTGCCTACGGCCACAACGTCGCCGGCTACATCGTGAAGCGGGACCCGGCCAACACCTTCATGGAGGCGGTGGCGCTGCTGGAGCACTACTGGAAGGTCGTCGAGTTTCCTGCATAGTCGACCCGTGACGAATCCGACCCGCATCCTGCTGATCGACGACGATGCGGTCGACCGTGCGGCCGTGCGCCGGGCGCTGCGCAAGTCCGGGCTCAAGCATACGCTGACCGAGGCGTCGGGTGGCGAGGAAGGCCAGCGCCTCGCCGCCGAGATGGCCTTCGACTGCGTCCTGCTCGACTACCGCCTTCCGGGTATTGATACCTTCGCACTGCTCAAGACCCTGCTCGCGGCGGAAGGCGATGCGCGGGCGGTGCTGATGCTGACCGGCGAGGCCGACCCGGAGCTCGCGACACGGCTGATGCGGGCCGGCGCGCTGGATTACCTCGACAAGGCCGAGGTCACGCCGTCCGGCCTAGCCAGGGCTATCCGCTACGCCGAAGCGAGGCGGGCCTTTCAGGCGGAGCTTGCCGCCGCGCGGCGGGAGGCCGAGGCGAAATCCCTCGAACTCGACACGCTGAACCGGCAGAAGTCCCTCTTGTTCTCGATCATCGCCCACGACCTGCGCAACCCGTTCCAGGCCCTCCTCGGGCTGTCGGAGGTGCTGGGCAAGGCTGTCGCGGCCCGCGACCCCGCCTCCATCGAACGGCGAGCGAAGGGCATCCACGAGGCGGCGACGCAAGCCTACGCCCTGCTGGAAAGCCTGTTCTCCTGGGCGAGCCTGCAGATGGACACGATGGCGGTCACCCTGACCGACGTCGACCTCGACGCCGTGACCAGTGAGGTGGTGCGCGGCGCGGCGGAGGCCGCCTCGGACAAGGGTTTGAAGATCGAGGTTTCCTGTGGCGGGATCATCGTTCGCGCACAGCGGGACATGCTGACCACGGTGTTGCGCAATCTCGTCGGCAATGCCGTCAAGTTCACGCTGCCCGGCGGGACCATTTCCGTCACGGGCCGCCAGGATTGGGACGACGTCGAGATCTCCGTTACGGACACCGGGGTCGGCATGCCGCCAGGCAAGGTCGACGACCTGTTCCGGCTGGACAGGCGGACCACCACGAACGGCACGGCTGGCGAGCGGGGAAGCGGGCTCGGCCTGCTGCTGTGTCGGGACCTGGTCGAGCGACAGGGCGCCGTGCTGACCGTGACGAGCGCCGTCGACCGTGGCACGACCTTCCGGTTCCGTCTGCCTGCACCGCTCATGGCCAGACAGGTCCCCGCCTCCGCCGCATCGACTTCCTGAACTCCTCCAACGCCCCTGGCCTTTCGGAGGTGACGAAACGTCCGTCGCCCCGGGAAAAAGTCGCGCCTCCTTGGACGACTTTGGCTCCACTCGTCAGGTATCGGACTTCTTCGCGCCAGGAAATCCGCTAGTTCGCAACCCGACGACCAGCGCTGCGACCATCCCCCCGTGAACATCCGCCCTTCATCGACGGCAACTTGCTGCTCGAAGCCCTCGATGCCGACGACCGCAACCTGCCGGCTCTGCACGCCGAGCGGCGCGAGGTCGAACGGGGCGACGTCCTGTTCCGTGCCGGCGACGACGTCAGCCACGTCACCTTTCCGGCTCACGGCTGCGTCGTCATCCTGGTTGTGCCGCTCATGGACGGGAAGTCCGTCGAGACCGCCACGGTCGGTCGCGAAGGCGCCATGCGCGGCGTCGTCAGGCATGGATACCTGCCGGCGTTCGGGCAGGCGGTCCAGGTCGGCGGCCCGGTCGTCCGGATCGACGCCGCGCGCCTGTCCGAGGCCAAGCAGGCCTCGAAGGCCATCCGCGACCTGTTCGTGCGCTACGCCGACTGCCTGCTGGCGCAGGTGCTGCAGTCGGTCGCCTGCAACGCCGCCCATACCATCGAGCGACGCTGCCTGCGCTGGCTCCTGACCCGGCAGGACCGCCTCGGCACGCCCGACTTACCGGTGTCCCGTGAGATCCTAGCCGACATGCTCGGGTGCGCCGCGCCTACCTTACGGAAGTGCTCGGGCGCATACATCGGGAGGGTTTGATCGAGATCGGCCACCGGCGCCTGACGCTGCCGGACCGTGCACGCGCGGAAGCCGCGTCCTGCGAGTGCCATGCCGCCGTCCGACATCACCGCATCACCATCGAGACCGCCAACCGTTGGATCGACGAGGCCGGCGGCCGCCAGCACGACCTCGCGCCCGGCCAGTACCTGGGCGTCTGCGTGACCGACACCGGCACCGGCATGGCCCCGGACCTGATCGGCAAGGTGTTCGAGCCGTTCTTCACGACGAAGCCCACCGGCGAGGGCACGGGCCTCGGCCTGTCCATGGTCTACGGCTTCGCCAAGCAGTCCGGCGGGCAGGTGCGCATCTACTCCGAGGTCGGCGAGGGCTCGACCGTCTGCCTGTACCTGCCGCGGCACTACGGCGAGGCCGACGAGGACGAGGTCGTGCGCAGGCTCGCCGAGGTGGAACAGGCGGGCCAGGGCGAGACGGTGCTCATCGTCGACGACGAGCCCTCGGTGCGGATGCTGGTTACCGAGGTGCTGGAGGATCTCGGCTATACCGCCATCGAGGCGGCCGACAGCGTCGCCGGCCTCAAGGTGCTGCAGTCGGACGTGCGCATCGACCTGCTGGTCACCGACGTCGGTCTGCCAGGGGGTATGAACGGGCGCCAGATGGCCGATGCCGGCTGCGAGCGTCGCCCAGATCTCAAGGTGCTGTTCATCACCGGCTACGCAAAAAAATGCCATGCTCGGGAACGGTTACCTGCGCCCCGGTATGCAGGTCCTGACCAAGCCGTCCGTGCTGGAAACCCTTGCCACCCGCATCAAGGATCTCATCGCCGAGAGTTAGTCTCCCGCGCATGCGCCGACCCCTGATCGCCGCAGCGGGTCAGATTCCCGCGTACCAAGCGTAGCCCTGGTCTTCCCAGTATCCGCCCTTGCCCTCGCCGATGTCGGCGAAGCTCTCCACCACCTCGATGCGCATCACGTACTTGGCTTGCTTGTAGCCGAGGTTGCGTTCGAGGCGCAGCCGCAGGGGAGCGCCGTTCGCCACGGGCAGGGTCTTCCCGTTCAGCTCGTAGGCGAGGATGGTCTGGGGATGGAAGGCGTCCACGAGGTCGATGCTCTCGTAGTAGCGAATGGGCGCGTCGTTGCCAGTGGAGCTTCCCTCGGCGGCCTGCTGGCCTCCGGAATCCCGCTTGTCCTCACCCCCGCCCGATTGCTTCGTCATCGCGGGGTTGGCGTTGCCGCCGGACGAGGCGTCCTCCGTCCCGTCACCCTCGGCGCCATCGTCCTCGCCCTGGTCCATCGTGTCGGCGCAACGGAACACGACGTAGCGCGCCTGCGGTTTCAGCCGTGCCCGGTCCAGGATCTCGGACAGTGGCACGCCGGTCCACTTGCCGATGCAGCTCCATCCCTCAACGCAGTCATGCCGGGTGATCTGCGTCCGGGAAGGGAGCTTGCGCAACTCGGCCAGGGAAAGCTTCAGCGGGGTCTCGACGAGGCCGCACACCTCCAGCCGGTAGTCCGCGAACTTGCGCCGCTCCAGCGCCTTGTAGGCCCGGTCCGGCGGATCCTCGGTGCCGTTCGGCTTGAACCACGGCGAGATGTCGGCCTCGGCGTACTCGGGCGCGAGCGTTCGCTCCGTGAGGAGCAGCCGCTGCACGAACAGGTTCGCGTCCTCGCCGGCCTTGAGCGTGCGCCGGAACCAGTCGGCCTCGCCGAGGCGGTCGCAGCCTCCGAGCATCGCTGCTCCGGCCGCGGCGGTGGCGCCGAGCAGGAGGGAGCGTCGGCTGGGCTTCCGGGTCATGCCCGGTCTCCCGCGCGGTCCGCCGATGCGGGCTCGACCTTGCGCTCAATCACGAACCAGCCGGTGAGCATGCCGCGCATGTTGTTCCAGAACCCCGAGAGCACGACCAAGGCAACGTGGACGACCACGAACAGAACCAGCAGGGCCGCCACGACGAAATGGACCGTGCGGGCCGACTGCCGCCCGTCGAACAGGGTCAGGAGGAACGGGAACGCCGCGTCCATGGCTGGAGACATCGCCAGCCCGGCCAGAACCTGCATCGGCAAGAGCACGAACAGCACGATGGCGTAGGTTAGCTTCTGGATGACGTTGTAGCGCTTGGCCTCGTCGCCTTGCGGGAAACGCAGGGTCACGTGCTCCCACACCGAGGCGGCGAAATGCCGGACCTGGTCGCGCTGCGGGACGACGCGAAAGCGAAGCTGGCCGCTCAGCAGCCCGTACAGGAGGTACAGGGCGCCGTTCAGGACGAAGGCCCAGGCGAAGAAGAGGTGCCAGGAGCGCCCTCCCGTGAGGTCCTGATCGCTGGGAAGCGTCAGCCAGGAGGGGAAGCCGCGGTCGGCCGGCTCGCCGTCAGCGCCGGGCGAGGAGCCTAGCCAGCCGGTGGTGTCGAGGCTGTGGCCTAGCAAGGTCGTGACGCCCTTGGGCGGGTCGTCGTCAGTCGAGGTCATCGACAGCAGCGGGTGATCGAAGGTCGAGACCTTGCCCCAGTACAGGGCCGGGTGGGCGTTGAAGATCTGCAGGCCGCTCATCAGCAAGACGAGCAGGCACAGGGCGTTGACCCAGTGGGTGATCCGGATGACGGCGGGGTGCCTGAACATCCAGCGCCGATGCTCGACCTCTCCGGTGTCGGGGGCGGAGCGCGTCAGGTAGGTGCGGGGCACAAGGGCGGCTCGTCCTGAGGACCGAGGGGCGCGGCGACCGGACCGAGGGTCGGGCCGCCGCGTTCGGGATGGCCGCTTACATGCGGTTCATCATCATCTTCCGCTTCATCATCCGGCGCTTCATCATCTTCTTATGCATCATGCGCTTCTTCATCATCATGCGCTCGCTGTGCGTCATGCGGACCTGCGTGATGCCTGCCGGGCCGGCCTGAAGGCCGTTCGGGCCCATCGGGGCGGCCGAGGCGGCGCCAGTTCCAAGCGCGAGGCTTCCGAGGACCGAGGCGGTGAGCGCGAGGGTGGTGATCTTCATTCGGTATCTCCTTTACAGGGTAGAATTTCCCTTTCGCACAGTGGAGCAAGAAGGGAAATACGTCACAAGTTCCTGATTTATCGAATTAATTTCTTTGATTAGTGGCCTATGGGCGCAACTCTCCGGGCGCCGGGGCGAGGCGCCGCGCCACGCCCCAACCGGGCGTACCCCGACCTGTACGGAGGCTCGCCGCGGAAGGTTTCAGGGGGCGGGAATAATCTGGTCCCGGGCATGAATGGGGTTGTTGGCATTTTACACCCTATTGGCATCACGGACGGGAGCGGACCGGAAGCCGAGCAGCTTGACCTGCGCTGGCCTGTTACTGAATGGAGCGGACTAACCTTCCTTCTGTTGCCTCGCCACCGACAAGGGGACGGCTTCCTCCCCGGCCGGATCTGGGGGATTCGGGCAACCGCGGCACCAAGAAGGCGCGACCGCGAACGTCGCGTGGGCCGGTGCGTTCTCCCAAGGCCAGGCTGCGGACGGGAATAGAGTTGGCACAGGTTCCTCGACGAGCGGACAACACGGCTGCGGCGGGTCCCGCGGCAAGGGCAAGGGCCATGTCCCGGGCGCTCGCCTACTTTGGCATCGCGGTCTCGATCACTGTCGCCTCGGGCTGGGCGTTCCGATTGCCTCTCCTGACGACGATCCTACCGGGCGAGGCGCCGATGGTGGCGCTGACCGCCCTCGCGGTGCTGATCCTGTCGGTCTCGTTGCTGCTCTCGGCCCAGCCCGAGGGGCGAGAGGTCGACAGGTCTGTGGGCCGCTGGCTCGCCGTCGTCGCCGTCGCGGTGGCCGCCGGCGGAGGCATCCAGTACGCCAGTCCGCACGGTTTCCGGCTCGACGACTGGCTGCAGCGGCTCGTGTCAGGCCCGCTCGGGCCGGACAACGGGATGTCGCTCGCGACCGTGGCCTGCGTCCTGGGGGCCGCGGCCGGTATCATCCTCGGCGACGCGCGAGGCCGGACATTCACCCGCCTCGGCGTGGCGACGGCTGCCTTCGCCTTCGTCGCCGCCGCCGTCGGCGGCCTGGGCTACGTCTACGGGGTCGGCGCCCTCCATCAGGGCGGCCCGTTCTCGCGCATGTCGCTGCTCAGCGCCCTGGCCCTGGGCCTGCTGTCGGCCGGGGTGTTGCTCTCCAGGCCGCACGGGCCGTGGGTCGCGACCGTACTCCGCGGCGGCGAGGTCGCGCGTGTCCTCCTGCCGGCCGTCGTGGTCGCACCGCTGCTGCTCGGGGCGCTGGAGATCTACGCCGTCCGTTCGAACCTGCTGGAGCCCGAGACCGGGACCGCTCTCCTCGTCACGGTGCTCGCGATCTGCCTCGCCGCGCTCGCCCTCCGCCTCGCGCGTGACGTCGAGCGGCGCATCGTCGGAGAGAGACGGCTCAGGGATGCTCTCCAGGCCATGAACGAGGCGCTTGAACGGCGGGTGGAGGAGCGGACCCGCGACCTCGCCCAGGCGCAGGACGCCCTGATCCAGGCCCAGAAGATGGAGGCCATCGGGCAGCTTACCGGCGGCGTGGCCCACGACTTCAACAACCTCCTGACCATCATCCGGTCGTCGGTCGAGTTCCTCCGCCGGCCGAACCTGCCGGAGGAACGGCGTGTTCGGTACATGGACGCCGTGTCCGACACCGTGGACCGGGCGGCGAAGCTCACCGGGCAGCTCCTCGCCTTCGCCCGGCGGCAGCCGCTGAGGCCCGAGACCTTCGACGTCGGCTCCCGCCTCGTCGGTCTGGCCACGATGCTGGACACCCTGACGGGGGCCCGCATCCGCGTCGTGACGACCAAGCCCGAGTGCCCCTGCTTCGTGCACGCCGACGCCAGCCAGTTCGACACCGCCATCGTCAACCTCGCAGTGAACGCCCGCGACGCGATGGACGGCGAGGGCACGCTGACCCTCACCCTGTCCTGCGGCAGGGAGAAGCCGGCGATCCGCGGCCACGCTGGCCTGTCGACGCCGTTCGTAACGCTCGGCGTCGGCGATACCGGCGCGGGAATCGCGGCGGAGAACGTGGCCCGCATCTTCGAGCCGTTCTTCACCACCAAGGAGGTCGGCAAGGGCACGGGCCTCGGCCTCTCCCAGGTCATCGGCTTCGCGAAGCAGTCCGGCGGCGACGTCGACGTCGCGAGCGTCGTCGGTCATGGGACCACGTTCACGCTGTACCTGCCGCAGGGCCAAGAGGCGGTCATGGACGTCGTCGAGGACGCCGTCCATGACGACGCACAGGCCGACGACGAGGCCCGGTGTATCCTGGTGGTCGAGGACAACGTGGAGATCGGGCGCTTCTGCACGCAGATCCTGCACGACCTGGGTTACGGCGCGATCCTGACGGAGACCGCGGAGGCGGCGCTCGCGGAGATCGAGGCGGTGCCGTCCCGCTACGACGCGGTGTTCTCGGACGTCGTCATGCCGGGAATGGGCGGCTTCGAGCTGGCGAAGCGGCTGCGGGAGACTCACCCCGGCCTGCCGGTGGTCCTGACGTCCGGCTACAGCCACGTGCTGGCGCAGGACGACGCCCACGGCTTCGACTTGGTGCGGAAGCCCTATTCCGCCGCCCAGGTCGACGGTGCCCTACGTTCGGCGACGCGCCGTCGACGACGCGCGCGCGCACTCGGCATCCATGCGGGAGATGAGCTCATGACCACCTCGAAGCCTCGCCTCGTCGGGCTGAACCACGTCGCGCTTGAGGTCGGAGATATCGGGGAGTCACTCGGGTTCTACCGGGCCGTGTTCTCGTTCGAGCTCCGGGGCACCCATGAGGATGAGGCAGGCCGCACGGTCATGGCCTTCCTCGACATGGGCGACCAGTTCCTCGTCCTGTCGGCCGGGCGGGAACAGCCGGCCGACACGGAGCGGCATTTCGGACTCGTCGTCGATGATCGGACCGGCGTCATGGAACTCGCCGAGAAAGCGGGTGCGAAGGTCCTGGACCGCCCATTCAACTTCCTCGACCCCTGGGGCAACCGCCTGGAGATCGTCGCCTACCCGGATGTCCAGTTTACGAAGGCGGGCGAGATTCTCGGAGGCATGGGCCTGAATCTCGGGAAAGGCGATGAGGCGTTGGGGGAGTTGCGGCGCAAGCTGTCTTCGCCTCCGGCACGCGCCGAAGATTGAAGGCGTGTTTTTCGGGAAAGGCGGGCATCGGATCACCCGCATAAGCGATGGACGGTCGCAGGTCTCCTGGCGCGAACTACAAGAACGATGGCCCCATCCACATACGGAAAATGGCGACCGAGGGGCTGTCAGTCGCCCCTTTCGTTTCCATCCTGACGATTTGGCCTCGAACCTCCGATGACTCCGCAATGCCTCAGTAACCGTAGCCGTAGGCCCGGCAACCGTACCTATAGTTCGGCGCGTAGCCATCACCGGCGTATGAATTTGCGTCATCGACACGCGAAGCCGGTCACCGCCTCCTCGCGAGTATCCGGTCCGCCGTACGCAACGCGACCGCTTGGATCGTGAGCGAGGGATTGACCCCCCCAACCGTCGGGAAGACCGAACCGTCGCAGACGTACAGGTTCGGGATGTCCCAGGACCGGCAATCGGCATCGACCACGGAGGTCCGCGGGCCGGACCCCATCCGGGCGGTGCCGTTCAGGTGGCAGGTGTCATCACCCTGGTCCCAGACCTCGCGCCCGCCCGCGGCCGATAGGGCCTCGCGCATGAACTTGAGCGCGTGCCGGTTCAACGCCTTGTCGTTGTCGCACCAGGAGTAGGTGATGCGCGCCACCGGCAGCCCGTACTGATCCTTCACGTCCGCGAGGGTCACCCGGTTGCGCTCCTGCGGCATGTACTCGGAGACGACCTTGAGCCCGGCGACGTGGTTGTAGCGCTGCATCTCCGAGACGAGCGCCTCCCCCCACAGGCCGTGCGCCGAGGCCTGTGTGTTTGCCCAGAGCTGCGGCAGCGGCCCCTGGCTCATGTAGGAATAGCCACCGAAGAAGTCCTTTACGAAGGGGCCGTGACCCTTGTCGTCGTAGTTCCAGTGCTCGCTGATCGCCAGAGATGGCGGGCCCTTGTAGCTACGGATCTCCTCGTCGAAGACGCCCCAGACCGCTTGGTTGCCCTGGACCATCAGGTTCTTGCCGACGAGGCCCGAGGAGTTGGCGAGGCCGTCCGGGAACTCCTGGTTCGCCGAGTTCAAGAGGAGCCGCGGCGTCTCGATGGCGTAGCCCGCCACCACGACGTTCTTCGCGCGTTGAAACCGCCACTTCCCCTCGCGGAAGTAGTGGACGCCGGTGGCGCGCCCATTCCTCGTCTCGATCCGCCCGACCATGGCGAGGTCGCGGATCTCGGCGCCCGCCTTCAGGGCGCGCGGCAGGTAGCTCACGAGCACGCTCTGCTTGGCGTTGGTCGAGCAGCCCAGCGTGCAGAAACCCCGGTAGACGCAAGGCGGTGCGTCGCCGTGCGGCGCCGAGACCGTAGCGAGCGGCGTCGGCGTCCAGTTGATGCCCATCGCCTCCGCGCCCCGGGCCAGCACCTTGGCGGCGGCGTTGATCTCGTGCGCACGGCGGTGATAGCGGCGACGGTGCGGTCCCCATGGGTAGGAGACCGGGCCGGAGATCTTCAGGTCGTCCTCGACCTGATCGTAGTAGCGCCACATCTCCCGCCAATCGAGCGGCCAGTCGGCGCCGTAGCCCATCAGGGTGCGGGTCTTGAACCATTCCGGTCGGAAACGCAGGGCGACCATGGCGTAGTGTACGGTCGAGCCACCCACCGCCTTGCCGGAATTGTTCGAGCCCATCTGCAGCGGGTTCTCGCCGTCGACGATGCGCTCGTCCGTCCAGTAGAGCTTGGACTGATGGCTCTCGTCCGAGGCGAAATCCTCCAGCGGCCGGAAATACGGTCCGGCGTCGAAGGCCACCACCGACACGCCACCCTCCGCGAGCCGGCAGGCCAGGGTGCCGCCGCCCGCGCCGGTGCCGACGATGGCGAAGTCGACCTCCTCCTCGTCCCGGTGCTGGCGCATCGGCACCCATTCGCCGATCCGCATGACGTTGGGCGCGCGGCCGTCGCGGGCGCGGGGATGGTGCTCCGGGTCGTCGCCGGGCGTGGCGTGCTTGGGGTTGTCGGCGGCGTTGCCGAGGCCGGGGATGCGCATGGACGGAGGTATCCTTATCGACCGACCCGAAGGTTCTCTTGGTAGGCCTCGTCCTCGCGGCCGGGCTTGGCCTCGGCGGCCTCCCAGGGGTCGCGGCGGTCGAAATCCATGCGCACGTAGCCGCGCGGGCTCGCCGGGCCGCCCCAGCCGATCTCGTTCCAGGCCGTGGGGTGGGCGTAGTACGCCTTGACCACATCGGCGAGGACGCGCTGGTGGAAGAACAGCTTCGAGGGCATGCCCTCCCAGACCGCACCGGTCAGGTCACCCTTTTCAGCAAGCTTCAGAAGCTCGTCCTGCGCCCAGGCGCCGAGTTCGTGGAAGCGTGCCCCGAACCGTGCCCGTGCCTCGGCATCGAGGGCGCGCAGTCCCAGGCGCCATGCCTCGCGCTCCCCGGGCATTTCGGCGTTGCGGTAGCCGTCGCGGGTATCGGTCGCGAGCTTGTGGTCCACGAGGGCGGCCACCGGAACCGGATCCCCCCGGTCGGCGGGTTGCGGGACGATCCGCTCGGCCAGCGACTTCATCGTCGACCATTCGGCCTCGTCGAAGAAGCGGCGCGTCTCAGGTCCGATGGCGAGCCGTTCCTCCAAAACCTCGCGGGTCTTGGCGTTCCAGGACGGGCCGTCGCGCTTCGCGAGCACGTCGTAGCCCGGATAAAGGTCCAGTCTCGGACGCATGATGATCTTTCGGGTCAGAAGCGGAAGCGGCTGCGTTCGATGAGTTCGAGGGCCGCGAGCCCCCCGAGCGCCACCCCCGAGAAGGAGGGCGGGGCCGGCAGAGGCGGCCCGTCGATGAGGTTCTGGCGCCAGTTGGACCAGCCGCCCATCATCCGGGCGACGCCGTAGCCGTGGAACGCGACGCCACCGACGCCCATCGCCGAGACCGCCCACATCCCCCACTTGGCGCCCGATTGACTCGCTCCCTCCGGTTTGGTCGCGGCGCGGACGAGAAGGGCGGCGGCAAGCGGCGGCAGGGTGACGGGAACGAACATCGCCGGGTTCTGGAAAGCACCCCGGAAGTGAAGCAGCCCGGCCTCCAGGGTCGTGCCGGCGAGCATGCCCGCCGTGGCGACTGCAAGGGAGCGCCCCGCCGGCAAGCCACCGAGCCGCGGCTCGTCGGGGTCGGCGTCGCGCACGCGCTCGGCGATGACCCCGAGGACGCCGGCCAGCGTCAGAGCCATCGGCGCGCCGATGGGGGCGGAATAGAACAGGTTCTGGAAGGAATACCCACCCTCGCGCTTGCCGACGTTGTAGGCGTGGAAGCCGAAGCCGATCAGCCCTGTCAGGCCGGCGAGCGCCTGCACCCCGTGCCGGACGCGGGAGCTGCCGGGGTCGGTGTCGCCGGCCCCGTGCAGGGACGCCGCCAGGATGACGCTGGACACGACGATGGGCGTGTACATCGCCCGGTTGAAGAACTGGCCGCGGTAGTGCTCCAGGCCGGAATCGAACAGTACCGAGGCGGCGAGCATCGTCGAGGCGTGGTTCAGGCGCTGTGCCGCGCTCGCGGTGACCTCGCGCCCCCGCGGGCTGTAGCTGCGGCCGCCGGCGGCGTGACCTAGGGGCTTGGAACGCCCGGCGGCGAACCAGGTCAACAAACCGGCCCCCGCCGCCACCGCGGCGAGGACCACCACCGGGTGGACGGCCGCCTCAACTCTCACAGGTGCGACGCGCCGCTTCATGCCTGGCGCATGTTGACGTTTCGGCGGGGGTGGGCCGCGATCAGACGGCATAGGCATCGGCATCCCGGGTCTTGAGGGTGAGGCCGTGTCCCGGCCGGGTCAGATCGGGGGTGATCACGCTATCGCGCGGTGCGGGCGCCCCGTCGAACAGCATCCGCTCGATGCGGACGTGGTCGTGGAACCATTCGAGGTGTCGGAAGCGGGGAGCCGCAACCGCCACCGGGAGGTGCAAGGCGGGGGCGCAGTGGCCGGACAGATCGATATGCGCCGCCTCGCACAGGGCCGCGATCTTCAGAAACCCGCTGTAGCCGCCGCAGCGGGTCACGTCCGCCTGGGCCACGTCGACTGCCCCTACGTCGAGCAGTCCACGCAAATCGTTCAAGGTGTAGATGTACTCGCCCGCGGCGACTTCGATGCCGGCAGGCGTAGAGGCACGGACGGAAGCCATACCTGCGGGATCGTCACTGGACACGGGTTCCTCGAACCACGCCACGTCGTAGCGGTGTGCTTCGTGCGCAAGGGCGACGGCGCGCTTCGGGGTGAAGGCGCCATTGGCGTCGATGAACAGACGTGCATTGCCGATGGCTGCCTTCGCCACCGCCATGCGCGCCGGGTCGTGCTCGGGAGCGCTGCCGACCTTCATCTTCACCGCCCGGCAGCCGTCTCGCTCGACCCACCCGGCAAGCTGCTCGCGCAACTGCCGGTCGCCGTAGCTCGTGAAGCCGCCGCTGCCGTAGATCTCCGCGTGTTCCCGCGCCTGCCCGAACAGGCTCGCCAGGGATACGTCGAGGAGGCGTGCCTTGAGGTCCCACAAGGCGGTGTCCAATGCCGAGATCGCCGTGGCGGCCAGCCCGGAGCGCCCGAGGTTCCGCACGGCGCCCCACAGCACGGCATTGGCCCGCGGGATGTCGAAGGCGGACAACCCGGTAAGACGCGATGCGAGCGTGCCTACAATCAAGCGCGCGACACTGGCGTCGGTGTAGCTGTAGCCGAGGCCGGTCTCGCCCCCGGCCTCGACATGGACGACAACGAGCGTCGTCCTGTCCCAGCTGAACGTCCCGTCCGCCTCCGGCGCGTCGGTGGGAACGGTGTAGGCTCGCGCCCGCACCGTTCCGATCCTCGGATCGTCATGCATGCCGTAGAAGCCGTCCTACTTGCTGCCCGGTAGGACGGAACTCAGCACCTGTCGGGCGGTGTCGACAAGGAGATGACGCTCCTTCGGGTCGCCCTTGCCGAGCATCGACATGAAGTTCTGCACCTGCTGGAGCGTGAAGAACGGCGGCAGCGGCGGCACCTCGGGGTCGGTCTTTACCTCCAGCACCACCGGCACGGGGCTCGCCAGCGCCTCGTCCCAGGCCGCCCCCATGCGCTGGGGATCATCGACGTAGATGCCCTTCAGGCCGATCAGCTCGGCGAACTTGTGATAGGGCACGTTCGGGATAGTCTGGCTCGCCTCGAACTTCGGGTTGCCCTCCATCACCCGCTGCTCCCAGGTCACCTGGTTCAGGTCCTCGTTGTTGAACACGCAGCAAATCCAGGTCTTGTTCGACCAGCGATGCATGTACTTTGAGACCGTGATCAGTTCGGCCATGTTGTTCATCTGCATGGCGCCGTCGCCGACCAGCGCGATCACCGGCCGGTCGGGATGGGCTACCTTGGCGGCGATGGCGTAGGGGACCGCCGCGCCCATGGAAGCGAGGCCGCCCGACAGCGAGCACATCTGGCCGCGGCGCATCTTCAGGTCGCGGGCGAACCAGTTGGCGCAGGACCCGGAATCCGAAGTGATGATCGCCCGCTCGGGCATGCGCGGCGAGAGTTCCCAGGTGACGCGCTGCGGGTTGACCGGGCTGGCCTTGGCCATCGCCCGGTCCTCGGCCTCCTTCCACCAGGAGACCATCCCCTTCTCGATGCCGGTGCGCCAGGAGCCACCCTCCTTCTTCTGCTCCAGCAGCGGCAGCAGGGCACGCAGGGTCTCGGCGGACTCGCCGCAGAGCGGCACCTCCATCGGGTACCGCAGCGACAGCATCTCCGGTGAGATGTCGATCTGCACACCGCGGGCCTGCCCCTCCTTCGGGAGGAACTCGGCCCAGGGAAAGCCGGAACCGATCATCAGGAGGGTGTCGCAGTCCTCCATCATGTCCGAGGACGGCTTGGACCCGAGCAATCCGATGGTGCCGGTCACGAACGGCAGGTCGTCCGGCAGCGCCGCCTTGCCGAGCAGCGCCTTGGCGACGCCGGCCTGAAGCTTATTGGCGACGGCGATGACCTCGTCGGTGGCGTGCAAGGCGCCCGCACCGACCAGGATCGCGACCTTCTTGCCGGCGTTCAACACGTCGGCGGCGCGGCGCAGATCGGCGTCGAAGGGCACGACCTTCGGGGCGGTGTAGCCCACCCCGGAGAAGGTGTTGCCGTGCTTGCGTACCGGCTCCTCGTAGGGAACGTCCTGCAGGTCGTTCGGTAGAATGATGGCCGAGACCTTCCGTTCGGCCTTAGCGATCCGCATGGCGCGGTCGACGATGTGGCGGACCTGCGCGGGCGAGGACGCCTGCTGCACGTAGGCCGAGACGTCCTTGAAGACGCTCGTGAGGTCGAATTCCTGCTGGTAGTGGGCGCCATTGACGTTGCGCGCCTGCTGCCCGCAGATGGCGAGAAGCGGCACGTGGTCGAGATGGGCGTCGTACATCCCGGTGAGCAGGTGCGTCGCGCCGGGACCGGAGGTCGCCATGCAGACGCCGACCTCGCCGGTGAACTTGGCGTAGGCCGCGGCCATGAACGCCGCCATCTCCTCGTGGCGGACCTGGATGAACTCGAACGGCAGGTCGTTGCGCTGGAGGGCGCCGAGCAGGCCGTTGATGCCGTCGCCGGGATAGCCGAAGATCTTCTTCACCCCCCACTCGGCCAGGCGCTTCCAGAAAAAGTCGGCGACGGCTTCGGCCATGGCGGATCCTCGGAATAGGTATTGGTGCCGCCCGCTGGGCGAACGTGGTCGGGGGCGGCATGGGATGAAGCCTGCGTGTACCGGCACACGGCTTCCTTAGTCCGAGGCCAACCTCGCGTGGGAACCCAGGTTCCTAGGAGTTTCCGGAGCGTTCTGACGATGCCGTGATTTCACCCCGATCTACTGGGCGGCGAGGTCCAGGGCGTACAGGTGCTGTTTGGACGTGATGAACAGCCGTTGCTGCTCCGGGGAGAAGCAGAGATTGGAGCACACCTGAGGCGTGGGAATCAGTCCGAGCCGGTGCCCCTCCGCGGAGAGGACTTGAACCCCTGCCTCCGAGCTCGTCCAGATCCAGCCGCGATGGTCCACGCGGAACCCGTCCGGCACGCCGGGCTCGACCTCGGCAAAGACCCGCGGTTCGCCCAGGGTTCGGTCATCCACGACCGCGTAGGCGTGGATCGTGTGCCCGTCACCGCCCTCGGTCCGTGAAGTGTCGCTGACGTACAGGGTGTGCCCGTCCGGCGAGAAGGCCAGCCCGTTCGGTTGGCCGAGGTCGGCCATGCGCCTGACGGAGCCGTCCGCCGGGTCAAATCTGTAGACGCTGTGATGGCCCAGGTCGGACGCGGCCAACACCCCCTGCCTGGGTAGCCGTAGCCCATAGGCTGGATCGGTGAACCAGAGGGCGCCGTCGGCGGCGCAGACCACGTCGTTCGGAGCGTTGAACCGGCGGCCCTCGTAGGTCTCGACCAGGGCCTCGTAGTGTCCGTCCGGGGATGTGCGTGACAGGCGGCGGTTGCCGTGCTCGCAGTGGATGAGGTTGCCGTCCCGGTCGACCGTGTTGCCATTGATGAACGGGGTTGCGTCGATGACGACCCGCACGCAGCCGTCGGCGTGCCAGCCAAGCACCCGGCGCCCCTCGACATCGGACCAGACCAATATGTCCCGCGCGGGCCACCAGGTCGGCCCCTCGCTGAAGACGGCCTGATCGTAGAGCGAGACGAGACGGGCGTGGTAGGGCACTACCTCGGTGAAGCGCGGGTCGGACGCCCGGGGTGGATCGACGTGGTGGACGGGCTCGGGCGGACCGGGTCGCCGCAGCAGATTCGACGCGGGTTCAGCGTTCATGATCCCTCCCTGATCGAAGTTTTAGGGCACCTCAGTGGGTGCATGTCTCGAACGGTTAATCCCTCCGGGTTGATGTCGTTCTCCCGCCACCCCCGGCTGACTTGTCGGGTACGACCTAAAGAATGCGGGATCGTCGAAGATCATGAATCAAGAAAAACGCCGATCTTTTCGATGACGACTGCAGCCGGCACCTTGGGGCTAGGTTACTGTCGGCGCACGTCCCGAAGGTCGAACGCAATCGCGAACCTCGTCTTCAGGGCGGCATGGAGACCATTTTAGAAATGGGTGCCCAGCTAAACGCAAGCCCGACCGTGGAATATCGTTCCGTAGCGTCGCCTCATGCGAATGGCCGATCGCAGCTGGTAGCGTCCACTTACGGGATATTGTCAGAACCATCTGAATGACCGGGATGGGCGCGAAGACGAATGTCCGGTGTTGCGCGCTCCAGCGGTACGGCGTGACAAAGTGGGGCCGAAAGCGACTGGTCCGCTTCGGAGAACTCCCGCGGGAAAAGCGGACAGCCTCCTATCGACCCAACTGCGCCGTAGAAGCAGTCCGACGTCGTTCTCGAAAGCAGACATCGAAACTGGGCTCGCGCCGCCAAGGTACTCTTATGAGTGTTCGCCTTCCGAACTAGCGCCCCCCACTCGATCAATCCACAGTCTGCATCTGGACGACACTGCCGAGTTCACCGGGCTTGCCCGAGACCACCACGAGGTAGCGCCGGCTAGCGCCGGCATCCGTGCGGGTGACCTGTCGGATCGGGCCGATCGCGTTGACGATGGCCGCGCCGGCCGGGTTGGTCATGAAGGCGGCGAGCGGCTCCAGGCCGGTCGCTCCCTTCGGATTGGCGGCGAGCGCCAGCACGAAGGGCATTTTCGCGGGCAGTCCTGTGACCGCGGCCTGTAGCGTTTGCAGCACGCCTTGGTCGAACAGGGTGACCTGCGTCGCCGGCTTGTCATCGGAACCGGTGAGCGTCAGCGCGCTGGTCTTGCCGGCAGCACCCAGCGGCTGGAGGTTCTGCTTTCCGTCGCCCTCCGGCACGGCGTTCGGGACGTAGGCGACGCCCTGCGGACCCTGCCCGATCGGCACCTCAGCGATCACCGTGTTCGACGCCGTGTCGATCACCGCCGCCATGTCGGCGTTCTCCAGGCCGACATAGACGCGGCTGCCGTCGCCCGAGGGCCAGAGCCCGTGCGGCAGGGCGCCGGTCGCGATGGTGGCGACCTGAGAGAAGTCGTCGGTGCGGAACACCTTGAGCTGGTTCAGGCCGCCGATCGTCACGTAGGCGAACTGGCCGGCCTTGGTCGAGACGATGTTGACGTGGTTGGTGATCGGCCCGGTCTCGATCGTCTTCAGCGGCGCGAAGGGCGGACGCGCCGAAAACACTTGGGTGCGGCCGACATCCTTAAGGGTGAACCACACCTGCTTGCCGTCCGGCGTCGCGGCGATGTCGGGGCAGAACGGGCTCTCTTGCTTCACGCGGCCGACGATGGTGTGGGTCTTGGTGTCGATGACGACGGTCTCGGGGCTGAAGCTGGAGCAGACGTAGCCGTAGGCGCCGTCCGGCGAGAAGATCGTCATGCCGGGCCCGTTCGGTACGGTGATCCGGCGGGTCTCCTTGGCGGTGGCGGCATCGAGCACCGCGATATGGTCCTCGCCGCGCACGCTCACCCAAACCTCTCGGCCGTCCGGCGTGAAGAAGGCTTCGTGCGGCGAGCGGCCGACATAGGCGGTGTGGCGGACCGCGTTGGTCGCCGTGTCTATGAAGCTCACGGAGTTCGAACCGATCGAGACCGCGAGCAGGGTCCTGTGGTCCGGCGAGAAGCCCATGCCGTGAACCAGAAGCTGCCCGCGATAGAGCGGGCTCAGGTTCATCGGCGTCGGGTCGCCGAGCCGGATCACCCCGAGCAGGGTGTTGGCGGCGGGATCGACCACCGAGACCGTGTTGGAGAACTGGTCGGAGGTGTAGAACCGATCCTTGCCGCTAACCGGCACGTCCGGGGCGGAAGCTGCGCCCGGGGCCTGCCCGGCGAGCGCCGGGCCGGAGAGCAGCGCGAGGGCGAGGATAGTCAGGGCGGTCTTCATCGGCGGGTCTCCGAGGGCATGGCGGCGGGGGCTGCACTGTGGTCGTGGGAATGGGCCGCACCAGTCGATGGCTGCGGCGCTTTAGGAAGACTGGCGAGCGCACGGCGCATCACATCGATCTCCTGGCCCTGCTCGACGACGATTCCTTGCGCGAGGCGACGCAGGACCGGATCCTTGCCGTAGAGCAGCTCCGCCTTGGCCATCGCGATCGCGCCCTCGTGGTGGGGGATCATCATCGCGGCGAAATCGCGGTCGGGATCGCCCGAGGGCGGGACCATCATGTCGGCGTGCATCCGCGTCATCGACTGCGCCATCATCGCGTCGAACGACGTTGACGACGCGGCCGGAGGCTCGCTGGCGGCCAGCGTCGGGCGCATCATCATCCGGCCGCCGACGAGGCCGCTCGCCATCAGCGCCGACGTCACGGCAAATCCCAGTGCTCCGCGCATGCGGCCTCCTCGCGATCCGGTATCAATGGAAGGGATGCCAGAGGACCGCCTTTATTCCGCGGCGGGGCCGAAAAAGCGTTCGCGCCGATGGGATCGCCTTTTTTCGTGTGTCAGCGGAATAAAGGCGCCCGTTTCGCATCCCTCCCGATGCGGTCATGCTCGACCGCGGGAGACTTCACCCATGCGCAATCTGCTGATCCGCACCGCCTTCGCGGCTATCGCCTTCTCCGCCGTGGCCGCCCAGGCCGCCGCGCCCGCCATGACGGCCGAGACCGCCAAGGGGCCGGCGCTCGTGGATGCCAAGAGCATGACCCTCTACACCTTTGACAAGGACATGGGCGGCAAGTCGATGTGCAACGGCCCCTGCGCCGCCAACTGGCCGGCCCTGACGGCTGCCTCCGGATCGGCGGCCTCCGGCGATTGGACGACGGTGACCCGGGACGACGGCACGATGCAGTGGGCCTACAAGGGCAAGCCGCTCTACACCTTCGCCAAGGACACCAAGCCGGGCGACACCACCGGTGACGGCTTCCTCAACGGTGCGTGGCACATCGCAAAGCCCTGATCGGTGAATGCCCGGATCGGCTCCCTCTGATTGGGACACGTCGTTGGACGAGATCGCCCCCCTGATCGAACCGCAGATCCCGGCCCTGCGGCGCTACGCGGTCGCGCTTCTTCGGGATCGCGAAGCGGCGGACGACCTCGTCCAGGACACCCTGGAGCGGGCATTGTCCGCCTGGTCCGGGCGTCGCCGCGACGGCGACCTGCGGGCGTGGTTGTTCACGATCGAGCGCAACCTGTTCCTCGCCGCCGTCCGACGCCGGGGCCGGCGCGGCGCCGATCTCGGCGCGGAAGTGTTGGAGCAGGTGCCCGATCCGAGCGCCGACCCGGGGGCAGCTTTGGGAGCCCGTGACGTACTCGCAGGGCTCGACACCCTGCCCGAGGAGCAGCGCTCGGTGTTGCTCCTCGTGGCGGTGGAGGACCTGTCCTATGCCGAAGCGGCACAGGTGCTCGGGGTGCCGCTCGGCACGGTGATGTCACGATTGAGCCGGGCGCGCACGCGGATGCGCGGATTTGTGGAGACGGGCCGGACAGGCCTGCTGAGGAGGGTTAAATGAGCGGGGATCCGCGCCCGGTCGGCGAGGACGATCTGCACGGCCTGATCGACGGCCGCCTTGAACCGGAGCGGCAGGCGCTGGTCGAGGCGTGGCTCGTGGGGAACCCCGCGCGTGCGGCTGAAGTCTCGACGGACCGAGTTCTGCGCGAGCGCCTGCGCGCCCGCCTCGCGCCGATCGCCGAGGAGGCGATCCCGGCGCGACTGCGGGTGGCCAACATCCGCTCGCGACACCTGTACCCTGGCGCACGCTGGTTCCCCATGGCGGCTGCGGCCGTGCTCTGCCTCGCGCTCGGCAGTGCCGGCGGCTGGGTTGGCCATGCCCTGCACGGTGTGCCCGCGGCGGCGGCGGTGGCGGAGGCACCGGCGACGCAGGACGCGGTCGCAGCCTTCCGCACCTTCGTGGTCGAGGCGGTGCATCCGGTGGAGGTGCGCGCCGACGAGAAGCCCCACCTCGTGACGTGGCTCTCGAAGCGTCTCGGTCACGCGGTCGCGGCCCCCGACCTCTCGGCGCAGGGCTTCCGGCTGATGGGCGGGCGCCTGTTGCCGGCCGGCACCGAGCCCGCGGCGATGTTGATGTACGACGACGACCGCGGCACCCGGCTGACGCTCTACAGCCGCGTCGGTGACGGCGACGGCCGCACGCTCTTCCGCTTCGCCCGCGAGGGCGACATCGCTGCCTTCTCCTGGGTCGATGGTGGCATGTCATACGTCGTCACCGGCCGCACCGACGAGGCCCGGCTGCTCTCCGTCGCGCAGGCGGTCGATGCGCACGTCCGCGACCTCGCGCCGGATCGTCGGCAGCCATGACCCTCGATCAGCTTCGCATCTTCGTGGCGGTGGCCGAGCGACAGCACGTGACGCGGGCCGCCGAGGCGCTGAACCTCGTCCAGTCGGCGGTCAGCACGGCGATCGCCAACATCGAGGGGCGGCACGCGACGAAGCTGTTTCACCGGGTTGGCCGCGGGATCGAGCTGACCGAAGCAGGGCGCGTGTTCCTCGTCGAGGCCCGCGCCGTGCTCGCCCGGGCCGAGGCCGCCGAACTTGTGCTCGCCGACCTCAGCGGCCTACGACGCGGGACGCTGGCGCTTTTTGCCAGCCAGACCATCGCCAGCGACTGGCTGCCTCGCCACCTCGTCGCCTTCCGCCGGGCCTACCCTGAGATCGCTATCCGGTTGGCGGTGGGCAACACCACCGACGCCGCCGACGCGGTGCGCGCGGGGCAGGCCGAACTCGGCTTCGTCGAGGGGGCGCTGGACGACCCGACGCTCGCAAGCACGACCATCGCCCAGGACAAACTCGTCCTCGTGGTCGCCCCAAACCATCCCTTCGCCGGGGCGGCTGCACTCGCACCCGAAGACCTCGCCGGGGCCGACTGGGTGCTGCGCGAAGCGGGATCGGGAACCCGCTCGGCCTTCGAGGCGACCCTGGGTGCGGCCGGCCTTGCCGCGGCCCAGCTCCGGGTCATGCTCGAACTGCCCTCGAACGAGGCAGTGCGCGCCGCCGTCGAGGCCGGGGGCGGGGCCGCCGTCCTGTCCGAGACCGTGGTCGCCGCAGCGCTTCGAACCGGGACCCTGGTGCGGGCGGCGTTCGACTTACCGAGCCGGCCGTTCCGGGTGCTGCGCCACAAGGAGCGCTACCGCAGCCGGGCCGCCGACGCGCTTCTCGACCTGATCGCGACGGCGAACATCAAATGAGCGAGCCCGCGAAACCAGTGCCCCCCGACGACCCGCGGGTGAGGCTCGCCGAGGACCGGACGGTGCTGGCAGCCGAGCGTACGTTCGTGGCGTGGCTTCGAACCGGGCTCGCCTTTCTGGGCGTCGGCTTGGCCGCGCAGCGCTTCCTGCGGGAGGTGCTGGCGGTCTGGCCGCTGAAGGTGCTGTCGCTCACGTTGATCGGCTGCGCGCTTGCCTCGTTCGCCGGCGCCGCATGGCGGGACCGGGCGATCCGGGCGCGTCTCGCCCATGCCGAGATCCCGATGATGCCGCGCATCCTCACCATCGGGATCGCGGCCTTGCTGATCGCGATCTCGGGCCTCGCGGCCACCGCCTTGCTCTGGGCGTGATGATCAGGCCACGGTGACCCGCACCCGGTGCCATGCGGCGCTAAGGTAGCCCTTGTAGTTCCAGGTGTCGTCGGGGGCGGCCGGCTGGGTCTGGCCGGCGGAGTCCCAGGCCCGCACCGCAAGTTCGTGCTCGCCGGCCGTCAGCTCGCGCTCGATCTCCCAGAATGTCCACGCGTAGGGCGCGTCGGCATCGCGGTCGATCCGGGCCTGCGCCCAGCTGCGGCCGCCATCCGTCGAGACGTCGACGCGGGCGACCGCGCGGTCGCTGGCGATGGCATAGCCGCGGATCGCGTGCCGGCCGGCCTTCAACGCCGCGCCGCGGGCGGGCTCGCAGATCGCGCTGTTGAGCGGCATCGCCTCGATGGTGATGCCGTGGGCGGGGTCCGCGGTCTCGGCCGTCACGTCGGGCGGAAACAGCTTGTAGTCGTCGGCCTGCATCGGGTTGTCGGAGGGCCGGTCCTGCACCGTGATCCGGGCGAGCCATTTCGGGCTGCGGATGCCGGCAAATCCCGGCACCACCACGCGCAACGGATGGCCGTGCTCGGGGGCGAGAGGCTCGCCGTTCATCGCGAAGGCAAGCAGCGTCTCGGGCGCCAGCGCCTTGGCGAGAGGGATCGAGGCGCCGAAGCGCGTGTCCGTGTCCGCGATCCGGTCGTGGCTCTCGAAGGCGACGTAGCGCTCTTCATCTGCATCGATGCCGGCCGCGCGCAGCACCTCGGCGAGCCGCACGCCGGTCCATTCCGCGTTGCCGATGGCACCGGGCGCCCACGGGTCACCGGAGACCGGCGCCACCGCCAGCATGTCGGCCCGTCTGTTGCCGGCGCATTGCATCACCGCCGTGACGGTGGCGTGCGCAAAGCGCGCCTTGAGTTCCGCGAGGGAGAGTTCGAGCGGCATGGTGACCATGCCATCTACCGTCAGGCGGTAGCTGTCGGCGTCGAGGTCCGGGATGTCGCCGTGGCTGCGGACGTAGAAGTCGGCCTGTTCGGTGAGGAACGCCGCCCGCAGGCGATCGAGCGGCGGCTCGGCGTTGTAGGGCGCCTTTCCGTGGACGATGAGGCGGTCCTTGCGCTGGAACAGGCGGAGCATGGGGTCTTTGTCCTGCGTACTTGACATGTCGACGACGAGAACGCGCCGGGGGCGATAAGGCCCCCGGCGCGCGTCGCCTCAGGGCTTCATTGTCGAGACCACCGCATTCTTCGCGCGATCGACCACGGCGACGCTGAGATCGCGGTTGAGGACGTAGGCGCGGGCGTTGTCGGCCGAGAACGCGATCGCCTGGCGCGGCTCGTTCAGGCCGGTCACCGTGGCGACAACCTTGAGGGTGCCGGTGTCGATCACTGAGAGTGAGTTGTCCTTGAGGTTGCCGGAATAGACGAAGCGACCGTCCGGTGTCAGTGCGGCTCCGTAGGGGTCCTTGCCCACCTCCACCTCGGAGGTGACTTTGCGGGCGGCGATATCGACCACGCCGATGGTATTGCGGCCGCTGTTGGCGGCAAACAGCGTCTTGCCGTCCTTGGTGATCGAGATGGCGCGCAGCTTGTCGAACCCAGCGATCTCGCCGGTGATCTTGTTGGTGGCGGTATCGACCAACGTGATTTTGTCGCCGAGGAAGTTCGTCACGAACACGGTCTTGCCGTCGGGCGACAGCTTCACGCCCTGGCGCGGCTGCGCGAAGCCGGGAATCACGGCATCTGCCAGCATAGTCTTGGTGTCGAACACGGTCAGCGTGCTCGCGGCCTCGTTGTTGACGTAGAGCTTGCCCCCGTCGGCCGAGAGCACGGTGCCGAAGACCCCGGGCCCGGCGGCGAGAACGCCGGCTTCCTTGCCGGTGGCGGTCTCGTAGACCGTGATCCGGCCGGTGCCGCTGTCGGAGACGTAGAAGCGGGCGCCGTCCGGCGCGAACACGATGTTGCGCGGCGTGACGAAGCCGTCGAGGCGGCGCAGCACCGTGCCCTTGGCGACGTCGTAGACGACGACGGCGCTCTCCTCGCTGTTCGATACAGCGGCGACGGTCCCGGCAGCGTTCAGCGCCAAGGCGTTGTTCTTGATCGCGCCGTCGAAACCAGCGGCGGACCCGGGCTGGCCCTGGGCGAGAAGCAAGGCAGCTCCGGCGAGGAAGGCGCGGAGACTGGTGCGGATATGGGTCATGAAGCGGGTCTCTTGGGCATGCGCGCTCGTTCGGCGGCCGGGGCCAGCCGTGCGGGCGGGTTCGAAATCGGATTGCGTCGTGCGGGACCGGTCCGGCCATGCATCGCCTTAAGGAGATGCCAGCGAGGGCGGTCTATTCCCCGAGGCCGGCGAAAAAACGCGGCGGCCTCGGGATTCGGGAGTTCAGGGGGTCGGCTTCAACGCCGTGAGGTAGTCGACGATGGTCTGCACGTCGGCCTGATCGACCGGAGCCTTGTAGATGTGGACCATCTTGTTCACGGTCTCGGTCCACTGCGCCTTCGTGAGCTTGGGCTGGGTCAACACCATCCCGGCCGAATGGCAGGCGAGGCAGTTGTTGTTGACCGCCTCGGCCCCGGGCCCGTCGGGGAAGATCCGGTCGGAGGTCGGCATCTCGATCGATTGCGAGGTGAAGCGCATCGGCTCGGGAGCCGGGGCGGCGAGCGCCACCAGGGGAGACAGTATGAGCGCGACGCTGAGGGCTGCAGAGCGGATCGGGGTCATGGCTGTTCTCCTCAAGCGGCCTGGAAGGACACGGTTTCTATACCGTTCTGCATGAAGCCGGCCCCGTTCCAGACCCGGTCCGTGGGCTGCGCGACGCCGTTGGTGTTGGTGCAGCGGACCTTCACCGTGTGGGTGCCGGCGGCCAACGCCGGCAGGCTGCCCTCGAAGCGGCGGAAGCTGTAGGGGCCCTCGTCCGCGCCGAGCTGTGCTGGAAACCACGTCGCGCCGCCGTCGCCGGAGAAGTCGACCGCCTTCACCCCGCAATCGCCGCCGAAAGCGATGCCGCGCAACGCCACCGGCGCGCCGGCCGTCACCTTGGCGCCATCCTGCAGGTTGGTGACGAACGAGCGCGGTACCATCTTGTTGATCGGCACCGTCTTGAAGCCGGTCTGGCCGGGCTTGATGTTGGCGCCCGGCACGTCCGGGATGCGGTAGGCGGTCTTCATCCAGTACTGGTCGTCGGGCTTGTCCAGCACCTCGATCTCCGACAACATCTTGACCCAGTAGGTCGAGTACCAGCCCGGCACCACGAGGCGAAGCGGGAAGCCGTTGAGAAGCGGCAATTGCTCGCCGTTCATCGCGTAGGCGATCATCACCTCACCGTCGTAGGCGTGGTCGAGATCGAGCGACTTCTTGAAGTCCGGCGCGTCGTCCACGACCGGCTCATCGAGGCCGCTGAAGCGCACCTGCACGGCACCGGCCTTCACCCCGGCCTTTTCGAGCACGTCCTTGAGGCGCACCCCGGTCCAGCGGGCGTTTCCCATCGAGCCGTTGGCCCATTGCGCGCCGGGAACCCGCGGCTCGAACAGCCCGCGGGAGTTGCCCGAGCACTGGTTGACCGCGGCGATCTCGAAGCGCGGCAGGCCGGCGATGGCATCGAGGGAGAGCGAGAGCTCCTTCTCGACATGACCGTGGACCTTGAGACGGAAGGTGCCGGCATCAACCTCGGTTGGGATCGAGGCCCAGTGCCAGCGCACGTAGAAGCGGTCGTTGGGGGTGAACACGCCCTCATCGAACACCGCAAACGGCGTCTCCAGCAGCGGCGGATGGGTACGCTGGAGGATCATCTCGCCCTTGCCGGGAAAGGCCGTCGTGAGATCCCGCACATCCGGGCCGCCGGGTAGCGGCAGCTTCACCGAGCCCGCGGCCCAGGCCGGCATCGCGGCGGCAAGGCTGCCGAGCCCGAGCCCGCCCAACAGGAGGCGGCGGTTCGTCGGTCTTTCCAATCCGTGCATGGTCTCTCCCTTCAAAGTTCGTCGGCGTCGATGCGTTCGAGGGCACCGGACCCGTGGCGATTCCTTGCGACTAGGGAGATGCTACGGGATGCGTTTAATTCCCACCAACGGTCTTTCGCGATGCGAACGATCTCCCAATGCGATGATTTGAGAATTTTGGATCTCCGCGCCGGTGGTGCCAGATATCGTCTCGACGTCAGACCGCCGGTGCTTCGACAGGCGCGGTCCTGCGACACCCGAACAAGGCGTGACGCTCGGCGAAACCGCGAAGGGCGACAATGCCGAGCGGTTCGAGGGCATGCGCCAGGCCGTGGAGGAAGGTGTCGGTGGCGATCAGCGGCGTGTCGTAGGTCTTGCACAGGCGCTCGACGCGAGCGAGCACGTTGAGATCGCGGCCGATCGCCGTGAAGTCGACCCGGTCGCCGCCGCCGATATTGCCGTAGGCGACCTCCCCAACATGAAGTGCGACGCCGACCTCAAAGGCAGCCCTGTCACCGTCGCGCAGGGTCGCAAGCGCATCGAGTGCGGCCTCGGCGGCACGCAAGGCGGCACGGCGCGCCTCGGCCTCGTCGCGATCGGCATCGAACACGGCCAGCAGCCCGTCACCAATATACTTTAGCACCTCGCCGCCTTCCGCCTCGACGGCCGGCACGATGGCATCGAACATCCGGTTGAGGGCGGCCACGACATGGTCGGGGCTTTGCCGGTCGGACAGTTCACCGAACCCGCGCAGATCGGTCAGCATCATCGCGGCCCGCATGAGGCGTACGTCGCCGCGCCGCACTGTGCCGGCCAGGATTTGCCGCGCCGGGTCGCGCCCGACATAGGCGCTCAGGACCGCGCCAAGCATGTCGTCGAGCGCCTTGATTTCGAACAGCAGCGAGAACGGCTCGACCAGCGCTAGCAACGTCTCGATCTCGATCGGCGTGAAGCCGCCCGGTCTCGCCGTGGCCCAGGAGGCGGCACCCATGCGTCCACGCGCGGCATGCAGCGGCGCGATGAGGTAGTCGGTCAGACCCTCGTTGCGAAGCTCGCCAAGCACGGGAAACGGCAGCGGCCCATCCCCGTCGAGACGGCATTGGAGTGGGGTCCGCGTCTCGACCACGTGCTCGACGGTGTTGCCGTGGAAGGTCGGCGTGCCCTCGATGCCGTGGCGGCGACGCAGGGCTAGGCTCGACGTTCCTGGATGCCAGACGCGCATCACCCACCGGAACGACGGATGCAGGGTCGGCGCGTGGGTGGTGGCGCGGGCCAGCGGCAGGCCAAGCCCCGAGAGGCACGCACTGAACCCATCGAGAAGGGCTGCCGCGTCCACCGCTTCGCGACCCGGCCCCATCAACCATCCCGTCGCCTGCGCGACTGCCTCGGATGAAGATTGGGACGAACGTGTCACGGCAATTCTTCCATCAAGGGGTCGGATCGATGCCATAGCGTGGATCAGACGAGGCCGAGCACATGGATCAGGCCGAGGCTGACGGCGCCGAGGGCAAGGAGCGAGGCGACCACAGCGAGGGTCACCCGCGCCCCGGCCTTGGCGACGCTGCGCACGTCGACCCCGAGGCCGAGTGCCGCCATCGAGACTACGGTCAGCACGTTGGCGGTCTCCGACATCGGCGCGAGCGCGACTTGCGGGATCAGCCCGGCCGAGCGGAGTCCCGCGAGCGCCAGGAAGGCGAGGATGAACCACGGCACCAGGCGGTGGATCGCGAGGCCGCCGGGGGCCGGGCGGTCGCCGGTTGTGACGCCGGGGGCGGCCTCGTCGGTCTCCTCGCGCAGCCGGCTCGCGCCGAGGGAGAGCATCAGAACGACCGGCCCGAGCATCAGCACCCGGACGAGCTTCACCAGGGTTCCGACCTGGACGCTGAGCGCCGCGACCGGCGCGGTGGCGGCGAGGACCTGCGGCACGGCGTAGACGGTGAGGCCGGCGAGCACGCCGTACTGCATCGGCGACAGGCCGAGCAGCGGCACCAGCAGCGGCAGGCCGAGCACCACCAGCACGCCCAGCACCGCGGTGAAGGCGATGGAGGCGGCGACGTCCTCGCCGTCGGCGCCGATCACCGGGGCGGTGGCGGCGATCGCCGAGTTGCCGCAGATCGAGTTGCCGCAGGCGACGAGGATCGCCATGCGCGAATGCAGTCCGAGCGCCCGGCCGATGCCGTAGCTCGACAGGATCGCGACCACGACGACGCCCGCGATGCCGAAGAGCAGGCCCGGGCCGGCGGCGAGGATCGTCGCGAGGCTGAGCGACGCGCCTAGCATTACGACCGCGATCTCCAGCACGGTCTTGGCCCCGAAGGCGATGCCGGGAAAGAAACGCTGCGACGGGGTCCAGGCGGTGCGGATCGCGCTCCCGAGGAGGATCGCCAGCACCAGGGCTTCGAGCCAAGCGCGACCGAACAGGTGCGTCTCGACGGCTTCGAAGCCGACCGCTGCGGCGGTAACTGCCACGCAGAGGCCCAGTCCTGGAAGGATGGCTCTCGTGCCGGCCAGGGCACGCATCGATCGAGGGTGGGAGACAAGTCTGGGGGCGGACATGGGTGGCTCCGATGTGATGCCGGAGAATCCCACTTCCCTTTCATTCACTCCAACGGAATGATTAGATAATTCCAATCACTTAATTAGATCAAATGGGGATCCCTTCGAAGCGTGAGGCGACCCATTCTTGGGGGCCTACAGGCGGATTCAACCGTCGATCCAGCGGGCCTCGATCGTCGTGTCCGCAGCAAACTCATAGATCCTGACGGAGCCCGTCGCGAGTTCGAGTTGCTCGACCTCCGCCGGGCTGAGGTCGTCGAGCGCCATAACGAGCGCCCGCAGGCAATTACCGTGGGCGACGACGAGCACGTCCCCGCCCATGACCGCCGGTAGGATGGATCGGAGGTAGCATGGCACGATGCGGGCGACGGTATCGCGCAGGCTCTCACCGTTCGGCGGCGCCTCGGCGTAGGAGCGCCGCCAGGTCTCGATCCGCTCCGCCCCCCAGCGCGCATCGGCGGCGGTCTTGTCGAGCCCGCTGAGGTCGCCGTAGTCTCGCTCGTCGAGCGCGGCGAAGCGTTGAGGGATTAATCCGGGTTGCCCGAGCGTATCGAGGATAAGCCGGCCGCTCACGACGGCCCGCGTCAGCGTCGAGGTGAAGGCATCGGAAAAGCGCCAGCTGCGCTCGGCCAAACGCCGCCCGGCTGCCACGGCTTCTATCCGACCCTGCTCGGTCAAGGGCGAGTCCAGCAATCCCGTGAACAGACCGGATCGGTTGGCTACGCTCTGGCCATGCCGGACCAGCACGAGACGTCGCGTGATTGGGGCTTTGCGATCGTGAATCACTCTGTCTCCCAAGGCAACGCACTTTCGCGTCGGTCGCATCGCCTCTGATGAAAACGGCATCCGGCTTTAACGAACTTCGACCCTGAGATGGGTTGGACCGTCCATCCGGAGACGGCGATTCATCCTAGGTCCGCTTTAGAACGTCTTGCGACCGAAAGCAGCCAAGCTGCTTCCCACCCCGAGCGGTCATACGGCGAGCGCCCCGTCCGTGATCACCGGGTCGAGCACGGCTGCAAATCGTTCATGCCCGCGGATAGCTCCCTCATTCGGTTTGGTTCGGCGACGCCCTAGGTGAGTTTGAAAGGGAGGCCGACCACGTGGAGCAGGACAGCGGCGAGGATGACGGGCAGCCTGCCGCCCAGGTGCGAAAGCCCATCTCCAGACCTCTCGATCTCCTGAACTTCCTGCTGATCGACGTGAACGGGGCGATCAAGCCCTACCTCAACGTCTACCTCTACGTGCATCGCGGATGGGACGACGCCTCGGTCGGACTGGTCAGCACGGTGTCAGGCATCGTCGGCATCGTGGCTCAGACACCCATCGGGACGGCCATCGACGCAGTGCGGGACAAGCGAGTCATCCTGCTCGGCGCCCTGGTCGCGCTCTCGCTGGCCACGCTCCTCGTCGCGCTCTTCCCGCAGTTCTGGCCCGTGCTCGCGGCTTCCTGCGTGTTAGCCGCCGTCGGGGGCATGCTGAGCCCGGCCATCGCAACGCTGACCCTCGGCCTTTTCCCGGCCGACAGGCTCGCCCGGCGCTTCGGCCGCAACGCCGCACTGGAGCGGACCGGGAACGTCGCCATCGCCGTGCTAATCGGGCTCGTCGGTTGGCTGTTCCCGGACCGGGCGGTCTTCCTCTTGGTCCCGGCCTGCGCCATCGTCTCGGCCGCGGCGCTCTACTCGATCCCGCGCGATGCCATCGACGCGCGTCGAGCCCGCGGTGGCGGCGAGGGTGAAGGCGAACAAGCCCCGGCCGGATGGCGAGCCCTGCTGACCTGCCGGCCGCTCATGATCTTCGCCGCCTGCGTGGGTCTTTTCCATCTTGCTAACGCGCCGCTGCTGACCCTTGTCGCTCAGGAGATCGGGCAAGCGCGCCCTGACTGGTCGTCCGTCATCGTGTCCGTCTGCATCGTCGGCGCGCAGGCGGTTATGGTGCCGATGGGGCTCATCGTCGGCCGCCGGGCCGAACATTGGGGCCGTAAGCCTCTTCTCGTGATCTGCTTCGCCGCGCTGCCCATGCGCGCCTTGCTTTATCTCGTCTGGCGCGACCCGTATTGGCTGATCGCGGTCCAGTGCCTCGACGGCGTCGGCGCCGGCCTGCTCAGTGCGGTGAAGCCCTTGGTGATGGCCGACATCACCCGCGGGACCGGCCGCTACAACGCCGCCCACGGCCTGATCGGGACCGTTCAGGGCGCGGGCGCTTCCCTATCGTTCGTGATCGCCGGAACCTTGGTCCAGCAGGCGGGGTTCGATGCCGCCTATCTCGCGTGCGCCGCCGTCGCGGCGGTCGCGCTCGGGGTGCTCGTGGTGATGCTGCCGGAGACCGCCCCCGGGAAAGCCTTGGAGCTGGCCGGCGACGTGACTGCGGGCGGTACGACCTGACACGGCGTGAGGAGGGGCGGTGAAACATCGGAACTTCGTCAGGGGCTGCCAGCGATTCACTGCGACGCTGGCGGTGGTCCTGTCCCTTGCCCTGCCTGCCGCCGCCGCCGGGACGCTGCGCAGCACCTACATCGACCCGGAGGCGATGGCGCTCCAGCGCGTCCTACCGCCCCCGCCCGAGGCCGGTTTGGAAGCAGCCAAGGTGGACTTGCAGACCGTGGAAGCCGCCGTCCGTGCCCGCACGCCCGAGGACGAGCGCCGCATCACCGCGAACCTGCCGTGCACCCTCGACCGCTTCACCGGTGTGCTCGGCCCGGCCTTCACGGCGGAGACGATGCCGGTCACCGCAGCGCTGATCGAGCATGTGTTCCAAGACGGCGAACTCGCCGTGCTGGCGGCCAAGGCCACCATCGCCCGGCCGCGCCCCTATAAGGTGAAGCCGGACCTCGCCACGTTCGGCCATCGCTCCGACAGCACGTCCTATCCGAGTGGGCACGCCACGTTCGGGTATCTCGCGGCCACGGTGTTGTCGCGCCTCGTGCCCGAGAAACGCCAGTCGCTGTTCGCGTTCGCGGCCTCCTACGGGGAGAACCGCATGATTGCCGGAACCCATTTCCCGTCAGACCTCGAAGCCGGGAAGATCGCCGCGGCCGTCATCGCGGAGGTGCTGTTCCGCGATCCTCGCTTCGAACGGGATCTCGACCGGGCGGCCGCGGAGATCGCGGCCCAGGGAGCGTCAGGTCGTTGAGGCGGACGCCGCTTCGGTGAGGATCACGAAGGCGGGAGCCGGGTTGCGACGCCCGCCCGCGTGTCCATCTCCGATTCCAAGCACCCCGGGCGTCCGCGCGCCCTTCGTCGCCGCATGCACTTACCCCGGAGACAGGCCGCTCGACGTCCGAGCCCCGAACGACAGGAGGCCGACCATGCACTACGTCACCAAGGAAAAGGCGGCCGACGGGCACTTCATGGTCAAGGTCGCCGGTCGGCCAGTCATCGAGACCTGCGAGAAGCGTCAGGCCAAGAAGCTCGTCCGCGCGATCAGGAGCCTGCGCCGCCTGAAGAAGGCCAGGAAGCAGGCTGGAGCCTGGCGCCTGTACTGAACGGGCCGGGGGGGGGGCTGGGTCGCTCAGACGAGCCTCATATCGCCCGGCTTGAGGCCTAGACTCCGTGTCAGGTCCCGTGAGAGGGCGCTGGGATATCGACGCGTCAGGACCGAGGTCAATCGACACGCTCAGGGCGCCCCCGCTCACGTGCGAACTCCGAATCGGCCGTGAAGGCGAGCTTGACGCTCCACGGCCCGATGCGTCCGGCCTTGGTCTGGGCGAGGAGCCGGGAAGGTCAGCGAATGGCTTGCATACAGGTCGGAGATAGCCCCAAGCACCGCGTTTGGGGGTAGCTTATTCGAACGGCGCGGCAGGCGATGGCACTGCTTCAACTCGGGTTGCAAGGGCGAAGGGGTAGCCTATTCCGTCAACCGGGGGACGTTAAACCCTATTTGGGGCATGTTAAACGCGCTCCTGACACTGACACCGGCGCCACTTGGCGGCTTCGTCGCACCACGCGGCGCCGAATTGCGGGCCGCGCAGGGCGTCCGGCTCCTCGGCCGAGAAGGCCTGGGCGACGGCGCCGTTGCCCCATTCGAGCCGCCGCCGGCTCGGCGACCAGACGGGCCGACTCCGGCCGCGCCGGGGCAGGCTCAGGATCCCCGAGGGACCCTCGATCATCACCTCGCGCACATCGCAATGCGTCTCGCCGACCAGCGCGATGCGCCCGACCGGCTCGGGCGTGAAGGCCGGATCGCCCCGGGCCAGGGCATCGACCCACTCGGCGCCCGTGCGGGTCTTGCCGCTGCCGCGGCCACCGATCACCGCCCAGGTCGTCCAGGGTTCCGTGCAGGGCTCGGCCTCACCGGGCTCCGGATCGGCCGGCGGGAGCTGGTCGGCGCGGGCGCGGTGCAGCCAGTCTGCGTCGAGCGCCCGGAGCAGGTCGGGCGGTAGCGTCGCCAGGAAATCAGGCAGGCGCCCCGCCGCCGACAAAGCCCTCATAGCGTCGCGCGATCTCCGCGCGGAGCGCGGGCAGGTCGAGCTTCGTGCCGTCATCGCCGCCCTCCCCCGCCGGATCCTGCACGCCGTCCGCACCGAGCTCGTCGAGCAGCCGTTTCAGACCGCCGAGGTCGCGCAGGACCCGGGCGGAGTCGGCGACCCCCGCCCCCTCCGCGCTCAGCGCCGCGTCGAAGACGGCGATCTGCCGGGCGATATGGGCGCGCAGATGCGCCCGCAGGTTCGCGGGATCGATCACCGGCGCCGGATCGTGCGCCGCGCCGCGGCCGGCCCGCCGCACCAGCGGTGTCAGCTGGAGAGCCGCGCTCAGCCATTCCGTCCGGTTGCGCCCGAAGCTCAGGGCCGCCGCGATGTCGACGGGATCGTTGCCGGGCTTGCTCAAAAGCCGGGCGACCGCCCTGCGACGCGGCGCGGGCCATCGCGCGATGACGTAGCGCCAGTGCGGCGGCCGCAGCCAGCCGGCCCGGGCGTTCCAGGTCCGAACCGTGCCCACCTTGACCCCGGTACGGGCCGCAATCTCGGACATGGTCAGGGCGGTCTCGCCCAGGAGCTGCAGCACCTCCGCGCGCTGCGCGGCTGGAAGGGCGGGGCGGAACTGCATCGCCGCTCCTCCGCATACGTCTCGACCGTGCCTGAGGGATAGCCCAGGAGCGTGTCGGTGTCAAGCTCAAATTCCTATGTTCGGCAAATTCTCTGGCGCGACCGCAGATGCCCTGGGATCGTCGTGCGGTTGCCAGAAAGGGCAGCCCGGCCGGCCCCTGCGCCCTCCCCCCTTTGCGGGGGAGGGAGAGAAGCGGAGCTGCCCACGCCGAATCGCCGACCGGGGCCGTTCAAGCCGGTTGCCTGCACGACGGAGATACCCCCGCGCATCCCTGTCCCGCCCGAACCCGAAACCCGCGCGGCTCCCCCGGAACAGCGCCGCCGCGGCCCTCCTCGGACCGGGCGTCCCGGACGGTGTCCCGCCGGCCCCGGCCGCCGACATCCTGTGCGATGGCGTACGTTGGCGACGGATCAATCATCCCGTCCCTGTGAATGAGAGCTCCAAAGGCGGCTGACGATCGGAACGGCACCCCCATCGGCACGTTGACGGGCGCTATCCTCACGGTCCTCTCATCACACAGCGCGTCAGAGCGAGTCGAACAGAGTATGGTCGGACAGCCACCAGGGTCCGGAACGGCTGCGCCGCAGAGCGAGGGTCCTGCGGAGGATTCCGACATGGCTCCGACGCAGGGCACCGCCGAGGCAGCTGCGCTGAGCGACAGCTTCAAGCGCTTCGCCGACGTCGTCCCGCTGATGATGTGGCGCTCGGACGCGAACGGGCATGCGATCCACCACAACGAGTGCTGGCTGGAATTCACCGGGCGTCCGCTCGCCGCGGAACTCGGCCTCGGCTGGCGCGAGGGGCTGCACCCGGAGGATTTCGAGCGGCACGCGCGGATCGTGACGGAGGCGTTCCAGGCGCGCCTGCCCTTCACGGTGGAATTCCGCCTGCGCCGGCACGACGGCGTCTATCGCTGGTTGCTCGACACCGCACGCCCGCTGGTGGAGGACGGCCGGTTCCAGGGCTATCTCGGCTCCTGCTTCGACATTACCGACCGCAAGCATGCCGAGGAAAGTATCGAGCACGCGCTCGCCGAGAAGGAGACGCTGCTCGCCGAGGTCTACCACCGCGTCCGCAACAACCTGCAGGTGATGGTGAGCCTGATCGGCCTGTACGGACGGGCGGCGCCGGACGCCTGCCGCGGCAGCTTCGAGGCCTTGGGTCAGCGCGTCCGGGCGATCGCGCTGGTGCAGCAGCACCTCCACGAGGCGCCGCACATCGCCTCCATCGACCTCCGGGATTACCTGCACCGCCTGGCCTCGGGCCTCGGCCAGCTCCGCCGGGCCGGCCGGATCAGCGTTCAGGTCGAGGGATCGGGCAACGGGCTCGTGGAGCCGCGCACCGCCAACGCGCTCGGCATGATCGTCGCCGAGATCGTGGCCGAGTGCCTGGATGCCACGGCCGAGCACGTCGCCTGCGCGATCAGCATCGGCCTGGAGGCCGCGGCCGGCCAGCCGCTCTGCGTCTCGATCGTCTCCGGCGTGAGCGAGATGGCGGCCTCCGGCCGGCCCAACGTCCCGAAGCTCGGCCCGCGCCTCATCGCGGCCTATGCGGCGCAGGCCGAAATCGCCGTCTCGGGTGACGCCTCCCCGGCCGATCCCCTGAAACTGACCCTGCCGCCGACCGCGGCCGTGCAATAGCGGCCCGCGTCGCCGGGCCCCGTCGCCACGAAAGCCCGGACGGCCTATAGCGGCGCGGACGCACCCCGGATCCGGACCCGCATGCTGCCGCCGATCGACACCATCATCGAGAATTTTGAGATCGTCGAAGACGACGACATGCGGCTCGAATATCTGATCGAGCTCGGCCGCGCCCTGCCGCCGATGCCCGAATCCCTGCGGACCGAGGCCAACCGGGTCCATGGCTGCGAGAGCCAGGTCTGGATCGACACGGCCGCCGAGGGGGCCGGTCCGGAGCGCCGCCTCAAGCTGCAGGGGTTCAGCGATTCCTTCATCGTCCGCGGCTTCGTGGCGCTGATGGTGGCGCTCTACACCGGAAAGACCCCGCGCGAGGCCGCCGAGACCGACGGGCTGGACCTGTTCCGGCAGCTCCGCTTCGGCTCCCACGTGACGTCGAAGCGGTCGAACGGCGTGCGCGCGATGGCCGAGCGCATCCACCGGGACGCGACCCGGCTCGCCGCGGAGGGGTGAAGGCCACGGTCCCGATACGACGCGATGGGGAATGACTCCGCGCCCCCGGCGTGACCTTCGCCCGAATGGGCCGGACCCGTCAGAGCTCCACCGCGGCATCGCCGCCAGTGGCCCACAGGGCCGAGCCCAAGACGAGACTCGCCCTGTCGCGGGCGCGGAACAGCGGCGCTCAGGCCCGGTATCGGTCCTCCGGGATGGTGGCGAGGCGGGATTGGTGCAGGCGCCCCGGGGATGGTTCGCCCGGTTCCCGGGACCCGGGGCTCGGCCGAGATCCGCCTGCCAGCGGGACGCGGCGATGAGGGTCGGCCGGCCGGCTCACCCCCGCCACAGGCGCAGCCGCGCCTGATCCGGCCCGGTCGCCTCCCGCTCCAGGCCATAATGCTCGGCCAACCGCCCGAGGGCGATGCGCGCCACGACCTTCGCCGAGCGGGCCGGCCAGCGCCGCTCGATCTCGATCCGCTCCAGGCCCTTCAGGAAGCCGCAGAGATCGATCAGCAGGCCGGACAGGTCGCTGCCGACCGCGTCGAGGGCGCCGCGCACCCGCTGCCGGGCCGCGATCACATGGTCCGCCGCCGAGGCCGGATCGCGCGGGCCGCCGCCATCGACGCGGGTCGCGCCGAACTCGCCGCCCATCCGGGGCAGGAGCGCGGCGGTGGTCATGTCCCGCCGCAGCCGCTCGCCGGCCTCGAACGCGGCCGCGTCGATCAGCGGGACGCCGTCCCGGCCGCGGCGGCGAACCATCCAGGCGAGCGGGTTCTCGGCGGCGTTGCGCAGGACCGGCTCCGCGCTTCCCTCCCCCTTCTCCACGGCCAGCTCGCGGTGCTGCGCGGCGAAGGCGGCCTCGCCCCCCGCCGCCTGCCGGCGCAGGCGCGACCGCCCGGCGGTGCTGATCGTCAACCGCGTGCCGGACTCATCCCAGTCCGCCAGATCGGCCGCCACGAGGGTCCGGCCGGATGCCGCCGCGAACCGCCCGCTCCCCACCGAGATGCCCGCCCCCCCGCGCCGGACGAGGAGCGAATCCTCGGCGAACGGGTCGGGTCGGGCATAGGCCCCCGGCTCGCCGAGCCGCGCCAGCAGGCGGGTGGCCTCCGCGGGCAGGGCCGCCTTCCGCGCCCGGGAACGCTTCGACACGGCAAGGCCGGGGGACGCCGGCCCGACTTTTTTGTTCATGTTTTGTTCCTGACGCGCTATGGCTCGGACGCACAGGGACAGCCTGCCAGGAAATCTCAGAAATTCAAGGTATTTTTACCTATTATCCCCAGCTAACGCGTCGCCGCCCGGGTCGGCGGCCGGTGCAGGACCTGCGCGATCTCGGCCTCGGACTTGCCGCGGACCTCGTAGCCCATCGCCTCGAACCGATCGATCAGCGCCGCGCTGTCTGCGGCCGAGCGGGCGGCCCATTCCGCGAGGATGTCGTTCACCTGCTCCAGATCGGGCGGGGATGGATCGCCCTGCGAATCGGACTGGGACGCGGGGGCTGCGACCATGACGGCACCTCGGGCTCGAACCGGCGCCGCCCACGCGGATGCGCCGCGGCCGGCAGTTCAACGCCGAAGGTCCGATTGGGGTCCCGCAGGGCGCGCCGGTCGGACTCCAGCCCCGCGCGGCACCGTCTTGCATCCCGCCGCGCGCCGGGACACATCCCGTGACCCGCACGCCCTGACCCCATGCGACGCGATCCGACGGGAGACACGATGACGGAGATCGGCCGAGGCTTCCCGGCTCAAGCGACCGGTACGCCGATGGTGGCACCGATGGCCGAGGCCCGGCCCCGGCGCTTCAGCGTCCACGGGCAGGAGATCACCGACCCCTATGCCTGGCTGAAGGCCGAGAACTGGCAGACGGTCCTCAAGGACCCCGCGGCGCTGCCCGAGGACATCGCCGCCTACCTGAAGGCCGAGAACGCCTTCGCCGAGGCGGCGCTCGCCCGGACCGCGGATCTGCGCAAGCAGCTCGTCGCGGAGATGCGCGGGCGGATCCAGGAGGACGAGAGCGGCGTCCCGGAGCCGGACGGGCCGTTCGCCTACTACACGCGCCACCGGGAGGGCGGACAGCACCCGCTGATCTGCCGGCGCCCCGCCGCTTCGCCCGACGTCCCCGAATCGGGCCCCGACCCGGACGAGACGATCCTGATCGACGGCGACCGCGAGGGCGAAGGCCTGCCGTTCTTCGAGATTGCCGCGGCGGTCCATTCCGACGACCACACGCGGCTGGCCTGGAGCGCCGACACCAAGGGCTCGGAACTCTACACGATCCGGGTGCGCGACATCGCCACCGGCCTCGACCGCGACGACCGGGTCGAGGCGACCTCCGGCGAGGCGGTCTGGGCCGGAGACGGGGAGAGCTTCTGGTACGTGGCGCTCGACGCCAACCACCGCCCCGCCAAGGTCATGCGCCACCGCCTCGGCACCGCGCAATCCGATGACGAGACGGTCTATACCGAGCCCGATGCCGGCTACTTCGTCCATATCGGCAAGACGCAGTCCGGCGCCTTCCTCGACGTGACGGCGAGCGACCACGAGACCTCCGAGATCCGCCTGCTCGACCGGCACGCGGCGGGGGCGCCCCTGCGCCTCGTCGAGCCGCGCACGCCGCTGCTGATCTACGGCGTGGAGCATCGCGGCGACCGGCTGTTCATCCGCACCAACGCCGACGGGGCCGAGGATTTCAAGATCGTCACCGCGCCCCTCGACGACCCGGGCCGCGCCAACTGGACCGACCTCGTGCCGCACCGGCCCGGGGTGATGATCCGCCACCTGCACCTGCTCTCGGGCCACCTCATCCGGCTGGAGATCGAGAACGCCCGGCCGCGGATCGTCGTGCGCGACCTCGCCGACGATGCCGAGCATACGGTCGCCTTCGATGAGGAGGCCTATTCCCTGGGCCTGCGCGCCGGCCTCGCCTTCGACACGGCGACGGTCCGCTTCGTCTACTCCTCGATGACGACCCCGTCCGAGACCTGGGATTACGATTGCGCAAGCCGGGACCGCCGCTTGCGCAAGCGGCAGGCGGTGCCGAGCGGGCACGATCTGGCCGCCTACGTGACCCGGCGGCTGTTCGCCACGGCGCCGGACGGCGAGCAGGTTCCGATCTCGCTGCTGCACCGGCGCGACCTCACCCTCGACGGCAGCGCACCGCTCCTGCTTTACGGCTACGGCTCCTACGGCACGCTGATGCCGGCCGCGTTCCGCACGAGCCTGCTGAGCCTCGTCGATCGCGGCTTCGTCTACGCCATCGCGCATATCCGCGGCGGCACCGAGAAGGGCTGGCGCTGGTACCTCGACGGCAAGCGCGAGAAGAAGCCCAACACCTTCACGGATTTCATCGCCTGCGCGCGGGCGCTGATCGGAGCGCGCTACACCGCCGAGAAGCGCATCGTCGCCCATGGCGGCTCGGCCGGCGGCATGCTGATGGGGGCGGTGGCCAACATGGCGCCCGAGCTGTTCGCCGGCATCGTGGCCGACGTGCCCTTCGTCGACGTGCTCAACACGATGCTGGACGCCGAATTGCCGCTCACCCCGCCGGAATGGCCCGAATGGGGCAACCCGGCCGAGAGCGAGACCGCCTTCCGGACGATTCTTTCGTATTCCCCGTACGACAACGTCGCCGCGAAGGAATACCCGGCGATCCTGGCGCTCGGCGGCCTCACCGACCCGCGGGTGACCTACTGGGAGCCGGCCAAATGGGTCGCGCGGCTGCGCGCCACCATGACGGGGGGCGGCCCGGTGCTCCTGCGGATCAACATGGAGGCCGGCCACGGCGGCGCCGCCGGCCGGTTCGACCGGCTGGAGGAGGTGGCGCTGATTTATGCGTTTGCGCTGATGGCGGTGGGCAAGGCTTGAGTACAACCCTCCTCAGGTGGTGGGTCGAGCGATGGGCGCCGCCTTCTGTATCTGAAGTTCGATTCTGGATTAATTTAGATTTAAAGCTTCGCCCGATCATATAGCAACGGCCAAGTCGCCTTCGTAACCGGCGGCTGTGAGGCAGTGGCGGCACTCGTCCGGGGTGAAGCCGGTGAAGGCTTCGCGGATGGCGTCCCAGAGGTCGGGCACGGTGCGGGCGGCCGCGGTTCGCAGCAGGTGCTTCAGCTTGGAAAAGATCTCCTCATCCTGAGCCTGTCGAAGGATCGATCGGATTGAAGTTCGGACTGTAGGGCGGAAGGTAGAGGATCCGCGCACCCGCCGCCTCGATGGCTTCGCGCACGCCGGCGACCTTGTGGGCCTGCAGGTTGTCGAGGATCACGGTGTCGCCGGCTCGCAGCACCGGGACGAGGCTGTCGGCGACGGTGCTGCGGAAGCGGGCACCGTTCGTGGCGCCATCCATGAGGCTGAGCGCGCACAGGCCGGTGGTGCGCAGCGCCGCGATGACGGTCGTGGTCTTGTCGTGCCCCTGCAGCACGCGCAGCCGGCAGCGGGACCCGCGCGGTGCGCGTCCGTAGCGACGGGCCATGTTGGTGGCGGCCGCGGACTCGTCGAGGAACACGAGCGTGTCGGGGTTGAGGTCGGGCAGAGCGTCGAACCAGGCTTGGCGCGCGGCTTTCACATCCGCACGCTCCTGCTCAGCCGCGTTCAGAGCCCCTTTTTACGGCTGATGCCGTGGCGGGCGAAGAACCGCGACAGCCCGCTCATGCCGGTCTGCACGCCCCGTGCGGCCAGGACGTCGCGCAACGCGCACAGGAAGATCTCTCGGGTCGGGCCTCGTAGGTGGACAGGATCAGGTCGGCCTGCGCCTCGATGACCGGGAGGCGATCGTCGCTGAGCGTCGGGTCGGGCGCGACGTGGCCTTCCTGCGCAAACCGTGCCGACCACCGGCTGGCGCTCGATTCGCTCACACCGAACCGGGCCGCGACCGGATGGAAGGAAGCGCCCTCGGTCACGGCCGCCACGACGCGCTCGCGCAGATCGACTGATAAAGGTGATGGCATTGCCAGCTCCTCCACCGTTCAACGCGGCAACCCCGCCTCCGTCGCAACACCAGCAGAAACGACTCTAGCGCGCCGATCTTGGCCGGCCCCAGGGCATGAACGGTTCGATTGCCAAACCTTGCTCGTCCAAGAACAAGAACAGGTCATCCGCCGAAGCCACAAGTTATAGTGACAGACTCAGGCAATATAACAAGATAGTTTTGAGTTACTCCACGGATACCCTCAACATAAACAAACATATCTGGCAGATTTCTCTAGTTATTCCGGGTCAAATTCTGCACATAGCGGACCGATGGGCATCATCTTGACATCGGTGATCGCGAGTGGTTCGATTTTTATCCGATTCAGATCGTTTATGACGCTCTCTTTCGCGTCAATGCATAGTCAGATGCGCCGAGTCAGCGCAGTCACAATTTATCTTAACTAATGAGAGTATTTGTCATGTCTGTCTACGTCTTCGGCGATAGCCATGGACAATATCTTTTTGCGCGCGCAGGGGCCGCGACAGCTTACTGCCTGCCAGGCCATACTATGCACCGCGCTGGCCGCGACGGCGTGCAACAACTGCTTGCCTCGATCAAACCCGCTCCAGGCGACGACTACATCTTCGTCTTCGGTGAGATCGACGTGCGCCGGCATCTGATCCGCGTGGCTGGTGAGAAGGGATGGACGTACCAGGAGGCCGTCACCGATCTCGCTGACCGCTACTTTGCGGCCCTGCACGCTGCACTCGATGCTCTCGAGCCCCGACCGAGAGTCAGCCTCCTCGGGGTCGTCCCGCCATTTAATCCCCCGCGCGGAGCCCATGCGCAGCAACCGCACGGCCCCCTGCGCGACCGGCTCGTGGTGTGGTACCTTCTGAACGAAGCATTGAAATTGCGCGCAGGCGAGGCCGGCTTTCACTTCATCCCAATTCCGAAGATTTATTATGCGCGCGACGCTTCATTGAAGCTCCGCTATAGTGACGGGTTCGCCCATATCGCCAAAGACTGCACCAAGCCCTTCGTCCGGGCGGTCGAAAAGGAATTGGGCGTGGATCTGTCGTTCCGTCCGCTGCCACGCCGACGCCATCTTCTACGCTCGGTGATGCGTCAGATCGCAGTCGTGAACGATGACTGGCACGCCCTCTGGTTTCTGGGCGAAAGCCTCATCGACGCCTAGGCCTTTGATCGCTCGTTCTGCGCTTTTGTAAAGTTCGTAATCGCCCTCTCATTGGAGCAACAGGTCAGAGCGCTGACGCGCGTCTGAAATTCATAACCATGCGGTAGAGTGAACGCTTACGGCCCAGCCGCAGGCTGCTGCTGCCCCTCGCCACTCATCGCCCCCTCCCCGAGAATTCTTGCCCGACGCGCCGCCTCCTCCGCGGCGGCCTTCTCGGCAGCCGCCTTGAGGGCGGCGGCCCGCGCCTTGTCCATCTCGATGCGATTGCGCCGCCGCTGCCGCTCGACCTGATCGGCCTCCGTCAATTCGATCGTCTCCAATTCACGCTGGAGCACGAAGGCCGCGAGCCCGTTCGACAGGGCGCCGACATCGAGCACCTGTTCGGGGGCGGCGAGCGGCCCCGCCAGACCGAGCTGGATCGCCGGCGGGCCGGCACTCCAGCCCCGGGGCACAGGTCCGCCCGTGAGCGTTCCGCGGGCGTCGAGGCGGGCGCTGCGCAGGTCGTAGCCGATCGTGCCGGCCCAGCGGGCGGGCCCGAAATCGACGGTGAGGGGGCCGGCCCGCAGAATCCCGCCCACGATCGTGGCGGCGGCGCGCGCAGGTCCGGCCGCCTGCGCCGCCGCCTTGCCGAGTTCCTCCGCGACCAGGGCCTGAAGGCGCCCCTCACGCAGCGGATCGTCGATCTCCACCGCCTGGGCGAGGGCGCGACCCGCCGCCCCCGGATCGGCCGCCGGGATGCGCAGGTCCTTGAGGGTCAGCGTGCCGCTGCCCGAGAGCCCGTCGCCGAGGCCGGGCAGCGTCTCGGCCGCGGTGGAGAAGCGCAGATCCGCATCCAGGCGCCCGCCGATCGGGCCACCGCCGAGTCCGGCGATCGCCACGTCATCCAGGTTCCCGGAGCCCGAGATCGCCGCGCCGGCGCCGGCCCGGCTGACCGTGGCGGAGCCCGCGATCCGGCCGCCGCCGAGCTTGGCCGTCAGGTCGCGCAGGGTCAGGCTGGAATCCGACAGGGCGAGCGCCACGGCCGCGTCCGTCGCCGTGAGGCCGCGGCCGAGATCCAGCTTGGCGATGCGGGCATCGAGGGTGAGCGCGGGGGGATGGGCCGGCGGCCCGAACCGCCCATTCTCCTGAACCGGGAGCAGGAGGGCGTCCATCACCTGCGGCAGCGACAACCGGTCGAGGGTGAGGCGGCCGCGCAGGACGCCGCCAGGCGACCGGACCAATGCCCCGCTTACGGCGGATCCCGCGATCTGCCCGGCGAGCGCGGCGGCGCTGTCGCCTCCCTCCCTGGAGAGCGTGACGGTCAGATCGGCCGGCCACGCGCCGGGCGGCAGGCGCGCGGCGCCGGCCAGCGCCAGGAACGGCGCGAGATCGGCCGCGTCGGCCCGGACCACGCCGCCGGTGGGCAGCGCGTCGGTGCCGATCAGGATCGGCCGGGCGGTCGCGATCCGTAACCCCGCCACGGTCCCGTTGGCGGTGACGGCCAGCGCCGCTCCGTCCGGCCGTTCGGCGCTCAGGTGCAATTCGGCGGGCTGCTGGAGGCCCGGGATGTCGGTTCGCCCGAACCACGTTCCGGCCCGGGCCGTACTCAGCGCGGCGGTGCCGCCCTCGATCCGCGCCCCGCGGCTCGCCAGGGTCAGGTCGAGGGTGCCGCCGCCGGCGCTGCCCTTCGCCTGGGTCCGAAGGGCTTCGGCGGCACCGCCCTCCCGGTCGAGGGTGACGGCGAGGTCGAGGGGTGCATCCTTCAGGAAGGCCGGCAGCAGGCGCAATTCGCCGACCCAGACCCGTTCGAGCAGGCCGAGCAGCGGCGCCGCCACCGGGGCCTTCAGGCGGCCCGAGACGCGGCCCGTCCCGTCCGCGCCGATCCGGCCGGACAGCGTCGCGCTCGCCCCCGCGAGGTCGGTCACCGCGAGGCTGTCGACCATGACGCTGGCGCCGTCAGTCTGGATGCTGGCCGCGATGGTGCCGTTGCCGGAGCCGATGGTCCCGTAGCGGACGTCCCGGGCCTCCAGGGTCAGGGCGAGGTCGAGGTCGCGCAGGGTCCCGAGGGTCGTGCCGAGGGGCGGCAGGGCCGCGATGTCGATGCCGTTCGCCCGGATCTGCGCGTCAAACCGGCCACGCGCCCCGGCCTCCGCGGCCGTGTAGCGGGCATTCCCGGTGATCCGGGCCGGGCCCAGGGCAAGGCGCAGGTTGCGCAGGGACAGGCTCGCGGGATCGGCCGAGAGGTCGGCAGCCGCCTCGATCCGGCGCCCGTCGAGCAGCGCGGTCAGCGGCCCCTCCAGGCCGAGCCGGCGCAGATAGCGGCCCAGCGCATCCGAATCGGGGGCGGTGAGCGCCACCGGGCCGGTCAGGCGGAACGGGGCCGTCTCGACCTGCCCATTGACGCTGAGGGTCGAGTCCGCCGGGCCGCTGACCGAGAAACGGCGCAGCAGCAGGCCGCCCGCCCGCTCCAGAGTGCCGGTGAGCGCGAGGTTCGACCATTCGTCGCCCCCGAGCACGGCGCTGCCGACGGCCAGATCGAGGTCGAGCATCGCCGGCAGCGCGCCGCCCCAGCTCGGCAGGCCGCGGGCGATCAGGTTCTGTCCCTCGGTCGAGGCCAGGAAGGCGTCGAGGTCGAGGCGGCGGGCCTCCAGGCTCAGGCCGGCGCGCCACTGGCGCAGGTCGAGCCGGCCGGTGCCGCCGAGCCGCAGGGTGCGCCCGCCCGGATCGATGGCGAGGTCCACCCCCTCGAACCGCACCTGCGCGCCCCGGGCCTTGAACGCGCTGTTCAAGGAAAATGGCAGGTAGGCCCCCGCGGCCTGGGTGGGCGGGCCGACGACGAGGCGGGCGGTGCCTTCGGATTCGACCTGGACGGCCCCGCCGGCCTCCTGCGGGACGAGGCCGAACCGCGCATCCGCCTCGAAGCGCGGATGGGCATCGCCGCCGCCCGAGATCTTGACCGCGAGCCGCCCGTCCGGCCCCGGCGTGCCGCTGACGGCCCGGAACGGGACGCCGCCGCTCGTGCCCTCGACGCGCCAGGGCCCGACGAGGGCCGGCGCCTGGAGGGTGAGATCCTGCGCGTAGAACTGGTCGGTCCGGCCGGTCGCCGGCACCTGGGTGGTGACGAGGAATTGCTGGACGTGCAGCGCCTCGATGGCGAAGTCGCGCCCGCGCAGGGATTCGCCGAGATCAGGGGGCAGCTTCAGGGCATCAGGGCCGGCGAGCGGGAGCTTGATCTCGGCCCGGCCGATCCGGGTCTCGGTGAAGCGGAACTCGCCCTTCAGGAGCGGCGCGAGCGCCACCTCGGCCTTGACGAACCGGGCATCAAGGGTCGGGCGCTCCGGATCGGTCCCGAGATGGAGCCGGTCGACGCGCAGCCGCGGCGAGGGCAGGAGCCGGACCTCGATCCGCCCGTCGGTCCGCGCCGGGATGCCGAGCGAGCGGGCGATCGCCCGATCGACCAGGGCACGATGGGCCTGCCAATCCACGAAGGGCGGGACGGCGAGCGCCGCCACGAGAACCAGGATGACGGCGCCCGCCAGCGCGGTCAGAAGATCACGCAATGGTCCCGTTCCGCACTCGATCCCGCGCGGGACCGCTCCCCGCGTGCCCCCGCGGGCAAACCGCTACGGCCATAGCACGATCGGGGGCCGGGGGCGCCAGCGGGGATCACGCGTGGGCGAGGGCTGCTTGGCGTGGGAGCCGTCCTGAATACCGGAATCGGTTCGGCTGTGGTCTACCTACCTTGGTAAAGTCCTGCGCCTGCACGGACTGCCCTCTCAGCCGCACAGCTCGTTTTAGGGTTCAATTGAAAGTCGAAGGCAGTTTAGCGAAATGGCGTTGGAACCGGCGTGCTAAGCTGTGGCAACGGCACTTGATTGCTGACAGGGACGGATTGTCCTGCCGATAAGACAAGCCATGTGGCCATGCGCTCGGCCGTCGAATCCTGGATGTCACGCCACCGCGCAATCTGTCTCTTCGAGCAGGCTTGCATCTCATCCGAGCCGGTCAGCCGCGTCAGCCGCGTCAGCCGGCGCTGACGCAGCGCATCGGCGGCGAGGAGCGAGCGCGCCAACGCCACACCGTTCCCATCCACCGCCGCCTGGAGGGAGCTGCCGATGTCTCGGAAGCGGATCGCCTCGTGACCAGGGTCACCCTGCAACCAAGTCGACCAAGACCATTCCCGTCCCGTCTCTTCGCCCCTGCGTCCCTTCGCGAGCAGCGGCAGCGCTCGCCAATCCTGGCCGGGGCATAGGGTGCTCAGTAGCCCCGGCGCAGCCACGGGGAAGACGCTCTCGATTGGGAATGGCAGCGCGCACGCGCCCTCCACTCCATTGGCCTGCGGCAACCAGAGCAGGGCGAGATCGACGTCGACACACGCGGCCTCGGCGGCCGTATCCCACGTCACGACCTCGACAGACAGATCCGGGAAGCCGCCGCAGAGGGCGGGCAAGCGGGGCGACAGCCACCAAGCCAACAGGGCTGTGCTGAGACCAAGCCGGAAGACGCGCAGTCCTGTTCGCCCGGCGATTCGCCGGTGCATGCCCGCGAGCGTCCCGAGCAACGGGCCAAGTTCCTGGGCGAGTCTCCCACCCGCCTCGGTCACGCGCAGGCCCGGGTTGAGCCGTTCGAGCAGGGCGACGCCGAAGAAATCTTCCAGGGCTCGGATGCGGTGGCTGACGGCGCTCTGCGTGAGACCCAGTTCATCGCCGGCCAACGTCATGCTGCCGTGTCGCAGCACAGCCTCGAAGGCGAGGAGGCCCGCAAATGGGGGCATGCGCGACGGGATCCGAGACACACCGCATTAAATCGCTTCATGCGCTGCGGAGCAATACTCATTTGCCGTGATGCTGCATGCGGCTCATTGCGAGGCCATGCAGCACACCGTCGCGAACGATGCCTGGACTGGTCGGACCCGCCTGACTGCGGTCAGCCTCGGCTTCGCCGCCGCCCTGACGAATTTTGACGTGACATCGGTCGTGGTCGTCCTGCCGTCGATCGGCACGACGCTCGGCATCCGTGTGGCGCAGTGGGCCTGGATCATTGACGCCTACAGCATCGCCTTCACCGCGACCCTCCTCGTCGCGGGTGCCATCGCCGACCGCTTCGGCAAGCGACACACCCTCCTCGCCGGCAACATCGGGTTTCTGGTGGCATCCCTCGCCTGCGGCCTTGCCCGGAACAGCCCCCTTTTTTTGATCGCCCGCGCTGCACAAGGCGCCGCCGCAGCTTTCCTTGTGACCGGGGGTTTCGCTTCGATCGCCACCGCCTTTCCGGCCGCGGAATCGCGGGCTCGCGCCTTCGGCGTCGCCGGTATGGCATCCGGAGTTGCCATGGCGCTGGGGCCGAGCCTCGGCGGCGTCATCGGGGCCGGCCTGGGTTGGCGCTGGATTTTCCTCTTCAACCTGCCACTGTGCATGCTGATCGCGCTGATGGTGCCGCGCCTCGTGGCAGAAGAGCGCGACAACACAGACAAGCCGTTGGACTGGCTCGGCATTGCACTTCTGACCGTCGCACTGGCGTTGCTTATCGAAACCATATTGGAAGCCCATGATGCGCCAGTTCCCCTAGCGTTCGGGCTCGGCACCGGGGTCGGACTTGCTGCATTGTTCGCCATCCGGCAGCGCAGGCAGCCACGGCCGATGCTCGATCCGGCGGTCTTTGCAAGCCGCCCCATGATGGGCGTGACAGCCCTGCTCTTCGCCGTCTCGGTCGGCTACTGGGCCGTTCTCGTTTACCTCCCCCTCTTTCTGAGCATTGCCTTCGGCTGGACGGCCGAGACAGCCGGGCTGGCAATGCTGGTGGCCACGCTTCCCATGCTCGCCATGCCTCCGCTCGCTGGTAGCCTCGTGCCGCGCCTGGGATGGCGGCGGCTCTTCACGATGGCACTGGCGCTGATTGCACTTGGTGGGGCCGCCCTTGCTCTCTCATCGCTTGTCGAGGCCACGTCAGCCCGTGCCTGCGCCCTCGCCGGAATGGCGCTGATCGGGATGGGAGCCGCGCTGTCCCATCCACAACTCTCCGGTGCCGTGATTGCCCTCGCGCCGCCGGAGGCGAGCGGCATGGCCTCGGCCCTGACGGTGATCGCCAGACAAGCTGGGTTCGCGCTCGGTGTCGCAGTCCTGGGTGCTCTCACGGCGTCACGTCTCGATGTCACCGGTTTCGCATGGCCTTTTGGAGTTGCTGCGGCTGCAGCGACCATCGGTGTGCTGGCCTGTCTTCTGCTGCCACCCTCATCGAGCGCGAGGAACAGGCCCTGATCGCGGCCTCCTGCGACGACATATTCCCGTCCACCAAGCGTAGATCGCGACCGATCAAACCGTCCCCAAACCTACAGCGCGCCGCGAAGTGTGTGCGGATCGGACGGCTCTCACCCCACACCCACCGGTCGCATCCCACCCGAACCACCTCGACGCCGTTCGCGATTTGGTCCAGGGAAGCGGGATGCAGAACCGCCCGCATGCGCAGCCCGCCGGGGACGGCGCTCCGTCCTCCTCCATCGCCGCCCGCGCCATGGGCGCGCTCCGCCGCGACGCCGCCGCCTACCTCGACGGCCTCAACCCGGAGCAGCGCCGCGCCGTCGAGACCACGGAGGGCCCGGTCCTCGTGCTGGCCGGGGCCGGCACCGGCAAGACCCGGGTTCTGACCACCCGCATCGCGCACCTGATCGCCACCAACCGGGCGCGCCCCTTCGACATCCTGGCGGTGACCTTCACCAACAAGGCCGCCCGGGAGATGAAGCACCGGATCGGCGCGCTGATCGGCCCGGCCGGCGAGGGCATGCCCTGGCTCGGCACCTTCCACGCCATCGGCACCAAGATCCTGCGCCGCCATGCCGAGCTGGTCGGGCTGAAATCCGACTTCACCATCCTCGGCACCGACGACCAGCTCCGGCTGATGAAGCAGGTCATCGCCGATCAGAACGTCGACGAGAAGCGCTGGCCCGCCCGGGCTCTGGCCTCGGCCATCGACGGCTGGAAGAACCGCGGCCTCGGCCCCGAGCAGGTGCCCCCGGGCGAGGCCTCTTCCTTCGCGTTCGGCAAGGGCGGCGCGCTCTACACCGCCTATCAGGCCCGGCTGGCCACGCTGAACGCCGTCGATTTCGGCGATCTTCTGCTTCTCTGCCTCAAGCTCTGGCGCGAGAACCCCGACGTCCTGGCCAACTATCAGGACCGCTTCCGCTACATCCTGGTGGACGAGTATCAGGACACCAACGTCGCCCAGTACCTCTGGCTGAGATTGCTGGCGCAATCCCGAAAGAATATCGCCTGCGTGGGCGACGACGACCAGTCGATCTATGGCTGGCGCGGCGCGGAGGTCGACAACATCCTCCGGTTCGAGCACGATTTTCCCGGCGCGGTGGTGGTGCGGCTGGAGCGCAACTACCGCTCGACCGGTCACATCCTGGCGGCCGCCTCGGGGCTGATCGCCAAGAACGAGAGCCGGCTCGGCAAGACCCTGCGCACCGACGACGAGCCGGGCGAGCGCGTCACTGTCACGGGGGCCTGGGATTCCGAGGAGGAGGCGCGGCTGCTCGCCGAGTCGATCGAATCCCTGCAGGCCAAACAGCATCCCCTGTCGGAGATCGCCGTGCTGGTGCGGATCTCCGCGCAGATGCGCGAGATCGAGGACCGGTTCGTCCAGCTCGGGCTGCCCTATCGGGTGATCGGCGGCCCGCGCTTCTACGAACGGGCCGAGATCCGCGACGCCCTGGCCTATCTGCGCGCCACCGTGAACGTCAGCGACGACCTCGCCTTCGAGCGGATCGCCAACACCCCGAAGCGCGGCCTGGGCGACGCCACGCTCCAGCAGCTCCACACCTATGGCCGCGCCAACCGCGTCCCCCTGCGGATCGCCGCCGAGCGCCTGTGCGAGACCGATGAGCTGAAGCCCCGGGTCCGCTCCACCCTGCGGGCGCTCACCGAGAGCTTTTCCCGCTGGGCGCGGCTCGTGGAATCGCAGCCGCACAGCGAGGTCGCGCAGACCATCCTGGAGGAATCCGGCTACACCGAGATGTGGCAGAAGGACCGCTCGGCCGACGCCGCCGGGCGCCTGGAGAACCTCAAGGAATTCGTCCGCTCCATGGAGGAATTCCCCGACATGGCGGCCTTCCTGGAGCACGTCTCCCTGGTGATGGAGGCCTCCGAGGCCGAGGGGGCCGAGCGGGTCTCGCTGATGACGCTCCACGCCGCCAAGGGGCTCGAATTCGACACCGTGTTCCTGCCCGGCTGGGAGGACGGCCTGTTCCCCAACCAGCGCGCGCTCGACGAGAGCGGCCGGGCCGGCCTGGAGGAGGAGCGGCGGCTCGCCCATGTCGGCCTCACCCGGGCGCGCAAGCGCGCAAAACTCTCCTTCGCGGTGAACCGGCGCATCCACGGCCTGTGGTCCTCGACCATCCCGTCCCGGTTCATCGACGAGTTGCCGGAATCGGCGGTCGACGTGGTCGAGGCCCCGGCGCATTTCTCAGCCGGCGCCTCGCGGTTCGACCGCAACCCGACGCCCTTCGGGTCGAGCTACGGCACGCCCGGCTGGCAGCGGGCGCAGGCCAACACGGCGCCGCAAGGCGGCCGCGGCTTCGGCTCCGGGCCGGGCGGGCGTTCGGGCGGACAGCGCGGCGGCCCGCGCCAGATCGAGGGCGAGCTGATCGCCAAGTCCACGGGCGCGCCCTCGGCGTTCCAGGCCGGTCAGCGGGTCTTCCACACCAAGTTCGGCCCCGGAACGATCGCCGGCGTGGACGGCAACAAGCTGACCGTTGACTTCGACAAGGCCGGCCGGAAGATGGTCCTCGACAGCTTCATCCAGGCCGGGTGAGGCCCGTCCCGCCGATCAAGCCCGGACGTTCCAGGGCGGCAGGGTCGGCCGGCTTCGCCCGAGCGGGCGGGGAGGATCGTGATCGTGCCGGATGCCGCGTCATCGCGTCTCCCCCATCCCGAGCCTCATTCCAAGCCTGATGCATCCGCGCCAGCACGGCGACTTTTTCGAACCGGCCGAGTCCACCGTCACCCCCCGGTCACACCCTGCGCGCAATCGTGGGGCACGAATCACGCTGGTGCGACAGTTGCATTGCGTATTCGGCCGCGCGCGGCATGTCGTGACGCTCTCCACAGGCGGACGAGCGCGGCGCGGAACCTTTGGGAAGGGGCCCGTATTAGTTCCGCGAAAGACGTAAATCCGGGAGCAAATAGGTAAACGGCAGTTCAGCGACAAATCCAGGTTGGCAAGTCCCGTTGGAGTGTACATCCATGAAGAGACGCCGCGCACGCCTTGAACTGGTTGAAGACCGTACGTCCCGTATTCACCGCACACGCTTCGACGAAGAACGCAACCTCGCTCCGATCCAACCTCTCACCGAACGCCAGGCCGAATACCTCGATGCCCTCGCCCGCTCCCCGCAGGTCATCGTCCTGGGGCCCGCCGGCACCGGCAAGACCTTCATCGCCGGCACCCGCGCCGCCGACCAGCTCCGCCAGCGCCGCATCGCCAAGGTGGTCATCACCCGCCCGAACGTGCCCTCGGGCCGCTCGCTCGGCTACTTCCCCGGAACCCTCGAGGAGAAGATCGCCCCCTGGGTCGCCCCGCTGACCGAGGCCATGAAGGAACGGATGGGCGCGGCCGCCTTCGAGATCGCGCTCAAGGCCGGCGACATCGAGATCGTCCCGTTCGAGGTGATGCGCGGGCGCACCTTCAAGAACTGCCTCGTGATCCTCGACGAGGCGCAGAACACCACGACCAACGAGATCAAGATGTTCCTGACCCGGATCGGCGACGATTGTCAGGTCATCATCAACGGCGACGTGTCGCAAACCGACCTGCGCGAGACCTCCGGCCTGCGCACGGTGATGCATCTCGTCAAAAGCCGGATGATGCCGATACCGGTGGTTGAGTTTACCCGCAACGACATCGTCCGCTCCGGCATCTGCGCCGAGTGGGTGAAGGCGTTCGAGGAAACGAATCTCTAAGTCAGAAGTTGATGGCGGCGGGCCCTCGACGGTCCGCCGTGCCGCCCGCGGCACGAGACGACTCTCCGCACCTCCCGTCCGGGAGGATGAACCGGGCCTCATACCCGGCCATCAGAGAATTGGAGTCTCCTCGTGAGGAAACTGACCTTCGCCTTCGCCGTGCTGGCCTCGCTGGGCGGTGCCGCCCTCGTGCAGCCCGCTTCCGCGGCCCCCGCCATGCCGGGCGCCGTCGCTGCCCCCGACGCCGTGACCCAGGTCCGGATGACGCCCATGGAGCATCACCGCATGCACCGGCGGATGGAGCGCCGCATGATGCATCACCGCATGCACCGCCGGATGGAACGGCGGATGATGCACCACCGCATGCATCGCCGCATGCACCGCATGTGAGTTCGGTGCGGAGCGGGGTCCGATCCGGCCCTGCTCCGCGACCCGGACGATCCGGACGTTGCTCCGCGCACCGAAGATTCCTATCTCGTCAGCTCGAATCGCGCCGTCAGGCGGCCGTCGCGGCAGCCGGCCGATCCGGGAGACCCCGATGCCCCCCTCCAATCGCCTGTTCGACGACCTCGCCCGCCTGATGACCGATGCGGCCGGTGCCGCGCAGGGCGTGCGCCGCGAGGCCGAGACCGTGGTCCGGGCCCAGCTCGAACGCGTCATCCGTGATCTCGACATCGCCTCCCGGGAAGAGCTCGACGTCCTGCGCGACCTCGTCACCAGCCTGCAGGCGCAGAACGAGGCCCTCACGGCCCGCGTCGCGGCCCTCGAGGCGAAATCCGGCCCCGCCGCAGCGGGCGCGGCCGGCCTGAGCGAGGTGGTCTGAGCCGCGGTCTGAGTCCGCGCGGCAACGCGGGGGGCTTTTACACAGGAAGCCGCAGCGATGACCCGGTTTCCTGTTCACCGATTATGACCTGCACTTTGTGTCGCGAGTCACGGCCGGTTTATAGTCGGGCATAGGGTGATTCGGGGGCTGCGGGGCGATGTCCGCGGAGCTTCGACAGTCGATCGCATCACCCCCGGCGCAGATCGGCCGGCCGTTAAAGGTCTCGGGGTGTTCTCGGCACTCCGGTTTCGCATCACCGCTCACGACGGGCCGGATTTCTCGACCGGACCGTCCTTTTGGATCGTCATGCCGCTGCTCAACGTCGACTTTCACGATCCGGATAGGAACGAGCATCCGCTCGACGTCGTCGAACGTCTGGCGTCCCTGCGCGATTGGATCTTCGACCGGGCCGAGACCGACGAGATGTCGGTGACGAGCCCCGGCCGCTGGACCGATTACAACGTGGCCTTCACCTGGATCGAGGATGTGGAGGCGTTGCACGTCGCCTGCGCGTTCGATCTCAAGGTTCCGGACCGGCAGCGGACCGAGGTGATGCGCCTCGTCGCGCTGATCAACGAGCAGCTCTGGGTCGGGCATTTCGACCTGTGGTCGAGCGACAGCGTGGTGATGTTCCGCCACGCGCTCCTGCTGACGGGCGGCGCGGTTCCGACACACCCGCAATGCGCCACCATGATGAAGACCGCGGTGGAGGCCTGCGAGCGCTATTATCAAGCCTTCCAGTTCGTGCTCTGGGCCGGCAAGAGCGCCCGCGAGGCGCTGGACGCCGTCCTGTTCGAGACCGAAGGCGAGGCGTGAGCGCCCCGGGGGCGAACGCGGCATCGATGCCCGCCTCGCTGGTCCTGGCCGGGGCCGGCAAGATGGGCGGAGCGATGCTGGCGGGCTGGTTGGCGGCGGGGCTCGATCCGCGCCGCACCACCCTCATCGACCCCGTGCCCAGCCGCGAGATCGTCGATCTGTGCGCGGAACGGGGGCTCGCCCTCAATCCGCCGGACCCCGAGCCCGGTGCCGTGCTGGTCTTAGGGATCAAGCCGCAGGGGCTGGAGGCGGCGGCACCCGGCCTCGACCGGCTGATCGGCCGCGACACGCTCGTCGTCTCGATCCTGGCCGGCAAGACCGTGGCGAACCTGCACGAGCGGCTTCCCCGCGCGCGGGCCGTCGTTCGGGCGATGCCGAACCTGCCCGCCAGCATCGGCCGGGGCGCCACCGGCGCCTACGCGAATCCCGACGTCACGCCCGGGCAACGCGCCTCCGCGGACGCCCTGCTGGCGGCGAACGGCACCGTCGCGTGGCTCGCCGACGAGGCGCAGATCGACGCGGTGACGGCGGTCTCGGGCTCCGGACCGGCCTATGTCTTTCTTCTGGTCGAGGCTTTGGCCGAGGCGGGCGTCGCGGCCGGGCTTGCCCCGGAAGTGGCGCGCCGTCTCGCCCGGGCGACGGTCTCGGGGGCGGGTGCGCTCCTCGACGCGAACCAAGCGGACGCGGCGGAGTTGCGCCGCAACGTGACCTCTCCCGGCGGCACCACGGCGGCGGCCCTCGACGTGCTGATGCGCCCGGACGGGCTCGGCGCGCTGATGCGGGAGGCCGTGGCGGCGGCCCGCCGGCGGGCGGGGGAACTCGCCGGCTGACATCCGGTCGGCCCCGTGCGGCATGGCCGCGCGAAACCCCTGCCTTTCCGCGGCGGATTGCCTACATCAGGCGCGACGACCGACAGGAGCGGGCGACGGATCCATGACTGAGAGCAAAGGCCCCGCGAAGCGTCCCCGCAAGGCCGCGAGCCCAGCCAGAGCGGGCGGCGCGCCCGAGAGCGTTGCGCAGGAGCGCGTTGCGCCCGAGGCCTCTGCTGGAGCGAACGCCGCGCCCGACGACACCCCGCCGAAGCTGCCGCCCCGGGAAGCCGCCGTCGAGGCGCTGATGCGGCTCGCCGCCGAGCAGCCCTGGAACGATATCGAGATCGGCGACATCGCTCAGGAGGCGGGACTGACGCTGGCCGAGCTGCGCGATCTGTTCCCGTCGAAGGGGGCAATCCTCGGCGGCCTGACCCGGATCATCGACCGCAAGGTTCTCGAGGGAGACCTCGCGGGCCTTGAAGAGGAGCCGACCCGCGAGCGCCTGTTCGACGTGCTGATGCGCCGCCTGGACGCGATGGAGCCCTACAAGCCCGCGCTCCGCCGGATCGCCTACGCGCTGCGCGGCGAGCCGCTGTCGATGCTGGCGCTGAACGGCGTCATGCTGAACTCGCACCGTTACATGCTGGCCGCGGCCGGGATCGACACCGAGGGACCGCTCGGCCAGCTGAAGCTTCAGGGCGTGGTGATCGCCTTCGCCCGCGTGACCCAGACCTGGCTCGACGACGACGATCCGGCGCTCGCCCGGACGATGGCCCGGCTCGACAAGGAGATCCGCAACGGCGAGCGCATCATGGAGCGGGCCGAGGATGTCCGGCGGCTCACGGCGCCGCTGCGCGCGCTGGGCCGCTCGTTCCTCGACCGCCGGCCGCGCGAGCGGCGCGACCGGGACGGCGACGAGACGGACCCCGCCGCCGCGATCTGAGAGCGGCGGCGACGCCCGGCCCGGACTACACGGCCTGGATATCGTTCAGGAAGTTGTCGACCTCCTGCTTGACGGCCAGCGACTGCCTGGCCAGCTCGGCCGCCGCGTTCAGCACCTGCGTGGCGGCGCTGCCGGTCTCGCTGGCCGAGGCCAGCACCCGCGACACGTTGGATGAGACGTCCTGCGTGCCCTGCGCCGCCTCGCTGGCATTGCGGGAGATCTCGCTCGTCGCCGCCGTCTGCTCCACCACCGTGGAGGCGATGGCTCCGCTGATCTCGTTCACGCTCGCGATCGTGCGGGCGATCTGCTGCATTGCCTGCCCGGCCTGGGCGGTGGCCGTCTGGATCGCGGCGATGAGCTCGCCGATCTGATCGGTCGCCTTGGCGGTCTGGCCGGCCAATTCCTTCACCTCGGCCGCCACCACCGCGAAGCCCCGTCCCGCTTCGCCGGCACGCGCTGCCTCGATCGTGGCATTGAGCGCCAGGAGGTTGGTCTGGGCCGCGATGCCCGAGATCGTCGTCACCGCCGCGCCGATCTGCTCGGAAGCCGCTTGCAGGCTGGCCATGGCGGCGTTGCTCGCATCGGCCTCGTGGGCGGCGAGGCTGGCCGCCTCGTTGGCGCGGAGCACCTGCCGCTCGATCTCCTGGAGCGAGGAGACCATCTCCTCGGCCGCCGCCGCTACGGTCTCGACATTCATGGACGCCAGGTCGGCGGCCGTGGTCGAGGCCATCGCCTGGGCATTGGTGTCATCGGCGATCTGCGTCATCGAATGGGCCGTGGCGTCGAGTTCGTTGGTGGCCAGGGTGACAATCCCAAGGGAAGCAGCCACCCTTTGATCGAAGATCTCGACGAGCTGTTCGCGCCGCTCAGCCCGGCGCAGGCGGGCCGCCTGCTCGGCGGCCTGGGCGGCCTCCAGCTCGGCCCTGGCAATGGCGTTGCGGCGGAACACCTCCACGGCCTTGGCCATGGCACCGAGCTCGCCCGCGGCCTCCTGCGAGGGGACCACGAGATCCGTGTCGCCGTTGGCGAGGCGCGCCATGGCCTTCACCATGCCGTCGATAGGCCGGATGATGCTGCGCGCGATGATGGAGGCCAGGGTCACGCCGATGATCAGGGCGAGCGTGCCGAGGCCGATCTCGATGCGCCAGGCGCGCAGGGCCGTCTCGGCGGTCGACGTCTTGATTTGCGCCGTCGTCGCCAGAATCCGCTTGCGGAGTTCGGCGCAGTTCGCCGCGATGGCGCCCGTATGCGGCTTGATGCCGGTCTCGTACATCGCTTTCGATGCGGCCGCCGCCTCGTGAAAAGCGCCAAGCTCCGCCCTGTAGGGGACGAGTGCGTTCGCGATGTCTCTCACCCGCCCGGCAATCGCCGCGGAGCCATGGTCCTGCAGGTCCTGGAGAGCGGCGCTGGCCTGCTCGATCTTCCCTCGAAATTCGTCCTGATAGAGCGGATCGTGATCGATGATGGAGCGCGCGGCCGAGAGGCGTGAGGCCAGCACGGCATTCTGGACGCGGCTGACCTGCAGCTTGGTCCCATCGTCGCCATCCCGACCGAGATCGGCGACCAGCCCCTCGACCAGCTCGGTCAGGTTGTTGCCCGCCTTGATGATGCGCTGCCGCGTGGCATCGAGCCGGGAACCGGCCTCCGCGAGACGGTTCAAGTCGGCCTTCATCGCAGCCGCATCGTCGACGATGGCGCGATAACGGACTCTCCCGATTTCTGTCAGGGCCTTGGCCATGCGTTGCGCGGCGATTTCCTCGAGCGAGCGCCGGACCTCCTGCAGGACGGGGATCTGCGCGGCGTCCAGCGCCACGCGGTAATACTCAGCCTTGGCCGCGAGCTGGGCGGCGAGGCCGTCCATCGCGATGATCTCCTGCGCACTCTCCTGGATGAAGCTCAGGTGTTCATATTCCTGATCGAGATTATCCTGCTGGTAAGTTGCGAAAGCTCCGATGACAGCAGCGATCGCAACGAGCAACGCGAATCCGGCATACAGGCGGATACGTATTCCGATCTTCACAGGGAGTCAGCCTTTTCGGTTGGATAGATTTTTTGGGGCAAACTCCACTAGGAAGCGAATTGCTCGTGACAAGTTTGTGTCAAATCAGGATCTTAACTTGAAGTTATTCGCCACGTATCCAGATCACTCACAAATCAATACAGCATGTCCAGCGGCAGCAACCCCATAGTCATCGCAAGCATATGCGAAGATCAATCACATTATATTGTGAAGACCGGTCTAAATTCTTTGGCCCCGGAACCGCGATCACGTCACACAACCTGAACGAGACGATATCCGTGAGATCTCGACACCCGGAACATGACACTCTTGGGCCGCCGGATCATCCGGTCCTCAGCGGAATGGCCGTCCCGGCCTTGGCCCGAGATCCGGACTTGCGTTCGATCGACCAGTGCTTGAACCCTGGTTCCCCGCAGGACAGCTTGGCGGTGACAACGCGAATCGGACCGCTCCAGGGCGTCCGACGTTTCGTGAGGTGCCCGAGCATGCTCGGCTCGGGTCACGGCGCCGATCGGTCCCGCGGCGCACATGCTCGGATAGCGTGAAGGGGCGTTCGGCGTGCCCGATCAGGCGGCGCGATCACCCAGCGCTTCGCGCATCAGGGTCGCCACCCTGCCGCTCTGGAGCTGGTCGTGGCGGACGCGCAGCGCGTCGGGGATCTGGGCCGGCGCCTCCGGTTCCGGATCATCGAGCGCGTCGCCCGCGAGCACGATGCGCAGGCCCGGGCGCAGGGTCCGCGCCTCGACAGCCAGCTGTGCGCAGCACAGGCCGCCCTGCAGGCCGGAATCCACCACCATCACGTCCACCGGCAGGCCCAGCGCCAGGACCGTCATGGCGTCGATGCCGCGGTCGCAGGCAGTGACCTGATAGCCCAGCAGGCGGACCTGCGCGGCCACCTCGTCGCGCCAGCGCTTGTGGCGACCGACGACCAGAACCTGAATCCGGTAGCATCCGCCCTGGGGCATCGTGCTGGAGGCAGTCGTGACGTCGGGCGTGGACATTCCGAACTCGACTTCGCGCTCGCATTGCGATGCAGCATGCTATGCCGGGTTGTAATTCGGACGCAAGCCTGCCGCCGCGGAGGCGCCGCATTTCGCGCCGTCTGCGCACAATGAGGCGGCAGACGGGATCCCCGACCAGAGATCGGGCACACGGTTGACGCAGCCTGGGTCCTGCGCTCAACACCGGGCCGCCCGCGGGACCCCACCGCGCGCTCCCGGAGCCTGAGCCGATGTCGTCCGCGAAATCCCCGCCCGTCTCCCCGCTGGCGCCCACCGCGACGCCCGAGCTGCCCCCGCTTCCGGGAGTGCGAATCGCCACCGCCCAGGCCGGGATCCGCTACAGCGGCCGGACCGATGTGCTCTACGTCGCGCTGGAGCCCGGCACGCGGGCGGCCGGCGTGTTCACCCGCTCGAAATGCCCCTCGGCACCGGTCGACTGGTGCCGCGAGGCGCTGGCCGAGGGGTCGGCGCGGGCGCTGGTGGTCAATTCCGGCAACGCCAACGCGTTCACGGGCCGACTCGGCCGGGAGGCGGTCGCCCGCACCGTCGAGATCGCCGCGCAGGCGGCGGGCTGCGGCCCCCAAGAGGTCTACGTCGCCTCGACCGGCGTGATCGGCGAGCCGCTGCCGGCCGAGCGCTTCGAGGGCGTTCTGGCCGACTGCGCGGCCCGCGCCACGGACGGCTCCGCCGCCTGGGCCGAGGCGGCGCGCGCCATCATGACCACCGACACCTTCCCGAAGCTCGCGACCCGCACGGCCACGATCGACGGCGTGCCGGTGACGATCAACGGCATCGCCAAGGGCGCCGGCATGATCGCCCCCGACATGGCGACGATGCTGTCCTTCGTGTTCACCGATGCCGCCCTGCCCCAGGCGGTGCTGCAATCCCTCCTCTCGGCCGGCGCGAAGACCAGCTTCAACTGCGTCACGGTGGACGGCGACACCTCCACCTCCGACACGCTGATGCTGTTCGCCACCGCCAGGGCCGGCAATGCGGCTTTGTCGGACCCGGCCGATCCGCGGCTTTCGGGTTTCCGGGAGGCCCTGGACAGCCTGCTGATCGAGCTGGCGCAGCTCGTCGCCAAGGACGGCGAGGGCGCGCGCAAGTTCGTCACCGTCCGGGTCACGGGGGCCGAGAGCGATTCGTCGGCCCACCGCATCGCGATGTCGATCGCCAATTCGCCGCTGGTGAAGACCGCGGTGGCGGGCGAGGACGCCAATTGGGGGCGGGTGGTGATGGCGGTCGGCAAGGCCGGCGAGCCCGCCGACCGCGACCGGCTCGCCATCTGGTTCGGCGACGTGCGCGTGGCCGTCCAGGGGGCCCGGGACCCGGATTACAGCGAGGCGGCGGCGAGCGCGGTGATGCGCGAGCCGGAGATCGAGATCCGGGTGGATCTGGGCCTCGGCGCGGGTCAGGCCCGTGTCTGGACCTGCGATCTGACCAAGGCCTATATCGAGATCAACGGGGATTACCGCTCGTGAGGGCAGCCCTGGCCGGCGTCCTCCTGATCGCTGCGCTCTCAACCGGGGCCCGGGCCGACGATTCGGCCTGCGCCCGCCATATCAGCGTGGTCGGCCGCGCCGCGGAGGCGCGGGTGCCGGATTTCGCCGAGGTGACGGTGGGCATCGAGGCGCGTGCGCCCGATGCGGCCGCGGCCCTCGACGCGGCCTCGAAGGCGGTGACGGGCGTCTCGGCGCAGGCCCGCGCCCTCGGCGTGCCGGCGGCCGATATCGGCACCGCGGCTGTCTCGCTGCAAGCCGCCACACGATCGGTGGCCCGGCCAGGGGGCGGCCTCACCGAGGAGCCGGACGGTTACCGGGCGAGCAACTTCGTGAGCGTCCGCCTCGCCGACATGGACCGGCTCGGCGACCTCCTGCGCCAGGCTCTTGAGGCCGGCGCGAACCGGATCGACGGCGTCGGCTTCGGCCTGCGCGATCCCGACAAACTCGACGCCACCCTCCAGGTGGCGGCGGCCCGGGACGCCCGCAGCCGGGCCGCGGCGCTCGCCGACGCCCTCGGCGTCAAGCTCGGCCCGCTCTGCACGTTGGGACCCGCGGGCGGCACACCCTACGCGCTCGCGAACCGCGCCCTGGCGGCGCCGATGGCCGCCAAGGGCCGGCGCGTCCCGATCGAGGCCGGCACGATCCAGATGTCCTCCGAAGTCGCGGCCACCTTCGCGGTGACGCCATGAGTGCCCCCGGGACGGCCGGCCCGCGCCTTCTCCTCGTGGTGGCCGTGGCCCTGGTCGATGTCGATGGCCGCGTGCTGGTGAGCGAGCGCCCGGCAGGCAAGCAGCTCGCCGGCCTGTGGGAATTTCCCGGCGGCAAGGTCGAGGCCGGCGAGCGGCCGGAAGAGACGCTGATCCGGGAACTCTCCGAGGAACTCGGCATCCGGGTCGAGGAGCCGTGCCTCGCGCCCCTGACCTTCGCCAGCCACGCCTATCCGGATTTCCACCTCCTGATGCCGCTCTACGTCTGCCGGCGCTGGACCGGCACGCCGCAGCCGATGGAGGGGCAGGCGCTGAAATGGGTCCGGCCGAAGGCTTTACGCGATCTCGCGATGCCCCCCGCCGACGCGCCGCTGATCCCGTTCCTGATCGACCTCCTGGAGGTGTGAGTCCTCCTCACAGCGACAGGATCGCCTCGACCGCCTCCTGCACGGCGAGCGCCTCCGCGAAGGTGGCGAGGTGGTGCGGCTCGCCCCGCGCCATCCGGACGACGCCGTCGAGCTGGCGCCGCAGGGTGATCGGGCGCAGCGTCTCATTCGGGAGTGCGCCGGGCTCCGGCTCGAAGCGCCCATCCGGGCCAAGGCGCTCGGCGATGGCCCAGTCGCGCAGTCGGACGGCGCCCGCGTCGCCCGCCAGCGTCCACGTGTTGTGGTCGTCCTTGTCGGTGCCGCCGACCCGGCCGGTCAGGGTCACGGGGACGCCGCCCGCCGTGAGCGTCACGTCAATCGCCCGCTCGGAGCGGCCGGGCTCCGGGAAATCGATGCGGCCACCGATTCCCTCCAGCGGGCCGAGCAGGCGGCGGGCCAGGAACAGGAAGTGCGAGACGACCTCGCGGGTGAAGCCGCCCTCCGCCCGCGCGTCGAGCCAGCGCACCGCGTCTGCCTGCCACGGGCGCGGCCAGCGGGCGAAGTCCACCGCGATGGTGAGGCGCCGCGGCCTACCCACGGCGCCCTCGGCGATCCAGCGCTGCAGCACCGCAACGCCGGGCGACGAGGCGAAGGGGAAGTTCACCGCGCCGGCCGGTCCGGCCTCCGCCACGAAGGCGCGGGCCTCGGCGAGGTCGATGGCGAGCGGCTTCTCGCAGAAGACGCTCCGGCCCGCCGCCAGGGCAGCCCGCGCGTAGCCGAGATGCGAGGCCGGCGGCGAGGCGACGTAGAGGCAGGCGCTCGACGCCACGACGGATTCGGCATCGGCGACGCGCGGCACCATGGGGAAGGCCGCGCCGATGCGGGCCAGGGCCTCCGGCGACGGGTCCCAGATCGCAGCGACCCGGACGGGTGAGTCCGGCGCCCCGTGGATCGCGCCGAGCAGGCGCTCGCCCATGATCCCCGCGCCGATGATCCCGAGGGCGAGTTGGTCGTCGGTGGCCGGCATGGAGGATCCCGCATGTCGGACGGCACGGATGCGCGTCCCGGCATAGCCTTACGGATCTGAACCGGTGCGGGAAAGGCTGACGGCCAACACGACCTCAGGCTCGGCCCTGCCGGGCATCGAGGCTGAGCGGACCGGCCCCGAAGGCTGCGACCTGGAACAGCCCCCCGGTCATGGCGAGGTTTTTCAGGAAGTGAGTCATCTGGGCCTTGTCGCCGAGCACCGCATGGAAGGTTACCGTCGTCACGATCGCGAAGACGGACAGCACGATCGCGACGAGCCGGGTGCGGTAGCCGGCGATCAGCAGGAGGCCACCGCCGATCTCGACGGAGGTCGCCACCCCGTAGGAGATCGGCGGTACCGGCAGGCCACCAGCCTCGATGGTGGCGAGGGTCGCCACGGGAGAGACGAGCTTGCCGGCACCACTCACCAGGAAGATCACGCTCATCAGGATCCGGCCGGCCAGCGGGAGCAGCGCAGTTGCGTTCGGAGCGCGGGAGATCAAGGTCACCATGGGGGTTCCGTTCGCTTCGGCGGCGGGCGCAGGACTCAGGTCGCGCCCGGACGTGCAACTCTCTCCAGCCAGCCTGCCGCGAGGCTGACCTCGGCCTGCGACAGGCCGTGGCCGGCGGGCAGGATCCGATGCTCGACCTGCGCGCCGGCGGCGGTGAGCTGCGCCGCGAGGCGGCTTGCATTCTCCACCGGCACGATCGGATCCATGGCGCCGGAGAGAATCAGGACGGGTTTTCCCGCGAGCTCGGCCGCCGGGGGATCGGCGAAGGGCACCATCGGGCGCATCAGCACGGCGCCCGCCTGAATCTCCGGCCGCAGCATCAGCAAAGCGGCGGCGATGTTGGCGCCGTTGGAGAAGCCCAGCGCCAGCGGCGCGCCGAGCCCGTAATGATCGCGCGCCGCCGCCACGAAGCCCGCGAGGTCGTGGCTGCGGCGGCGCAGGTCGGCCTCGTCGAACACGCCCTCCGCCAGCCGGCGAAAGAAGCGGGGCATGCCGTTCTCGAGAACCGCGCCCCGGGGCGACAGGAGCGCGGCGTCCGGCGCCAGCATCCGGCCGAGCGGCAGGAGATCGCTCTCGTCGCCGCCGGTCCCGTGCAGGAGGAGCAGCGGGTGCCCCGTATCCGGGCCGGGCTCGAAGCGGTGGATGAACCCGAGGGTCTCGTGGGTCATGGCGACCTCCTGGCGGTGTGGGGGCGGTCCCGCCCCGCGGGACGCGGAGCGGGCGCGCTGGCTTCAGGCGACCTTGGGCAGCACGGCCTCGATCTCAGCCCGGTGTGGCTCCAGCCCGGCGGGCAGCTTCAGGGCGGACCCAAGGGCCTCGATCGGCTCGTCGACCGCGAAGCCGGGCGCGTCCGTGGCGATCTCGAACAGCACGCCGCCCGGCTCGCGGAAGTAGATCGAGCGGAAATACTGCCGGTCGCGCTGCTCGGTGACGTGGAGGCCCCGGGCGGCGAGGGCGGCGCCCATCGCGGCCTGCGCGGCGTCGTCCGCCGCCCGGAACGCGATGTGGTGGACCGAGCCGGCGCCGGGCCGGCCGGGCAGGAAGCCGCCCACCGCCCGCAGGGTCACGAAGCCGCCCACCGCGGCACTGCCCGCGAAGCGGATCAGGTTGCCCTCGCGGCCGGCCTCGTGCAGGCCCAGCACCTCCGTGAGGATCGCGGCCGTGGGCTCGGCCTTGTCGAGGAGCAGCGTGACCCCGTGCAGGCCGCGGATGGCGTGCTCGACCGGGACCTCGCCGGAGGCCCAGGCCTCGCCTTCGCCCTCCGGATCCGCGACTCCGACCAAGGCGAGCATCATCCCGTCGGGATCGCGGAAGCGCAGAACCGGCGCGCCGAAGACCTGCACCAGCGGCTCATGGGCGACGCCCTGCTCGATCAGGCGGTGCGTCCACCAGCCGATGGAGGCGCGGGGGATCCGGAACGCGGTCTCCTGCGTCTCACCGACGCCGACGCGGCCGGGGGCGGCCCGCTCGATGGGGAAGAAGGTCAGGATCGTGCCGGGGCGCCCGGCCGCGTCACCGTAATAGAGGTGGTAGGTGCCCGGATCGTCGAAATTGACGGTCTTCTTCACCAGCCGCAGCCCGAGCACGCGGGTGTGGAAGTCGAGGTTGCGCAGGGCCAGCCCGGAGAAGGCCGTGACGTGATGGAGGCCGGTCTGGATCATGGCGCTGTCTCCTGAGGCTGCCGCGCCGGGCGCGGTGCGTCTTGCGATGACAGCAATCTGCCCCTTGCCCTTGGTCCCGAAAATAGAAACGCTGGAGACCCATCGTTTCCGGATCTGACCCAAGAGCTTGGCAAATGAGACTGCCTGACTTCGAAGCCTGGGCGGTGTTCGCCAAGGTGGTGGAGACCGGCTCCTTCGCCCGGGCCGCCACGGATCTCGGGCTGTCGAAGGGCACGGTCTCGAAGGCGGTCGGCCGGCTTGAACTCCGGATCGGGGCGCGGCTGTTCAACCGCACCTCGCGCAAGCTCGCGCTCACCGAAGCCGGGCAGGCCGCCAGGGCGGGCGCCGCGCGCATCCTCGCCGAGGGCGAGGCCGCCGAGGCGCTGGCCATGGCTGGCGCCGCGGAGCCGCGCGGACTGGTGCGGCTCGCGGCCCCGATGACCTTCGGGGTGATGCATGTCGCGCCAGTGCTGCCGGATTTCCTTCGTGCGCATCCGGCCGTGTCTGTGGACCTGCACCTCTCCGACGCGGTGGTCGATCTCGTGGGCGGCGGGTTCGACATCGGGCTGCGGATCGCGGCCCTGCCGGATTCGTCGCTGCGCGCCCGCCGGCTCTGCGCGGTCCGTCGCTCGCTCGTGGCCACGCCCGCCTATCTCGACCAGCACGGACGCCCCCGGCATCCGGACGAACTCGCCCGCCACGCCTGCCTCGGCTACGCCTATCTGCCGACGCCCGACCGCTGGCGCTTCGTGGATGCGCGCGGCGCGGAGGCCGTGGTCACGCCCGGCGGCGCGCTGCGGGCCAACAACGCCGAGGCGCTGGCCCCGGCGCTCCGGGCCGGCCTCGGCCTCGCGCTCCAGCCCGATTTCATGATCTGGGACGACTTGGAATCGGGCCGCCTGGAGCGGGTCCTACCCGGCTGGTCGCCGCCCCCGATCGCGCTGCACCTGGTGACGCCGCCCGGCGATCCCCGGCCGGCCCGCGTCACGGCCCTCATGGCCCACCTTGTGCAGAGCCTCGCCAACGCTCCGTGGGCCGATCCGCAGGCCGCGGGGCCGGCACGAGCCCCTGACAGGCGCTGAAGCTAATACATATTAGGGAAGTCTATCGGCCCACAGACTACCGTTCGATCCGCGGGCAATACCCGGCTTGACGCAGGAACTTAGCGCATCGTCCTACGCATCAACACTCGGAACGCCTTCGGCACCAAGGAACGCACACCCCTGTCCCATTCGATCAATACACGGCCTGGAGACGCAAACGACTGGCCACCCTCACGGGAATCTTCCCGTGAGGTTAATGTTGGCCTTGCATGGCAACCTGACGTATGCGAGGACTATAGTCCGAATCGGCACGGCGGGACTTCGCTGCCGGAGGATGCTATGTATGAGTGTATACCCTCTGGTCGAGGCCTCCATGTTCACAGCGGTTCCAGGGCGCCGCGTGCCTGACAGGCTGCGGCATAAGACGGTCGCGGCGGCGGTAGCTGATTCGCTGCGGCGGCGGATCCTGACCGGGGAACTGCGCCCGGGCGTTCAGCTTCGCCAGGATGCGCTGGCCGAAGAATTCGGGATCAGCCGGATCCCGATCCGCGAAGCGCTCCTCCAGTTGGAGGCCGTCAATCTCGTCAAGATCGCGCCGCACCGCGGAGCCGTGGTATCGGGCCTCTCCCTGACGGAGGTGGAGGATATCTTTCGGCTCCGCGCCCAGCTCGAGCCCCAGCTCCTGCCGCTCTCGGCCCGCCACCTCACCGACGAGGATTTCAGGGACCTTCGCGCCGTGCTGAAGGCCTACGGTGAGGCGCTGAGCAGCGGCGAAGTCATGCTCTGGGGCGAGCTGAACCGCCGCTTCCACTTCGACCTGCTGCGCCACGCCGAACGGCCCCGCGCGCTCGCGATCGTGTCGGGCCTGCTGCAGGATTGCGACCGCCCGACGCGCCTGCAGCTCCAGGCCATGGGGGATGTCGCCCGCGCCCAGGAGGAGCACACGCAGATCCTCGATCTCTGCGAGGCCCGCGACGTCGATGCGGCGGCGGCGGTCCTGCGCGCCCATATTGAATATGTCGGTGTCTGCCTCCTGGCGGTGTACCGGGACGGGCAAGCCCGGCTCTGATCCGATCGGCATCGTCGCCCTCCCGGCCAGGGGCCTCAATCCCCCTTGTCGGCCCGGCCGCCGAAGCGGGTCAGCCGATCCTTCATCTCCAGCACCTTCTGGACCTTGGCGCCGAGGGTGAGGAGCTGGACGAGGCGGTCGGTCTCCAGCCGGCGCATGTCGTCGTACCAGCCGGTGAAGAGCTCGAACAGGTCGTGCATCTCCCCGAGCCGGGCCTGGGCATGACGCTCGGCCTCGGTCTCGACCTGCTGCATCAGCAGCTCGCGCAGGAGCGTCAGGGTCGGGTCGATCTCGCGCTTCTTGCGCTCCTCGACCAGGGTGCGGACGATCTGCCAGACATCATCCGGCGTGGCGAAGTAGTCCCGCCGGTCGCCGGGCCTGTGCTGGAGCCGCACCAAGTTCCACGACTGCAACTCCTTCAGACCCATGCTGACGTTGGAGCGCGACACGCCGAGCCGCTCGACGATCTCGTCGGCGTTGAGCGGCCGCTCGGCGACGAACAGCACGGCGTAGATCTGCCCCACCGTGCGGTTGATGCCCCATCGGGAGCCCATCTCTCCGAAATGAAGCACGAAGGTCTGGACGAGGGGGGGCAACTGCACGGGGGGGTCCGACGGGGTGCGAGGATCCGGGGGTGCCGGGCTCTCCCGGCACCCTATCAGGTCTTGAGCCAGAACCGGAGCACCGTCGCGACCAGCCCGAGGGCCACGATGCTCAGCGCCCAGATCGCCACGAACCAGGCGAAGCGTTTCCATAGGGGGAGCGGGGCGGTGGGGGCCATCAGTGATACCCATGCGTGTCGACCTTACCGCGGAACACCCAGTACGAGTAGGCGGTGTAGGTCAGGATGATCGGGATCAGGACCGCGGCGCCGACCAGCAGGAAGATCTGGCTCGCCTCGGGGGCGGCCGCCTGCCAGATGGTGATCCGTCCCGGCACCACGTCGGGGAAGATGCTGATCCCGAGCCCGAGGAACGAGAGGCCGAACAGCCCGAGCGCGATCAGGAACGGCGCCCGCTCGGCCCCGCCCCGCAGGGTCCGCCACAGGGCGTAGGCCGCGAGCGCCACGAGGAGCGGCACCTGCGCGGTGACGAGCACGTTCGGCATCTCCAGCCAGCGCGTGAAGTAGCGCCCCTGCAGGAACGGGGTTGCGGCGCTCACCAGAGCGATCGCCGTCACCGTCCCGATGGTGAGGCGCTGGGCGAGGCGCCGGGCCTGGAGCTGGAGTGTGCCCTCGGTGCGCATCACCAGCCACGTGGCCCCGAGCAGCGCGTAGGCGACCGCGAGGCTCACGCCGACCAGCAGGGTGAACGGCGTCAGCCAATCCCACCAGCCGCCGGCATAGGCGCGGCCCTCCACGGTGATGCCCTGGAGCAGCGCCCCCAGGGTGATCCCCTGGGCCAGGGCGGCCACCACCGAGCCGACCGCGAAGGCGACGTCCCAGGCGGCGCGATGGCCAGGATCGCGCCAGCGGAACTCGAAGGCGACGCCCCGGAAGATCAGCCCGAGCAGCATCGCGATGATCGGCGCGTAAAGCGCCGGCAGGATGACCGCGTAGGCGAGCGGGAAGGCCGCGAACAGCCCCCCGCCACCCATCACCAGCCAGGTCTCGTTGCCGTCCCAGACCGGGGCGATCGAGTTCATCGCGGTATCCCGGTCGGTTCCCGGCTTCAGGGTCGGGAACAGGATGCCGATGCCGAGGTCGAAGCCGTCCATGATGATGTAGGACAAGATCGCGGCGGCGATGATGAACGCCCAGACAACAGTGAGATCGATATTGTGCAGCATGGCGGCCTCACGCGGTCGGCTGGAGATGGCGGTCGGGATCGATGGCGGAGGCGGGCGTGATGCCCGCGGTCCGGATCGGCGCGCCGGGCTCGATCCCGGTCTCGCCGGACTGCGGCGGCTTGGCCATCAGGCGCAGGATGTAGAGCGTCCCCATGGCGAAGACCGTGAAGTAGATCACCACGAAGGCCGTGAGCGAGGCGGCCACGGCAGGCCCCTGGAGCGGCGAGGCGGAGTCCTCCGTGCGCAGCAGGCCGAACACCGTGTAGGGCTGGCGCCCGACCTCGGTGGTGACCCAGCCGGCCAGCACCGCCACGAAGCCGGCGGGCCCCATGGCGAAGGCGAAGCGGTGGAAGGGCGCCCAGGTGTAGAGCCGGCCCTTGTAGCGGGCGAATAGGCTCAGGCAAGCCAGCAGGAGCATCAGCATCCCCAGGCCGACCATCACGCGGAACGACCAGAACACGACCGGCACCGGCGGCCAGTCCTTTCGGGGCAGGGTTTCGAGGCCGGCGAGCGGCGCGTCGAAGGCGTGCTTGAGCACCAGCGAGGACAGCTTCGGGATCTCCAGCGCATAGCGGATCGTGCCGGCTTCCTGGTCGGGCAGGCCGAACAACACGAGCGGCGCGCCGTCCGGATGGCTCTGGAAATGCCCCTCCATGGCCATGACCTTGGCGGGCTGATGCTCCAGGGTGTTGAGACCGTGCGCATCGCCGGCCAGGATCTGGGCAGGCGCGACGAAGGCGAGCATCCACATCGCCATCGAGAACATCGTCCGGGCGGCCGGGTTGGTCCGATCCCGCAGCAGGTGCCAGGCCCCCACAGCACCGACCGCGAGAGCGGTGGTGAGGTAGGCCGCCAGAACCATGTGGACGAGGCGGAACGGGAACGACGGGTTGAACACCACCGCCCACCAGTCCAGCGGGATGAACTGACCCTGCGGGTTCGTCCCGTAGCCGGCCGGCGTCTGCATCCACGAGTTCACCGACAGGATCCAGAAGGCCGAGAAGAAGGTGCCGAGCGCCACCATCAGGGTCGCGGCGAAGTGGAGTCGCGGCCCCACCTTGCGCATCCCGAACAGCATCACACCGAGGAACCCGGCCTCCAGGAAGAAGGCCGACATGACCTCGTAGGCCATCATCGGCCCAAGCACCGGCCCGGTCTTGTCGGAGAAGACCGACCAGTTGGTCCCGAACTGGTAGGACATCACCAGTCCGGACACGACACCCATGCCGAAGACGATGGCGAAGATCTTCAGCCAGTACCGGAACAGGTCCATGAACACCTGCCGCCCGGTGGTGAGCCACAGGCCCTCCAGCACCGCGAGGTAGCTCGCGAGGCCGATCGAGAAACAGGGGAAGATGATGTGGAACCCCAACGTGAACCCGAATTGCGCTCGGGCGAGGATGAGGGGATCGAGATAGGCAAGCACAGCAGGCCTCCAACCAACCGACGTCGACTCGCAATATAGCAATTTCAGAAATTCCTGAAAAGACGATAACTTCTGCGTGTCTCCTCGGGTCGACGTGCTACGCAGGGTCCGCGAGAGGTCTGGACGCGTGGCCTGGAACGCGTCAGGGTCAGCCCCTACCCCACGATCGGGACCTGCCGGCTTGGCGCCGCATCGGGCCAAAGGGCCGCGACGCACTCCCCGTCGGCCGCGCCCGGACATCACGAGAGCCCCCGCGCCCCATGGCCGAGTCCCTTGCCGCATTCCCTGCCGAAACCGCTCCGGTCGATCTCGCCGCGCTCCTGTCGGACCGCATCCGCGGCATCGGCACGAGCCAGATCGGCCTCGTGGCGGATCGCGGGCGCGACGACCCGGAGGTGGTGAAGCTCTGGATCGGCGAGGGCGACCTGCCGACGCCGCCCTTCATCGTCGAGGCGGCGCACCGGGCGATGCTCGCGGGGCATACCCGCTACACCACGTCGCTGGGCCTGCCGGCCCTGCGCGAGGCGCTCGGCGCCTATCACGCCCGCCACTGGGGCGTGGAGATCCCGCCGGACCGGTTCGCCGTCACGGTTGGCGGCATGAACGCGATCATGCAGGCCGCCCAGGTCCTGCTGGAGCCGGGCGACGAGATCATCATCCCCTCCCCGGCCTGGCCGAATCTGCGCGAGGCCGTGCGCATCGCCGGCGGCGTGCCGGTGGCGGTGCCGTATCGGAGGCAGCCGGACGGGCGCTTCGCCCTGCCGCTCGCCGATATCGAGGCGGCGCTGACGCCCCGGACCCGGGTGATCATGATCAACTCGCCCTCGAACCCGACGGGCTGGATCATGCCGCGCGCCGAGATGGAGGCCCTGCGCGACCTCGCCCGCGCCCGCGGCCTCTGGATCCTCTCGGACGAGGTCTACGCGCACTTCACCTACGGCAACCGGATCGCCCCGTCCTTCCTGCAGATCTGCGAGCCGGACGACCGGCTGATCGTGACCAACACCTTCTCGAAGAACTGGGCGATGACCGGCTGGCGCGCCGGCTGGGTGATCTTCCCGCGCGGGCTGGCGCCGACCTTCGCCAAGCTCGGGCAGTACAGCACCACCTCGATCCCGACCTTCGTGCAGCATGCCTGCATCGCGGCGCTGAACGAGGGCGACGGCTTCATCCGCACCATGGTCGACCGCTGCGCCGAGGCGCGGGCGATCCTGGTGGACGGCCTGACCCGGCTGCCGGGCGTCACGGTCGCCCCGCCCGACGGCGCCTTCTACCTGATGGCCCGGATGGGCGGGGACGAGCCGAGCCTCGACCTCGCGCTCCGCCTGCTGCGGGACGCCAAGGTCGGGGTCGCACCCGGCACCGCCTTCGGGCCGGAGGGGGAAGGCCTCGTGCGGATCTGTTTCGCCATCAGCCCGGCCCTGGCCCGGGAGGCGGTGTCGCGCCTGTCGCGTACCCTGGGCGATGCGATCGGGCGCGCGCCTAAGCGCTGACGCGCTTCAGGTCGTCGAGAAAGGCCGCCACCTTGCGATGCAAGAGCGTGGCGTTCCGGGACAGGTCCGCCGTGTCGGTGAACACCTTCGTCGCGGACGCGCCCGTCTCTTCGGTGAGCTGGGCCACCGTTGCGATGCTCTGCGTCACGCTGGTGGTGCCGCCGGCTGCACGGGCGACGGCCTGGACGATCTCCTGTGTTGCCGCCCCCTGCTGGCCGATGGCCTCGGTGATGGACGAGGCGGACGTGTCGATCTTCCCGACAACGCCCGAGATGCTGCTGACGGCGACAGCGGATCTGTCGGTGGCCTCGCGAATGGCTTCCACCTTCTGCGTGATATCGGTGGTTGCCTTCGCGGTCTGATTTGCCAGTTCCTTGACCTCCGTGGCCACCACGGCAAAGCCGCGGCCCGCCTCCCCGGCCCTGGCGGCCTCGATCGTCGCGTTGAGCGCGAGCAAGTTGGTTTGATCGGCCAGACCGGCGATCAGTCTCACCACGTCTCCGATACTGGCCGCGACGCTGCGCAACTCATCGACGACATTCATGGTCTCGGCGGCCTCGTCCACTGCCGCCTTTGACATGACCGTCCAGGCGTCGAGTTCCCGCCGGATTTCGCCGACGGAGGCGCCGAGCTGTTCCGCCGATCCAGCCACGACCGTCACGTTCTCCCCCGTCTGCCGTGCCGTCCGTGCGACGACGGAGGATTCCCGTGAGGCCTGTTCGGCGGTCGAGGTCAGGGTGCGGGTGGTCGTCTCGAGCCCTTCGGCCGCCTTCTCCACCTTCGCCGACAGGGCGCCGACCTCGCCTTCGAAGACGGTGGCGAGGCTGACCAAGGCTTGCGCCTGCTGCTCCAGCCGCCGGGCATTCACTGTGGCCTCGTGGATGTCCACGAGGCTGCCGCAGGCCCGGACCGCCTTCCCCTTGGCATCGTGCACGATACCGCCGGTCGCCCGGAACCAGCGATAGCTTCCGTCGGCCGTCTTCAACCGGTAGACCGTATCGTAAACGGATTTCCGTCCAGGCTCATATTTCAATGCGGCCTTGAAGACCGCCAAGGTCGGCCCGGCATCGTCGGGATGAATTTTGTCAGCCCATGCTTGGCAGGTATTCGGGAAATCGGTCTCGTCCTTGTAGCCGAGCAATCGCCTGAATTCGTTTGACCAAGTCCAGCGACTCTTCGGATCGAGCCCGTCTTCATTAAATAACTCAGCATCCCACAATCCAACACCACAATATTGGTAGAGGTTATCCAAAATTTCGGTATCGTGATTCTTAAATAATCCGAGCATGCCGTTCTCTGCGTGACGAGGAAGAGGAGCCGGTCTCGCCTGCGCCTCGCGCCATCCGCACATCGACTGGATCTCATCAGATGCCAAGGCCCGGAACAGCCGTCGCTCCGATGCGCCTCCAGATCACACACCCTGATGAGAAACTTCGCGCAGAAGACACACGGTCGTAATTAGAGAATCTTTCCAAAAATGCAAGATGATCCGCGATCGGGTCATCCAAGAAGAACAGGCCCGCGCGGCAAACAACGGCGAATTTTCTCGCCTGCATTGCTCCGACCGACCCCTTTATCATGGGCTGACCCGAAAATGTCTTTCGCGACCGGGGCGCGCTCGGCCGGCACAGGGGCGGATGCGGCCTTACCGGCACGACACCCGACGCTACCGCCCCCAGCGCAGCACCAGCGCGTCGTTCCGCCGGGCGAGCTCGATCAGGCCGGCCCGGGTCGCCGGATGCAGAGGCTGGATCGGCAGGCGCGCGGTCTCGTGGGCGATCACCCCGCCCTCCTGCATCAGCGCCTTGCAGGCGAGCAGGCCGCATTGCCGGTTCTCGTAGTTGATCAGCGGCAGCCAGCGCGCGTAGGCGTCCATCGCCTCCTCCCGGCGGCCGGCCGCGTAGGCGTCGGTGATCTGGCGGATTCCGTCGGGATAGGCGCCACCGGTCATCGCCCCGGTGGCGCCCGCATCGAGGTCGGCCATCAGGGTGATCGCCTCCTCGCCGTCCCAGGGGCCGACCACGGCATCGCCGCCGAGCGCGATCAGCTCGCGCAGCTTCGCGGCAGCCTGGGCGGTCTCGATCTTGAAATAGCTGATATTGGCGATCTCCCGCGCCATGCGCGCCAGGAACGCGGCCGAGAGCGGCGTGCCCGAAACCGGCGCGTCCTGGATCATGATCGGGATCGAGATCGCGTCCGAGACCGTGCGGAAGAACTCGTAGATGCCGAGTTCCGGCACGCGGATCGTGGCACCGTGATAGGGCGGCATGATCATCACCATGGCGGCCCCGGCGTCCTGCGCCCGGCGCGAGCGCTCGGCGCAGACCTGCGTGGCGAAGTGCGTCGTGGTGACGATCACCGGCACGCGCCCGGCTACGTGCTCCAGCACGGCGTACATCACGCGCTCGCGCTCGTCGTCGGTGAGGACGAACTGCTCGGAGAAGTTCGCCAGGATGCAGATGCCGGTGCTGCCGGCGTCGATCATGAAGTCGATCGCCCGGCGCTGCCCGTCGAGGTCGAGGGCGCCGGAGGCGTCGAACACCGTGGGGGCGACCGGGAAGACGCCGCGATAGGGCTGGGCCAACGAGGTCATGGGCGATCCTTCTGCCGGGAAGCCAGGGGCTTCGCCCCGCGAATCATCGGACGATCGGGGCGGCCCGCCTCCTATCACGAACGCCGTGCGGCATCGGCGCGGGGCGGAACCGCCGATGTGACAGGATGGTCAGCTCAGTTTCAGCCCCGAGCCCAGGACAATTTCGGCCCAGCCGGAGTAGACCGACGCGACGGAGGGCGGATTCGCACGATCGATCCGCCCCCTTGCCTTGACGGCACAACTCGATTCATTGACGCAATGCGTGCGCGGGGCCGGATCGACTTCGGCGGCCACCAGAGAACATTGTTATCGGCGTGAGGTATTTTCGGATGCGACTTTTCTCGACCAGTCTGGCCGCGGTGCTGGCCGTCTCGGCCCTCCTCCTGGGCGCCCCCGCCCGGGCCGACGACCTCGACACGATCCGCGCCGCCAGGACCCTGCGCATCGGCACCGAGGGCACCTACGCGCCGTTCACGTTCCACGATGCCTCCGGGGCGCTCGTCGGGTTCGACGTGGAGATCGGCCGCAAGGTCGCCGAGAAGCTCGGCGTCACGCCGCAGTTTCTCGAAGGCAAGTGGGACGGGCTGATCGCGGGGCTCGACGGTGGGCGCTACGACGTGGTGATCAACCAAGTCGGCATCACCAAGGAGCGGCAGGCGAAGTTCGACTTCTCGGAGCCGTATATCCGCTCCCGGGCGGTGCTGGTCACGAAGGCCGACCGGACCGACATCACGTCCTTCGCCGACCTGAAGGGCAAGACGGCCGCCCAGAGCCTGACCAGCAACTTCGCCCGCCTCGCCGAGCAGTCCGGGGCGCAGCTCGTCGGCACCGACGGGTTCGACCAGTCGGTCCAGCTGGTGATCACCGGGCGGGCCGACGCCACCGTCAACGATAACCTGTCGTTCCTCGACTTCCGCAAGCAGAAGCCGAACGCCCCGGTGAAGATCGCCGCCGAGCAGGCCGACGCGGAGGCGTCCGGGATCATCCTGCGCAAGAACAACCCCGCGCTGAAGGCCGCCCTCGACAAGGCGCTCGCGGACATCAAGGCCGATGGCAGCTACGCGGCGATCGCGCAGACGTATTTCGGGGCCGACGTGTCGAAGTAATCGTCCGAGGGGCCACGACGCCGCTCTGGTTGCGTCTGCGTGCCGCCGGTTCGGACCGCCACTGATCGCGAGGCACGAGAGCCCCCTCTCCTGTGCGGGTTGCATTCTCGCGTCTCCGTTGCGGGAAAGGACGAGAGCGTCCCCAAGGCTTCCCCTCCCCCGCAAAGGGGGAGGGAGACGCGCGGATCCGGCCCCTTTTCCAAAATCGACGTGTGACGTAGCGCGTGTGGGAGGCTCTCACACCGCCAACTCTGTGCAACCCCGGCCCTCGAAAGGAGACGCCGCCCCGTGCCGCACTGGCTCGACCTCATGCTTCAGTCGCTCGGGCCGTTGCTCGTCGCGGGCTTGCGCTTCACCGTTCCGCTGACGCTGATCGCCTTCGCGCTGGGGCTCGCCCTCGGGCTCGGGACGGCCCTCGTGCGCCTGTTCGCGCCCCGCCCCCTGGCGGCGCTGGCGTGGCTCTACGTGTGGATCTTCCGCGGCACCCCGCTCCTGGTGCAGCTCTTCGTGATCTTCTACGGCCTGCCGAGCGCCGGGATCCTGATCGACGCCTTCCCGGCCGCGGTGATCGGGTTCACGCTGAACGTCGGCGCCTACACGTCCGAGATCATCCGGGCCGCCATCGCGTCGATCCCGAAGGGCCAGTGGGAGGCGTCCTACGCGATCGGCATGACACCGGCACAGGCCCTGCGCCGCACGATCCTGCCGCAGGCGGCGCGGGTGGCGGTGCCCTCGCTCGCCAACACCTTCATCGCCCTCGTGAAGGACACCTCGCTCGCCGCCGCCATCACGGTGCCCGAGCTGTTCCAGGCGGCCCAGCGCATCGTCGCGGTCACCTACGAGCCGCTGATCCTCTACACCGAGGCCGCCCTGATCTACCTCGTCCTGTCCACGCTCCTGTCCGGATTCCAGGCGCTGCTGGAACGGCGCCTCGGGCGCTACGGTGGCTATCTGGAGGCGCGCGCGTGATCGCCCTGTCGGCCATCGAGAAAGGTTTTGGCGCCAACCCGGTCCTGCGCGGCGTCGATCTCGCCATTCCAGAGGGGCAGGTGACGGCGCTGATCGGCCCTTCCGGCTCGGGCAAATCGACGCTCCTGCGCTGCGCGAACCTGCTGGAGATCCCGCAAGGCGGCACGCTCACCCTCGGCGACCTCCGCCTCGCCTTCCGGCCCGGACACCCGCCGGCCCGGCGGGTGGTGCTGGCCGTGCGGCGCCAGACCGGCATGGTGTTCCAGAACTTCCAGCTCTTCCCCCACCGCACCGTGATCGAGAACGTCATGGAGGGGCTCGTCACCGTGGCCCGATGGCCGCAGGCCAAGGCCCGGGCCCGGGCGCTGGATCTGCTGGAGCGCGTCGGCCTCGCCCACAAGGCGGCGGACTGGCCCGCCAGCCTGTCGGGCGGACAGCAGCAGCGGGTGGCGATCGCCCGGGCGCTCGCGCCGTCCCCGCGCCTGCTCCTCTGCGACGAGCCGACCTCGGCCCTCGACCCGGAACTCGCCGCCGAGGTGGTGGACGTGCTGGCCGGCCTCGCGGGCGAGGGCATGACCATGCTGATGGCGACCCACGACCTGCGCCTCGCGCGCCGCGTGGCCGACACGGTGGTGTTCCTGGAGGCCGGCACGATCGTGGAACGGGGATCGCCCGCCGATCTCTTCGGCCGGCCGGCCGACCCGCGGACCCGGCGCTTCACCCGGACGCTGCTCGGCGAGGGCGAGGACGCGGCGCGAGCGTGAGGGGCCGCGGCGCCGTCGGCAGCGAAGATGTGATGTCGATCAGTTTGTTCGGCTTCTGACTCAGAGCAGGCGGTTAGCTTTTCAGTAAGTTGCCGCGATAAATCTAAGGGAAACTGGACCGACGCATAATTGTCGGTCAGCCACACTATTTACGCGTCATTTCGCCCCATGTGCCCTCGGATGTTTCAGGATTGCCTTCGAGGCCGACGCGCCCAGGCGCCCGGACCGGACCACCCGGCCGGCCGGCCCCGCGAGCCCGCACGCACCCGTTCCGCCTGTCAGGCCCGTGAGGGAGGCGCTGCATGTCGACCCCGCCGCTGAACGTCGACGAGGCGGCCCGCCTGCAGGCGTTGGCCGAACTCGACATGTCCGATGCCGAACCCGACGTCGCGCTCACGCATATCGTCGAGCTCGCCGCGCGCCTGCTCGGCGCGCCGACCGCGTTCGTTTCCTTCGTCGATCGCGACCGGCAGATCTTCAACGCCAAGGTCGGGCTCGACCTGTGCGAGACCGCCCGCGACATCGCCTTCTGCAACCGGACGATCGCGCAGGACACCCTCCTCGTCGTGCGCGACGCGACCCGGGACCCGCGCTTTTGCGACAATCCCCTCGTCTCCGGGCCGCCCTTCATCCGCTTCTATGCCGGCGCTCCGCTCCGCACCCGCGCGGGGCACGCCATCGGCACGCTCTGCCTCCTCGGGCCCGAGCCGCGCGACGCCTTCACCGACCAGGACCGGCAGATCCTCGCCGACCTCGCCCGCCTCGTCATCGACCGGCTGGAGCTGCGCCGCGCCGAGGCCGGCCGGCGTGCCACCCAGACCCGGTTCGAGCACATCGCCGACACCTCTCCCGACGCCATCGTCTGCACAGACGCGCAGGGCCTGGTGAGCTTCTGGAGCGCGGGGGCCGAGCACATGTTCGGGCATACGGGTGCGGAGGTCCTGGGGCGGTCCATCGCCCGGCTGATCCCCGACCGGATGGCCGGGGGCAGCGAAGGCCTGCTGCGCCGGCTCGCCCAGGGATCGGCGGAGCACCTGACCGGGCGCACCGTCGAGCTGACCGCCGAGCATCGCGATGGCCGGGAGTTCCCGGTGGAACTGTCCCTGTCCACGTGGCGCGAGAACGGCGTCCCGACCCACGGCGCGATCATGCGCGACGTCAGCCAGCGCTGGGCCATCGAGGAGCGGCTGTTCCGCCTTGCCCATCTCGACCCGCTGACCGAGCTTCCCAACCGGCTGGTGCTCCGCGGCCGGATCGAGGCCGCCCTGGCGCAGGCCGAGCCGGCGGCCGTGCTGATGTTCGATCTCGACGGCTTCAAGGAGGTCAACGACGCGCACGGCCACGCCGTGGGCGACGCGGTGCTCAAGGTGACGGCCGCGCGCCTGCGCGCCTGCGCGGGTCCCGACGGGACCGCCGCCCGGCTCGGGGGCGACGAGTTCGCCATCGTGCTGCCCGGCGTCGGCGACCCGCTCGTGGCGGTCGCGGCGGCCGAGGCGGCCCTGCGCGCCCTGGCCGAGCCCTACAGCGTCGACGGGCTGGTCATGCATCTCGGGGCCAGCGCCGGCATCGCGCTCAGCCCGGCGCACGCGACCGAGGGGAGCGAGTTCCTGGCCTGCGCGGACGCCGCCCTCTACGACGCCAAGGCCCGCGGGCGAGGACAGCACCGCCTGTTCACCCCCGAGCTGCGCGCGGCGATCCAGCGCACGCGGGCCTGCCGCGAAGGGCTGCGCCGCGCGGTCCTGCGGGACGAGTTCGTCCTCCACTACCAGCCGCAGGTGCGCCTCTCCGACGGCGCGCTCATGGGCGCCGAGGCGCTGATCCGCTGGCAGCATCCCGAGCATGGGCTGCTGCCGCCGGCCGCGTTCCTGGACGTGCTCGACAACAGCCCCGACGCGGCCCGGATCGGCGACTGGGTCCTGCGCACGGCCTGCGTCCAGGCCGAGGCGTGGCGGGCCGGCGGCCTGCACCCGTTCCGGATCGGCGTGAACCTGTTCGCCGCGCAGTTCCGCGGCGGGGATCTCGCCGCCCGGGTCGCCGCGTCCCTCGCCGAGACCGGGCTGCCGCCGGAGGCGCTGGAGCTGGAGATCACCGAGACCATCATCCTGCGCCACGATCCGCAGGTGGATGCCGCCCTCCAGGCGTTGCGGGCCATGGGGGTCGGCATCGCCTTCGACGATTACGGCACGGGCTACGCCTCGCTCAGCCTGCTCAAGAACTTCCCCCTGACGCGGCTGAAGATCGACCGGGGCTTCGTGAACGGCCTGTGCGTGGATCGCCGGGACGCCGCCATCGTGCGGGCGGTGATCGACCTCAGCCGCAGGTTCGGCCTGACGGTGATCGCGGAGGGCGTCGAGACGCAGGAGCAGCGGCGCCGCCTGCTCTCCAAGGGCTGCCAGGAGGCGCAGGGCTACCTGTTCGGCCGGCCGATGAGCGCCGAGGCCTTCGCGGCCCAATACGGCCTCGCCGGGCAGGCGGAGGCACCCGTCACCAGGGCCGGCAGCGCAGGCTGAGGAGATCGTCGAGCGTCAGGGCGGTGCCGAAGATCAGCGGCCGCCAGGCCGGAAGGGTGGCGCAGATCAGCCCGGCCGCCAGGACCAGCCAGGGCAGGACAGGCCGCAGGCCCGCGCCCGACCTCACGCCGGGCTCCGCGCGGCGGCTTGGTCCGCCCGGCCGGACCGGACCAGCAGCCAGCCGCCGACCAGCATGGCGGCGCCCCAGAGCAGGAAGCCGAGATCCCAGTAGATCCACTGGTCCCGCGGCATCGGCTCGTTGACGTGGTGGACGCCCAGAATCTCGTGGTCGATCAGGCCCTCGACCGTATTGAACAGGCCCCAGCCGATCAGCAGGGACCCGGCGAGCAGCTTGCTCGACCAGGACAGATGGCCGCGATGCGCCGTGCGCCAGAGGATGAACAGCCCGAGGACGACGAAGACGTAGGTCGTGCTGTGGAAGATCCCGTCCCACAGGGTGTTGAGTTCCAAATTCGCGAGGGAGTCGATCGGATACCAGCTGCTCACCATGTGGTGCCATTGCAGGACCTGATGCAGCACGATCCCGTCGAAGAAACCGCCGAGCCCGAGCCCGAACAGGATGCCGGCGCTCAAGGGAAATTTCGGGTCCCGGGGCGCGTCCATGCTCACGTCCCGGGCTGAGGACGGCCGGGGGTCGAGACCAGCCGCAGGTAGACCACGAGGGCGCCCAGGAAGACCGCGAGGCCGAGCCCGGTCGCGTAGGGCGCGAAATCCTTGCCGGCGATGGCGAGCGCCGCGCTGTGCCCGGCCAGGAGATCGGCGCCGGCGAGCAGAACGCCGACGCAGCTCTCCCCCACCAGGAAGCCCGAGGCCAGGAGGACGCCGCGGCGCCGGGCGGCGCCGACCGCCCGATCGACGTCCCGGGCCTGCACCCGGGCGCGCAGCCGGCGCTCGGCCACCCAGCCGAGCACGCCGCCGATGGCGATCGTCATCTCCACGGAGAGCGGCAGGTACATGCCGATCCCGACCGTCAGGGCCGGGAAGGTCATGTCGCGCCGCTTCAGCCACGTCTCGGCGGCGACCAGCACCGCCCCGAGCCCGGCGCCGATCAGCACCATGCGCCAGGGCAACGCGCTGTGGACGATGCCGCTGGCGATCTGGGTCATCAGGGCGGCCTGGGGCGCCGGCATGGCGCTCGCCGCATCCTGACCCTCGCGCAGAGGCGCGCCGACGAAGCCGTAGGCCTCGTAGAGCAGCGCCAGGATCGGGGCGATAACCACGGCCCCGATCCCGACGCCCAGGATCAGCGCGACCTGCTGGTGCCAGGGCGTGGCGCCGAGCACCTGCCCGGTCTTCAGGTCCTGCAGGTTGTCGTTGGCGATCGAGGAGGTGGTGACGATGACGGAGGTCAGGAGCAGCGTCATGCCGGTGACGAACCGGTCGCCTTCAGGCCCCGCGGAATGGCCGAGGATCAGCGGCAGCAAGAGTGCAGTCGCCATCGTGGTCAGGATCCCGATCCCGGAGATCGGGCTCGACGAGGAGCCGAGGAGCCCGGCGAGGTAGCCGCAGGCGGCCGCCATCAGGAAGCCGAACAGCACCGTGAACAAAGTCGCGGCGAGTGCCAGCACGATCAGCAGGCCGCCGAGATCGGCGGGCTTGGCGAAGAACCAGAACAGGCCCGCCAGCGGCACCCCCAGCGCCAGCGTCCCGGCCGCGACCCAGGTGATCGGCAGGTCGCGCTCCTCGCGGGGATGGTCCTTGCCGAGGCCGCCGGCGCCGGAGAGCGCCGCGCGGATGCTGCCCAGGATCGGCTTGGCGAGCGATCCCACCGTCCACAGGCCGCCCACCGCGATGATGCCGGCCCCCATGAGCCGCACCTGATCGGACCACACGGCTTCGGCCGCCGCCCCCGCGGAATTGGACGGATCGGGCGACAGGGCGGTCAGCACCGGCACCGCGATCCCCCAGGCGATCACGACGCCGGTGAGGAGCGCGAGGCAGGCGCCGATGCCCACAAGGTAGCCGACGCCGACCAGCGCCAGCGAGAAGCCCGTGCCGGTGCGGAACGCCGCCCCGCCGAAGCTGATCGCGCCGTTGAGGCCGTCGCCCAGCACCTTCAGACCGGTGGTGGCGAACCCGATCGTCCCGGCAACGCCTGCGGCCGCCAGCAGGTCGCGCAGGCCATGGCCGCCCTCCTCCTCCTGGCCGGTCCGGAGCACCTCGGCGGCGGCGATCCCCTCCGGGTAGGGCAGGTCGCTGCCCGCCACGAGGGCGCGGCGGAGGGGGATGGAAAACGCCACGCCGAGCAGGCCGCCGAGCAGGCACACCGCGGTGGTCTGCCAGAACGGGAAGCCGTGCCAATGTCCGACGAGGACGAGGCCGGGCAGCGCCAGGATGACGTTGCACAGCGTGCCGGCGGCCGAGGCCTGCGTCTGCACGATGTTGTTCTCGAGGATGCCGGCGCCGCCCATCAGCCGGAACGCGCCCATCGAGATCATCGCGGCCGGGATTGACGACGAGAACGTCATCCCGGTCTTCAACCCCATATAGAGGTTGGCCGCCATGAAGACGACCGTGATGGCCGCGCCGAGGGCGATGCCGCGCAGGGTCAGCTCCGCCGGATGGTCCTGCGACTTCGGCGACGTCGTCGGGCTGCGGGCGTCCATCCGGTCCCCTGGCTGTCCTACGCAAACCGCGCGGAGCCCAAAAACTTTCCCGCACCCCGCCGATCGGATCCGGATGGGGTTTGCCTGGGTCGATCTGCCCCGGGCGATGCCGCCGATGTGATGCAGTCGTCCGGCGCGCCGGCGGGTTTGCCGGCAGACGTCCCGCATCGGCCTCGGCCTGCGCGCCGGCCCCTCCTCCGCCCGGAATCCCCGCCTTGTCGAAGTGGTCCCTCTACGGCCTCGCCCTGCTGGCCGGCATCGCCAACGCCGTCGAGCCCGGCCAGAACGCGACCCTGGCCAAGGTCACGGGTCAGCCGATGCTGGCGGGCATCTTCTGCTTCGTCCTGTCGATCCTCTGCTTCCTCGCCGCCATGGCGGTCGTCTGGCGGCGGAACCGGGCGGCCGCCGAAGAGGCCACCCCCGTCCCCTGGTGGGCGTGGCCCGGCGGCATCCTCGGGGCGGCGGTCGTCCTGGCGCAGCTCTACGTGTCCGAGCAGGTCGGCGCCGCGCCGTTCCTGGGCTGCGTGATCACGGCGGGCGTGGTCGGCTCGATCGCCCTCGACCATTACGGCCTCATCGGCTTCGAGACGCACGCGGCGAGCCGCTGGCGCATCCTCGGCGGCGTGCTGATGATCGCGGGCGTCGCCCTCGTGGCGGTCTTCTGACGGACCGCGCCGCCCGGTCCACACGTCCCCCCAAGCAGGATGCGATCATGATCTTCCTCTACGGCGTCGCCCTGCTGGCGGGCCTCGCCAGCGCGGTCGAACCGGGCCAGAATGCGGGCCTCGCCAAATCCCTGGCGCGTCCGCTCCTGGCAGGCGTGGTGAGCCTCGTCGTCAGCATCGCCACGATCGCGGGGATCATGCTCGTGACGGGGCAGTTCGGGCTGCCGGGGCTGGACCGGCTCGCGCAGGTGCCCTGGTGGGCGTGGCTCGGCGGGCTGATGAGCGCGGGCCTGACGGCAGCGCAGCTCTACATCTCGAAGGCGATCGGCGCGGCCACCTTCCTCGGGCTGATCGTGACGGCGGGCGTGATCACCTCGATCCTGCTCGACCATTTCGGCCTCGTGGGCTTCAAGGTCCACCCGGCGGGCCTGTGGCGCATCCTGGGCGGCGCCCTGATGATCGGCGGCGTCGGCCTCGTCGCGCGGTTCTGAGGGCGGTCCCGGAGCCGGGATCCGCCTGCGCGGCTCGGACGTTTTCCCGGATCCTCACCCCTGCCTGGAGGCTTGTCGTGGGACTCGCCGCCTTCGTCTTCTTCGTCGTCCCGTGGATGGCCGTCGCGGTCTGGCTGTTCCTGAAGCCGGGCGGGTTCCGCCTGGGAGCGCCGGCAGCGCCCTGGCGCCCGCTCACGGATTACCCGCCGCCGCCGCGCGACCAGCGGAACGCCGCCGAGGCGTCGAGCCTCGAATCCGGTTCCGCGCATGACGGCAAGCACGCGCCGATCCAGTTCACCTGAATCCCGAGATCAGTCCCCGGCCTGCAGCAGGTGCAGGTTGAAGCTGCCGTCCTCGGCCCGCCAGAGCGCGCGCGGCCGCCAGCCGGCCGCTTCGGCGAGCGCCTGAAACGCCTCGGCCGTGTACTTGTGCGACGTGTCCGTCCGGATGCTCTCGGAGGCCGCGAACGCGATCGTCCGGCCCCCGAGCCGGTAGGTCGCGGGACGCGCCGCCACGAGATGCGCCTCGACGCGGAACGGGTCCGGCAGCAGCCGGATCTCGTGGCGGAAATTGTCGGGATCGAAATCCGCCCCGCATTCGCGGTTGAGCCGGGTCAGGATGTTGCCGTGGAACGCCGCCATCAGCCCGTCGGCGGCGCCGTAGGCGCGTTGCAGGCGCTCGGGATCGGTCGTCCCGTCGGCCCCCACGAGGAAGAGGCTGGGCCCGAGCGTCGCCCGCGCCCGCTCCAGAAACAGGCCGGCCTCGCCGGGGTCGAAATTGCCGATGCTCGTGCCCGGATAGAAGCCCAGCGTCCCGCCCGACCCCGCCCGGAGCGGCAGCGCGACCGGCTTCGCGTAATCGGCGCAGACCGGCACCATGGCGATCCCCGGATAATCCGGCGCGAGCCGCCGGATCGCAGCCTCCAGATAGGCGCCCGAGATGTCGATGGCGACGTAGGCGGCGGGCTCGGGCAGCGCGTCGAGGAGGGTGCGGATCTTGCGGCTCGCGCCGCTGCCGAACTCGACCACGGTCACGCCCGGCCGGACCTGCCGGGCCACCTCGGCGGCGACCCGCGGCAGGAGCGCCGTCTCCTGCGCGGTCGGGTAGTAATCGGCGCTGTGGCAGATCCGGTCGAACAGGTCCGAGCCGGTCTCGTCCCAGAGGTATTTTCCGGGCAGCGTCTTCGGCTCGGCGGTCAGGCCCGCGAGGGCGTCGCGGAGAAACGCGTCGCTCACGGCTGCCTCACCGGGCGCGTCGCCGTGAGGACGACGAGGGCGAGGCGCTCGACCGCGTCGTAGGCCTCGGTCGCCAGCTCCTCACCGTACTCGTCCGGATCGAACTCGCGGTAGGTCCAGTCGAGGCCCGTGCGGGTGCAGAGCTCGGCCACGGCGTCGCGGAACGGATCCTCCCCCTCGACGATGGCCGCGCCGGTGAACAGGACGAGGCTGCCGCCCGGGGCGAGGCGTTCGACCGCCTGCTCGGCCACGGCGAGCGACAGGCCGGCTCCGAGCGGGCCGCCGCCATGCCGGTAGGCCCGCGCAGCGGTATCGATCATGAACGGCGGGTTCGACACGATGAGATCGAACCGGCCCTCGACGTCGCGCAGCATGTCGCTGCGACGGACCGCGACGCCCTCGGTCCCGGCGAGCCGGGCGTTGATCCGGGCCGCCCGCATAGCGGCGGGGTTGATGTCGACGAGCACAATTTCGGCGCCCGGCGCCCGCTTGGCGACGCAGATCCCGGCGGCGCCCGACCCGCAGCCGAGATCGACGGCCCGGCGCACCGGCGTCGTCCGACCTTCGAGATGGGCAATCACCGCATGGGCGAAGCGCATCGTGTCGGGGCCGAAGAACACCGCGTCGGCGGCACTCGGCGGGTAGGCGGAATGGGCGAAGAGGTCGCCGTCGAGGCTGGAGAACCGGATCGTCGGCCGCAGGAGCGGCCCGTCCTCGACGACGGCGCCGGCCTCCCGCATCAGGCGCAGGAGCGGCTCGGGCAGCAGCCCGGCCCGGAACGGCCGGCTCCAGCCGAACACGTCGCGCAGGTTCTTCGCCTCGGCGTTGCGCGGCCGCGCGTTGACATGGGCGTGGCTGGCCGGCGTCACCGTGGTGAAGCTGTAGCCGGTGTCGCGCACCGCGCGCGCGAGCGCCAGCACGGCCGCTTCGTCCTCCGGGAACGCGGATTGCGGGAACGGTTCGGATCGCGTCATCGGCCGGTCCTCAGCTGTCCATCTGGCGCGCCACGAAGGCGCCGTCCGCGAGATCCGCGGCCACCTGCTGTGCATCCCAGGGTGCGCTCGCCGCCGCGCGCCGATACGGGCAGGTCCAGCCGTCCGGCACCGCGCGCCCGCTGAACTGCCGGGCCGCGGATTGCTCGCCGTGCTGGGCGAGCATCGGGTTGATCGAGCCGGTCCACGCCACGTCGCGGTCGACGATGGCGGCGCGCAGGCGCTCGTAGCGGCCCTCGGCGCGCAGGCGCTCGAACTGGTCGTGCAGGTTGAACACCAGAGCCGGCGTCTCGAAGCGCCGGGCGCGGCGGCTCGCCCCCGGATGGAGCCCGACCACGAAGAAGGCCTCACCGCCGAAACTCAACGAGAAGTGTGGATCCTCCGGATCCGACGCGACCCGCGGGTCGCAGGTCTGGCCGAGGCACTGGTCCTTGTCGGAGAGCGACTGGACACGCGCCCACAGGGCCGCCTCGAAGGCCTCTTCGGAGAGGGTTCGGGGGCCCTCGAACAGGACCGCGAAGCTCTGAAACAGGCTCGGCTGCGCACGGTAGCGGCAGATGAAGGCCAGCAGCGCCGGATAGATGCGGGTATCGTCCCAGCCGGACGTGATGTCGCGGGCGACCACAACCTTCATCTGCCCCCGCGACAGGGCCGACTTGGCGCCCACGCAGGGAAACGGCGCATGCTGGATGAAGTCCCTGAAGCGTTCGGCAACGGGATGCTGGTCGTCGTTCGTCGGAAGTCGCATGGAGGATGAGGTCACGCCGCCGTTGTCGGACACGGCCGCACACACCGCCGGCCAATCGGCCGCGGTGTCGTCCGGCCTGGAATGCCCGGAGAACCGGTCGCTCCGGGCATTGTTCCCCGGAAGGCAAGCCACAATCGCCCGTTGATCTATGTTAATACGGAGATATCGAGACCGAAATTCTCCGAATACTTTCACGTTTGTATGATGCGATACCGGAGCGTGGCCTCGGCGGATCCGCAGACCCCAGGCGGACCCGCGAGGATGCCGATTTCCAGACAGCTGCGCCGACGCGCGCTCCTCCTCCTTCCGAGAGAACTCCGTCGCGTTCCGTCAGGAGCCGCGCAGCGCAAACCTGTGCCGGCAGCGGGCGGAGGACGAGCGAGAGGCCGCATAGCGGACATGATGGCCACGCTCACGCCGTCGTGTCCCTGCCGCCCGACGGGATTAACGATCCGCTTACCATGAAAACCTAGCCGATCCGGCGGAAACGGCGCCGTCGCGCCGGTTGAGCGCTGACAATGAACGCCGTCGATTACGTGTCGGTCTGGTACGCCGCGGCTGCGGCCCATCTCGATCCGTTCGGATCGCTGGGCCTGTGCCTGGGCTTTACGGCGGGCATCATGCCGCGGCGGGACCGGATCCTCCTCGCCTCGGCAGCCTGCGCGGCCGCCTTCGGGATCCATTACCTGACGCTCGGGGCGCTCACCGGCACCGCCATGTGCGCCATCTCGGTGATGCAGAGCCTCGTCGCGCTGACCTGCCTCGGGCGGCCGGGCCGGAGCGGCTGGGTGCCGCCGCTGTTCGCCGGCAGCACCCTCGCGGCGGCCGCCCTGACGGCCGCCACCTGGACCGGCTGGCCCTCGGCCTGCGCGGCCCTCGGCACGCTGCTGGCCACGAGCGCGCGCCTTCACGCGGCGCCCCAGCCCATGCGCCTGCTCTTCCTCGGCGCCTCCCTCTGCTGGGCCGGTCACAACCTGCTGGTCGGCTCGGTCTTCGGCCTGACCTGCGACCTGCTGACGATCTCCGGTCTGGTGATCGCGCTGCTGCGCGCCCTTCCGGCCCGCCCGGTCACGCCGGCTGGCCTGCGGGCGTAAAGGGGCACGACCCCTGCGGCGATCGACCCAGGAAACCCGGAGGCCCCCCGGCGTTCCCGTTAGGCCGACCCTGCCGCGCGTGACCGCCGGCGTTCCGCCGGAGTACCCGTTTGCCCGAGGCGACCTATCCCCCGCTCGACGTGCTCAAGCCGGTGGCCGACGGCGTCTGGATCGTCGACAGCGGGCCGTTGCGCGCCCTCGGCATCCCCCTGCCCGTCCGGATGACCGTCATCCGGCTCCGCGATGGCGCGCTGTGGCTGCACTCGCCGACACGCTACGACCCGGGCCTCCACCGCGAGATCGCGGCTCTGGGGCCGATCCGCCATTTCGTCGCGCCGAACATCGCCCACTGGACCTACCTCAAGGCGTGGCAGGACCATTGCCCCGAGGCGCTGACCTGGGCGGCCCCGAACCTGCGCCAGCGGGGGCAGGTCCGCCGCTCCGGCCTGCGGATCGACCGGGTGCTGACAGACACGGCACCGCCGGACTGGGCCGCGGACCTGCGCCAGACCGTCGTTCCGGGCGGCCTCGGGTTCCGGGAGGTCGGCTTCTTCCATCGGGCGAGCCGGACGCTGATCCTGACCGACCTCGTGCTCAATCTCGAACCGGCGAAGATGCCGGCTCTGCTGCGGCCGTTCCTGCGTCTGGCGCGCATGACGCCGCCCCATGGGCAGCCGCCGCCCTATCTGCGGCTCGTGATCAAGCTGCGCCGGCGGGCGGCGGCCCGGGCGGCGGCGGAACTCGTCGCGCTGAAGCCGGAGCGGGTCATCTTCGCGCACGGATTGTGGTTCGCGGGGGACGCCACCGCGCGCCTGCGCCACGCCCTGCGCTGGCTCGGCCGGTTCGGTTAGGGGCGCTCGCTCCTCACCGAACCGGAGGCAAGCACGGCTGTTGAGGCGCGGGACCGCGACCCGCTCAAGCGTCGTCCGCGAGTTGCCGCAGGATCCAGACGCGCGCGGCGGCGAGATCCGGGAAGACCGGCGGGCAGATCGAAGCCACCGGGCCGAAACCCGCCTCCAGGAACCACTTGCCCGCATCCGCCCCGTGCTGCTCCGAGAGGCGGACCAGCACCGCGACGAGGAACCCGTCCGCGAAGACGAGTTGGCTCTCGGCATCGTCGCTCTGCGTCGCGACCTGCACGGGCTGCAGGCTCAGGATCATGGGGCGCCCGGCCTTCCAACGTGCGTCCGGAGAGGATGTGCGGCGGAAGGACGTGGCCGGCATCGACCCGCCCCTGTCTGTCCAATCAGGCCTCCCACGCCGAAGTTCCGGGCCGCGCGCCGTCCGGAACACGGCGGAGCCCGCCCCGTTGGCCTGTCATGGCTTGGACCCCCGGCTTCTAGGCCTCGGGCTCGTGAACCCGAGCCATGGACCCGGCTTGTGGAACAGCCGGCTTGCGGAACAGGATGTCTCATGAACGATCGGACGATGGCCCGCGGGCTGGCCTGGTTCGGGATCGGGCTCGGCCTGGCCGAGACCTTCGCGCCGCGACGCGTCGCGGAGGCGACGGGGCTGGAGGGCCACGAGAGCCTCATCCAGCTCTACGGCTTGCGCGAGATCGCCTCGGGCGTGGCCATCCTGGCCTCCGCCGAGCCGGAGCGGCATCTCGGCGTGCGCGTGGCGGGCGACCTGCTCGACGGCGCGCTGCTGGCGGCCCGCTCCACGCCGGCCAATCCGCAGCGCGGCCGCACCCTGGCGGCGGCCCTGGCGGTGGCGCCGGTGGTCCTGCTCGACACCGCCATCTGGATGAAGGCCCGCAACCGGCCGCGCCGCGTCCCGCCGAGCCCGGCCGAACTCCGCTATGTGCGCTACAGCGCCGCGGTCGAGACGATCGGGCCGGACGAGGATGCGACGATCGATGCGATCATCGCCTCGCAAAAGCGACTGCATGCCCGCAACCGGGAGATCTTCGGCCGGCCGGTGCGGGCCTCGCACGGCAAGATGCACGGCGCCGCGGTCGGGGAACTGGAGGTCCTGCCGAACCTGCCGCCCTGGCTGCGGCAGGGGCTGTTCGCGGAACCGGCGCGCTACCCCGTGGTGGCGCGGCTCGCCAACGTGCCCGGCGAGATCGCCTCCGACGCGGTCGCGACCCAGCGCGGCTTCTCGTTCAAGGTGATCGGCGTGCCCGGCGCGATGCTGCCGGAGCATGCCGGTGAGCTGACCCAGGACTTCGTGCTCGACAGCGGCGACCGCTTCGCGGCCGGCACCGCCAAGCAGTTCCTGGCGAACCATCGCGCCCTGGAGCACGGTTCGCAGATCCCGGACGGGGTGAAGGCGGCGGTCTCGGCCGCCGCGCGGGTCGGGAATGCCGCGCTCGACGCCGTGGGAGCGGGAAGCGCGATGCTCGACTTCTTCGGCCACCCCCGGGTGCATCCCCTGGCGGAGGCCTATTTCTCCCAGACGCCGCTGCGCTTCGGCGCCTATATCGCCAAGCTCGCGGTCGTGCCGGTCGGCCCGGCCCAGCGTGCGCTCGCCGACGCGACGGTGGATGCGGGCGGGGATCCGGACGCCTTGCGCCAAGCCACGGTCGGCTACCTGCGGGAGCACGATGCGGCCTTCGATCTGCGCGTCCAGCTCTGCACCGACCTCGACCGGATGCCGGTCGAAGATGCCAGCGCGGAGTGGGGCGAGGACGAGAGCCCCTATCAGACGGTCGCCCGGCTGCGGTTCCCCCGGCAGGACGCCTTCACGCCGGAGCGGCGCGCCCATGTCGACGAGGCGCTGTCGTTCTGCGTCTCCCACAGCCTCGCGGCGCATCGGCCCCTCGGCTCGATCAACCGGGCGCGGCTGAGGGCCTATCCCGAGATGGCGCGCCTGCGCCGCGAGGCGGGCGGGCACCCTGTCCGGGAGCCCCGCTCCATCGCGGAGATCCCGGCCTGAGGCCCGGACGGGGCCGTGCCGTCAGCCGCCGGCCGGCCCCACCGCGACGGTCCCGTCCGCCCGGTTGAGGGCGCTCACCCGGGGTCCCCGGATCCCGGGGCTGCGCTGCTCCAGGGCGTCGAGGACCGCGTTGGCCGCCGCGATGATCGCGCCGGGCGAGCCGCCCGGGATCTCCGGCCGGATCGCCTCGACCAGACGGGCGAGCAGCGTCTGCTCGGTCTGCGGATGGGTCGTGCCTTGCGCCTGCTGCCAATAGGCCGCGTAGACGTTCTCGGCGATCGTGCGGGCGGTCCGGTCGGCCTCCGGCGTATCCTGGTCCATCGCGTACCTGTCCCGTCCCGCTGCTGACGGTGACAAGGGTGGCTCTCCGCGCCGCGCCTTCAAGGCCCCCCAGCCTCCTCCGGCGCCGGATCGGCGCCTTCGAGGGACCTGGCGAGCTCGGTCAACACCTCCTCGACCATGGGCGGCCACGGCGCGTTCTCCGCGTCCATGAGGCGCGCGGCGCTGACCAGGGCGGTGATCTGCGCGTCGTAGACCGGCCGGCCGACGAGTTGCGCGTAGCGCACCCGGGCGGCGAGCGCCGTCGCCAGACGCTGGACCTCTGCGAGCTTCGCGTTCGGCGCGCGGATGCCCTCGCCGTTGCCCATCCCTGCATCCCCTCGCGTCACCCACGAATTGTCATAGGTCACGACCGGCGCGCCGTCAGGGGTCCGCGCGACGTCTGCGGGAACTTCCGCCGGCCGGGAGCGTCGATTTATAGACAGACACCTGTCGTTTCAGGAGCTTCCCATGCGTACGCCGCTGATCCTCGCGCTGACCGCGACCTTCGCCCTCGCCGTTCCGGCCTTCGCGGATCCGGTGAGCGAGACCGGCACCGGCGGCGGCCCGACCTCGACCGCGAAGGCGCCGCACACCACCGCGACGGGCCAGACCGTGCCGAACCCGCGCGCCCTCGGCCCGAACGAGACCGGCAGCATCGATCGGCGCAGCACCAACGAGGAGCGCAACGATGCCATCACCCGCGGCATCTGCATCGGCTGCGCGCGCTAGGGACCGGTCCCCGGCCCGGCCGTTTCAAGGCAGCGATCGCGCGACCTGTCTTGAACGGCCGCCCGGCATCGGCCACATCAGCAATCCCCGATTCACCACGAACAGGAGTTGACGCGTGGCCAACGAGGCTGTCGATCAGGCGACAGAGAAGACCTATTTCGGCCTGACACTTTCACAGCACGCGGAGCGGATCCGGAAACTGGCGACGGAGCGCGGCCTGACCGGTGAGGTCTTCGACCGCGTGACCAAGAAGGCCGTCGAGATGATCCCGACCATCCGGCTGAACGACACCCCCCAGCGGTAAGGCCGGACCGGGCCGGCTCAGCGCTCGGCCCGCAGGCTGTTGATGATGCGGCTCGCGATCTTGCGCACGGCCGCATCGTCCCGCGCCTCGCCATCCCCCCGATCCCAGAGATGATCCAGGCTGCTGTCGAGCTGATCCAGCAGTTCCGGATGGCGCTGGGCGAGGAAGCGGATCGTCCCGAACAGCAGGTGTTCGGTCGCCATCTCGCGGCGGCGGGCCTCGATGATCGGGTCGTGAGGCGATGGGTTGTGGGGCGATGTGGGGGCTTGCTCTGTCATGCGGGCCCAACGATCGGCCCGCGCTCCGGTTCGGTCGCACCCGCGCGGTGCGGTGCCGCGGCGTCCGGGCCAAAACAGCGCCACTCAGCGACGGCACGGTTCAGCTCGACCGGCCCGGAGGTCAGGCGCGCGGTCGACCTCCTGAGCCGAGGCCCGGCGTTCAGCGCCGCAATCCGCCGATCCAGGCCGTCAGCGGTTCCACGAAGGCGGCCCAGGTCCGCGCCCAGACCGTCCCGGTCCGGCCGTCCTCGGCGCGGCGGCCGGACATGAGCGCCGCCACCAGCGCGTCCTCCCGGGGCTTGCATTCGTCCAGGGCGTTGCGTTCATCCCCGGCGCGGCTCTGCCCCGGGGGCTGATGCCCCGAGGCCTCGCGCAGGCAGCGGTGCCAGGCCTGTTCCAGGGCATGGGGGTCGTCCGGATCGGCCACCGGGCCGGCGCCCGCGGGGACGGGGGCCAGCACGAGGGCTGCACACAGGCCGATGAGGGCCGCCGGGCGCGTCCGCCCCGGAAGCCCTTCGAGACCTGTGTCGCGGCGCGCGTCCTCCCGCCGGATCGAGGCCCGCGGACAGCGCTTGAGCAACGGTATGCGCATGTCCGTCCTATGCCCCATGGCCGAGCCCCGTGGATAGAACGGATCGGCAACAGTGCGGCGCGGTCGGCGCCGGCGCTCAACTGCCCCGGCCGGAGCGGGCGGCCCGGCAGGTGTGGTCCATCAGCGCCTCGGCGCTCGCCTCCGGCATCCGGTAGGCCAGGACGATCATGCCGGCGCCGGGGTCGGCCGGATCGGCCGCGACCGCCGCGAAGCTCGCATCGTGGAGCCGCCCCCGCCAGCCCGCCACATGGGCGAGCGCCGCGAACGGGTTGAAGCGCTCCACCGCATCCGCCGGCACCCGCAGGGCGAGGTAGCGCTGCCCCTCCAGGGCCACGGGGAACGGCGCCCAGGTCTCCCCCACGGCGGAGCCATGGGCCTTCAAGGCCGCCATGACGTCCCCATCCATGCAGTCGAGGTGGATGTGGAGCTGGTCCTGGCTGCGGCCGCCGACCGAGTTCACCTCCAGGCCGACCGCGGCGACCGGCAGGCGTCCCCGGAAGGCGTCCGAGACGAAGTGCCGCGCGTCGAGCGCAGCCCGCCAATAGGCGGTGCCGCGGGACCCCTGGAGCACGGGAGCCTCGATCCCCGATACGGTGTCGGTGGGCATCACGACCGTGTGGGTCGGCTCGCCCGGGGCGCGCAGCACCGCCGTCCCCGGCCGTACGCCGTCGCCGAGATCGACGGACAGGCACGGGAAGCTGCGACCCGCGGTTTTCTTGGCGAGGACGCAGCCCTGCAGCGCGACCCACAACACGTCCCGCACCGGATTGGCCGCATCGGCGACCGGGATCAGCGTGAACGCGAGCAGCGTCGCGACGGCCAGCTTACGGCGCATGTTCCGGCTATCCGATCCCCGTCGGCCGTTCCGCGGCAGGCAACGGCCGGCAAACCGTGTATCCTCAAGCCGTCAGCGCGAGGTTACGAACCGCCAATGCTCGAATTGGACACGCGACACCTGCGGCTTGTGCGCATCGCGGCCTGGCTCCTGGTGGCCTTCATCGCCGTCGTGACCCTCGTGCCGATCGGCCTCCGGCCGGTGGTGACCGCTAACCCGAGCATCGAGCGGATCGCGGCCTATGCGCTCGCCGGGCTGCTGATGATGGTGGGCTACCCGCGCCGCTGGCTCCAGATCCTGATCGGCAGCATCCTCCTGGCCGGAGGTCTCGAGGCGGCGCAGACCCTGACCAGCACGCGCCACGGCCGGTTCGACGACTTCCTCGTCAAGGCGGGGGCGGCGCTGGCCGGCGCGGTGGCGGGTCTCGCGATCGGGACCCTGGCGGCCCGGCGCCCGACGCGCCTCTCGGACCGCTAGGCCCGGCGGCCTCATCCGGGCCTCACGGCGCCTGCGCGAGACAGCGGCGCGCCATCGCGGCGTTCGTGCGGTTCCACACGGAAACCGCCGAGCTTCCTGGGCATTATCCGATGGGGGCGTGTTGAGGATCCTGCACGCGAGGGTGTCATGTTCGGCGCGGCCAAGCTCACGGGACGGTTCTGGTTTCGCAAGACGTGGACGGGCAAGCTGGTCCTGCTCGTCGAGGAGGAGAAGCCGCGGTGGTTGAGCCGCGGCGGACTGACCAAGCTGCGCTGGCGCGACGCGCGCCTGCTCGATCTGGCGGAGGCGCCGATGCGCACGCTGATGACCCTCGAACGGACCTATCGGGCGGATTACGGCTCCGGCGCCGCGCGGGTGCTCCAGGCGGTCGTCCCGTCCGGGACGCGGGGCGCCATCGCCACGCCGCACGGGCCAGCCGCCAGCGCCTGACGGTGCCGCCGGGCAGCCCCGGAGCGACACCGCGAGCCTGCTCTGACCGGACGGGGAGCGGGCCGGCGATCCAGGCCCGCCACGCACCGTCCTCCTTTGGGGGACGGCTGGCGGATTCACACATTGGGGTTTCGATCATCGTGCAGTCGCCGGGTGGGGCGACCCGGATGGCTCGCGCGCGCTCCCTCCCCGGCCTTCGCTTCTGCGATGGAAGCCTGTGCATCCGTTCGGGAGGATCGGCCAAGAGTTTCGAGCCGTCCGCCCCTCGGACGTCCAGAAGTCCGGCCCGGACAGCATCGTATGAAAACCCGGGCGCGCAGTAAGGCGCAGGCTGGAATGTGACCGAATGTCTCCAGTGCGGGCAGCGTGCTTAATCTATGTTGGCATTTTCCGCCCAACCGGTAGATAACAACCAAGATTGGTTATATTAGATCAGACCAGCCCTTGACTGGTGGCAGAGAAGGCCACGTTCATGGCGCACTCCCGCGAGAGAGGCGTCGATGGAAGACAGCACTTCAACCCCGAACCAGGACTCGATCGATTTCGTCGAGCTCACCGCCGATATCGTCTCGGCTTACGTGGCCAACAACTCGGTTCCCATGCCCGATCTGCCGACGCTTCTGTCCGGCGTCCATGCTGCGCTGACGGGGCTGGGCCAGAGCTCGACGGCTGCGGAGCCGGATTTCAAGAAGCCGACACCCGCGCAGATCAAGAAGTCGATTACGCCGGACGCGCTGATCAGCTTCATCGACGGCAAACCGTACAAGACGCTCAAGCGTCACCTGACCGGCAACGGCATGACGATCGAGCAGTACCGTCAGCGCTACGGCCTGCCGCCCGATTATCCGACGACGGCGTCCAGCTACTCGGCGATGCGCGCCGAGTTCGCCCGCAATGCCGGCCTCGGCCACAAGCGCCGGGGTCCCGCGGCGAAAAGCGCCGCCGCGCCCGAGACCGCCGCGGCAGCACCCGAGCCCGCCAAGCCCACCAGGGGCCGCAAGAAGGCTGACGCGCAGGCCTGACCGCGCGCGTCCACGATCCCGGGCAGGCACGCCGCCGCGCCCGCCCGGGTCTGACCACCGCGGAACGACGCCTGCGCCCGGGCCGTTGCCCCGGAACAGCCCGGACGGAACAGCTCGGAGCCGACCTTGAACCGATCGATCCTCGCCCTTCTGATCGCCGCCACGACCGTCACCGGCCTGTCGGCGGCCCGGGCGCAGGAGCGGACCGGAGCGGAGCCCAGGGCCGAGACCGCGCCCAAGCCCGAGGCCGATACACGGGATCCGGGCCGGACGGCCACGGAGGCGGTGACCAACCCCGCCGCCGTGCCGCCGGCCGAAGGACGTGTCGGGAGCGGCAAGCCTCCGGCTTCCGGGGCGCCCCCATCCACGGGCCGATAGAGCGTCCGGGCGAACCATTGCCGCCCTGGCGCGTCTGTCCGGTGCGGCCAAGCCTCGGCCGCGGGGTGAGCAGAGCCGGATGAGTCCTCTTGAACGGGTCGTCGACGCCGAACCCCGGGCCGGCAACCCTGGTCCGCGCTCGTCCCGCCCCTGGCTGCGCCGCCTTCGCCGCCACACCGCAGGGATAGCCGCCCCCGATCCCCGGCTCTGGGTCCTGAGCCTCGCCCTCATCGGAATCGACGCGGCCTGGATGCGCGCGGCCGGCATGGTAGCCGCGCCGACGGGCTTCGTCGCGGCGGCCGCCCTCGTGGCGGTCCTTCTGGTCGCGGCCGCCTGCCTCGCCACGCTGAAGTCGGATCCGCCCCTGCGCGGCATGGCGCTGGCGAGCGCGTTCCTGATCACCTTCACGGTGCCGGTGGCGGTGCTGCACTTCCTCGCCGCGGGCCTCGGGCTGCCCTTCATCGACGACGCCCTGGCCCGGTTCGAGTCACGGCTCGGCTTCGACTGGACCGCCTACGTGGCCTTCCTGGCACGGCACCCCGCCCTGTCGTGGTGGCTGGCGCTCGCCTACCATTCCAGCGGGCCGCAGGTCGGAATCGTGGTCATCGCGCTGAGCGCGACCCGCCGGCTCGGGCGGCTCTGGGCCTATATCCGGCTGTTCGCCGTCACGCTCCTGTGCGTGATCGTCGTCGCCGCCCTGCTGCCGGCGCTGGGGCCCTACGCCCATTACGCGCCGCGCGTCGTCCCGTCGGACCATCTGGAAACGGTCGGCGCACTCTGGCATCTCGAGCCGGTGGCGCAGCTGCGGGCGGGCACGCTGAAGACGCTGGCGCTCAGCGACCTGCGGGGCCTCGCCACCTTCCCATCCTTTCACGTGTGCCTCGCGATCCTGACCGCCTGGGCGCTGGCGCCCCTTCCCGTCCTCGGCCCGCTCGCGATCCTCCTCAACGCGGCCGTGATCGTCGCGACGCTCGGCGCGGGCGGCCACTACCTGCCGGACGTGTTGGCTGGGGGGATCCTCGCGACCGCGGCCCTGGCGATCCGCGCGCGTGCCCGGCGCCGCAGCCCGGTGGCGGCCATGGGCTGCCCGGTCTCCGGCGCGATCAGCCCGGCCGACGCCTGAGCGCTCTCCGCGGAAGCGGACACCGGAGAGCGCGCAGGAACAAAGGCTGCGTGCCGCGAACCGCCCCGGTTCCGGCGTATTAGCGTCAGGGTGGAGATCCGACGGACCATGCCCGAAACCCGGTGGACGACGATCGCGATGCCGAGCCAGGCCGGGCGGCTCGCGATCGTCACAGGCGCCACGAGCGGGATCGGCTACGAGGCCGCCCTTGCGCTCGCGGGGGCCGGGGCCGAGGTCGTGCTCGCCGCCCGCAACGCCGCGAAGGCCGAGCGCGCCCTGGCGTCGATCCGGCACCGGCACCCGAATGCGCGGCTCGCCGTCGATCTCCTCGACACCGCCCGCCTCGCCTCCGTCCAGGCCTTCGGCGACCGGTGGCGGGCCGAGGGGCGGCCGGTCGACATCCTGCTGCTCAACGCCGGCATCGCCAGCGTGCCCCGCCGGGAGGAGACCGAGGACGGGTTCGAGCGTCAGCTCGGCACGAACTATCTGGGCCATTTCGCCCTCACGGGGCTCCTCCTCCCCTTCGTCGCGCGGCGGCCCACGTCCCGGATCGTCCCGGTGGCGAGCCTCGCCCATCGGCCCGGGCGGATCCATTTCGACGATCTGCAGCTTCGGCAATCCTACGGTCCGCAGAAGGCCTATCGGCAGTCGAAGCTCGCCATGCTGATGTTCGGGCTCGAACTCGACCGGCGGCTGCGGGCGGCGGGTGTGCCGATCCGGTCGATCCCAGTCCATCCCGGCGCGGCCCGGACCGACGTCTTCCGGCGCGGCGACCGGGCCGGCCCGATCCAGCGGCTCGCCGGGCACGCGATCTTCTCGGTGATCGGCCAATCCGCCGCGGATGGGGCGCTGCCGCTGCTCTTCGCCGCCACGGCGCCGGAGGCCGAGGGCGGAGCCTATTACGGCCCGGACGGCATCTGGGAACTCCGCGGCCACCCGACCCGCGCCGACATCGCGCCTCAGGCCCAGGACAAAGCGGCGGCGGAGCGGCTCTGGTCGCTGTCGGAGACGCTGACCGGGACGGCCTGCACGGTCTGACCGGATCCCCGCCCCGCTTGCCTGCCCCGCTTGCCTGCCCCGCTTGCCCGCCGCGACGCCCCTTCATAGGTTCTTCCGATGACGGCCCTTCCCTTCGACAACAGCTACGCCCGCCTGCCGGAGCGCTTCTTCGCGCGCCGCCCGCCGACGCCGGTGGCGGGGCCTCGCCTGATCCGGCTGAACCGGGAGCTCGCCGAAGAGCTCGGCCTCGATGCCGACTGGCTCGCAGGTCCCGACGGTGTGGCGGCGCTCGCGGGGAACACGGTTCCGGAGGGGGCCGATCCGATCGCGGCGGCCTATGCCGGGCACCAGTTCGGGCAGTTCGTGCCGCAGCTCGGCGATGGCCGCGCGGTGCTGCTCGGCGAGGTGATCGACAGGACCGGCATCCGCCGCGACATCCAGCTCAAGGGCTCCGGCCCGACCCCGTTCTCCCGGCGCGGCGACGGGCGGGCGGCCCTCGGGCCGGTGCTGCGCGAGTACCTCGTCAGCGAGGCCATGGCGGCGCTCGGCATCCCGACCACCCGGGCGCTCGCCGCGATCGCGACCGGCGAGCCCGTGATCCGCGAGACCCTGCTGCCCGGCGCGGTCCTCACCCGCGTCGCGGCGAGCCACATCCGGGTCGGCACCTTCCAGTTCTTCGCCGCCAGGGGCGACGCCGAGGCCCTGCGGGCGCTCGCCGATCATGTCCTGGCTCGGCACTATCCCGACGCCGCGCAGGCGGAAAATCCCTACCGGGCGCTGCTCGACGCCGTCATCGCCGCCCAGGCCGAGCTGGTGGCGCGCTGGCTGCTCGTGGGCTTCGTCCACGGGGTGATGAACACCGACAACATGGCGGTGACCGGCGAGACGATCGATTACGGGCCCTGCGCCTTCCTCGACGCCTACGATCCCCGGACCGTCTACAGCTCGATCGACCAGACCGGGCGCTACGCCTACGGCCAGCAGCCGCGCATCGCGCTCTGGAACCTGACCCGCTTCGCCGAGACCCTGCTGCCGCTGCTCGCCGAGGCCGAAGCGGAGGCGGTCGCCGAGGCCGAGGCGGCGCTCGCCGGCTACGCGCCGCGTTTCGAGGCCGCCTATCACGGCGGTCTCAATCGCAAGCTCGGTCTGGGCGCGGTCCGGGAGGGCGATCCCGCGCTGGCGGGCGACCTCCTGAAGCGGATGGCCGAGAACCAGGCCGATTTCACCCTGACCTTCCGGACCCTCTCCGGGGCGGCGCAGGGGCCGGAGGGCGACGGGGCCGTGCGCGACCTGTTCGTCGATCCGACCGCCTACGACGGCTGGGCCGCCGGCTGGCGGGCGCGACTCGCGGAGGAGGCCCGCGACCCGGCCGAGACCGCCGCCGGGATGCGGGCGGTCAACCCGGCCTTCATCCCCCGCAACCATCAGGTCGAGGCGATGATCGCGGCGGCCGTGGAGCGGGAGGACTTCGCGCCCTTCGAAACCCTGCTCGCCGTGCTGGCGCGGCCCTACGCCGACCAGCCGGAGCACGCCCGCTTCGCGCAGGCGCCGGAGGGCGGCGGAATCGGCTACCGGACCTTCTGCGGCACGTGAGCCGGTCTCAGGCCTGCGGCCAGGTATAGATCTCGTGCACGGAGCCGTCGGTCCGGAACCAATGCACCCGCGTGGCCGGATTGAAGCCGTGATCCCGATACGAGGTGGCGATCACCGACACGAGGGAGGCCGCCAACGCGCGGTCCTGGATGTCGTAGGCGAGGAGTTGTGGGGCGCGCCCCTCATTCCGGGCGAGATCGCGGACGAAGATCGAATACGACATGCCTCCGACTCGGCTCCATTTGAAATAACCTGCACGTGAATATATCGTTCGGATCGGAGATGTTCATCGAAAGCTCATGTCAAGGTTAAGGAGTTTTAACTGGATTTCGACGACTTGCTTGAGTTTCGATCGAGATCGTCTCCGCTCTTGGCGCCCGATCGGGACGTCAATACAGGGCGCGGACCACCACGACGTTCAGCCACGGGCAGGCCGGCATCGCCGCGCCGGGTCCGGACCGGACGGCGGCCGGTCCGGACCCGATCCTGACCGCGGAACCGGACGCGCCGGGCCCGCCCGGACAGGAGCTTCCGGGACGATGGGCAAGCGGATCCTCGCGGGGCTCGTCGCGCTGCTCGTCGGCCTGTCAGGCGCACGGGCGGGTCCCGTCGTGGTCGCCTCCAAGCTCGACACCGAGGGCGGCGTTCTCGGCGCCATCATCCTGCAGGCGCTCAGGGCCAGGGGCATCCCGACCGTCGACAGGACCCAGCTCGGGGCGACGTCGATCGTGCGCCAGGCCCTGCTGGAGGGCCAGATCGACATCTATCCGGAATATACCGGCAACGCGGCGTTCTTCTTCGGACGACAGGATCTCCCGGTCTGGAAGGACGCGCGGGCCGCCTACGAGACCGCCCGGAGCCTGGATCTCAACGCCAACGACCTCGTCTGGCTGACACCCGCCTCGGCCGACAACACCTGGGCGATCGCGGTGCGGGCCGAACTCGCCCGGGCCAACGGCCTGACGACCATGAGCGATTTCGGCCGCTTCGTGGCCGGCGGTGGCGCGATCAAGCTCGCCGCCTCCGCGGAATTCGTCTCCGCGCCGGCCGCGCTCCCGGCCTTCAGCCGGGCCTACGGCTTCACGCTCAGACCGGACCAGCTCATCATCCTGGCGGGCGGGGACACCGCCGCCACGATCGCGGCGGCGGCGCGGGGCACCTCCGGGACCAACGCCGCCATGGTGTTCGGGACCGACGGCAGCCTCGCCGCCGCCCGCCTCGTGGTGATGGCGGACGATCGGGGCGTCCAGCCGGTCTACCAGCCGGCGCCTCTGGTTCGCGGGACTGTCCTGCGGGCGCATCCGGAGATCGCCACGGTGCTCGACCCGATCTTCCGCCGACTCGATCTCGCGACCCTGCGCGACCTCAACGGCCGGGTGCAGATCGGCGGCGAACCCGCCTCCGCGGTGGCGGCGGACTTTTTGAAGGCGTCGGGATTCGTACCCTGAGGCCGGGCCGCGCTCTCCGCCGAACCGGTGTCCATGTCCACTTCGGCGGAGCGCGCGCTAAGTCCAGGCGACGCGCGGCCAAGCTCCTGGGCCGCGCCCGGAGTCTCGGGATGGGCCAACCCTCTGCGGCCGGCACGGGCATCGACGCCCACCCGGCCGGCCGGATCGCCTCCGGCCTCGATCCGCTGGGCGCGGCCCTCGCTGCCATGCTGGCCGTCGGCCTCCTCGCGCTGCCGCTGATGATCGCGCGGCCGAACCGGATCGCCGAGGGCACCGCGCTGATGGCGTGGTCGGCGCTGCCAACCGGCCCGGCGCTGGCGCTCCTCGCCGTCTCAGGGCTCGCCGCGCCGCTGCTGGCGCTCCGGATCCCGCCGGCCCTCCGGCTCGCCGCGGGGGCGGCCGCGCTGCTGCTCCTCGGCCTCGCGGCCGGCTGGGCGGCCGATCACCTGACCCCGCCCGGCGACCGCTACAGCCGGGTCTCGCCGGATTCCGGCTGGTGGCTGGCCGTCGCGGCCGCCGGCCTCGCCGCGGGCGACGGGCTGGCGCGGCTGCGGCCCGGCCCCGGGATGCGGGTCGCGGCTCTCATGGCCCTCGCGATCCTGGCGGGGCTCGCCCTCCGGTCCGGCTTCTGGGACAACCTCTCGGTGATGCGGGAATATGCCGGCCATTCGGACACGTTCGGCCGGGAGGTCCGGACCCATCTCGGCCTCGCCCTGTCGTCGGTGGCGGCCGCGGCCCTCGTCGGCATCCCCGCCGCCGTCCTGGCACGCCCGGTCCCGCCCCTGCGGCGGATTCTGCTCACCGGCCTCAACGTGCTGCAGACCATCCCCTCCATGGCGCTGTTCGGGATGCTGATCGCGCCGCTCGCCTGGATCGGCCGCACGATCCCCGGAGCTTCGGAGTTCGGGATCGCCGGGATCGGCCCCGCCCCGGCCTTCGTGGCGCTGTTCGCCTACGCGCTCCTGCCCGTGGCGGCCGCGACCGTGGCGGGGCTCGACGCCGTGCCCGAACCGGTGCGGGACGCGGCACGCGGCGTCGGGATGACCGGCCGCCAGCGCCTCCTCCAGGTCGAGCTGCCGCTGGCGCTCTCGGGCCTCCTCACCGGGATCCGCATCGTCCTCGTCCAGAATATCGGGCTCGCGGTGATCGCGGGCCTCGTGGGCGGCGGCGGCCTCGGCGTGTTCGTCTTCCAGGGCATCAGCCAGAATGCGGGCGATCTCGTCCTGCTCGGGGCGCTGCCGACGGTCGCGCTGGCGAGCGGCTCTGCCGTGCTGCTCGACGCCGCGATCGCGGTGAGCCGCGGCCGGGCCGTCGAGCCGCGCCCGTGAGGCCGGATCCGATGATCGAACTCGCCGGCGTCAGCCGCGTCTTCGGCGCCAGGGCGGTTGTGTCCGACGTCAGCCTGAGGGTCGCGGCCGGCGCGATCCTGACGGTGGTCGGCACCTCGGGGTCTGGCAAGACGACCCTGCTGCGGATGATCAACCGCCTCGTCGAGCCGAGCGCCGGGACGGTCCGGATCGCGGGCCGGGACATCCGGGAGGTCGCCCCGCACGTCCTGCGCCGGGGGATCGGCTACGCGATCCAGGGGCACGGCCTGTTCCCCCACCGCACCGTGGCGGAGAACATCGCGGTGGTGCCGCGGCTTCTCGGCTGGGACCGGCGGCGCATCGATGAACGGGTCGACGCGCTGCTCGGCCTGTTCAACCTCGATCCGGCCGCCTACCGGGACCGGTTCCCGGCGGCGCTCTCGGGCGGCGAGCAGCAGCGGATCGGCGTGGCCCGGGCGCTCGCCGCCGAGCCGCCGATCCTGCTGATGGACGAGCCCTTCGGCGCCCTCGATCCGATCATCCGCGGCCAGGCCCGGGCGGACCTGCGGGCGATCCAGCGGCGCACCGGCACCACCATCGTCCTGGTGACCCACGACATGGACGAAGCCCTGCAGCTCGGCGACCGGATCGCCGTGATGGACGGGGGCCGGCTCGTGCAGGAGGCCGACCCGGCGGCGCTGATCGGCGCCCCGGCGACGGATTTCGTCGGCGCCCTCCTCGGCGGCCGCGACCGGGCCTTCCAGCTCATGGCGCTGCGCGTCGTGGACGACCTCGTCGAGCCGGGCGAAGCGCCGGGCGAGCCGATCCCGGCGGGCACCTCGGTGCGCGCGGCCCTGGCCGAGAGCCTGTGGTCGCGCCGCCCCGCCCTGCCGGTCAGCCGGGACGGCGTGCGCCTCGGCCGGGTGACGCGCGCCGCCCTCGAGGCGCAGGGCGCCCGCCCGTGAGCCGTGCAGGATTCCTGGCGCATTGCGCGCTGCTGCTGCTCCTCGGCGCCTTCCTGCTGACGCCGCAGAGCTTCGCGGGCCTGTTTCGCCCCTTCGCGCCCGGCGACACGGCGCCGATCTACGCGCAGACCGCGCTGTTGACGCTCACGATCAACCACCTCCTGCTGGTTGCCGCCGCGACCCTGGCGGCGAGCGTGCTGGCCATCGGCTTCGCGGTCGCCGCGACGCGGCCGGCCGGACGCGACATCCTGCCGTTCGCCCGGGCCTTGGCCAATCTCGGCCAGACCTTTCCGCCGGTGGCGGTCCTGGCGCTCGCCGTGCCGGTCTTCGGGTTCGGGCCGGTGCCGACCCTCGTCGCCCTCGTGCTGTACGGGCTGCTGCCGATCTTCGAGACGACGCTCACCGGCCTCGAAGGCCTCGATCCGGCGCTGATGGACGCGGCGCGCGGCATGGGTCTCACCGACCGCCAGCGGCTCGTTCAGGTGGAGCTGCCGCTTGCCCTGCCGATGATCCTCTCGGGGGTTCGGCTCACGGCCGTGATCGGCCTCGCGACGGCGACCATCGGCTCGACGGTGGCGGCCAGCACCCTGGGCGAGGTCATCATCTCGGGCCTGCTCACGGGCAACACCGCCTACGTCCTCCAGGGCGGCCTCGTCGTCTCCGCGCTCGCCATCCTGCTCGACGCGACGATGCGCGCGCTCGAACATGGTGCGGCGCGGCGGTCTGGATTTCGTTCCTAAGATCGACTAACCGTCTCGCGGGGCCGTACGCGCGGCCCTGGGGCGTGGAATCCCCTGTCTGATGGTTGGTGTCGACCAGAACGACACCTGCACCTTGACCACACGGTCGGGGAGCCTGCGGCGTATGTCCAGGCGTTCCGGCGCTAAAGGTCGTAGGGACCGTTCAGACACGGTTTTCCAACTCCCCGACTCTGTAGGTCGATGGCTCGTTCGCGGGGGCGCACCGCGGACCACAGCCAGCCGGGGGGCGGGTGATGGCATCCATCGATCCCGAACTGCGCAGGCGCCAGCTCGCCAAGCTGCGTGCGGCCTATGACGCCAGCCCGCGCCTCGCGGATGCCGACATCGTCGGGACCAGCATCGCGCGGCATTCGCGAGCGCTGCTCGGGCGGATCCTCCTCGCCTTGAGCGGCCCGCACGGCGGCGCAGGCGCACCGATGAGCCGGCCGGACGGCAAGACCTGCGCCGACGTTTAAACTGTCGCCCTGCCGCCGCGGATCCGTTTCTAGCCGCGCTCACAGGAACGACCCGGACCGCAGGATGCGGTAAAATCCAATCCGTAACAAAGTCCTTGCGATCCACACAACTAATAATGTCAGACTAATATATAGAAAATGTTTATTTTCGCATAATAATAACTTTTTCAAATACAGTTATTTCTTTGAATTTCTCTTCACGGCAGAGACTCGATTTGGCCTATTCGATCGTCGGTGGCAGTTTTTCAATTATAATCTGCAAAAAACCGGCGAATTGCAATTTTACCCGCCACGATCGACCGGTATATCAAAAAATATAGTGTTGAATCGATAGGGCGGCGGCATCACTCTTCGCATGGCGCCGATGATTCGGCCGGCCGGATCTCGGCCAGGAAGTCCCGTGCCGGCCCGTCTCGCATGCGCCAGACTGGGAGGTCGTCATGATGTGCAGAGAAATCGCGTTCGCCTCACCCGCGCCATGTTCGGCAGCGGCGCTCGGCCTGCTGCTCCTCGGCTCCGCCACGGCCGGCGCCGAGGACATGCCGCGGCAGGGGGATTTCCGGATCACCTACACCTCGACGGTGGTGGGGGCGCCGAAGCCCGTCACCATCGGCGAGAACCGCGTGGCCTCGGCCACGATCAACATGATGACCGCGGTCAACGAATCCGGCGGCAAGCTCCTGCACAACATGGCCGGGCGCTGCACCTCCGCGCCGACGATCGACACCGGCGCCAAGACCCTGGAGAACCACGGCTATTGCGACTACGTCGATGCCGAGGGCGACCACGTGTTCGAGAAGTGGGACTACCCGCTTCAGCCGCTCGCCGCGGTGAGCGAGGGGACGGGCACGTGGATCGGCGGGACCGGCAAGTTCGCGGGCCTGTCCGGCACGATGACGATCCGCTCGCGCCGGCTGAACACGCTGACGGAGGGCGCCGTCCAGGTCGTCGGCGAGAAGCTCGGCAGCTACAGCTTCACCGACACCGTGGCGAGCGCCAAACCGGACTGAGCGAGCCGGATCGAGAACCGGCGGGACGGCGGGTCGTCCGGGCGCTATACGCGCCCGATGACGCCCGCCGACCGAGACCGGTTCGAGAAGTGCCTCACGCTCGCCGCGCAGGGCGCGACCTCGGGCGAGCGCGCGGCCGCGCAGGCCGCCGCCGCCCGCATCGCTGCCGGCGCCGGCCTGACGCTCGCCGAGGCGATGCGCGCCATCCGGCCATCGCGGCCGGAGGCCGCGCCCCGGCCGACGCCGCGGCGCGCCTATGCCTGGGCCCAGCCGAAGGAGCCGGTGAAACCCATCACGGTCGAGGAATTGCTGCGCCAGAAAGCCGAGACCGAGGCGTGGCGCAAGCGGGCGGCCGCCCGGGCGAAGCGCCGCAGCCGGCAGGCGCAGCCGGACCAGGAGGCCTACATGGCCGCGCAGCGCGCCCGGCAGGCCGAGCGCGACCGCGCCTGGGCGCAGGCTCGGGCCGCGGCGGAGCCCGACGACCCGTAGAGACGCGATCGATCGGATCGCCGAGCGATTCGCGATGCGAGACAAGGCTCGGGGCGGCCGTCCGACCCACCCCCTCATCGCTGAGGCGCCGGAGCGCAGCGCAGGCCTCGCAGGAGCTCCTCTTCGCGGCCCGCTGCGCGGTCATCTCAGCGATGAGGGGATGGGTTGGACGGCCGTTCTCTGGATGAGCCCCCTGCCTGAACCATCGCGACGGAGCACGGCTCTACGACATGGGCGCCTCGCCGAAGAACGCCAGCAGCGCCGCGTTGAACCGCGCGACATCCTCCAGGTTCGTCAGGTGGGCGCCGCTCAGTTCGCGGTACTGCGCATCGGGGATGTTGCCGGCCAGGAAGCGGCCCTCGGCCGCCGGCGTCGAAAGGTCGTGCGTCCCGGCGATCACGAGCGTCGGCACGGCGATCCGCGCGAGATCGGCGCGGAAATCGGCATCGCGCACCGCCAGGCACGCGCCCGCGTAGCCCTCGGCAGCCGTGGCCGCCAGCATCCGGCGCAGGCTGGATGCGAGGTCGGGATGGGCGGCCGCGTAATCCGCCGTCAGCCAGCGCGCGGCCAAGGCATCGGCGATGCTGCCGACGCCATCGGCGCGGACCGCCGCGACGCGGTTGGTCCAGTTCTCCGGGGGGCCGATATACGCGGCCGTGTTGCACAGGGCGAGGCGCGCCAGACGCTCCGGATGGTTCAGGGCGAGCCATTGCCCCGTCAGGCCGCCCATCGACACGCCGGCAAAATGTGCCCGGCCGAGGCCGAGATGGTCCAGCAGGCCGATCACGTCCCGGCCGAGCTGGGCGATCGTGTAGGGTCCCGGCGCGACTTCCGATTGCCCGTGCCCGCGGGTGTCGTAGCGGACCAGGTGGAAGCGGCGCGCCAGGGGCTCGACCTGCGGCGCCCACATGTCCAGCGACGCGCCCAGCGAGTTGGACAGCACGAGCGCGGGGTGCGCCGGATCGCCATCCGTCCGGTAGTGCAGCCGGATTCCGTCGAGGTCCGCAAAAGCCATCCGGCTCCTCCCGTTTTCTGAAGTCAGCATCTGCCGTCGCGATAGGCCTTGCGCCAGCGCCGGATCGCGACCCGCTCGAACAGATCCACCTGAAGGAACGGATCCGCCGCGATGCGTGCCGCGGCCTCGCCTTCGAGCAGATGCGGCGCGGACGCGTTCAGGGCCGGAGCGCGTGCCCGTGCCGGACCCTCCGGTGATGCCGGTGATGGGCCTGGGGCGGCGGTGCGACCGTCGGCGCTGCGGCGGGCGGTGGGGCGACGCCGTCATGGGCCGCGACGACCCGCCGGGCCTCCTCGACGCTCATGTCGCAGGCGCTCGTCATGCCCTGCAGCGCTCCGAGGGCGCGATTGTATTCGGGCAAATTGGTGCAGCCGGGAACGCCCCAGGCCCAGGCCGGAGCCGGGGCGGCGCTCATCATCGCCAGCGCGAAGCCGGCCAGACCGTTCCTGAACGACACGTCCGTCCTCCCGTAACCGAGCGCCGGCTCGCCGGATCCCGCCGCCTGCCAAGCGACGATCCCGATGATCGGTTCGCCCCGGCGAAGCGGGATGCGGCGTTTTACGGCATCCCGGCGAGGACGGCCTTCGGTGCGGCAGCGCGTCGACGGCCGACGCTCAGGCCGCCCGAAGCAGATCGCCAGGCCGGGAGAAGGTGAATACGCGCCTGTAGAAGTAGATGCCGCGATGCCGCATGGCTTCATTGGCCTCGTCGAGATCGAAGCCGCACAGTTTATCCCGCGAGGTATCGATGCAATTCACGTAACGCCACTGCACGCCGTCGATCATCCGAGGGATCGGCTGATCCTGACGGACCGCACAGAACTGCTGGGCATCGGCCGACTTGGCAAAGATATAGAAGGTCTTCCGCGCGCACATCGGAACCTCCAAAGCACTTTGGGGCGTATCTACGACGCAACGGTCAAGTTTAAAACCGATTCGACGACAATCGTCAAGCTTATGCCACATTCTCGCCACGGATGGGGCAACGGGTCACGCGCGCCACGCGGCGGCCTCCTGGAGGGGCCTGCCCTGTCGACGACGTCGACAGACAGGATCTCCACGGTCCCTGAGCGGCAGCCGCGCCCGCGCCGACCAGGACATCCGCGGCGATCAGGCATTTCCCGGCAGGTCGGCGGCACGTCATTGCGTTCTCCCGGGCCGTCCCTTTCCGGGAGCATGACATCGGCCGTCCCGCCCCGGAATCACCGGCCCCGAAGGCTCGTTACAATCCCGCAGCCCGCTTCACGCCGGCCAGTGCTTGAGTGAAGCTCCAGAGCCGGGCCCGATCGCGCTGCAATCGAGCACGGCTCTAAGCCTTCGTTTCAACGCCGTCTCTTGCGCCGAACCGGCGTCCACTTCGGCGGAGAGCGCTCTAAAGACAGCCGATGCGCCGCAGGGCGCCGATCAGCTTGCGCCCGACGCGGTAGCCGTTGAGGGATTCGGACCCGAGGATCTGGACGCTCTCGGTCCCGGCGGTCCGGCCGTAGAGGAACAGGTGAAAGTTCGGCTCCGGCTGCTCCGGCGGCGTCGCGCTGACTTGGCCGCAGAACGCGACGTCGCGACCGGTTTCGCCCGTCATCGGCCTCACCTTGCGGAACCGGACGAGGGGCGCATCCGGGAACTCGGCGGCGACCCTGGCCCGCATCTCGGATTCGGGCGGCACACCGAAATCCGGGCGATCCGGTGCGAGCATCCCAAGGGCGTCCTCCCCGCGGGCGGCCGGTGACGCGAGCAGAAGCACCAGCAGCGGCGCGATCCGCAGGCCGACGCGCCCTGCACCCGGATGGGCGCGGGGTGCAGCCCAAAGCGGGTGCCCGGCTGCGGCCGGTTCTTCGGCCTGTCGACGCGGGGGCAGAGGATCTGCTCCTTGGAGAGACTTCTGGCGGCACGGAGATAGTATTGGAGCACGAAGATCGATTGAGAGAAAGCCGCGGCGCCCGGGGGCTCACAGGCGCCTGGATCGCCCCGCCGCGTGCAGATCGTGCACGCCGCGACCGGACGGCTGCGCCATCGGTGCGGTCCGATCGCTGCCCCCTCACGCGTGCATAGCCGGTCCTCACCCTTCACTCTCTCACGTTGACGCGCGATAATGTATGCGTACCCCGCAATTGTATGTGTTTTCGCGGGAGATCATTGTGATTCGGCACGATGTGGATCGGTTTTCAGCCGATTTTCGGCGCGCAATCGACGGCTTCGCGGTGCGCATCGTCGCAGCCTATCTCGCGCGCAATGCGGTTCCACCGACCGGCCTGCCGGAGATTCTCACCGGCGTGCACAAGGCCTTGATAGGGCTCGCGCCACCGGCCGATACCGGGCCAGCACCCGAGCAGCCGAATGCGGCCGAAATTCGCAAATCGGTCCAGCATGACGGCCTGATCAGCTTCGTCGACGGCCGCTCCTACAAGACCCTGAAACGCCACCTCAAGGCTCATGGCCTGACGCCCGATCAGTACCGCGCACGCTACGGTCTTCCGCACGACTACCCGATGGCCGCTCCCGGCTACGTCGCGCGGCGCGCGGAGATCGCGCGGGCGATCCGCGCCGGCCACAATCCGGATTGACCCTCACGTGAGGCGATCTCACAGAGCGCGTGCGAATCTCTGAATTGTCCGGTCCCTGCCGCGGCGATACGCTCGGTTCGCGAGGAGGAGGTCCGGGCGCCATGAATGCCAGCATGAACCTGCACGCCGGCCAGTGCCATTGCGGCGCCGTGCAATTCGACGCGGCGCTCAGCGACGGCTTCCGGTCGATCCGACGCTGCACGTGCTCGTATTGCCGCATGCGCGGCGCCGTGGTCGCCATGGCGGAAGCGGGCGGGATCCGGATCCGGCAGGGGGCGGACGTGCTGACGCGCTACCGCTTCCACACCGGCACGGCTGAGCACTTCTTCTGCTCCCGCTGCGGAATTTACACGCACCATCAGCGGCGCTCCGACAGCACGCTCTACGCGGTCAACGTGGCCTGTCTTGAGGGTGTCAGCCCGTTCGATTTCGAGGTCGTGCCCGTGATGGACGGCATCAACCACACGAACGATACCGGCCGTCCGACACGCCGCGCCGGCACACTCCGCTACACGCCCGCCGATTGAGCCTTGGCGCTCAGCGGCTCTCAGGCCGCGGATGAGCGGGACCGCGAAGGCCGGCCCTCAATAGGTCGCGCTCAGATAGGCGGCGATGGCCTTGGCCTGCTGCTCCTCGATCGGGGCGCGGTACACCTTGACCATCTTGGCGACCTCCGCGTCCCAGAACGCCTGCCCCTTCCGGGGCGGCTGCATGGCGACGTAATCGGCCGAGTGGCAGGTTGTGCAAGTCTCCTGCGCGGCCTGGAATCCGGCCGCGTGGCCGGGATCCGGAGGCGTCCTGAACTGCGCGGTCGGCTCCGGCAGCGTGTAGGTAAGGGGGGCGGCGAGCGCGGCCGTTCCGGCGAGCGCGAGGCAGAGGGCGGCCAGCGCGAGGAAGCGGGGCATGTCGATCTCTCTCAGGCCGCCCGCACGCGGGTCGTCTCGACGACGTTGCGCATGTAACCGGCGGGATTCCAGCGCGGCTCCATCGGCTGCGTGCCGCCGTCGTTTCCGGTCGCGCGGACGCGCAGGACATGCGGACCCGGCGCCAGATCGGCCTCGGCGGTCCAGGCCCGGAAAGCGTAGCGGCCGAGATCCTGGCCGAGCCGGGCCGGGCTCCAGGTCCGGCCGTCGTCGGTGGAGATCTCCACCGCCTTGATGCCCGATCCGCCGTCGAACGCGATGCCGCGCAGCGGCACGCGCCCGGCCTTCACCTGCGCGCCGTCCGCGAGGTTGGTCACGAAGGAGCGGGTGTTGAGCCGGCCGATCGGCACGGTCCTGTCGGGCGCCTTGCCGGGCTCGGTGCAGGCGCACGGGGTGTCGGGGATGCGGTAGGCACCCGTCATCCAGAAGCCCGCGAAGGGCTTCTCGAGCACCGTGATGGCGTTGAGGTGCTTGACCCAGTAGGTGCCGTAAGTGCCCGGCACCACGAGGCGCAGCGGGAAACCGTTGAGCCAGGGCAGATCCTGCCCGTTCATGCCCCAGGCCAGCATGACCTCGCCGTCGCGGGCATGGTCGAGGGGAAGCGCCTTGGCGAAATCGGGCGTCTCCGGCAGGACCGGCCCGTCGAGCCCGCCGAACGAGACCTGCACCGCCCCGGCCTTCACCCCCGCCTTGTCGAGCACGCTCCTGAGCGGCACCCCGGTCCAGCGGGCGCAGCCCATCGCGCCGTTGGCGAGCTGCCCGCCGGCGATCCGCGGCTCGAAGAAGCCCCGGGAATTGCCCGAGCACTGGTTGACGGCCGCGATCTCGGTCCATCCCGGCAGGGCCTTGAGCTCCGCGAGCGACAGGTCGAGGGGCCGCTCGACATGGCCCGTCACCGCGACGCGGAACGCCTGCGGGTCGATCTCCGTGGGGATGTCGGCGAGGTGGTAGCGGACGAAGAAGGCGTCGTTGGGCGTGATGGCGCCCTCGTCGAACACCGAGAACGGCGTCTCCAGTTGCGGCGGCCGGGCCGTCATCTGCAGGAGCGGGCGCTTGCCCGGATAGGCCACGAGCGGCCGCTCGCCGTTGCCGAAGGGCAGCGTCGCGGTCTCGTCCGCCGCGGCGGGCAGCGGCGCGAGGGCGCGGCTGCCCGCGCCCGCCGCCAGCGCCGCCAGAAGACTCCGCCTGTCCATCATCGCCAGCCTCTCCCGTCGCGGGGCGCCCCCGCCTTGGGCCGCGACCGCGAGGGCGTCAAGCAGCCGCCCGGCTAAGAGCGCCTCACAAAGCTCCCGGGCACCGGACATTTCCCTCTGGCCGCGACAGCGCAGCGGTGGTTTTTGAGAGGCTCTAATGCGGCGCCGTCGTGGGCCGGCCCGGCGCCCGCGCCAGATCGTGCGCCGCCATGCCGAGGAGCATCGCGGCCACGAAGACGAGGACCGGCGCCGCGCCGGTCGAGAGGGCCGCCACGGCGGGGCCGGGGCAGAAGCCCGACAGGCCCCAGCCGATTCCGAACAGGGCGGCCCCGAGCACCAGCGGCGCATCGATCCGCCGCGCCGTCGGGAGATCGAAGGTCTCGGCGAGGGCCGGGCGCCGGAGCCGGCGGGACAGGCGATAGCCGAGGGCCGACACGCTCACCGCCCCGCCGAGCACGAAGACGAGGCTCGAATCCCAGGCGCCCGCGACATCGAGGAAGCCGCGCACGCGGGCGGGGTCGAGCATCCCCGACAGGGACAGGCCGAGCCCGAACAGCAGGCCGGCGGCGAGCGCCGCCAGGGGACGCGCCGCGCCGCTCACGACGCCACCCGCATCAGGGCCACCGTCAGCATGCCGGTGGCGAGGAAGACCAGGACCGCCACGATCGAGCGCGGCGACAGCCGGGCGAGCCCGCAGACCCCATGTCCGGAGGTGCAGCCGGAGCCGAGCCGCGTGCCGAAGCCGACGAGCAGCCCGGCGAGCGCCAGGACCGGCCAGCCCGCCGCGATCCGCATCACCGGCCAATGCCCCGCCAGCACGGCGAAGAGCGGCGGCCCGAGGACCAGCCCGATCAGGAAAGCGGCATCTGCCCGCCAGCGTTCGCCCGGCCGTGCCAGCCCGGCGACCAGCCCGCTGATCCCGGCGATGCGGCCGTTGAGCAGCAGCAGCATCGCGGCTGAAAGGCCGATCAGCAGGCCGCCCCCGAGGGCGGTAAGGTAAGCGTCCATCGATCGCGAATCCCGGTGTCCTTCGGATCGGGATAGGGCCGGACATCGGCCGGAACAAGCCTTGCCAAACGGCGTTGGATCGACAATTATTGAGATATAACAATGGCTTAGCGAAAAACATGCTCTCATTCGGGCACGTCGCGAACGAAATCGTCTCCTCCGAGGGGGAGGAGGCGGAAGGCCTTTCCTGGGGCGCGATGCCGTTCCGTCCTGCAGGAATCGAGACACGGAATCAGGCTCGGTCACCCGAACCCGGCAACGAGGAGAACAGGATGCCTGCAGACGCGATCAGGCGGGGGGATCAGGTCGTGTTCGAGCGACTCGACCTCGCCGAAGCCCTCGGGATCTGGCGGAATGCCAGGGGCCGAATCGTCCGCATCCACGGCCGGAACGGGCGCCCGGGCACCGTCGATGTCGCGTTCGAGGGCCATGCCGTCCTGGAACGCTACCTGCCGGACCTGTTCCGGCGGGTGAACTGAGCAGGACGTCTCCGTGACCGCGCTCGCTACCCTGCAGCCGCCCCTGCGCGCGATCAGCCACAGCACCGACGAGTCGGACGTCTGGGCGGAATTGCGGGCCGAGGCCACGGCCGCGATGATCGAGGAACCGCTCTACGCGGGCCTGATCCAGGCGACGATCCTCGACCAGCGCAGCCTCTCCCACGCGCTGGCCTACCGCCTCGCCCACCGGCTGGGCGACGGCGACCTCGCCCGCCTGTCGATGCGCGACCTCTGCCTCTCCGCCTTCGAGGCGGATTCGCAGGCCGGCGCCCACGCGGTGCGCGACCTCGTCGCCATCCGCGAGCGCGACCCCACCTGTCGGCGCTATCTCGACCCCTTCCTCTTCTACAAGGGCTTCGCCGCCCTCGAAGCCTACCGGGTCGGCCACTGGCTCTGGCACCAGGGCCGGGCGACCCTGGCGCTGCATGTCCAGAGCCGCATCTCCGAGGTGTTCGGCTGCGACATCCACCCGGCGGCGCGAATCGGCTCGGGGGTGTTCATCGACCACGCCACCGGGGTGGTGATCGGCGAGACCACGGTGGTGGCCGACGACGTGTCGATCCTCCAGTCGGTGACGCTGGGCGGCAACGGCAAGGAGAGCGGCGACCGGCATCCCAAGATCGAGCGCGGCGTGCTCCTCAGCGTCGGCGCCAAGGTGCTGGGCAATGTCCGCATCGGCGAGGGCGCCAAGATCGCCGCCGCCGCGGTGGTGCTGTCCGACGTGCCGGCGCACACGACGGTGGCGGGCGTGCCGGCCCGAGTCGTCTCGCGCCTGCGCGCGGAGGAGGCGCCGGCGCTCAGCATGGATCAGTCGTTCGGCTTCGGCGACGGGATCTGAGGTCGCCAGAAAAATCCTTCTTTTGAAATGTTATCCTCAGGTTGCTCAGGCACGGGCCGGACGACAGAGGATGAATTTCTCGGTCGGCCGATTTTTCTTCGCTTTCCTTCTCCGTCCGGCGATAAACTGGGGGTCAATCTCCCATGCACCATGATCAAATGAAAATGCTCTTCCGTTGACCGGCTGAGCTTCGAGGCCTTACTCAGACTTTGCTGGTTCGGCAGCGGGCCGAGTCAGGCAGACAGCATCGCACCATTTCGGGTGCGCGCGGAAACATTTGATCCATCAGACCGGATCGGGCGTCAAAGCTGATCCGATCTTCATGACATCTTGCGCCCGGCCCGTTCCAGTGACGGGACCGCCCGCCGATGCGCGGGCCGGTGGGGCGCGCCCGCAACCAGACGGAGACGACGAACGATGAGCGGACCGGGTTTGAGCGTCAGCGCCACGGCGGCACGCAACCTTGCGACGGCAACCGTCACTTCTGTCCAGAACGCGGCCAACACGCCGCGCTGGCTGCTCCGGCTCCTGCCCTTCGTGGACGTGGCGGGCGGGGTCTACCGCGTCAACCGGCGGGCGGTCGTGCTGGCCAAGCCCGGCCGGGTCGAACTCGCCACCGAGGGGACCGGCCGGGTGGTCCGCCCCGGGTCGCTCCGGTCCGTGCCGCTGTTCAGCCGGCTGGGCGATGCCGAGCTCGCGACGCTCGCGGGCAAGTTCAAGGAGAGCCGCCACCAGGCCGGCGAGGTGATCCGCGAGGAGGGCGCCGCCGAGCGCGGCCTCACGGTGGTGGCCGACGGCACGGTCGAGCTGACCCTCTCGGGCCCCTACAAGGGCCGCCTGCGCCAGGGTCTCGCCACGAAGGGTGACTATTTCGGCGATGCCGGTCTCGCCGGCGAGACCGCCCCCGCCCCGGCCGTGAAGGCCCTGTCGGCGGTGACGCTGCTGACCCTCGACGCCGCCGCGGTGGAGAGCGAGGAGATCCGCTCCAAGATCGCCCAGTATCAGGAGGAGCGCGAGCGCCTGAAGGGCCACTCCAACGCCTACGGTGAGCAGGGTATAGAGCTCCTGGCGGTCCATACTGGCGAGCCGCGCCTGCCGACGACCTTCGTGGATTACCAGGTCGATCCGCGCGAGTACCACCTCTCGACCATCCAGACGATCCTCAACACCCACACCCGGGTCACGGATCTCTACTCCAACGAGATCGACCAGCTCCGCGAGCAGATCCGCCTCACGGTCGACGCCGTGAAGGAGCGCGAGGAGTGGGAGCTGCTCAACAACGCGCAGTTCGGCCTCCTGGGCGAGGTCGGCCCGCGCCAGCGCATCCCCACCCGCAGCGGCCCGCCCACCCCGGACGACCTCGACGAGCTGCTGACCCTGGTCTGGAAGAAGCCCGCCTTCTTCGTGGCCCATCCCCGCGCCATCGCGGCCTTCGGCCGGGAGGCGACGCGCCGGGGCGTCCCGCCGGTGGTGGTGCACCTGTTCGGCGCGCCGTTCATCACGTGGCGCGGCGTGCCGCTGGTGCCGAGCGACAAGCTGCCGATCGACATCGACCCGGCGACCGGCGCCGAGACCACCTCGATCCTGCTCCTGCGCGTCGGCGAGGGCGAGCAGGGCGTGGTCGGCCTGCAGAAGTCGGGCGTGACCGGCGAGATCGAGCCCGGCCTGTCGGTGCGCTACATGGGCACCAACGACCACTCGATCGCCTCGCACCTCGTGACCCGCTACTTCTCGGCCGCCGTGCTGGTCGAGGACGCGATCGCCCGTCTCGATAACGTGCTGCTGGGCAACTACCATGACTACGCCTGAGGCCTTCGCCATCGGGCTGCCCGGGGCGAGCCCGGGCGACTTGGCCCACGCGGATCTCGTCGGGCGGCTCGCCCGCGAGATCTACGGGCAGGGGCAGGCCGCGAGCCAGCCCTTCGCCCCGGCGATCCCGGCCGGCCCGCAGGCGCCTCAAGCGCTTGAAGGCCTGCCGCAGGGCCTCAGTGGCGCCCCGCTGCCGAGCGCCTCGGTGGGAATCCCCTCGGCTCCGACCGGGGGGCTTCCCTCGGGCTTCCAGCCCGACGTCGCGGCGCTCGGCGCCCGGTCGTACGGGGCGCCGCCGGTCGGCGCGCCGGGCCTCACCGGCCCGACCGTGCCGAACCTCGCCCCCGCGAGCCCCGCCTTCGCCGACGTGGCGGCGATCCCGCCGATCCATCCGGCGAGCCCGCGCCCCGTCCTGCCGGACTTCTCCTTCCCCAGCGCCCCGGCGCTGGCGACCGCCCTCCCGGGCGGTCCGGAGCTGCACCGGCAGATCGCCGCGGACCATCCCCGGGCCAACGCCTTCGCGCACGCGCTGGCCCCGCATCACGTCCCCGCCGCGCCGTCGACGGCCGGCGTGGAGGAAGCCCCGGTGGGCGACTACTACTTCCTGAACCTCGGCGCCCCGGCCCGCCGGGCGCCGGCCAGCCCCCGGGTGGAGCCGGCCCGCTACCCGGGTCCGGCGCCGCGGCTGACGGCGCAGGGGTCGAGCCCGGTGGCGGCGCCGTTCGACGTGGAGCATGTCCGCCGGGATTTCCCGGCCCTGCACCAGAGCGTCAACGGCCACCCGCTGGTCTGGCTCGACAACGCCGCCACCACCCACAAGCCGCAGGCCGTGATCGACGCGACCAGCGACTTTTACGGCAAGCACAACTCGAACATCCACCGGGCCGCCCACACCCTGGCGGCGCGCTCGACGGACCTGTTCGAGGGCGGGCGCGAGGCGGTGCGCCGCTTCCTCAACGCCCCCACGAAGGACGACATCGTCTTCCTGCGCGGGACCACGGAGGCGATCAACCTCGTGGCCGCCTCCTATGGCGGGGCCAATATCGGGGCCGGCGACGAGATCATCCTCTCGACCATCGAGCACCACGCCAACATCGTGCCCTGGCAGTTGCTGGCGCAGCGCACGGGCGCGACGATCCGGGTGATCCCGGTCAACGACCGGGGTGAGATCATCTTCGAGCAATACGCAGCCCTGCTCTCGGGCCGCACGAAGATCGTCTCGGTGACGCATGTCGCCAACGCGCTCGGCACGGTGAACCCGATCCGGGAGATCATCGCGCTCGCCCATGCCTACGGCGTGCCGGTGCTGGTCGATGCGGCGCAGTCGTCGCCGCATATGCCGCTCGACGTGCAGGCGCTCGATGCCGACTTCCTGGTCTTCTCCGGCCACAAGGTGTTCGGGCCGACGGGGATCGGGGCGCTCTACGGCAAGACCGCCCTGCTCGACGCGATGCCGCCCTGGCAGGGGGGCGGCCACATGATCGAGGACGTCACCTTCGCCAGGACGGTCTACAAGGGCGCCCCGGAGAAGTTCGAGGCGGGCACTCCCGATATCGCCGGGGCGGTGGGCCTCGGGGCGGCCCTCGACTACCTGGAGAGCATCGGCCTGCCGGCCATCGCCGCCTACGAGCACGACCTGCTGGACTACGCGCAGGGCGGTCTCGCCGAGGTGAAGGGCCTGCGCCTGATCGGCACGGCGCACGAGAAGGCGAGCGTCATGTCCTTCGTGATCGAGGGGCAGGAGAACGAGGCGGTGGCCCACCATCTCGACGCGCACGGCATCGCGGTGCGCTCGGGCCACCACTGCGCCCTGCCGGCCCTGCGCCGGTTCGGCGTCGACCAGTCGGTGCGGGCCTCGCTCGCCTTCTACAACACCCGCGCGGATGTGGACGTGTTCCTGAAGGCGCTCCACACCCTGCCGCGGCATTGACATCGGAGCGCGCCGGTCCCGCGGGGCCGGCGCGCTCGGCCATGCCGGGTTTGATTTTGCTCCCCGCCCAGCCTCTCGGAACGCGTTGGCCTACCGCTCTCCGGGCTTGAACGGCGGCTCCTTGCCGGGCGGGCACGCCCTCCTCGGCCCTGCTCAGCAACATGGCGACCGTCACGCAGGTGCCGGTCAGCGCGGTCAAATCGACCGCGCCCTGCTCGCCCAGGACCGCCTTGGCCCGCGCGGAGGTCTCGTCCGACACCGCATGCCGCGTGGAGAGTTCCAGGTAGAGATCATACATGGCGTCCTCGTCGGGCTTCATGCCCTCCGGCCGCTTGTTCGGATTGAGGTCCGCCGCGATCTGCTCGGAGAGCCCGGGCTCGAGGGCCGGCGGCTCATGGGCGAACCACGCCACCTGCGAGCGCCACAGCCGCACCTGAAACAGGATGGCGAACTCGTTCAGTCGCGTCGGCACCGAGGTGTGCCAGCGCAGATCGTCGAGCCGGTCGTACATCCGCTGCGCCATCTCGCGGCTGCGGATCATCGGATTGTAGGGCCGGCCAGTCCGACGCTTGAGATCTTCAGGATCGTCTCGCCGAGCGGGCATTGGGCCGGCGTGCGTTGCTCCAGGGTCCGTTGCGGGAAGCGCGGCGCGCCCGCTACCCGGGTCCCCTGCCCCGCCAGCCAGCTCCGCTCGCCGCGAGGATTGCCACGGCCGTGGTGCCGCAGATCCCGAACCTGCCCAACGCCGATCCCCAGATGCGGGCGCGCTTCGACCTGCCTCGGCGGGGTAGTGTCGAGGGGGCGGGAGCCGGGATCCAGCGGTTTCGCCGGGGTTGAGTCGCGCCGACGAAGCGCCCGGCTGCGGGCACACCGGCTCGGACATGCCCGCCGCATCATCGACCCGGCGAGCACAGGGCTGGCGACCCCGGTAGGGCTCGAACCTACGACCTGCCGCTTAGAAGGCGGCTGCTCTATCCAGCTGAGCTACGGAGTCGGGTGCCGAAGCCGGGTCGTAGCAGCCGCCCCGCCGCCTGTCATCAGGGCGCACGCGGGCCGTCAAGCTCATCCCAGCGGAACCGGAGTGAACCCACGCCCGGGCGAGCCACGGCCGTCCGGGCGCCGAGCCGGCCCTCGAAAGGCGGGCGACGGACCGTCCGACGTGCGGTGAGGCCTCTCAACGGCGGACGGCACTGGCAGACGGCGCATCGATCCGCAGACCGGTCGATCGCGCGGGCCCCGAGGCGAATACCTGCGCAACAAGCACTCCTACATTGCATTGGCTGCCCATCGCCTATCGACGACGGATATTAGCCACACTCCCGACGCATTTCCCCGGCTTTCGGCTGTCGACAGCCGAGCTTGCCAGCGACGCCGTGGCGCGGCACCCTCAGCTTGGCGGTTCGCGCGGCGGGACACGGGAAGTCCAGAGACATGACGATCGACGCTCTGAAGACCGGTGCCGGCGGGGTGGATGCGCAGTTCGGGCCGCGACCGGCCCGTCTCAGCCGCCGGGCGTTCCTGGCCGGCTCGGCCCTCAGCGCCGGCGCCCTCGCCCTCGGCGGCTGCGGGACCACCGACAGCCTGCTCCTCGCCGAGGCGAGGAACACCTACGGGCCGATGCCGAACGAGAAGTTCCCGATCCCGGCGGTCGACATCAGCAAGGTCGACCCGAAATATTACCGCCGGACCGTCAGCTACGAGACCAAGGAAGCGGCCGGCACGATCATCGTCGATCCCGCCAATTACTATGTCTACCGCGTCGAGGGCGACGGCACGGCCACCCGGTACGGCGCCAATGTCGGCCGCGACGGGTTCCGGTGGAGCGGAGACGCCTATGTCGGCCGCAAGTCCGAATGGGCGACCTGGACGCCGCCCAAGGAGATGATCCGGCGCCAGCCCGAGGCCGCGAAATACGCCCGCGGCATGCCGGGCGGCCTCGACAACCCGCTCGGCGCCCGCACCCTCCATCTCTACCAGAACGGCGCCTATACGCTCTACACGATCTACGCGAGCAGCGATGCCGAATCGATCGGCACGGGCATCACGAGCGGCTGCGTCGGCCTGCTGAGCCAGGACATGATCCACCTCTACGCGCGCACGCCGGTCAAGACGAAGGTGGTCGTCCTGCCGGCATAGAGCGCTCTAAGGCGGGACCCGCCCTCAGTCCGTCGGCCTCTGATCGACCAAGCCGAGCCGCGGGACGATCGTGCCGGGGGCCAGGAGGGCGCCCGGGGCGATCACCGCGTTCGCGCCGATGCGGCTGCCGTCGCCGACGAGCGCGCCGAACTTGACGGTCTCGGCCGCGATGACCCCGTCACGATGGGCGATCCGCAGGCGCGGGTCGGCCAGCTCGTTGCGGTGGTTGGCGATGACCGCGCCCGCTTCGAGGTTCACGTCGCAGCCCAGGATGCTGTCGCCGACGAAGTTGAAATGCGCGAGCCGCGATCCCCGGAACAGGAGGGTCGTCTTGAGCTCGGCCCCCGGCCCGACGATGCAGCCCCGGTCGAGCCAGCATCCGCCGCGCAGCAGGCTCCCGCCGGCGATCAGGCAATCCGGGCCGACGATCACGGGACCCTTCAGCACGGCCCCCGTCTCGACCCGGGCCGTGCGGTGGACGGCGATGTCGCCCGCGATCGCGTAGCCCGCGTCGAGCGTGTCGAGCAGCCGCGCCACCGTGTCGGCGAGCCCCGCGACGACATCCCATGCGTCACCGGCCGCGCGGGCCGCGAAGGGTGAGTCGTCCCAACCAGCGATGTGTTCGGAGAGGATCGACATGGTGGTCGGGAACTCCGCGCCCCGCCGCGCGGTCGCCGGGATGGTGACGTCCGGGGCGCCGTCGCAGGGGAGGCGGATATACCACGCCCACGCATCGGGCGAGGGCCGGCTTGCGCGCGAGCCCTTCACCCGCGAGGCGCTGCGCCGGACGCAGCCGGTCTATGACCGGTATCTCACGGGACTGTTCGGCGCCCCGCACGCGGCGGAGCCGGTTCCGTCACGCTTGGCGAAGACCCGCCCGCTTCCGCCGTGCGGTCCGCCCTCGCCCGACCCAGGCGCAGGCCCGCCACCCACGGATAGACCGCCGGCAGAACCACGAGGGTGAGCAGGGTCGCGGAGATCAGCCCGCCGATCACCACGGTGGCGAGCGGACGCTGCACCTCGGCGCCGGCGCTCGTGGACAGCGCCATCGGCAGGAAGCCCAGAGCCGCCACCAGGGCCGTCATCATCACCGGGCGCAGCCGCATCTCGGCGGCCCGCGTGGCCGCCTCTTGGGGGTCGAGGCCGGACGCCTCCAGGTCGCGGATGTAGCTCGTCAGCACGACGCCGTTCAGGATCGCGATGCCGAAGGTCGCGATGAACCCGATCGCCGCCGAGATCGAGAACGGCATGTCGCGCAGGGTCAGCGCCAGGATGCCGCCGGTGGCAGCCACCGGTACGTTGAGGAAGATCAGCCCGGCGAGGCGGATGTCGCCGAACATCACCACCAGCAGGACCAGGATCGCCGCGAGTGCGGCGGGCACCACGACGGTCAGCCGGGCGGTCGCCTCCTGCAGGTTCTGGAACTGCCCGCTCCAGACCAGCGCGTAGCGCGGCGGCAGCGTCACCTGCTGCTCGACGGCGGCCTTGGCGGCATCCACGAAGCTCTGGACGTCGCGGCCGCGGACATTCGCCTGCACGGAGATCCGTCGCTGCAGGCGCTCGCGGCTGATCTGCGCCGGACCGGAGGCCACGTCGACGCTGGCGACCATCGACAGTGGGACCATCATGCGGCTGCCCGCCTCGCGACCCGGATCGCCGCCGGCGGACCGGCCGACCGGCAGGGCGCGGATCCGCTCGATGTCGCTGCGGTCGGCGGGGTCCAGCCGCACCACGATCTCGGTGATCGAATTGTCGTCGCCGTAGACGACGCCGCTGGTGCGGCCGCCGATGCTCTCGACCATGTCGAGCACGTCCGAGACGTTGATGCCGTAGCGGGCCGCCCTGGCGCGATCGACCTGGATCGAGAGCGCCGGCATGCCGGCCTGCGCCTCGGCCTTCACGTCCGCCGCCCCGTCGACCCCGGAGACCGCCCGCACGATGGCGTCGGCTTTGTCCTTCAGAACCTTCAGGTCGTCGCCGTAGAGGCTGATCGCGACGTCGCCGCGCACGCCCTCCAGCAGGTCGTCCATGCGCATCTGGATCGGCTGGGAGAAGGTATAGGCCACGCCCGGTACCTCCTCCTTGAGCCGCTTGTCGAAGGCCGCCACGAGGCCCTCCTGCGTCTCGGCGGTCGTCCAGGTGGCGGGGTCGGTGAGGGTGATGAAGCTGTCGGTCGATTCGACGCCCATCGGGTCGGTGGGGATCTCGGCGCTGCCGGTGAGCGAGACGACGCGCTTCACCTCCGGAAACGACTTCAGCACCCGCTCGATGCGGGTCACCGTCGCCAGCGAGGCGGAGAGATCGATGCCCGGCAGCTTCTCGGAGGTGATGACGATCGAGCCCTCCGACAGTTTCGGCAGGAACTCGCCGCCGAGGCGCGTGGCCAGCACGCAGGAGCCGGCGAACAGGGCGAGCGTCGCCAGCACGGTCGTGAGGGCGTGCCGCTCGGCCGCCTTCAGCAGGGGCGTGTAGGCGGCCCGCATCCAATGGACGAGGCGCGTCTCGCGCTCGCCGACGCCGCGGCCCGAGAGGAAGATCGCGGCGAGCGCCGGCATCAGCGTCATGGTGACGACGAGGGAGCCGGAGAGCGCCAGGATGACGGTCAGCGCCATCGGCACGAACATCTTGCCGGCCACGCCCTCCAGCGCCAGGATCGGCACGTAGACCAGGATGATGATCGCCACCGCGAACATCACGGGCTTGGCCACCTCGGCGGCGGCGTCCCGGATCAGGTCCCCGGGCGGACGGTCCGGGTGCTCGCCGCGGGCGCGCAGCACGTTCTCGACCATCACCACGGCCCCGTCGACGATCAGGCCGAAATCGATGGCGCCGAGGCTCATCAGGTTGCCCGAGAGGCCGAACAGCCGCATGCCGGCAAACGCCATCAGCATCGCGAGCGGGATCGCGGCCGCCACGATCAATCCGGCCCGGAGGTTGCCGAGCAGCAGCAGCAGGACGACGATGACGAGGACCGCGCCTTCGAGGAGGTTGTGCTCCACCGTGTGGATCGTGCGGTCCACGAGCGCAGAGCGGTCGTAATAGGGCACGATCTCCATGCCCGGCGGCAGTTGCGGGCGCAGGTCGTCGATCGTTTTCTTGACCTGCCCGACCACCGCGCTGGCATTGTCGCCATACTGCATCAGCGCGATGCCGACGACCGTCTCGCCCTCGGCGTCGTGGGTCACGGCCCCGAGCCGGACCTTGGGAGCCTCGACCACATTCCCCAGCGTCGCCATGGTCACCGGCACGCCGCCGGGCCCCGTGGCGACCACGATGTTGGCGATGTCCTCCGGCCCCTTGGCGAGGCCGAGGCCGCGGATCGTCTCCTGCTGGTCGTTGTGCTCGATATAGGCGCCCCCGCGGGCGGCGTTGTTGTCGGCGAGCGCCGTGAAGACCTGGGCCAGCGTGACGCCGTAGCGGCGCAGCGCGTCGGCCGAGACCCGGACCTCGTAGGTCGGCATCTGGCCGCCATAGATGTTCACGTCGGCGACGCCGGGGGTGAGCTTCAGCTTCGGCGCGATGGTCCATTGCAGGGTGCGACGGAGCTGCATCGGCGTGTAGGCCGGCCCGCGCAGCTCGAACTGGTAGATCTCGCCGAGCCCCGTCGCCATCGGGCCCATCTGCGGATCGCCGACGCCCGCCGGCATCATGCTCCTGGCCGCCGGCAGGCGCTGGAACACCTGATTGCGCGCCTCCGTGATCGGCACGCCGTCCGCGAAGGTGACGTAGACCGCCGAGACGCCGGCCCGGGACGTCGAGCGGATCCCGGTCAGGCCCGGCGCGCCCGCCATGGCGTTCTCCACCGGGAAGGTGACGAGGCGCTCGACCTCCAGCGGCCCGAGCCCGGGCGACAGGGTCAGGATCATCACCTGCTTGGGCGAGATGTCCGGCACCGCGTCGATCGACAGGCCTTCGAGATTGGCGACGCCCCCCGCCGCCGCGGCGAGCGCGATCATCAGCACCAGGAACCGGCGGCAGACCAGCAGGGCGAACCACGACCGCATCGGGGGCCTCAATCCGTCGAGCCGAGCAGGCTGCGCAGCAGGATCGCCTTCAGCCCGAAGCTGCCCTGCGTCGCCACCGTGTCGCCGGCCGCGACGCCGCTCTGCACCTCGACCCAGTCGGAGCGCTGAATCCCGAGCTGGAGGGCGCGCCGCTCGAAGCGGTCGGGGGCCGTGCGAACGAAGGCGATCGGCCCCTGCTCGGTCTGCTGGATCGCGGCGGCCGGGACCGTGACGCCGTCGCGGCCGAGATCCGCCGCGATCGTCACCGACACGAACATGTTGGCGCGCAGCAGGTCGCCGGGATTGTCCAGTTCGACGCGCGCGGGCGCCGTGTTGGTGGCCGGATCCAGGGCGGCGTTCACCGAGCGGACACGCCCCTCGAAGGGGGCCTGACCGGGGATCGGGCTCTCCACGGAGGCGGTGTCGCCGGCCTTCACCCGGCCGATATCGGGTCCGTAGAGGTTGGCCAGCACGAGGATGCGGGTCGGGTCGGCGACCGTGAAGGCGTCGCGGGTGGTGTCGACGACCTCGCCGAGGGTCACGCCGACGCTGGTCACCACGCCCTGGATCGGGGTCACGACCGCGCTGGTTCCGGGGGCGCCCCCCTCGGTCGGGGCGAGGCGCTGATACTGCGCCCGGTACATCTCGGCATTGGCCTGGGCCGACTTCACCGCCGCCTGGGCCTTGGCGAGATCGACCTGCCGCCGCTCGACCTCGGCCTGGGCGACGCCGCCGAACTTGAGCTGCTCCTGGCCGCGCTTGAGCTGCAGCGCCGCCACCGCCTCGGAGGCCTGCGCCTCGCCGAGCGAGGCCTGCGCGGCGAGGTAGCCGTTGCGCGCGTCGAGGAGGCCGGCGGCGTCGAGGGTCGCCAGGGTCTCGCCCGCCGTGACCCGGTCGCCGGGCTGGACCGCGAGGCTCAGCACCCGCCCCTGGGTCCGCGGCTTGAGATGCGTCACCCGCCGCTCGTCGAAGGCCACCGTGCCGGGGGCGCGCACCGGCAGCACGATCCGGCGGGTCTCGGCCGTGCCGAAGGCGAGGCCGAGCCGCTTCTGGCCGGCCGCGTCGAGGGTGACGCGGTCGGGATCCGCCGGCGCCGCGTCGGCCTTGTCGGTCTCCGCCGCCGGCGTGCTCGGCGCGGGTGTCGTGAGGCCGAGCGCGGAGAGGAGGGGCGCGCGCTCGATCCAGCCCGCCACAGCGAGGCCGGCCAGCGCCAGCAGGAGGAGCGCGCGGACGCCGCCGCGGCGCGGTGCGGCCGGGGCGGGCGGCGAGGCCACCGCCTCGTCCAAGTCCTCCGGCTCGACGGCCTCGGCTTCCATGGCGCGGGCGTGCGCCTCCGCGTTCAGTGTCATCGGCGCGCGCACCGATCGCCGGAGAGGGTCGGGCTCATGCGTCGAAACCCGGGCGCAGCACCTCGTCGCTCACGAAGCGCCCGGTCTCGACCTCGCGGACCACCACCTCGTAGCCCGCGCTGCGAAATTCCTTCAGCCGATCCACGGTGACGTAGCTGCGCGTCTCCACGTCGTAGAGACGGGTCTGGGCGTACCGGTTGATCAGGCGCCGGGGACGCTTCTTCCTAGGCACGGGCACGGCGCTCCGGGCGATGCAGATCAGGTCTCGGCGATGGCAGCCGGCGGCAGGATCCGCGCGCTCCTTCCTCCCCCCTCTGCGGGGGACGGTGGCCCGCGAAGCGGGTCGGGAGAGGGGAGCGACGGTGCAGAATCGGGCTGTATCCGTCAGGCCGGTCGGAACACATCCTGAACCCGGGTTCCCCTCTCCCGACCCTCGCTGACGCGAGCGCCGCCCTCCCCCGCCGAGGGGGGAGGGAGAAAGGCGGCGCCGTTCGCCCGTCCACTGGAACCGAGATGTGCGAATCCGCCAACCGAGCCCTGTGGGGCACACGCGTTCTGCGGGGTGGGGTCTGCATCGAGGCGATCCGGTGAGACAAATCGGGCCGTGAAACCGGCGCCGGTACGCGCTAGAGTCATTCTAATAAGTTGGGTGAAGCCGATGCCGCGCCACTAAATTCGGGTTCACAGTCGGGTCGGCATGGGGACCGGCCGGCGGAAATGCGGCACAGGGGAAACGGGTCGGAGGCGCGGGCGTGGCGAGGGTGCTGCTGATCGAGGATGACGCGGAGACGGCAGGCGTCGTGCTCGACGATCTGCGCGGACGCGGCCATGCGGTGACCTGGGCGGCCACCGGGCCCGAGGGCGCCCGGGCGGCCCGGGACGGCGCCTGGGGGGCGATCATCCTCGATCGGATGCTGCCCGGCCAGGACGGTCTCGGCGTCCTGCAGGATCTCCGCCGGGACGGGGACCGGACCCCCGCCCTGGTGCTGAGCGCGCTCGGCGACGTGGATGAACGCATCCGCGGCCTGCGGGCGGGCGGGGACGACTACCTCGCAAAACCCTTCGCGCTCGGGGAACTCGCCGCGCGGATCGAGGCGCTGCTCCGGCGCCCGGTGGACAGCCGCGAGACCCTGCTGCGGGTCGGCAGCCTGGAGATCGACCTGATAGCCGGGACCGGCCGGCGCGGGGCGCGCGACCTCGAATTGCTGCCGCGCGAACTCAAGCTGCTGGCCTATCTGATGCGCGCGCCCGGCCAGATCGTCACCCGGGCGATGCTGTTCGAGGAGGTCTGGAACTACCGGTTCACCCCGAAATCGAACCTGATCGACGTCCATCTCGGGCGCCTGCGCCGCAAGCTCGAGGCCTGCGGCGAGCCGCCCCTGATCCAGAACGTGCGCGGCCTCGGCTTCACCTTCACCCCCGATGACTGAACGCCTGCGCTCCACGACCCTGCGCTGGGCGCTCGGGATCGCCCTGTGGTCGGTGCTGCTCGCGCTGACGATGTTCGCCTTCATCTACTGGCAGACGGCCGCCTACCTGCGCGAGGAACTGGCCGAGACGCTGCGGCTCGAAGTCCGCGCCGTCGCCGCCGATCCCGCCTCGGCGGCTTTGCGGGTCGACACCTGGACCGCCATGGACCTGCACGCCAATCACTACGGCGGCCTGTTCGGTCCCGACGGGGTGCGCCGGGCCGGCAACCTCGACGCGATCCCCGATCGCCTCGCCCGCGACGGGGACGCCGACCGCGTGAGCGCCACCGTGCAGGTCGCAGGGCGCCGGCTCGACGACGAGATCTGGGCGGCCGCCCTGCCGCTGCCCGATGGCAGCACCGTGGTGATCGCCCACGATTCCGACGAGATCGACCGCGTGCGGGGGACGACCCTGCGGGCGCTCGGCCTCGGCCTCGTGCCGACTTTGGCCCTATCGGGGCTCGGCGGTCTCCTGCTCGCCCGGCGGGGCCGGAGGCGGCTGGCCGCCACCGAGGCGGCGCTCGCCGAGGTGATGCGCGGCGACCTGCGCAAACGGTTGCCGGTCGGAAAGCGCGGCGACGAATTCGACCGGCTGGCCGCCAACGTGAACCGGATGCTCGACGAGATCGAGCACCTGATGGGCGAGGTCCGCAGCGTCGGCGACGCGGTCGCCCACGACCTGCGCACGCCGCTCACCCGGCTGCGCGCCCGGCTGGAGCGGAGCCGGGCTCAGGCCCGGACGGTGGAAGAGTTCCACGAGACGATCGACCAGGGCCTCGCCTGGATCGACCAGACGCTCGCCATGGTCACGGCCGTGCTGCGGATCGGCGCGATGGAAGAGGGACGCCGGACCGCCTTCGCGCCGGTCGATCTCGGCGAGCTGGCCGCCGCGGCTCTGGACCTCTTCGAGCCAGTGGCCGAGGAGAAGGGCGTGCGGCTCACCCTCGCGTCCGGACCGGGAAGCCATGTCATCCACGGTGATCGCGACCTCTGCTTCGAGGCCCTGTCGAACCTCCTCGACAACGCGCTGAAGTTCACGCCGGAGCGGGGCGCGGTCTGCGTGCGCCTCTCGCGGCCGGGCACCGCGATCAGCCTCGCCGTGGAAGATACCGGACCGGGCCTGCCCGCGACGGAGCGCGGCAAGATCTTCCAGCGCTTCTACCGGTCGGAGGTGGCGCGCCAGACCCAGGGCAACGGCCTCGGACTGAGTTTGGTGGCCGCGATCGCCAAGCTCCACGACGCGACCGTGAGCGTCCAGCCAGCCTCGATGGGCGGTTGCCGCTTCGACCTGACCTTTCCCCCTGCGACCGCCGGCTGAGACCGGCTCCGGTCCTGCGGGCTGCCGTCGCCGACATGGCCGAATTTTAATCCCGTAGACATGCGACCAATAAGGCCAGCAAATATTATCTGAACACGCAAAGAACGGGGCCGATACAGTCAAAGGTCTTTGTTCCGGCGTTCAGATGGAGGTAGGAAGATGGCTTATCGCAAATCCATGGCCGCGGCGCTCGTGCTCACCACCATCCTCGGCGGGACGGCCTATGCCGCCGAACAGGCCACCCAGCAGCCCGCCACGCAGACGAGAGCCATCGACAAGGATGTGGGCAAGCTCTCGAAGGACGGCGCGCAGGCCTTCCGCGACCTCCAGCTCACGCGGCTGGCCATCTTCGAGGCCAATCCCGGCCAGGCCAAGGACCTGATCGGCAAGACGCAGGCGGCCTTCGCGAAGGCCAAGACCGACGACGCCGTCTTCACCAAGGCCGAAGCCGAGCTCAAGACGCCCGCCGATCTCGCCGGTCAGCAGGCCAAGGCCAAGGCCGCGCAGCCCGCGACCACCGACGCGAAGCCGTCCAAGGATCAGGTCGCCTGGGTGCCGGTCGACGCGCAGCTGACGCTCGGCGACGACTTCGTGGCGACGCCCGAGAAGGCCTCGGCCGTGACCGAGGCGAACAAGAACCTCGCCCACGGCGATCAGAAGGGCGCGATCGAGAAGCTGAAGCTCGCCCATGTGGACGTGAACTTCACGATGGCGGTGCTGCCGCTCGACAAGACCATCGCCGACGTCGATCAGGCGGCGACGCTGATCGGACAGGGCAAGTATTACGAAGCGAACGCGGTTCTGAAGACCGCCCAGGACGGGATGCGCTTCGATGTGATCGACGCGGTCGCTCTCCCGCAGACGGGCAAGCCCGCGGCGGCGAACACCGCGTCTCCGCAGGCGACCGGCACGACCACGGGCGCCAGGACCGGCAAGTAATAAGCCCGGCAAGGAACCGGCGGCCGGGCCGCGGATGGGAGGGGCCGAGGCCGCGGCCCGCCCCTCCGCTCAGGCACCGGTCACTTCGCCGCGGTGATCACAGCCTCGATCAGGACCTGGGGTCCGAGTTCGGCGACCCCGATGGTGGAGCGGCTCGGCAGGATCTCGGGGGCGAACCACGCCGTCCAGGCGGCGTTCATCTCGTCCTTGAGCGCCATATCGGTGATGTAGAGCGTCGCGGTGAGGATCTTGCTCCGGTCGCTGCCCATCTCGGCGAGCAGCGCGTCGATCCGCGCCAGGATCTGCTCGGTCTGGCCGCGCATCGGCGCGGAGCGGTCCTCGGCCACGATGCCGCCGAAATAGAGGACGCCGCCATGCTCCACCACGCGGTGCATGATAGGCGTGCGGATATGGCGTTCGATCATCGCATCAGGTCCTTGTGTGGGAAGGATCAGCCGGCCGGCTGAAGCAGGGCCGGGTGGGTCTCGGGGGCGGGGCCGCCGAGGGTGAAGCGGTCCGGCGCGAATGCCGCGAGGGCGGGCGCCTCCGGTCCGTCGAGCAGCAGGCCGGCGACGCGCGCGCCGATCACGGGCGCGAGCGCGAATCCGTGCCCGGAGAAGCCGAAGGCGTGAACCAGCCCGTCGGCCACGGCGGACCGGCCGATCACCGGCAACGCGTCCGGCATGACGCCCTCGATGCCGGCCCAGGCGTGGACGATCCGCGCCCCGCGCAGGGCCGGGAACAGGTCGAGCGCCGTGCGGGCCGAGTAGGCGAGGCGCGGCACGTCGAGACGCACCGTCCCGGTGTCGAGGTCCGCCTGCCCCTTGTGGCCGCCGCCGATCATCACGTGGCCGCCCTCGGATTGCTTGAACGAGAGCGGCCGCCCGGCCGCCCCCACCACCGGCGTCAGGAGCGGCGGCAGCGCCTCGGTGAGCAGCATCTGGAAGGCGTTGAAGCCGAGCGGGATCGTCTCCCCGGCCGCGCGGGCGATGCGGCCGCCCCAGGCCCCCGCGGCGTTGAGCAGGAGGGGCGCGGCATGCGTCTCGCCGCCCTGGGTCCGCAGGCGCCAGAGCCCGGCCCGGCGCTCGACCGCCGCGACGCGGGCGCCCTCGATGATCTCCGCACCGGCGGCTTCGGCGGCGCGGCCGAAGGCGCGGGTCGTGCGCAAGGGCGACGCGAAGCCGTCGCGGCGGGCGACGATGCCGCCGAGCACGTGCGGGGCGACCGCCGGGAGCAGCCGGCGCACCATCTCGGCATCCACCAACTCTTCGTGCGTCCAGCCGGCGGCGCGCAGGCGCTCGACGCGCGCGGCGAGGCTGGCGAGTTCGGCCTCGGTCTCGGCCACGCGGACCTGACCGACGGCGCGGAAGCCGCACTCGTCGCCGACGAGATCCGCGATTCCATGCCAGCGCTCGATCGCCTCCAGGGCGAGCGGCACCTCGGCGGGGTGGCGACCCAGCGTGCGTACGCCGCCCGCGGAGTAGCCCGAGGCCTGCGCGCCGACCTGCCGGGCCTCCAGCACGCGCACGCGTCGGCCGGCCCGGGCCAGATGCAGGGCGGCGCAGAGCCCGTGCAGGCCGCCGCCGACGATGAGGATATCCGGATCGGTCATGCCAGCACGCCCGCATCCGCCTGCGGAGGAACCGCCTCCGGCATCGTGGCGACGAGGTCGGCGAGCGCCGCGAGGCTGACGGGCCGCGCCGGCACCACCGCCCCCAGGATCGCGTGCTGCGCGAGCGCGGTCCGATCGCGCTCCGATCCCGCGGGCTGCTCCAGCAAAGCCGCGAGGGCGACCGGATCGAGCCGCAGCGGGGCCGCGCTCTCGGCGGGCGGGGTCACAAGCGGTTCCGGACCCGTCGAGCCGGCGGCAAGCGCCCGCGCCGCGGCGATTGCCTGCCGTTCCGCGGTCTCGGGTGTCGTCGCGCCCGCGACGCAGCCGGCGGCCGAGACGCCCGGCACGCCGGTGCGGCCCTCGGCATCGGCCACGACACGCCCGTCGCGGACGGCGCAGCCGAGGGCGGCCAGCAGCAGCGGCTCGTCGGCGCAGACCAGCAGGGCGTCGAACGGCTCGGCCCAGACCCGTCCCCCGCCCTCGACCCAGAGGCGGCCGGGCTCGGCGTGCCAGGCCGTGGCGTCGGGCCGGGCGATCAGAACGGCGCCGGGCAGCGCTGTAAGGGCAGCACGGCCGGCCGGGCCGCCGCCGACGATCACGATCCGGGGTGTCGCGGTGGTGCTCACGCGGTCAGCTCCGGCATCGCCTCGGGCCGCGCGTTCGCGAGTTCGCCCACCGTCATCGGCTTGAACGGCGCCCGCGGCCGCAGGGCGCCGACCTGTTCCATCGTGGCCCCGCGGGTCTCGGCGATCAGCCCGGCGACGACGGTCCCGCACATGCGCCCCTGGCAGGGCCCCATACCGGCCCGCAGGAAGGCCTTGACCTGATTGGGTCCGGCAGCGCCCCGGCGGGCGGCCCCGCGGATCTGGCCGGCGGTGATCTCCTCGCAGCGGCAGACGATCGTGTCGTCGGCGGGGGTGAGGATACCCGGGCCGGGGCGGTAGAGCCGGTCGAGGAACGGCCGGAGCGCCAGGGCCGCGCGCTGCGCCTTACGGACCCCCGCGGCGCGGCCATCGCGGGCGGCGGCGTCGAGCCGGCCGAGGCGGTGGGCCGCATCGATCGCGGCCAGCCGCCCGCCCGCCGCGGCGGCCTCCCAGCCGCCGATGCCGCCGCCATCGCCCGCGACCGCCACGTTCGGATGGCTCGTGGCGCCCCATTCATCGAGGCGCGGCCGCCAGCAGAGCTGCCTTTCGTCCCAGTCGTGATCGAGCCCGAGCGCCCGGGTGATGTGGGTCGAGGGGATCACCCCCTCGTGCAGCAGGAGCGTGTCGCAGGCCAGCGCGTGGTCACGTGTCCCCTGGCGCCAGCGCACGGTCGAGACCCGGCCGTCGCCCTCCGCCCGCAGGTCGCGGACGTTGCGCACCACTTTGAGACCCCGCGCCCTCGTCTCGCGCATCAGGGCGACGCCCTTCGCGAGCAGCTTGCGCCCGGTCCAGAGGCCGCCCGCCCGCAGCGCGTCCCGGAGGGCGCCGCCGGAACCGGTTTCAAGCAGCGTCAGCCGCTCGACGCCGGCGCGCAGGAGCTGCACGGCGAGCAGCCAGCAGAGCGGCCCCTGCCCGGCGATCACGACGGCCCCCTCCGGCACGGCGCCGGCCGTCTTGAGCAGGATCTGGGCGGCGCCCGCACTCATCACACCGGGAAGCGTCCAGCCGGGGATCGGCACCGGCCGCTCCTGGGCGCCGGTCGCCAGCACGACGCGCCGCGCCTCGATCTCCGCTGTGGCGCCGCTCGACGTGACCGACAGCAGACCCGCATCGGGGTCGAGATGCCAGAGGGTGGTCCGCGGCCGGTAGGCGATCCCCTTCGCGGCGCGGAAGGCCTTCGCCAGGGCACCGCCGGCATCCAGGAACTCGCCCGCGAGCGCCGGGTCACTGGCGGCGGCCTCGACCGCCCTGAAGACCTGGCCGCCGGGGGCCGGTTGCTCGTCCAGCACGGTGACGGAGAGGCCGAGGGCAGCGGCCTCGATGGCGGCCGCCATGCCGGCCGGGCCGGCGCCCACGATGGCGAGATCGGTGATCATGCGGCGTCCTCGATCCGCGCCGCACGGGCGCCGACCTGCGGCTCGATCCGCATGCCCGGGGCGACCGGCACGAGGCAGGACTGGCGGTTGGCCACGCCGTCGATCTCGGCGAGGCAATCGAAGCAGATCCCGATCATGCAGTAGGGCAGCCGGGGCGCGCCGCCGACCGGGGTCGTGCGGATCGCGGGTGCGCCGGACAGCAGCACGGCCGCGGCCGCCGAGGCGCCCTCCGGCACTTGGACGGGTTTGCCCGCGACGAAGACCTCCACCAGCCGGCCCCCTTGGGCCGGACGGGCCTCAGGCCGCCTTCTGAACATCGAACCGTCTCGCGCTGAAGGGGGACAGGTCCGGCGCCAGCGCGCCGGTGGCGATCATCGGGGCGAGCAGGCCGGCATGCGCGCCGGCGAGCGTCACCCCCGAATGGCAATTGGCGATGGTGGCGCCCGGATAGCGCTCGGATTGATCGTAGATCGGCTTGCCGTCCGGCGACATGACGCGGAGCGCCGCCCAGGCCCGGACGATGTTGAGCTCGGCGATCCACGGGAAGGTCTGGACCGCCTTGCGGGCGATGGCGCGCATGATCGCGGGCGTCTGGGTCAGGGTGTCGAAGCCCATATCCTCCTTGCTGTCACCGAGGAGCAGCGAACCCTCCTCGGTCTGGCGGACGACATGGGTCGGCAAGGCGAGCACCTGCCGGGTGCGCTCCGTGACGAGGATCTGGCCGCGCTCGGGCCGCAGCGGCGCCGACAGGCCGACGAGCGGCGCGAGATCGGCGTTGCCGAGGCCGGAGGCCAGGACGAGCCGCGGCGCCCGGACAGTCTCGGACCCGATCGCGACGGCGAAATCGCGCGGGGCCGCCTTGATGGCCGTGACCCGGGCGTTCGGCCGGTAGAGGCCGCCCCCATCCTGGAACGCCGCGTGGAGCGCGCGCAGGAGGTGGAGCGGGCTCGCATGGCCGTCATAGGGCGTCCACGAGGCGCCCACGACCTGCGGGCCGAGGCCCGGCACCATGTCGCGCAGCTCCGCGGCCGGGATCATGCGGTATTCGTAGCCGGCATTGCCCGCCTCCCGGCGCAGCTGGCCCATCAGCGCGTCGCGCTGGGCCATCTCGTCGTCCGAGAAGCAGAAATGCAGGCCGCCCGGCTGGTGCAGCCCGACATCGATGCCGGTCCCGGCGAGCAGGTCGGCGGCGAGCTGCGGCCAAGCCCGGGCCGAGGCGTGGGTCCAGTGCTGGTAATGCGGCGCGCCGAGCCCCTTCGACTGGACCCAGACCAGCCCGAAATTGCCGCGGCTCGCCCGGTGGGCGACGTCGCCCTCGTCGAGCATCACGGTCGACAGGCCCTGCCGCTGGAGGCCGTAGGCGATCGCCGCGCCGACGAGGCCGCCGCCGATTACGATCGCGTCGTGCATCGCGTGTCCGCTCGCTGTCATGCGCGGCGCTCCCCGGTGAGCAGGCGGTCGATCGGGTAGAAGCGATCGAGGCCCAGGAGGACGACGGCGGTGACGAGGATCAGCGCCGCCGAGACCGACGCGACCAGCGGGTCGGTCATCTGGTCGATGTAGTTGAAGAGCTGCACCGGCAGCGGATTGGCCGCCGGCGAGGCCAGGAACAGGCTGACCGTCAGCTCGTCGAAGCTCGTCACGAAGGCCAGGATCCAGCCGCCCGCCAGCCCCGGTGCGATCAGCGGCAGGGTCACGCGGCGGAACACCGTGAACCGGTCGGCGCCGAGGCTCTCGGCGGCGCGCTCGATGCGCGGATCGAGCCCCGACAGGCCGGCGCCGACGAGGCGCAGCATGTAGGGCGTGATCACGATGACATGGGCCGCCACGAGGCCCGCGAAGCTGCCCGACAGGCCGAAGCCGGAGAAGAAGCGCAGCAGCGCCACGCCCAGCACCACGTGCGGGATCATCAGCGGCGAGGCGAGGATCGCCACGAGGGTGCCCCGGCCCGGGAAGCGCCAGCGGGCGATCGCCAGGGCGGCCGGGACGGCGATCAGGCCTGAGATCGTCGCGGCGGTCACGCCGAGTTCGACGCTGTACTGGAAGCTCTCCAGGAAGCGCGGGTTGTCGCCGATCGCCCGCCACCAGCGCAGCGACAGGCCGTCGAACGGCAGGGCGAGGTAGCCCTGGCCGGTGAATGAGACGGCGATCACCACGACGAGGGGCGCCAGGATGAAGGCGAGGAACAGGGCGTGGAAGGCCAGCGCCAGCGGACCGTTGCGGCTCGAGCTGTTGGCACTCATGCCGGGCCTCCCTGCGCGACCTCGCCCAGGCGCCGCAGCGCCCGCCGCTCCACGAGCCGCGTCCAGAGGAGCGTGGCGAGCAGGATCGCCGCCATCAGCACGGTGGCGAGCGCGGCGCCGAGCGGCCAGTTCAGGGTGTTGAGGAACTCGTTGTAGGTCATGCTGGAGACGACCTTCAGGCGCTTGCCGCCCAGCATGGCGGGCGTCGCGAAGGCCGAGGCCGAGAGGCAGAACACCATCAGCGCGCCCGCCATGACGCCGGGCATCACGTTGGGCAGCACGACGCGGGTGAACACCGTGAACCGCCCGGCCCCGAGGCTGGTCGCGGCCCGCTCCAGCACCGGATCGAGCCGGCCGAGGCTCGCCCAGACGGACAGCACCACGAGCGGCACCATCACGTGGACGAGGCCGATCACCACGGCGAGTTCGGTGAACATCAGCCGGAACGGGGCGCCGGGCACATGGAGGGCGGTCAGCGCCTGATTGACGAGGCCGTTCGTGCCGAGCAGCACCATCCAGCCGAAATTGCGCACCACCACCGAGACCAGCAGCGGCCCGACCACGACGAGGAGCATCGGCCCGCGCCAGCGCGGATCCATGCGGTGGATGATCCAGGCCTCGGGCACGCCGACCAGCAGGCAGATCAGGGTGGTCAGCCCGGCGATGCGGAAGGTGCGCGCCAGGGCCTCGCCGAACAGCGGGTCGGTGAACAGATCCTGGTAGTTGGCGAGCCCCCAGCCGGGGAGCACGCCCTTCTCGAAGTCGAAGCCGTGCAGGCTCAAGGCCAGCACGCCGGCGAGCGGGACGAGGAGCGCCCCGGCATAGACGAGGGCGGAGGGCGCCGTCAGCAGCGCCGGGGTGAGGCGGTCGGAGCGGGTCATCATGCCGGCTCCAGCCGCCGCAGACTGTGGGCGTCCCAGTCGAGCGTCACCGCGGCGCCTTCGTCCAGCGGCGTCGCGCCGGTGTTCTGCGCCATGACGGCGAAGGCGCCGAGCGCCGTCTCCACCGTGTAGAGCCAGAACCCACCGAGGAAGAGCCGCGCCTGCACGCGCCCCTCAAGGCCCGGCGGCCCCTCCGGCGCCCGCTCGCAGCGGATGCGCAGCCGCTCCGGCCGGATCGTGAGCAGGATGTCGCCCTGCCGGTCCGCGAGTTCCGGCGGCAGGGAGAAGCGGTGGCCCGCGGCCTCGGCCTCGCCGGAGGCGGCGCGCGCCGGCAGCCGGTTGCTGCGGCCGAGGAAGTCGGCCACGAACGCGTCGGCCGGGATGTCGTAGGCCTGCCAGGGCGCGTCGATCTGGACGACCCGGCCGCCCTGCATGATCGCCACCCGGTCGCACAGGGCCATGGCCTCGGCCTGGTCGTGGGTGACCAGCACCGTGGTGACGCCGATCCGGCGCTGCAGGTCGCGCAGCTCGACCTGCATCTCCTCGCGCAGCTTGGCGTCGAGGTTCGAGAGCGGCTCGTCGAGGAGCAGCAGGCGCGGCTCGACCACCAGAGCCCGCGCCAGGGCGACGCGCTGCTGCTGGCCGCCCGACATGTTGCGCGGGTAGCGGTCGGCGAGGTGCCCGAGGCGGACCTGCGCCAGCGCCTCGGCGACGCGCCTGCCCCGCTCGGCCTTGGGCACCCGGCGCATCTCCAGCCCGAAGGCCACGTTCTCGGCGGCCGTCATGTGCGGGAACAGGGCGTAGGACTGGAACACCAGCCCGATCCCGCGCTGGGCCGGTGGCGTGCCGGTCAGCTCGCGCCCCTCCATCAGGATGCGGCCGCGGCTCGGCGTCTCGAAGCCGGCGATCATCTGCAGCGTCGTGGTCTTGCCGCAGCCCGAGGGGCCGAGCAGGCCGAGGAACTCGCCGGGCGCCACCGCGAGGCTGACGTCGCGCACCGCGGTGACGGTGCCGTAATCCTTGCCGAGGCCGTCGAGGGTGAGGAAGGCGGGCGCGGACATCAGCGCTCGACCTGCCGCTGCCATTGCCGGGTCCAGTCGGCGCGGTTGCGGTTGACCACGTCCCAGTCGAGGCCGATCAGCGAGCGCACCTGATCCTCGCCGTAGATCACGCGGCCCGCGACCTCCGGCGGCAGCTTGGTGGCGCGGTTGGTCGGGCCCGCCCCGTACTGCGTGGCGAAGATCTCCTGGACCTTCGGCGAGACGAGATAGGCGAGGAACTTGTCGGCGAGCGCCGGCTCCGGGCTGTCGGTGATGGCGCAGCCCGCCGTCATCAGGACGACGGCGCCCTCCTTGGGCCGGGCGATGGCCAGCGGAAAGCCCGCCTGCTGCATGGCGGCAACCCGGGACGAGCCCCAGACGGCGAGCCAGATCTCGCCCGACTGGAACATCTCGCTCATCTTGCCGGGGCTGCTCTCGTAGGCCAGCACGTTCGGGTTGATCTGCTGGCGCATGACCTTCAGCCCCGGGGCGATGTCGGCGTCGCTGCCGCCGTGGATGCGGGCCATCATCGCCAGGGTGTGGACCCCGTAGGTGTTGTCGATGCCGGGAATCGCGATCCGCTGCCGGTATTCCGGTTTGGCGAGATCCATCCACGAGGTCGGCGCCGGGAAACCGCGCTCCTTGAAGAGCTTCGTGTTGTAGGCGATCCCCGTGAAGCCGAAGCCGGTGCCGACGGCGTGGTCATCGCCCAGGACCGCGATCGGGTAGACCGCATCGCGCACCGCGTCGGGGAGCGTCCGGCACAGGCCGAGCGACACGGCCTGTACCATCGGGCCGTCGTCGAGCACCGCCACGCCGACCGTCTGGTGGCCGCGCTGGGCCTGCATCCGGGCGAGGTTGTCGGAGGAATTGCCGGTCAGATAGTCGATCCGGACATCATTCTCGCGCTCGAAGGCCGGAATGACGCTGGTGCGCATGATCTGCTCGTAGCTGCCGCCGTAGCCCGCCACGGTGAGGCGCTGCTCGGCCGAGGCCTGCGCGGCACAGAGTGCGGCGGCGGCCGCCGTGAGGAGCCCCAGTAACGACCGCATCATCGCTTGCCTCCGTGAGCAATCGGAAAGCCGTTCTTGCGCGCTGAACAGGCAAGACGCTTGTCCAATAAGCATCTCCCGCGCCTATTGGCTCGCGAATGCTGTGTAGCGTGCGCAGTCTTGACGGGAGACGCAAATTCATAATTTTTGCGGTTCCATTCCTTTCGGTAGCGAAACAGGGGGGTCCGGATGACGCCGAGCCGGCTTCGGCAGCTGGAAGCGTTCCGGGCCGTGATGCAGAGCGGCTCGGTCAGCCGGGCGGCGCAGCGGATGCTGCTCACGCAGCCCGCGGTCACGAAGCTGCTGCGCAGCCTGGAGGACGAGACCGGGCTGCCTTTGTTCGACCGCTCGCGGCGCCATCTGCAGCCGACGCCGGAGGCCGTGAAGCTGGAGGGCGCCGTCGCGACCCTGTTCGCGGCCGCGGACCGGCTCGACCGCGTCATCGACGACATGCGCGGCGTCGGCAGCGGCGAGTTGCGCGTCGCCGCCATGCCGCTGATGGGCCTGTCGCTGATCCCGCGGCTGCTGGCCAAGTTCGCCACGGAGGTGCAGCCGGTGCGGATCTCGCACGTGGTGGCGAGTTCGCGGGAGGTCCACGATCTGGTGCAGGCCGGCAATGCCGATCTCGGCTTCGCCCTGCCGGTCGGCCGCAGCGCCCTGGTGGCGGCGCCCCCGATCGAGCTGCCCGGGCTGGTGGTCCTGCCGCCCCGACATCGCTTGGCCCGCCACAAGGTCGTGCCGCTCTCGGACCTGCACGACGAGCCCTACATCTCGCTCGGTCGGCAGTACCGCCTGCGCGATCAGGTCGATGAACTCTTCACCGTCAACGGGGTCACGCCGCGCCTCGTCGCGGAGACGCAGAATGCGGCGGCCGCCTGCGCCATGGTGGCGGCGGGCCTGGGCTTCGCCATCGCGGAGGCCGTGACGGTGAAAGCCCTCAAGGGGCAGGTCGTCGTCCGCGGGCTGCGTCCGACCGTGATGTTCTCGGTCACGATCCTGGGGAGCCCGGGGCGCCCGCTCTCGAGCGCCGCCCTGGCCTTTCTCAAGCTGGTCCGCAGCGAAGTCGGCGAATGACACGCGCTTCGCTGCGACGGGAAGGCGCCTGACGGCCACCGTCAGGGACCGGCGTCGGAGCGCCGGCCCGCGCGCTCACCAGCCGTAGTGCCAAGCCGCCCGGTGCCAGCCCCAATGATGGTGCCAGCCCCAGGGGCGATGCCAGCCGACCCGGCGCCAGCCCCAGTGATGGTGCCAACCCCAGGGACGGTGCCAGCCATAGACCACCGGCCGGACGTAATAGACCGGGCGGTAGGCATAGGGACGCCAGTTGGGCTTGCACCAGCCGTAATAGCCCCGGTGAAACCCGGGACCGCAGCCCTGGGCGGCGTCGGCTGTGCCGACGGACGCGGTGAGGGTGCCGAGCGCGAGGAGTGCCGCGCCTGCAAGTTTCATTCGCATTGTCGTCCTCCTTTCAAGCCGTGAGGTCTTCGGATCCGCCCTCGCTCCGAAACAATTCCGACCGGATCCCGTCGGTTTCCCGACTTGAGCCAGGAACCGGCATGAAACAGCCACGCGCAGGGAAGCGTTTCTTCACGAAAAGGTGCGTATGCCGAAGCACAGGAACAGCACCGGCTCACCCCGGAGCAGACGCGCGGACGCGACGAGGCCGCGCGTCCACTTCGAACAACATGCGTCCGGCGGCCGTGGGAACCGGCTGCACCGGTATGGGCACCGGATCCCGGCCTTCGCGTCTTTCCGGATGCATGGCGCCATCGCCGGCACGATCAGGCGCGCGTCGCCGGACACGGTGCCGGCGAATGGGGCGCCGATACCGGTACGATCCTGCGGTGAGACCTGCGACAGCGGCGGACTCTACCTGTCTCTGTAGAATCCGCGCGTGGACGGTAAAAGCAACCATCGATCCGTGATCCCCCGAAGCGCGGATCCACCTTCGCCCGCCCGGTTCGCCGGCGCGGGCCTTTTCATGCGCGCAGGGGACGTCGGGCCGCGTCCGGGCGATCAGACCGCGCCGGCAAGCCCCGCCGCGATGTTCCGCAGCGCTTCGTGGTTGCAGATCGTGCAGGCTCCCGGCGCGAGGGCGATATAGCCCTTGCGCTGCCAAGCCGAGAGCTGCCGGTTGGTCCCCTCACGCGAGAGGCCGATCATGTGGCCGAGCTCGCGTTGCGTGGTCAGCACCCGGGTGCCATCGCATTCCGACCCGCCAGCCAGCGTGATCAGCGCCTTGGCCAGACGCTGCTCCGCGCAGACGAACGCCTGATCCGACAGCTGCTGGCTCGTCCGCCGCAGGCGCGCGCTCAGGATCGCGAGCAGCCGGACGGCGAGGACTGGAAAATCGTTGAGCAGGGGCATCAGGTCGCGCCGCTCCAGCCGCAGCAGAAGGCAGCGGGTGGCCGCGAACGCATCGGCGGTCCGTGGCCCGTCATCGAGCAGGGCGATCTCGCCGAAGACCTCGTCCGGGCCGATCAGATTCATCACGAGTTCCGATCGGTCGTCCGGGCCGGTCGCCGAGATGCGGACGTAGCCGCTCACGACCGCGAGCAGCCCGTGGCTCTCGTCACCGCGCCGGAAGATCCGCTGACCGCAGCGGAACGTGAGGGGCTGAGCCCGGAGCGCGAGGCGCTCGATGACCGGGGGCGGCGCTTCGCAGAACAATTTGTGCCGCGCCAGAACGGCCCGCTTATCGAAAGCCGCACCGACCCTATCGGACCGCATGGGGCGCGCTCAGGATCGGAGACGATCGGTCCCTCTCGGATTCACGCATGTCCCAACGCACCCGATAGACGCCGCTTGCGGAAGCCGCCCTATTCAGAATCGTCTGCCTGCATTCAACAAGTACCGCAGCGGGCGAATGCTGTAAAACGATATCGCGCCGCCATGGACGACAGGATCAGGCAGCCGGCCTCGCAGCGGATGCCGTGCCATGGCGCACGCGGCGCTTCACGGCGCATGGATCTGCGCCGATCCCGTCGCGGGCCGTGTGAGGGCCGTCACACGCGCCAGGCGCTGACCAACCTTACGGTGTGCACTCCACAAGTTCCTCGCCCCAAGCCCGAGGAGAGGGTGCAGATGCGAACGGCCGAAAACCGAACCTCTGTCTCCCTGGATGCGTCTCGGGCCGGGTTTCGGGATGTTAGCCATCCCCTCCCCCATCGGGAGGAGAGGGCCGGGGACCATCGGTGCCCGTCTCCGTTTCCGGCCATCGTCGACGGCGCCCTTCGGATCTTCATCGAGCAGTTGGAGGAGGGCTTGGCCGTCGTCGACCGGCGCGGACGCGCCCTGTTCCTCAATGCTGCGGCCAGGAGGATGGTCGATGGAGAGCATCTCGTCCTGACGGACGGCGTTCTGCGGGCGAATGCGCGAAGCGCCAGCCTCGTGCTCCACAAGATGCTCGCCGATTGCGTATCCGGGGGCCGCGAGATTGCCAGCCGGCTCGTCTTCGAGACCGAGACCTTGTTGATCGCCGCAAGCGCGCTGCCGCCCGAGCGGGCGAATTCCGAGGCCGCCGTGCTCCTGCGCCTGATCAATCCCGCAACGGCGCCGCTGCCGAGTGCGCATACCCTGCGCGCGCAGTTCGGGTTCACGTCGACCGAGGCCGCGTTCGCCCTCGAGATGCTGGCCGGGAACGACTTGGCGGCCTGCGCGGCCCGCCGGGGAATCACGCTGAACACGGCACGCGCGCATCTGCGCAGCCTCTTCGACAAGACCGATACACGCCGTCAGGCCGCCCTGGTCCGCCTCCTGCTGCTCTGCCCGCGGCCGATCATGGACTGAGGCGCCCCTGCCGCCGGGCAACCCGCCGCCTCACGGAATGAGGCCGAGGCTGCGGCCGGCTTCGACCGGCTGCAGGATGCCGTAGCCGAGCTCGGCATTCCACCCCGGGGGGCCGGATTGCAGGGCGGTCGCGCGCAAGGCCTGCACCATCGCGGCGGCGGACGTGGTGGCCGGCTTCGCGCGCGTGCGGAGCGCCGCCACGCAGCCGGCCGCGACCGCGCAGGCCGCCGAGGTTCCGCCATCGGGCGTGAACCGGTTCCGGCTCTGCGAGCCCAGGAAGTGGCTGTCGGCCGTCACGTCCGGTTTCTGCGGCATCATCCCGGCGATCGACGGCCCCGTGGCGGAATAGCCGAGCCGCTCGCCGGCGACCGTGCAGGCGCCGAGGGTCAGCACCTCCGGATAGGCGTTGGCCCCCATGATCGCGCCCTGCACCCGCTGAAGGCACGGCGCGGCGGGGCATTCGGGCCCGCAATTCGAGCCCGCGAACACCACGTCGGTGCCCGCCAGCGTCAGGGCGCGGACATAGGCGCGGAACGGATGGTCCGGATTGTCGATGTAGCGGCCCGGGTGCCCCTCCGGGAAGTCGAGGCTCGGATGGTAGATGCCCCAGCTGTTGCTCACCACGAGCGCCCCGAGGCCGGGGGGCGGCCCGGAGAGCACCCAGCGGGTGATCAGGAACCAGTAGGCCTGGATGGCGATCCCGATCGTTCCGGCCGCCGAGTGATCACCGGCCGAGCGGGCGCCGAGCGCCGGAATGTCGAGCAGGGTCGCCTTCGGTGCGGCGATCAGCGCGTCGAAGGCGCACATCGTCCCGTGCCCGACCCGGTGCTGGCCCGGAGCGGAGACCCGCGTCGGCGGCGACCAGGACTGGTCGCCGTCGAGAAGCGGTGGCGTGCCGAGCCGCGCGGCGAGCCGCGCCAGGGAGATGCCGCCATCCACGATGGCGATCGCGACACCCGTGCCGTCGAGACCGTTCCGGGCGAGCACGTCGGTCCCGAGCCGCGTCCGCACGTCGGCCGTGGTCCCGACGGCCCGGCTGCTGCCGCAGGTCAGGGTCGTGCCGATCTCGGCGTCGGAATGGATCGCGCCGCCGTCGAGTGCGGTGGGGATCTCACCGGAGGCGGGCACCGGAATGGTGGCGCGCACCAGAAAGCGATCCGCTTGGCGCGGGTCGAAGGTCGCGGGTGCGATCGCCCGCGCCGCCGACCCCGCGCCGATCGGGACCGCCCCGAAATGGCGGTGCAGCCGCACCCCCTCGGGGACCCGGTGCGCGCCGAGCCGCTCGTGGGGCGACTCGCCCGCAGCGACACGCTCGGCGGCCCCGATCAGCGCGGGGTCGCGGGGCCTCTCCCAGAGCACGCGCCGGAACGCGGGTTGCGCAGTCTTGCGTGCCACCGACGCCTCCATGGTGCACCGGAAAAGCCTGCCCCGCGCGGGCGGCGACCGCCGCGGCGGGGCCGGTTCAGGCCCATTCCGCCTGCGCGGCCGCCAGCGTGTCCTTGTAGAGCTGGCACTGCTGGACGAAGGGCTTGAGCTGCCGGCCGACCTCCAGGCCGACATCGACGTCCTGGCGGAAGTGCAGGCCCGCGAGGACGCGGTTGAAGCCGACCCGCGCGGCCAGCGCCTCCAGAGCCTGGGCGTGGGCCGGAACGAGCTCCGCCAGGCAGGCGGAGGTCAGGCTGCCGATCAGCGCGTGCCCGGCGGGATAGGAGGCATGGCCGGGCACCGGAACCGGCGGATAGAGCATCGGGCACACCTGGGAGGGCCGCGGACGCGCCGGGTTGCGCCGCTTCAGCACCATCATGGCCAGCTCGCCGCACCGGGCGATCAGCTTCATCAGCCGGTAGGTGTGCGGATGCGACGTCCTGCTGACGTTCAGCAGCTGCAGCCAGCAGATCTGAAAATTCTGGTTCTGCTGGACGATCTCACCGAGCGCGTCCGGTCGCTCCGTGATCGCCAGGATCAGCATGTCGTCGATCATCGGCTGGGTGATGGCGGCCGGCGCCGGCAGGGTGATCGCCGTCTCCCAGGTCTTGGTGCCGACCTTCGCCTTCATGAATTGCGGCAGGATGGTGAGGGCGAGGAGATCGGGATCCCATTCGGAGGCCCGGAAGGTCGCGGCCAGATTCGCCGGGACCGGGATCTCCGCGAGGGGATGGTCCGTGCGCATCGCGAAGACCTGGGGGCCGGGCGCGCCCGCAATGTCGGACCAGTTGCCGCCCATCGGGCTCGCGCTGTTGCCGCCCCCGGCGTCGATCCAGTTTCCCCCCATCGCACGCTCCCCGATCCGCCGTTGGACCAACTGGGGCCATTATTGCGGCAATCCAGCCCGCTCCAACTTGTCGATAAAACTATCTAGCAGATTTTTTGAGAACGGACACCGCTTTGAATAAGCCCTCAAGCGGAAGTCCGGCTGGATCGACAGAATTGCCTGGGCAGCAAACCTGGATTCAGCAACACGGTCCAGGGACACCAGTGTCGCCGCTAGGATCCTCAAATTCGCACAGAGTCTCGGATTGAGGAGGAACGCCTTCTGCGACCACACCAAGGCTTCCTCGTATTGACCTTTGAGGTAGTGCGCCTGCGCCAGAAACATGAGGTAGAAATAGGCTTGCACATCGACGGGGGACAGGCGCAAACCTTGCTCGGCGCGTGAGACGGCCGCGTCGCCCTGCCCGACATAGCCGTGAACGCCGCTGCTGAGCGTCCAGGCCATCGCGTTGCCGGGCGAGGCTTCGAGGGCACGCTCGAAGATCAGCATCGCCTTGGCGTATTCGCGGAAGAACAGCGCCTGCGTGTGACCGTAGACCGCCAGGGCGAAGCCATCGGCCGGGTCGCGCTCGACGGCCGCCATCGCGAGGCGGGTCGCCTCCTCGGCCTCGGCGGCCACGTCCGCGGCCCAGCCCTGCGCCATGTTGTGGATGTGCCAGAGCGCGGCATACGCGAAGGACGTCGCGTAGCCGTCATCCGCCAGCATCGCGCTCTGGAGCAACTCGCGCGCCTTCGGAAATTCGGGACTGCGCATGAGATACATGGCGTCGACGGCCTGCAGCACGAGCTCGTAGGCGTTCCGATTCTCGGACCGCTTGCGCAGCGCGCGCTTCAACTCGGCTTCGCGGACATGGGGGGCGATGCTCCACAGGATGCGGGTGGCGATGCGGCTCTGCAATTCGAAGATCTCGGCACGCAATCCATCGTAGCGGTCGGCCCAGATCACCGCCCCCGTCTCCTGATCGACCAGACTGGCGCTGATCCTGAGCTTGTCCGCGCTGGCGGCCACGGATCCGCTCAACACGTAGCGGACACCGAGTTCCCGGCTCACGCGCCGGCGATCGACGTTTCGGCCCTGATAGGGCAGCGTGGAACTGCGTGCGATGACCAGCAACCCGCGCACGCTCTGCAGCGCCACGATCAGATCGTTTGCCAGCCCCATGCCGATATAGCTGGAGCCGCCCTTGCGTCCCTCTATCCGGAAGGGGAGCACCGCGATCGACGGGACCTTGGCCTTCAGTCGGCGCAACGGGCGCGCCGTCGCGCGGGATTCGGGCGGGTCGCCGCGCACCAGATAGGCCCGCACCGGTATGGCCATGTTCTTGAGGTGGGTCGGACCGAGATCGACCACGTTGATCCGCGCCCGCGATGCGATCGTGTCGAAGACCGGCTTGGAGATGATGATGCCGTCCGGCGGCGCGATCTCCTGCAGGCGCGCCGCGACATTGACGCCGCGGCCGAACACATCGCCCGAATCGATGATCGCGGAGGCGACGTTGACGCCGATCCGGAACCTGATCCTGCGTTCACCCGGCTGGGCACGCTCATTTGTCGTGACCTCGTCCTGCAGTTGAATGGCGCATTCGACCGCGTCGAGCGGCGAGTCGAAGGACGCGATCAGGCCATCGCCGGTGTTCTTGACGATATGCCCGCGGAAATTGACGACACAGGGGTCGATGGTCCGCACCCGGAGGGCCTGGAGCCGCGTATGCGTATCCTCCTCGGCGATCTCGGTCAGGCGCGCGTAGCCGACCACGTCGGCCGCCAGGATCGCCAGCGTACTCCGGACGATCTTGTCGACCGGGCCGGCCAGCCCCCTCTCATGCGCCATCCAGGACTCCTTATCGGCCATCCGTAGCGAGCGATCCCGGAAGAGCAGTACATCGCGGGTAATACGGCCGCATATCACAATCGGAGACCGGAAGGGAGCATTGCCACGCTCGGCATTTCCATCACGGAGTCACGAATGCTGCTACATTGAAAAGCAAATCGGCACGTGTTGTGCGTTGTTGGGCGAACGCGATAGAAACGCGTTGATCAAACTGGCATGCGACACAGCAAATGCGTGTCGATCCTTTGCCGCCCTATGTGCCACCATCCGGTATTGTTCGGCCCCAATTTCGGGGTCTTCATCGCGCTTGCCGGTGGAAGAACAGGCGTCACGCCGGGAGGGCCTCGGGAGCAAACCGTTCCACCTGCACGTGGCAGATGCCGGCATCTGCGGGCGGCGCAACAGTGAGCCGAAAACTTCGGAACTCTATCGCGGCTGACGGCGTGCCGCCAAGTCGAGCGATGCGTCATGTGTCGCTCTACAGTCTTGATCGACCATCAAACGTGTAGGCCGGGGACGACCAAACGGAGCGCTTGGCGGACCTGCCGCTTGAGGCGTTGCACACCGGACTCGTATTCGCGGTTGTCCCAACCTCGGATGCCGACGCTGTGAGGCTCAACCGGACGGCACGTCGCGCTCCGGAGAGCCTGATCGCGCATGAGCGTCTCGACGCGTAGTACATGGTTCACTCGGTAATCGAGTCCTTGACGATTTCATTAAATCAATACCCGCGGCCGAAGAACCCATTCGAAGAATCGGGTGGGATCCAGACGAACGCGACATGGCATCGCGAAGCATGCAGAGCGTGCTCGAAAGCCTTCATGCCGTGGCCGCTGTTTTGACAAAGATAGATCGTTTCCAGCGCGCCGGTCGCCCCGGACGATCGTCGCGCCCGGCTCCGCTGAAGCCCCTTGGCCTCACCCGGGTCGGAACTTGCGGGACTCATGCTATTTGCGCGCGGCGAGACGCCAACCCTGCCTGTTGGCCATATCTCGCGAGACCGGCCGGCATGAACGCCGCCAAACAGGCCGATCCTCCGCAACCCTCCGGGTGCCATCGCGATGACCTTGTCACCCTCGACCAGCGCGGTCGTGATCGGCGCTTCCGGCGGCATCGGCCAGGCCCTGGTCTCCAGACTCGTTGCCAGCGAAGCCTATGCGCCGATCTTCGCGCTCGCCCGCTCGCAGCCGTCAGGCCTGCAAGGCGTCCGCACCCAGGCGATCGACCTCGGCGACGAGGCATCGATCGCTGCGGCTGCGGCCAGGGTCGGTGAGGCCGGACCGGTCGGTCTCGTCATCGTGGCGACCGGCATCCTTCACCAGGACGGCGTTTCGCCCGAGAAGACGGTCAAGGCGCTCGATCCCGCCGCGATGGCCGCCGTCTTCTCGATCAACACGATCGGCCCCGCGCTCATCGCCAAGCATTTCGTCCCGCTGCTGGCGCGGACGGGACGGTGCGTGTTCGCCGCCCTGTCGGCGCGGGTCGGATCGATCGAAGACAACCGGCTTGGGGGCTGGTACGCCTATCGCGCCTCGAAGGCGGCGTTGAACCAGATCCTGAAGACCCTCGCGATCGAGGTCGCCCGCAGCCGGCCGGAGGCCATCGTCGTCGGCTTGCATCCGGGCACGGTCGCTTCCAACCTGTCGCGCCCGTTCCGGCCGGACCCGAATGCCGAGGGCGTCCTGCAACCCGACGAGAGCGCGGGCCATCTCCTGCGCGTGCTCGGCACCCTCGATGTACAGGACACCGGAGGCGTCTTCGCCTGGGACGGCACGCGCGTTCCGGCTTAGAGCCGTACCCGAGACCGAGCGCTTCTGCCGGGACAGCCCGAAGACCGATCCGGGCTTCCTCGACGCCCTCGACGAGGCCGCGAACTTCATCACCGCGGCCTCGACCGCGATCTCCCATCCGGCCGCAAGGGTCACGGGGAGCGCGAGGACGATTTCGCGACGGACGCGGCTACCCTGCCGCAGCACCGGCGTCCCCGCCTCATCGGGCGGCGACGGGATTGAAGCGCGTGTCGCGGATGGGAGGTCTCCGCAGGTTGCTGACCTGGACAAGACCTTGATGTGCATCGCCCTGCGGAGACGGCGTATTCGGGAGAAATCAGGCAAGGCGCATCCGGTCAAGTCTGCTGGCCGAGGATACCCAGGATCTCCCGGCGCAGCCGCACGATCGCGGGGTCGTCGCGGTGGCGCGGGTAGGTGACCGGGACGGGCAGTTCGGCCCGGATCGCGGCGGGGCGGTCGGAGAGCACGATCACCCGCTCGGCCAGGACGAGCGCCTCCTCGACGTCGTGGGTGACGAGGAGCGCGGTGAACCGCGTCTCCTGCCAGAGGCGGAGGATCTCGGCCTGCATGGCGAGCCGGGTCAGCGCGTCGAGCTTGCCCAGCGGCTCGTCGAGCAGCAGAAGCCGCGGCGCGTTGACGAGGGCGCGGGCCAGGGCGACGCGCTGGGCCATGCCGCCGGAGAGCTGGTGCGGATAGACCTCGGCGAAGCCGTCGAGCCCGACGCGGTGCAGGGCCGCGTCGGCCAGCGCGGCCCGCTCGCGGCCGACGCCCCGGGCCTCCAGGCCGAGCGCCACATTGGCGCGCACGGTGCGCCAGGGATAGAGGGTCGGGTCCTGGAAGACGAGGAGCCGCGACGGGTCCGGCCCCTCGACCGGATCGCCGTCGATCGCGATGGCGCCCTGATCGGGCGGCTCCAGCCCGGCCACGAGCCGCAGCAGGGTGGACTTGCCGCAGCCCGAGGGTCCCAGCAGCGCCACGAAGCCGCCGGGCTCAACCGCGAGGCTCACCCGGTCGAGCACCGGCAGCGGCGCGCTCCGAAGGCTGAAGGCGTGGCTGACCGCCTCGATCGTCAGCCGGGCGCCGTCCGCCTGCGCGGCGGGCCGTTCGCGCGAGGCGGCTACGGCGGCTACCATTGCACCAGCCCCTTCTGCCACGCGAGCAGGCGGTCGCGCAGGCGGAACAGCAGCGTGATCAGGGACGAGCACATCAGCGCCATCACGATCAGCGCGGCGTACATGTTGGCGTAGGCCGCCCAGCCTTGCGCCCATTGCAGATACCAGCCGAGGCCGGCCTTCACGCCCAGCATCTCGGCCACGACCAGCACCGCGAAGGAGCCGCCGAGCCCCATGAACAGGCCCACGAAGACGTGCGGCAGCGCCGCCGGGATCGCCACGCGCAGGATCAGGAAGCGCCGCGAGGCGCCGAGCGTCCGCGCCACGTCGAAATAGGCCCTGTTGACCCCCGCCACCCCCGACCACGTCAGGACCGTGACCGGGAAGCCGGTGGCGAGCGCCACCAGGAAGGTGCTGGCCGACCACGAGGACGGGAAGACGAAGAAGGCGAGCGGCAGCCACGCCGTGGCCGGCAGCGGCCCGACGAAGCGCAGCACCGGATGCGCCCAGTAGCCTACCGACCGCGACGCGCCGATCGCGACGCCCAGGGCGAAGCCGGTCGCCGCCCCGATCGTGTAGCCGCCGGCCAGCAGGATCAGCGAGGCGACGATGCTGGCGCCGAGCCTCGGCCAGTCCTCGTGAAACACCTCCACGACCGCCTGGGGCGGCGGGAAGAACGGCATCGGCAGCACCGCAAATTTCGCGGTGACCACCTCCCAGACCAGCAGCGCCAGGGCCAGCGCAATCAGCCAGGGGCTCCCGTGGCGCAGCCGCGGACCGAGGGCACCGAGGCGGCCGGCCAGGGGGGCGAGTGCCAGGACGAGGAGGCCGAGCGCCGCCGCAGCGGCTCCGAAGGCCGCGGTATCGGGGAGGTCGTCCGCTTCGGGCAGGCCCAGGGTCGCACCGGCCAGGGCCAGCCAGGCGAGCCCCGCGACGAGGATCCGCCAGGGCGGATGCGCCCCTCCCCGGGTCGGGACGGCGGCCCGTGGCGCCACACCGGCTGTGATGCTTCCGGACATGAGGCGCCTCAGCTCAGCACGTCGACGTAGACCCGCTCGGCGAATTTCGCCGTGTCGGTCGAGCGCTTGAAGACGTTCACCAGCTTGAGCTCCTCGCCGTAGAGGGCGAGCTGCTGCTTGAGCGCGGCCCCGACCGGCTGGAGGCCGTGCGTATGGCTGCGCAGCATCGCGGCCAGATCCTCGACCGAGCCCTTGCCGCCATAGCCCGAGAACGCCCGCGCCGCCGCCTCGGGCTCGTGGTGGACGAGGTGGCCGCCCTCCAGGATCGCCCGGGTCAGGGCCGCCGCCACGGGCCGCTCGTCCCGGATCAGGCTGCCGCGGACCGCCACGATGCAGCAGGTGCGGTCCGCGTAGGCCCCGGACAGGTTGGTGGCGATCTCGGTGAGGCGTGGATCCTTCAGCCAGAGGTAGGTGCGCGGGTCGGCATCGGCCAGCGCCTGCGCCTCGCCCTTCTCGACCGCGAGGTTGAGCAGGTCGGCCGGATATTGCCGCCACTCCACCCCGCTCTCCGGATCGATCCCGGCCTGGGCCAGCATCAGCCCGAAGAAATTCTTGGCCGGGCTCGCCTGATCGCTGATCGCGATGGTCTTGCCCTTCAGCCCCGCGAGGCCGGTGATGCCGGCGGACTTGGCGGCGAGCAGGCGCATGCAGCCGCCGTGCAGGCCGGCCGTGATCTTGACGTCGAACCCCTGCTCCAGGGGCTTGAGCCAGCGCAGCGCCATGCCGATCCCGGCATCGGCCTTGCCGGTGGCGATGGCCTCCAGCAGGGTCTCCGTCACGCCGCCGAAATTGATGAAGTTCACGTCCAGGCCGTGCCTGGCGAAGATGCCCCGCTCCTTCGCGAGCGGCGCGGCGGCCGTGCAGATCGAGACGGCGCTCCAGGCCAGCGTGATCGGCCGCAGCGGGCCCGCCGGGACCTCGGCCGCGGCCGGCCGGCACAGGGGGCCGGGATCGAACGGCGCGCCGGGACCCGGCGCCCAGGCCAGACCCGTTCCGACGCCGAGCGGCAGCGCCGCGGCCGCCGCGCCGATCTGGAGCAGGCGGCGACGCGAGGGCAGCGGTCCGGTCGGGGAGCTGCCCAAACTCGAGGGCGCGTCGGTCATCGAAAGGTCTCCGTTCGGCGCAGGCGTCGGGCGGCAACGGCACGTGGCTCCGTCCCGGACGCGCGGGAGGGCGGATCTGGCGTCGTTGTCCGCAAGAGGTGATCCGTCGAGGGATCGATGGCTTCAGTATTCGAATGGCCGGCGCCCGAGTCAACGAAAGCATATTCTCAACTTTTCCCGGATCGGATGATAACTTTGCGTCCTTCCGGAACCGGACATGTCTGTTCATCCACGCGGCGGCGGGCGAGCACGGGGTGTCGCAGCGCGCCGCACGCTTTCGACGCGCGGTGGACGAGAGGACGATCTCTCTCCTCCGGACGGCGAACAGACAGAGTCTTCTCCGGCCGGCACCCGGTTCAGGTCTTCCTCCTGCGCGGGCGATGATCTTCGAAAGAGCGTTTCGTTGACGCGCCGCGTAGCCGGGCGGACGATCACGATCATCAGAGGGCGGTCACCGGGAGCGGCCGTCGAGCGCGCCGCAGCGCGGGCAAGGTCGCTCCGGCGCGAGCCCCCGACTCGGAGATCGGCCCATGAGCCTCCTGCCCCCCGATGCCGTCGCGTTCATCGGCTTCGTGGCCCCCCGCCACACCTCCGAGATCCACCCGGCCGAGGGACCGGCGATCGACCGCGATTACCTGAAGCTGCTGGCGCAGGCCCACGAATGGGGCGGGTTCGACCGGGTGCTGGTGGCGTTCCATTCGACCGCGCCGGACGCGCTGCTGCTCGCCGGGCAGGTCGCCGCCGTGACGGAGCGCCTGGGGCTGATGATCGCCCACCGCCCCGGGTTCACGGCCCCGACCGTGGCGGCCCGGCAATTCGCGACCCTCGACCAGCTCACGGGCGGCCGGGTCGCAATCCACGTGATCAGCGGCGGCGACGACCGGGAACTCGCCCAGGACGGCGACCACCTCACCAAGGACGAGCGCTACGCCCGCACGGGCGAATTCCTCGACATCGTCCGGCAGAGCTGGACCGCAACGGCGCCGTTCGACTACGCGGGCCAGTATTACCGGGTCGCGCGCGGCTTCTCCGAGGTGAAGCCGGTGGGCGCCATCCCGGTCTATTTCGGCGGGGCCTCGGCGGCGGCGCTGGCGGTGGCGGGGCGCCACGCCGACACCTACGCCCTCTGGGGCGAGACCCACGCGCAGGTCGCCGAGCTGATCGGGCGGGTGCGGGCGGCGGCCGCGGCCCATAACCGGTCGCCGCGCTTCAGCCTGTCGGTCCGGCCGATCCTGGCCGAGACCGAGGCGCGGGCATGGCAGCGGGCCGAGGACATCCTGGCCCGGACCCGCGCCCTCCGGGCCGCCAGGGGGCTCGGCCCGGCCGCGACGCCGCAGAACGAGGGCTCCCGGCGGCTGCTGGCCGCCGCCGCTGCGGGGCCGCGCCACGACAAGCGGCTGTTCACCGCCATCGCGGCCGAGACCGGCGCGGCGGGCAATTCCACCGCCCTGGTGGGCACGCCCGAGCAGGTCGCCGACGCGCTGCTCGACTATCACGCGCTCGGCGTGCGCACCTTCCTGATCCGGGGCTTCGACCCGCTGGAGGATGCGATCCAATACGGGCGGGCGCTGCTGCCGGCCTTCCGGGCCGCCCTCGGGCGCCGCGGCGCGGCGGAGGCTGCGTGATGCGCGCGCTCATCCTCGGTCTCGTCGCCCTCCTGGCGGCCGGACCCGCCTGCGCCCAGGACGTGCTGCGGGTCGGGGATCAGCGCGGCAATGCCCGCGCGCTGATGGAGGCGGCCGGCGTCCTGAACGATCTGCCCTACCGGCTCGACTGGAGCGAGTTCCCGGCCGCCGCGCCCCTGCTGGAGGCGCTCAACGCCGGGGCGATCGACGCGGGCTGGGTCGGCGACGCGCCCTTCACCTTCGCGGCCGCCGCCGGGGTGCCGGTGAAAGCGATCGTCGCCTTCCGCAACCGGCAGGACGGGCTGGCGATCCTGGTGCTGAAGGACTCGCCCCTCCGCACCGTGGCCGATCTCAAGGGCCGGCGCATCGCCACGAACCGCGGCTCGATCGGCCATCAGGTGGTCCTGGCGGCCCTGGAGGAGGCGGGGTTGCCTGCCGACAGCGTCACCTTCAGCTTCCTGCCGCCGGCCGACGCCAAGATCGCCCTCGCCTCCGGGGCGGTCGATGCCTGGGCGACCTGGGAGCCCTACACCTCCACGGCCGAACTCGCCGGCCTCGTGCGGGTGGTGCGCGACGGCAACGGCATCACCCCGGGCCTGACCTTCGCGGTGGCGAGCGACGTCGCGATCCGGACCAAGCGCGCCCGGCTCGCCGATTTCGGCGAACGGCTCGCGAAGGCGCGGGCCTGGGCCCTGAAGGACCCGGCGCCCTACGCGGCGGTCTGGTCGAAGCTGATCGGATTGCCGGAGGCGGTGCCGCTGCGCTGGTTCGGGCGGGCCGGCTACCGGGCCGTGCCGATCGATGCCGCGGTGATCGCCGACGAGCAGCGCAACATCGATCTCTATGTCCGCGCCGGCCTGATCCCGAAGGCCCGGGCGCCGCGGGCCGAGGCGATCCTCGATGCGAGCGTCTCGCAAACCGCCGCCGCCGTGCCATGATGGCGCTGGAGGACCCGACATGCACGACCACGGCGACGATCATGGCCACCCGCACGATCCTGCGCAGGACCATGCCCATGACCACACCCACGACAACGGCGCCTCCGGGCGCTGGAAGCACGACGGCGTGCGGGTGATCCCGGGCGACCGGCTCGATTCCAACACGGCGCAGACGCCCGGCATGTTCCGGCAGGCGGCGATCAATGCCGCCCGGGTCGGCGCGCAGAAGATCTGGGCCGGCACGGTGGCGATCCAGCCCGACGCCAAGACCGGCGTCCACCACCACGGCGAGCTGGAGAGCGTGATCTACGTGGTCTCGGGCCGGGCGCGGATGCGCTGGGGCGAGCGGCTGGAATACGTCGCGGAGGCCGGCCCCGGCGACTTCATCTTCGTGCCGCCCTTCGTGCCCCACCAGGAGATCAACGCCTCGACCGACGAGCCGCTGCACTGCGTGCTGGTGCGCTCGGACAACGAGGCGGTGGTGGTCAACCTGCCCGACGTCGAGGCCGCCGAGGCGCCCGAGACGGTCTACTGGGTCGATCCGATTCACAAGCACCCGTAAGATATCGGAGGCGGCATCGATGAGCCGGGACCGTCAGCTGCATCTCGGCGCCTTCATGCGCCCGGTGGGGATCCATACCGGGTGGTGGCGCTATCCGGGCGGCTACCCGGACGCGAACTTCAACTTCGAGCACTTGGCGCATTTCGCCCGGCGGCTGGAGGCGGCGAAGTTCGATGCCTTCTTCATGGCCGACCATTTGGCGGTGATGAACATGCCCCCAGTGGCTCTGCGCCGCTCGGCCACCGTCACGTCGTTCGATCCGCTGACCCTGCTGCCGGCGCTCGCCGTGCTGACCGAGCGGATCGGCCTGATCGCCACCGCCTCGACCACCTACAACGAGCCCTACCACGTCGCCCGCAAGTTCGCCTCGCTCGACCACATCTCGAAGGGCCGGGCCGGCTGGAATCTCGTGACCTCCGGAAACCCCGACGAGGCCCATAATTTCGGCCGGGACGCCCATGTGGAGCACGCCACCCGCTACGCCCGGGCGCGCGAGTTCTTCGACGTCGTGACCGGCCTGTGGGATTCCTTCGCCGACGACGCCTTCCTGATGGATCCCGAGAGCGGGCTGTTCTTCGATCCGGAGAAGATGCACGTGCTCGATCACCGGGGCGAATTCCTGAAGGTGAAGGGTCCGCTCAACATCGCCCGGCCGGTTCAGGGCTGGCCGGTGATCGTGCAGGCCGGCGCCTCCGAGGCGGGCAAGCAGATCGCGGCCGAGACCGCCGAGATGGTGTTCGGCGCCGCCTCGACCCCGGAGGCGGCCCGGGCCTTCTACGCCGACGTGAAGGGCCGGATGCCGGCGGCCGGGCGCGATCCCGAGCACCTGAAGATCCTCCCGGGCTGCCTCGTCTTCCTGGGCGAGACGGAGGACGAGGCCCGGGCCAAGAAGGCCCGCCTCGACGACCTCGTCCATCCCGACAGCGGGCTCGCCAACCTGTCGGTGCGCCTCGGCGTCGATGCCTCCGGCTTCGACCTCGACGCGCCGCTGCCGGAGATCCCCGAGACCAACGCCAGCAAGAGCGGACAGGCGCAGATCGTCGACTACGCGCGCCGCTCCGGCGCGACGGTCCGCGAGCTGGCCCGCAAGGTCGGCGGCTATGGCGGGCTGCAGATGGTCGGCACGGCCGCCCAGGTCGCGGACCGGATGGAGGAATGGCTGGAGACCCGCGCCTGCGACGGCTTCAACGTGATGTTCCCCTTCGTGCCGGAGGGGCTCGACGACGTGGTCGACCGCCTCGTGCCGGAATTGCAGCGCCGGGGGCTGTTCCGCCGCGATTACGCGGGCGCGACGCTGAGGGACCATCTCGGCCTGCCCCGGCCGGGGAACCGGTTCTTCCCATAAGGGGCCGATCCGCGCCGGCCCTGCGCCGGAAGAACGTTGACATCGTCCGATCGCGGGACGTTGAAATAATGATCTTCGGACACGCAGAAATTCGACAATCGATACTCTTGCTCACGGCATCTGATTTCGAGATACGAAGATGAACTTTCATCTTCAAACCGACTTCGAAGAGCGCGCGCCGTGCCTGCATCGACCCGTCGTGTCTTCCTGTCCGGCGTCCTCGTGCTGGGCCTCGGACCGGCGCGTGCCGCCACGGGGCCGCTGCGGGTCGTGGCCTCGTCCGTACCGCATGCGGAGATCCTCGACTTCGTCGCCCAGAAGCTCGCCCCGGATCTGCCGCTGAAGATCATCGAGATCTCGGGCGATCTCCGGCCGAACGCCCTGCTGCAGGACGGCGATGCCGACGCCAACTTCTTCCAGCACGTGCCCTTCCTCCGCTCGGAAGAAGCCGCCATGGGCGTGCGCTTCGCCGTCGTGGCGGCAGTGCATATCGAACCGCTCGGATTGTACAGCCGCCGCGTGAAGACGCTGGACGCGTTGCCGGCCGGCGGTGTCGTCTCCCTGTCGAACAACGTCTCGAACACCAGCCGCGGGCTGTCGCTGCTGCAAGCCAACGGGCTGATCCGGCTGCGGGCGAAGGATGCGGGCGTGAACGCGACCCTGGATGATGTCGTCGAGAACCCGAAGAACCTCCGCTTCGTCGAGATCGCGCCGCCGCAACTGCCGCGCTCGCTCGATGACGTCGCGCTCGCGGTGATCAACGGCAATTACGCCCTGGAAGCAGGGCTGGAGCCCGCCCGGGATGCGCTGGCGCTCGAACGCGCCGAGGGCAATCCCTACGCGAACGTCCTTGTCACGACCGAGGCCCTGGCGAGGGATCCGCGCGTGCTGCGCCTCGGAACGCTGCTGACCTCGGCCGAGGTCGCGGCGTTCATCCGCACCCGCTACCGCGGCTCGGTCCTCCCCGTCCGCCCCGCCTGACCGGCTCGTCCTCGGCACGAAGCCGGCGGCCCGTGCCGGAGTCCGGACAGGCAGAATGCTGCGTCGTCCTCTTATTTCGACGCCGTGGAGATCATTACTCTGTCGTTGCGAAGAACTTTGGCATGTCGAACGGCGCCGGGTCGAAGTAGAACCCTTGCAACCACCGAATGACGTCCCCGCGGGGAGGCGCCGACCGATCCTGTGCTGACGAGGGCCCAATGACCTGCCCCCTGATGACCTGCCCCCCGATGACCTGCCTCCCGATGACCTGCCCCCCGATGACGTTGCGTTTCCGCCGCATCGCGTCCTTGCTGGCCCTGCTGCTGGTGGCGGTGCTCGCGGCGGCACCCGCAAGGGCGGAGCTGCGGATCGGGGTGACCCCCGGTGCCCTCGCCGATTCCATCCTCGTCCCCGCGCAGGAAGCGAAGGCGAAGGGCCTTTCCGTGCGCGTGGTCGAGTTCAGCGACTGGACGACGCCCAACGTCGCCCTGGAGGCCGGGGACCTCGATCTGAACTACTTCCAGCACCAGGCCTTCCTGGACAACGCCGTCCGGCAGAACGGCTTCAAGCTCAGAAGCGTCGGGCTCGGCCTCCTCCCCAATATCGGCCTCTACTCGGAGCGATACGCCCGCCTCGCCGACCTGCCGGTCGGAGCCCGGGTCGCGGTGGCGAACGATCCCGTCAACCAGGGTCGCGGCCTTGCCCTGCTCGCCGCCGCTGGACTGATCACCCTGAAGGACGGTGCCGGCGCGAAGGCGACCCTGGACGATATCGCCGCCAACCCGCGCAAGCTCGCCTTCGTCGAGATCGAGGGGCCGCAACTCGTCCGCGCCGTCGCGGATGTGGATCTCGCTCAGGGCTATCCGGCCCATTACGTCAATGCGGGCCGGGGCGACTTCGCGGGGCGGGCCCTGACCTATTCGGGCGTGGGTGATCTGGCCTTCGCCATCCGCTTCGTCGCCCGCGCCGACCGGGCGGACTCGGTCGAGATCCGGCAGTTCATCGACCTCTACCACACGTCCCCGGCGGTGCGTGCGAAGATCGACGCCGCCTTCGCCCACAACCCGACCCTCTACACGCTCCCGTGGCTCGACTGAGCCGGGAGACCGGAGTCCACGACCGATGCACCTTCTGAAAACCATCGCCCTCGCGCTCTTCGCTTTCGGCGCGGTGGCGGCCCGGGCGGAGACCCTCAAAATCGGGACCGTGCCGGGCGCCTACAGCGACGCGATCACCGCGGCCGCCGCGGAGGCCAAGGCGCAGGGCATCGACGTGAAGGTGATCGAGTTCAGCGACTGGACGACGCCGAACGTCGCCCTCGATGCCGGCGATATCGACCTGAACTTCTTCCAGCACCGCCCCTTCCTGGAGAACGCCGCGAAGCAGAAGGGCTACCGGTTCGAGATCGTCGGGCTCGGCATCCTGCAGAATATCGGGCTGTTCTCCCTCAGGCATAAGAGCCTGGATCAGATCCCGGTCGGCGGAAAGGTCGCCATCGCCAACGATCCGGTCAATCAGGGGCGCGGCCTTCTGCTCCTCCAGAAAGCCGGCCTCATCAGGCTCAAGGAGAATGTCGGCTTCCTCGGCACCGTCGACGACATCGTCGAGAATCCGAAGAAGCTGCGTTTCACCGAGGTCGAGGGGCCGCAACTGGTGCGGATCACCGGCGATGTCGATCTCGCGCAGGGCTACCCGCATTTCATCGTCGCCGCCGGCACCTTCGATCCGACGAGCGGGCTGATCTATTCCGGAATCGAGGATAAGCTGTTCGCCGTGAGCTTCGTCGCCAAGGCGTCGCGCAAGGACGACCCAGCGATCAGGACATTCGTGCAGATCTTTCAGAATTCCGAGGCCGTGAAGAAGCAGATCCACGCCTCCTTCGCCGGCAGCGACAAGCTGTACCTGCTGGCGTGGCAGAACTGATCATGGCGATCCTGGCTCTGGACAGTCTCGGCGCGGCGCGCCCGGCCGTTTCGGCGGCGGTGGATCCGCAGGCGATCCCGGCCGCCCGGGTGGGTGGGCGCGGCACCGGCACCGTGCGGTTCGAGAACGTCTCGAAGACGTATCGCTCCGCGGCCGGCGAGGTCCGCGCGCTCGACGATGTCAGCCTCGCCGTTCCGTCCGGCGCGATCTTCGGCATCATCGGCCGCTCGGGGGCCGGGAAGTCGAGCCTGCTCCGCACCGTCAACCGCCTGGAGGAGCCGACATCCGGCCGGGTGCTGGTCGATGGCGAACCGATCGCCGCGCTCGGCACGGATGGCCTCGTCGCCCTGCGCCGCCGCATCGGCATGATCTTCCAGCACTTCAACCTGCTCTCGGCGAAGACCATCCGCCAGAACGTGGCCCTGCCGCTCACGGTGGCGGGGGTCGGCAAGGCGGAGATCGCCCGCCGGGTGGAGGAGGCGCTGCGCCTCGTCGGCCTGGAGGACAAGGCCGGGACCTATCCGTCCCGCCTGTCGGGCGGGCAGAAGCAGCGCGTCGGCATCGCCCGCGCCCTGGTGAGCGATCCCGAGATCCTGCTCTGCGACGAGGCGACCTCGGCGCTGGACCCGGAGACCACCCTGTCGATCCTGAACCTGCTGCGGGACATCAACCGGCGGCTGGGCCTGACCATCATCCTGATCACCCACGAGATGAGCGTGATCCGCGAGATCTGCACCGACGTCGTGGTGCTGGAAGCCGGGCGGGTCGCCGAGGCGGGGCCGGTCTGGCGCGTGTTCGGCGCGCCGGAGCACCCGGCGACGCGGGCGCTGCTCGCGCCCCTCACCCGCGACGTGCCGAACGAGCTGGCGGAGCGGCTCTCGCCGCATCCCCGGCCGGGCGCCAGGGCCGTGTTGCGGATCACCTATTCCGGGCGGACGCCGCCCGACCTGTCGGCCCTCGTCGCGGCGACGGGCGGGCCCGTGCAGCTCCTGCAGGCGGGCGTCGAGCGCATCCAGGGGCACGCGGTCGGCCGCCTGCTCATCGCCGCGGGGCCGGAGGCGGAAGCCCGGCTGCGGGCCATCGGGGAAACCGTCGAGGGGATCGGCTATGTCGCCGCAGATGATTGACCGCCTCTGGCAGGCGGCGTTCGATACGGTGTTCATGGTCGGCGTCTCGGCGGCGATCGCGGTGCTCGCCGGCCTCCCGATCGCGCTGTTCCTCGTCACCTCCGCGCCCGGCGGGATCTTCCCGGCGCCGCGGGCGAACCGTCTCGTCGGCCTCGTGGTGAACGGCTTCCGCGCCGTGCCCTTCATCGTGCTGCTCGTGGCGCTGATCCCGTTCACCCGGCTCGTGGTCGGCACCACCATCGGGGTCTGGGCCGCCATCGTCCCGCTCGCGGTGAGCGCCACGCCGTTCTTCGCGCGGATCGCCGAGGTCTCCTTACGCGAGGTCGATCCCGGGCTGATCGAAGCCGCGCAATCCATCGGCTGCCGCCGCCGCCACATCCTCGTCCACGTCCTCCTGCCCGAGGCCCTGCCGGGGATCGTGGGCGGCTTCACCATCACGGTCGTGGCGATGATCGGCGCCTCGGCGGTGGCCGGCGCGGTCGGCGCCGGCGGGCTCGGCGACGTCGCCATCCGGTACGGCTACCAGCGCTTCGACACGACGGTGATGTCGGTGGTGATCGCGATCCTGATCGTCCTCGTCTGCTGCGTGCAGTTCGCGGGCGACAGCGTGGTGCGCAGGCTCCGGGCGCGATGACGGCGCCCCGCAGGGAGATCCGCCTCAACGCGTTCACCATGAACTGCGTCGGCCACATCAATCACGGTCTGTGGACCCACCCGCGCGACCAATCCAGCGCCTACAACACGCTGGGCTACTGGACGGATCAGGCGAAGCTCCTGGAACGCGGCCTGTTCGACGGGCTGTTCATCGCCGACATCCTCGGCGTCTACGACATCTACGGCGGCGGCATCGACGTGACCGCGCGGGAGGCCGTGCAGTTGCCGGTCAACGACCCGACGCTCATCGTCCCCGCCATGGCGGCGGTGACGGAGCATCTGGGCTTCGGCGTCACCGTGAACGTCTTCGCGGAGGCGCCCTACACCTTCGCCCGGCGGTTCGCGACGCTCGACCACCTCACCGGCGGCCGGGTCGGCTGGAACATCGTCACCGGCTATCTGGAGAGTGCCCATCGCGGCCGGGGCGAAGCGCTCCCGGCCCATGATCGGCGCTACGATTACGCCGACGAATACCTGGCGGTGCTCTACAAGCTCTGGGAGGGAAGCTGGGACGATGACGCGGCGCGCCGGGACCGGGCGGCGCGCGTCTTCAGCGACCCGGCGAAGATCCGGCCCATCTCCCACCGCGGCGAATTCCTGGCGGTCGAGGGCTATCATCTCTGCGAGCCCTCGCCCCAGCGGACGCCGGTTCTCTATCAGGCGGGGGCCTCCGGCCGGGGCCGGGCCTTCGCGGGTCGGCACGCCGAATGCGTGTTCATCTCGGCCCGGGACAAGGCGTCGGCCCGGGAGGCCGTCCGCGCGATCCGCGCCGAGGCCGCGGCTGCCGGACGCGACCCGCAGGATGTGAAGGTGTTCGTCGGCATCGCGGTCATCCCCGGCCGCACCCGCGCGGAGGCCGAGGACAAGCGCGCCGAATACATGCGCTACGCCAGCGCCGAGGCCGGGCTCGCGCATTTCTCGGCCTCCACGGGCATCGACTTCGCCCGCTACGGCCTCGACGAGCCGATCCCCTACGCCCCCGGCAACGCGATCCAGTCGGCGACAGCGGCGGCCGCCAGACGCGGGCTGACCAAGCGCGACCTCCTGGCTGAGATGGGTCTCGGCGGGCGTTACGCCGTGCTGACGGGCGATGCCGTTTCCATCGCCGACGAGCTGCAATCCTGGATCGAGGACGGCGAGGTGGACGGGTTCAACCTCAGCCGGATCGTCGTGCCGGAGAGCTTTTCGGATTTCATCGACCTCGTGATCCCCGAGCTTCAGGACCGGGGCCTGTACAAGACCGCCTACGCGCCCGGATCGCTGCGGCGCAAGCTCTTCGGCCTGGGCGACCGGCTCCCCGCCCGCCACGCCGCCCATGCCTTCCGGCCCGGGGGCCGCCTTTGAGGATCCGCACGACGAAATTCTGGGGCGGGACGTGTCCCGTTCACGATTTGCAGAACCCGTGTTCCACCGGCGCTGCGGTACGTTAGCGTAGGGGCGGCCCGCATGATGATACTGATGTCGCTGACGGCCGGACGTGCCCCTCGGTGGATCACGCCCTCAACGGATCGTCACCCGATGAGTCGGCGGAAGAGGCTGAGAGTTCCTCATAAAAGTTTGGGCCACTGGGAGTTTTTCCTCGGGACAAGACAGCACAGTGGGAGTTGAACCGCGCCGGGTTTCCCGGAGGCTCCAACTCCTGAGAGGATGGAGCCCTGACGAAACGCCGCTTACCCTTTTCACCTGAGTTCGCGAGCGCGCGGGCCGGATGGTGTTTGACCACCAGGGCGAGCACGGCTCGCAATATGCGGCGATCCGCTCGGTCGCTTCCCAGATCGGTCGTTCGGGCGAGACGCTGCGGCACTGGGTCCGGCAAGCCGAGCGGGAGCAGGGCCAGCGGGCTGGACCAACGACGGATGAGCGGGAGCGGATCAAGGCGCTGGATCCAGCCCTTTTAGAGCTCCTCACAAAACTCCCGAGCACCGGATATTTCCCTCTGGCCGCGACAGCGCAGCGGGAGTTTTGTGAGAGGCTCTTAAGGTGTTTGCGGAAGCAACGAGACAGGGGCCAAGCGCACTCTCCTCCCCCTTGTGGGGAGGAGTTGGAGGTGGGGGTGGTGCAGACGGCACCGCTGCGCCTCATCCTGCACCACCCCCACCCCTGGCCCCTCCCCACAAGGGGGAGGGGAAAAGGCGGTGCTCTTTCAGGATGTTAGAGCCACGACTTGCGATTTTCGCAGCTAGTCCAAACACCTTAAAAGGGCTGGCGCTGGATCCTTCGACAGGCTCAGGACGACGCCGATCTGCAGGGTGCTGCCGATCGCCCCGGCGACCTATCGCGCCCATGCCGCGTGGCGGGCTGATCCTGGCAGGCTGCCGGCTCGGGCTCGCTCGGATGCGGCGCGGATGGTCGAGATCCGGCGCGTGTTCGAGGCGAACTTCTGCATCTACGGCGTGCGCACGGTCTGGCGGCAGCTCGGCCGGGACGGGATCACGGTGGCCCGTTGCAGGTGGCTCGGCTGATGCAGGCCATGGGGCGACAGGGCATCGTGCGCGGCAGGAAGGTCCGCACCACGATCCCCGGTCCAGCGGCGGCCTGGCCTGTTTTGCTCAGACCGAGGTGCAAGCCTTGGCGGCCTGAGCCAAACTCAAAGGCCTTCGGGAAACTCGGCGCGATTCACCCCTCATCCTGCGCCTGTCGAAGGATCCACGACAGCGCCGCTCCAGCACGACGAAGCCCTTCTGATCCGGGTCTTTCTCGACGACGCTGTGGCGCAGGCCGTGGATGTTACACCATTCCCGGCAGCGTTCGGCCGTGAAGGCACCGTCGAGGATGGCCAAGCGCAGATTGGGCCGCTGCTCCTTGCCGGCCTCGAGGGCGGACAGGGTATCGCGATCCCGCACGTCGGCCGGCACGACGGCGAGCGCCAGAACATGGCCTTCGGCATCGACCAGGACCACGCGTTTGCGCCCGACGACCTTCTTGGTGCCATCGTAGCCGCGCGGTCCGCGCACCCCGATGCCCTTGACGCTCTGCGTGTCGATGATCGCCAGCCGTGGCTCCGACCGGCATCCGCAACGCCGCCGCCGCCGGCGGCCAGAGCCCGCAACAGGCTCTCGAACGGGCCTTGTCGATCCCGAATCGGAACCAGCCGTAGGCCGTGCGCCACGGCGGAAAGCCCGCAGGCAGCGCCCTCCGCCCGTCCGCAGGTGCCAGGCGATCCCTGCCAGCGCGTGATACGCCGGTGTAGCCGCCGGACAGCTCGGCGGATCCGCGCGCTCCAAGAGGCGAGCCACCTCGTCCAAGCCCGCTTGCAGCACCATGTCCTTCAGGCGCGCTTCGTGACGAGTCCGATGTCGGTCCGTCCACATCTGCTCTCCAATCCGCCCCGCCAGGCGAAATTCGTGTGCGCACACGAGACAGAGGGGGACGGCCGGCAGAGGCGCTCAAACAGGCTCTGAGGGCCTGCTTTGCGCCGCGATCAGCGTCGAGGATTGCCGTCGGTCGCCGTGTCCCTTTCCCGGCAGCAGGTGCTAATTTCGGGATGAAGCCGGAGCCCATGGACGCAGAGACACGGTGCTTCGGCTCGGAGGAAAACGCCGATGCACAGACAGCGGGCCATCCGTCTGGCTTGGGAAACGTTCCTCTCGGAGGGTCGGCTGGTGCAGGGCCCTCCTCAGGCGGTCTCGGAATCCTGGGTGCGGTGTCGCTCGCAGGGCGTGTGGCATCGCCTGTCGGAAGCGCCGCGGGTCGGTGAGGCCGAACTCTTCAGGTTGAAGTCCCGGAACCGGCAGCTTCTCGGTGTTGCGAGGCCGACGCTTCAGCGTTCCTCCCACCTCCTCTCCGACGCCGCCTCGATGGTGCTGCTCACCGACGCGCAAGGCCTCATCATCGACGCGGCCGGAGACCGGCGGGTCGTCGAGGAGGGCCGGCGGAACCACCTTGAGGAGGGAGGCCGATGGAACGAGGCCTTGATCGGCACGAACGCCATCGGCACCGCGCTGACGCTCGGGCGCCCCATCTGCATCTACGGGGCCGAGCATTTCTGCCAGGACGTCCAGCGCTGGAGTTGCGCCGCCGCACCGATTCACGACCCGGGCGACCGGGCTCTGCTCGGCATCGTCGACATCTCCGGGCCCGCCGACCGATTCCATCCTCAGAGCCTCGCCTTCGCGGCCGCTCTGGCCCGCGAGATCGAGGTGTCCCTCGGCCACGGCCGGGAGGCGGCGCATGCCCTGCTCCTGCTGCACTTCGTCTCGAAACGCTCGGTCTGGCTCAGTGATGAGATCCTCGTCCTCGATCACCGGGGCACCGTGGTCCACGCCAGCGAGGAGGCGCGGCGGCGGTTGGATGCGGGCGCGAGCCTGGAGCAGGACGCGCGCGCGTGCATCGACGGTGCCGAACCCGAATCCTGGGCGGAGAACTGCCGCCGGCGCTTCCCGCAAGCCAGCCTCGAATTGGTCCGCCAGGACGGAGAGGCGATCGGCTGCCTGATCGTCCTGCATGGCCGCCACGCCAGCACCGGCCCGCGGCGTTCGAACCGCACCGCACCGCTCAAGGTAGCGCCGGGCGAGCGGTCCGTCAGCTTCGACGCGATCATCGGCGACAGCCCGGCCATGCGGGCGGTCAAGGAGCGCGCCGGACGGCTCGCGACCCTTCCCCTGCCCGTCCTGATCGAGGGTGAGACCGGCGTCGGCAAGGAGTTGTTCGCCCGGGCGATCAAGCAGGCTCGCACGCCGGACGGGCCGTTTGTCCCCCTCAATTGCGGCGGCATGGCCCGCGACCTCGTGGCAAGCGAGTTGTTCGGCTATGTCAGGGGCGCCTTCACCGGCGCTGACGAGAAGGGGCGCCCGGGCCGGATCGAGCAGGCGGATGGCGGGGTTCTCTGCCTCGACGAGATCGGCGAGATGCCGCTCGACCTCCAGGCCTACCTGCTGCGCGTGCTCGAAGACGGGATCGTCTACCGGCTGGGAAGCCACGAGGGGCGCACGGTCGATTTCCGGCTCGTCTCGATGACCAATCGGGACCTGGAGGCGGAGATCGAGGCGAAGCGTTTCCGTCGCGACCTGTTCTATCGCATCGCGGCGGTTCGCTTGCGCATCCCGGCCCTCCGCGAACGCGGCACCGACGTGCTCCTGCTGGCCCGTCACTTCATACGCAACGCCGCCGAACGCTTCGGGCGCAAGGTCCCACGCCTCACTGCGACGCTTGAAGCGACCCTCCTGGCCCATCCTTGGCCAGGCAATGTGCGCGAGTTGCGCAATGTCCTGGAGGCGGCCGTCGCGATGGCGGCGCGAGACGACGAACTCACCGAGGCCGATCTGCCGGACCTGCCGAGAGCGTCCGTGATCGCCGCGCGCAGCGCCGACGCATCCTCGTCCAACCTGCACGCCATCGAGAGGGCGGCCATCCTTGCCAAGCTCGACGCCTGCGGCGGGAACGTGACCGAGACGGCCCGGCAGCTCGGGATCGCCCGGTCGACCCTTTATCTGCGCCTCGCCGAATTGGGCCTTCGCTCCAGCGCCCGTTCCTAGCGCCGTCTTCGGTACGCTCCGGTGGATTCCAAAGGGATCATCCCTTTGGTGGGGTGTCGGGGTGAAACCCCGACGCCGCAGGATCCTGCTCGAACCGTCCGACAACGGCCGAACGAGCGTCCGAATTTCGGACGTGTGCCGCCGCACAATGATGCCTGCGCACCTGCGGCAAGTCATTGATCTGCATCATAATGCAAAATCGCTGAGCCGCTGGCACGGCATCTGCCCCTTCTTGGATGCGAAGCCCGACAAGACTTCGGATCACATGGAGGGAACTTGTGAACGTTCAGCCTCACAACATCAGGAGCGTTCAGGTGCTCGGCATTGATGCCGGCGGCACCATGACCGACACCTTCTTCGTCGATGCGGACGGCGATTTCGTCGTCGGCAAGGCTCAATCCACCCCGCAGAACGAGGCGCTCGGCCTCATCGCCTCGAGCCAGGATGGGCTTGGGACCTGGGGCCTGTCGCTGGAGGATGCGCTCCGCCAGTTGCAGACCGGCGTCTATTCCGGGACGGCGATGCTGAACCGCGTGGTGCAGCGCAAGGGTCTGCGCTGCGGCCTCATCGTCAACCGCGGCATGGAGGATTTCCACCGCATGGGGCGGGCGATCCAGTGCTATCTCGGATACGCTTACGAGGACCGCATCCACCTCAACACTCACCGCTACGACCCGCCGCTGGTACCGCGCAACCTGACCCGCGGGGTGGTCGAGCGCATCGACATGTTCGGCACCGTCGTCATCCCCCTGCGGGACGAGAGTGCCCGGGAGGCGGCGCGGGAGCTGATCGCCGCCGATGTCGAAGGCATCGTCATCAGCCTGCTGCACTCGTACAAGAACCCCACCCACGAGCGTCGCGTGCGCGACATCGTGCTGGAGGAGATCGGCAGGAGCGGAAAGGCGATCCCGGTCTTCGCCTCCGCCGACTACTACCCGGTGCGCAAGGAAACCCACCGCACCAACACCACCATCCTGGAAGGCTATGCCGCCGAACCGTCCCGCCAGACGCTGAAGAAGATCTCCGACGCCTTCAAGGAGCACGGGACCAAGTTCGACTTCCGGGTCATGGCGACCCATGGCGGCACGATCTCGTGGAAGGCCAAGGAACTCGCCCGCACCATCGTCTCCGGGCCGATCGGCGGCGTGATCGGCGCGAAATATCTCGGTGAGGTGCTCGGCTATACCAACATCGCCTGTTCCGACATCGGCGGCACCTCGTTCGACGTCGCGCTCATCACGCAGGGCGAGCTGACCATCAAGAACGATCCCGACATGGCGCGTCTCGTCCTGTCGCTGCCGCTCGTGGCGATGGACTCGGTCGGGGCCGGGGCCGGCTCGTTCATCCGCCTCGACCCCTACACCAAGGCGATCAAGCTCGGGCCGGACTCGGCCGGCTACCGCGTCGGCGTGTGCTGGAAGGAGAGCGGTATCGAGACGGTGACGGTGTCCGACTGCCACATGGTGCTTGGCTACCTCAACCCGGACAACTTCCTCGGCGGTGCGGTCAAGCTCGACCGGCAGCGTTCGGTCGAGGCCATCAAGGCGCAGCTCGCCGACCCGCTCGGACTCTCGGTCGAGGATGCGGCGGCAGGTGTGATCGAACTCCTCGATTCCGAGCTGCGGGATTACCTGCGCTCAATGATTTCGGGCAAGGGCTACAACCCGACAAGCTTCGTCTGCTTCTCCTATGGCGGAGCCGGCCCGGTCCACACCTACGGCTACACCGAGGGTCTCGGCTTCGAGGACGTGATCGTACCTGCCTGGGCGGCAGGCTTCTCGGCCTTCGGCTGCGCGGCGGCGGATTTCGAATACCGCTACGACAAGTCGCTGGACATCAATCTCGCGCCCGAAGCCTCGGCCGAACAGGGCGAGGCGGCCGCCCGCACGCTCCAGGGTGCCTGGGAGGAACTCACCCACAACGTCCTCGAGGAATTCAAGCTCAACGGCTACGACGCGGCCGACGTCACGCTGCAGCCGGGCTACCGCATGCAGTACCGCGGCCAGCTCAACGACCTCGAAATCGAGTCCCCGATCCCGGCGGCCCAGAGCGCCGAGGACTGGAACACGCTCGTCGCGGCCTTCAACGCGACCTACGGGCGGGTCTACGCCGCCTCCGCCCGATCGCCGGAACTCGGCTACTCGGTGACCGGGGCGATCATGCGCGGCACCGTGCCGATCCCGAAGCCGAAAATCCCCAAGGACGACCTTGAGGGCGAGACGCCGCCGCAGGAGGCCGTCCTTGGTCAGCGCAAGTTCTACCGCAGGAAGCGGTGGGTCGACGCGCAGCTCTACCGAATGGAGTCCCTGCGGCCGGGCAACCGCATCAAGGGGCCGGCGATCATCGAATCCGACGCCACCACCTTCGTGGTCCCGGACGGGTTCGAGACCTTCCTCGACGGACACCGCCTCTTCCACCTGAAGGAAGTGTGAGCGGCCCTCTCTCTTTCTCGTTCAAGGACATCCGATCATGAATGTGAACGTCAACAGCGGGACCCTGAAGGGCTCGACGCGCGGTGTCGTGCGCGGCGGCGAGACTCTCAAGCAGCACCGGGACCGCCTCATGGAGGCGACGAAGCGCACCAAGCACTATGCCGGCCTCGACAGGCTGGAGCTGCGCGATAGCAACCCCATCCTCTACAACAAACTGTTCTCGCGCCTGCGTGCCGGCATCGTCGACGCCCGCGAGACGGCCAAGAAGATCGCCGCCTCGCCGATCGTCGAGCAGGAGGGCGAACTGTGCTTCACCCTCTACAACGCCGCCGGCGACGCGATCCTGACCTCGACCGGGATCATCATTCACGTCGGCACGATAGGCGCCGCGATCAAGTATATGATCGAGAATGACTGGGAGTCGAACCCCGGCGTCCGGGACAGGGACATCTTCTGCAACAACGACTCGTTGCTTGGGAACGTCCACCCCTGCGACGTCCACACCATCGTGCCGATCTTCCACGCGGGCGAGCTGGTCGGCTGGGTCGGCGGCGTGACCCACGTCATCGACACCGGCGCGGTCGGCCCCGGCTCGATGTGTACCGGCCAGATCCAGCGCTTCGGAGACGGCTACTCGATCACCTGCCGCAAGGTCGGACAGGACGACACGCTGTTCCGCGACTGGCTGCACGAGAGCCAGCGCATGGTCCGCACCACCCGCTTCTGGATGCTGGACGAACGCACCCGCATCGCCGGCTGCCACATGATCCGGAAGCTCGTCGCGGAGGTGATCGCTGAGGAGGGCATCGAGGCCTACTGGAAATTCGCCTACGAGGCGATCGAGCACGGGCGAATCGGCCTCCAGAACCGCATCAAGGCGATGACGATCCCCGGCGTCTATCGCCAAGTCGGCTTCGTCGATGTGCCCTACGCCCATGAGGACGTGCGGGTGCCCTCCGACTTCGCCAAGGTCGACACCATCATGCACACGCCGTCCGAGATGACGATCCGGGCGGACGGCACGTGGCGGCTCGATTTCGAGGGCTCGTCGCGCTGGGGCTGGCACACCTACAACGCCCACGCGGTGAGCTTCACCAGCGGCATCTGGGTGATGATGACCCAGACGCTGATCCCGTCCGAGATGATCAACGATGGCGCTGCCTACGGCACCGAGTTCCGGCTGCCGAAGGGCACTTGGATGAACCCGGACGATCGCCGGGTCGCCTTCGCCTACAGCTGGCACTTCCTGGTCAGCTCGTGGACGGCTCTGTGGCGCGGCTTGTCCCGATCGTATTTCGGGCGCGGCTACCTCGAGGAGGTCAATGCCGGCAACGCCAACACGTCGAACTGGCTGCAGGGCGGCGGCTTCAACCAGTACGACGAGATCCACGCCGTCAACTCGTTCGAATGTGCCGCCAACGGCGTCGGCGCGGGCGCCATCGCGGACGGCCTGTCGCACGCCGCCGCCATCTGGAACCCGGAAGGCGACATGGGCGACATGGAGATCTGGGAACTCGCCGAGCCGCTGATCTATCTCGGCCGGCAGATCAAGGCGTCCTCGGGCGGGGCTGGCAAGTATCGCGGCGGCTGCGGTTTCGAGAGCCTGCGTCTGGTGTGGAATGCCAAGGACTGGACGATGTTCTTCATGGGGAACGGCCATATCAGTTCCGACTGGGGCCTGATGGGCGGCTACCCGGCTGCGTCGGGTTACCGCTTCGCGGCCCACGAGACCGGGCTGAAGCAGCTGATCGCCGACGGCAAGCCGCTGCCGTTCGGTGGCGACACCGACCCTGAGAACCCGATCTGGGACGGATTGCTCGAAGGGGCGCGGATCAAGCGCGACAAGCAGGCGATCACCACGGAGGAGATGTTCGCCGACTACGATCTCTACCTCAACTACATGCGCGGCGGACCCGGCTTCGGCGACCCGATCGACCGCGAGCCGCAGAGCGTGGCCGACGACATCAACGGCGGCTACCTGCTGGAGCGGTTCGCTGCCCAGGTTTACGGCGTCGTCGGCAGCCGGGGGGCCGACGGCCTCTGGTCCGTCGACTCCGCCGCCACGCTGGAACGACGCAAGGCGATCCGCGGCGAGCGCATCGCCAAATCGGTTCCGACCCGGGATTGGATGAAGGGTGAGCGGGAGAAGATCCTCGCCAAGGAGGCGGGCGACCACGTCAAGCAGATGTTCGCGGCCTCCTTCAAGCTCGGACCGCGCTTCCTGGCGGAGTTCAAGGCCTTCTGGGATCTCCCGGACGACTGGACGCTCTCGGAAGACGAGATCGGCATCCCCCATTATGGGTCGACATACGCGATGGACATCTCCGAGTTGCCGGACGTGAAGGTCGTTCAGTTCGTCGAAGAGTAATTGTGTGGTCCGGCGAAGCACGTCCTGCCGCCCGACCCGCCCGATCACCACCAATTCGCACGAGGAAGCGACCGATGGCCTATACCCGCTCGAAGATCGCCGATCTGATCGACGGCAAGATCGACGCCGACACCCTGCATCAGATGCTGTCGACACCCAAGGATCCGGAGCGTTTCGCGACCTATGTCGAGGTCCTGCAGGAGCGCGTCCCGTGGGATGACAAGATCATCCTCCCGCTCGGCCCGAAACTGTACATCGTCCAGCTCAAAGCCTCCAAGCAATGGAAGGTGCGCTGCGAATGCGGCCATGATTTCTGCGATTGGCGGGAGAACTGGAAGCTGCATGCCCGCATCCATCTCCGCGACACACCGGAGACGATGGAGGAGATCTATCCGCGCTTGATGGCGCCGACCTCCTCCTGGCAGGTTCTACGAGAATATTACTGCCCCGAATGCGGAACCCTGCACGACGTCGAGGCGCCGACGCCCTGGTATCCGGTCATCCGGGATTTCGAGCCGGATATCGATGCCTTCTACCGGGAGACGCTCGGCATCCCGGTGCCGGAGCGGGCCGAGGCCGCCTGATCCCGCGCGGCATGGTCGACGGCATCTGCCGTCGACCGTGCCGTCCTCTCCAAAGCCCCGAACAGGTCATGAGAGGAGGGAGCGCACGAGGACGACGGCTATCTTCGCCGACGAGGGCAGAATCGTCCTCGACGGCAAACCGACCCCGGAGACCGGACTGCAGGGTGCCCTCGTCTGGATCACCCCGATGATCTGCGGAACCGACATCCACATCCTGAAAGAGGCGTGACCTGACCGGTCGTTTGGACACTGGCCGGGCGCCGGCACCGGTTGAGCCAAGGTTTGCTCGACGATCCAGACGGCTTGGGCGGCACGACAGAGCCGTTGGTCTGATCGGAGCGCTTGACGATCGTCAGCTTGAGCCACCGGCACACCCGGCGCAGGCCAGCCTTGAACGCCGAGCCCTGATAGCCGCCGTCCGTGTTGAGCCGCACCAGGAACGGGCAGAGGCCGAACGGGCCATGACCAAGACACCGCCGGTGCGGTCCTGCACGCTGGCCGGATGTACCAGTGCGTGCATCAGCAAGCCGTGCGTGTCGACGAGGATGTGGCGCTTCCGGCCCTTGATCTTCTTGCCCGCATCGTAGTCCGACCTGTTCATCCTGCGTGGGGTGCGCGGCCATATCCGTTCAGACAATGGTCCGGAGTTCATCGCCAAGTCGGAACAGGCCTGAATCTTCGGCGTCGGCGCGAAGACTGCATACATCGCAGCCGGCCCACCGTGGGAGAACGGTTACGTCGAAAGCTTCAACGCACGGCCAAGAGATGAATTGTTGAACGATGAAATCCTTATACGCTCAAAGAGGTGAAGATCGTGCTCGAGAGTTGGCATCGACATCACAACGGCGTGCATCCGCACGCTTCACTCGGATACCGACCACCCGCCCCGGAGGTGTTGGTGCCGACCTCATCCGCTTGGCCGGCTGCGCTCACCCGACCGGCCCCGCCGGCCAAGCTGCCAGTGGAGCCCAGACCGACCCTGCGCTAACTTTGAATTTGGACCACCGCCTGGGGGCCGATCACTTGTCGGTGTCAGACGCCTCGTCGAGGTGGGTATGCTAACGGTCCGCGTGCGGTCAGTTACGCCGCAGTTCAGCGCTTCCGACCTCGACCACGCGATGCCTTGTGCGGATTGGCCGTGCAACGACCGAAAATCCACTTCCTCCTTCTCGTGGGGTAATTCAGTACGCAAAGGCGAAGCCTCGTCTTGTGGTCCAGATTACATGCCGACTTACCGTCGACCAAAGCGAACGAACCAAAAAGGCCATCCTATTGCGTGAGCGATCTCACTCAGACCCTGCGTCAAGACCGTCCCGCAGCCAGTCCCCCACGAGACTGACGGCCAACGTCGTCAGCACGACGATCAGTGCGGGCAGCATCAAAATCCACGGCGCACGCGTGAGGTAATCACGGCCATAGCCGATCATCGTACCCAGGCTCGTGAGCGGCGGCTGCACGCCGAGGCCCAGGAACGACAGCGCACTCTCCAGCATGATGACCTCCGGTATGATGAGCGTCATCAGGACGATCAGCGTCGCGGCAATGCTGGGCAGGATGTGGCGCAGGTAGACGCGAAGCGGGTGCGCGCCGAGTTGCCGGGCGGCGGCGACGTAGCCCTGGGCCTCCGCGGTGAGCGCCAGCCCGCGGGCGATCCGCGCGTGGCGCTCCCAGCCGAAAAGGCTCGTCAATCCGATCACCGGTAGCAGACCGTGGCCCAGGAATGCCATGACCGTCAACGCGAAGATCGGGAACGGCACCGCGGCCTGGACATCGGCCAGTGCCAGGATCGCCTGCTCGGTGAGGCCGCGGCGGTGGGCGGCCAGAAACCCGAGGCTCGTCCCGATGCTCGCCGAGAGCAGCGATGCGGCAAAGGCCAGGAGCAGCGAGATCCGGATGGACGCGATCAGCCGCGAGAGGACGTCACGCCCCAGCGCATCGGTGCCGAGCCAGTGGGCCGAAAGACCGGAGTTCGTCAAAGGGGGCGCGAGACGCGCCCGAAGATCGACGGCGAGGATGCTGTAGGGCTCGATCACGTCCGCCAGGGCGGCGACCATGAGCATCAGCGCCAGCCATGCCATGGCGATCCGCACCGGGTAGGAAAGCCGCGCCCGCAGCGATCGGATGGCGCGGGGCGGCGGGTAGCCTCGCTCGGCGTCGGCGGTCCGGCCGCTCATCGCGTCGCCGCCCCTGTCCGCAGCCGCGGATCGAGCAACCCGTAGAGGAGATCGACGATCAGGTTTGCCGTTACCATGGTGGTCGCAGTCAGCAGCAGAATACCTTGTACGACCGCGAGATCGCGGCTGGCGACCGACATGACGAGGAGCCGCCCGACACCCGGCCAGGAGAAAACGCTCTCGACCAGGACGGATCCGGCGAGCAGCGATCCAACCGAGAAGCCGCCCAGCGTGACGAGCGGAATCGCCGCGTTGGGCAGGGCGTGGCAGCAGATTATCCGACCCCATGGCAGCCCCCGTGCGCGGGCCGCGCGGATGTAGGGCTGCCCAAGGACATCCAGCATCGCGCTGCGGGTGAGCCGCGCGAAGGCTGCGGCGCCGCCGAGGCCTAGGGTCAGGACCGGAAGCACCGCGTGCCGCCAGGTCCCATGGCCCCCGGAGGGGAGCCAGCGCAGCTCGACGGCGAAAACCAGGACGAGGATGAGGCCGAGAACGAAGCTCGGCACCGCGAAGCCGAGGACCGCCAGGGTCGTCACGACCCGGTCGACGAAGCGCCGTCGGTACAGGGCAGCCGCGATCCCCGCGGACAGGCCCAGGACGAGCTTGAGCGCGAGCGCCGGCAGTGTCAGCGCCAGCGTCGCCGGCACGCGTTCGGTGACCAGCGCCACGGCCGGCCGGCCGTCTCTCATCGACAATCCGAGATCGCCCCGGGCGACGGCCGCACCATAGGTGACATATTGCTGCCAGAGTGGGGCATCGAGGCCCCAGGAGGCCCTGAACGCCGCCACCGCATCGGGCGGCGCATCGTCGCCCATGATCAGGAGTGCCGGATCGCCGGACAGGCGCAGACCTACGAAGGCGAAGGTGACGACGAGCAGGATGGTCAGCGCCGCCCGTGCGAGGCGTGGGGCCAGGAACCGGATCACGCAGCCACCATCCAGACAGGGCTCATCCGCACGGAATCCCAGCCGGTCTTGTCGTGGTGTCCATGGGAGGCGGCACGTCCGACCGAAACGCGACAAGCCCGCCCGGCAGGGGACGATCGCCTCCGAAGAGCGGGGATGGCAGGCGCGGGGCCAGTGAACGCCAGCGGAACCAATCTGCGGTGCTCATGGCGCACGATCGAGACTTAACCTCAGGCGCGCGCGTCGCAATTGCCGGATCTGAAATCCATGGCGAAAGCCGGGGAGGCCCTCCAGCGGATCGCCTTGCGCTTGGCCGTGAAGGTCGCGTTCTGATGCAGCACCGTGTAGGCGGGATCCTCGCGCTCGGCGATCGTGAGCAGCCGGTGGAAGATCGACCGGCGCCGGGACTGATCCGTGGAGCGCTCCAGTTCCAGGCAGAGACGATTGAACTCCCCGTTCGCGTATTCACCGATCTGCTGCTGCTGGCCGTTCGGGCCGTGCTGCGCGACGAGGGACGAGACCGGATCGTTGAAAAGCGCCGAATTCGACCAATCCCGCAGGGCCCGGTCCGCGGACCGCTCCATGACCTGCTGGGTGTTTTCCTTCATGTGGATCTCGACGTTGAGACCCACCTGCCGCCACATCTCGACGAGGAGTTGCGCCGTGTCGACCTGGTTCGTGTAGTAATTTGGAAGCAATCGATACGGGATCGGCTCGCCCCGGTAACCTGCCTCGCGCACGAGGTTCCGGGCCAGTGCGGGATCGTAGGCTGGCACCGACCAGTCCGCGATATAGAGATCACCGTAGTGCGGCCATTGCAGACCCTTCGGCACCGATGTCCGCCCGGCCCAGAGCGCTGCCACGATGGCGTCGCGATCGATGGCGTGGGTCAACGCCCGGCGGATCCGCGGGTCGGCGAGAACCGGGTGGGTCTTGTCGAAGACGAGGATGCGGTGGTTCCTCACAGGGCCGCCCTGGACCTCGAAGGCGGGATCACGCTCGATCCCGGCGATCTGATCCGGCGGGATATCGCAGGCGAAGTCGTATTCACCGGACAGGAGGCCGTCGATCCGTGCGGGCGCCTCAGGGACCTCGACGAATCGAAGGCGCTTCAGGGGCGGACGGCCACCCCAATAGGCATCGTGGGCTTCGAGAATCAGGTGCCGGTCGGGCGCGTAGGCGGCGACCCGGTACGGTCCCGTGGTGATCGGGTTGCGCGCCCATTCCAGGTAGCTGCCGGCCTCTCGAAACCCGCGCTGGCTGGCGATCTCGCCGCCGTACCGCCCGATCCGGCCTTCCAGGGTGATGTCGGGCGTCGCGTTGACGAAGCGGACGGTGTAGCGGTCGACGACCTCGACCGAGACGAGCGCCGGGAAAGCCCGACGGGCCACCGCCGGCACCTCGGGAGGCGGCAGCTTGCCGGCCAGATAGGTGGTCGGCCGCTCATTGACCCGCAGGGTTTCCCCGGTATCCGGAACGGTGTCGCCGAACATCCGCTCGCGACCGAAGGTGAAGGCCACGTCCTCGGACGTCAGTTCGTCACCGTTGTGGAACCGGACGCCGGGCCGCAACGCGAACTCGATCGTACGGTCGTCGAGGCGGCGCCAGCGCGTCGCGAGGCCCGGCACCGTCCTGAGATCACCGCTCCAGTCGCGTCCGATCAACGATTCCCACAGGGACGAGAAGAAGATCCGTTCGCCGACATTCGATTGCTCGCGCAAGACGTCGAGGGTGTTGGTGTTCGCAATCTTCTGCACGGCGATCGCGATCGATGGCCGGTCCTCCGACCGCGCGACGCCGATTCGGGGCAGCGCGCCGGAGCCCGCGGCAGCGGCAAGCCCACCCAGCACTGCGCGCCGCCCCAGGACCGTCATCGCATCCTCTCTCGCCTGGCGGCGGTAGCCCGGCGCATCCCCGATCCGTCTGCGGTTGTAGGCCCTGCAGGTCGGTTCTCGCCATGGCGCACCATGGGACCATCCGGCTACGCTTGTGTGACGATGGCCTGAGACCCTCCCGGCTCGGTCGGGCATGGTGCGCTGCAAAATCCGGGGCTTGTGCCCAGTTTTTGCCGCAAAGATGCCCGTGTTGCGCCCTAATAGAACGTTCTAATTCGTCGTGGCCCGGATGGTCCACACAATTTAGCCACGAACGTAAAAACCGGGGTTTGTACGATGGACCCAGCAAGCATGTCGCCGTCAGCCATGTTCCTCCAGGCCGGACCAGTCGGAAAGGCTGTGATCATCACGCTCGCCGCAGCATCCGTGTGGTGCTGGGCCCTGATCGCCGAGGGCATCTACACCACCTTCCGGCTCCGCCGGTCGCTCAAGGCCCTGGAGAAGGGGACCGTGTCCAAGTTCCTCAGACCGGTCCTGGACGCCGGGACGCGGGCGGCGGCCGTCACGCTGCCCGACGAAGGCGTCGGGGATGTCCGCCGACGCACCATCGAGGCGATGAACGGCGCCGCCACGCAGACCATGATCGCCACCGAGGGCGGCTTCTCCAACCTCGCGGTGATCGCTTCGGTGTCCCCGTTCGTCGGGTTGCTCGGGACGGTGTGGGGCATCATGAGCAGCTTCATCAGCATCGCCGCCTCGAACGACACCAGCCTCGCGGTCGTGGCTCCCGGCATCGCCGAGGCGCTCGCCACCACGGCCATCGGGCTGATCGCCGCGATCCCGGCCGCCGTCGCCTACAGCCGCCTCGGCGCGATCCTGGGCAAGCTGTCCCAGACGCTGGCTCACCTCATCGAAGCGCTCTCGGTCGATCTGATCGCCAAGGGCCGCCTCGCCGTGAAGGAGGGCTGACGATGGCATTCGCGTCCAATTCCGGCGGGCCTTACCGTCCCTCCGCCGACATCAACGTCACGCCGCTGATCGACGTGATGCTGGTCCTCCTGATCGTGTTCATGGTCACGGCGCCGCTGATGACCACGGCCATGAAGGTCAACCTGCCCCAGGCGCAGGTCGCCAAGCCGATCGACCCGAAGGAGCCGGCCGTGATCGCCGTCGGCAAGGACGGCAAGCTGTTCATCGGCAAGGACGAGATCGAGGCCGACAAGCTCGTCCCGGCCGTGGTCGCGGCGATCGAGAACGATCTGTCGCGGGTGATCCATCTCCGGGGCGATAAGGAGGCCGCCTACGGTGACGTCGTCAAGGTGATGGACCTCCTCGCCCGGAACGGCATGACCCACATCGCGATCATCACGACGAAGGGCGGGGCGGAACGGTCCGCCGACGCGGAGCGCGCGCCCACCGCAGCCGGGAGTGCCGCGCCATGAGCACGATGGTACTAAGCGGAGGCGATTCCTTCGTCCTGTCCCTGCCACGGCAGGCCGATTCGAAGGCGCTGGTACGCGGCGCGGCGCTGGTGGTGGCGCTGGCCATCCACGCGTTGCTGTTCGTCACGTCGGGACCACAACCGCAACCGGTCGCCCCGCCGGCTGTCGAGACCCTCGAACTGAGCGTCGTCGCCCAGGGCGACGCGACCACCGACAACGCCACGGAGACTCAGAGCGCGGCCGAGATGGCGCCCCCGCCGGAGCCCGAGGTCCTCGAACCGCCGAAGGAGCCCGAACCCGCGCCGGTGGTCGAGGAGGTGCCCGTCAAGGAGGATCCGACCGCTCTGGCGATCCCAGTTCGCAAGCCGGAACCACCCAGGCCGCCGGAGGTGCAGAAGCCGCCCGAACCGCGCCCGGTGCCGAAGCCCAAGCCCAAGGTGCCGCCAAAGCCCAAGACGCCGCCGAAGGTCGAAAAGCCGAGCGCCGCGAGCGCGGCGCAGCACAGGGGTCATTCGGGTGCCGAGCGCGGTGTGCAGGCCAATGCCAGCCAGTCGCTGGCTGATTACGGCGCCAAGCTGAAAGCCGAGATCAACCGGCACAAGGCTTACCCGGCCGCCGCCCGTGATCGGCACGCATCCGGTATCGTGCTGGTGACCTTCCTGGTCGGTCCGTCCGGCCGTGTCTCGTCTGCGTCCGTCGCGCGGTCGGCGGGGGATGCGGCCCTGGATCAGGCCGCGGTGCAGGCGGTCCGGTCAGCCAGCCTGCCGCCGCCGCCGGGCGGTCATTTCGGCGGCCGTATCGCCATCGACTTCACCCTGAAGCGCTGAGGCGAACGGCCGTGCATCACATCGGAAACCCGGCCTGACCACGCCAGGGTCGGGCCGGGCTTCCGTCACAGGTGCGACCGGCCAACCGGATCATTGGCGTGTCACGACGCGCCGTCGCCACGGGCTGCGATCCGTTCGACGCCGGGACGATCGGCAACGTCACTGCGGATCAGACCTGTCGAGTCGCGGATCACGAGGCGTGTGGGAAACAGCTTCTGCGCCAAATCGTCCGGCGCGCGCGTGCCCTCGATGACCTCGACCAGGGTGGCGAAGGTAAACCGCACCATCTCGAGAGTTGGCACCTCGATCGAGGTCAGGCTCGGGATCGTATAGGCCGCCTGCACGAAATTGTCGAAGCCGACCACGCGGATGTCGTCGGGAACCCGGACGCCGCGGTCGTGCAGCGCCTTCAGCACGCCGAACGCAACCCGGTCGTTGGCCGCCACGATCGCATCCGGCCTGACCGAGCGATCCAGGAGATCCAGCGTCACGCGGTAACCGCTCTCGGAATTCCAGTCACAGGGGATGACGAGGTCGTCGCAGGGCGGCACGCCCGCTTCCGCCAGGGCCTCCCGATAGCCGCGCAGCCGCTCGGTCACCGTGCGCAGCCGTCGCCCGCCGCGCTCGCCCTTGAAGAAGCAGATCGACCGGCTGCCCGTCTGCACGAGGTAGCGCACCGCTTCGTAGACCGCGTCGCGCTCGGCCCGCATGGCGAAGTGCGTGCCCGGCACGTCGAGGCCGAACACCACGAAGGGGAAGCGCTTGGCCTGCAGCATCGCGATCAGCGGGTCGTTCCGCCGATCGGCGAACACCACGACGCCGTCGACCCGGGCCTCGCTGACGAGGCTCGTGATCCGGGTGAGCCCGTCTGGGTCGTCGCTGTTCCAGCGCCTGTGGATCAGGGTGTAGCCGTGCTGGTCGGCCACGGCCGCGAAGGTCTGGAGCACGAGACCCTGGTAGGTCTCCTGCATCAGACCGGACGCGTCGTCGTAGGGTTGGGCGCCCACCGAGAACACGCAGGCGATGCTGCGGCTCGGCTTCTTGCGCAGCGAGCGGGCCGCCAGGCTCGGCACGAAATCGAGCTCGCGCATGGCGGCCTCGATGGTCTCGCGCGTGGTCCGGGCGACCCTCTCGGGATGGTTCAGAACCAGGGAAACGGTCTGGAAGCTCACGCCGGCCCGCCGGGCGACGTCCTTGATCGTCATCTGACCCATCGTCACCTATGCCCGGCCGCGGCCTCGACAGGCCTGCGGGGAGGCCACGTCCGGGGATCCAATTCCCGCTATGACCGGTCTTCTTGTCTAAAGCCGCACCGGTTGAAGATAAAGCCTCGGGTTGAACGCGAACATATCCTCAAACACGCAGAAGGCCGGGGCGCCGAGTTCGAGCACGGGCATCGCCGCGGCGAGAACCTCCAGCGACGCGCGGCGAACGGCGCGGTAGCGCAACGTTTCCGCCTCGGTGAGGGGGGTGATCGCGTAGGTCTGGGTGGTGTGGAACTTGTAGGCTTGGTGATTCGGCTGGCGCAGCTTCAGCAGGTCGGCCAGCCGGTCGCGCAATTGGCGCAGCCTGCGGTTCTCCTCATCGTCGACCGGCACCAGGTAGATGCCCGCGCCCGGCCGCATCTCGATATTGCCCGGCCCTTCCATGACCTTCATTCGGAATCGCGGGGCGCAGCCGAGATCGAAGGCTTCGAGCTTCTGGAGGAAGAGGCGGTTGCAGGCGTCGAGCGGTGCCTCGGCGCTGAGATCCGATGGCCAGAAGCCCGGCCTGCGCTCCGCGTCCACGACCCCTTCGAACACCGTCATGTGGTAGCTGGAGGGCGGCGTGAAGGTGAATTTGTGCGCGTAGGGCTCCGCTTCGAGGGCGGCGCGGAACGCCTGGAGCGGGGCCCTGGCCGGGTGCTCCGATCCGATCGGGCAGATGATGGTGTTGCCCGGAAAGGGGAGCACGCGTCCGTCTGCGGTGAACTTCTTGCCGATCCAAGGGAAGGGCTTCTCGGGGTCGTTAGCGGCGGCGGCCTCCAGCCGTCCGGTCAGACAGCCGATCGCTGCGGTCGCGGTGAGGCGGAGCGCGTGGCGGCGCGTCATGGTCAGGCCTGATATCGATGGAGAGAGAGGGCCGTGGCGCATGGCTAGAAGTCCAGGCTGAGGCTGGCGACCACCGAGAAGGGCGCGCCGAGATAGAAGGTCGGCGTGCCCGCCGAGGTGATCTGGACGCCTGTGCTGTTGCCGGGATTGATGTACAGGTACTTGGCGTTGAGCACGTTGGTCAGGTTGAGCTTGAACGTGCCGTCCTGCGCGCCTGGTATCCCGTCGAGGAACGCCGTCCCCTTGAGCTTGTAGGCGAGACCGAGATCGACCGTGGTGTAGCCGGGCAGACGGATGTCGTTGGTCAGCGTCGCGAAGACGGAGCTGGTGTACTTCGCCCGGGCGAAAGCGGAGAACGGCCCGTCCTCGTACATCAGCGTCGCGTTGGTGATGTATTTCGGCGCGTTGAAGTACTGCTTGCCCTTGGTGGGCAGCAACGTGCTGCTGCCTTCAGCTCGGATGTCGGTGTCGAGCGTGTCGTCGTTGAAGGCCTGCGAAACCAGCACACTCCAGCCTTCATAGGGCTTGGTGCCGACCTCGATCTCTGCCCCCAGGGCGGTGGTGCTGCCCACATTGGTGTATTTCGAGATCAGCGTCCCGTTCGTACTGGTCGTCTGGGCAATGCGGTCGGTGTACTTGATAAGGAATCCGGTCGCGTTGAAATCCAGCAAATCGCCTTTGTAGCGGTAGCCCGTGTCGAGGCTCAGGGAGCGCTCGGGCTTCAATTCCCGTACGTTGATCAGATTGGTCTTGTTATCCACAAGTTGGCCATCAACGAAATTCGGTGGGACGCGCGCGCCCATGGAGGCGTTGAAGAAGATCTGATCCGCCTCGTCGAGGTCGTAACGGGCACCGAAAGACGGCAGGAACAGCGCGAAATTTCGCTTTACCTTGTAATCGAGATAGGCGTCTTGCCGGGAACTGCTGCCCGACGGCAGATTATGGAAGGTGCGGTCGTAGATCCGCTCCTTGCCGGACACGTCGATATGGAGCTTGTCGTCGAACAGTGCGATGCTGTCGGATAGTGACAGGGCGGTATTGTAGTAGTCCGTGACCCAGTCGCGGTTGGTGACGATCCGGCCGCTGTAATCTCGGATCAAGTGTGAGCTGAGGAAGATATCCGGAATCGTGTTGGTGAAGGGATCGATCTGCGTGAACGGGTTCAGCTGATGCTGGTGCGTGTATTCGCCCCAGATAGCACCGCGGATCGTGTGATCACCAAAGTGACCGGTGAGGGTCGCGGTATTACCGAACCGGTCGAAGTTGCTCTGGCTCATCTGCACCAGGAGCGCGTTGGTGTTCCTCGTTCCATAGGCACTGAACGCGCCGATCGGTGAGGACAAGAACTTGTTGCTGTAACCAGCTTCTTGCAGCACGAACTCGCTCGTGCTTCCGGATTCCTGGTGGAGGAAATACGGCGTAACAGCCAGATCGATATTGTCGGTCAGAGGGAACTGGCCGTCGACGGAGACGTAGCCGTGCCGCCCCGGCTCCCATTGGTAGGGGCCGTAACCGAGGTTGAACGGGTTGTAGGGAACCGCCGCCAGGGTCTGACTGAACGCAGCCTTCGGACCCGTCAGGATCGTCGGCGGTATTGTGAGCCAGCCGTTCCGGTATCCGTAGGCGGCATATTGAGCTTTTGAGACGGTGTGAATATATGTGTTCTCAAAATAATTAAAGAACGAATTGAATGTCAGGCTGGCACCGCCCTCAAGTTTCATGTCGAAGCGGGTGTCGACGTGGTGCCTGTCCGCCGCTCCGGGCGCAATGAAGTAGTCGGACTGGGCGTGCGAGTACGAAATATAGGCCTTGAGTGTGTCGTCGTTCAGGAGGCCGGTGTTCACGCGCAGGAATGACTTAAAATTATTATACGACCCTAACGACTGCGACACGGTTGTGCCGGGTTTGTCGGTCGGGGCGCATTGCTGCATCTTCACTTGGCCACCGATGGCGCCGTGCTCCGCCACCGCTCCGGCACTCGTCCCTTGGTTGACCTCGACCGCGCAGAGATTCTCCGAATCGGTGTAGACCTGGGGCGCGACCGCGAAGGTCCCGGGATCGTTGAGCGGTACGCCGTTGAGCGAGAGGCCGATCTGGGTGCTGTCGAAGCCGCGGATTGAGTAGCCGCCGCCGAACAGGCCGGAGGCGTCGCGCGAGTAGGAATTGACGCCCGTCACGGCGCCGATCTGCTGGGCGACGTTCTGGGTGCTCGGCTGGCGGGCGATGTCGTCCTGGCGGAGCGTGGCCGCCGCGACAGTCCCGTTCTGCTCGGCCAGCAACGGCGTGCCGCGACCGCCGCCTTGACCGGCAACCGCTTCGACCGAGACCGTGCCGAGATCGTTGACGGCCTGTCCGAAAGCAGAGCTTTGGAGCGTCAAGGTAGCGGATATCAGGCTAAAGGCCCCAAATTGGAACGTTCTAATTTTCTTGGACACTTCTGCCTCCGTCCGCCTCTCTGAACATCCCAAGATCGACGGTCGCGCGGGATCGATTCGTCCGTGCTCTGACCGAGATTACGTCATTGCATGGAACGTTCCAAGTCTTAGGTCACGAACCCTTCAATTCTGTGACATCGTTCATCATGCCGCGTGATCGGCACCATCAAGCTGCGCGCGCCGCGTCAGGACTCGACCGACGTTTGTCGCCGTTGTCGAACGACACAGGCAGCTTGAGTAGAGATCATGAGTGTCGGTCTCCGCGATACGCGATCTAAGAGCGCCTAACAGAAGGTAAAAAAAGCGCTGATCTATCAACGGCGCTTGCCTGCGCCGGACAAATTATGCTGCGATCGAGGTCAGAAACGCACCCATAAGGGTCAATCTATGGCGTGCGTTACGAATTGACTGGCGGAGAGGGGGGGATTCGAACCCCCGATGCCCTTGCAGGCATGCCGCATTTCGAGTGCGGTGCATTCAACCGCTCTGCCACCTCTCCAGCAATGATTCCAACCCAGGCGCGACACTGGAACCGAACTCATTGCATGGGCCAGACCGACACGCTGTCGCCGAAGAGTCGACGACGGGCAACCGGCCACAGCCGAGGCGGGTCATAACGAGGTTGCGGCGCCAGGGCAAGCACCGAGAGCTGCGCTTGTTTGTTCGTCACGCGGTGCAGGTTCGCACAAGCGGGACAGGCTCAGCGTTCCCCGAAGCCGATATCGGCCGCCACCGCCTTCAGCCGCTCGGGCTCCCGCTCCTTGCGCTCGCTGTAGCGGTCCACCAGCAGGGCGGCCCGCTCGCGGGTCAGCAGGGTGAACTTCATCAGCTCCTCGCACACGTCCACCACGCGGTCGTAGAGCGGCCCCGGCTTCATCAGGCCGGAATCGTCGAACTCCCGGTAGGCCATCGGCACCGAGGATTGATTCGGGATGGTGATCATCCGCATCCAGCGGCCGAGCACCCGCAGCGCGTTCACGGCGTTGAACGACTGCGACCCGCCCGAAACCTGCATCACCGCGAGCGTCCGCCCCTGGGTCGGCCGCACCGAGCCCTCGCTCAGCGGCAGCCAGTCGATCTGGCTCTTCATCACGCCCGTCAGCGTGCCGTGGCGCTCCGGCGAGACCCAGACCTGACCCTCGGACCAGATCGACAGGTCACGGAGTTCCTGCACCTTCGGGTGGTCGGCGGCCGCGTCGTCGGGCAGGGGAAGGCCATGGGCGTGGTAGAGCCGCACCTCGCCGCCCATCGCCTCCAGCAGCCGCGCCGCCTCGTAGGCCAGGAACCGGCTGAACGAGCGCTCGCGCAGCGACCCGTAGAGGATCAGGAAGCGCGGCGCGTGCGTGAACGGCGTGCCGACCTCCAGATCCGCGCGGACCGGCACCCGGAACACCGGCGCGACGACGTTCGGCAGCCCGTCACGCGCGGACGGGTCGGGCGGAACAGGCTTGCTCACGCGGCGGAACGCTCCTACGTTTCAACGAACGTTGAATAATAGGAGCGCCCTTGGACGAACGGCAAGCCCTCGCGGCCTTTGCGGCCCTCGCCCAGGAGCATCGGCTGCGCCTCGTGCGCCGGCTGGTCGTCGCCGGCCCGGCGGGGCTGGCGGCGGGGCGCGTCGCCGAGGCGGTCGGCGTCTCGGCCTCCTCGGCCTCGTTCCACCTGAAGGAGCTGGAACAGGCGGGGCTGGTGCAGGCGCGGCGCGAAGGCCGGTCGATTCTCTACAGCGCCGCCTACCCGGCCCTGTCCGGGCTGGTCGCGTTCCTGATGAAGGATTGCTGCCAGGGGCGGCCCGAGGTCTGCGAGCCCGCCGTCGCGGCCCTCGGATCGACCCTGGAACGTTGCTGCCCCGCAACCGGAGACACCGCCCATGCCTGACCCGTTCGACGTGGTCATCTACCACAACCCCGCCTGCGGCACCTCCCGGAATACCCTGGCGATGATCCGGAATGCCGGGATCGAGCCGCATGTGGTCGAGTATCTCAAGACGCCGCCGAGCCGGGCGATGATCCGCGGGCTCGCGGCGCGCGCCGGCCTCACCCTGCGCGACCTCCTGCGCGGGACAGGCACGCCCTTCGCCGAGCTCGGCCTCGGCGATCCGACCCTCGACGACGACGCGCTGCTCGACGCGATCGCGGCGCATCCGGTCCTCCTGAACCGGCCCCTGGTGGTGACGCCGAAGGGCGTGGCCCTGTGCCGCCCGTCCGAGAGGGTGCTCGATCTCCTGCCGCCGCAGCAGGGTGAGTTCGTGAAGGAAGACGGCGAACGCGTCATCGACGAACGCGGTCGCCGCGTCGCGACGGCCTGAGGATCGGCATGTCGGTCTTCGAGCGGTATCTCACCCTCTGGGTCGCCCTCTGCATCGTCTCGGGCGTCGCGCTCGGGCACCTCATGCCCGGCCTCTTCCAAGCGATCGGCGCGGCCGAGATCGCCCGGGTGAACCTGCCGGTGGCGGTGCTCATCTGGCTGATGGTCGTACCCATGCTGCTCAAGATCGACTTCGCCGCCCTCGGCCAAGTCGGGCGTCACTGGCGCGGGATCGGCGTGACGCTCCTGATCAACTGGGCGGTGAAGCCGTTCTCGATGGCGGCGCTCGGCTGGGTGTTCGTCGGCCACCTGTTCCGGCCGTACCTGCCGGCCGATCAGATCGACAGCTGCATCGCCGGCCTGATCCTGCTGGCTGCGGCCCCCTGCACCGCCATGGTGTTCGTGTGGTCGAACCTGACGCGCGGCGAGCCGCACTTCACCCTCTCCCAGGTCGCGCTCAACGACGCGATCATGGTGGTGGCCTTCGCGCCGATCGTCGGCCTGCTGCTCGGGCTCTCCGCGATCACGGTGCCCTGGGATACCCTGATCCTCTCGGTGGTCCTCTACATCGTCATCCCGGTGGTCGTGGCCCAGATCGCACGCCGAAGCCTCCTGGCGGCGGGCGGCCCGGCCGCCCTCGCGCAGGTGCTGCGCGTCCTCGGACCGGCCTCCCTGGTCGCGCTGCTGGCCACGCTGGTCCTGCTGTTCGGCTTCCAGGGCGAGCAGATCGTCGCGCAGCCCCTGGTCATCGGCCTGCTCGCCGTTCCGATCGTCATCCAGGTCTATCTCAATGCCGGGCTCGCCTATCTGCTGAACCGGCTCGCGGGCGAGCAGCATTGCGTGGCCGGCCCCTCGGCCCTGATCGGCGCCTCGAACTTCTTCGAACTGGCGGTGGCCGCCGCCATCAGCCTGTTCGGGTTCACGTCCGGGGCGGCCCTCGCGACGGTCGTCGGCGTCCTCGTCGAGGTGCCGGTGATGCTCACCGTGGTCGCACTCGTGAACCGCTCGCGCCCCTGGTACGAGCGGCGCGTGGCGCGGCCGGATCACGTCGTGGTTTCGAAAGGTTGAGACCTTTCGCGGGTCCAGGGCGCAGCCCTGGTGAACATCTCAGGGCTCCGCCCTGAGAACCCGCCAAAGGGCTTCAGCCCTTTGGAAACCCGTCCCACCGGTCCTGACGGTCGGGCGCTCAGACCACCACGGTGATCGCCTGGGCGGCACGGGTCAGGCCAGTGTAGAGCCAGCGCGCCCGGTGCTCGCGGAAGGCATAGGATTCGTCGAACAGCGTCACCCGGTCCCATTGCGAGCCCTGCGCCTTGTGCACGGTCAGCGCGTAGCCGTAGGTGAACTCGTCGGTCTCCCGGCGCAGGAACAGCGGGATCTCCTCGTCGGAGCCGGCGATCATCGCGCGCAGCACCTTGATGTCGGTGGGCTTCCGACGCAGCGCCGGGTCGTCCTCCGGCACCACGTCGAGGCGGATCAGGTCGGGCCGCGGCGGCGCGCGCAGGGCCTGGACCGTCCAGGTCGAGCCGTTGAGCAGGCCCTTCACCCGGTCGTTGCGCAGGCAGACCAGCTTCTCGCCGATCGCCGGCATCGGATCGGTATGGCCGGCGAGTTCCCGGAGGCGGGCGTTGTAGAGCCGGCGCGTCTTGTTCAGCCCGACCAGAACCTGATCGCATTCCAGCACCTCGGCCGGGTCGAGGGCGCGGCGCGAGACGACCCGGCTCTGACCGTAGGTGCCGAGTTCCAGCCGGCCGCCCTCGCGGATCGTCATCGCCATGCGGACGATCGGGTCGTCCTTGGCCTGCCGGTGGACCTCGGTGAGCATCACGTCGGGCTCGGCCTCGGTGAAGAAGCCGCCGCCGCGCACCGGCGGCAATTGCGCGGGATCGCCCAGCACCAGCACCGGCCGCTCGAACGACAGGAGGTCGTTGCCGAGGTCGGAATCGACCATCGAGCACTCGTCGATGATGATCAGGTCCGCCTTGGCGGCCGGGCCCGACCGGTTCAGCGTGAAGGTCGGCCCGCCCTCCTCCGCCTCCTTGGTGCGGTAGATCAGCGAGTGGATCGTGGCGGCGTCGTAGCAGCCCTTCTGGCGCATCACCGAGGCGGCCTTGCCGGTGAAGGCGCCATACACCACCGTGCCGTCGACATCCTCGGCGATCCGCCGGGCGAGCGTGGTCTTGCCGGTGCCGGCATAGCCGAACAGGCGAAACACCTGGGATCCGCCGTCCCGCCGCCACGCGGCGATCGCCTTGAGCGCCGCATCCTGCTGGGGGGCGTAGGCCGAGGGGAGCCCTGCGCTCACGACAGCCCCGTCACGGCCAGCGCACGGTGGGCGGCATCGACGACAGGATCGAGGCGACGTTGCCGCCGGTCTTCAGGCCGAAGATCGTGCCCCGGTCGTAGAGCAGGTTGAACTCGACGTAGCGCCCGCGCCGCACCTGCTGCTCGAACCGGTCGGCCTCGGTCCAGGCCGCGCCGAGATTGTCGCGGACGATTTTCGGATACGCCTCCAGGAAGGCCTGCCCCACGTCGCGCGTGAAGGCGAGGTCGGCCTGGGGATCGCCGGTCCAGCGATAATCGTAGAAGATGCCACCGATGCCGCGCGGCTCGTTCCGATGCTTGAGGTGGAAGTATTCGTCGCACCACGCCTTGTAGCGCGCATAGTCGACGCCGTGGGCCGCGCAGGCCCGCTCCAGGCAGGCGTGGAAATGGCGGCTGTCCGGGTCGTCCTGCGTGCGGCGCCGGTCGAGCACGGGGGTGAGGTCGGCCCCGCCGCCGAACCACGCCCGGGTCGTGGCGACGAAGCGGGTGTTCATGTGCACGGTCGGCACGTGCGGGTTCCAGGGATGGGCGATCAGCGAGATGCCGGTGGCGAAGAAGCGCGGATCCTCGGCGGCACCCGGCATCTGCGCGCGGAACTCGGGGGCGAACTCGCCGTGCACGGTCGAGATGTGGACGCCGGCCTTCTCGAACACGCGCCCCTTGAGCATCGCCATGACCCCGCCGCCGCCGGGCCGGCCGGTATGGTCGGTGCGGTTCCAGGGCGTCTTCACGAAGGTGCCCGGCCCGTCGGGCGCATCCGGGTGGAACGGACCCTCGGCCTCGGCCTCCAGGGCCTCGAAGGCCGCGAGAATGCGGTCGCGCAGGGTCGCGAACCACGCGGCGGCCTCGGATTTCATGGCCGTGACATCGGCCTCGGAGGGAGGCGCAGCCAGGGCTGCGCGCGCGTCGTCCGGCATCGTCATGCCCGAGGCTTTCCCACCCCGCCGGGCCGCCGTCAATTCGGTCGTGACGGGGCGCGTCGCTAATCCGCGGATCGCTCGCCCACCGGCTTGAGCAGCCCGGTGGCGCTCGCCACCGGCGCCCCGTCGGCGTCGCGGATCTCGGCCTCGCAGAAGATCACCGAGCGCCCGGCCCGGGTCACGCGCCCCTCCGCGAGCAGGACGCCGCGTCCGGGATTCAGGAACCGGGTCTGCATGTCGAGGGTCACCACGGGCCGCCCAGCGCTGAGGCGCGCCGCCGTGCCGAGGGCGACGTCGAGCAGGGTGCAGAGCACGCCCCCATGGGCAATGCCGAGATTGTTGGCATGATCCGGACGCAGGACGAGCCGCAGCCGCGTTCGCCCGTCGCGCACGTCCAGCGCCTCGATCCCGCAGGCCTGCACGAAGGGGATGTGCGCGCCGAAGACGGTGCCCGGCTCCCAGTCCTGATCCACGTCCACCATCCCGGTTTCGTCCTGCGAATCCCCTTATGGCGCAGGCCTCGTCCAGCCCCAAGCTCTTCTCGGCCGCCGGTCCCTCGAACCGGTCCCATTCCGGCTTTCCGGCCGCGCCGAACCCGGGCGTGGACCGCGCCATGCCGTGCCCCCCGTCGTGCCCCACCCGGGAACCGCGGTGAGATCTTCGCAATGCCCCGGCGTACACAACCATAGCGCCATAGGATGCGTCGCGAGATTTCGCGGATCTCGTCAGACGGAGAACCGATCTTCGTAAGCGCAGCGACCGGCTTGCCCCGGGCCGGAGGCGAGGCGGCACGGCGGCGGCGGGCTGGATCTCCTGAAACCGGCCGTCCCGCCAATCGGGTTTCTCGGGCAACGATTTCAGCTCGACGGAGCGCTTGAATAATATGCGTGTTAACGACCGCCGGGTTGTGTAGGGAAATCCTCGACGACGACTTGATTTTGCTGCAGAGACGTTAGAACCGTCTCTCCACCACCGCATAGAGGGAACCATCCATGGACGACAACGCCCCTGAACAGCAGCAGACCTTTATCGAGCAGGCCTCGGACATCGTCTCCGCGTATGTCTCGAACAATTCGGTGCCGATCAGCGAGTTGCCCGGCCTGCTCGCCGGCGTCCACGCCGCGCTCGCCAAGCTGTCCGCTCCCGCGGCGGCCGTCACCGAGGCGGCCGACAAGCCGACGCCGGCCCAGATCCGCAAGTCGGTGACCCCCGACGCGCTGATTTCCTTCATCGACGGCAAGCCCTACAAGACGCTCAAGCGCCATCTCTCGCGCAACGGCCTGACGATCGAGCAGTATCGCGAGCGCTTCGGGCTGCCGCGGGACTACCCGTCGACGGCGGCGAGCTATTCCGCGCAGCGCTCCGAACTTGCCCGCAGCCTGGGCCTTGGCCAGCAGCGCCGCAAGTCCGCGGCCGTCGAGGAGCCGGTCGAGGACGTCGCCGAGAAGCCGAAGCGTGCGAGCCGCCCGCGCAAGGCCAAGGAAAACGCCTGAGCGCGCCCATCCGGGCGCCCCGCCGGGCCGCAGACGGTTCGGCGCATGGGCCCGGGTGCTGGAAACCTGGTTGACCGGGGATCTTGGGTTTCCAAAGGGCTTCAGCCCTTTGGCGGGTTCTCAGGGCGGAGCCCTGAGATCTTGACCAGGGCTCCGCCCTGAGAACCCGCGAAAGATCTCGACCTTTCGAAACCACGACTTGAGTCCTCCGCACGACGCGGAACATCGTGCAGGGCTGCTTCGGCTGCTCGGTTTCCGGCCGATCCCGGTCGTCCCGCCCGTCCGGGGATCGATCCCGCACCTGATCTGCCATGCTGCGTGTCCCCGGCGATCCTGCGCGGCAATGCGGCTCCGGCCCCATGCGCTCCGCCGTTCGAAACATCGCAGGGCTCCGCTCCGGGAGAGAAACCGGGCTATCGGCGTTGCATGACCGGATGCCGCCGGGCAGGCCGTCGGCACCAGGGATGGAACCCGCGATGACGGACACGCACACCCGGCCGGAGGCGAGCCGGCGCGACCTGCTGGCGGCCTCGCTCCTCGGCACGCTTCCGCTTCTCCTGGCGAACGCCGCCGAGGGCAGCCCGCTCAACCCGGAGCAGACCATCGTCCGCGCCCCCGAGGCGCTGCCCTGGATGCCGTCGAAGGATTATCCGGAGCGCAGCGTCGACCGGTGCAATCTCACCGGGGACCTCAACGGCACCGGCCTCTACTATACCCTGATCCGCTGGTGGCCGGGCTACATGAGCGCGCCGCACACCTATACGTCGGACCGGTTCTGCATGGTCCTGTCGGGCACGTGGTGGTGCAACAGCGGGGCGGATTTCGACCCGGCCGCCTGCCTGCCCGTGAAGGCCGGCAGCTTCGTCCGGCGGGTCGCGGGGACGCCGCATTATGACGGCGTCGTTCGCGACGGGACGGAGCCCGCAATCATCGCCATATGCGGCATGGCACCGGTCAACTACCGGCTGGTCGACCCGTCGCAGCCGGGCTGGCGCCGGGTCTGAGGGGCGACCGCTCGGGGACGCCCGGCTGTCGGTCAGGAGTGCGCCTTGGGCAATCGGTATGGGCTGGAGATCCGGACGGCTGCGGGCTCCGACGCCGCCGGCCTCGCGACCCTCGTGAGCGAGACCGGTGCGCCAGTCGGTGCGGCAGACATGGCCTCCCGGCTCGAAGGCCTGCAGCGGGACGGCGGCACCGTCCTCGTCGCCGTGGAATGGGGACCGCCGAGCGGCCTCATCGCCCTCAGCCCCGTCCGCACCCTCGATGCGCCGCGGCCCTTCGGCCTGATCACGACCCTCGTGGTCGCGGCCGAGTCCCGGCGCCGGGGCATCGGTCGGGTTCTGCTGAAGGCGGCCGGGCGGGCGGCGCGCCAGGCCGGGTGCGACCGGCTGGTCCTGCGCGTCGGCCCGGAGCAGGCCGCCCTGCGCGCCTTCTGTGCCGCGGCGGGCTTCGCCGGTGCGACGGAGCTCTACGAACGTCCCTTGCTCAAGCGCGGATCCGGCGAACCGTAAGACCCGCGACAACCTGACCGCAGCCGACGGCGTTTCCAGGCGTTGACCGAATCAAGCTGGAGCCCCGTTCATGACCCTGCGATCCGAAACCCCGCCGCCGCCCGCCAACCTGCCGGCCGATACGCCACCGGATTCGGAGACGCCGACCTCGGCGCAGCTCAAGGGCGACATCGACAGCGGCCGCACCGCCGACAAGACCCCCCACATGGATGTCGGGGCGGCGCCGCTCGGGACCTGCGAGGAGGCGGGCGGGACGCCGCCGACCTCGCAGGAGGTCCGGCTCGCCCGCCAGAACGAGCGGGCCCCCTCGGAGAAGACGAAGGCCGGCTACGTCCACCAGCGGCAGCCCTGGGTCCTGCCGGTCTTCGTCGGCTTCATCCTCTTCGCGGCGGTGGTGCTCGGCGGCGGCCTCTGGCTGACGCATTGAGGCGGGCGAACGGCCGCGCGGGACCCCGATGATGCAGGACGGCACGGTCCCGCGGGGGGCGTCTTAAAGGTCGATTCACGTCGATGCGGTTAGCGTGAGCTTACTGCAGTCCTGCGTAAACCGATCGTCCATGCCCCCATCCGTCGATGCTCCGCCGGACCTGTCCGGGCTCCTCGAACTCTCACGCATCGAGAATCTCGATCTGAAGCCCGTGATCCTGCGGGTCCAGACCGATCTGTTCGTTCGGGCGCCGGGCCGCGACCGGGCCGAGACCGAAATCTTCGAATCCCTGGCCTGCGGCCTGATCCCCACGGTGGACGAGGAGACGGCCCGGGTGGTCGCCCGGAAGCTCGCCCCCTGCCCCGAGACGCCGCCGGCGATCCTGGAAGCCCTCGCGCTGCGCGGCGGCGGCGCCCGCGACGCCGTGGTGGAACTCGCGCCCACGCTGAGCCGCAGGCTGATCGACGCCGCGCTCGCCGACGGGTCCGACATCGCCGACCGCATCGCCGCCCGCACCGGGCTCAGCCGCGAGGCAGCGGACGAACTCTCCCGCGAGGGGCGCCCCGAGATCGACCGGGCGCTCGCCGCCAATCTCGGCATCACCCTGCGCGGCGCGACGCTCGCCCGGCTCGTCGGCCGCGGCCGGGGCGACGCGGAACTCGCCCGTCTGCTCCTGGTCCGTCCCGACGTCTCCGCCGCCGACCTCGTGCCCCTCTACCTGCACGCGGATCCGATACGCCGCGCGGTGATCGGCCGGAGCGTGGAGGCGACCGCCGCCCTGCGCCCCTGCCCGCCCCCGCCCCGCGACCTCGGCGAATCCCTGACCCGGCTCTCGGCCGCGCACGACGTCGCCGCCTTCGTGACGGCTTTGGCCGACGGGCTCGGCCTGCCCCACGATTTCCTCGCCGTGGTCGCCGATCCGGGCGCCCGCTACGACCTCCTCACCCTCGGCCTGCGCGCGGCCGGCCTGCACGAGGAGGAGGCGGTCTACATCTTCCTCACCCTCAACCAGGGGGTGGCCCGCTCGGCCGAGCGCGTGGCCGACCTCGTCCGCCTGTTCCGCACGGTGAGCCGCCCGGCGGCGCGGGATCTCGTGGCGGCGATCCTCGACCGGCCGCTCGCCGAGCGCGGGCGCGGCGAGGCGCATCAGCCGCTTCACGGCCCGGAGGCCAAGCTGCGCCAGAACGGTGCTCAGCGCACGTCCCTGCCGGCGCGGACCCGCCCGGCCTCCAAGGCGGAGGCCGGCTGACGGAGCGCCGTCAGCGGGGCTCGACGCCCCGCCAGGCCGGCTGCCGGTCGGCCGCCTCCAGGGTGTCGATCGAAGGTGTATCGGCCGGAGTCCGGGTCTCACCGGCCCGGCGGCTCAGCTCCGCCAGCAGGCCGCGGGCCAGCACCGCCCGGGCGGCGCGCTCGCGGGTCTCGGGCGGAACGGCCTCCAGGGCCGCCGGCAGCACCGCAGAGGCGCTCGGCAGCGACCCCGTGAGCTTGCGGGCCTCCGCGGCCGGATCCGCGCCGCCGCGCATCAACGCGAGATACGAGAGCACGCCGATCACCAGCGCGGCGCGCAGCAGGACGGTCATGGTTCGTCGTCTCCGCTCGGTGTGGGCCGCATCGTCCCGCGGCCGGGGCTGCCGTCCGGGACGATGGCGACGCCGAGATTTCGACGGGTTTCGTGAACCGGGCCTCAACCGCTCCGGGCTTTCGCGCGCGATGGTGAACGAAGCTTATCCGAACGCCGTTGGTTACCTTGCGGAAAGCATCCTGATCGTTCTGACCAGTCGCGCAACACTCGTTTAAGCCGCCTCTGCGACCGTCCGGAAGTCGTTCGAAAGTCGAACCGGAGGCGCGAGGGATGCGGAAACGCGTACTCGCGGCGTGTGCCAGCCTTGCCCATTAAAAAAGTCCTGACTTCCTTGATCGACGACCGTCTCGCGGGGCTGATTCACGCCTCCGCGGCCGACGACGCGGCCATCCGGAGCCGCCATCAGCGCTTCCTGGTGTCGCGCCTCGCCACGGGCGCCGTGATGATGGTCGGGCTGCCGCCCTACCTGCTCTGGCGCGGCGTGCCCTCGGGCATCGAGGTGCTGGCGATCGCGAGCCTCCTGCTGCCGGTCTTCGCCGCGGTGCTGCTCGTCCGGACCGGATCGCTCTGGCTCGCCCATGCGGTCTCCTCCGCGGGCCTGACCGGCGTGGTGATCGCGCTGGCGAGCGTCACGGGGGGCGTTACCTCTCCGGCCGCAGTCTGGCTGGTGGCGATCCCCGTGGAGGCGCTGATCTCCGGCTCGCTGCGCGCGACCCTGGCGGCGGCCGCCATGGCGGTCCTCGGCGTGCTGGCGGTGGCCGGCCTCGGCGCCTTCGCGGCCGCCCTGCCGGTGATGGACATCTCCGCCAGCATCGCCCTGCCGGCCTTCGCACTCACGGCGATCGGCCACGTCGCCGCCCAGGCCCTGGAGCACAGGCGCAATGAGGGCGCGTGGCGCGCGCGGCTGCGCGACAACGAGGCCCGGGACCGGCTGCTGCTCTCGGCGATCGACGATCTCGTGACCTGGCACGACCGCAACGGCCGCGTCGTGGACGCCTCCGTGTCGGCGACCCGGCTGCTGGGCAGCGATCCCGAGCGCCTGCACGGCCACGGCCTGCTGGAGCGGGTCCACGTGGCCGACCGTCCGGCCTTCCTGAAGGCGGTGAGCGACGTCGCGGCGACCGGGCGTCCCGCCACCCTGCCGCTGCGCCTGCACGTCGAGGCCGGCCGGGCCGACGGCGCGCGCCTGATCCACGCCGAGATGCGCGCCCACCGGATCGCGCACGGCCCCCACGACGCCACCGCGGTCGTGGCGGTGACCCGCGACATGACCGAGCATTACCGCCACGCCGAGGAGCTGGAGCGCGCCCGCGCCGAGGCCGAGCGGGCCGACGCCATCAAGGGCCGGTTCCTGGCCAACGTCACCCACGAGCTGCGCACGCCGCTCAACGCGATCATCGGCTTCTCCGAGGTGCTGGCCGGCGAAGGCGCCCCGAGCCTCAGCGCGGATCAGGCGCGGGACTATGCCGGGATCATCGGCGCCTCCGGCCACCACCTGCTCGGCGTGGTCAACACGCTCCTCGACATGAGCCGGATCCAGAGCGGCAATTTCGATTACGCGCCGGAGGTCTTCGACATCGCGGGCCTGCTCCGCTCCTGCTGCGACCTGATGCGTCTCCGGGCCGAGGCCGCGGGCGTCACCCTGGCGGTTTCCGCTTCTGGCCCGGTCGAGATCACCGCCGATCCCGGCGCCTGCCGGCAGATCCTGATCAACCTCGTCTCGAACGCCGTGAAGTTCACGCCGCGCGGCGGCCGGGTCGACCTGTCCCTGCGCCGCGGCGTCGAGGGCCTCGACATCGTCATCGCCGATACCGGCTGCGGGATCGGCGCGGCGGATCTGGCGAAGCTCGGCACGCCGTTCTTCCAGGCCGGGGCCGGCGACTACAAGCGCCAGCACGAGGGGACCGGGCTCGGCCTCTCGGTGGTGCAGGGGCTGGTCGGGCTGCATGGCGGCGCGCTGCGGATCGAGAGCGCGCCGCAGGCCGGCACGGTCGTGACGGTGACGCTGCCCCGTCAGTGCCGGTCGCCGGAGGCCGCCTGCGGCCCCGCCCCGATCCACACCGCCGTGCGGGGTGCCCCCGCGCCGCGCCGGGTCGTGCGCCTGCCGCTCGGCCTGTTCGACGCGGAGCCGGGCGCCGAGCCGGTCTCGATGCTGCGCCGCACGGGCTGAGCCGAAGATCCCCGGCAGGATTTTTCGGCGAGATTTCCCGGAAGGAGACAGGATGTCAGGCTACCGCGAGATCACCGTACCGGGCGAAGCCGGCCGGGCGCGCCGCCCGACCGCGCGGCGCAGCGCGGTTCAGGGGGACTGGCGCTCCGTCCTCGCCGGTGCGCTGAGGGCCACGGGCACCACCTGCCGCAACAGCCCCGGCACCGTCCTCGGCAGCCTCGTGGGCCTGGGTGCGGCGGGCTTCATCTGCGTCAACGCCCTCGGCTACCAGACCCACCGCCATCCGGCCCCGATCCTGCCCAAGCTCGCCCAGAAGCCGCCGCCCGCGCGCGAGGCCACCCCGGCGGTGCGGGAGGCGGCCCGGGAGCCGGTGCGCGAGATCGCGCGGGATCCGGTCCGCTCCGAACCGCCGCAGGCCGCCCCCGCCAAGCCGGCGGCCCGCGACACGATCGGCGAGCTGATCCGCGCCGACGAGACCACCGCCTCGGTCACTCCGAAGGCCTCGCCGGTCCGGCTCGCGGCGAAGCCGGCCGCCAAGGAGACCGCCAAGGAGACCGCGAAGGGGTCTTCCAAGAAGCCGGAGGCGGAGTCCGATCCGGTCCTGCGGGCCCAGAAGGCGCTCTCGAAGCTCGGCTATCCGGTCAAGCCCGACGGCGCCATGGGTCCGGGCACCCGCGCGGCGATCGAGAAGTTCGAGCGCAGCGCCAAGCTGCCGGTGACCGGCGAGGCCGCGGGCCGGACCCTGCGCGCCCTGATGGCCCGGGCAGGCCACGGTTAGGATTCGGCCCGGCCCGCCGGCCGCGCCGGGTTGCTACGGCCTCGCCGTTCGCGCATCCCGGTCGGGTTTCTCGGGAGGCCCGTCCGCATGCGCCTGCGTTCCGATTTCTGGGTCTCGGCCCATCTGCGCCGCCTCGACGTCGCGGGCATCCCGGCGGTGCTGCGCCGACGCGGGGCTGCGGAGGCGGGCGCGATCTTCGTGAAGGTCGATCGCCTCGACGGCAGCGCCGACCTCTACGGACCCGCGCCGCAGGCCCTGTTCGAGGCCGAGGAGAGCGGCGACCGCCGCTTCGCCGCGATCGTCACCGGCGGCAGCCCGCTCGACGTCGAGGAGCGCCTGACCAAGGAGATCCGGTTCGATTCCGATCTCTGGATCATCGAGATCGACGACCGGCAGGGCCGGCATTTTTTAGATTTGGCAGCGTGATCGAAGAGCCGCTGAGCGTTTCCGCGCGCAGGGGGAGTCTCGGGCGCCGGCCGGTCGATCCAGGTCGGGACCGTTTGCCGGCGGCGTCCAACATTGGCTACAGACGGCGCGGCGGTGGGCGATGGCCATATCGGCTCGAATCACCTGCTTCGATGTCCGACTGGGGTGGTCAAGCTGATCGCCCGGCGTCAGGCTCCCTGCTCGCTCAGACACCTGGCTGTCGCTTCAGTTCTACAACGGGCGCCAGCAGCCGCTCTATCGGCTCCGCTGTGTCGAACAGAGTCATCCGCTCCTGTCGGCCGCGCGCCCTTACTCGCCAACCCTTCGGGGCGCATCATCGCCAAGCATAGATGGAGCGATCACAAGAATAAATCCAACGGGCGCGCCGGCGCATCCCGTTCGCGACGTCATCACTTGTCGACTATCTCCAACAGGGATAGGTTGCCAGCATCGTTATCCCGACAAAAATTGATCGATTGCTTGGGACAAAATTGCGTGACGAGGATTTTATGACGATAAATGATGCATATAAACCACTCAATACGAAGATTATGGACGCGATAATGCGATCCATCCGCACCATCACAGTCGGTGTCATCGTATCGATAAGTTCTGTCGCGGCAATATACAGCCTGAGTTCCGCCATCTCGGCCTGGGACGCGTATAACAATTTTCAGATGGTCGAACTCTACGCAGAGATAGAGGATGGGCTTCTGACGGTGCAAAAGGGCCTTCTTTCGGAGCGGGCGGATAGTCCCAACGTGCTTGTCCTAGATGGAAAGGCCTTCGAGAGTGCGCGACGCTCTGTCGATCAGAACCGCCAGACCGTGGATGCAGGGTTCAATCAAGCGCAGGCATTGTTAAAGGACATAAAGGACCCGGGACAGCTGAAACTGGCAAATGACTTCTTAAAAAACTACGATGACTTGAAAAAGAGTCGCCGGGAACTGGACAAGAATTATTCTTTATCGCGCGAACAGCGTGACCTTGCGGCGGGCCAGGCCATATTGTCGGCTGGAACGAACCTGATGGCATCGCTCGACGCTTTGTCGAGCGCCTTTGATCGCGCGATCAGTGATTCCGACCCGGTTGTGGCGCGCCTGACCCAGATCAAGCAGTTGGCTTGGCAGACCCGCAGCATCGGCGGCTCTGTCTGGGAGATCGCTCACGGAACCTATACCAGCGGCAAATGGCTCGATCAGGCGCAAAAGGACAGGATCATCTTTATCCAGGGCCAGACGAAATCGTATTGGGATCTGACACATCAAACCGCCGCCTCGGACGGATTGCCCGAAACGGTCAAGAAGGCCGTCGCATTCGCGACCAATGCCTATTTTGGAAAGGAATTCTCCGACCTCCAGAATCGCATTATCACGGACATTAGATCGGACAGAATGCCGGCCATGGAATTTTCATCCTGGCTGCAGATGCTGATTCCCGCAATCAATTCCATCACCAACGTCTCCACGATATCGATGAATGCCGTGGTGCACGTCGCGAAAGATCACAGCCACAGAGCGGAAGCGACCTTCATTGGGAGCGCCGGCACGTTTTTGGCCGTCCTGATCCTGATCGCTTGTGGCATCGTTCTCCTGCAACGACGGCTGTTCAAACCGATCCGTCATATTACCCAGACGCTATCAAAATTATCGAATGACGATGTGAACGTCGAAATCGCCTATCGCGAGCGCCGTGACGAGATCGGAAGGATGTCGGCCGCGATCCAGATCTTCAAGGATCAGCTGATCCGCAACGCCATGCTGGAGCGCGAAGCGACAACGCTTCGTGCGGCCGCCGAGGCAGAGCGCAAGAATGCCATGATCCGGTTGGCGGACACGTTCGAGCAGGCCGTCGGGGGGATCGTCGGCATGGTCTCGTCCGCGGCGGCCGAACTGGAAGTCACGGCTCAGACCATGACGGCCGCGGCGACCGAGACGGCCAGTCAGTCCACAACCGTGGCGGCAGCCGCGGAAGAAGCCGCCACCAACGTCAACACCGTCGCGGCCGCCGCCGAGGAGCTCGGCGCCTCAGTCCGGGAGATTGGGCGGCAGGTGACCGGCTCGGCCAGCCTCGCCCAGGCCGCGGTGGGCGAAGCCGATCAGACGGCGGCCCTCGTCCAGGCCCTCAGCCAGAACGCCGCCCGGATCGGCGACATGGTCGGCATGATCTCAGGGATCGCGGGCCAGACCAACCTGCTGGCGCTCAATGCCACGATCGAGTCCGCCCGTGCCGGCGCGGCAGGGCGCGGCTTCGCGGTGGTGGCGGCCGAGGTGAAGAGCCTGGCCGAGCAGACCACCAGGGCGACCGAGGAAATCGTCCGGCAGATCGGTGAGGTCCAGGCGGTCACCGCACAGGCGGTGACGGCGATCAGCGGCATCACCGGCCGCATCCGGGAGATCGACGGCGTGGCGACCTCGATCGCGGCCGCGGTGGAGCAGCAGGGGGCGGCGACTCAGGAGATCGTGCGCAACGTGACCCAGGCCTCGGCAGGGACCAACGAGGTGACCGGCAACATCTCTGGCGTTGCGCAGTCCTCGGAGAAGACCGGGGCCGCAGCCTCTCAGGTGCTGTCGGCGGCCTCCGAACTGTCGCGGCAATCCGAGCATCTCGGCGTCGAGGTCGCCCGCTTCCTCGCCACGGTCCGCGTCGCCTGATCCGGAGGCTCACGGCGCGCGGCTCTCGCGACCCCATCGTCCGCGTCTGATCACCAAGGTTGCAGACGGGGATGGCAGAACGCCATCCCGGGCAGGACAGCCGGGGCGCCGCGCGCCTCAGCCCTCGATGATGCGCTCGTCGAGCTTCCGATCAACCGTCTCGACCGTGCGGTCGATCTCGGCATTCGGCGCGCCGAGCTGATGCGCGATCAGCTTCACCAGCAGGTCGACGCGCTCGATATAGGGAGCCCCGTTCGCCACCGCGCGCGCCGCCGAGGAGGGCTTCAGCAGGCTCTCGGCCGCCTTGGCGTATTTCTCGAACGGCACCTGATCGGCCGGGTCGGCGCCGAGCTTCCGGGCGATCCCGTCGACATGCTCGTAGATCGCCCGCGAGCGGGCGAGATCGCCGTGCACGGCATCGTGGATCGATTGGGGCTCGCCGGGCGTGATGCAGCGGTAATTGCCGGTCAGCAGCATCGACCACTTGGCCAGCGGCACGAACAGCGAATCGAACACCTTGAGCTTCACCGGCACGTCGTGCCCGTCGAGGCGCACGGCGTCGATATCGGCCTCCAGTTGCCGGAGCAGGCGGTTATGCGCCTCATCCGCGAAGGTCGCGGCCTTGAAGTTCGTCGGCAGGCCGACATGGAGGACATTGGCCTCCTCCTCCGGCGGCCGGAAGGCCTGCGGGTCGGGCGAGCAGAGCGACACCAGCCCCGGCTCGAACCGGTCCCAGACGCCGGCATTGGTGTAGGCGTCCTCAAGGTCCATGGCGGCCAGCGCCGGGATCCGCTTGAGGTAGGGCAGCGGCGGCATGTTCATGATCGACAGGCAGGGCAGCTTCGCCGCCGCGATCTTGATCATCAGCACGCGGATCGTGTGGTTGTTGTATTGCGGCTCCTGCATGGCGAGGCCGACGAGGTCGTAGCGCGACACGTCGACGTCCTCCGGCGGCATGGCGTCGACCTTGCCGGGCAGGTCGCGGGAATGGATCGCCCGGTGCTCCTTCTCGTCGCGGAGCTTGATGCGGACCTCGGTGCCCTCGCGGTTGATGAGGTCGGCGGTCTTCCGGCGGCAGACCAGGGTCACGTTGTGACCGGCCATCAGGAGCTTGGTGCCCAGGAGCGAGCCGTAGGAGGCCCCCAGGATCAGGATGTTCTTGGCCACGTCGTTCCTCCCCAGCATTTTAGACTTGCTGTGTGTTGTCTGGCTGCTGGGAACAGCGCGTCCACGCCATGACCCCAATCGCACGAGCGATGGATGGCAGCGGTACGACAGGAAGGCAAGCCTTCTGGTATACCTAATCCCAAAGCCGCTGTGACGCCCAGCGGGTGACAGGTGGAGCGAATCCTATCCCCAGAGCTCCGGCGCGGGCGGATACATCAGGCTTCCCTCGTAGCGCAGCGGCGTGTCGCGGTCGCGGGCGAGCAGCAGCGGCCCGTCGAGATCGACGAAATCGGCGTCGTTCGCCAGCAGCGCGGCCGGCGCCATGCCGAGCGACGTGCCCAGCATGCAGCCGACCATGATCGACAGCCCCCGCGCCTTCGCCTCCCGGGCGAGCAGCACCGCCTCGGTCAGGCCGCCCGTCTTGTCGAGCTTGATGTTGATCGCGTCGTAGCGCCCGGCCAGCGCGTCGAGCCCGGCGCGGTCATGCAGGCTCTCGTCGGCGCAGACCGGGACCGGATGCGGGATCTCGGCGAGCAGGGCGTCGGCGCCGGCCGGCAGCGGCTGCTCGATCAGAGCGACGCCGGCCTTCAGGCAGGCTTCCAGATTGGCTTCGACCGTCTCCGGCCGCCACGCCTCGTTGGCATCGACGATCAGCCGCGCCTCGGGCGCCCCCGCCCGCACGGCGGCGATGCGCTCCGGGTCACCCGCCCCACCGAGCTTCACCTTCAGGAGCGGACGATGCGCCGCCTTGCGGGCGGCCTCCTCCATGCTCTCCGGCGTGCCGAGGCTCAGCGTGTAGGCGGTGATGGCTGGCCGGGGTTCGGGAAGCCCGGCGATAGCCCAGGCCGGGCGGCCCTGGAGCTTGGCTTCAAGGTCGAACAGCGCGCAATCGAGGGCGTTGCGCGCCGCCCCGGCCTTCATGCGGGTCATGAGTTCGTCGCGCCCGATCCCGGCCGCGATCGCCTCCGCCTGCCCCTCGATCAGGGCGCTGACGCTCTCGACGCTCTCACCGTAGCGCGGATAGGGCACGCATTCGCCACGCCCGACCCCGTTCGCATTCGTGATGGTGGCCACCACCACGGCGATCTCCGTGCGGCTGCCGCGGGAGATCGTGAAGGCCCCCGCGATCGGGAAGCGCTCGACGGTCAGCGTCAGGCGGCGGGTCATGTCAGACCCCCGGGAAGTCGGCGACGATCCGGTCCACCACCCCGTCGATGCCGAAGCGCACCGGGTCGGTGGCGGGCAGGCCGTGCCCGGCCCCGACCTTGTCCAGATAGGTCCGGGCCTCGCCCTCGGCGAGGGCCTGGGTGTTGATCGCGATGCCGACGGGCTTGATCGCCGGGTTGGTCAGGCTGCCGAGTTGGACGGTGAGGTCGATCACCTGGCGGATCGTCGGCAGGGGGTGTTTCACGCCGCGCATATTGGTGCGGGTCGGCTCGTGGCAGACCACGAAGGCGTCGGCCTGGGCGCCGTGCAGCAGGCCGAGGCTCACGCCCGCGAAGGACGGGTGGAAGAGCGAGCCCTGGCCCTCGATCAGGTCCCAGTGGTTCGGGGCGGCGTCGGGCGAGATCGTCTCGACGGCGCCGGAGATGAAGTCGGCCACCACGGCGTCGATCGCGACGCCCTTGCCGGAGATGAACACGCCGGTCTGGCCGGTGGCGCAGAAATCGGCATCGAGGCCCCGGGCGCGCATGGCCCGCTCCAGGGCCAGCACGGTGTACTTCTTGCCGACGGAGCAATCGGTGCCCACGGTGAGCAGGCGCCGCCCGGTCCGCTTGGTGCCCTTGCCGGTGGGGAAGCGCGCGTCGGTGTGGCGGACGTCGTGGAGCTGGCGGCCCCGCCGGGCGGCGGCCTCCGCGATGGCCGGCACCGCGCCGAGCTTGACGTGCAGGCCGCTCGCCACGTCGAGCCCTGCCTCGATCGCCGCCACGATCTCCTTCACCCAGTGCTCGGGCAGAACGCCGCCAGCGTTGACCACGCCGATCACCAGGGTCCGGCAGCCCTTCGCCAGGGCCTCCGGCAGGGTCATGTCGGGGATGCCGAGATCGGCGGCGCAGCCCGGCAGGCGCATCTGGCCGACGCACCAGTCTGGGCGCCAATCCTTGATCCCGTAGGCGGTCTTGGCCGCCAGCGTGTCGGGCACGTCGCCCAGGAACATCAGGTAGGGCGTGGCGATCTGCATCGGTCGAGCAACCTTCTCCGGTGGCCGGCGGACCGTCTATGCGGGATCGCGACCATCCGGCGCAATGCATGAGGCCGGCCAGGACGGTGGACGTCGTCCCGAGTTCGGGTTTCGAAAGGGCTCGCCCTTTCGCGGATCCAGGGCAGAGCCCTGGTGCCGGACTTCGTCCGGTGCCGGACTTCGTCCGGTGCCGGACTTCGTCCGGTGCCGGACTTCGTCCGGTGTCGGGCTCCGCCCGATCTCAGGGTTCCACCCTGAGCACCCGCCAAAGGGCTTCAGCCCTTTGGAAACCCGGTGCCCCCGGTCAAAGATGACCCCGCTCAGGCAGCGCGTCGTCGCGCGACCTGCGCCTCGTCCGCCACCGCCTCGACCGGCGACAGCACACCGGTCGCCCGGACCAGCCCCTCGGCGCCCGCCAGCGCGCCCGCGCGCAGTTCCAGCCCGAGGAAGCGCGCGCGCTCGAACGGCCCCGGCAGGGTCAGGCCCTCGGCGAGCGCCCGGTCGAAGCCGAACCGGGCGTAGTAGGGCGCGTCGCCGACCAGCAGCACGGCGCCGTGGCCGAGCGATTCGGCCCGGCCGAGGGCCGCCTGCATCATCACCGAGCCGAGCCCCTGGCCCTGGATCGCCGGATCGACCGCGAGCGGGCCGAGCAGCAGCGCCGGGCGCGCATCGCCGGTCTCGACGTGCCAGAGCCGCAGCGTGCCGACGAGGCGGCCGCGCCGGGTCGCCGTGAAGGCGAGGCCCCGCGCCGGAAGACGGCCCTCGCGCAGGCGCTCCGAAGTCTTGGCACGGCGATTGCCAGGAAAACACGCGTCGAGCAGGCGCTCGCGCGCCGGGATGTCGTGCAGGTGCTCCGCGCGGATCTCGATCATGGCTGTGCCCTCCCCGGGCCGACATGCGGGAGAAGCGATTTTTTTCGACCGGGAGCCGGGCGCCCTCGGTCGAGGCTTTGGTAAAGCTCAGCGTCCGGCGGGGTCGCCCGCGCCGTCATCGCGCGCAGAGCAAAGCGCCCCGGAGCCGCTCGGCCGTCGTCGCCGTGGCGTCACCGGATGGCTTTGCACCGCTTGCAGGGGCAGCAACGCCGCTGCCCTTCAAACGGACCCAGTCTCAGTCCGAAAAAATCAGATCACGATCTGCTGAAGCGGCGGGAAGCCGTTGAAGGCCACGGCCGCATAGGTGGTGGTGTAGGCGCCCGCGCCCTCGATCAGCACCTTGTCGCCGATCGAGAGCGAGACCGGCAGCGGGTAGAGCTGCCGCTCGTAGAGCACGTCCACCGAGTCGCAGGTCGGGCCGGCGATGACGCAGGGCTCGGTCGCCTCCCCGTCCCGCGCGGTGCGGATCGGGTAGCGGATCGCCTCGTCCATGGTCTCGGCCAGCCCGCCGAACTTGCCGATGTCGAGGTAGACCCATCGGACCTCGTCGGCATCCGCGGACTTGCGCGACACAAGAACAACTTCAGCCTCGATCAGGCCGGCATTGCCGACCATGCCGCGGCCCGGCTCGATGATCGTCTCGGGGATCCGGTTGCCGAAATGCTTGGTCAGCCCCCGGAAGATCGCCTCGCCGTAGCTCTCCACGCCCGGCACCGCCTTCAGGTACTGGGTCGGGAAGCCGCCGCCGAGATTGACCATCGACAGGCCGATGCCGCGCTCCGCGCACTCGCGGAACACCGCGGCCGCGGAGCCGAGCGCCCCGTCCCAGGCCTCGGTGTTGCCCTGCTGCGAGCCGACATGGAACGAGATGCCGTAGGCTTCGAGCCCCTGGCGATGGGCGTGCTCCAGCACGTCCGCGGCCATCTCGGGCACGCAGCCGAACTTGCGCGAGAGCGGCCAGTCGGCGCCCGCGCCGTCGCACAGGATGCGGCAGAACACCCGGATCTCACCGGTCGGCACGCCAATCGCCGCGGCGGCCCGGGCGATCTTCTCGACCTCGACCTGGCAATCGACCGCGAACAGGCGGATGCCGAGCGCGAGGGCGCGGCCGATGCAGCGCTCCTTCTTGATGGTGTTGCCGAAGGAGATCCGGTCGGCGGTGGCGCCGGCGGCCAGCACCATTTCCATCTCGGCGACCGACGCCGTGTCGAAGCACGAGCCCATCTCGGCGAGCAGGCGCAGGACCTCCGGAGCCGGGTTCGCCTTCACGGCGTAGAACACGCGGGTATCCGGCAGGGAGCGCGCGAAGGCGGTGTAGTTGTCGCGCACGACGTCGAGATCGAGGACCATCACGGGGCCCTCGTCCTGACCGAGGTCGCGGCGCACGCGCAGGTAGTCACGGATGCGGTCGGTCATAGTCGTCTCCCAGACACGGGTTCGCGAGCGCCCACCGCGGGGCGCGCTGTCGAGCGAATGTGACGGCCAGAACCGGCCGTCGGCGTCAGGGGGCGATGCGTCGCGCGGGCCCACGCGTGTTGGAGACGCGTGCGTCCGTGCGGGCGCAGAGCACCCGGAAGCTGCCGTGGATTGGAAGGGAGGACCCCCACCGCACGCCGGGCAAAGAGAAACAAGCCTCTTCGGTGTCGGCCTGTGGAGGGCCGACGAGACCAAAAAAGCCCGTTCGTCGTTGCTTTAAGCTGCGTCCCCCGTGGAGAGCGGGGTTCGCCGGTTTCGCCTCCGGCTGCCGGTTGTTGTCGGGGTCCGGTGTCGCCACCTGGATGCCGGCCGTAGGGATCCACCCTTGCGACCATCGATCCTTTAAGACCCCTGGCGGCTGTCCGGCAGTTGACCGGATGCCCACCAACCGACACGCGGCCACAGGCACGTGCGAAATTGGGCAGGGCGCATATATGGGGAATGCCCCTGGCCGGCAAGGGCGATACAACCAGAGGGACTGGGTTTTTCACCTGCCATCCACACCCGGGGCCGGCCGTTGCAAAAACAGCGCATTCCGGGTGCCCGGACGGGCTTCCCAAGCGCGGCGGAAGCGGGCATCTGACGGCGGGGCGGCGTATGCGGGCGAGTGGTTGATCGATGGGCGGGCCGGGCAGTTCCATCGCGACGGCGCGGGCGTGAGCGCCCCTCTCCGCAACCCGGTCGGCGCCGGGCTCCCCGAGCCGGCGATCCGCACCGCCACGCTCGCCGATCTCGACGCCCTCGTCGCCCTGGAACACGCCGCCTTCGCCACCGACCGGGCCGAGCGCCGGGCGATCCGCCACGCGATCCTGTCGCCCACCATGGACGTGCTGGCCGCGCTGATCGACCCGCCGGACGGGGACCCCACCCCCGTGCTGGTCGGCGCCGCGGTGCTGGAGCGGCGGCGCAACACCCGGATCGCCCGCCTCGCCTCGATCGCCGTGGCGCCGAACCGCGGCGGCCTCGGGCTCGGCGGCAAGCTCCTCGACGCCGCGGAGGCCCGGGCGCGCGCCCGGGGCTGCGACCGCCTGCGGCTCGAGGTCCGGGCCGATAACGGCGCCGGGATCCGGCTCTACGAGCGCCGGGGCTACACCCGCTTCGCGGTGCGGCCCGACTATTACGAGGACGGCATGGAGGCGTGGCGCTACGAGCGCGCCCTGTAGCCCCCGCCCCGGCGTCAGGCCGCGGCGGGCTGGGCGCGCCGCCGCTCCGGGCCCTGACGGTCCGGGTCCTGCCTCTGGCGCCGGTCCATGGGGCCCTGCCGCAGCGTGAGCACGAAGGCCCTGACGCGCGCGTCGATGTCCGAGGATTGCGCACGCAGGGTCCGCGCCACCGTGAGCACGCTGCCGGCGGTGGACTCCGTCTGGGCCGCCACCGTGCGGACGTCGGTGACGGTCTTCGCCAGCTGCCCGGTCCCGTCCGCGGCCATCTGGACGGAGCGGACGATCTCCCGCGTCGCCGCCTCCTGCCGGCCGACCGCCGCCGCCACGCTCGCGGCCGCCGTCAGGATCGCCTCCATCAGGCCGGACACCGCCTCGTTGGCGATCACGGCGCGGCGCGTCCCCTCCTGGATCTCGGCGACGCGGGCGGCGATATCGTGCGTGGCCCTGGCGGTCTGCTCAGCCAGCACCTTCACTTCGCCCGCCACCACGGCAAAACCCTTGCCGGCCGCGCCGGCCCGGGCCGCCTCGATGGTGGCGTTGAGGGCGAGCAGGTTGGTCTGCTCGGCGATCGCCCGCACGGCGGCCACCACGGTCCCGATCCGCTCGCCCGTGACCGCCAGTTCGCGCACCTGCGCGGCCGTCTCCTGCGCCGTCGTGCTGCCCTGGCGGACCGTCTCGGACATCCCCGCGATCTCGCGCCCGATCTCCTGGATCGACCCCGAGAGCTCGTCGGTGGCGGTGTGCACGGCCGCCACATGCGTGGAGGTCTCGCCCGATACCGTCGAGGCGATATCGGCCTCGCCGGCCGTCCGGGTCGAGACGGCCGCCAGCGCCTCGGCCATCTCGTCGAGGCGCGCGGTATCGCGCGACACCGTCGCCACCACCTCTCGGATCTTCTCCTGGAAGTCGGCCAGCACGGCCTCGATATGCGCCGTGTTCCGCGCCTTCTCGGCGGCGGCGACCTTGGCCTCCTCCTCCAGGCGCTGGCGGGCCAGGGCCTCCTCCCGCAGGGACTGGACGGCGCGCGCCATGGCGCCGATTTCGTCCCGCCGGTCGAGGGCCGGAACCTCGCGATCGAGCCGGCGCTGCCCGAGTTCGATCAGCACGCTGGTCAGGGTCGTGGCCGGTCCCATCGCGCGGCGCAGGACGATCCAGCAGAAGGCTACGCTCAGGACCGTGGCGACCGCCCCGATGAGCAGGACGCGCTCGAACAGCGCATTGAGCGCGGCGAGGAAATCCGCCTTCTTCACGCCGACATACAGGATCCCGATCGCCTGGCCGTCGATGTCCCGGATCGGCTCGTACCGTGTCATGTAGGCCGTCCCGAGGATGTCGGCCTCGCCGCGATAGCCCTTCCCCGCCCCGATGACGGCGTCGTAGGCCGGCCCCGGGCCGAGCTTGGTTCCGATCGCCCGGCTGCCCGCCGCCGTCATCACGTTGGTGGCGACCCGCGTGGTGCCGAGGAACACGGTCGCGGTTCCGCCCAGCACGTCCCGCACCCGGTCCACCGCCGGGTCGTCGGCCAGGATCGCGTGTTCGCCGATATAGAGCCTGCCGTCCCGGACCGAGAAGAACGCACCCGGACCGCCCTCCTCACCGAGCTTCTGCTCGAGCAGGCTCAGGTTGGCATCGAGCGCCAACCCGGCGCGATGCAGCAACGCCTCGCGGACTTCGACATAGAGCAGCCCGGTGACGATCCCCATCGAGACGACCAGCAGAACGGTCACCAACATGCCGATCCGGAACGACAGGGATTCCGTGAATCGCATCCAGTGTTTCAGGCTCATGCCGTCTGCCCTCCGACGATGCCGGACAGGCTTAGCCGCAGAGCGCGGAATCAACAAATGTCTCAAATCCGCCTTTGATCCGATACAAAGATTTGACTCATCCAATAAAAATGCCGTCGTGGAATAATTGTTGCCTTTGAATTGCGGTTTCGTCGGCATGGACCCTCGACGAATCCCGCCGTTGCATTGCGCGCGCCGCGCGTACAATTTCCCGGCCCTGCATCGTGGACGGGCCGGGAGGCTGCGGAGTCCGCGCGCTGAGGGACGGGCCTGCCGGCGCCGCCCGGATCTGACGATGCCGCCCGATACGGGGCTCTGCCGCGATGCTGCCCCGTTAGAAGAGTTTTACGGCTGCCGCGCTACACCGCACCGCCCGCCCGAGGGACCCCGCCGCCCGTGAGACGCCGTTCATGGCCGTGATCGCCGCCTTCGCCATCAACGCGGGGCTCAACTTCGTCCTGGGCCTGCTGATCGCCAAGCTGCTCGGCCCGGCCGATTTCGGGCGATTCGCCCTGGCGACCACCGGGGCGACCGTGCTCAACACGGTGCTGTTCGAATGGCTGCGGCTCTCGGCGACGCGCTTCTATTCGGGGCGGGTGCGGATGGACGAGCCCTGGATCCGCCACGGGCTCGACCGGGCCTATCTGCGCATCGGCCTGCTGCTGCTGGCCGCTGCCGCCCTGTGCGGCGCCTTCGGCTTCGCCGACGGCGCGGACGGGCGCGCGGCAATCCTGTGCGGCACCGGGCTCGCGGCCTTCGGGATCGGGGTGTTCGACTATCACGCGGCTTTGGCCCGAGCCCGGTTCGACGGAAAGCTCTATCTCGGCCTCGTGGCGGTGAAGAACGTCCTCGCCCTCGCGCTGATGGCGGCGGCCGCGTGGTGGCTGCCGCAGCCGGCCTGGGTGCTGGCGGCGGCGGGCTTGAGCCAGTTCCTGGCGGTCGTCCTGCTGCGCCACCCGCTGCGCGACCCGCACGCGCCGGTCGAGCGGCCGCGCCTCTCGGCGACGTGGCGGGTCTTCGCCCGCTACGGCCTGCCGCTGATCGCCGCCAACACCGCCTATCAATGCCTCGCCTTCGTCAACCGGGGCGTGATCGCGGGCCATGCCGGATTCGCGGAGGCCGGCTATTTCGCGCTCGCCGCCGACGTCACGTCCCGCGCCCTGATGACGCTCGGCACCGCCCTCGACCTGCTGCTGTTCCAGCTCGCCGTCCAGGCCGAGGAGCAGCGCGGCCGCGCCGCCGCCGAGGCGCAGGTCGCCGACAATGCCGGCATGGTGTTCGCGCTGCTGGCGCCCTGCGCGGTCGGCTTCTGGGCCGTGCTGCCGGCCCTCCAGGCGCTGGTGGTGCCGGACGCCTATCGCGGTCCGTTCGCGCGCTACAGCGTCACGCTGATGCCGGGCCTGTTCTGCCTGACCATGATGTTCTACGCCCTCAATCCGGTCTTCCAGATCCGCCGCCGGACCCTGCCGGTGATCGCCGCCGCCCTGGTCGGGCTCGCGGTCAACGGGGCCGGCCTTCTGGTCCTGCCGGACCGTCTGGGCGGGATCGGTGTCGCGCTGGCGCAGACCGCCGGGCTCGCCGCTGCCGCGCTGTGGCTCGGCTGGCGCGCCCTGACGGGACCGGAGCGCATCCGCCTGCCCTGGGGTTCGATCGGGGCGGCGTCGCTGGCCTGCGCCGCGATGGGCCTGGCGCTCGCACCGTTCCGCCACCTGCCCCCGGCGACCGCACTGGCGGCGCTGGTCCCGGCCGGGATGCTCCTCTACGGGGCGCTGGTCTGGATCTTCGACATCGCAGGGCTGCGCCGTCAGGTCGCCGCCCGGCTGCGCCCGGCGCGGGTGGCGGCGGCGGAGTAGGATTAATCCACCGATCGCGACCGCGGCGCCGCAGAGAGAATCCGGGTGCTGAAACCCCGCGACGCCACCTCCGCTTGAATCCGCCGCCCGTTCCGGCGACACCCGTCCTGGAATGGATACAAACAGGACCGGGGCGGCAACGATGGGCGTCTACGAGCCCGGCACCGAGGCGGAGGCCGCCGAGATCGTGCGGGCGGCGGCCGGGCGCGGCGAGCGGCTGCGGCTCGAAGGCGGCGGCACGGCGGCCGGGCTCGGCCGTCCGGCGCAGGACAGCGCGACGCTCTCGGCGAAGAAACTCACCGGCATCACGCTCTACGAGCCCGCCGAGATGGTGGTGGCGGCCCGGGCCGGGACGCCGCTCGCCGAGGTCGAGGCGCTGCTCGCCTCGAAGGGCCAGATGCTGCCCTTCGAGCCCATGGACCTGCGCGGCCTCTACGGCACCGGCGGCGAGCCGACCCTCGGCGCCGTGGCGGCGATCAACAATGCCGGCCCCCGGCGGATCAATGCCGGCGCGGCGCGGGACAGCCTGATCGGCGTGCGCTTCGTCAACGGGCGGGGCGAGGCGATCAAGTCGGGCGGGCGGGTGATGAAGAACGTCACCGGCCTCGACCTCGTGAAGCTGATGGCCGGCGCGCACGGCACCCTCGGGCTCCTCACCGAGGTGACCTTCAAGGTCCTGCCGGCGAGCGAGCGCGTCGCCACCCTGGTCTTCTCCGGCCTCGACGATGCCCGGGCGGTCACGGCCCTGTCGGAGGCCCTGGGTTCGCCGTTCGAGCTGACCGGGGCGGCGCACCTGCCCGCCGGGATCGGCGCCCCGGAGGCGCGCACGCTGATGCGGTGCGAAGGGTTTTCGGAGTCGATCGACTACCGCACCGGCGAATTGCGGCGCCTGCTGAAGCGCTACGGGCAGCCCGAGATCATCGACGGCGAGGCCGGCGCAGCCCTCTGGCGGGGCGTGCGCGACGCCGCGCCGCTCGCCGAGCCCCGGGACGCGGCGCTCTGGCGGATCTCCACGGCGCCGACCCGCGGACCGGCGCTCGCGGCTGCGGTGGCGGCCGAGCGGGACGCGCGCTGGTTCTTCGACTGGGGCGGCGGCCTGATCTGGCTCGCCACCGGCGCGCAGGGCGACGCCGGCGCGGAGGCGGTGCGCAAGGCCGTGCGGGCGCAGGGCGGCCACGCCACGCTGGTGCGCGCGCCGGACGCCGTGCGCGCCGCGGTCCCGGTGTTCGAGCCGCTCGCCGAGCCGCTGATGCGGCTCACCGCGGGCATCAAGGCCGCACACGATCCGAACGGCGTGCTCAACCCGGGCCGGATGTACGCGCAGGTTTGAATTTTTCCCCTCCCCCTTGTGGGGAGGGGTCAGGGGTGGGGGTGGCTCAGGATCGAGCGCCGCGGTGCCGTCTGCACCACCCCCACCTCCAACTCCTCCCCACAAGGGGGAGGAGAGCAGGCAGGCAGGAAGAGACCGTGCAAACCAACTTCGCCCCCGCCCAGCTCGCCGACCCCGCGATGGCGGCGTCCGAAAAGATCCTGCGGACCTGCGTGCATTGCGGCTTCTGCACGGCGACCTGTCCGACCTACCTGCTGCTCGGCGACGAGCTCGATTCCCCGCGCGGACGGATCTACCTGATCAAGGACATGCTGGAGGGCGGCAAGCCGGCCTCGCCGGAGGTGGTCAAGCATGTCGACCGCTGCCTGTCCTGCCTGTCCTGCATGACCACCTGCCCCTCGGGCGTGCACTACATGCACCTCGTCGATCATGCCCGGACGCATATCGAGGAGACCTACGCGCGCCCCGCCGGCGACCGGTTCCTGCGGGCGCTGCTGGCGCAGGTCCTGCCCTATCCGAACCGCTTCCGCCTCGCGCTCGCGGCCGCCAGGATCGGCGCGCCGTTCCGCAGCCTGGTGGCCCGGCTGCCGCGGGTCGGCAATCGGCTCGCCGCGATGCTCGACCTCGCGCCCTCCGGCATGCCGCCCCGGGAGCCGACCAACCGGCCCGGCCGGTTTCCCGCGGCGACCGGTACGGCGGCCAAGCGCGTCGCCCTGCTGCGCGGCTGCGCCCAGAGCGTGCTGCGGCCGGATTTCAACGCGGCGGCGATCCGGCTCCTCAACCGCCACGGGATCGAGGTCGTCCACGCCCAGGAGGGCTGCTGCGGGGCGCTGACCCACCACATGGGCAAGGCGGATTCGGCCCACGCGCTCGCCAAGCAGGCGATCGACGCCTGGGATGCCGAGATCGCCAAGGGGCTCGACGCGATCCTGGTCACGGCCTCGGGCTGCGGCACGACGATCAAGGATTACGGCTTCCTGTTCCGCGACGACCCGGCCTATGCCGAGAAGGCGAAGCGGGTGTCGGCGCTCGCCAAGGACGTCACCGAGTATCTCGCGCTGCTGGATCTCGCCCCCGTCGCCGAGACCGATCTCGTCGTGGCCTATCATTCGGCCTGCTCGATGCAGCACGGCCAGGGCATCCGCCTGGAGCCCAAGACGCTGCTGAAGCGCGCGGGCTTCACCGTGAAGGACGTGCCCGAGGGCCATATCTGCTGCGGCTCGGCGGGGACCTACAACATCCTGCAGCCGGAACTGGCCGCGAAGCTGCGCGCCCGGAAGGTCGCCAATATCGAGCGCGTGCGCCCCGACGTGATCGCCACCGGCAATATCGGCTGCGCCACGCAGATCGGGAAGGGCACCGGCATCCCGATCGTCCACACGGTGGAGCTGCTCGACTGGGCGACCGGCGGCCCGAAGCCCGCCGCGCTCGCGGGCGTGGCGCCGCGGCTGGAGGCGGCGGAGTGAGAGAGGTTCAGCTCCGGCGTAGGCGCGCCCTCCGCGAAGTACCACCGTGTTCGACGGTGGCCGACCGCAAAATGACTGCGTGATCCCACCCACCCCCCTCATCCTGAGGTGCCGGAGCGTAGCGGAGGCCTCGAAGGAGGGTTCCAGCCGGCCGCGCGATCCCTGAAGCCCTCCTTCGAGGCCCGCTTCGCGGTCACCTCAGGATGAGGGGGTGGGTTGGACGATCGATCCGAGCCGTTCCAGTATCAGGTCGTGCATCGTGAGGAGGACTTCGACTTCGGTCCGCGAACCAGATATCCCATACGATGCGTGGTGACGTCGTCGTGGTCCTGCTGTGCGGCGGCGACAAGGGTTCGCAGGCTCGGGACATCGCACGGGCGAAAAGGATGGCACGCGAGGTTTGTGGCATGGCCATCGAAACACAGCCTTGGGACGCGGCCGAGGTGCTGAACACACCCGCAGATATCGCAGCCTATCTCGATACGTACCTGGAGGACGGGACGCAGGAGGAAGTGCTCCGTGCCCTCAACACCATCGCCCGATCGAAGGGAATGTCGGCGCTCGCGCGCGAGACGGGGATCAGCCGTGAGGCGCTCTACAAGGCGTTCAGCGACAACGGAAACCCCACGCTCGACACGCTGCTGCGGGTGCTGAAGGCCTTCGGCGTGCGCCTCGCCGTGGCGGCGTAGCGGTCCAAAAGCCCTCCGATCGACAGCCCGCTTCGCGGACGACGCGGAGCCGGCGCATTTCGGGGAGCAACGGCTCGGTCGCCGCGCCCGCGCCCCATGACACCCCCGTGACATCTATTCACGGTTGACCCTTGCCAAATCCGCGCAGCGGTCTGTAATGATACGGACCCCTTTCCGGTCCCGCCGGCCGCCGCAACGGCCCGCGGACGCAGCCGAATTCCTCGCGAAGACGGCGGCGGTGTCGCGGCGGGCCCTGTCGGCCCGTCTGGCGGCGACGGGTGTCGTCCCCGATCGGGCAGGTGTCGCACGTCGCGGCGGGTTCTCCGCCGCACCCCAGGAATTCACGGCCGGTCCGATCCGGCCGAGAGCATTTCGCGAGGTCGGGATCACGATGGACGGACGCACGGCCCAGCATAACGCTGCGCGTGCCCCGGCGGCGCAAGACGCGCGTCGCGCCGGTCCGTCTGTCGACCCGGCCAGGTTCAACCCCAGGCGCCCTTTGCGCCGACCGGCGGTTGACGGCAATTTCCCCTCGAACCCATCCGCCTCGGCGACGAGGCCGGCACCGCGCCCGACAGCATTGACGTCGGGCGAGGCGCCGCCGGGACCACGGGCACGGAGAACGACGTCGGCCGCCATGCCGAGAGTCCGACATGGCCAACAAAATGCTGATCGACGCGATGCACCCGGAAGAGACCCGGGTCGTCACGGTCCAAGGGTCTAGGGTCGAGGAGTTCGACTTCGAAGCCGCCAACCGGCGCCAGCTGCGCGGCAACATCTACCTCGCCAAGGTTACCCGCGTGGAGCCCTCGCTCCAGGCGGCCTTCGTGGAGTATGGCGGCAACCGCCACGGCTTCCTGGCCTTCAACGAGATCCACCCCGACTACTACCAGATCCCGCTCGCCGACCGGCAGGCGCTCCTCGAGGAGGAGGCGCGCGACGCCGAGGAGCACCGCGAGCGCGAGGAGCGCCGCCGCCGCTCGCCCCGCCGCTCCCGCGGCCGCCGCGCCGAGGCCCGCGCCCACAGCGCCGACGAGACGGTGAGCGCCGAGGACGCGCACGAGGCCGCGCAGGTCGAGGATCAGACCGAGGGTCAGGTCGCGGGTGACGCGGATCGCACCGAGACCCCCACGGAGGCTGGGATCGCGCCGGCCGGCATGCCCGACACGCTCGCCGAGAACCCCGAGGCGGTGCAGGAGGCGCTCGCCTCCGAGACCGCGGCCGGGGATATCCCCGAGCCGCAGGCCGAGCCGGCGGCCGAAACCGTGGATCCCGCTCCGGTCGCCGCGCAGGCCGAGGAGGCCGCGACCGACCAGGACGATCCGGCCGAGCCCGAGGCCCGGATCGCCGTGGCCGAGGCCCTGACCGTGGCCGAGGAGCCGGCCGAGACCGTCGCGGAGGATGTCGCGGAGGCCTCGGGCCACAGCGGCGCGGCCGTCGGCGAGCTCGACGAGCTGTCCGACGAGGACGAGTCCGAGGAGGACGAATCCGACGACGACGACGAGGATGAGGACGAATCGGAGGACGACGAGGACGAGTCCGACGACGATGAGGAGTCGGACGAGGAATCCGACGATCCCGACGCCGAGCCCAAGATCGCCCAGGTCGGCGGCAACGGCGACGCGCTGGCCGAGATCCCCGAGCGTCCGCGCCACTACCGCCGCCAGTACAAGATCCAGGAGGTGATCAAGCGCCGCCAGATCATCCTGGTGCAGGTGGTCAAGGAGGAGCGCGGCACGAAGGGCGCGGCGCTCACCACCTACCTGTCGCTGGCCGGCCGCTACTCGGTGCTGATGCCGAACACCGGCCGCGGCGGCGGGATCTCGCGAAAGATCACCTCGGCGGCCGACCGCAAGCGCCTCAAGGAGGTCGTGCAGGATCTGGAGGTGCCCGAGGGGATGGGCGTCATCCTGCGCACCGCCGGCGCCTCGCGCTCCAAGCCCGAGATCGCCCGGGACTTCGAGTACCTGATGCGCCTGTGGGAGTCGGTCCGCGAGCTGACGCTGACCTCGATGGCCCCGGCTTTGGTCTATGAGGAGGGTTCGCTGATCAAGCGCGCCATCCGCGACCTCTACAACAAGGATCTGGACGAGGTTCTGGTCGCCGGCGAGGACGCCTACCGCGAGGCCAAGGACTTCATGCGGATGCTGATGCCCGGCCAGTCCAAGGTCGTGAAGCCCTACCGCGACTCGACGCCGATCTTCGCCCGTTTCGGCGTCGAGCAGCAGCTCGACGCGATGTTCTCGACCCATGTCTCGCTGAAGTCCGGCGGCTACCTCGTGATCAACCCGACCGAGGCGCTGGTCTCGATCGACGTGAATTCCGGCCGCGCCACCCGCGAGCACGACATCGAGGACACCGCCCTCAAGACGAACCTGGAGGCCGCCGAGGAGGTCGCCCGGCAGCTGCGCCTGCGCGACCTCGCGGGCCTGATCGTCATCGACTTCATCGACATGGAGGAGAAGCGCAACAACCGCGCGGTCGAGAAGAAGCTCAACGAGTGCCTGAAGAACGACCGTGCCCGTATCCAGGTCGGCCGGATCTCGCCCTTCGGCCTCCTGGAGATGAGCCGCCAGCGCATCCGCACCGGCGTGCTCGAATCCTCCTCGATCCCCTGCGCGCATTGCGGCGGCTCGGGCTACGTGCGCGCCACCGCGTCGGTCGCGCTGCACATCCTGCGCTCGATCGAGGAGGCGCTGCTCAAGTCGGCCTCCCACAACCTCGTGCTGCGCACCCGCACGGAGGTCGCCCTCTACATCCTCAACCAGAAGCGCGGGCACCTGCGCGAGCTGGAGGTGCGGTTCGGCGTGACCATCACGATCGCGGCCGACGAGCGGCTGGCGGCGACCGCGGCGTTCCAGCTCGATCGCGGTGAGCCGGCCCAGCGGGCCGAGGGCCCCGTGACGGGCGTGCGCGCCCAGGCGATCTCGCCGACCACGGAGTTCGACGACGAGGACGAGGAGGTCGAGGAGGCCGAGGCCGAAGTCGAGGGTGAAGCCGAGGGCGAGGCCGAGGAGACCCGCACCGAGGCCCGGGAGGACGGCACCCGCGACGAGGGCGACGGCCGCCGTCGCCGCCGGCGCCGCCGGCGTCGGGGCGGCCGCTCGGAGGGGCGTTCCGAGCAGGAGCGCCAGGGCGCGCCGCAATCCGACGAGGATGGCCGGGACGAGGAGTGGGACGGCGACGAGCCGGCGAACGCCAACGAGGCGGCGACCGGCGAGCCGGTTGAGGCGGCCGTCACCGCCGAGGGTGGCGCGTCCGACGCGGTCGTGACGGGCCCGGACGAGACGGTCCAGGCCGAGGACGAGGGCGGACGCCGCCGTCGCCGCGGACGCCGGGGCGGACGTGGGCGCGGCGAGGGCCGCACCCGCGAGGGCGCCGAGACGGAGGAGGCTGCCGCCTCCGACGAAGCGGTCGCCTTGCCGGCGGAGGAGCCGGTGAGCGTCGAAGCCGTGGCCGAAGTCGTCGAGGCCGCCCCCGAGGCCGCCTCCAACGAGACGGTGGTGGACCTGCCGGTCGCCGCCCCGGCGGCGGAGGCCGCAGAGCCCCAGCCGACGAACGGCGCCGCCGAGCCGGCCCCCGCGTCGACCGCTGAGCCGGCGCCCGAGCCCGTGGCGGTCGTGCTGACGCCCCCGTCCGATCCGGACCGGCCCAAGCGCGCCGGCTGGTGGTCCCGCACCAAGGCCGCGCTGACCGGCGAGTGAGCGCGCGCGCCACCGGCCCCCTCACGGCCGGTGGCGCCCGTTTCGATAAGCGAGTTTCAACGGATGAATTGCCACCTAAAGGGAGCAATTTTTCCGATTGATAAGAAACTGATAAGTTTAGCCTTCACCATTGGTTGAAGGATCCGTGCGAAGCTCGGTTCCGATTCGTCGATCGGAGGACCCCGCATGTTCGGCCTGAACCGCAAGCGCTCGGAGATGAGCGCGTCCGGCTCCCTGCAAAAGGCCGCCGCACCGGTGCAGGCACCGGCCATCGTCACGGCCGCGCCGGAGCCGCAGCCCGCCGCCGCCCCGACCGTCGACCGCGAATGGCAGTCGCTCCTGGCGCGCATGTCGGCTGCGGCCTCGGATGCCGGCACCTCGATCGGCTGGATGACCCACGACGCCTCGGGCACCGCCGAGCAGGCGCGGCTGATCGCGGCCGCGAGCGAGGAACTCGCCGCCACCACGGGCGAGATCGCGGCCCGCTCCGCCTCGGCCGCCGAGACCGCCGAGACCGCCCGCTCCGGGATCGCCACCTGCGTCGGCGACCTCCAGCGCGCCGCCGAGGGCATGCGCGGGATCGAAGAGGGCACCGAGGAGATCGGCAACCGGCTCGACAGCTTCTCGACCGCGGCCCTGCGGATCGAGGAGATGGCCGGTACGATCGCGGCGATCTCGGCCCAGACCAACCTGCTGGCGCTCAACGCCACGATCGAGGCGGCGCGCGCCGGGGAGGCGGGCCGCGGCTTCGCGGTGGTCGCCGCCGAGGTGAAGACCCTGTCGGCGCAGACCGCCAAGGCGACCGACGAGATCCGCGCCCGCGTGGCGGGCCTGCGCGAGGAGATGGCGGCCATGCAGGCCGCGGTCACGCGCAGCCGCGGTGCGGTCGAGACCGGAGCCGCCGCCATGGTGCGGGCCAATGCCCGCGTCGAGGCCGAGAGCGGCGCCGTCGCGACGGTTGCGTCGCAGATGCGGGAGGCTTCCGAGATCCTGAACCAGCAGATCCAGGCCACCGGCGACATCGCCAACAACGTCAGCCGGATCGCAGAGGGCACCGACAAGGCGCGCCGCGAGATCGGAGACGCCCTGGCCGAACTCGAGCGGATCGAGGCTCTCGGCCGCAACCTGCTCGACCGGCAGGATGACGCGCAGGCGGAGGCGCATACGGCACGCCTTCCGGCCGATCTGGCCGCCTGGCGACGCGCCATCGCGGCGACCCTGGTCGGCATGCGTCCGGCGGACAATCCGCCCGAGCCGGTGGCCGCCAATCCGGCGCGGCCGGCCGCGGTGGAGACGCCCCTGGCGCAGGCGCGCGAGCAGGCGGCGGCGATGCTCCGCCACGTCCGCGCTCAGGCCTGGGACGAGGCGACCACCGCGTTCATCGCCTTCGAGGCGGCCATCAAGGACGCGCGGTCGGCGGTCGCCTGAGCCGCCGCAGGCGCGGTCAGGCGTCGATCAGACGGTCCAGCCGCATGCGGGTGATCTGCGCGACTTCCGCCAGCGCGGTCTCCCGCTCGGCCGCCGGATCCCGGCCGAGCCGCGCCTCGAACACCGTAAGGATCTCGGCCCGGCCGCGCCCCCGCACCGCGATGATGAACGGGAAGCCGAACCGGGCGCGGTAGGCCGCGTTCAGCCGCGCGAAGGCCGCCGCCTCGGCCTCCGCCATGCGGTCGAGCCCGGCGCTGCCCTGCTCGCTCGCCGAATCGGCCGTCAGGACCCGCGCCCGCGCCTCGGGTCCGGCGAGTTCCGGATGGCCGTTGAGGAAGGTCAGCTGCGCGTCCGCGGGCGCGGCGCGCAGGGCCCGCATCATCGCCGCGTGCAGGTCGGCGAGACCGGCGAAGGGCCGCTGCGGCGCGACGGCCCGGGCCACCCAGGCGGCGTGCTCGAACACGCCCCCGAGCAGGGCCACGAAGGCGGCCTCTTCCATCCGGTTGACGGTGGCGAGGTCGGGCACGGCCTCAGCTGCCGCGATAGGTGGTGAAGCTGCCGGGCGCGCACAGCATCGGCACGTGATAATGCTGCGCGGGATCGAAGATCGCGAAGCGCACCACCGGGTTGTCGATGAAGATGTCGGCCTCCGCGGTGCCCGGGCGATCCCGGAAATAATCATCGACGTGGAAGACTAGCTGATACTGGCCGACCTTCGCCTCGCTCGGTGCCAGGATCGGCTGGTCGGTGCGGCCGTCCGCGTTCGTGACCACGCTCTTCACGAGCCGCCACGTTTCGCCCTCCGATGTCTCGCCCTCCAGGACCGAGAAGTCGATGCGGATCCCCGCGGCGGGGCGCCCGCGATCGGTATCGAGGACATGGGTCGAGATGCCGGCCATGGAATCCTGTCCTGATGCGGTCAGCTGCCGCGATAGTAGGAATAGCCCCAGGGCGTGAACAGCACCGGCAGATGGTGGCGCTGGCCCGCGTCCCGGATCCGGAACCGGATCGGCACGCGATCGAGGAAGTTCGGGCTCGGCAGGCTCACGCCGCGGGCGGCGAAATAGGCGCCGAGATGCAGCAGCAGCTCGTAAGGGCCGGGCCGCAGGGCGGCATCCGTCAGCAGCGGCTCGGCCGGCCGGCCGTTGGCGCCGGTGGTGACGGTCTTGATCGGCGTGAGGGTGTCGCCCTCGCGCCAGGCGAGGTCGCAGACCATGCCGGCGGCCGGGGTGCCATGGAAATTGTCGATGGCGTGCAGCGTCAGGCGCGGGCCGAGCCCGGCCTGCGAGACCGGGGCGGTGGTGAGGGGCGCGGGTTTGCCGGAGGCCGCTGACGAAGTCGGGCCTGTCTGTGCCAGAACGCCGCCGGACGCGGCCGCCGCGGCACCTCCGAGACCGAGTCCGGTGAAGCTGCGGCGGGTCAGGGCGGATGTCTCCAAGGCGGGCTCCCGTCATGCGACCGGTCATCGGATCGCGGACGGCGTCGGCGACCTTTCATGCCGCGTCGCAAGGTACACGCCAGAGAGGGGACGTCGCTATTGCGCCGGTGGCTCGGAAGCGGCCGGCGCCTCATGGGCCTTCCGCCGCTCGCGCTCCTTGCGCAATTCCCGCTCGGCCAGGAGCCAGAACTCGATCTCGAATCCCTCCGGCCGGTGGTTGCGCTCCCACAATTCGTAGGCGCGCTCACGGATCTGCTCGAACGTGATGGCGTCCGGGGCCGGAGCGGAAGGTGCGGGGGAAGGCACGGTCTTGTCGTCGGACACGGCCGGTGATTCCGAAACATGGGGCGGCTGCTCCGGGGCGGTCGCTTCCGGAGGCGGATAGGTATCGGATTTCATGGCGAGGCCGGCCCCGCTCAGGGCGCCGGCCTGTCGAGATAGGCCGCCACGCTGGTGATGCGGCTCCCCACCATCGTCACCGCCTTGCGCAGCCGCTCCTCGCTCACGCCGAAGCGCTGGGCCCAGACCGCGCGGGTGGCGCGGTCATGGATGTCGATATGCGTCTTGCCTCTGGCTTCGGTGGACATGGTGTGCCCGCTCCGGTCTGTCGCTGTGCCGCGCCGTCTACCGGGACAACCGGGCGTCACCGTCTTCGGTTGCCGGGCCGATGCGCGCCTGTGGAAGGATCAGGGCCGGGGCGTCGCGGGCCGCACCGCGGGGTCGAGCAGCGGCCCGGACGGCTCCCCGTCCTGCCGCACCCGGGCGGCCACGAAGGCGGTGAGCAGCGGCACCAGCAGCGCCGAGACCACGACGCTCGCCGCCACCAGCACCGTGGCGGGGCCGGCGGCCTCCGCGTAGGCCGGGTTGGCGGCCGCGATGATCGCCGGGACGGCGGCGGCGTTGCCCGCCGTGGAGGCGGCCGCGACGCCCGCCACCCCGTTGCCCCCCGTCAGCCGGTCGGCCACGAACAGGACCGCCCCCGTCACCGCCACCACGGCGACGCCGAGCCCGATCCCCAGGAGGCCCGCCTGCCAGATCTTGGCGAGGTCGAGCCCGAAGCCCAGCGCGAAGGCGAAGAACGGGATCATCACCGGCGCGGCGCCCGACAGGAAGGCGCGCATGTCGCGGTCGAGGTTGCCCAGCACCATGCCGATCAGCAGCGGCAGGATGCTGCCGACCAGCGTCGGCCACGGGAAGGCGGAGAGACCCGCGAGCCCCAGCGTCACCATGGTGAGGAACGGGCCGGATTCGAGGCTCATGATCGCGTAGGCGCCCGCATCCTTCGGGCGGCCGAACTGGCCCATCAGGGCGAGGTAGAGGCCGCCGTTGGTGTCGTTCATGGCGGCGACGATCGCGAGCGTCGAGAGCCCCGCGAAGGCCCCGCCCACGACCGGGGATTCACCGAGGAGATGGCCGAACACCACGCCGAGGATCGCCGCGACGCCGACCTTGGCGGCCAGCAGGACGCCGCCCTTGCGGGCGATCGCCGGGGCGGCGCGGAAGTCGATGCCCGCGCCCATGCAGACGAAGAACACCGCCAGGATCGGCAGGGCGCCGTTGAACAGCGCGCCGGTGAACGAGCCGAAGAAGGTCGCGGTGTTCGGGAACAGGGTGTGGAGGATCGCGCCGAGGAACAGCGGCACCACCATCAGGCCGCCCGGAACGCGCTCCAGCGAGCGCTTGATCGGAATCTGCATGGGAGGTCCTCCGGTGCGGCTCCTGTCCCGGGCCCGCCACCTGAAATCGTCCCCCCGGCGCCTGCTACAACCTTTCGACAAGTACGCGCAACATGGCGGACAAGTGCCGACTTGTTGACAATCGGGTGGTCGCGTCGATGACTTGGCCGACGAAGCGCACGGAGGTCACCCCGGATGTCGTCAACCCTGCTTGGCCGCGCGGAGGCCCCCGGCCCGGAAGCGGGCCGTGCCACGGTGGCGAAGGCGGCCCCCGTCCGGCCCGCATCCCGGTCGGACGGCATCTACGACGCGATCCTCGCCGGCATCGCCAACGGAACCTATCCGGCCCATGCCCGCCTGCCGAGCGAGCACGACCTCGCGGGCCGGTTCCAGGTCTCGCGGCCAGTGGTGCGGGCCGCCCTGGACCGGCTGCGCCGGGAGGGCACGATCGTCTCGCGGCAGGGGGCCGGCAGTTTCGTCCGTCCCCGCGAGGAATCCGGCCCTGCCCCGGGCTTCGCGCCGGTGGAAAGCATCGCCGATATCCAGCGCTGCTACGAGTTCCGCCTGACCCTGGAGCCGGACGCGGCCTTCCACGCCGCCACGCGCCGCGACGCCGCGGCCCTCGACCGGATCGCGGCGGCCCTCGATCTGCTGGCCGCGGCCACCCGCCGGGAGCAGCACCGGGAGGATGCCGACTTCGCCTTCCATCACGCGGTCGCGGTGGCCTCGAACAACCACTATTACGCGGCCTCCCTGCAGGCCCTGCAATCGCACGTGGCGGTGGGCATGAAGATCCACGGCCTCGCGCTACTGGGTCCGCGCTCGGGTCTGCAGGGCGTGCTGGAGGAGCATCACGGGATCTTCGCGGCGATCCGCGACGGCGAGGCCGAGGCCGCCCAGGCCCGCATGACCGCCCATATCCGCGCGTCCCGTGATCGGCTGTTCGAGGGGCGGCTGCTCGATCTGTCGATGTAGAGTCCAGAGCGGCTTGCGGGTCGGTCGGAGGCGCGGCAGAATGCGGCCATGTCGGTCGAGGCCGTATACCTGCTGAGGAAGGACCAGCCCGGCGGCGCCATCCGGGAACTCGACGACGTGCGCCTGCTCTCGGATGTCGTCACCGATGACGGGGACATCATGTCCGCCGGCAGCGAAGGGACCGTGGTGGCCGTCTGGGGTTTGGGCGAAGCCTACGAGGTCGAATTCCCCGAACCGATGGGCGCCCTGGCGACCGTGGAGGCCGCGCGGATCGAGCGGATCGGGCGCTCGGTGCCGCGATCGACAGCCGCCGTTCGAGGTCCCCGAGGAGAAGATCGCCCATTACCTGCTGAACGTTGACCACCCGAAGGGCGGTCCGAAAGCCCGGTATTTCCTCGCCTTCGGGTTCCACCCGTCGCGGCCGATGCAACTGGCCGAAGCGTTGCTGGCCCATCATACCGCGCACGACCTGCAGATGCACGGAACTGAGGTGGCCGGGCGGATCCGTCTGATCTGCGAGGGTTCGATCCTCGCGCCTGATGGGCGCCGTCCCACCATTCGAACGGTGTGGCAGCTCTACGACGGTGTTGCGTGGCGTCTCATCACCGCCGTTCCGCGGACGCGCTGAGAGATTTCAGCCACCATTCTATCGGCGCCATTCCTTGACCCGCAGCGCAGGTCGGGCGTATCGGCCAAACAACTTCACAACAAGTACCGATATGCCACTGCGACAGATCCCATGATAAGCGCCGCAAATGGCCTTATCGATCGCCTCTCCGATCCCGGCGGCGGCCACACTACCGGGGCGGTGATCCGCGAGCCTGCCGTCTGCGCAAAAGACGGGTCGGCGCCCGATCAGGACTGCGCGAAGGTTGTAACCTTATCCCCCGTGCCATGACCCGCCTGCGCCTCATCGCCGACGACCTGACCGGCACCCTCGACACCGCCGCCGGCTTCACCGGCCTGTGCGGGCCGATCCCGGTGGCGTGGCCGGAGATCCTGCCGGAAGCCGGCTCCGGGTGCCTCGCGATCGATTCCGGCACCCGGGAAGTCTCGCCCGCGGAGGCCGGCCGGATCGTCGGGGATCTCGCGCCGCGCCTTCGGGAGGCCGACATCGCCTTCAAGAAGGTCGACAGCCTGCTGCGCGGCCCCTGGGCGGCGGAACTCGCTGCGGTGATGCGCCTCGGCGCCTGGGCACGCTGCATCGTGGCGCCCGCCTTCCCATACCAGGGGCGGCGCACGGAGGGGGGCCGACAGCGTGCCCGGCGTGACGGTGGCTGGGAACCGGTCTCCGGCGACATCGCCGAGGCCTTGCGGGCGGTGGGCCTGCCGGCGCGCCGGGCCACGCTCGCCGACGGTCCCGTGGCGGGCGTGGTGGTCTACGATGCGTCGCACGACGACGATCTGGCCCGCATCGCCGAACTCGGCCGGGAGGGGCCGGTGCTCTGGTGCGGCAGCGGCGGCCTCGCGGCGGCCCTGGCGCAGGGCGTCGCGGCGCCCGGCGACGATCGCCTCACCGGGCCGGTGCTCGGCCTGTTCGGCTCCGACCGGCCGGAGACCGCGGCGCAGCTCGACGCCTGCGGGCCCCACCGCCTCGTCCTCTCGCCGGAGGCGGCGGACCATGCCGACGCGGTCGGCGAACGCCTCGCCCGGGACGGTGTCGTGCTGGCAAGCCTCGCCCTGCCCGAAGGCACCGCCCGGGAGGCCGCCGCCGCGCGGATCGCCGAGACCTTCGCGGGCGTGGTCGAGCGGATCCCGAAGCCCGGCACGCTTCTGGTGGCCGGCGGCGAGACGCTCAAGGCGCTCTGCCTCGCGCTCCGGGTCGAACGCCTCGATGTCACCGGCCAGATCGCCCCCGGTTTGCCGCGCTCGACCCTCCGGGGCGGGCGCTGGGACGGGCTCGCGGTGATCTCGAAATCCGGCGCGTTCGGAACGCAGACCGTCTGGCGCGATCTACTCCATCACAACGGTTTCACGCCCGACAGGAGCGACGCATGACGCAGCATCTCGCCATCACCATGGGCGATCCGGCCGGCATCGGCCCGGAGATCATCGTCAAGGCTGCCGCCCGCCTGAAGGATCGGATCGCAGCCGGCGACCTGAAGCTCATGGTCATCGGCAGCGCGCCGGCTCTGCACCGGGCGGAAGCCGCGCTCGGCCTCCTGCCAGAGAAAATCCCCGAGGTCGCCGAGGATGGCGACTGGCCGGCGCTCTGCTGCCTCCAGGCCGATGCGGAGGGCGCGCCGATCGAGCCGGGCCGGCTCTCGGCCGATGGCGGGCGCTTCGCCTACAAGGCGATCGAGGCCGGGGTCCGCCTCGCCATGGCGGGACGGATCGGCGGGATCGTCACGGCGCCCCTCAACAAGGAGGCGCTCAACAAGGCCGGCTACCATTATGCCGGCCATACCGAGATGCTGGCGGAGCTGACCGGCGTGCGCGGCTCGGTGATGATGCTGGCCCACGGCAACATGCGGGTCTCGCACGTCACCACCCATGTCGCCCTGGAGGATGTGCCCAAGCGCCTGACGCCGGAGCGGCTGCGCCTCGTCCTCGACCTGACCGACAAGGCGCTGAAGGGTCTGGGGCTCGCGAAGCCGAAGATCGCGGTGGCGGCGCTCAATCCGCATGCCGGCGAGGGCGGCCTGTTCGGGCGCCAGGATATCGACGTCAGCACCCCGGTGATCGCGCAGGCCAACGCCGACGGGCTCGACGTGCACGGTCCGGTGCCGGGCGACACGGTGTTCGTGAAGCTGCGCGCCGGCCAGTACGACGCCGTGGTGGCGATGTACCACGACCAGGGGCACATCCCGGTGAAGCTGTTGGGGTTCGAGATCGACCCGGCGACGGGGAAGTGGATGGACCTGTCGGGGGTGAACATCACGCTCGGCCTGCCGATCATCCGCACCTCGGTCGATCACGGCACCGCCTTCGACATCGCCGGCCAGGGCATCGCCAACGAGCGCAGCCTGATCGAGGCGATCGAGTTCGCCGAGCGGCTGGCGGCCAATCGTCAGGCTGCGTGAGCCAGCGGATCCACGCCCTTCCCTCCCCCCCTGTGGGGGAGGGCGATTGCATATGAGTAGATTGGCAGTTGCTCTGTCATCGGCGATCGACTCTGACCACGTCTTCCCCCTGGGAGGGACTGGTCATGGTCGAGGATCTTCTGCTCATCCTGCGCGCGGTTCGGGACCCGCGCGACTACACCGCCCGTCACGACTTGGGCGAACTGCTG